>NZ_QIRF01000019.1 GCF_003332825.1 Dyella sp. C9 | reverse complement strand
GATGTGTATAAGATAAAGGGGCATATGGCGGGGGAGGTGCGCCGCTCGCGCATCTGTGCGTTCCCAACAGGACGGGGTAGGCGCCAGCGGTGCCGTTTCCCTGGGGGTTGGTAAACGTGCGCCGGCATGCTGAACTAGGAGCGGTTGTTCTTGTCTGAGCAAACCGCTCCCATCCTTAGGCATCCCGAGGCGAGTGGCAGCATCGACGAAGGAGACGGCCCGGATGGGCGAAAACGAACTGGACAGCGCGCTGGTCGAGCGCGTCCAACATGGAGACAAGCGGGCTTTTGACCTGCTGGTGCGCAAGTACCAGCACAAGGTCATCGGCCTGATATCGCGCTATGTGAAGAACCACAGCGAGTGCGAGGACATCGCCCAGGAGGCCTTCGTCCGCGCCTGGCGCGCGATCGGCTCGTTCCGGGGCGAAAGCGCTTTCTATACTTGGCTGTACAAAATTGCCGTGAACACCGCCAAGAACCATCTGGTGGCCATGGGGCGCCGGCCGCCGGCCGACGACATTGCCATCGATGACGCGGCTTTCCTGCCCGGCGCCGACCGCATGCAGGAGAGCGCCACCCCTGAGCGTGAACTCATGCGCCAGGAAATTGAACAAACCGTATTTTCCACTGTCCAATCGTTGCCCGAGGAACTGCGGACCGCGATTACCCTCCGTGAAGTGGATGGTTTGAGCTATGAGGAAATCGCCGAGGCGATGGGCTGTCCGATCGGTACGGTTCGTTCACGTATCTTTCGGGCGCGCGAAGCTATCGATGAGAAACTGCGGCCGCTGTTGTCCGACCGCGAGGACAAATCCCCATGACTGATGACCAACGCGAAAACCTGTCTGCCGGCATGGACGGCGCGCTGTCGAAGGAGGAGTTGCGCTTTCTGCTGCGCCGCCTCGACCACGACGCCTCCCTGCAGCAGGCATGGTCGCGCTATCACGTGGCCCGCGAGAGCCTGCGCCAGCAGCTCCCGCCGCTGGCGTCTGCCGATTTTGCATCCCGCGTGATGCATGCGATCGAGCAGGATGCTGCAGTGGTGCAGGGCAAGCGCAGGCACTGGCTGCACTGGTCGGCCGGTGGCGCCATTGCGGCCAGCGTGGCCGTGGCGGCCCTGATGATCGCCCAGCCGGCCGGCACCGGTGCCGACCACGCGGTGCCCCAGGTGGCGGCCACCCGGGCCAGCCTGGCTGCGCCGGATACCGGAACCTCGGTGGCACGCAGCGAGATGCCGGCCGTGGCGCCGCCCTGGGTCAATGCCTATGCCGACTCCCCTTACAAGCTGACCCAACAGGCCTCGGCCACCGTCGATAGCGACACCGGTCCGACGCTGTACTCCCGCAGCAGCCTTTCGCCCTATCGTGTGGGTCGCCACCCGATCAGCAATGGCGATGGCAGTTACCTGCTGCTGATCCATCCCGACCAGGCGCAGCAGCCGTCGACGCAGGCGCCTGAAGCGGCCCAGTGACCGTCGGCCGTGTGTCCGCTACCGCGGCCGATCTTCCCAGTACCGCCCACCCCAGCCAGCCCGTTCAACGGGCTGGCGGCGGGGTCGTGCGTGAACCCTTGCCCCATCCGGAGGAATAGATGAATCGATTCGCCCTGCGCACGCTGTCGTGCGGCGTGCTGATCAGCCTGGCCCTGGCCGGCGGCGTACAGGCGCAGAGTGCCTCACCCGCGGCGCCGGCGGTGTCTGGCTTGCCTGATTTCACCGGCATCGTGCAGAAGAATGCGCCGACCGTGGTGCACGTGGAGGCGAAGTACTCGGGCAAGAAGTCCGGCAAGAGCCGCTCTTCCGGACGCGACGCACCGGACTCCCCGGACGATGACGATCCGCAGATGGAGATGTTTCGCCGCTTCTTCGGCATGCCCTCGATGCCGTCGCCGGAGGAGCAGCAGCGCACCTCGCTGGGCTCGGGTTTCATCATCTCCTCCGATGGCTACATTCTGACCAACAACCACGTGGTCGACGGGGCCGATTCGGTCACCGTGCGCCTGCAGGATCGCCGCACGCTCGCCGCCAAGGTGGTGGGCAGCGATCCGCAGTACGACATTGCCCTGCTCAAGGTGGACAAGGGCGGCCTGCCCGCCGTGACCATCGGTGATTCGCGGGCGCTCAAGCCGGGGCAGTGGGTGCTGGCGATCGGTTCGCCGTTCGGCTTCGACTACACCGTGACCCAGGGCATCGTCAGCGCGGTCGGGCGCAATCTGGGCAGCCAGGACCAGCCCTATACCTCATTCATCCAGACTGACGTGCCGATCAATCGCGGCAACTCCGGCGGACCGCTGTTCGACCTGCAGGGCCGGGTGGTGGGCGTCAACTCCCAGATCTACTCGAACACCGGTGGCTACCAGGGAGTGGCTTTCTCGATTCCCATCGATGTGGCCATGAACGTGGTCAAGCAGCTCAAGGAAAAGGGCTATGTGTCGCGCGGGCAGCTGGGTGTCGCGGTGCAGCCGGTCAGCGACGACATCGCCAAGGCGTTCAAGCTGGACAACGGCTCCGGCGCGGTGGTGGCCCAGGTGACCAAGGGCAGCCCGGCGGAGAAGGCCGGCCTGCATGCGGGCGATGTGATCCTGGCCTACAACGGCCAGCCGATCAATTCGAGCGTCGACTTGCCGCCGCTGGTGGGCCAGACCCCGCCGGGGACCAAGGCCACCCTGCAGATCCTGCGCGACGGCAAGAAGCTGGACGTGCCGGTGACCGTGGGAGAGATGCCGCGCGACAAGAATGCCGTACTGGCCTCCGTCGACGGCGGCCAGCCAACCGCCAAGGCCGGGGCCAGCGCGCTGGGCCTGTCCGTTCAGGATCTGGACAGCGATACCCGCCAGCAACTGGATCTCAAGTCCGGCGAGGGGGTGGCGATCAGCGCCATCAACGGTTCGGTGGCCGCCCGGGCCGGTCTCCAGCCCGGGGACGTGATCCTGATGGTCAACCAGAAGAAAGTCGGCAGCGTTGCTGCATTTCGTGAGGCCACGAAGGACGCCAAGCCGGGCGACACTGTGCTGTTGCTGGTTCGGCACGGTGACCAGAGTGGCTTCATCGGCCTGACCGTGCCCGGTGGCAAGGACGACTGAGGGCGATTGGCTGCGGCGTGGCAGCGCCGTGGCCGAGGCGCCAGGTCGTGGCTTTCGCCGGGGCGATGGGAGCTTGGGCCACCGTCGTCCCGGCGCAAAGCCGGAGGGAGTTCGACAGACGGCACCCGGATGGGTGCCGTTTGCGTTCCGGGGGCTGCGAGGGGGCATGAACGGCTGTCGCCGGTTCCATGCGATAATGCCGGGTTCGTATCGCCATCCCGGTGATACGCTGCCTGCGCGCCGCGCAGGGCAGTGAACGCAGCCAGCGTGCTCCATGGAACTGATCCGAAATTTCTCCATCATCGCCCATATCGATCACGGCAAGTCGACCCTGGCCGACCGCATCATCCAGATCTGCGGAGGCCTGACCGAGCGCGAAATGGAAGCGCAGGTCCTCGACAACAACCCGATCGAGCGCGAACGCGGCATCACCATCAAGGCGCAGTCGGTGTCGCTGCCGTACAAGGCGCGCGACGGCAAGACCTACCAGCTCAATTTCATCGATACCCCCGGCCACGTCGACTTCTCCTATGAAGTCAGCCGTTCGCTGGCCGCCTGCGAAGGCGCGCTGCTGGTGGTGGACGCCGCGCAGGGCGTGGAGGCGCAGTCGGTCGCCAACTGCTACACCGCGGTGGAGATGGGCCTGGAAGTGGTGCCCGTGCTCAACAAGATCGACCTGCCCACCGCCGACCCGGAGAAGGTGAAGGGCGAGATCGAGGCGGTGATCGGCATCGATGCCGACGACGCGGTGGCGGTGAGCGCCAAGACCGGCCAGAACGTGGTCGAGGTGCTGGAGGCCATCGTGGCCCGCATTCCGCCGCCGAAGGTGGGCGATACCGACCGCCTGCAGGCGCTGATCATCGACTCGTGGTTCGACAACTACCTGGGCGTGGTCTCGCTGGTGCGCGTGGTGCAGGGCGAGATCAAGCCGGGCGACAAGCTGCTGGTGATGTCCACCGGCCGTGCGCACGAAGTGAGCGAAGTGGGCGTGTTCACGCCCAAGCGCAAGAAGCTCGACAAGCTGTCGCCGGGCGAGGTGGGCTGGATCACGGCATCCATCAAGGACGTGCACGGCGCGCCGGTGGGCGACACGCTGACCCTGGCCGCCAAGCCGGCCGAGAAGCCGCTGTCGGGCTTCCAGACCATGCAGCCGCGCGTGTTCGCCGGCCTGTTCCCGGTCTCCGCCGACGACTACCCGGCGCTGCGCGAGGCGCTGGACAAGCTGCGCCTCAACGACGCCGCGCTGTTCTTCGAGCCGGAAAGCTCCGAGGCCATGGGCTTCGGTTTCCGCTGCGGCTTCCTCGGCATGCTGCACATGGAAATCGTGCAGGAGCGCCTGGAACGCGAGTACGACCTCGACCTCATCACCACCGCCCCGACGGTGGTGTACGAGGTGCTGAAGAGCGACGGCTCGATCCTGATGCTGGACAACCCGGCGAAGCTGCCCGCGGCGAACCTGATCGCCGAGATCCGCGAGCCGATCATCGTCGCCAACATCCTCACGCCGCCGGACTACATCGGCAACATCATCACCCTGTGCGAAGAGAAGCGCGGCGTGCAGCGCTCGATCCAGTACCTGGCGACCCAGGTGCAGATCACCTATGAAATGCCTTTGGCCGAAGTGGTGCTGGATTTCTTCGATCGCCTGAAGTCGGTGTCGCGCGGCTACGCCTCGATGGACTACCACTTCGAACGCTTCGAGGCAGGCCCGTTCGTGCGCGTGGACGTGCTGATCAACGGCGACCGCGTGGACGCGTTGAGCCTGATCGTGCACCGTATCCACGCCGAACGCCGCGGCCGCGACCTGGTCGAGCGCATGAAGGACCTGATCCCGCGCCAGCAGTTCGATGTGGCGATCCAGGCCGCCATCGGCGCCCAGATCGTGGCCCGTTCCACGGTGAAAGCGCTGCGAAAGAACGTGCTGGCCAAGTGCTACGGTGGCGACGTCAGCCGCAAGAAGAAGCTGCTGGAGAAGCAGAAGGAAGGCAAGAAGCGCATGAAGCAGGTCGGCCGCGTGGAGATTCCACAGGAAGCCTTCCTTGCCGTATTGAAGGTGGACAAATAACAAGATCTACGGGGTCGGCGTCCCCCACGCCGGGCAACCTTGGAGTAGGGCATGGATTTCGACTTTTCGGCGATTCTGCTTGGCCTGACCGTGCTGTTTGGCGTGGTGTGGGGCCTCGATCGCCTGTTCTTCCACAAGCAGCGCAAGGCCAGGGCCGCGGCGGCCGGCAGCGAGGTTCCCGAGCCGGTGATCGTGGACTGGTCCCGCTCGCTGTTCCCGGTGGTGCTGGTGGTGTTGTTGCTGCGTTCGTTCGTAGCCGAGCCGTTCCGCATTCCCTCCGGCTCGATGATGCCGACCCTGGACGTGGGCGACTTCATCCTGGTGAACAAGTTCGCCTATGGCCTGCGCATGCCGGCCTTCAACAACAAGTTCGTGAGCCTGGGCGAGCCCAAGCGCGGTGACGTGGTGGTGTTCCGCTTCCCCGGTTACCTGTGCGAGGACGGCGGCAAGCTGGTGCGCAGCGGCGACCAGAGCTGCTCGGACCCGCATGCGCCGGTGCCGAACCAGAACTGGATCAAGCGCGTGATCGGCGTTCCGGGCGACCGCGTCGAGATGCACGGTGACCAGCTGATCATCAATGGCGAACCGGTGGCCGCCGACCTGGTGGGCCCTTACGAGGGCGACCCCAAGCGCGCCGAATCGCGCCTGATGCTGGAAATGGGCGCCACGGTGTGGAACGAGCACCTGCCCAATGGGCAGGGGGGCGTGGTCAACCACCTGACCGCACGCATGCCCAACTATGCGATCCCGCCGCCGCTACCCAACGCCCGCGTGCCGCTGGTGGTGCCGCAGGGCTGCTACCTGGCGATGGGTGACAACCGCTACAACAGCACGGACAGCCGCTGGTGGGGCTGCCTGCCGGAGCAGAACCTGGCTGGCAAGGCCTTCCTGATCTGGCTGAGCTGGACCGGCTCGGGCGTGGCCTTCAACCGCATGGGAACGATCATTCATTGAGAAACCGTGACCGGTGTTGATGCGCGACCGGTGACGCTGGCTGTGGCTTGCGGCGACAATGGGCATACTGTGGGCGTCGCCGGCACCTTGCCGGCGGCGCGCGGTATCGAATGGGCAGCGCCGCAGACCGGCATAGCGAGGGGACTATGAAATCGAAGCAGACGGGCATCACCCTTATCGGGTTCGTGATCGTGCTGATGGTGGTTGGATTCTTTGGCTTCATGGCGATGAAGCTGGTGCCGTCCTACATGGAATACATGGGCGTATCCAAGGCCCTGGCGCAGGAAGCTGGTGGCGGGCTGGAAGGCAAGTCCCTCAATGAGGTCCGCAACGACCTGCTGCGCAAGCTGGACTTCCAGTACGTCAGTACCGACACCGTGGGTCCCAAGGACATCACCGTGTCGCGCGAGAACAACACCACGTCGCTCAAGGTCAGCTACGACAAGCGCGTGCCCTTCATGTACAACATCGACTTCCTGCTGCACTTCGAGAAGAGCGTGGCGCTGCAGGGCAACGTCGGCGAATAAGCACAGGCCCAGGATTTGACCAGGCTCGCCTACCGTTTTCGTGATCCCGCGCTGGCCCAGCTGGCACTGACCCACCGCAGCGCGGGCAAGCCAAACAACGAGCGCCTGGAGTTCCTGGGGGATGCCTTGCTGGGCGCGGTGGTGGCCGAGCTGCTGTTCGAGGCCCATCCCCATGCCAGCGAAGGCGAGCTGTCCCGCCTGCGCGCCCAACTGGTGAATGGCCAGGCGCTGGCCGTCATCGCGCGCGAGCTGGAGATCGGCGACGAGCTCAAGCTCGGTTCGGGGGAGCTGAAGAGTGGCGGTTTCCGTCGGGAATCCATCCTGGCGGACGCCTTCGAGGCACTGGTCGCGGCGGTCTACCTGGACGCCGGCTTTGCCGAATGCCGCGAGGTGGTGCGGGCCCTGTTCGGACCGCTGGTGGCGGCGATCCCGCGCTCGTCCAAGGACGCCAAGACCCGCCTGCAGGAGCTGTTGCAGGGACGGGGCTGGGCGCTGCCTCAGTACGAACTGATCGATAGCCATGGCGAGGATCACGCCAAGACCTTTGACGTGTCCTGCGAGATCACCGAGCCGTCGGCGATCCGCGCCGAAGGCCGGGGCAGCAGTCGGCGGGCGGCGGAGCAGGAAGCAGCCGAAACCGTCCTCCAGCGCCTACAGGAAGCACTGGGCTGAATCTGCCGGGCCCCGTCCTTCCGGGTCCCTGAGCCTTCCTGATGGGCCGGCTCAGCCAGGCGCCGTTATCATCCCCTGGCGCCAAGGACATACACTCTTACCGTACCCCCGCAGGATTGTCCTGCGTTTGCCGGCCCTTGCTTGCGAGGGCCGATACAGGCTCCGCTCATGAACGACAACGACGACCTCGACCTCGGTGCTCCCGCCGAGCTTCCCCATGACGATTTCCGCTGCGGCACCGTTGCGCTGGCGGGACGCCCGAACGTGGGCAAGTCGACCCTGCTGAACGCACTGATCGGCTTTCGCCTGTCCATCGTCAGCCCGCGACCGCAGACCACGCGCCACCGCATCCTCGGCATCGCCACCAGCGAAGCCGGCCAGATCATGTACGTGGATACCCCCGGCCTGCACCGCGGCGCCAAGCGCGCCATGAACCGCAGCCTCAATCGCGCAGCCCGTTCAGCCATCAGCGAAGTGGACGTGGTGGTGCAGGTGATCGAGGCGGGCCGCTGGACCGACGAGGACCAGGCGCTGTACGACGCCCTGGTCGAGCAGAAGGTGCCGCGCCTGCTGGTGATCAACAAGGTGGACCTGGCCAAGGAAAAGGCCACCATGCTGCCCTTCGTGGCCGAGTTGATGCAGCATCACCAGTTCGATGATGTCTATTACGTCAGCGCTCTCAAGCAGAAGGGGCTGAAGGAACTGGAGCAGGGCATCCTCAAGCGCCTGCCGGTGCAGCCGCCCGTCTACGGCGAAGACGAGATCACCGATCGCAGCGAGCGTTTCCTTGCCGCCGAAATGGTGCGCGAGCAGCTGATGCTGCGCCTGGACCAGGAGCTGCCTTACGCCACCACGGTTGAAATCGAGCAGTTCAAGGATCGCCCCGATGGCGTGGCGGAGATCCACGCGGTGATCTGGGTCGAGCGGGACGGCCAGAAGGCCATCGTGATCGGCAACGGAGGCGCCCAGCTGAAGGCCATCGGAACGGCGGCGCGGCGCCACATGGAACGCGCGTTCGAGCGCAAGGTATTCCTGCGCCTGTGGGTGAAGGTGCGCGAGGGCTGGGTCGACGACGAGACCATGCTCAAGAAGTTCGGCTATACGGACTGACGGGTCGCGGCGCGCATGGACCGGAGCGTGCACCACGATGGGCCATCCGTTGCCACGCCGCGCCGGGCGCGGGCGTCGTAAGCGGCACGGGCCAGCATGCGCATCGAACAGCAACCGGCCTATGTCCTGCATGCGCGGCCTTATCGCGAGACTTCGTTGCTGCTCGAATGCCTGACCCGGGATCACGGCCGCGTGGGCGTGGTCGCCCGGGGCGTGCGGCGGGAACGGGCGAAACTGCAACGCTCGCAGCTGGAACCATTCCAGCCGCTGGCATTGGATCTGCTGCTGCGCGGCGAATTGGCCACCCTGCAGGCCGCCGAAAGCATCGGCACGCCCCAGCGGCTGGCCGGTGATGCGGGCCTCGCCGGCCTCTATCTCAACGAACTGGTGGTGCGCCTGACGGGTCGCCAGGATCCGCAGCCGCAGTTGTACGATGCCTACGCGCGCACCTTGCCGCGCCTGGCGTCGGACGATTCGCTGGCATGGACGCTGCGCCGCTTTGAACGTGACCTGCTGGACGCGGTGGGTTATGGCCTGCAGCTGGAGTTCGAGGCCGAGTCGGGCGAGCCGGTGGAACCGGCGCAACTTTATCGCTACGCGGTCGAGCAGGGGCCGTCACCCTGCCCGCCGGGAACCACACATGCGCTGCGTGGCGCCGATCTCTTGAACCTGGCCGAGGACCGCATGCCCGACACGGTTGGCCTGTCGGCCTTGCGCGCAATGATGCGCGAAGTGATCCGCTACCACCTTGGGGGCGGCGAATTGCGTGCCTGGCAGGTGCTCGGGGCGGCCATCAGTCGCCGTTAGCCGGTTTAGCTGCCGAGGGCGTCGATGGTGGCCAGAAGCGCCTTGCGGAAACGAGAGAGCGGCGCCAGCGAGCCGGAGTGTCCAAGCTTGAGGTGCCGTTGCAGCAGCGTGGCCTGGGTGGCCAGGGCAGCCGCGCCACAGAAGCCGCAGGACGAGCGCAGGCGGTGCAAGCGGCCGGCAAAGGCTTCCGGATCGTTCCTCAGTACGTCCAGGTCCTGGTAAAGGCCGGCCAGCTCGGCGCGCAGCAGCGTTCGCATGGCCTTCACAACCTCAGCATCACCCATGGTGGCCACCGCCTGCTGGTCGTCCAGCAAGGGCAGGGTACCTGCACCGGCCTGCACCAACCCCAGGATCCGCCGCAAGTCGGCGATGTTGCAGGGTTTTTGCAGTACTTCGCTGAACTCGGCTGCCAGCAGGCGCTGCCGGTGGGCCATGTCCATATCGGCGCTGGTGGCGACAGCCGTGCTGTCGGTGGAGCGTGCATGGGGGTCCTGGCGCAGCGCTGCCAGGACTTCCTCGGCGCCGGCGCCAGGCATGCGGCAGTCGAGCAGCAGCAGGTCGAAGGCCTGGTCATGGGCGAGCGCGATCGCTGTTGCGCCATCGTGACAGGCTTGCGCCTCCAGGCCCAGGCTGCGCAGCGCCTCGACCAGGAACAGGCAGCTCGCGGGATCGTCGTCGGCCACCAGGGCGCGTACGGCTTCGGGCGTGACGAGCCCTTGCGGGGCCTCGCTGGAAAGCGTGTTGAACATGACTAGTCCGTGTCGTTCAGCTGTTTTTGGCAGAATGGCGCGTCATGCGCTTCACATCAAGCCACCTATTGCTCAGTCTCGGCATCCTGTTGGGGGTCGCCCTGGCGTTGCCTGCGCGCGCGGACGTCGCGCTGGGCGCCAAGACGGTCACCGTGCCCGGCCTGAAAATGCAGGACGTCCAGGCGCGCATCAGCGAAGATGCCCAGGGTGGACTGAAACTCTCGTTGCGTGCAACCCGCGCGGACATACCGACGCTGGGGTGGCGGCATGTGGCGCTGGACCTGCAGGGTGGCCTGCAGCGTGACGTCCATATGCGCTGGCTGTTCGACGGCGTTCTGCAACTGGCGGGAGCGCCCGGGGCGGCGCTCGGCAACGCCAAGGTGTCGATGGTGATCGACGAGGCGGCCAATACGCTGGAAGTCGACATCACCCAGGGGCAGGCGCAGGCGAGCACGGCGCTGCCGCTGGACCAGCCCACCCACGCCCAGATCAGCCTCAAGGCGGTCCCCACCGTGTGGCTGCAGGGACTCCTGGGCACGCTGTGGTCCGGCCGCGCGACGGCAGGCAAGCTCGATGCGGACATGGCACTGGACATGGCCGACAAGGGATTGCAGGCCTCGGGCCAGTTCGCGCTGAGTGGAACCGGTTTCGACACCCCGAGCGGCACCATCGCCGGGCAGGCGGTCAACGGCAACGGTCGGCTCAACATCGACACCACCACCTCGCCGTCGCGCATCGATCTCGATGCCAGCCTGCGCGGCGGCGAGCTGTTGCTCGGCCCGATCTTCGCGCACCTGCCGGATCATCCCGTGCAGCTCAGCCTCACCGCGGCGACCCGCGGAGGTGCAGTGGATTTCACTCGCTTGCGCGTGGCGGATGCCGATGCGCTGCAGTTCGATGGCTCGATGGCGTTCAACGCCAAGGGCGACCTGCAGAAGCTTAGGCTGGACAAGCTGCAGTCGCGCTTCCCCGCGGCGTACCAGCGTTATGGCCAGGCCTGGCTTACCACGCTGGGCCTGCGCGACATGCGCATCGATGGGCAGCTCAACGGCAGCCTGGACATGAACGGGGACGGCCTGCGCAGCTTCGCCTTCGATACCGAGGGTCTGGACCTGGCCGATGCCGAGGGTCGGCTGGCGGTGAAGGGCTTGCGCGGCGCGCTCGACTGGTCGGCCGACGCCGACCGTCCGGCCACCACCCTGAGTTGGCAGGGCCTGCAGGTGTACCGCATCGCCAACGGCGCCGCACAGTCGCACTGGCAGAGCCGTGGTGGCGCCCTGAGCCTGCAGCATCCGGTTGAGGTGCCCGTGCTCAATGGGCGGGCCCGCATCGGCGATATGGAATGGCGTCCGGCAGCGGCCAAGGGGCGCCGTCTGTCGACCTCGCTGGCCTTTACCGGCATCGACATGGCCGCATTCTCGCGAGCCATGGGGTGGCCCGAGTTCCAGGGCACGCTGGGCGGTGCCATCCCGTCGTTGCGCTGGGTCGACGATCGCTTCGAGTTGGATGGCGGCCTTTCGGTGAACGTCTTCGATGGCTTCGTCGACATCACCCGGATGACTTTGCAGGGACCGTTTGGTCCAAGCCCAGTACTGACCGGCGACATCCACATGCGACAGTTGGACCTCGCGGCGATGACCACGGTGTTCGATTTCGGCAGCATCACCGGACGCATGGATGGCTCGATCGACGAGTTGCGCCTGGTCAACTGGAGTCCGGTGGCGTTCCGCGCGAACCTGCTGGCGGGCACTGGTGGTCGCATCAGCCAGCGTGCCGTGAACAACCTCACCGCCGTGGGTGGCGGTGGCGCCGCTGCCGGCCTGCAGGGCGCCATGCTGAAGTTGTTCAAGACCTTCAGCTACAAACGCATCGGCCTCAACTGCACGTTGCAGGCATCGGTATGCCATATGGGCGGACTGGACAACGACGCCGACGGCTACACTATTGTCGAAGGCAGCGGCTTGCCGCACCTGCAGGTGATCGGCCACCAGACCCAGGTGGATTGGCCCACGCTGGTACGACGTATCAAGGCCGCGATCGAAGGCAACGGACCGGAGGTCCATTGAGCACACTCACTGCCCCGGTGAGTCCCCACCCGAAGGAGTCGAACATGCGCAAGCTCGTCTATGGATTGCTGACCATGCTGCTGGTCGCCCTGGTGGGGTGTGTCACCATCAACGTGTATTTTCCCGAGGCGGCGGCGCAAAAGGCCGCCGATCAGTTCATCGGCACCGTGCTGGACAGCGCCGCGCCTACCAGCACGCCGGCCAGCAACAACACGCAGCCGCCGGCGGCGGCCAAGAAGGACAGCCAGCCCTCGGCGATGCTGCTCGACCTGTTGATTCCGGCCGCCTATGCGGCCGATACGCCGAACATCCGCATCCAGACGCCGACCACCGACGCCATCCACGCGCGCATGCAGGATCGCTTCCGCAACACGCTGGCCCCGCTGTTCAACAGCGGGGCGGTGGGTTTCACCCAGGATGGCCTGGTGGCGGTGCGCGACGCGGCCAAGGTGCCGCTGGACCAGCGCGCTGGCCTCAATGCAGCCGTGGCCGACGAGAACCGCGACCGCAACGCCCTCTACCGCGAGGTGGCCAATGCCAACAACCATCCGGAATGGGAGGCGCAGATCCGCGCCACCTTCGCCAAGGGCTGGATCGAGCGCGCGCGCCCGGGCTGGTATTATCAGGACTCCTCGGGCGCCTGGAAGCAGAAGTAAGCCATTCCGCCCAATCCACCCGATTGCCGCGCCCGGGTCCTTCACGGTCCGGGCGTGCTTGTTTTGAGGCTCATGAACGAATTCAACACCACCATCACCGACCTCAGCCATGACGGCAAGGGCGTCGCCCGCATCGACGGCAAGGCCGTGTTCGTCAGTGGCGCCCTGCTGGGCGAAGAGGTGAAGCTGCGCATCCGCAAGCGCCATCGCCACTACGACGAAGCCGATGTGGTGGAGCTGCTGACCCGTTCGCCGCATCGCGTGGAGCCGCGCTGCCAGCACTTCGGCCAGTGCGGTGGCTGCTCGCTGCAGCACCTGGACGCCGCTTCGCAGATCGAGGTGAAGCAGCGCGTGCTGAAGGACAACTTCGAGCGCATCGGCAAGGTGGTGCCGGAGCTGTGGTTGCCGCCGCTAACCGACCAGCCCTGGGGTTATCGCCGCAAGGGACGCCTGTCGGTGCGCGCGGTGGCCAAGAAGGGACGCGTGCTGGTGGGTTTCCGCGAAGAGAGCAATCCGCGCTTCGTGGCCGAGATCAGCCGCTGCGAGGTAGTGCATCCGGCGCTGGGGCCCAAGATCGGCCTGCTGGCCGAACTGGTGGGTAGCATGGATGCCGCCAACGATATCCCGCAGATCGAATTCGCCGCCGGTGACGACGCCGTGGCCCTGGTGTTTCGCCACATGTCGCCGCTGAGCGAGCGCGACCAGGCGGCCCTGGTCGAATTCGGCAAGCAGCACGGCTTTGCGATCTACCTGCAGCCCGGCGGCGTCAGCAGCGTGCATCCGCTGTGGCCGGAACATCCGCGTCTGGCGTTCCGCATTCCCAGTGGCGATGCGGCGATCGATGACGTGGAGCTGGAATTCCGCCCGCTCGATTTCGTGCAGGTCAATGCGGGCATGAACCAGCGCATGATGGCGCGTGCGATGGAACTGCTCGACCCGCAGCCTGCCGATCGCGTGCTCGACCTGTTCTGCGGGCTGGGCAACTTCACCCTGCCGATCGGCCGCCGTGTGGCCGAAGTGGTGGGCGTGGAGGGCGAGCATGGCCTGGTGGAGCGAGCCGCCGAGAATGCGGCGCGCAACGGCATCACCCACGCGCGTTTCGAGGTGGCCAACCTGTTCGAGGACCAGCGCCACGCGCACTGGGCCAGGCAGCCATGGGACAAGCTGCTGCTCGATCCGCCGCGCGCCGGCGCCGACAAGGTGCTCGAATACCTGCCGCACAAGCAGACGCAGCGCATTGTGTACGTTTCGTGTCACCCCGGCTCGCTGGCGCGCGATGCCGGCATCCTGGTGCAGAAGCACGGTTTCCGCTTGAGCGCGGCGGGCGTGATGGATATGTTCCCGCATACGGCCCACGTGGAATCGATTGCATTGTTCGAACGTTGATGCGGAGTCGTCATGGGTATTGAGATCGAACGCAAATTCCTCCTGCGCGGCGATGGCTGGCGCGATGCGGCGACGCGCAGCGAGCGCATTGCCCAGGGTTACCTGGTCAGTGCGCAGGCGCTGCGCGACGGTTACGCACGTTCCTCGGTGCGCGTGCGTCGCAGCGGCGAGCGCGCGTGGCTGAACATCAAGTCCGCCCAGCTGGGCATCGAGCGCGCCGAGTTCGAATACCCAGTGCCGCTGGCTGATGCCGAGCAGATGCTGGCGACGCTGTGCGACGGCGTGCTGGAGAAGATCCGCCACTACGTCACGGTGGAAGGCACGCTGTTCGAGGTCGACGAGTTCTTCGGCGACAACGCTGGCCTGGTGGTGGCCGAGGTGGAGCTGGACGCACCGGACGAAGCGTTTCCGCGGCCCAGCTGGCTGGGTCGCGAGGTGAGTCATCTGCCGCGTTACTACAACGTCAATCTGATCGATCATCCCTACGCCCACTGGAGCGAGGACGAGCGCAACGCCGTGGAACCGCTGTCATGCTGATGATCGGCCTGGCCGGCACCACGCTGGCGCCTTCGGAGCATGCATGGCTGACGGCGCACGGTGTATCCGGCGTCGTGTTGTTCTCACGCAACTTCGCCTCGCGCGATCAGCTGATGGCGCTGGTCGATGCGATCCGCGAGGTGGGGGGCGAGCACATGCTGATTGCCGTCGATCAGGAAGGCGGCCCGGTACAGCGTTTCCGCGACGGCTTCACCCGCCTGCCGCCGCTGTCGGCCATCGGTGCGCTCTACGAGCAGGATGCCGATAACGCGATCCGCCTGGCCGAGGAGCACGCCTGGGTGATGTCCAGCGAGCTGCGCGCGAGCGGCGTGGATTTCAGTTTTGCGCCGGTGGTCGACCTGGCCCGCGGCAATGCGGCCATCGGTCCTCGTGCGTTCCATGCCGACCCGGCTGTCACCGCCGAGCTGACCCAGGCCTACGTGCGTGGCATGCATCTGGGTGGCATGGCGGCGGTGCTGAAGCATTTCCCGGGACACGGCTCGGTGGCCGTGGACACCCACAAGGCCGCGGCGATCGATCCGCGCCCGCTCGATGAGGTCCGGCGCAACGACCTGCTGCCCTTCGTGGAGGGCATGGCCGCCCACGCCGAGGCGGTGATGGTGGCGCACGTGATCTACCCCGAAGTGGATGCGCAGCCGGCCGGCTTCTCGCGGCGCTGGATCGGCGACGTCCTGCGCGGCGAGCTCGGCTTCAACGGCACGGTGATCAGCGACGACATCAGCATGGCCGCGGCGGGTGCCGCCGGCGGCGTGGCGGCGCGTGTCAGCGCCCACCTCGATGCTGGCTGCGACCTGGTGCTGGCCTGTTTCCCCGACGTGGTGGACGAGGCCATCGCCGCCGTCCGCGACCGTCCCGCCAGCTCGCCCGAGCGCCTCGGTGCCCTGCGTGGCAACGTGGCCTCCACCTGGGAGGGCCTGACCGACAACCCGCAGCGCGACCGTTTCATCGCGCGCATCACGGCGCTGAACGGCGCCGAAGGATCCAACCCGGCATGAGCAAAGACACCCCCTCGCTGGCCTCGGCCCTCGCCGACGCCGACCTGCTGTTCGATCGCGCCGAGCTCGAATCGGTGATCGCCGACATGGGCCGCCGCATCGACGCATCGCTGGATGGCGAGCGCGCCGTATTCCTTACGGTGATGAACGGCGCGCTGATCTTCGCCGGCCACCTGGCGCTGGCCATCCGCACCGACGTGGAGTTCGATTACGTGCATGCCACGCGTTACCGTGGCGCCACCTCCGGCAGCGAGCTGCATTGGCTACGCGAGCCGGCGGCGGAACTGGCGGGCCGCACGGTGTTGCTGGTCGACGACATCCTCGACGAGGGGCATACGCTCAAGGCGGTGCGTGACGACTGCCTGCGCCGCGGCGCCCGTCGCGTACTGATCGCCAGCCTGTGCACCAAGCAGCACGACCGCCTGGTGGAAGGCATCGCCTCGGACTTCAACGGCGTCGAACTGCCGGATCGCTATGTGTTCGGCTTCGGCATGGATTTTCACGAGCAGGGCCGTAACCTGCCTGGCATCTACGCGCTGAAGTAAGCCGGACTCGGACAGGGAACGGGTACATGAACATCCTCGGCATTTCCGGCAGCCTGCGGCAGGCCTCGTTCAATACAGCCCTGCTGCACGCTGCGCAGGAGCTGGCTCCGGCAGGCATGAACATCCAGGTGCATCGCCTGCACGAACTGCCGCTGTTCGACCAGGACGTGGAAGAGCAGGGCGATCCGCCGGCCGTCGAGGCGCTGAAGCGGGCGATCGAACAAGCCGACGGCCTGCTGCTGGCCTGTCCCGAATACAACGGTGGTATCACCGGCGTGCTGAAGAATGCTGTCGACTGGGCCTCGCGCTCCGGCAAGGCGCGCAAGCAGGCACCGCTGGCCGGCAAGACGGTGTGCATCATCGGCGCCAGCCCGGGCATCACCGGCACCGTGCGTGCGCAGGACCAGCTGCGGCTGGTATTGCGCCGGGCCGGCGCCCGCACCGAACCGCAAGGCGACGTGCTGGTGTTCCAGGCCCATACCAAGATCATCGACGGGCGGTTGGCCGACGAGCGCACGCGCGACGCGTTGGGCCGCCACCTGCAAGGTTTTGCCGAGCGGCTCGCCGCGACGGCGAAGGACTTCTAATTGAAACAGGAACGATCCGTGACTATCGATCTGGCTGTCATCGGCGGCAGCGGCTTGTACAACTTCCCTGGCCTCGAGAACACTTCGCGCCATAGCATCGACACGCCGTTCGGCGCGGCGTCGGGCGACGTGGTGATCGGCGACTTTGCCGGTCGTCGCGTGGCCTTCCTGGCCCGCCACGGCGAAAGCCACACGGTGCCCCCGCACCGGGTGAACTATCGCGCCAACCTGTGGGCACTGCATTCGCTGGGCGCACGCAGGGTGATCGGCGTCAACGCCGTCGGCGGCATCCGTGCCGATATGGGGCCGCGCGTCATCGTAGTGCCCGACCAGATCATCGATTACACCTACGGCCGTTATACGAGTTATTGCGACGTGGAAGGCGCCGAGGTCCGTCACATCGACTTCAGCGAGCCTTACACCGAGACCTTGCGCAGGAGCCTGCTGGCGGCAGCCGCGGGTGCGGGGGTCGCCGCCATCGATGGTGGCTGCTACGGCGCCACCCAGGGGCCACGCCTGGAAACCCGCGCCGAAATCGCCCGCATGAAGCGCGATGGCTGCGACCTGGTCGGCATGACCGGCATGCCCGAGGCGGTGCTCGCCCGCGAACTGGATCTCGAATATGCCTGCCTGGCACTGGTGGCGAATTTTGCCGCAGGCTGCGGGGACGAGGCGGAGATCAGCATCGAAGAAATCTTCGCCCATCTGGCGGCAGCCACTGCCGAAGTACCCCGCATCCTCGGCGTTTTGCTCAAAAGCTGAGCAGCGGTTTGGGTTTTAATCGTGTCAAACCGAAGACCATATTGCGCTTTGCCATGAAACATGTTGATACTTCCGCTGTGCCAGGGGCGGCGGACCAAGGGGTCAAGGTGGTTCAGCGCTATACCGTGGTGCATCCAGTCCATGATTCAGAGGTTCACGCAATGCGTTTCGGTACGGTCAAGTGGTTCAACGACGCCAAGGGTTTCGGCTTCATCGCGCCCGAGGACGGTGGGGAGGACGTGTTCGTCCACTTTTCGGCGATCAACGCCAAGGGCTTTCGCAGCCTGCAGGAAGGTCAGCGCGTGAAGTTCGAAGTCACCACGGGTCCGAAGGGCGCCCAGGCTTCGGGCGTCGAGATCGCTGGTTGATCTCGGCGAGCCGGCGCGCGCGCCGGTCATCGATGTAACAGGGAAGCCCCGCGTCGCAAGGCGCGGGGCTTCTTTTTGCCTGCAGCTGACAACGGAACCACCATGGCAGACCGTAGAGATTTCCTGAAAGCCTCCTTGCTGGGGGCTTCCACGCTGGCGCTGGCCGGCCAGGCCGAAGCCACCGTGTCGGCCGCGGGCAAGGGCGACAGCGGCGCACGCGTCATTTCCACCTGGGACTTTGGCGTGGCGGCCAACCAGGCCGCCTGGGCCGTGTTGGACAAGGGCGGCCATGCCCTCGATGCAGTGGAGGCCGGCGTGATGGTGCCAGAGGCCGACCTCAAGAATCACAGCGTTGGCCGCGCCGGCTATCCGGACCGCGATGGCCACGTGACGCTGGACGCCAGCATCATGGATGCCGACGGCAGCTGCGGTGCGGTGGCCGCGCTGGAGCACATCGCCCATCCCATCCAGGTGGCGCGCCGGGTGATGGAGAACACGCCGCACGTGCTGCTGGTCGGCGACGGTGCGCTGCAGTTTGCGCTGGAGCAGGGCTTCACGAAGGAAGAGTTGCTTACGCCCCAATCCGAGCAGGCATGGAAGGAGTGGCTGAAGAGCGCCCACTACCAGCCATCGATCAACAGCGAAGTGCGCGACTACGGCAAGACCGGCATGCCCGGCGGCAAGGACAACCACGACACCATCGGCATGCTGGCCATCGATGCGAACGGGCGCCTGGCCGGCGCCTGCACCACCAGCGGCATGGCGTGGAAGATGCGCGGCCGCGTCGGTGACAGCCCGATCATCGGCGCTGGCCTGTACGTGGATGGCGAGGTGGGTGCGGCCACGTCCACCGGGGTCGGCGAGGAAGTGATCCGCAACGCAGGCAGCTTCCTGGTGGTGGAACTGATGCGCCAGGGACGCACGCCGCAGCAGGCCTGCCAGGAAGCGGTGATGCGCATCGTCAAGAAACGTCCCAACGCCTCGAAGGACTTGCAGGTCGGCTTCCTCGCCATGAACCGCCACGGCGAGGTGGGGGCATTCGCGATCCAGCCCGGCTTCTCCTACGCCGTATGCGATGCCCGGCGCCAGGATGGCTTGCTACCGTCCAAGAGCGCGTTCTGAGATGACGGCGCGCCTGCTCGAAGTGGCGGCCAATTCGTTGGCCTCGGCCCTGGCCGCGCAGGCCGGTGGTGCGGGGCGCATCGAGTTGTGCACGGCACTGGAGGCGGGTGGACTGACACCCTCGCACGGCGAGATCGCCCTGGTGCGCGAGCAGGTGGCACTGCCGTTGTACGTGTTGATCCGTCCGCGTGCCGGCGACTTCCTTTACAGCCCGCAGGAACTGGCGACCATGCATCGCGACATCGAGGCCTGCGCGGCCTTGGGTTGCGACGGCGTGGTGCTCGGCGTGCTCGACGCCGATGGCCAGGTCGATGGTGCCCGTTGCAGTGAACTGGTCGCCGCGGCTGGACGCATGGGCATCACCTTCCATCGCGCCTTCGATCTGGTGCCCGACCAATCGACGGCGCTGGAGGCGGTGATCGCCCTGGGCGCCGAGCGCGTACTCACTTCGGGCGGGCGGCGCTCGGCACTGGAGGGTGCCGGCCAGATCCGCCGGCTGATCGATCAGGCCGCCGGACGCGTCGGCGTGATGCCCGGCGCCGGCATCCAGGCCGGCAATATCGCCAGCCTCGTGCAGCAGAGCGGAGCTCGCGAGTACCATGCCTCGGCCAAGCGCGTGCTGCCTTCGCGCATGCGGCATCAGCCGGCGGATGAGCTGGACATGATCGGCGGCGAAACCCGCACCGGCGCCGATGAAGTCCGTCGCCTCGTGCACGCCCTGGCAAACGCCTGAGTCGCCAGCGGCATATTCTTGCGTGTAGGTAGTTTCCTACGCCAAAGGCCTGATTGAAGCGGGTAGGCCGGGGCGTACGCTCGGCGGGCCATCCTGCCGAGGGTCGCGTCATGAGGCTCCTTCAACGGCTTTTCCCCGTGCTGCTCTGTGCGCTGCTGGCCGGTCTGGTGGTTGCGCAACAACTCTCGCCGCCGCCGGCACCTCCGAAGCGCCCGGTCAGCGATACCTACTTCGGCACTACGCTGACCGACCCGTATCGGTACATGGAAAAAGTCGGGGATCCGGAGGTGGTGGCCTGGATCAAGGCCGAAGGCCGTTACACGGCGGCCGTGCTCGACTCCATTCCAGGGCATGCGGCGCTGGTCAGGCAGATGTCCGATTTCACTGGCGCGTTTGCCATCGTGATGCACGCACAGCGAGTGCAGGGCGTGCTGTTCTACGAGGAACGCAGCGAGGGCGCCGACAGCTTCGACCTGTGGACGCGCGATGCCAGTGGCAAGGCCCGCAAGCTGGTCGACGTGCAGGCGCTGCGCCGCCTGCACGGTGGCGAGCCCCAGGCGATCAACTACTTCGCACCGTCGCCGGATGCGTCCAAGGTAGCCGTGGGCATCTCGTCGGGTGGATCGGAAGACGCCTCGCTGTTCGTCTACGACGTGGCGACGGGCAAGCCGATCGCCGGCCCGCTGGAGCTTGCGCGCTTCGGCGTCACCGGCTGGACCGACGACAGCCGCCAGCTGTTCGTGTTGCTGCAGTCGAAGCTCGCGCCGGGCGCGCCCGAATCGGACAAATACCTGCACACGCGCAACGTGCGGTGGGACATGAAGAGCGCGCCGGTCGTGCTGATGGGCGGCCCGTCCACCGGCAAAGTGACGGTACCGGCGGAAATGTTCCCGTTTGTGGTGACGCGGCCTGGTGCGAGCGTGGCGACGGCGCAGGTGATCAATGGCACGCAGAGCGAAATGGACCTGTGGACGGTGGATGCCGCCAGCGCCACCGACCCGGCGGCGCCATGGACGCGGCTCGCGGTGCGCGACGATGGCATCACCGCCGTCGACATGGTGAAGGATCGGCTCTTCTTGCTGTCGCACAAGGATGCGCCGACCTTCAAGGTGCTGGCGCTCAAGGCGGGCCAGCCATTGGCGGCAGCGAGCACGCTGGTAGCGGCGCGGCCCGATCGCGTCATCGAAGGCATCGCGGCGGCGTCCGACGGTCTGTATGTGTATGCGCGCCGGGGTGTGTATTCCGAACTGTTCAAGGTGCCGCTCGATGGCGGTCCCGAGCAGTCGATCGCCTTGCCCATCAAGGGCTCGGTCAACGGGCTGACCACGGACCCACGCGCCGCCGGTGCGGTGCTCGCGCTGGACAGCTGGGTCACGCCCAACACGACGTTTGCCTACGATCCGTCGACGGGACGCCTCGATGACCTGCGGCTTGGTCGCGTGCCGCCTGGCTACAACCCGGCCGCCTTCGTCGTCTCCGACCTCACGGCCAAGGCCAAGGACGGCACGGCGGTGCCGCTGAGCTATGTCGAGAACCGTGGCGCACGGCGACCGCAGCTGTTGCTGCTGTATGCCTACGGTTCGTACGGCATTGCCCAGTTTCCCGCCTTCAGCGCCCGCTGGGCGATGATCCTCAAGCAGGACATTGCCTTTGCCGTCTGCCATGTCCGTGGCGGTGGCGAGTTGGGCGAGAACTGGCGGCTGGGTGGCAAGGACGCCAACAAGCCCAATACCTGGCGCGACCTGATCGCCTGCGGGGAAGACCTGGTTGCACGCGGCTACACCTCGCGCGACAAGCTCTTCATCATGGGTGGCTCAGCGGGCGGCATCACCATGGGCCGTGCGATGGAAGAGCGTCCGGAACTGTTTGCCGGCGTGATCGACATGGTGCCCGCCGCCAATACCGTGCGGCAGGAATTCTTCTCCAACGGCGTGCCGAACATTCCCGAGTTCGGCACGGTGAAAACGCAGGACGGATTCCGCAACCTGCTGGTGATGGACAGCTACTTCAACGTGAAGGACGGCACCTCATACCCGCCCGTGCTCATCACTACCGGCCTCAATGATCCGCGCGTGCCGTCATGGGAGCCAGCAAAACTGACGGCGCGCCTGCGCGCCAGCGGCACGCGTGCGCCGGTACTGCTGCGGGTGGATGAGCAGGCCGGGCATGGCATCGGCTCGACCAAGACGCAGACCGATGCACTGGTGGCCGACATGATCACCTTCATCCTGTGGCACGGTGGCGTGCCGGGCTGGCAGCCGCGCGCGGGCAACGCCGCAGCGCCAGCCGTGGCGGAGGACAAGGGGCCGTAAGCGGTGGGCGGGTCAGGCGGTGAATTGCAGCCTGGCCAGCTCCGCGTACAAGCCGCCTTCGGCGAGCAGGCTCTGGTGCGTGCCCTGTGCCACGATGCGGCCGCCGTCCATCACCACGATGCGGTCGGCGCGCTGCACGGTGGCCAGGCGATGGGCGATCACCAGGGTGGTGCGGCCTTTCTCCAGCCGTTCCAGCGCCTGCTGGATGGCCGCCTCGGACTGGGCGTCTAGCGCGGACGTGGCTTCATCGAGCAGCAGCAAGGGCGCGTCGCGCAGGATGGCGCGTGCGATGGCGATGCGCTGGCGCTGTCCCCCCGAAAGGCGCACGCCACGCTCGCCCAGCTCCTCGTCGTAGCCGTTGCCCAGCGCGCTGATGAAATCGTTGGCCTCGGCCGCGCGCGCGGCGTCGCGTACTTCGTCGTCGCCCGCATCCTGGCGGCCGAAGCGGATGTTGTCGGCCGCGCTGCCGCTGAAGATCACCGTTTCCTGCGGCACCAGCGCGATCGCGCCGCGCAGTTCGGGGAGCGACAGCGCACGCAGGTCCACGCCGTCGAGCGTGATGCGTCCGCGCTGCGGATCGTAGAAGCGCAGCAGCAGGGTGAACACGGTGCTCTTGCCCGCGCCCGAAGGCCCGACCAGGGCCACTGTTTCGCCGGGGCGGATATCCAGGTTGAAGTCGTACAGCGCCGGTGCATCCGGGCGGCTGGGGTAGTGGACGCCCACGTCGTCGAAGCGCAGCGCGCCCTGCATCGGCCTGGGCAGCGGGGTGGGCGGGGCCGGGCTGGTGATCTGCGCCTGCTCGCCGAACAGTGCGCCGATGCGCTCCATGGCGCCGGCCGCGCGCAGCACGTCGCCCCACACCTCGGACAGCCCGGCCAGCGAGCCGGCGGCGAAGAACGCGTACAGCACGAACTGGCCCAGCACGCCGACGCCCAGCGTGCCCGCCAGCACATCGCGGGCGCCGGCCCACAGCACCAGGGTGATGGCGCCGAAGAACAGCACGATCACCGCGGCGGTAAGCACCGAGCGCATGCCGATGCGCTTGCGTGCGGTGGCCAGTGCGCGGGTGATGGCGCCGCCGTAGCGCGTGCTTTCGATGTCCTCGCGCGCATAGGCCTTCACCGCCGGAGCCGCATTGAGCGTTTCGTTGGCGATGGCCGAGGCGTCGGCGAGGCGGTCCTGGCTGGCGCGAGAGAGCTTCTGCACGCGGCGACCGAACACCAGGATGGGCAGCATCACCGCGGGAATCACCAGCGCGGTGAGGCCGGCCAGGCGTGGACTGGTCCAGACCATCATCGCGGTGGCGCCCAGCAGCATCACCGCGCTGCGCAGGGCGACCGAGATGCCCGAGCCGATCAAGGCCTGGATCACCTCGGTGTCGGTACCGAGCCGGGAGATCAGCTCGCCTACGCGGCTGCGTTCGAAAAAGCCCACGTCCAGGCGGATCACGTGCGCATACAGCTTGCTGCGCAGCGAGGCCAGCGCGCGTTCGCCCAGCAGGGTGATGCAGTAGTAGCGCGCCGCGGTGGCGAAGGCGAGTACCAGCGCCACGCCGAACAGGCCAAGGAAGGTGGTGTTGATCGCCGCGGCGCTGGAATGACCGAAGCCCTGGTCGATCATGTGCCGTACCGCCATCGGCAGCACCAGCGTGGCCGTGGAGGAGATGCCAAGGAACAGCAGCCAGCCCAGCGCCAGTGCCCGATGTGGCTTGAGGAAGGGCCACAGTTGGAGCAGGGTACCGAGACGGCGGTTGGGACGTGGCGTGACGGTATCGCTCATGGGCACTCGCGGGCGGTGGCGTGGAGGTGGTGCGCGGCGCCTGGCGCAGGCCGCAACCCTGCCAACGTGGGGCAACCGGCCAACGATATCAATCCAGCGGGCGCGCCTCGTAGCGTCCGCGGCTTATGTCGCTGACGCGGGACTGCGCTTCCTCCGCGCGGTTCGCCGGCAATTGGATCTCCAGCTGCACGCCGTCAGCGTCGAACTGCTCGTGCACGATGGCGGCGTCGAGCTCGCGCAGGCGAGCCTTCAGCAGGGCCAGCTCGGCGAAGTCGCAACGCAGTCCCAGACGGGCCATCGCCACGATCGGCACGCGTTCGGCTCGGCGCAGGCATTCGGCCGCGGTGCCGCCGTACGCGCGCACCAGTCCCCCGGCGCCAAGCTTGATGCCGCCGTACCAGCGCGTGACCACCACCACGGCGCGATCGATGCCCTGGCCCTCGATGGCCTGCAGGATCGGTCGCCCCGCGGTGCCGCCCGGTTCGCCATCGTCGTTGAAACGATAGTCCTGGCCGATGCGATACGCCCAGCAATTGTGCGTGGCGGCCGGGTCGCCCACCGCGCGCACGAAGGCCAGCGCCTGTTCGGGCGTCTGCACCGGGGCGGCCTGGGCGAGGAAACGACTTTTCTTGATGTCCTCGGCGTGCTGGCAGGCGGCGGCGAGGGTGTACAGCGTGTCAGTCATGCGGTGGCAACTGCTGGTGCAGGTCATCGGGCAGGGGCGCGCCCGGATGAGCCTGCTGGAAATCGTGCAGTCGCTGCAACGCCTCCGGGCGGCGATGCTGGGCGAACAGCAGGCGGATCTTGTCCAGTTCCTGCGCCGGCGTGTCGTTGGGACTGGATGCGGCGGGGTCGACAGCCGGCGCGGGTGCTGCGGGCGCGATGGCCTCGACCGGCGCGATGGGGCCGGCGGTGTAGCGATGGAGCGGCAGGCTGGGCGCCTGTGCGGTGGTGGCCATCGGAGCCGCCGCGCTGGCGACGGGGGCTGCCATGGCGCGCGCCTCTGCCACCGGAGCGGGCGGCGTTGCAGTGGTTGGCGCGGCCACGTTCTGCGCCAGCAGGGATGGGCGTTTGGCGGCAAGCAGCGGTGCATGGTGGATCGCTTGCGTGAGCGGTGCAGGTGGCGCCAGGGGCGCAGCGGCATCGGCCGGGGCATCGTGGCGTGCGTTCGCCGGATGACTCGCTGGCGAGGGTGGTGTCACCTGCCGCGTGGCGACCTGCGATGCCGCTACGGCTGGCGCGGCTGTCCCGGTCGCCGGCATGGACGTCCAAGGCTGCTGTTCGTGCAGGCGCCAGCCGAGCCCGGCAGCCAGCACCACGACCGCAGCGCTGGCCGCGGCGGCTGGCCAGCGTCGCCAGTTCCGTGGGCGCACTGCATCGTGGGCATGGCGACGCACGCGCTCGTCGAGTGCGGCCGGGGGTTCCTGGCGCGGCAGGCTGCGATAGAGCGATGTCAGCTCGTCTTCGCCGTGCAGGTCGTCGTGGTGGTCATGCGTGTTCATTCGGCCAGCTGTTCGCGCAGTCGGTTCATGGCATAGCGCAGGCGCGACTTGGCGGTCTCGCGCCCTACGCCGGTCACCTGGGCGATTTCCTCCACGCTCAGTTCATTCTCCATGCGCAGCAGCACCGCGGTGCGCTGTTCGTCGGGCAGGGCCTCGATGGCCTGTTGCAGTCGGCGGCGGCGCTCGAATTCGGACAGCATCTGCTCCGGCTGCGCCTGTTCGGGCAGGGTCGCCTGGTCCAGCGCCCGTTCGGCCTCGTCGCCACCGGCGAGCGGGCGTTTCCTGCGGTAGCTGTCGATCAGCAGGTTGTGCGCGATCTGCAGCAACCACGTGCTGAATCTGGCCTGCGGCGTGTAACGGGCGCGTGCAGCCACCACCCGGCTCCAGGTTTCCTGGAACAGTTCCTCGGCTACGCGTGGATCCCCCGAACTGCGCAGCAGGAAGCGGTACAGCGAGGCCCGGTGCCGGGCATACAGGGCGTCGAACGCCGCCGGCTCGCCTCGCGCGTAGGCCAGCATCAGCGTTGCGTCGTCGTCCACGGTTGCGCCCATGGGCGGCGAGGTTAAGCCAAAGTGCCGGTGCGGGTAAGCGTCAGGCACCGGCGACACGGGCAGGGAAGCCGATGGCATGGGGTGGAAGCGTCGTGGCGTGGTCCATACCGGTGAAACGCACGCCGGGCGCAAACGGGGTCAAGCATCGGGGCAAGGCCCGTCAGGCCGGGAAGGCCAAGGCACATGGGCAAGCCTTCGGGACAACGGTGGCGATGCTATTGCGGCGTGTAGACCCACACCTTCGATTCGCCACCGGTGCGCAGGATGTGCCCGTTGCGGCGGATAAGGCGCTCCGTGCTGCGATCCCGTCCCAGCGTCATGTCGCCCAGCCGGGTCGTGCTCACCGTTTGCACGATGGCTTCCTTGCGGTCCTTGGACAGCTCGATGTTCTTGATCTCGACATCGACATCCGGCTCGACCAGGCCGCCGGTGGCGGCGCTGATGCGCTGGGTCAGCGCCGTACTTTTGCGGATGCGGTCGCACAGCCGCTGCTTGTCGTAATGCTGCTCGGTGGTGCTGCCGCCCTCCCGGGTGACCTCGTCGCCGGAGAAGTCGTCCGACAGCTGGTTGCACAGCGCGTCGGCATCAAACCGGCGCATGGCGGCGATGGTGTCGTCGTAGGCTGAGCGGATCTGCGCGTCGGTCATGCGACGGCTGACATCGAAATACCACCAGGCCAGGCCGGCAAGTACCAGCAGCAGGATCAGCTTCTTCATGCCCCTCTCCCTGTGAGCGCCTGTTCCCGGACAGGCAATACGCGTTATCCGTCACGCGTCGTAAGTTATTGCGACTATAACGAAGACCTCGGGCTTTGTCGCGCCTGCACGCGAACTCAGGGAATGGCTTCTCCAGGCGCAGGCAGGCTGAAGTCCTCGGGCTCCAGCCTGCGGGTGAAGCGGAATACGCCTTCATGCACGCGGCGCGGCAGCACGACGTCGAGCACCGTGGTCTGGTGCGCAGCCAGTACGTCCAGCAGATCGTCGCCGGGCAGGGTGGCGGCCTGCAGGTGATGCACCAGCCCCTGATGTATGGCTGGCTGCACGGCGGCCCCGTACGGCCGGTGCGCGTCGACTGCCGCGCGCAGCGTACGTCGACCGGAAGGGTTGCTCACCCTGGGCGTGCCGGCCAGCAGCGCGTGGTTGAGGAACAGCGAGATCACATGGCGTTGGCGGCTGTTGGCCTGGCGGTCGAGCAGGAAGCCGGCGGGCATCCAGTCGGGGTTCGGCGGGTCGCCTGCGGTAAGCAGCAGCCGGCTGCCCGTGAGTGCTTCGCCGCTTTCATCGGTGAGGCGAACGATCAGCAGGCAGCGCGGATCATGGATGTGGATGCGGTCGGGGAAGGGACCTACCGGTTCGCGTTCGACCTTGTCGGCATCGCGCTGCGCGTTTTCCCGGTCGAAGTCGTCGCACAGCTGCGCGTAGGCGGCGCCATCGGTCACCCTCAGGCAGCGCAGCAAGGCGTCCACGGTTTCGGTGGGAGCGCTGGCCATGATGCCCTTGGCTTCGCCGGAGTGCGCTGCACCGGCGACCAGCTTGAAAGCCGTGCGCGGCGCGCGGGTGACATGCAAGGCCAATGCATCGTCGGCGCTGCCGAGCGTATGCGAAAGCACCGCATGGCGGGCGTTGAGGTTGGCGGCGGCGATGCGCACCACGCCATCGGAACCATCCTCGCCGGTGTAGCTGTTGATGTGGTCGTAGAGCTCGCGGTCGGGACGGTCGCCGGTGAGCACGAACAGGAACCGGCCGCGTTGCGCGGGATCGTCGCCGTGGATGTGGTCGAGGTTGAGCGAAAGTGATTCGGCGCTGCCGAGCTCCAGCCAGTCGAGGACGCGCTGTCCCGGCTCCACCCCATCGGCCCAGGCACGCAGGCGACCGAGCACGCCCTTGCCCAATTGCGCCAGCGCCGAGCCGAAGTTGGCCGGCGCCAGCATCATCAGGTGGGTAAGCCGGATGGTGCTGAACGCGCCCGGCCGCTCGCGCTGCGCGCGCAACCATTCGCGCACCACCGGTCCGCCGGTGGAGTGGGTGATGCACGCGAAGCTCGCGTCGAGCAGGTGCAGGTCGCGCAGCGCGTGATCGAAGGCCCGCACGATGTCGACCATGGTGACGTCGTCGTCGAAGCTCACGTATTCGGAGAGCCAGATATCCGCGATGCGCAACGCCATGCCCGATGCGGCGGCCTCCTGCTGCAGGCGCAGCGGAAGGCGGCCATAGGTCGAGGTGTTGGTGACGCTCCAGCCGTGCACGAAGACGAGGGTGGTCATGCGGGTTCCATGATGGGCCGCGGGCGTCCATTGGTCATATCGCCCCGCGTGGCGGTCGGCCCTAAGATGCCATGACTGTCCACGGACCGGGAAACGGCATGCTTACCCTCCTGCTTGCGCTGCTGTTGCTGGCCGCCCTGCTGTACCGCTTGCGTTGGCGCCGTTGTGGACTGGCATGCGTGGTGGTGACGCTGGTGCTGCTTTTCGGGGTTGGCTGCGGCACGGTTCCGCGCATGCTGCTGCGCGACCTGCAGAGCCCGTACGACGTGGAACCCGCCATCGCGTGGGCGCCGCGCAATGCGATCGTGCTGCTCGGCGGGGGCACCGTGGTGGCCGGCGACGAGCCATTGCAGCCATCCTATTTCGCCGATGGCCGGGTGCTGCGCGCGGCGCAGCTCTATCACGACTGCAAGCAGGCACAGCGGGAGTGCAAGCTGCTGGTCACCGGCGGCGACTCGCAGGATCACGGCGAAGCGGAGTCCGTGGTGTACGCGCGGTCGTTGCGCAAGCTGGGCATTCCGAACGAGGACCTGATGCTGGAAACACGCAGCATGACCACCTGGCAGAACGCCCAGTTCAGCCGTCCGCTGCTCGCGCAGTACGCGCCGCAGCACACCGTGCTGGTGACCTCGGGCATTCATTTGCGCAGGGCGCTGTTGTACTTCGCGCACTTCGGCATCGTGCCGCAGCCGGTGGCCGGCGATTGGGTGAACACGCGGCGTGAAGTGCTGCCCGACTCCTGGAACTACCTGCTGACCGACGCGGTGCTGCACGAGTACCTGGGCCTGTTGCAGTACCGCATCTACAACCTGATGGGCTGGAACGCGCCCAAGGCCCCGCCGTTGCCGACTTGAGTGGCCCGCAGGCCGTTCATTTTCCAGCCAGCTATCGCGGCCGCACTCGCGTAACCTCTGCGCGGCCTCCGTTGCAGACGGCTCACGATGCCCCCCGATACGAACAACCCACCGCACTCGCGTGCGGCGCTTCCGCTCGCCCCTTCGCTGGATCCCACGCTCAGCGCAGCGCATATGCCGCGGCATTTCCGGCCACTGGAGCTGCGTGTGCTGTGGATCGCCGTACTGGCGATGGCACTGGGCCTGCTGGTGGCGCTGGCTGCGCAAGCGCTTACCGGCCTGATCGGCCTGGTGACCAACCTGGCGTTCTACGGCCGCTGGAGCACGCAGTTCAGCAGTCCGGCCGGCAACCACCTGGGACCATGGGTGATCGCGGTGCCGGTGTTGGGCGGACTGGTGGTCGGTGGCATGGCGCGCTGGGGTTCGCCGGCCATTCGGGGTCATGGCATTCCCGAAGCCATGGAGCAGGTGCTGCTCAACGAAAGCCGCATTGCGCCGCGGATGACCTGGCTGAAGCCGGTGTCGTCGGCGATCGCCATCGGTACGGGCGGCCCGTTCGGGGCGGAGGGGCCGATCATCGCCACCGGCGGCGCACTGGGTTCCTTGCTGGGACAGTGGCTGCACGTGACGGCGGACGAGCGCAAGACCCTGCTGGCGTCGGGCGCGGCCGCCGGCATGGCCGCGGTGTTTGCCGCGCCGATCTCCGCGGTGCTGCTTGCGCTTGAACTCCTGTTGTTCGAACGCCGCGCGCGTTCGCTGATTCCGGTGGCGCTGGCGGCGGCGATGGGCACCGGCCTGCGCTACATGCTCGAAGGCAGCGCGCCGATGTTTCCCATGCCGGGCATGGCCGTGGCGACGCTGCCGGCTTTGGCCGCCTATATGGCCATGGGCATGCTCACCGGCGTGGCCAGCGTCGGGGTCACCAAACTCACCTATGCCATCGAGGATGGTTTCGAGAAGCTGCCGATCCACTGGATGTGGTGGCCTGCGATCGGCGGCGTGGTGGTGGGCGTGGTCGGCTACCTGATGCCGGCGACGCTGGGCGTGGGCTACAACAACATCGCGGCGGAGATCGCCGGGCAGATCGGCATGGGCGGCATGCTCGCGCTATGCCTGATGAAGCTGCTGTCATGGTCGGTCGCGCTGGGCAGCGGTACGTCGGGCGGTACGCTGGCACCGCTGTTCACCATCGGCGGCGCGCTGGGCGGTGTGCTCGGGTTGGCATGCGTGACGTGGCTGCCCTGGTTGCAGGTGGACCCGCGCGTGGCGGCGCTGGTATGCATGGCGGCGATCTTTGCCGGTGCATCGCGGGCCTTCCTTGCCTCGGTGGTGTTTGCCTTCGAAACCACCCAGCAGCCGCACGGGCTGTTGCCGCTGCTCGCGGCCTGTGCCACGGCTTACCTAGTGTCGGGCCTGATGATGCGCAACACCATCATGACCGAGAAGATCGCCAGGCGCGGCGTGCGCGTGCCATCGGAATACGCCGCCGATCACCTGGAGCGGATCAGCGTGGGCGATGCGTGCAGTCGCCAGGTTTCCAGCCTGCGCGCTTCGATGCGCGTGGCCGACGCGCGTGCCTGGATGTCATCCGGTGATGGCAATGCGAAGCACCAGGGGTTTCCCGTGCTTGACGATGATGGCCGCCTGCTGGGCGTGTTGACCCGACGCGACCTGCTCGGCACGCAGGCGCAGGATGGACAGGCTGTGGCTGCCCTGCTGCATCGCCCTGCGCTGGTGGTTCGCGAGAATCACAGCCTGCGCGAGGCGGCCGACCACATGGTCGAGGCCGACGTGGGGAGGCTGGTGGTGCTGGGCGGTCAGGATGGCCGGCGGGTGGTGGGCATCATCACCCGTGGAGACCTGCTGGCGGCGCATGCAAGGCGCTTGCGCGAGGCGCGTGAAGCGAGCCGGCATTTCCGGCCACGCGCGGCGGGCGTACCCCGATAGTTGCCGCGCCCCGCGGATCGGCTCCGACGACCCCGCCTGCGCGGAATCGCCGGAGCCGGGCAGGCCGGCCTTAGCCGGCCTTCTTCAGCGAGGCGAGGTCGATCACGAAGCGATAGCGCACATCGCTCTTGAGCATGCGCTCGTAGGCGTGGTTGATGTTCTGGATGTCGATCATCTCGATGTCGCTGACGATGTCGTGCTCGGCGCAGAAGTCGAGCATCTCCTGCGTCTCGGCGATGCCGCCGATGGCGGAGCCGGAGATCGAGCGGCGACCGAGCACGACCATGCCTGCCTGCACCGGCGGCTCGATCGGCTCGAGCAGGCCCACCAGGCACAGCACGCCGTTGAGGTTGAGCGTGGCCAGGTAGGGGTTGAGGTCATGCTGCGACGGCACGGTGTCGAGGATGAAATCGAACTGGCGGGCGACCGCCTGCATCTGCGCCGGGTCGGTCGACAGCACCACGTGGTCCGCGCCCAGTCGACGCGCTTCCGCTTCCTTGCCGGGGGTGCGGGTGAACAGGGTAACGTCGGCGCCCATCGCCTTGGCGAACTTCAGGCCCATGTGGCCCAGGCCGCCCAGGCCGATCACGGCCACCTTGCTGTCCTTGCCGACCTTCCAGTGGCGCAGCGGGGACCAGCTGGTGATGCCGGCGCACAACAGCGGCGCGGCCGCCTTCGGGTCCAGCTTGTCGGAGATGTGCAGCACGAACTTGTCGGACACCACGATACGCTCGGAATAGCCGCCGAACGTCGGCAGGCCATCGTGGCGATCCTTGTCGTTGTAGGTCCAGGTGGCGCCCTTTTCGCAGTACGGCTCGAGGCCGGCCTGGCACGCGCTGCAGTGCTGGCACGAATCGACCATGCAGCCGACGCCCACCATCTCGCCGACCTTGAAGCTGGTGACCTCGGCGCCGACGACGCTGACGCGGCCAATGATCTCGTGGCCCGGCACCATCGGGTAGACGCTGCTATGCCACTCGTTGCGGGCCTGGTGGATATCGGAGTGGCAGACGCCGCAGTAGAGGATGTCGATCACCACGTCGTCCGGACGGGGCTCGCGGCGCTGGAACGAGTGCGGGGCGAGCGGCGTGGTCGCGGACTGGGCGGCGTAACCGAGGATGGAAAGAGCCATGCGTAACTCCTGGAAGGCGGGGGACGGCAATGGCGGGGAGTATGCGCGGCCGGGTGCGCGCCTCGGTAGCCGGATCCTCCGAGATCCTTGCACGATCCTGCAAGGCGACGACGTGGGCACTCGCCATGGGGTGGAGGAACAGGCAATCTAGGCTCTTCTGGTTTTTGGCAATGCCATGAATAATCAATCATTTGACCAAGCGGCCGGGCAGCGGCTTGCGCAGGGTCGCGAGGAATTGACAGCGATCGTTGAACGATTGGCGCAAAGCGAGGGTGTGCACGCCACCGCCTGGTCATCCCTGAGCCTGTTCCGTGCCAGCTCGCCGAGCGTGCGTACCTGCGCCATGTACGAACCGGGCCTGGGCCTGGCGTTGCAGGGCGCCAAGCAGATCCTGCTGGGCCAGCAGTCGTTCGTGCACGAGCCGGCCTCATACCTGGTGACCTCGGTGGATGTGCCGGTGTCCTCGCAGGTGGTGCGGGCCTCCCGCGAGGAACCCTGCCTGTGCCTCACCTTCCGGCTCGACCTGCAGCGCATCCGCGAACTGCTGCCCGAGGTGCAGGCGGCGCGCGGCCCACAGCCGTCAGTGCCCGGACTTTCGCTGAGCCCGCTGGATGGCCGGCTGCTCGATCCGCTGCTGCGCCTGATGCGCCTGCTGGATGCGCCGGACGACCTTGCCGTGCTCGGCCCGCTGATCGAGCGCGAGCTGATGTATCGGCTGCTCACGGGCGAGCAGGGCGCGCGCCTGGCGCAGATCGCCAGCGCCGGCAGCCAGAGCCACCAGGTGTCGCGCGCCATCGACTGGCTGCGTCGCCACTACGACGAGCCGTTGCGCATCGAGGCGCTGGCAGCGCGCGTGAACATGAGCACGTCGTCGCTGCATCATCATTTCCGCGCCATCACGGCGATGAGTCCGCTGCAGTACCAGAAGCAGTTGCGCCTGCATGAGGCCCGGCGGCAGCTGCTGGCGGGCGAGTGCGATGTAGCCACCGCGGCGCATCGCGTGGGTTACGAAAGCCCCTCGCAGTTCAGTCGCGAATACAGTCGCCACTTCGGTGCGCCACCATTGCGCGATGTGGCACGACTGCGCCTGGCCGATGCGGAATCGGCCGCGTAAGCGTGCCGTCAGCACTTGACGATGCGCGAGTGCAAGGCCGAGCATGCCGCCTCTCGATGGGCTTCATCCTTCGGATGAGTCCGCCTCATGGATGCGGCCGCAGGCCAGGGAGCACGCGTTGAATCTCGCCTTGTTCGATTTCGACGGAACCATCACCACGCGCGAGATGTTCCGGCCTTTCCTCGAGTTCGCCGTGCCGCGGCGCAGGCTGGCCTGGGGCGGCGCGGTGCTGGCACCGATGGTGGCCGGCTACAAGGCGGGCCTGGTGTCGTCCAACCTGATGCGCGCCAGCGCGCTCCGCTTCGGCCTGACCGGCATGGCCGCCGAACACGCCTCCGGGCAAGGGCGACGCTTCGCCACCGAGGTGTTGTCGCAGGTGTTGCGCCCGCACGCCATGGAGCGCATTCGCTGGCACAAGGCCCAGGGCGACCGGGTGGTGGTGGTGTCCGGTGGGCTGGACGTCTACCTGTCGCACTGGTGCCGCCTGCACGCGCTGGAACTGGTGTGCTCCGAGGTCGCGGTGAAGGACGGGCGTCTCACCGGGCGCTATCGCGGCGCGCAGTGCGTGGGTATGGAAAAGCCGCGGCGCGTGCGCGCGGCCTACGACCTGGCCGAGTACGCGCGGGTCTATGCCTACGGCGACACGCACGAGGACCTGGACCTGCTGCAGATGGCCCACCACCGCTACTACCAGTGGCAGGAAGTGGGCTGATCCTTCCGGCGGACGTGCTCAGCTCTTGGCGGTCGACGCGCGGGCGGCCTGCTCGCAGTGGCTGCCGTAGTCCTTGAGGTTGTTGCGCACGGCATCGAGGAACATGGTGAAGCCGTAGCGCACGTTGCCGCCCTTGTCGCTGAGCCAGGCGCCCATGGACTTGGCCGTGAGCAGCGGGTCGAGTTCGGCCAGCGGCATCGGCCGGCTGATCACCAGCGACTGGTCCACCGCGCTGATGCGTTCGCGATCGCCCTGCAGCGTGGGCTGCTCGTTGATTTCCAGGTAGGAACGATTGGCGCGCGCCGCGATGCGCTGGGCGCGATCCTGGCCGAGCATGTAGTACGCGGTGAAGGTCAGGCCGTCGGGCTTGCACAGCAGGGTGATGCGCCGCTCGCCGTCGCGTGAAGTCTGGCGCAGCGTCAGTTGGGGTGCGCCGGAGACCAGTGCGTAATCCGCGGCAGGTGGCAGGTAGCCGTTGTTGGCGATGCCGGTGGCCAGCATCTGGTCGCCACTGAGCCACACGGTGCGATCGACCGACGAATGCGAGGTGACGCCGAACAGCAGCGGGTCGAAGCCCATCTGGCGCAGATAGCCGGCGAGCTCACCCTTGTCGGCGGCGATCTTCGGCGCATCACCCGGGGCCTGCACGGCGAAATGGTCGTTGCCGGTCGGTGCCCAGCGATACAGGCCGCCGACATAAGCAAGCGCACAGGCGCCCTGGCAGCTTGCTTCGCGGGGCTGCGCCGGCGTCTGCGCATTGCGCCGCGGCACACCGAGGTGGGTGGTCATCTTGGCTTCGCGGAACAGCCGGCCCAGTGCCGCGCCGGCGGCCAGGTCGCCAGCGGGCGAATTGAGATAGATGTCCGAGCCGGCACGGATGCGACCGGAGCGGATCATCGCCTCGATGCGGTTCGGCGCGTCGGCGTCCAGGGTGCCGTAGAGATAGATCTGTGGCGCGCGCGTCACCGCCAGGGTGAGCTTGTCGTCATTGACCTGCACGGCCAGTGGCGGTGGTGGCGGATCGTTCGCGGCCGGCTGCGCCGCGGGTGTGGCGGGCGCCGTCGATGGCTGGGTGGTCTGTCCGTGGGCCATCGAGGCCAGCGCGACACTGGCGGCGAACCAGGCGCGCCGCAGCCAGGGGCGGCTACGCGAATGAGGGGAGAGCGGGGTGTGGAGCACGTGCACGGAACCGGTCCAGCCAGGCGAACGCCCTAGTTTCCGGGGTTTGACCTCGCTTGCAAGTGAGGCCGTGCAGCTGCGGCACAGGTAGCTGAACAGGTGGGCCGCCGGCCCGCCGGGTGGACCCCTGTCTTACGGCACTGGTGGCAGCCATGGGCCAGACGCTTGTATGCCGCTTCGCACTGGTGGGCTCCGCCAGCCGGCCCGGGCTTCGGGCAGCGGGCTGGCGAACCACGGGCGTCGTTTCCACGCTTGCCTCCATGAGATCGCTGATGACCCCTGATTCATCCATTCGCTCCCGTATGGTCCACGCCGCACGGGGTGCCGCCTGCTGTGCCGCGGTGCTGCTGGCCGGCCTGGCCTTCGCCCCCTGCTCGGTGGCCGCCGATGCCAAGCCGCCCGCAGCGGACGGCGCGGCGGACAAGAAGCCCGCCAGCGACCTGCCGCCGCTGCCGGCCGACAAGACCATCAAGCAGAGTGTGCGCGTGGGTGGCCGCACGCTCTCTTACGAGGCCACGGTGGGCACCATCCCGGTGCGCGACGCCACGGGCAAGAAGATCGCCGAAGTGGTCTACACCGCTTATACGGTGCCGGGCAGCGATCCGCGCAGGCCGGTGACGTTCGCCTTCAACGGCGGTCCGGGTGCCTCGTCGGTGTATCTCAACATGGGCGCGATCGGTCCCAAGCGCATCCAGTTCGGCGTGGAAGGCGATGCGCCGTCCGACGCCGCGGTGACCAAGGACAACCCGAACACCTGGCTGGACATGAGCGACCTGGTGTTCATCGACCCGGTGGGCACTGGCTATTCGCGCTCATTGGTCGACGAGGACCAGACCAAGAAGGATTTCTACTCCACTGAAGCCGACATCCAGTACCTGTCGCGCGTGGTGTATGACTGGCTGGTCAAGCATGGCCGCCTGCGTTCGCCCAAGTACGTGATGGGTGAGAGCTACGGTGGCTATCGTGCGCCGCGCATCGCCTACGCGCTGCAGACCAAGATGGGCGTGGGCGTGAACGGCCTGGTGATGGTGTCGCCGTACCTCGACCCGGCCGCAATCGGCGATGGCGATGCGCTGTCGCCGCTGCCGTGGATGATCAACCTGCCGTCGATGACCGCCGCCCACCTGGAATCGCAGGGCCGCCTCACCCCGGCCGCGATGGCCGACGTCGAAGGCTACGTGCGCACGCAGTTCGTCACCGATTTCCTCGCCGGCCGCTCCGATCCGGGCGCGATCAGCCGCATGGTGCAGAAGGTCTCGGCCTATACGGGCCTTGATCCGGCGCTGGTGGCCAAGCTGGACGGTCGTGTCGACATCGACACCTACCTGCGCGAAGTGCATCGCAACGAAAAGAAGATCGGCAGCGTGTACGACTCCAACGTGACCGCGTTCGACCCGTTCCCGGGCTCGGCCGAGCGCCAGTCGGGCGATCCGATCCTCGACGCGCTGCTGGCGCCGACCACCAGCGCGATGGCTGACTTCATCACGCGCGAGGTGGGCTGGAAGACCGACGCCCATTACGAGGCGCTGTCCTTCGCCGTGAACAAGGCCTGGGACCGCGGCGCTGCGGACGACAAGCCGGTGGCCGACCTGCGCAAGGCGATTGGCAACGATCCCCACATGAAGGTGCTGATCGTGCACGGCTACAACGATCTGTCGTGCCCGTTCTTCACCTCGCGCCTGATCATCGACCAGATGCCGAGCTTCGGACAGGCGCAGCGCGTGAAGCTGGCCGTGTATCCGGGTGGCCACATGTTCTACAGCCGTCCGGGCAGTGCCGAGTCGTTCAAGGCCGACGCGGCCGAGCTGTACAACAGTTCCAAGTGACATCCGGCCGGCTGCGCTCCACCTCGGGGTGCAGCCGGCTCATCCGGTGGTCACGGCGCCAGTCCGTCCGGCGGACGGACCTGGTAGCCCAGTGATTTCAGGCGCGCGATGTAGCCGTCCGGCGCCATCACCTGGTCCATGGTGAGTATCGCCACGGTGCTGCGGTTGCGGGTCAAGGCGGCTTGCGCCGCTTCGATCCAGGTGTCCTCGATGCGCTTGGGCAGGTCGGGCACGTTGAGCTGGTGCTCGAAATCCCCATTGATGGCCGCTACCACGCAAGGATCGTAGTGCGTGCCCTTCATGAGGTCCTGCAGCGACGTCATGTCGCCGGTGGCCCAGGCGTTGGCGCGCGCGGCAAGCGCGGGAATGTCCTTCTCGACCATATGCATGGTCTCATCCAGGCAGGCCACGCCCTGCTGCTGGTCCTTGTCGGTGGCTTTGACCGGCGGTGCACGCGTGATCACCAGCTCGTAGCGCACGCCGATCACGCGTACGCCGTGGCGATGGGCGATTTTTTCCACCAAGCCCGGTACGTCGACATCGTTGCTCAGCCCGGCCGAGCGCAGCGCCTTGTCGTAAAGTTGTTCGGCCACCACGATGGGCCGCTGGTACTCCAGCGCATCGTCGTCGCCCAGGTACTTGTGGCGCAGCACCCGCCAGCGCGCGTACATCTCCGGCGAAAGCAAGGACTCGAGCGTCACGCCCCCGGGGTTGAGCTTGGCCGAGGGTTGCAGGGCCAATCGCGAGAACAGGCTCGGCGGCATCTTCAGATAGGCCGAAGGCGCCTCCAGCAGCTCGGTGGAGTTGGCCAGCGCATTGTTGAGTTCCGGCGATTGCCACTCCGCGTGCGTCGGCAGTGGCAGCAGGGTGCCGATCACCCAGAGCACGTGGCTGCCCTTGCGTACTTCCCACAAGGCCGGTCCTGGCTGTTCGCCATGGACGGTTACCGTTTGCAGCTCCACTGCCGTGGCCGGGGATGCCGGTTGCACGGAACTGGCCGTGGCTGGCTGCGTCGATTGGGCAAAGGCCTGCGAAGCCAGTAGCAGGGTGCCTAGGCAGAGGGCGCTTTTCGCGTGCATCCGGCGAGCTCCATGTGGTGGACGCGACGGCTGGGGCCCGCCGTGTTCAGCGGGCCTCGCGATTGAACAACACCCGTGCCTGCGGCGCCATACATGGCAGGTGAAGGGGGCGGTCTGCCGGGACTGGCCGTTCGCTCCACTCCCGGGTCAGGCGGCCATCGCCGCCCGGAACCCAGAACGCTCAGAAGACCTGGCGGAGGACAACGTACAGCACGCCCGACAGCAGGATCGAGGCGGGCAGGGTGAGCACCCAGGCCATCAGCAGGTTGCGCACGGTGGCTGCCTGCAGACCGGAACCGTTGGCGGCCATGGTGCCGGCCACGCCGGAAGTCAGCACGTGGGTGGTGCTGACCGGCAGGTGGTACATGTCCGCGGCCTGGATCAGGCTCATTGCCACCAGCTCGGCGGACGCGCCCTGGGCGTAGGTGAGGTGCTCCTTGCCGATCTTTTCGCCCACCGTCACCACGATACGCTTCCAGCCCACCATGGTGCCCAGGCCCAGGGCGAGTGCCACCGCCGCCTTGACCCAGGGCGGGATGAACTGGATCGCCTGCGTGCCGAGCCCCCGCCAACTGGTCAGCGTAGCGGTCTGCTCCTTGCTCAGGCCCGGCTTGGCCAGCATCAGGGGAATGGCGCTGTTGGCCAGGTAGATGTCATTGCGCACGTTGCCCATCTGCTCCGGCGGCACCGACTTCAGCGATGGGCGGTTACCTACTTCGTGATCGATCTGGGCGATCAGTTGAGTGAGCGCCGGCGCGGTATCGGGCAGCGCCTGGCGTTGCTGCACGGCGGCGGTGATGGTGGTGCGTGGATCGCCGATGTAAGGCGCGCCACCCAGGCTGGAAAGCACCTGCTGGGTTTCCACCGACACCTCGTGGAAGGTCTTGACCTGTCCACTGGAAACGGCGCCATTGAGCGCATACGCGGTAGGCACCGTGCCGATCAGGATCAGCATGATCAGGCCCATGCCTTTCTGGCCGTCGTTGGAGCCGTGACTGAAGCTCACGCCGGTGCAGGTCAGTACCAGCAGTGCACGGATCGGCCACGGCGGCGGCTTCTTGCCTTCGGGAGCCCGGTACAGCGCCGGCACCTTCACGAACGCCTTGAGCAGCATCATCAGCAGGCCGGCCAGCAGGAAGCCGGCGATGGGGGAGAAGATCAGTCCCTTGAACACGCCGATGGCCGCGTCCCAGTTCACGCCGCTGGTGCCGGTGCGGCTGGAGATCAGCTGGTTGGCCAGGCCTACGCCGATGATCGAGCCGATCAGGGTGTGGGAGGACGAATTGGGCAGGCCGAAATACCAGGTGCCGAGGTTCCACAGGATCGCCGCGATCAGCAGCGCGAACACCATGGCGAAGCCGGCCTGTCCGCCGACCTGCAGGATCAGCTCCACCGGCAGCAGCGACACCACGGTGAAGGCCACCGCGCCGGACGAGGTAAGCACGCCGAGGAAGTTGAATGCGCCCGACCAGATCACCGCCATGTTGGCCGGCATCGAGTTGGTATAGATCACCGTGGCCACCGCGTTGGCGGTGTCGTGGAAGCCGTTGACGAACTCGAAGCCCAGCGCGATCAGCAGCGCCACGCCGAGCAGGACGAAGGGAGCGATCGAACGGGCGTGGACCGTGGAAAGGTCCTCGACCAGATGGACGCCGGCGTAGGAAACGCCGACCAGCAGAATCACCCCGAACAGCAGTCCGAAGATGCGGCCCGATCCCTGGGGTTGGCGTGTGGCAGTAACGACAGCGGCTTCGGTCTGCATGACGTGCCCTTCGTGGTCGGCCTCAAGAAAGCTAAGCACCCCCGCAAGACAGAACCGTGACAACCTGAAGGCTGTCCGCCACGCGCGTGCCTCTTGCGCTGACACGGCGTGGCGATGACCGAAGGCAGGCCTGCGCGGTCAGAACTCCCGCATCACCATCAGGCGCAGTTCGGTCATGTCCTCGATGGCGCAGCGCACGCCCTCGCGGCCGATGCCCGACAGCTTTACGCCGCCGTAGGGCATGTTGTCCACGCGGAAGCTGGGCACGTCGTTGACCACCACGCCGCCTTGTTCCAGCTCGTTCCAGGCGCGCATGGCGTGGGCGAGGCTGTCGGTGAAGATGCCCGCCTGCAGGCCGTAGTCCGAGTCATTGACCAGGGACACCACCTCGTCGAACGTCTTGAACGGGGCGAGCAGGGCGAATGGCCCGAACGCCTCCTGCCGATACGCCTTGGCGCTGCTCGGCACGTTTTCCATCAGGGTGGCTTCCAGCATGGCGCCATTGCGCTTGCCGCCGCACAGCACCTTGCCACCGGCCTTGCGTGCCTCCTCGATCCAGCCGTGCAGGCGCTCGGCGGCAGCCTCGTCGATCATCGGCCCGAGGAAGGTGTCCTTCTTCTTCGGATCGCCCGCCTTGAGCTTCTTCACCGCGGCGACCAGGCGCTTCTTCAGTTCGTCGTACAGCGACTCGTGCGCATAGATGCGCTGCACGCTGATGCAGCTCTGGCCCGACTGGTAGAAGGCGCCGAACACCAGGCGATCGATCACGCGGTCCAGGTGCGGCTTCTGGTCGGCGTCGATGATGCACGCCGCGTTGCCGCCCAGCTCCAGCGTGACCTTCTTGTGGCCGGCGCGGGTCTTCAGGTCCCAGCCGATCTGGCTGCCGGTGAAAGAGAGCAGCTTGAAGCGCGGATCCTCCACCAGCGGGTTGGCATGCTTGCCATCCAGCGTGAGCACCGAGAACGCGCCCTTGGGCAGGTCGGTTTCGGCCAGCACCTCGCCGATGATCAGCGCGCCGATCGGCGTGCGCTCGGCCGGCTTGAGCACGAACGGGCAACCGGCGGCGATGGCCGGCGCCACCTTGTGCGCCACCAGGTTGAGCGGGAAATTGAACGGCGTGATGAACGACACCGGACCCAGCGGCACGCGCTTGGTGTAGCCGTGGTAGCCGTCCAGGCGTCGGGCGATTTCCAGGTTGATGGTTTCGCCGTTCACGCGCACGGCTTCTTCGGCGGCGATGGTGAAGGTCTCGATCAGGCGGGTCACCTCGCCATCGGAATCCTTGATCGGCTTGCCGGCCTCCACGCACAGCGCATAGGCCAGTTCATCGCGTCGCTCCTGGAAGCGCTGCGCGCAATGCTGCAACACCTGCTGGCGCGCCCAGGGCTTGAAGTCGCGCATGGGGATCGTGGCCTTCACCGCCGCGGCGATGGCCTTCTCGGTGGCCTTGGCGTCGGGCACGGCCACGCGCGTGGCGACCTTGCCGGTGTACTTGTCCAGCACATCCATCGTTTCCTTGGAGGTCTGCGGCTGGTTGGCCAGGTAGTACGGGTAGTTCTTCGCGAGCATGGTGTCTCCGGCGATCAGACAGCTGCGCTGAGCTGGCGGATCTCTTCGTTGAGGATGCGGTGATTGTCCGAATAGTCGATGGCCAGGTCGATCAGGTGTACGCCGCCAGCGTCGAAAGCGCGCGTGAGTGTGGGCAGGAAGGCATCGGCGCTGTTGGGGCGATGGCCATGTGCACCATGGGCCTCGGCGAACTTCACGAAATCGGGATTGCCGAACACCATGCCGTAATCGGCATAGCCCATCTCGGCCTGCTTCCAGCGGATCATGCCGTAGGCATCGTCGCGCAGCAGCAGGATCACCAGGTCCAGCTTCAGCCGCACCGCGGTTTCCAGCTCCTGGGCATTCATCATGAAGCCGCCATCGCCACAGATGGCGAGCACCTTGCGCCGCGGGTAGACCATCTTGGCGGCCATGGCGGAGGGCAGGCCGGCGCCCATGGTGGCGAGCGCATTGTCGAGCAGGATGGTGTTGGGTTGGCGGGCACGGTAATAGCGCGCGTACCAGATCTTGTACATGCCGTTGTCCAGGCACAACACGCCATCGTCGGGCATGAAACGGCGGGTGTCATCCACCACGCGCACCGGATGCATGGGAAAGCGATCGTCGCGTGCGTGGTCGCCCAGCTGCAGCAGGAAGGCCTCGCGCACGCGATCAAAGAAGCCGAAGTCCCAATGATCCTGCGGCTGCAGCGCGTCGGTGAGACGCTCCACCGTATGGGCGATGTCCCCCACCACCTCGATCTGCGGGAAATACACCGCATCGACCTCGGCGCTGGAGAAATTGATGTGGATGACGGTGCGCCGCCCCTTGCGCATGAAGAACGGCGGCTTCTCCACCACGTCATGGCCGACGTTGATGATCACGTCCGCCGCATCGATGGCGCGGTGCACGAAGTCGCCATCGGAAAGCGCCGCGTTGCCCAGCCACAGCGGGTGATCCTCGTCGATCACGCCCTTGCCCATCTGGGTGGTGAAGAAGGGGATGCCCAGCTTGTCGACGAATGCGCGCAGCGCAACTGTGGTGCGCTGGCGGTTGGCGGCGGCGCCGATCATCAGGATGGGATGCCGGGCCTTGGTGATCGCTTCCCCGGCCTGCACCAGTGCGGCTTCATCGGGGGCGGGACGGCGCGCGTATTCGGTGGGCAGCAGGATGGCTTCCTCCACCGTGTCGCGGGCGATGTCCTCGGGTAGCTCGAGATGCACCGCGCCGGGGCGCTCCTCTTCCGCACGGCGGAACGCTTCGCGGATGCGCGCCGGAATGGTGGATGCGGAAACCAGTTGCCGCGTGTACTTGGTCAGCGGCTGCATCATGTCGACCACGTCGACCAGCTGGAACATGCCCTGCTTGTGTTCGCGTATGGGCTTCTGGCCGGTGATCATCAGCATCGGCATGGCGCCGAGCTGGGCATAGGCCGCGGCGGTCACCAGGTTGGTGGCGCCGGGTCCCAGCGTGGACAAGGCCACGCCTGCTTCGCCGGTGAGGCGACCCCAGGTGGCGGCCATGAAACCGGCGGCTTGTTCGTGGCGGGTGACGATCAGCCGGATCGACGATTCACGCAAGGCTTCGACCAGGTCCAGGTTCTCCTCGCCAGGCACGCCGAAGATGCTGTGCACGCCTTCGGCTTCCAATGCCTTCACGAACAGCGCTGCTGCCTTCATGCCGCGATCCTCGGGTTGAAGCGGCGAGCATGCGGTGCGGCGCGTTGACGGGGCGTGAGGCACGCCCTTGCCGGCTCGCGCAGGAGCGCACCCCGTGCGCGACCGGCGATACGTCGTTGCTGCAACGCAGACTTTTCGCGCACAGGGTGCGCCCCTACAGAGCGCGGTGCGGCCGTTATCGCTTCTTGGACTGTTCGCGCACAGGAGGCGCTGCCACGGAAAGCGGCAGTTCGCCATCGGCGAGGCGGGCGCGCAAGGGGGTGCCTTCGGCCACGTTCTGCGCCGAGCGCAGCACCTTGCCCTGGGCATCGAACAGGATCGCGTAGCCGCGATCCAGCGTGGCCAGCGGGCTGATGGCATGCAGGGCGCGGCCCGCCTGCTGCAGGGTGAGGCGGTCCCGCTCCAGTCTGCGTTCGATGGCCTGGCGCAGGCGCGGTGACATCTCGGCCAACTGTCGTTGCAGCAAGGCAAGCCGCTGTCGTGGATGCTGGGCCAGCAGGCGCGCGTGCACGCGCTCCAGTTGCATGCGACGCCAGCGTGCCTGTTCGCGCTGCGCGCCAAGCAGGCGCCGATGCAGGTTGGCCAGGCGTTCGTGGTCGCGGGTCAGGCGTGCCTGGGGACGCTGTGCCTGCAGGCGTGCGAACAGGTGGTCGACGCGCTGGATGCGCGATTGCAGTCGGCGCCGTTCCAGCGTCGCCAGTCGTTGCTGCAACTGGTGCAGGTGTCGTTGCAGTGCGTGCTTGTCGGGCACCAGCAGCTCGGCCGCGGCAGAGGGCGTGGGCGCACGCAGATCCGCCACGAAGTCGGCGATGCTGAAGTCGACCTCGTGGCCTACGGCGGACACCACCGGCACCGCGCTGGCGTGGATCGCGCGTGCGACCTGTTCGTCATTGAAGGCCCACAGGTCTTCCAGCGAACCGCCGCCGCGGGTGAGCAGCAGCACGTCATAGCGACCGCTGGCCGAAGCCCGGCGCAACATGTTGACGATGGCCGGCGGCGCCTCGCGGCCCTGTACCGGCACCGGCAGCACGTCCACTTCGGCCAGTGGCCAGCGCCGCGACATCACGCTGAGCACGTCACGCACGGCCGCGCCGGTGGCAGAGGTGATCACCCCGAGGCGCCGCGCGTACTGGGGCAGGGGGCGCTTGTGCGCGGGGTCGAACAGGCCCTCGGCGCCGAGCCGGGCCTTGAGCTGCTCGAACTCGCGCTGCAACGCGCCTTCGCCGGCCGGCTCCATATGCTCGGCCACCAGTTGGAACTCGCCGCGCGGTTCGTACAGCCCCACCCGGGCGCGCACCAGCACATGCGTGCCGTCCGCGGGCCGGAATTTGAGCCAGCCGCTCTTGGGGCGGAACATCGCACAGCGCACCTGGGCGCCGGCATCCTTGAGCGTGAAGTACAGATGGCCGGACGCCGGGCGGGCCACGTTGGACAGTTCGCCCTCGATCCAAATCAGCGGCAGTGCGTCCTCCAGCAAGTCGCGCACCAGCCGGTTGAGCGAGCTGGGCGTCAGGATCTGGCGTGAGGGCGGATGATCGTCGGACATCTGCATGGACTGTGCAGCCTATCACGGATCGCTTGGAGAACAATCGCTTGCCTGAACCTGTGCAAGCGCTTTCTCGCTTGTGCGAGGGTCAGTCCCCGGCCGCCAGACTGTCGCGCTGGCGACGCCGCCGGCTCAGCTGCCAGGCGCGGCCGGCAAGGTTGAGCGACAACCATACGGCGATGACCGCCAATGGCCAGCCCAGCACGGCGGGCCACCACACGCCGACCGCCGCCACCAGCAGCAGGACCAAGGCGCCGATCAGCAGCGGGCTGATCGAGGTGTCGCCCAGCACGCGCCGGTCGGTCAGCGCCGCACCCATGGTGTTGGCGATGCGCAAGGCACCCGCGGCGGTGCGACTGGAGCTGCCGCCCGCATGGCGTTGCCGCGGCGGCCGCGCGGTGCTGCTGCGCACCTGGTCGCTGTGCTGCCGCCAGCGGCGCGGGGCCAGCACGATTTCGGTGGCGTTGGCCAGGTCCTTCTCGTATTGCATGGCCAGCGCCGTGGCGAAACCGGCGTCCTCCACCGCCACGTCGATCTCGCGGTTGCTCAGCCAGCTGGCCACGTTGAGGTTGGACGAACCCACGCGTGCCCATTGGCCGTCCGCCACCGCGGTCTTGGCATGCAGCATCGAGCCATTCCACTCGAACACACGGATACCCGCCTTGAGCAGCGGCCGATAGCCCGAGCGGGACATGCCGGCGACCATGGGAATATCGCTGGTGCCGGGCACCAGCAGGCGTACGTCGACACCGTCGCGCGCCGCCGCGGCCAGCGCCTGCACGTAGGGCGCGACGCCGACGAAATAGGCATCGGTCAGCCACAGCGTGCGCCGTGCCATGGCGGCGATCAGCTGGTCGAGCCGGTACATGCCCGCGGTGGCGGGCTGGGTGGCGATGACGCGCAAGGCCACGTCGCCGGCGGGCGCCGCCTCGTCGATGTCCGGATGCAGTGGCGGCAACGGCGTGCCGATGCTGGACCAACTTTCGGCGAAGGCGTCTTCCAGTTCGGTCACGGCAGGGCCCCGCAAGGCCACGCCCGTGTCGCGCCATGGCGCCACGCCGTGCGAGGGATCGCCCAGCCATTTCTCGCTGATGCATACGCCGGACAGGAAACCCAGCTCGCCATCGACTACCAGCAGCTTGCGGTGGTCGCGACTGATCCAGCCGAACGGCTGGCCGAAGCGTGGCGGGTTGAACGCACGCACCTGGCCACCGGCCACCCTCAGGGGTGCCCAGAAACGATCGCCGGATTGACCGCGGCAGCCCAGCCAGTCGTAGACCACGGCCACCAGCACGCCGCGTTCGGCGCATTCCACCAGCGCCTTGAGGAAAGCCCGGCCGATGTCGTCGTCGCGAATGATGTAGTTTTCCAGCAGCACCCGATGGCGTGCACCGCGAATGGCCGCCAGCCAGGCATCGTAGTGGGCCGCGGCGTCGATCAGCAGTTCGGCAGCGTTGCCACCCAGCAAGGGGGCGCCGGCGGCGCGGCTGAGGGCCTGTGCGGCAAGCAGGCGGGCAGGCGCGGGGGCAAGCAGCATGGGGCTCATGGGGTCGAGTGTAGGACATGCATGCGGCGGTTCTTCAAGTCGTGTTCACTGCTACCGTGCGACCAATACGCGCCACTGTCCGACCGTGCCGTTCCCATGAACCTTCTGCCATGATCGCCCCATGTCGCCAGAGCAATGTCACACGGACACCGAGGGTTGCGCGCAGCACATCGCCGAACGTATCGGCCCTGACCTGCGCGTCGCCGCGCCATTGGGGCTGGGCAAGCCGCATGGCTTGCTCAATGCGTTGTACCGGCTGACGGTTGCGGACACTTCACGCTCGCTCTCGATCTACACGGCGCTTTCGCTGACCCGGCCACAGCCTGCACCGGGACTGGAAGCGCGTTTCCTCGGGCCCTTCGTGGCACGCCATTTCGGCGCCGACGCGGAAGACCTGCAATACGCCATCGACCAGGCGCGCAACGCGTTGCCGTCCAACGTGGCGGTGCACGAGTTCTACATGCAGTCCGGCGCGCTGCTGCATTCGGGCAGCGCGCAGCGCAACTACATCAGCCAGAACTACACGCACGTGGCGCGCGACCTGGCCGTGCAGGACATCAACGTGCTGGTGCAGCTGGTGGCACGGCGCGAGACGCCGGAGGGCGTGCGTTACAGCCTTTCGTGCAATCCCGACCTCACACTCGACTTCATCGACCAGGTGGTGCAGGCCGGCAAGGCGCGCCCGCTGTGCGTGGCGGTGGTGCACCCGGACCTGCCCTACGTGAGTGGCCATGCGGAGGTCGCGCAGGATTACTTCGACGTCGAGTTGCGCCCGGAAAGCCTGCCGCCGCTGTTTGCATTGCCGCGCCAGCCGGTGGACCTGGTCGAGTACGCGCTGGGCATGCACGCCAGTGCGCTGGTTCGCGATGGTGGCTGCCTGCAGATCGGCATCGGCGCGTTGTCCGATGCGCGCGTGCACGCCATGCGGTGGCGCCAGGAGGACAACACGCAGTGGCGGCGGGCGCTGGTGGCGCTGGATCCCCGCGGCGGTACCCACGCACTGGCCGCACGGCTCGGCGGCTTGGCGCCGTTCCGCAGCGGTCTGTACGGCGCCAGCGAAATGGTGATGGACGGCTTCATGCACCTGCAGCGTGCCGGCGTGCTCAAGCGGCGCGCGTGGGACAACATCGCGCTGGAACGCGCCGCTGCCAGCGGGCGCCTGTCGCCCGAGACGCCGGGCGGGCACTATCTGCGCGGTGCGTTCCTGCTGGGCTCGCGTGAACTCTACGACTGGGTCTCGCAGTTGGAGGCCGACGACCCCGATGCGCTGGACATGTGCCGCGTGTCCAACGTCAACCAGCTGTACGGCGACCACCAGGCGCTGGCCGTGCTGCAGCGCCGTGGCGCGCGTTTCTTCAACACCTGCATGATGGCCACCTTGCTCGGCTCGGCGGTATCGGACGGGCTGGAGAACGGCGAGGTGGTCAGTGGAGTGGGCGGGCAATACAACTTCGTCGCGATGGCGCACGAATTGCCCGACGGGCGCTCGGTGCTGCTGCTGCGCTCGACCCGACGGGGGCGCGCGGGAGTGGAGACCAACATCCGCTGGAACTACGGCCACACCACCATTCCGCGCCACCTGCGCGACATGTACGTTACCGAATACGGCGTGGCCGACCTGCGCGGCAAGACCGACAGCGAGTGCATCGAGGCGATGCTCTCGATCACCGACGCGCGCTTCATCGACGCGCTGTGCGCGGAGGCCAAGGCGCACGGCAAGCTGGCCCCGGATTTCCAGGTGCCTGAACGCTGGCGCAGCAATCGCCCGGAAACCCTGCACAACGCCCTGGCGTCATGGCAGGACAAGGGACTGCTGCCGCCGTTCCCGTTTGGCAGCGATTTCACCGCGGTGGAGCAGCGCCTGCTGCCGGCGCTCAACTGGCTGAAGGCCCGCAGCACCACGTGGCGCGGGAAGTGGCAGATCCTTCGCGCGACGCTGCACCCGGGCGCGCCGGTGGAGGGGGAGGCCGAGGCGATCGAGCGCATGGCATTGCAACGTCCGGCGGGCATGGGTGAGCGGGTGCTGCAGCGGCTGCTCGTCGCTGCCTTGCGCCGAACCTGATGCAGCGGTTCCGTCCGGGCATCATGCTGGCAGACCAGCCAAGAGGAGAACGCGACCATGCTTGAGGGAAGCTGCCACTGCGGCTGCATCGCCTTTGATGTCGAGGGCCAGCCCGTGGAAGCGTTCGAATGCAACTGCACGTACTGCAGTCGCAGGGGACTGTTGCTGTGGTTCGTGCCGCGGGACCAGTTCCACCTGCGCACCCCGGAGGAAGCGATGTCCAGCTACCGGTTCAACCGGCACGTCATCGATCACCGTTTCTGCCCCCAATGCGGCGTACAGGCCTTTGCGTTCGGGCAGGATTCCAAGACGGGCGGCGCCGTGGTGGCAGTCAACGTGCGCTGCCTGGAAGGAGTGGATCTGGCGGCCATCGAGCGCAAACCCTTCGATGGCCGCCATCGCCTGTGAAGCCCGGTGCCGGACTCAGTGCATCAGCAGCGACTGGCCAAGTTCGCGCAGGGCGGGCAGGTCGAGCACGTTCAGTCCATGACGATCCAGTGACACCAGTCCGCGCTGGCGGAAGCGGCCCAGCAGCCGGCTCACGGTTTCGGTGGTGAGGCGCAGGTGGTTGCCGATATCCGCACGCGACATCGGCAAGGGCAGGTAGTCGGCCGACAGGCCGAGCATGGCGCGACGGTCGCGCAGGTCGACGATGAAGGCGGCGAAGCGTTCCTCGGCAAGGTAGTTGCCGCCGCTCAGCTGCAGTCGCGAAATGCGCTGGCTGGCTGCCTGCATGAGATGCCAGGGCACTTCAGGCTGCTCGGCCGCGACCTGGCGCAGGGCGGCGAACGGGAAGCGGCAGAATTGCGTCTTGCCCAGCGCGACCACCGCGTTGTCGTGAAACTCGCGGTCGATCGCATCGAGCCCGATCATCTCGCCGGGAAGGTGGAAGGCCAGCACCTGCTCCCGCCCGGCGATATCCACCGCGACGGTCTTGGCCATGCCCGACTGCACCGCATAGATGGCGCGAAATGGCGACATGGGACGGTACAGGTATTCGCCGGTGCGCAGGGGGCCGATGCGTTCGGCGATATGGCGCAGGCCCGACAGTTCCGGGCGGTCGAAGCCGCCCGCCTGGCAGACCGCGGCATGACCGCAGCCGGCGCACGAGGGCGAGGGCGTCATGGCCCGGCACGTTTCCTGGCGATGATGTGTCGTGAGCATGTGCGTGAGGCCTCCTGGTCCTTGCCCGTTTCCGGCTTCCTATGATCCTCGTCCAAGTGTCTGGCGCGGCGGGGATGTGCGTTTTTGCCGCATAACGGCGCGGTGCCGGAGGGTTGCTAGGGCGTGCGAAGGCGTTCGGGTATCCTCTGCCCGTTGCCGCCGGTGGCGGCCCAACCCGTGCGACCCTTGCAGCCCATGAGCGACCATTCCCCGCGTCCCGCCCAGCCGTCAGCCCGCCGCCCCAGCGTGGGCGTGAAGATCGGCAAGATCACTGTCGGCGGGGGAGCACCCATCGTGGTGCAGTCGATGACCAATACGGATACCGAGGACCCGGCCAGCACCGCCAGGCAGATCGCCGAACTGGCCCGCGCCGGCTCGGAGCTGGTGCGCATCACGGTAAACCCGCCTGCCGCCGCGGCCGCGGTGCCGCGCATCCGCGAAAAGCTGGAGATGATGGGCGTGGACGTGCCGATCATCGGCGACTTCCACTACAACGGACACCAGTTGCTGGAGGCCGAGCCGGCCTGTGCCGAAGCACTGGCGAAGTACCGCATCAACCCCGGCAACGTGGGCTTCGGCAAGAAGAAGGACAGCCAGTTCGCCTCGATCATCGAGATGGCGCTGCGCTACGGCAAGCCGGTGCGCATCGGCGCCAATTGGGGTTCGCTGGACCAGAGCATGGTCGCCACCCTGATGGACGAAAACCACAAGCGCGCCGAGCCGTGGGACGCCTCCCACGTGGCGCGCGAGGCCTTGATCCGTTCCGCCCTCGACTCGGCCCATCGCGCCGAGGAAATCGGCCTGCCGCGTGACCGCATCATCCTTTCCTGCAAGGTGTCGGGCGTGCAGGAACTGATCGCGGTGTACCGCGATATCGCCGGTCGTTGCGATTACGCGCTGCACCTGGGCCTGACCGAAGCCGGCATGGGTTCCAAGGGCATCACCGCTTCGTCGGCGGCGCTTGCCGTGCTGCTGCAGGAAGGCGTGGGCGACACCATCCGCATCTCGCTGACCCCTGAGCCGGGAGCGTCGCGTACCGGCGAAGTCATCGTGGCGCAGGAACTGCTGCAGACCATGGGTCTGCGCGCGTTCACCCCGCTGGTGACTGCCTGCCCGGGTTGCGGCCGCACGACCAGTGAATTCTTCCAGGAACTGGCGCGCACCGTGCAGTCGCATGTGCGCGAGCAGATGCCGTTGTGGCGGGTGAAATACGACGGCGTGGAGAACCTCACGCTGGCGGTGATGGGCTGCGTGGTGAACGGGCCGGGCGAATCCAAGCACGCCAACATCGGCATTTCGCTGCCGGGCAATGGCGAGGCGCCGTCGGCACCGGTGTTCATCGACGGCGAGAAGGCCATGACGCTGCGTGGCGACAACATCGCCAACGAGTTCATCGGCATCCTCGACAACTACGTGGCCACCAAGTACGCCAGCCGCGGCGGCTGATCCAGGCCATGACCGCGCGGCCGGACGAAGCGCAGATCCTCAATGCCTGGCTGGCCAACGCCGGGCCGTGGGAGCGGGCCGTCCGCGAGGGCCGCATCGAAAGCCGCCAGCTGGTCACCGACCGCGCCATCGTCGAGGCGGTGCTCGCCCGGGCGCCGCGCCGGGTGATTGACCTGGGGTGTGGCGAAGGCTGGTTGGCCCACGCCCTGGCGGCCAAAGGTATCGAGGTGATCGGCGTCGACGCGGTGCCTGCGCTGATCGACGCGGCTAGCGTGCAGGGTGGCGATTTCCGCGTGATTTCCTACGAGCAGATTGCTGCGGGCGCCCTGCGCGAGCAGGCGGACGTGGTGGTGTGCAATTTCTCCCTGCTGGGCGATGCCTCGGTCTCCGGCCTGCTGGCGGCGGTGCCGGGGCTGCTCGCACCGGGAGGCGTACTGCTGGTGCAGACTCTGCATCCCCTGGCGGTGGCGACCGACGAGCCGTACAGCGACGGCTGGCGCCAAGGTTCGTGGATCGGCTGCGGCGACGGCTTCGGACAGCCCGCTCCCTGGTATTTCCGTACGCTGGGCAGCTGGCTGGCGGCCTTCGCCACGGCGGGCCTGCAGCTGCATTCCCTGGCCGAGCCCGTGCATCCCCACACAGGCCGGCCCGCGTCCGTTATCTTCATGGCGGGGGCAAGCTAGGGGAGCGGGGCATGAACAGGCATCGTGCGGTCGCGTTTCGCGCCATCGTGCAGATCGGGCCCAGGCACTGGGCCGTGGCTCTGCCGTTCGATCCGGTAAGCCAGTGGTCCACACCCGCGCGGCCGCTGTGGAAATGCGGCCACGGACATCGTGTGCGCGGCAGCCTCAATGGGCAGAGCTTCAAGGGCTCGGTGGTGGAACGCGCAGGCGCGTTCTGGTTGTTGTTGGAAGAGTCGCTCACGGCTGCCATGGGCGTCAGCATCGGACAGTCGGTGGACGTGTTGATCGAGCCGGAAGACGCCTGACGGGAAGGGTGTGACAAAGAGCCGCCTTTCCCGTCGCGATACGGGTATGCTCCGTCCGTTCCCCGCAGGGTGGGAGTTCGGCGGAGAGTGGGGAGCAGGGGGCTTGGTGAGGCTGAAGCCGCAAATTCGCATCGTCTTGATCTACGTGTTGCTCGCGTGGCTGTGGGTGTTCTTTTCCGATCGCCTGCTGTTCTCTTTCAACTACGACAAGCACACGCTGAGCATGCTGCACTCGGCCAAGGGCGGCTTCTTCGTGCTGTGCACGGGCATCCTGCTGTACTGGATGATCGATCGCGCGATGAAGCGCATGGATCGCCTCAATCACCTGCTGCTCACCGGTAACGAGCAGTCGCTGCGTGCCCTGGTGTCGGCCATGGACGTGCGCCACAAGGAAACTCGCGACCATTCCGAGCGCGTGATGCGCATGACCGTAGCGCTGGCGCGTCGCGCGGGGCTCGATGGCGATGCGTTGCGCCACGTGCGTTTCGGCGCGTTGCTGCACGACATCGGCAAGCTGGCGCTGCCCGACGCGATCCTGATCAAGCCCGGCCCGCTGACGCCCGAGGAGGTCACCGTGATGCGTACGCATCCTATCCTGGGCCGGGACCTGCTGATGCGTACTGCCTTCTTGCGTCCGGCGGTCGATATTCCCTACGCACACCACGAACGCTGGGATGGCACCGGCTACCCTCGGGGCCTGCGTGGCGAGGAGATTCCACTGGCCGCGCGCCTGTTCAGCGTGGTGGACGTGTGGGACGCCTTGAGTTTCCCGCGCGTCTACAAGCCCGCATGGCCCGAGCAGGAGGTGCTCGACTACCTGCGCAACGCGGCAGGCAGCCAGCTCGATCCGCAGATCGTGGCGTTGTTCCTGGAGCATTACGACGAGCTGAAGGCCATCGGCATGGACGAACTGTCGCCGGATTGAGCGCCTCCGGCTTCTGCGCTGGCACCCTGGCAGGTTAGGCTGTACCCGGTCCAGCAGGAATCGGAAGCCTATGTACGTCTTGCTCGATTACGTCGCCTTCGGCTTGTTGGGCCTGTTGCCCATTGCCAACCCGCTCACCAGCGCCACCGTCCTGTTGGCCCTCACCGGTCGCTATCCCGAGGCGGAACGAAACCGCCAGATCAATCGCGCCACGCTGTACGTGGTGATCGTGCTGCTCATCTGTTTCTACGCCGGCAATGCGGTGATCGGCGGCTTTGGCATCTCCATCCCCGGCCTGCGCGTGGCCGGCGGCCTGATCGTGGCCTTCATCGGCTTCGGCATGCTGTTTCCGCCAGCGCGTGCAGCAGAGGACGAAGTTCAGGCCGAGATGGCCTCGCATGAATCCAGCGCGAAGCTGAAGGACATCGCCTTCATTCCGCTCACCATGCCGTGCACCACCGGCCCGGGCACGATCGCCTTCATCATCAGCGCGGGCTCGTCGATTCCCGGCGGCAAGCTCACCATGATGGTGCACCTGGTGGTGGCGGTCACCACGCTGCTGTTCGCGCTGGTGTTCTGGCTGTGCCTGCGCGGCGCCACCAAGATCATGCGCTTTCTCGGCGAGACCGGCATCGATGCGTTGTCCCGCGTGATGGGTTTCCTGCTGGTGTGCATCGGCGTGCAGTTCGTCATCAACGGCGTGTACGACCTGCTGCTGGGTTGGGGACTGGTCGCCGTTTCCTGACAATCGGTCCCGCGTCTTGCTTCGCCGCGTTGGCGGCCAGCGCCGCCGCTCACTCGCCGCCTGAGGCTTGCAACTGGGCCAGCGCGGAGAACGGCGCCCAGCTTCCCGGCTGCCCGGGCAGCTGGCTGAGCTGGGCGATCGTGCGCAGGAACTGGGCGCGTGGGTATTCCACCGCGCCCAGCTGCAGCAGGTGGGGGTTGGTGACCTGGGCATCGATCAGCGGAAAGTCCCAGCCACGCAGCACCTGGGCCAGCGCCACCAGCGCGGCGCGTGAGCCGCCGCTTTCGCGGCTGAACATCGACTCGCCACAGAACAGCCGCCCCACCGCGATGCCGTAGATGCCGCCGACCAGGCTGTCGCCGTCCCAGACTTCTGCGCTGTGCGCATGCCCGAGCCGGTGCAGATGCTCATAGGCGTCGATCATCGCCGGCACGATCCAGGTGCCGGCCTGTCCCGGGCGCGGCGCGGCGCAGGCTTCCACCACCTCGCGGAATGCCTGGTCGAGGGTGATCCGCCAGGACACCTCGCCGAGGCGGCGGCGCAGGTTGCGATTCACCCGCAGGGACGCCGTGTGGAACACGCAGCGGGGATCGGGCGACCACCACAGCAGCGGCTCATCCTCGTTGAACCAGGGAAAGATGCCCTGCGCATAGGCGGCCAGCAGCCGGCGAGGCGAAAGATCGCCGCCGAAGGCCAGCAGGCCGTTCGGCTCGTCCAGCGCCTTGCGCGGATCGGGAAAGTGCTCCGGCTTGGCCGAATCGAGCAGGGGCAATCGGATCATCGCGGCATTCGAGGAGGGCGACAGACCAGGGTGGCCATAAGACACATGCTACCGGCATGCCGGCGTGATTAGCATGCTCCACCCTTGTCGACCTTGCGGATAACCATGCGTCGCTTTGCGCTATCCCTCTCGTGGCTGGCCCTGGCGCCTGCTTTTGCAACGGCCAGCCAGGCCGACCGGCCACCGACGGCGCGCATCGATGCCGACGTGCAAGCGGTGCTGCAACGAACCGCAACGCCCGGCGCGGTGATCGCCGTGTACCGGGACGGCAAGCTGATCTATGGCCATGCCTATGGCTACCGGGACCGGGAGCGTCGGCTGCCGGCGACCATGGACACCTGGTACGAGATCGGCTCCATCACCAAGCAGTTCACCGCCGCGGCGATCCTGCAACTGCAGGAGGCCGGCAAGCTGGATATCGACAAGCCGTTGTCCACCTGGTTGCCGACCGCGCCGCATGCCACGGAGGTGACGCTGCGGCAGCTGCTGTCGCATACCAGCGGCCTGCCCGAATACCTGGATGGTCCCGACGTGGAGCAGTTCGCCACGCGGCCGGCCACCTTCGACCAGCTGATGGCGCGCATCAAGGACAAGCCGCTCGATTTCAAGCCGGGCAGCCGCTGGTCCTATTCCAACACCGGCTACGCGCTGCTGGGACGGGTGATCGAGGTGGTTTCCGGCGAGGATTACCGGCACTACGTGCGCATACACCTGCTCGATCCGGCCGGCATCTCGCACACGCATGGCGTGGCCGATGAAGAGCGGCTTTCGCCCATGGCCGTGGGCTACCGCCATGAGGGCGGCAAGCTGGAACGGGCCCCGACCATTCATGACTCGGTAGGCGGCGCCGCCGGCTACCTGGTGTCGACGGTGGCGGATCTCGAACGCTGGAACGAGGCGCTAGTCAGTGGCCGCATCGTCACGCCCGCTGACTACGCCATGATGATCACCTCGGTACAGACCACCGGCAGCGGCAGCGCCGACTACGGCCTGGGCCTGTTCGTGGACGAGATGGAAGGGCAGCCGCGCGTCGGCCACACCGGAGGCTCGCTGGGCTTCACCACGGCCAACGAATACTTCCCCCGCCAGCGCGTGCGGATCATTGCCTTCACCAACAACGGCGATAATCCCGAGCCTGGTGAGATGCTCACCTCGGCCATCTTCGATGATCTGTATCCCGCCGTTGCCGCCGCTGCGCGCGCGCCGGCCGCGGGCGAGGACACCGAGGCCACGGCCGCGGCGCGCGCCTTGTTCGTGCAGATGCAGCAGGGCAAGGAAGATGCCTCACGTTTCGGCGGGCATCTCGGCGCCAAATTGAATGCCGGCCTGTCGGCGCGGCTGGCCGACAAGCTCGCACCGTTCGGCGAACCCACCGCGTTCGTGTTCAAGGGCCAGCGTGACCAGGACGGCGTGCACTGGAACGACTACCTGATCGCATTCGGTCCGGGCAGCCTGCTGAAGTTCGCGTTTGGCCTGGATGCGAACGGCAAGGTCGTCAGCATCTCGTACGGCTGAGTCGCCGAAAGATGCATCAGAGCGATGCGACGTGTTGCTTGTGGCGCAGGGGATCGGCCGAAGCCACGTGCTCGATCGGTATCACATGGCCAATGCGGTAGCTGATGGTCACGCCGTGCGAGCTGAATTCCTGGGTGTCCACGCGCGAGGCCGTATCCACGTCGATCTCGAGATGGTTCGGCGACAGCCAGCGCACTGTGGGCGGCTGGTTGCCGTCGTCTTCATCGTCGCCGTTGTCCACCGGTTCGTAGACGAATACCGTGGCGTCTGAGCCGAGCAGGCCGGCGCCCTTGAGCTTCACATGCACGAAGTTGAGCGTGCCATTGGCGGTACACGATTCGCCGCGAACCTCCACGGCATACTTCGATGGACCACCGGCGACCATCGATGCGTCGCTGGAGCAGGCGTACTCGTGCCACGCATACCGTCCGGTGGCCGCGACGGCGAGCACGGCAAGTGCGATGAATGCCACCGCCACCAGGGCGGGCCAGACGCTGAGTCGCTTCGTGTTCATTGGGTCCACGCCCCCACGCGAAAACTTGAGCCAGTCCCCTGATTGCCTGCCACAACCGACCGCGCCCTCGATACGGTCAGCCTGAAGCGATCGTGCACTTCGAATATGTCACTGCGCCGACAGTGGCAAGGCGGTTGCCAACTTAGGACGTCAGGCAGTCAAGGCAGCGTGAAGCGTGCCTAGGTAGTGGGTGCGTGCCTGGCGTATGGACTGTGGGTCTCAAGATCCTGCGCGTAGTCGTCCATCGCTTCGGCCTCGCGCAGCAAGGCGGTGCGAACGGCCTCGCGGAAGCCGGTGTTCACCAGGTAATGGCGTGAATGCGTGCGCACCGGCAGGAAGCCGCGGGCCAGTTTGTGTTCGCCCTGGGCTCCCGGCTCGAACCGCTGCAAGCCGCAACGGATCGCGTGCTCGATGCCCTGGTAGTAGCAGAGCTCGAAGTGCAGGCCCGGCACGTCGACCTCGGCGCCCCAATAGCGCCCGTAAAGCGCTTGCCCGCTTTGCAGGAACATCGCCATGGCGACGATCCGGTCGCCGTGACGGGCCAGTGCCAGCTGCGTGGCATCGCCAAGCGTCTCACCGATGCCGAGAAACAAGTCGCGGGTCAGGGCGGCGTGATTGCCCTTGGCGTCGAACGTGGATTCGTACAGTGCGTGGATGCGCAGCCAGTCTTTGGAGGCCAGTTCGCGCCCGCTGCGCCATTCCACCGACAACCCGCTGGCCGCCACATGGGCGCGTTCCTGGCGAATGTTCTTCCGCTTCTTGTGATTGAGCGTGCCGAGGAACTGGGCGAAGTCGGCGTAGCCAGGGTTGCGCCAGTGAAACTGCACGTCGGAGCGTGCCAGCCAGTGCAGATCGAACGCTGGCAGTTCGTCGTCGCGCAGGAAGTTGGCGTGCACCGACGACAGGTTCATGCGCTCCGCGAAACCGCGCATGGCGGTCAGCAGCGCCTGCTGGAGGGGCAGCACACCGGCCCCGGCCCCGGCCAACAGGCGCGGCCCCGGCACGGGGGAGTAGGGCACCGCGTTGAGCAGTTTCGGGTAATAGTCGCCGCCCGCGCGCTCCCACGCGCTGGCCCAGCTCCAGTCGAACACGAACTCGCCGTGCGAATTGCCCTTCAGGTAGAGCGGCGCGGCGGCCAGCAGCCGGTCGTGTTCGTACAGGCCCAGGTGGTGGGCCTGCCAGCCCCAGTCGGGGCGAATGCAGCCGGTGCGCTCCAGCAGGGACAGGAAGGCGTGCGAGACGAACGGATTGTCGTCAGGACGCAAGGCATCCCACGCCGGGGCGGGGATGCTGTCGATGCGGTCGTGGAAACGGGCTTCGATCACGTCTCAATCAAGGCGGGGAGGCCGCATCGGACATCGATGCGGCCTGTTCGGCGCAGGCTTCAGCTCGCCGGGCCCTGCTGGTCCAGCCAGCGCTCGGCGTCCAGCGCGGCCATGCAGCCGAAGCCGGCCGAGGTGATCGCCTGGCGGTACACATGGTCGGCCACGTCGCCGGCGGCGAACACGCCCGGCACCGAGGTCATGGTGGCCATGCCGCTCAGGCCGCTGCGGATCTTGATATAGCCGTCGTGCATGTCCAACTGGCCGTCGAAGATGCCGGTGTTCGGCGTATGGCCGATGGCCACGAAGAAGCCGGTGGCCGGGATGTCGCGCGTCTCGCCGGTGTTGATGTCCTTGACGCGCACGCCGGTCACGCCGCTGTTGTCGCCCAGCACTTCGTCGACGGTGTGGTTCCACACCAGCTCGATCTTGCCGGCCGCGGCCTTGTCGAACAGCTTGTCCTGCATGATCTTCTCGGCGCGCAGCTTGTCGCGGCGATGCACCAGGGTGACCTTGCTGCAGATGTTCGAAAGGTACAGTGCCTCTTCGACCGCGGTGTTGCCGCCGCCGATCACCACCACTTCCTGCTCGCGGAAGAAGAAGCCGTCGCAGGTGGCGCAGGCCGACACGCCCTTGCCCTTGAAATGCTCTTCGCTGGCGATGCCCAGGTACTTGGCGGTGGCGCCGGTGGAGATGATCAGCGCGTCGCAGGTGTACTCGCCCGAGTCGCCCTTGAGGCGAAACGGACGCTGCTTGAGATCGACGCTGTGGATGTGGTCGAACACCATGCTCGTCTCGAAGCGCTCGGCATGCTGCGCCATGCGCTGCATCAGCTCCGGTCCCTGCACGCCCTTGTCGTCGCCCGGCCAGTTGTCCACCTCGGTGGTGGTCATCAGCTGGCCACCCTGCTGCAAGCCGGTGATCAGCGTCGGCTTGAGGTTGGCGCGGGCAGCGTAGACGGCGGCGGTGTAACCGGCGGGGCCGCTGCCCAGGATCAGCAGGCGGCTGTGCTTGGTGGCAGTGTTCATGCGTTCCTTCTGTCCGCCTCGCGGGCGGATATCTGCTTGGGTCGGGTTGAAGATGGGGGCGATCCAACCGTCGGGGTGGGAGACGCTCCGGCGAATGGTAAGTGGGCGAGCCCCCATGATGGGGGCGAACCCCCGGGATTTCATCGGGGCGCCCGTATCCCCTTGAGTTTACTTGCCCCCGGCGCACAACTGGAGTCTGGCTGGCCGGGGCAGGGTGCCTGAAGCGGCAGGCCTGCCCCGTGATCCCGGCGGGCAGCCAGGCGTTGCGGCGCCCGCGCAAGCCGCGGCCACGTCACGAATATGCGGCCTGTCATCTCGCAGACCTCGTCGATGACGAACTCTGCCGTTATCCTTGCCCTGCGTGACGCGCGCAGGCCGAGGGCCGGCGCAGGTTGCGCGGGGGCATCGATGTCGACGGCGGCGGGCTGGTTCATCCAGCGCTCAAGGTCATGATCTAAGGTCTTGCCTGCCGATACGGCGGATGTAACGCGGGATGGCTGCCAACAGGTGGCTGGCCCCTGGCACGAGAACGGGAAAAGGACCACGGTGGCGCGTAGCGCGAACGTCAAGAAGGAAAAGCAGCGCGAGGGCCTCAGCGAAGAGCTGAAGCGTCGCCTGCGCGAGGCTGGCGCATTGCTGGTGCTGCCATTGGCCCTGTATCTGCTGGTCTGCCTGTTCAGTTACAACGACCAGGACCCGAGCTGGGGCCATGTGGGCACGGTGGAACATGCGCGGAATTTCGGCGGCTCGATCGGCGCGAACATCGCCAACGTGCTGCGCTACATCTTTGGCCTGGTCTCCTATTTCTTCCCGCTGCTGCTGTTGCTGCTGGGCGTGCAGGTGCTGCGCCATCGCGGCGAGCGCACCGTGCAGCCGTGGGAGCCGTCGCTGCGCCTGATCGGCTCGGTGTTCTTCTTCATCACCTTGCCGGCGCTGCTGTACCTCAATTTCCATGACGAGCCGATCCTGCCGCAGGGCGTGGGCGGCATCATCGGCATGTGGGTGGGCCGCGGCCTGCTGCATGCGCTGGGCGACAAGGGCGCACCGCTGCTGCTGCTGGCGCTGTTCCTGGTGGCGGTAACGCTGGCCACCGGCTTGTCCTGGTTCCGCGTGATGGACGTGACCGGGCAGGGCGTGCTGCGCCTGGCCGGCTGGTTCGGCGGCAAGCTGCGCGAGGCGCCGGAAGTGATGGCTGCCCGCCAGGCCCGTGCCGAGCGCGACGTGGTCAAGAAGACCGAGGCCGTGAAACAGGCCAGGCGCGAGCCCGTGCGCATCGAGACGGCACCGGCGCCGGTGGTCAAGAGCGAGCGCGCCAAGCTCGAGACGCAGATTCCGTTGTTCACTGGCGCTTCCGCGCCGGGCGAGCTGCCGCCGCTGTCGTTGCTGGACGAAGCGCCGGAGCAGGGGCCGGGCTATTCGGAGGAGACGCTGGAGGTCCTGTCCCGCCAGGTCGAGCTCAAGCTGAAGGATTTCCGCATCGAGGCCAAGGTGGTCGGCGTCTATCCGGGCCCGGTGATCACCCGCTTCGAGCTGGAGCCCGCCGCCGGCGTGCGTGGTTCGCAGGTATCCAGCTTGGACAAGGACATTGCGCGTGGCCTGTCGGTGGTCAGCGTGCGCGTGGTCGACGTGATCCCCGGCAAGAACGTGATCGGCCTGGAGATCCCCAACGCCAAGAAGCAGATCGTCTACCTCTCGGAGATCCTGCGCTCCGACCGCTACGACGCCATGAAGTCGCCGCTGGCGCTGGCGCTGGGCAAGGACATTGCCGGCCGCCCGGTGGTGGCCGACCTGGCCAAGATGCCGCACCTGCTGGTGGCCGGTACCACCGGCTCGGGCAAGTCGGTGGCGGTGAACGCCATGGTGTTGAGCCTGCTGTACAAGGCCAGCGCCAAGGACGTGCGCATGATCATGATCGACCCGAAGATGCTGGAGCTTTCGGTCTACGAAGGCATTCCGCACCTGCTGGCGCCGGTCGTCACCGACATGAAGGAAGCCGCCAACGCGCTGCGCTGGTGCGTGGCCGAAATGGAGCGCCGCTACAAGCTGATGGCTGCGGTGGGCGTGCGCAACCTGGCCGGCTTCAACAAGAAGGTGAAGGACGCCGAGAACGCCGGCCAGCCGCTGCTGGACCCGCTGTTCCGCCCGAACCCCGAAATGCCGAACCTGGCGGCCGAGCCGCTGGAACCGCTGCCGTACATCGTGATCATCATCGACGAGTTCGCCGACATGATGATGATCGTCGGCAAGAAGGTCGAAGAACTGATCGCCCGCCTGGCGCAGAAGGCGCGCGCCGCCGGCGTGCACCTGGTGCTGGCCACGCAGCGTCCGTCGGTGGACGTGATCACCGGCCTGATCAAGGCCAATATCCCCACCCGCATCGCCTTCCAGGTGTCGAGCAAGATCGACTCGCGCACGATTCTTGATCAGTCCGGCGCGGAGGCCCTGCTGGGCCACGGTGACATGCTGTACCTGCCGCCGGGCACCGCCACGCCCGAGCGCGTGCACGGCGCCTTCGTGGACGACCACGAGGTGCACGGCGTGGTGAACTGGCTGAAGTCGCAGGGCGCTCCGCAGTACATCGAGGGCGTGCTGGAGGAAGTGCAGGCCACCAGCGACGGCAAGTTCATCAACGATTCCGGCCTGCCGCAGGAAGGCGAGGAGGGCGGCGACGCCGACGCACAGCTGTACGACAAGGCCGTGCGCATCGTCACCGAGACCCGGCGCGCCTCGATCTCGGGCGTGCAGCGCCACCTGCGCATCGGCTACAACCGCGCCGCACGCCTGATCGAGCAGATGGAGCAGGATGGCGTGGTCAGCGCCCCGCAGCACAACGGCAACCGTGAGGTGCTGGCGCCCCCGCCGCCGAAGAATTGAGGCCGGGTAGGTGCGCCACCTGGTTCCCCCGCACGGTCATCCCAGCGAAAGCTGGGATCCCGTGACTTGAGCTTCGCCGCACGTTCGGGCAACGCGTCACCGGGCTTCCGCCCTTGCCTCTTTGGAGAGCGCTGGAGTAACGAGCCCCAGGGTCTTGCCGTTAAGCCTCATCGCTCCACAATTCACCTCATCGCCGCACCGCCAAGGCACCCATGAAACGTTTCCTGCTACTCGCCACCGCTGCTGTCGCGCTCTCGCTGGGTGGTCTCGCCCAGGCCGCGACCGGCCCGGCCCGCGCCCGCCTCGACGCCTTCACCACCGGGTTGCATTCGCTGACCGGCAAGTTCTCCCAGACCATCCGCGACCCCAATGGCGACCCGGGCAAGCCCAGTTCGGGCACCATCGCGCTGGAAGCGCCGCGCCAGTTCCGCTGGGAGACGCTGGCACCGTCCAAGCAGACCATCGTGGCCGACGGCAGCCGCGTATGGCTGTACGACCCGGACCTGCAGCAGGTGACGGTGCGCGTGCAGAGCGCCGAGGAATCGCACAGCCCGCTGACGGTGCTTACGGACGTCAAGCAGATGGACAAGGACTTCAACGTCGCCGAGCAGGGCGAGCACGATGGCCTGGTCTGGCTGCGCCTGACCTCCAAGGCCAAGGACCCGCAGTTCAATTACGCCGACCTCGGCTTCGACGCCAACGGCCTGGCCCGCATGATGTTCAGTGACCAGCTCGGCGCGGTGACCGACATCCGCTTCTCCGGCTGGCAGCGCAACGTCGACATCCCGTCGTCCACCTTCAACTTCGTGCCGCCGCAGGGCGCCGACGTGATCGGCGACCTGCCGGTGATCCAGACCCAGCCGATCAAGAACTGAGCACGGCGGTGCTGCGCCAGCTGCCCCGTTGGGCCTGGATAGGTGGGGGGCTGCTGGCCTTCATCGCCGGCAGCATCAATACGGTGGGCTACCTGTGCTTCCGGCACCAGCCGATCACCCACCTCACCGGCACCAGCACCGAGTTGGGCATTGCACTGGCGCAGCTCGATGCTGGCGAGATCCTGCATTGGGGCGCGGCGATCGCGTCGTTTCTCGCCGGTGCCGTGCTCAGCGGCTACATCGTGCAGCAGCGCACCCTGCAGCTGGGGCGCCGCTACGGTGTGGTGCTGATGCTGGAATCGCTGCTGCTGTTTGCCGCCACGCCCCTGATCCACGGTGGTCACGACGCCGGCCTGTACCTGGCCTCGGCCGCCTGCGGCCTGCAGAACGCGATGGTCAGCACGTACAGCGGCGCCACCTTTCGTACCACGCACCTGTCGGGCATGTTCACCGACCTGGGCATCTACCTGGGGCAGCGCCTGCGCGGGCTGGAGGTGGATATGCTGCGCATCCACGTGTGCCTGCTGGTGATCAGCTGCTTCATCGTCGGTGCCGCTGCCGGTGCGGTGGGTTTCGTGGCCTGGCAGGAACGCGTGCTGCTGGTGCCCGCCACCCTCACGGGCGTGGTCGGGCAGGGTTACGCCATCTATCGGTATCGCCACCTGACCTGAGTAGCGGTCAGCTGGCGGCGACCACGCGGTTGCGTCCATTGCGCTTGGCGGCGTACAGCGCGTCGTCGGCACGCGACAGCCACTGCGCCAGCGTTTCGTCGGGCCGCGAGGCCGCCACGCCCACGCTGGCGGTGACCTGGATGGGCTGTCCTTCATGCACCACTGGATGCGCGGCAAGCGCGGCGCGCATGCGTTCGGCGACGGCAACGCCCTCGCCAAGGCCGCCATTGGGCAGGCACACCACCAGTTCCTCGCCGCCGTAACGGCCGATCAGGTCGCCATCGCGGCTGCGTGCGCGGATGATCTGGCCGGCCACGCGCAGCACCGCGTCGCCGGCCAGGTGCCCGTAGGTGTCATTGATTTGCTTGAAATGGTCCAGGTCGAGCAGCGCCATGCAGGCTTCGCCGTTGCGGGCCTGCTCGCGCACCTGCTCGGCCAGTTCCAGGAAGCGGCGGCGGTTGTAGACGCCGGTCAGTGCGTCAGTGCTCGCCAGTTCGTCCAGTCGCCGGTTGGCGTCGACCAGGTCGCGTGTGCGTGCATCGATCTGCTGCTGCAGCTGGCGCGCGCGGCGAGTGAGGTAGAGCGTGCGCAGCTGGATCACGCCGGCCAGCAGCAGCAACAGCACCACGATGCCGCCGACCAGGGCCGCGCGGGTCTCGTACCAGCGTGGCTCGGCGGTGATGTTGATGGCTGTTTCCACCGAGCGCGGCTGCAGGCCCGGCGTGCTGGCGCGCAAGCGCAGCACATACTCGCCATGCGGGAGGTTGGCATACAGCGCCGTGGGCGGCGTGCCTTGCGGGATGTCGATCCAGCCTTCGTCGTAATCCTCCAGGCGATAGCTGTAGCTGGTTTCGGCGGGCGACTGGTAGTCGAGCAACGCGAAGTCCACCCGCAGCCGGCGGTTGTTGGGACCCAGGCGCAGCGTTTCGCCGGAGCGCGGCAGCTTGCCGAACGGCAGGGGCTGGCTGTTCACCGAGGCATAGGTGATGGCCAGCGGAATGTCGTTCTGTTCCGGCGGGCGCCATTCCGGGCGCACCACAGTGAGGCCGCCGAGGCCGCCGAACAGCAGCTCGCCATCCGGCGCACGCGCGGCCGCGGCATAGACGTAGCTGGCGATGTGCAGGCCATCGCGCCGGCTCAGGTTGTGTATCGCATGTGTGTTGCCGTCCACCAGCGCGATGCCGTTGGGCAGGCTGGCCCAGGCGTTGCTCTGGTCGTCGGCCTGCACGGCGTTGATGTTGTCGCTGCTCAGGCCCTGCGCCACGCCCAGCGTCTCGAAACGGTAGGGCTCGCTGGCCGACCGTTGCTGCAGCAGGGCCAGTCCGCCATAGGTGCCCACCCACACGCCGCCCTGCGGATCAACCGCCAGCGAGGTCACCAGGTTGTTCGGCAGGCTGGACGTATTGCCGGCTTGCTTGAGCAGGTTGGTGTAGTCGCCGGCCTGGGTGCTGTTGGAGGCGATGCTGATGCCGCGCCCGGTGAGGTACCACACGTCGTCGCCGACGCGGGCGATCTGGCGAACGGTATCGCTGGTGAGGCTGTGCGGGTTGTTGGCATCGTGCTCGATATGGGTGAGCACGCGCTTGCGCAGGTCGTAGCGGTAGGCGCCATCGTAGGTGGCGATCAGCAGCTGCCCGTCGTCCGCCAGCAGGTGCAGCACGGGCTTGTCTTCGAGCCCGGGCACCATGGAATCCTGGATGGCGTAGTTGCCCGGCGATATCCGCGCCAGCCCCTGCGTGCCCACCCAGATAGCGCCGTCCGGAGTCTCGGCAAAGGCCTGCACATCGCGGCCGGCCTGGTTGCCGCCCAGCTGGAGGTGGCGGATGGTGCCGCGATCGAGCTCGATCACATCGATCCCGCCAGCGTTCATGCCCAGCCATACGCGACCATGGGTATCGACGAAAATGCCGCGCACATTGGGGCTGGACAGCGACACATCCGAACGGCTGGAAGGCAGCACGGCAAAGGCGCTGCGTGCCTCCGGCGCGTAGCGGGCAACGCCCAGGTCGGTGGCGACCCAGATGTTGCCGGCATGGTCCTGCATCAACGCGCGCACTGAATCGCCCGGAAGCGAGGAGGGCACGGCCGTGTCGTAGGAGACCTGCCGGGGCGGGCCGTCGCCCGGTGCGTACACTTCCACGCCACTGCCATCGGTGCCCAGCCAGAGCGTGTCCTGGTCGAGTTCGAGAATGTCGCGCACGGTGGAGCGTCGGCGGTGGTCGGCGCGATAACCGCTGAAGCCCGGCACCGCATGCCAGTTGCCGTCGCTGTCGCGATACACCGCGCCGGCCTGGGTGCTGCCCACCCACAGCCGCCCTTCGCGATCCTCGCGCAGGGCCCAGATACCGTCGGCCAGCACCGTGTCGATGTCGCCGCCGGGATGCCGCGGGCGCACGAACTGCGTGCTGCCGGCATAGCGCACGAACAATCCGGCGTTGTTGCCCAGCCACAGATTGCCGGCACGATCCTGCAGCACGCTGAAATTGCGCGGCGAGGTGTCGGTGCCCGTCGGCACGGGCGTGATGCGCCCGGTGCGCGGGTCCAGGTAGTCGAGCCCGTGGTCGGTGGCGATCCACGCGCCGTTGCCGCCATCGCCGGCCAGTCCGTAGATCTTGCGGTCGGAGGTGCCGCCCTTGCCGACCGGGTAGTTGTGGAAATGGTTGTCCTGCGGATTGAAGCGGCTCAGGCCGCCGGCATTGGTGCCTACCAGCAGGCTGCCGTCGGGCAGGGCCAGCAGGCTGCGCACATAGCCGTCCTCGAGCCCGCCCCGGGCGCCGGGCCCGGAGGTGAACACCAGCACGCGATACCCGTCGTAGCGCACCAGCCCGCCCATGGTGCCGATCCACACCAGCCCGCGCTCGTCCTGCGCCAGCGCGGTGGTGATCGAGTGGGGCAGGCCATCGTTGACGCCCAGCCGGTCGAACCAGGGTTGGTCGAACGGGGCCCAGGGGTCGGCGGCATGGGCCACCGCTGCCGGCAGCAGCACGGTCAGCAGCACCGCCAAGACCCGGAGCAACGCGCTCCGGCGAGGGCCTCCTTGCCAGCGTCGGAGCCTCACAGGTGCCAGCCACCGCGAGGTTGGGCCTGGACGCACGGCTGGATGCCGCACACGTCGGTGGCAATTCGCGGGTTGATCACGGTGATTGCCTCGCAACACTGTCGATACCATGCGCCTGGTCGAATGATAGCGGGTGAGCAATGTCTCCCGTACGTCAATTTTCGGCACTTCATGGCGGCAAGCTGGCATGGCCTGCCATGGGGCTGGCCGGCCGGGTGTGCTTCGGCGGGGCGCCGATGCCCTATCATCTGGCCCATGTCACGCAGCGATATGTACGACGCGCCGGGCCTGTTTGCCGAGCCCGACGACCTCAAGCCCCTGGCCGAACGCATGCGGCCGCGCAGCCTCGATGAAATCGTCGGCCAGCAACGGGTGCTGGCCCCCGGCAAGGCGTTGCGCCGCGCGCTGGAGGCGGGAAGGGTGCATTCCATGGTGCTGTGGGGGCCGCCTGGCTGCGGCAAGACCACCCTGGCGCTGCTGGTGGCGCGCTACGCGGACGCCGATTTCCGGGCGATCTCCGCCGTGCTGTCGGGCCTGCCCGAGGTGCGCAAGGCCCTGGCCGAGGCCGAGGCGAACTTCGCGCAGGGGCGGCGCACCGTGCTGTTCGTGGACGAGGTGCACCGCTTCAACAAGGCCCAGCAGGATGCCTTCCTGCCGCACATCGAGCGCGGCGTGATCATCTTCGTGGGCGCCACCACCGAAAACCCCTCGTTCGAGCTCAACTCCGCCTTGCTGTCGCGCTGCCGCGTGCACGTGCTGGAGGCGGTCACCGCCGACGACATCGTGGTGGCGCTGAAGCGGGCCCTCACCGACAGCGAACGCGGGCTGGGCGAGCTGCAGCTGGAAGTCTCCGATGAATCCCTGCGCCTGATCGCACAGGCCGCCGACGGCGACGTGCGTCGTGCGCTGACCCTGCTGGAGATCGCCTCCGAGCTGGCCGAAGACCATCGCATCGACGAGGGCACGCTCACCCAGGTGCTGGCCGATCGCACGCGCCGTTTCGACAAGGGCGGCGAGCAGTTCTACGACCAGATCTCGGCGCTGCACAAATCGGTGCGTTCGTCCGACCCCGATGCCGCCGTGTACTGGCTGTGCCGCATGCTCGACGGCGGCGTCGACCCGCTCTACCTCGCGCGCCGCATGACGCGCATGGCGGTGGAAGACGTGGGCCTGGCCGAGCCTCGCGCCTGGCGCATGGCGCTGGACGCCTGGGACACCTACGAGCGCCTGGGCAGCCCCGAGGGCGAGCTCGGCCTGGCCCAGCTGGCGATCTGGCTGGCCATTGCGCCCAAGAGCAACGCCGCCTACATGGCCTACAACCAGGCCCGCGCGGTGATACGCGAAACCGGCACGCTGGAAGTGCCCATGCACCTGCGCAACGCGCCGACCAAGCTGATGAAGGGCCTGGGTTACGGCAAGGGCTATCAGTACGACCACGATGCCGAGGGCGGCGTCGCGCTCGACCAGCAATGCCTGCCCGATGCGCTCGACGGCACGACCTTCTACGAACCGGTCGAGCGTGGCCTGGAACTGAAGCTGCGCGAAAAACTGCTAAGCCTGCGCGAAAGCCGTCGCCAGGCGCGCGGCAAATGAAGCACTGATCATCACCCCGGGCGAGGGCATGCCATGCAGGTCACCTGGTACTTCGATTTCATCTCGCCGTTTGCCTGGCTGCATTGGCCCAAGGTGAAGGCGCTGGCCGCCGAGCGGCCGGTGACGCTGCGGCCCATCCTGTTCGCCGGCGTGCTGGACCGGCTCGGCCAGAAGGGCCCGGCCGAGATTCCCGGCAAGCGCGAATTCACCTACCGCCACGTGCTGTGGCGCGCCCGCCAGGCGCAGGTGCCGCTGCGTTTTCCGCCCGCGCATCCGTTCAATCCACTGGCCGCGTTGCGGCTGTGCATTGCGGCGGGGAGCACGGTGGCGGCCACCGATGCGATCTTCGACTGGATCTGGGGGCAGGGGCAGGCCGGCGACAGCATCGAAGCGCTGGCGCCGGTGGCGCAGTGCCTGGGTGTTGCCGACCCGGTGGCCGCCACGGCCGATCCCGCGGTCAAGGCGCAGCTGCGCGACAACTTCGAGGCCGCCGTGGCGGAAGGCGTGTTCGGCGTGCCCACGCTGTCGCTGGACGGTCGCCTGTTCTGGGGCGAGGACGCCCACGCGTTCGCGCTGGCCTGCCTGCACGATCCATCGCTGTGGGACGAGCCGGAGATGCGCCGCGTGGCCGGCCTGCCCGTGGGCGTGGCGCGCAAAGCCTGAGCCTGTCTCTGCATCGTTTGGCCGACTTGCGACCCCGTCAGGCGACGGCATAGATTCGGGCGGCCGACAGCCACGAGAGGGAACGCAGCCATGCGGGTACTCGTCGCAGCCTTGATGGGCGGTATCGTGATGTTCCTGTGGGGCGCCGTGGCGCACATGGCGCTGGGCCTGGGCGAGGCCGGCATTCGCCAGCCGGTGAACGAGGACGTGGTGCTGAGCGCGCTCGGCCCCGGCCTGGGCGATCGCCCAGGCGTGTACATCCTGCCTTCGCTTTCCCCCGAGAAAATGCGCGACAAGGCCGCGGTGCAGGCCTATTCGGCCAAGGCCAAGGCTTCGCCGTATGCCTGGGTGGTCTACCTGCCGCAGGGCGAGGACCTCAGCGACATGAGCGGGCAGCTGCCCCGCCAATGGGCCTCGGACACCTTGTCCGCGCTGGCGTTGGCCTTCGTGATGGGACTGGCGGCCTTTAGCTTCATGACCCGGCTGAGCATCGCACTGGCCGCGGCGCTGTTCGCCTGGCTGAGCAACCTGGTGCCGTTCTGGAACTGGTACCGCTTCCCGACCAGCTTCACCGAGGCCGCGCTGATCGAGCAGGTCATCGGCTGGCTGTTGGCCGGCGCGGTGATGGCCTGGTGGCTGGACCGCAAAAAGCGCTCCGCGTTCTGAGCCCCTGGCTTCCTCTCCGCTCCGGGGAGAGGATTGAGGCGAGGGGCGGGTGCTCGCGAACTGGGCGAAAACAGCCCCAGTCCCCACCCAAACCCCCGACATTGCGGCCGTCGCAGCCGCCCAGCGATAATCCCCGGCTCTGAGTCAAATCCTGGATCGATCATGCTGGACCCCGCACTGCTGCGCTCGCGCCTGGCCGAAACGGCTGCCCGCCTCAAGGAAACCCGCGGCTACGAACTCGACGTGCCCTCCATCGAGGCGCTGGAGTCGCAGCGCAAGCAGCTGGCCACCGAGACCCAGGAGCTGCAGAACCTGCGCAACACGCGGTCCAAGGCGATTGGCCAGGCCAAGGCCAAGGGCGAAGACGTCGCCCCGCTGATGGCCGAGGTCGCCGGCATCGGCGACAAGCTCAAGGCCAACGAGGCCGCCCTTGCCGAGGTGCAGGCCAAGCTGGCCGACATCGCGCTGGGCATTCCCAACATTCCCCATGAGTCCGTGCCGCTGGGCAAGGACGAAACCGAGAACGCCGAACAATTGCGCTGGGGCACCCCGCGCACGTTCGACTTCGAAGTGAAGGACCACGTCGACCTTGGCGCCCGCCACGGCTGGCTCGATGCCGACGCCGGCGCCAGGCTCTCCGGCGCGCGCTTCACCGTGCTGCGCGGCCAGCTGGCCCAGCTGCATCGCGCGCTCGCGCAGTTCATGCTCAACCTGCAGGCCGGCGAGCATGGCTACCTGGAATGCAACGTGCCGCTGATCGTCAACGGCGAGACCATGCAGGGCACCGGCCAGCTGCCGAAGTTCGAGGAAGACCTGTTCTCCACCCAGGTGGGTGACAGCAAGCGCTACCTCATTCCCACCGCCGAAGTGGCGCTGACCAACCTGGTCGCCGACAGCATCGTCGAAGCCGACGCACTGCCCATGCGCCTCACCGCGCACAGCATGTGCTTCCGCGCCGAGGCCGGCAGCTATGGCCGCGACACCCGCGGCATGATCCGCCAGCACCAGTTCGAAAAGGTCGAGATGGTGCAGATCGCCACGCCCGAGCAGTCGCACGCGCAGCTCGAGGAAATGGTCGGCCACGCCGAAAAGGTGCTGCAACTGCTGGGTCTGCCGTACCGCAAGGTGCTGCTATGCACCGGCGACATGGGCTTCGCCGCCATCAAGACCTACGACCTGGAAGTGTGGCTGCCCAGCCAGAACACCTACCGCGAGATCTCCTCGTGCTCCAACTGCGGCGACTTCCAGGCCCGCCGCATGCAGGCCCGCTGGCGCAACCCCGCCACTGGCAAGCCGGAGCTGGTGCACACCCTCAACGGCTCCGGCCTCGCCGTGGGCCGCACCCTGGTGGCGGTAATGGAGAACTTCCAGAACGCCGACGGCTCCATCACCGTACCCGACGTGCTGCGCCCCTACCTGCGCGGCCTCGAACAGATCGCCTGAGCCCATCGCCATGAGCAGCCAGCGTTGGGACAAGGTTGAATTCACCGCCAGCTACACGCTGCTGACCATCCTGGCCACCGAACTGCTGACCCGCCTCGGGCTGGTCAGCATGTTCGAGATACCCACGGTGGACCTGGTGCTGAGCATCATCGCCACCGTGCTGGTGATCGGCGCCTTCTGGTTCGCCCGCCGCAGCCGCAAGCTGCGCTTCGCCGTCATCGGCTTCGCCGCCGCCACCCAACTGGTACCGATGGTAATCCGCCAACCGGTACTGCTGCTCCCACTGGTGGGCGCCGCCATCCCGGTGGGGATCATGCTGTGGGCGATGATCGCGCTGTCGAAAAAGGGGCAGGGCAGAGCGCATTCCTGATAGGATGCGCCTCTGCGAGACGGGCAGGGCTCCGCACAGCCTTATTGGCTCGTCATTCCAGCGAAAGCTGGAATCCAGCGTCTTTCAAGCCACGGATCGCCAAAACTTCGGAGAGATGGCCGAGTGGTTTAAGGCAGCAGTCTTGACGCGAAGGCAGGAAGCCGAAGCGAACATCGACGAAGTCGATGGCCCCGAAGGGGTGGAGGGCAGGATGCCCGGAATCAAACTGCCGTAGCGGCGCGCAAAGCGCGCCTGCCGCGGAGACAAATCGGAGAGATGGCCGAGTGGTTTAAGGCAGCAGTCTTGAAAACTGCCGTAGGTGTAAGCCTACCGTGGGTTCGAATCCCACTCTCTCCGCCAAAACGGCAAAGAAGCCCTAGAAATAGGGCTTTTTTGTTGTCTGAGAAAAGGCACGTCACTCCACATATCGCTCCACAAGTGAGCCGATATGCGTATTCCCAACTATCTCAGGTTGGCACCCTCAGGCATCTGGCATTTTCGCCAAAGATTGCCCTCTAACCAGGCCCGTCTCACGGGCAAGACTGAACTCACCAAAAGCCTTGGTACCCGTGACCTTCTGACGGCGCAGAAACGTGCGCTGGCCCTTGTTCAGGGGTATGCTCAAAGCCAGCAAGGTGATGGGGAGTGGCTGCGTCTTATGACGCGTCCGCGACACGTCAACGGGCATCCACAGGTCAGGGGGCTGAGTGTGGTGGCTAAGGATAGCGTCCCAACTATTACTCAAATCCTCAAGGCCAAGCGCCTAGAGGATTACAAGCTCATCCGGCGACCGGATGGCACCGTTGAGCTTGAGGTCAGTGGCGAGGATGACCATGCCCTTGCCATGGATGCGCTTGAGCGCATCGGTCCACTAGACCAGGAGCCCTACTATCAGGAACTCATGCGAGCCGCTCGGGCCGCTGAGTCTCAACGGTCTCTAGCATCCGACCCTGCATCGAAGATTCCCGCCGTACCGATTGGAAAATTGGTCACTCAGTGGCTGACTGAGATCAAACCCTCGACCAAAACCAAGACTTTTAAAATAAAAACGACGGCGGTCGAAGGTTTCGCCAAACACTATGGCGAAAAAAATCCCCTGAAGGATGCTGGTCGCATCGATGTGGGTGCCTGGGTCATGACACTTCGGGCAAGCAAGCTTGAGACGCCCACCATCGTGAACAAGCTGTCTTACCTACGTGGCTTCTTTGATTGGGCCAAAGCCCGTGGGTACTTCGAACCGTTCGCCAAGGATGGGAACCCCGCAGCAGGCCAAGTTATCTACGGCATGCGGGAAAAGAGGCAACGCCGCGTATTGGGTTTTAAGCCTTTTTCCAAGGAACAGGTCCAGGCCTTGTATGACACCAAGGCGATGGAGCAGGGTCTGAGTGAGTCTGCCCGTTGGGGTGCATGGGTGGGTTTGTATACCGGTGCCCGTGTTGCAGAGGTCGGACAACTGACCTTGGCTGATTTTGTGGAAGTCGAAGGCATTCCATGCATCCGCATCTGTGATGAATCGGAAGGTCAGTCCGTCAAATCGGACATCAGCATCCGAACGGTTCCCATCCATCCAAAGCTCATCAAACTCGGCCTTCTTAAGCGTGTCGAGTCACTGCGGAAAGCAGGGGAAACGCGTCTGTTTCCCAGCGTGAAAACAGATGGGGTCAACGGGATGGGGAACTGGTTGAGCAAGGCTTTCAGTCGTCATGTCTTGGCGACCGTTGGTAAGCCGGAGAAAGGCAAGTTCGGTTTCCACAGTCTCAGGAAGTCTTTCATTCAGGGGCTTCAGTCCCTGGGGGTGGCTTCAGAGGTTCGCGCTGCGTATGTGGGGCATGAGTTGGACGATGAACATCACGCTGCTTACAGCAGGGCTCCAACCATGAAAGAGCTGTTGGATGCGGTGAAGAAGTTGGATTGGGGATCCGTATGACTGGCAAGGAACACCCACTCTATCGCAATGCACTTAATGCGATTCAAGTCGGAGTTGAAGATTTTAAGGCTGATTCTCCAGCCCGTATCGCCTCCGCTGTTCGCAATTTGACTTCGGGAATCTTGCTTCTCTGCAAAGAAAAACTGCGTCGTCTATCTCCAGATGATGAGATTCTTATCTGGAAGAACATCAAGCCTGTTTTGAAGGCGGATGGCAGTGTTCATTTTGAAAAGGCTGGTCGAACGACGGTCGATGTTCGAGATATTTTGGAGCGCTTCAACAATTGTGGGGTGGAGTGCGATTCAAAACTTCTCCAGCGCGTAGCGGATGTTCGAAACGCTGTGGAGCACCACTATGTAGAAGACCAGGCTCAGATTCGTGGCGCCTTCGTAGATGGACTGCGTTTCCTTTCCCAGTTCATGCCAGAGCACTTGGGGATCAATCCGCGAGACGCGTTGGGGGCCGAAGTCTGGGAGACTCTTGTTGGTCTGAAGGAAATCGAGGACGCATTGCGGGCTGAGTGTCGTCTCACCTATCAAGACATGGATTGGCCACCTTTGTTAAAAGAGGCCATCGAAAACGTAGGTTGCCCTGAGTGCCGTTCGCCCCTTGTTAGGCAGGTAGAGACTGAAAACACGGACGCTTTTATGGCGACATGGGAGTGTGCTGCCTGTGGTCATCAAGAGGATGCGCAGGATTGGGTGGGAAAGGTCATTCCGGAGCACTATGCGGCTGAAAGCTTCATTGCAGCCAAGGATGGTGATGGGCAACCCATAGATGCTTGTCCAGAGTGTGGTGAGGATGCCTTCGTTCATGAAATATCCCAGTGCCTGGCGTGTGGATTTGAGTTCGAGGGTGCTGGGGAATGCGCCATTTGTGGGGAGCCTCTTGGTCTAGAGGACTACGAAGAGACCCTCTGTTCCTATCATCGATATGTGGTGGAAAAGGAGCGCGACCGATAGAGCGGTGATTGGTTTCACCGGGGGATGTTTTTCGCTGTTCTTGCTCGAGGACTTCTGGAAGATGAGTAGCACCTGGGATGAAGTCACCGCTATATGTACGGGCGTGGCAGCAATTGCTACCGCCGTGATGGCTGGTTTCACTTGGAAAGCCATTAAGGATAGTCAAAAACAACACTTTGACTTGCACCAGCAAGGTACCGATGCTCAAGTACTAAGCGAGAAGCATCATCAGAATTCGTTCCGTCCCATAGTGGTCGTCTCTCCATATGATGGAGTAGATCCGGTGGACCGTTCTGGCATTCTAAGTTTCGATGGCACAGCTCGAACCGGAAACACCCGCCTGATCTTCATCTACGGACTCCTAAAGAATGTTGGCGTGGGTCCGGCACTAGTTGTTCGCCTTCACCTTCGGGCAATGGAAACCAAGGACTACGGGAGTACCCACGAACTCTCGCCCCTTCAACTTGGAGAGGCGAGGGGTGGTGTTGATGCACCTCTCAAGCTAGTTCTACAGGTCAATGACGCGTTCAATGAAACCGACTTTGCACTTGCAAGCGGGACACTTTGGGAGCTTGTCGTTGAGTATGAGGATGTGTTCGGAAATAGGTTTAGAACGACTCACGCTAAGAACTCTCAACGTCCGTGGACCTTGGTTGAAAAGGTGTAAGGGCTTGCAAGGATGAAGCATGGAAAAGTGCTACATGTGCGACAGGCAGGCCACCTCAAGAGAGCATGTGCCGCCCAAATGTTTGTTCCCTGAGGGCAAGGACATGGATGGAGAGAATCATCGAAGTAACCTGATTACGGTTCCTTCATGCGACCTCCACAATACGGCGAAGTCCAGGGATGATGAATTTTTGATGGTGAGCCTTGCTGGAATTATCGGTAACAACTCCATCGGTTACCGTCATAAATTTGGAAAGGTCAATAAAGCAATCAGGCGCAGTGCAAACAAGCTTCTTTTAGCAACGTTCAAAGGCAAGCAGCGCTTCTATGTGGTCGAAGTTGGTCCGAACAAGTTCGTAGATGTCATCTGGGGAACGCCTGATTCGGAAAGATTGAAAGTCTGCTTCGAGCACATTGTTCACGGCCTTCATTTCCACCACTTTGGCCACACGTTCAAAGGTCGCATCAAGCTGCATTTTGCGTATCTTTGGAGTGATAACAAGAACGCGACAAGCTTCCGCGATCTTATAAAAGCAAAGCTGGACGTTGAGCTTGCCGGGAGAGATAAATTTGGTGAGAACCAAGGTGTCTTCTACTACCAAATCACAGACAGAGACCAGTTTGACCTCTACATGTTCAGACTATGCTTCTACGGTGGAATTAACGTGCATGCCGCCATGATTCCGGAGCATGCTGACGTACAAAAGGACCTGGCTTGGATGCTGGTTGAAGGTGGCATCAAGACCATCTTTAACGTCGGTGATAAAAAATTTGAGTTCAACTGATTTTCGTATACGGACAAGGGTGGCTAGATGAGTGATGAAGGGAAGTTGACGGTTGAGATTGAGCGCCTACGTTTCGGTGGCGAAGTGATGGCGGACCACCCCGTAACCATCCTTCCCGCGAATATGAAAGCATCGCCATCAAAGTACGAGTACAGCTCAACTTCGATGTCCTTCTATAAGTATGCAAGAGGGCACCTTGCGCTTGACTACCTCACGAAGCCGGAAAGGTTGTACACACAGCAGTCAGTGGATGTGTTTCTACCGGCTTTCCTGTTTGGTGTTGGTCAGGTTGTCGAAAATCCAGATTTGGTGAAGATGCTCTTGGAAGTCATCGTCAACTTTGCCAAGGAGACCTTTGTTGGTGACAAGGCGCCGACAGTCAAGGCGACTTTCTTATCAAGGGAAACCGAGGAAGAGAAGTACGTTAGTGTGACCTATGAGGGTCCCTTGGAAGGTCTTGCGAGTGTCGCTCCTGCTTTCCTTAAGGCCATCAAGCATGAGGACTGATTGGTTTGGTGAGGATGTGTGCTCTTCGCAAGACATCATTGATAGCTACAACAGCTTCATAGATTCGGCAAATTCACTGAACCTTCTTGTTCGCTCGTCTCGTTTGCAGCAGGAGAAGGTTCTAGAAATTGACGAGTACATCGGCTACATCAAAGGTTTTAAACATCAAGTTGCTTCGCGCGGTGATGAGCGCTTTGCGAATCTTCTCTTCCACTTCCAGTGCATGCTTCGATGTGTGCAGTCTTCTATCAGGATGTGGATGCATCTTAAAGAAGATAACCATCAGAAAGCTTGGTGCTGCCTAGTTGATGCCCAAGAATACAAAGATGTTGCGTTGAAGATTGAGGATCACGTTGGGGTGCGGCGTGTTGAGGAGTTCTTAGAGAAGGTCCGGGACACAGTCTTCCCTCCATGGACGCATTACAACAGCGCAGCATTCACCTCCACGATTGGGCGGTGTTCCATCTGCGGCAAGCCGTTTGGTGATTGTGATCATGTCGAAGGCATGGTGTACCTGGGGAGGCTTTGCCGAAGGGTCGGCATACAGCTACTTGAGGCCAATCACTGCGCGATTGTGAGTAATCCGCGAGACAGGCGGTGCATCTTTGCTGAGATATCCAGGGATGATGGGCGAATGATGAACGTGTTCACCTTAGAGGACACGGGGGATGTTCGCGAAAAGGAAGAAGGGGTGGCGGGTCACGTAAATGGGGTGATTCTTACCACTGTCAGTCTGGACTTCGATTGAATAAATTTTCCTTCATTTTTGCATGAGGCGATTATGATCGAATTAAAACTTGTACAGAATCTTGTAATTTGGTTGGGCTCAATTATTGTCATTTCTAGTATTACTCTTTACGTCTTAGATAATCCAAAAAAGGCGGGAAGGAAAACCTGGAGTCCACACGATATATGGGTCCTTCTTATACTTGAGATGGTATCTTTTGGTTCGGTTGCGGTAGTGGTGTCATTATTAAAGAAGCCAGAAGAGCTGGCGGACTATTTAGCCTTCTCGGCTCCCTGCGTTGCCGCAATCATCGTTGGCATCGGCTTGGTGAAGCGTGCAACGAAGTTGACTGATAAATCATTGAAGAAATGTTGCTGTTGCCAGGACGAAAGTTCAGAAGTGATGGGGGATTTTAAGTCGTACCTGTGGTCATCTGGCGTACTATTTGGGGCTCTCATTGCTTATCTGGCAGCCAAGTTCGACCCAAAGGTTTTCGGATGGTCTATTTGCTTGTTTTCTGCCTGTTGCCTATTCGCCTATGTTGCTTCATTTAATAAGTCTGATGATACAAGGTGGAGATATAGGGGTAATACTCCGCAGGTGCTTATCGGTTGTCTTTCTCTGATGTTGTTAATTATTATCCTTATGTGGGTGGCCGGTAACGGATAGGTTATAGGGATTTCCAGATGGCTATTGCTGCCGCGAGTAATAAGAGACTCGCTCCGAATACCTGAAAGAAGTAAGTGTATTTTGCTATTTGATCGTTGTTCGTTGTCTTATTCATCTTAATCTCAAAGGGATGTCTCTTCTACATCCTTTCTTGATTTTATCTTTTATCAAGAGCCTGGTTTTACATCCAAGCGAGAGCGCGTCTATGTGTTGTTCCAACACTCCGCTCAAGGCCAAGTCAGAATCCAGAGCCTTATCAAGCCAACCCTCTTCAAGGTTGGCTTTTTTATTGCCTGTCATGCCTTGACAGCTCTCGATAATCTGCTTGGATGTAATGCAGGTCACGGATTGACCTGATCAGAGACACTAAGACGCTGTCACGGAGGACACCTATGGATATTCACGCCCACGCAAGACCCCATCTTGAAGTTCACTCACGCTCGAAAGGTCACTCTGCTGTAGCCGGTGCGGCTTACCGGCTTGGTCTGCGCTTATATGATGAACGGCAGAAGTGTTGGCACGATTTTCAGAAGCGGGCTTTGGGCGAAGAAATCGTTCGCGCACTGACCGTTGCTCCGACAGGTTCACCTTCGTGGTGTACAGACCCTCAGGAGCTTTGGAGTCGCGTTGAGCGGGCTGAGCGACGTTGTGACTCGCAGGTTGCCAGGGATTACAGAATCCCCCTCCCGCTGGGGCTATCAGACCAGGATGCAGGGGGTCTGGCTGAGGAAATGGCCCGCTTCATCTGTGATGAATTGAACACGCCTGTTTCCTTGGGGCTCCATCGCGATGCTGATCGTGATGCGCTGGGCAACCTCAAGCCCATCGAGCGGCAGGGATTCCACGCACATCTTTATTTTCCGACGCGCCCTCTACTGGATGTTGCAGAAGGAGATGATGGAAAGGGCGCGGCAAGTATGGGTTTCGGTCCCAAGCTTCATGAGTTTTCAAAACAGCACTTGGGGTCGGCCTTCATCGAACTGCTCAACTGCCGGTGGAGTGAACTTGCCAATGATTACGCGAGGAAGGCTGGCTCGGATGCCAAGTATGAGTACAAGAGCTACAAGCGCCTTGGGGTAACCATCACCCCACAGCCAACCCTTGGGCAGGGCGCCACTGCCCTGGAACGTCGTGGCGTGTACACGAGCAAGGGTGACAACCTTCGTGAGGCATTGGTGATGGCGCGGGTCTACGAGAAGGCACATGCAGGGTCTCTGGATGCTCAACATGTCCAGGCCCTTCGGGATGTGAGGCGTGAAGGTGGGAAGGGCTCACAACGCCAAACAGAGGCGCTACCGAAGTTCGCCACTTCCCATTTTAAAAGTCGGAAATCTCCTGCTGTTACGCAACCCTTCATAACGCGCCAAGGGTCTTTGGCATATCGGCTTCGAGCATCGGCACCCTCCCCCAAGAACAAAGAAGAAGCGGATGAACTCGAACGTTCGCTGGTGCTTGTCGAAGCGCTGGATAAGGCCTTTGCTGTCTACCACGAACTCATGCAGCAACTGGATGAAGTATTAAAATCCATCGAAGTTGCACGTGCGGAAAAGCTCAGCGCTGAGTACCAGGCTGACCAAAGTCATCAACATCGAAGCAAAGCTCAGGTTCGGCTGAGTCGATGGGAGGAAGACCACCGTTGGCGAGTGCGAATGTTTGCCAGCATGGGTGGTTCACCCTTGCCGGAGCATGGGCGTCTTCGAGACGAAGTTCGTCGGCATGATGAACACGTTCAGTCCTTGAAGAGGTCCATCGCCCAACATGCATCTGAGGTGGTCACACTGGAGCTGGAAGCCAGTGCTTTAAAGACCAGGCAAGCTGATGTGGTGGCAACGATCAGGAATGCGGTCGTCAAGCTACATGGCCAGTCCGTTTTGTTTCCAGAAATAATAAAAGCCCTACCTGACTCCGGTAGGGCTTTGGTGAAAGAGCAGCTTCCGACAATGTTTGAAGCTTCGGAACCGATTGATGAGGTTCAGTCGCTTGGGTTGACTTCATCACCGACGAAGAAGGATGGCATGCATCCCTAGCATCGATGGGTAGCCTAGTTGCTCACCATGCGCTCCATTTTCCATCGGGGTTTCGTTGCAAGCGGATAGGATTGCGGTTTGGGTCATCCTTACCGTTCAACTGGATGTAGCACATGAAGTAGACGCCCTTGTCGATAGGGGGATTGGGGTCACGCTTGCATCCATCAACCATGGCTTGAGGTGGGAGAGGAAGCGTGTCTTGCCCAATCTTCTTCCACAATGCAGTCCTCTCCTTCCAAGCATTCAGAACATCATCGTCAGTCGGACCAGATGGGCCACATCCGGTCAACAGCAATGCGATGGGCAACATCATTGACAGCGCATAAAAAGCTTTCATCATGTCTTCCCTGATGGTTTAAATGCTGAGCTTTCGGCTGAGGGCCTGCATCAGGCCATTTGCGGTCACTTCGTCCATGCCACCGGCCACCACGTGGCGTTTGCCTTGTGCGTGGATTTCCAGCGTATAAGAATGGTCTGCAAACCAGTTTGCCCACTTGGCTCGTGCCCGTTCGCCCCAACTTTGGACAGCCGCACCTGGGCTTACACCGGCAACCTGCACAAGGATTTTGTTAGCAATCGACTGCTGAATCCGAAGACGGTCGATGTTGCCAACCTGCACCATGGTCAGTGCAAAGTCTTTGGCTGGGTCGGGATAGTTGATGGTGTGGGTTGACGCATAGCTGCGTCTATCGATAGCACATTCTCGACGGTCTGCATTCCTGTGCAACACGGCCAAGGCAAAACCGATACCGGCAATCGGTGACAGCAGCAAAAGAAAGGGGCTGCCGTTGAATCCAACCATCACCCCGGTGACCACTCCAACGATGGCGGCCATCATCAAGCCAAGGAAAATGGCCGCAGGGATGGTGAAGCTCCGACGTTGGGCGGCATGTACGTCGAATCGGATTTGGCCGTCCGATTCCTCTTGGGCCGTATACGAGCTGCTCTGGTAGACCTTGCGTTCCTTCTTGTTAATTTGGATGAGTCTGGAGATGCCCCATCCAACCAGAACCAGTCCAAGCAAGGCCAGATGCGCGTGTTGGGCCAAGCTCAGTCCCACCCCAACCACCACTCCCAAAATAACGGCGCTGACCGCAACCCCTTGCTGGTTCATATGTACCCCTGGTTCCCATGGCGAAACCAATCTAACCTGTTTTTGGGATACGTGCATGAAACTCAGGTAAATGAAATAGGGATAAAGACTTGGCTGGCCTTCTCGGAACCAGCTTCGATGAAACCCACATCCGTCTACCGTCCTGAACACGTCATCCTCATCACGTTGCTCAAGGAATACCGTCTCAAGGCAGGGCTCACCCAAGCGGCGGTCTCAGAACATCTGGGCATCAGCCAGACGGGGGTGTCGGACATGGAGATAGGGAGCAGGGGGGTTGATCATCTCGTCCTCCGTGACCTCTGCAAGCTCTACGGGGTCTCAATGGCACAGCTAGAGGCAGAGTTGGAAAAGCGAACTCTGGATGGGCGAATCGAACCAGCTCCCCGTATTGAGCGGAAGGACAAGAAGAGGTTGTGATCATGGACAGACGGCTGTTGGGTAAGCGTCATTGCTAACCAGCGTCAGTACCCAAGATTGGGGAAAACGTAGCAAATTTGACGGGGAGGTTCGAATGCCAAAAAGAATTAACTTAAGTGGGTCTCTGGATCTGGGTGCTCCCAAAACTCGATTGGGTTACCTCGATATAGCGAAGGTGCGTTCGCATTACGAAGAGCGAGTCAGCACTGGCAAACAGCTACGCGCGTACCTTAATGAAGGCAACCGGCGGGCCTATGTCAAGCTTGCGCTTGGCATCGATGGCGCGCGTGCAAATTACAGTGCAGACGAACATGAGCTTGGATACAAAATTCTTCACTCTGCATCCGATGAGGCCATATTTGATTTGGCAGTTAGCCTCAAGCAAAGCAAAAATTCGCAGTCCATGGTGAAGCACATTTATGACGCGAACATCAGCAACCTTAAGATAAGTGTCGGTTCTGAGATGGCGATGATGCTTGCGCCAACCAAATTTTGGGTGGCCAATACACGAAGTGTTTGGGCCTATCTCCTGTTGAAGCATGACTTCAAATACAGGGATGCCAATGAAGAGCTTGCCAGCTATCGGCAGGGCGATGCGTCATCCGAGATGAACTACCAGCTATGGAAGTCCATCTATCCGAAGATGGAAGAAAAGCTCATCGAGCTGGGAGATCTCGGCGATAAAGAGGCTGAAAGTAAGGGTGTAAAGCCTGGAAAGAGCAGATACATCTGGGCCGATGCGATTGCAAATGAGCTCTACGAGCGCAGGGCAAAAGTGTGATCTAACCCTTGCTGAGGCTGGGCTTCTGGCTGAATTGCCTGGGTTGATGTAGCACGTCGAAAGGGCTACTGACCGGCTGGGGGAGTCAGGGCTTGCGTTTGCTCTTGAGGGGGCATGTTCTTTTTCCTTGGCCGTCCTCTCTTTTTAGGTTCGGGAGGAGAGGTCAGGATGTCTCGACTTGCATACTTCAACTCGTCTGCAAAATATCCTTCAAACTGAGCGGCATCGAAGGTCGGATAGTCAAAGGTTGGAAGCTGGATGGCATCCATGGCTTTCTTGCAGGCAACAATGTCCGCTGACTTGATGTAATGAACCCATGCGACGTCTCGACCCCGACCTAGCCCTGCCAACGCCAGGAGCGATGAGTACGGGACGTGCACGCTCAACTCTGCATAGGTAATGAAGTGGTTCCTGAAAGAATGGAATTTCTTCCTGACGTCATCGATGCCACACCAGCTCTTCAAGTGTGTGGTGTTAAACCACGAGGATATGTAGCTACCTGGGCGACTTCGTCTTCCCTGTAGGTCAGGAAAGAGGTGCTTGAAGCCAAGCTCTTTCACGTGCTTCACCAGCTCTAGAAATCCAATCTCGATGAGTTTTGCATGGATGGGAACCAGGCGTTTTGCGTTGCGTGTTTTGAGCTTTTTCCTGTGACAGGCATTGAGCGATATGCATGGGGTAGTGATGGGGGCGCCACGTTCATCTACTCCGATGGGGACGTCATGGATATCTTCGACACGAAGTTGCGCTATCTCATTGATCCGCGCTCCGGTGTAGTACCCCAGCGGAATGGCGAAAAACTTCCATGCCTTGTTAAATGATTTGACGAATTCCTCTGTGCCAATTTTCTTGAGATCTTCGCCATCGAACGGAGTTCGAGCCTGTTCTTCGTCTCTCGTATAGTCGCTGCCTTTAACGCAGCACGTGACATCGCGCTTCATCTCAAACGCTTCCATGCACCAGTGGAAGAACGAGCGCATGGCCTTGACGTGTTTAAATTGCGTCGATGTTTTGATGGGTTTTAAATTCTTTGACTGGGCTATCTTGACGATGTCCAGGTAACTCTTGCCAACAAGGTCGGGATTTTTCTTGGCGTTGGGCGGAATGTGCCTGAGTGCATTGGTATAGCGTGAAATATCCTTGTATAGAATTTCAGAGAGAAGTTTGTCTCCGACGATGTCAACGAACGCTTGCGCAAAGAACCGATAAACCCCTTTGCGAGTGATGTCCAAGCTTGTGTAATGATTAGACTGAAAGAATTTTTCCATCGCAGCAGAGAAGAGGTGGTCCTCTTGAATGACTTGCTCTTTGATGGACGACATGAGCTTTGAATTCTCATGCTCGATGGTCGCCTTGATTTCAATCCCCATCCGATTTGTCGACTCCCCGCTAATCAGTGCCACGTAAGACCAGAGGTCTCCGGTTCGTTTTGAAGGCGGAATTCGGCGGGCGT
>NZ_QIRF01000018.1 GCF_003332825.1 Dyella sp. C9 | reverse complement strand
CCCCCCCCTGGATTCTACAAGCACAGGACGGCATTCGACCGTTCTGCCTGTCGCGTGGGCTCGGAGAGGTGGATACGAGACAACCCGAAGGATGTGCCATGCGCGAGCTGATCGAACGTTACCTGGCTGCGTATAACCGCATCGATGTGGATGGCATGCTGGCCACGATGCATCGCGAGGTGGTGTTCGAGAACTACACGGCCGGGGTACTTAGTGTGCGCACGCAGGGCGCCGATGAGCTGCGGCGGCTGGCGGAGAACTCGCGCTACCTGTTTTCCGCGCGGCGCCAGCTGATCCTGGCCTATGAGGAACGGGATGGGCTGGCCACGGCGCATATCCTGTTCGACGGCACGTTTGCGGTGGATCTGCCCAACGGCGTGCGCGCGGGGCAGTCGATCACGCTCAATGGGCGCAGCGAGTTCCGCGAGCGCGATGGGCTGCTGATCTATATCGGCGATTACAGCGAGTAAAGGATGCCCGGGGCGCGCTCGGGTTTTCGCATGGGCCTGGTGCCTGAAGGCGCTGGGTTCCTGCTTTCGCAGGAACGACGGGCGGACGCTCAAGGGCGGAGGCCTGCAACGCGGCTATCGGCCAGCAAGTGGTCGTGGTCTGCGCGGCGCAACAACGCGTTGCGCCAGTGTTGTTGCTGCTCGGTGGTGGACTCCACCAGCCATTGCGGCTTGTTGGCCACCCACGCGGCGACCGGCACACCATCCTCGTAGAGCACGCGGGTGCCCACCACCGCGGGCAGCTTGTTGCCAGCCAGCACGGTGCCCACCAGGTTGAGCGGGTCGGAACCGCTGACCAGTACGCGCTGGCCATGCGGTTCCTGCTGACGGATGGCGCGCAGCCTGGCGATGGCTTCGGGCAGGGCGAACTGTTCGCCGACCAGGCCCTCCACGAAGCGGCCGCCGCGGATTTCACCGCGGGCTTCCAGGCGATGGTAGACGCGCAGCAGTTCGCGCCAGCTGGGCAGCCAGGGGGCTTCGCGTTCCAGCAGCTTCCAGAACACCACGCCGTAGCGGCGCAGCAGGGTGCGGGCGATGTGGTCTAGGTTTTCCGGGTCTTTGGGCGCGGTACTCGGTGAGGCTTTGGCGAGCACCCGCCCCTCATCCGTCCCTTCGGGCCACCTTCTCCCCGGAGGGGAGAAGGAAGTGCTCGTGCGAACGAGGGACCAGCGGCCGGCGTCTTCGATGCCGGTGAGCATGTGGTGGCGCAGGCGGCGATGACGATGGGCGTCGCGCTTGGCGGCGGGTACCAGCAAGGCACGCAGGCCGGCGAAGCTGTCGGCGGTGATGCGGCCCGCGGCGACGAGTTCGCCCAGCGCGTCTTCCAGTTCGGTGCGCAGCAGATGGGTCAGGCTGCCGAGTTCGTCGAAGAACAGCGCGCCGTGGTCGCGCAGCGCATCGAGCACGGCCTGGGCGCGCGAGGATACCTGCACGTCCTGCGTGGAGGCCTCGTCCGTGGCGACGCTGGTCCACACGGGTACGCTGCGCCTTGGCAGCAGCACGATGGGCGTGGCGCGCACGGGGCCGCTGCCACCACCGGCGCTGCCGCGCAGGCGGCTCCAGCTGACGCGGCCGGCGCGGCACTGTTCGTCCAGCCAGCTGATGGCGTAGTCGTCGATGCGCGCGGGCAGCAGTTCGGCTTCCCAAGCGCCGGCGGCCGCTTCGTAGCCTTCGAGCTGGGTCAGCACGGCGGGCAGTGCATCGGGGCCGCTGAGGCGGGCACCGGGTGCCACGTGCTGCCAGTCGAACAGGAAGCGCATGAGGTCGCGTCGGCTTACCGGTTCGATTTCGCGACGCAGGCGGCCGATGGTGTAGCGATGGATGCGCGCGAGCAGATGGCGTTCGCACCACTCCACCTCGGAGGTGCCCGGGGTGAAGTGGCCCTGCATCACATAGCCTTCGGACTGCAGGCGCAGCAGGGTGAGGTCGATGTCGCTGGCTTCAACCTGCAGTGCGCCGGCCAGTTCGGCCACGCTGACCGGGCCGCAACCGGTAAGGCGGCCGCGCACCAGTTCCAGCAGGGCGTCTTCGCGGGTCCAGGTTTGGGCGGCGTATTCGGCCGGGGCCTCGATCGGCGGGTGCAGCGTGGCGGCGGGGTGGACGGCTTGCCATTTGGGCAGGGATTCGGCGGTGGTCCACAGGGACTGGGGCGAGGTTGGCCCCTCACCCCCGCCCTCTCCCCCCAGGGGAGCGGGAGACAGGCGTGTCGCACGGTGGTTTTTCGCGAGGCTGTTTAGCCAGTCGTTCCAGCCGTGGGTATCGGCTTCGAGCTGGGTGATGCCGCCGAGGATGCCCAGGGCCTCGTGCATTTCATCGGCACTGCGCACCTGCGGCCAGGCTTCCTCGCGCACGGCGGCGATGGCGTCGGCGTCGAGGCGGCCGAGGTCGTCGGCGCTTTCAGGGGCGGACCAGCGGCGCGATTGCACGGCCTGCGTGCGGCGTTCTTCCAGCGGCGCATCGTCGAGGTAGGCATACGGCGCGGCGCTCAGCACTTCGCCGGCCAGCGGGCTGGGTGCGGCGAGGTCGCGGGCGACCACGGTGATGGATCCCTGTTCCAGCCCGCGCAGGATATGCAGCAGGCCGTCGACATCCATCGCTTCGCGCAGGCAGTCGTGCAGGGTCTGGTTGACCAGCGGATGATCGGGAATCTCTCGCTCGCCGACGATGTTCTCCAGGCAGGCGACCTGGTCGGGGAACACGGTGGCGAGCAGGTCTTCGCTCTTCATGCGCTGCAGCTGCGGCGGCACCTTGCGGCCGCCCTGGAAACGCGGCAGCGCGAGCGAGGTGGTGGCGTTCCAGCGCCAGCGCACGGGGAACAGCGGTGCGTCGAGCAGGGCCTGCACCAGCACGTGTTCGGCGGAGCTGGAGTGCAGGTAGCGCGCCACTTCTTCCAGCGGGAAGCTGTGGCTGGTGGAGAGCGAGAGGACGATGGCGTCCTCGGTCGCTGCCGCCTGCAGCTCGAAATTGAACTGGCGGCAGAAGCGCTTGCGCAGGGCAAGGCCCCATGCGCGATTGATACGGCTGCCCCACGGCGTGTGGATGATCAGCTGGGTACCGCCGGATTCGTCGAAGAAGCGCTCGAACACCAGCGTGTGCTGGGTGGGCAGCGCGCCGAGCGCTGCCTTGGCGGCGGCGAGGTATTCCGCCAGCTGTTGCGCGGCGGCTTCGCCCAGCCCCAGCGCATGCTTGAGCCACTGCAGCGCGGCGGGCAGGCCGCCTTCGTCCAGACGCTGGGCGATCTCTTCGCGTAGGCGCGATACGCCCAGCGACAACTCGGCGCTGCGGCCGGGTGCTTCGCCCAGCCAGAACGGGATGTTCGGCGACACGCCCTGGGCGTCTTCCACGCGCAGGCGGTCGCGCTCCACGCGCTGGATGCGGTAGCTGGTGTTGCCGAGCTGGAACACGTCGCCGGCCAGGCTTTCGACGGCGAAGTCCTCGTTCACCGTGCCGATGATGGTGGCCTGCGGCTCCAGCACCACCAGGTAGTCGGCGGTATCGGGAATGGCGCCGCCGGAGGTCACGGCGGTAAGGCGTGCACCGCGACGCGCGCGCAGCTGCCCATGCACCGCATCGCGATGGATGTACGCAGCACGTGCACCGCGGCGCGTGGTGAAACCCTCGGCGAGCATGCGCACGGTGGCGTCGAACTGCCGGCGGCTGAGGTTGCGGTAGGGATAGGCGCGACGCAGCGTGTCGTACAGCGCGTCCTCGCTCCATTCCTGGCAGGCCACTTCGGCCACGATCTGCTGGGCCAGCACGTCCAGCGGCTGTGGTGGCTGGATCAGCGTGTCCAGTTCACCGCGGCGCACGCAATCGAGCAGCGCGGTGCATTCCACCAGGTCATCGCGCGTGCTGGGGAACAGGCGCGCCTTGGGCGTGCCGTCCACGGCGTGGCCGGAACGTCCGGCGCGCTGCAGGAAGGCCGCGATGGAGCGCGGCGAGCCCAGCTGGCACACCAGGTCCACGTCGCCGATGTCGATGCCCAGTTCCAGCGAGGCAGTGGCCACCAGCACCTTGAGGTCGCCGCGCTTGAGGCGCTGCTCGGCATCGAGCCGCTGCTCCTTGGCGAGGCTGCCGTGATGGGCCGCTACGGCCGGCTTGCCCAGGCGTTCGGAGAGATGTCGCGCCACGCGCTCGGCCATGCGCCGCGTGTTGACGAACACGAGGGTGGTGCGATGGCTCTCCGCCAGCTGGGCGAGGCGGTTGTAGACCAGCTCCCAGCAGTCGTTGGACATCACCGCTTCCAGCGGCACCGGCGGGACTTCGATGGCGAGGTCGCGTTCGCGGGTGTGGCCGACGTCGATGATGGTGACGCTTTCTTCCTCTCCCCTTGGGGGAGAGGACTGAGGTGAGGGGTCGGGGCTTGCGGGTTGGTTGGGAAGAGCGGTGTTTCGCTTCGAGCGGCCGGTGTCGCGAGACTGTCCCCTCACCCCGGCCCTCTCCCCGACGGGGAGAGGGGGAGTGGCGTGCGAGCCCACGAGGAATCGCGCGACATCTTCAATCGGCTTCTGCGTGGCCGACAGGCCGATGCGCAGCAGGCGGCGCTGGCATAGCGATTCCAGCCGCTCCAGCGACAACGCCAGGTGCGCGCCGCGCTTGCTGGAAGCCAGTGCGTGGATCTCGTCGACAATCACCGTGCGCGTACCGCCCAGCATCGCGCGGCCCGATTCCGAACCGAGCAGGATGTACAGCGACTCCGGCGTGGTGACCAGGATGTGCGGGGGCTGCTTGCGCATCCAGTTGCGCTCGGCCTGCGGCGTGTCGCCGGTGCGTACGGCGGTGCGGATGTCCACATCGGGCAGGCCCATGCGGGCCAGCTCGGCGCGGATGCCTTCCAGCGGCGCTTCCAGGTTGATGCGGATGTCGTTGGAAAGCGCCTTGAGCGGCGACACGTAGACCACGCTGGTGACATCGGGCAGCACGCCGCCGTTGGCCACGCCCTCGCGCACCAGCGTATCGATGGCCGACAGGAACGCCGTCAGTGTCTTGCCCGATCCAGTCGGCGCGGCCACCAGCGTATGCCGCCCGGCCCGGATCGAAGGCCAGGCAGCCTGCTGCGGGGCGGTCGGTGCCGGAAAGGTATTCCGGAACCAGGCCGCGACGGCGGGATGGAAGTCGTGCAGTGGCATGGGCGTCCAGTGTGGCGCAAGCGCCTCTCAGACAACGAGATATGGGGTCTTGGGCAGCGCCCGGCAACCGCCCCTGGCGCGGGCATTCATGCGGCCGGCCACCGAATGCCGCGACGCAGCACGTCGGCCCTGCGCCATAGCGGCCTCGCTTGTTGCAGAATTCGGCCCTTTCCCGTCGAGAGCGCGCAGTGAACCAACCGGGCGACCACGGTACCGACCAGTCCCATTCCCTCGCCATGGCGGATGGCCACCCGCTGTTCGTGCGCGACTGGCCGCATGCACGCGCCCGCGACGCGGTGCTGATCGTGCATGGCCTGGGCGAGCACAGTGGTCGCTACCAGCGCCTGGCCACCTGGTTCCACACCCGCGGCTACGCCGTGCGCGCCTACGACCAGCGTGGCCACGGCCGCACCGCCGGGCGACGCGGTGCCCTGCCCCATCGCGACGACCTGCTGGAAGACCTCGCCACGGTCTACCAGGACTATGCCGGCAGGCTGCCGCAGCCGCCGCTGCTGCTCGGCCACAGCATGGGCGGACTGGTCGCCGCGCGTTGCGTGCTGGACCAGCGCATCCAGCCGCCGGCCATGGTGCTGTCCTCGCCCGCATTGCGTACCTGGGAGCCCATCTGGAAGCGCTACCTGGCCACGGCGATGTCCAAGCTGGCGCCCAACCTGCCACTGCCCAATGGGCTGCCGTTCGACAAGCTCTCGCATGACCCGCAGGTGGAGCCGGCCTATCGCGCCGACCCGCTGCGCCATGGCTGGATCACGCCGCGGCTGGCCGATTTCATCTTCCGTGCGGGCGATGATTCGGTGCGCGACGCATCCCAGCTGACCGTGCCCACGCTATTGCTGGTGGCCGGCGCGGATCGGCTGGTGAACCCGGCAGGCAGCCGCGATTTCTCCTCCGGCACCTGGGCCAGCAAGTACCTCACCACGCGCTATTTCGATTCGCTGTACCACGAGCTGTTCAACGAGGCCGAGCCCTCGCGCAGCCAGGTGTTGAAACAGCTGGGCGACTGGCTGCAGAAGCGGCAAGGCCCCGTGTAGGAGCGCACCCCTGAATCGAGTTCAGGGCAGTCACATCCATTCCCGCTTGCCGGTGAACACGATGGTGAGCCATTCGGCGCGGATATCGCTGCCGAGGCGGCGTGCGATTTCGCTGCGCGTCTCGTCGACCTCGGCCATGGTGCCCAACGGCTGCGCAGGGTCCACCAGGATGTGGATGTCGATGAAGCGCATGCGGCCGATCTTGGCCACGTAGCTGGCGAAACCCCGGTAGCCGCGTTCGGCCACCAGGGCGTTCATGGCCACGCGCACGCGCTGGTCCAGGTCGTCGGGCGCCAGCTGCAGTACTTCACGCAGGGCGCGCCACAGGTTGCCCAGGGGCAGCGGCAGCAGCGCGATGATCAGCAGCAGCAGGACGGAGGAATCGATGTAGCGCGTCCAGTGGTCCAGCGAGCCGCCGCGAATGAGGGCGCCGACCGCAAAGCCCACCAGTACAGCCACGCTGATACAGCCACCGATGAACCAGCCGTTGGCGTCCAGTTGCAGCAGGGCCGAGCCGAGCTCCACCGCGCGACGACGCATCAGCACCGCCATCGCCAGGCTCGCCACACCCATCACTGCAGCCCATGCCGCGCCGAAGCCGAAGGAGAGTTCGTGGCCGCCGGCGAGCAGGTCGTGCAGCGCGCTGAAGGCCGCGTAGCTGCAGATGGCGGTGAGCACGCTGGCGTTGAACACCACCAGCAGCGGCTCCAGGTGCCAGTAGCCGAACTGGAAGCGGCGGCTGCCTTCACTGGTGACCAGGTGCGAGACCATCAACGAGCCGGCGGTGAGTACCACGTCCACCAGTGAATAGAAGCCGTCGAAGGCGATCGCCTGCGAGCGCATTCCCAGGCCCACCGCGACACAGGCCACGCCCACCAGGAAGGTGACGCCGATGGAGAGGCGCAGCTGCTGTTGTTCGCGGGAGGTATCCATGACCAAGGCCCGAGGACGCGTCGGGCCTGATTATGCCGGAGAGGACGGCTGTGCCGCGTTGTGCAGGAGGGCGTCAGCGCTTGAGCGCCTCGACCACGTAGCGCGGGCCATTCGGGCCCGGCTCGATGATCAGGCCGTGCACGTCGGACTCGAAGCCGGGGAAGCGCTCGTTCTGCTCCTTGGCGGTGCGCAGCGATTCGATGATCGGCGAGTCCTTCGCGCCGAACTTCTCGCCCGGCATGATCACCGGAATACCCGGCGGATACGGCACCAGCATGGTCGCCGCGATACGGCCGGGCAGCTTCTCGATCTCCACCCGCTCCACTTCGCCGCGCACCAGGCGGTCATACGCTTCCGACGGCGGCATGACCGGCTCGGGCAGCTCCACGTACATCTCGCGCATCACCTGAGCCACCTTGTTCTTGGTATTGAACGCGTGCAACGCGTCGCACAGGTCGCGTAGGCCGGTCTTGGCATAGGCTTCGGGGTGCTCGGCCACCAGCGAGGGCAGTGCGCGATCCAGCGGCGCGTTGGCGTCGTACAGCTCCTTGAACGCCAGCAGTTCGGTGGTCAGCGTGCTCCATTTGCCCTTGGTGATGCCCATGGAGAACAGGATCAGGAACGAATACAGGTTGGTCTTTTCCACCGTGATGCCGCGCCCCCACAGGAAGCGGCTGACCACGGCGGCGGGAATGCCCTGCTTCTCGGTCTTGCCGTCCATGGTCAGGCCCGGCGTGACCAGGGTGACCTTGATCGGATCGATCAGCACGTAGTCGCGGGCCAGGTCGCCAAAGCCATGCCAGGCGGCCTTGGGCACCAGCTTCCAGTCCGCCTGCTTGGTGCTCACCGGCGCCGCGGCGCGCTCGCCCTCGTCGAAACGATCGCGCAGTTCGCTGGGCTGCCACACGCTGAACCACCAGTCGCCCTTCTTGATGCTGTCGCCCACGTGCAGCACGGCGCGACGGAAGGCGATCGCCTCCTTGTGCATCTGCTCGATCAGGCTGCGGCCGGCACGACCTTCCATCATGCGCGAGGAGATGTCGCACGAGGCGATGATGCCGTAGTGCGGCGAGGTGGAGGTGTGCATCATGAACGCTTCGTTGAAGCGCTCGGCATCGAGCTCGCGCGTCTTGCTGTTGCGCGCGTGGATCATCGAGGCCTGCGAGAACGCCGCCAGCAGCTTGTGGGTCGATTGCGTGGCGAAGATGATCGGATCCTGGTCGCGCGGCTTGCCCTTGGCCATCGCGTAGTGGTTGTCGTACATCTCGTGGAAGGCCGCGTAGCCGTACCAGGCCTCGTCGAAATGCAGGAAGTCCACGCCGCCGCCGATGTCCTTGGCGATCTTCTCCACGTTGTAGCAAAGGCCGTCGTAGGTGGAGTTGGTCACCACCGCGATCTTGGGCTTGAAGTCCTTGCCCTTGGCCTTGGCCACCTTGCTGGCCAGCGGATGCTCGGCCACGCGCTTGGCCATTGCCTTGGGATTGAACTGGTCCAGGCTGATCGGGCCGATGATGCCGTGCGCGTTGCGGCTGGGCGTGAAGTACACCGGGATCGCACCGGTCATCACGATCGAGTGCAGCAGCGATTTGTGGCAGTTGCGGTCCACGAACACCACGTCGCCGCGGGCCACCGTGCCATGCCACACGATCTTGTTGGCGGTGGAGGTGCCGTTGGTGACGAAGAAGGTGTGGTCCGAGCCGAAATTGCGTGCCGCCTCGTGTTCGGCAGCCTTCACCGGCCCGGTGTGGTCGAGCAGCGAACCCAGTTCCGGCACCGACACCGAAAGGTCGCTGCGGAAGGTGTTCTCGCCGAAGAACTGGTGGAACGCGCGACCCGCTGCCGACTTGGTGATCGCCACGCCGCCGCCATGGCCTGGCGTGTGCCAGGAGTAGTTCGATTCAGCCGCATGCACCACCAGCGCCTTGAAGAACGGCGGCAGCAGGTTGTTCATGTACTCGTCGGCGGCGCGCATCACCTGCTTGGCGATGAAGGCCTTGGTGTCCTCGTAGAGGAAGATGAAGCCGTGGGTGATGCCCAGCAACTTGGTCGGCACCTGCTCCACCGTGCGGCGCTCGCCGTACAGGAAGATCGGCAGGTTCTCGCGGTAGGCCAGCTGCGTGTTGAGGAAGTCGTACAGCCGGTCGAACTGGTGCGGCCCCTCCTCCGTACCATCGATCGAGATCAGCACCGCCGATGCCGCGTTGTAGGTACGCGCCCCCGCCTCGGCGTCGCTCATGGTCAGGCCGCTGAGCACGCGATGGCCGTAACCGCGAATCTCGTCGGCCAGCTGGCGGATCAGGATGCCGTTGATGCGCGGCGAATCGTAATCGTCATCGATGATGACAACGGGGTAATCGAGTGCGTTGAAATACATGGCCAGACTCCATCAATCGCGGGGGCGGGGGACAGGACTCAGGAACGCGGTGCGGGCGTGGCAACGGCCTTGAGCTCGCGCTCGCGCCGGCGCTGTTCGCTGAAGAAGGGATAGAACACGGTGATGAACAGCATGAAGAGGAAGGCGTAGGTCACCAGGTCGCCGTTGGTGCCGAAGATCGCCCACAGGCAGTACACCACGGTGATGCTGGTGAGCACCCAGTACACACCGGTGTGGGTGGTGGAATGGCTCTGCTCCACCGCGAAGTAGCAGGCGACGCACGAGTAGATGTAAGGCAGCAGGGTGAGCACCACGGCCGCCTGGGTGATCACCTCGAACTGCGCCGACGCGGTCGGCGAGGCGGCGGTGATCAGCACGATCAGCGACATCAGCACGCCCACGATCAGCAGGCCCTGTACCGGGGTATCGTCCTTGTTGGCCTTGCTGAAGATCTTGGGGAACAGGCCGTCGTCACCGGCGGCCTTGGCGCTCAATGCGGTGAGCAGGATCCAGCCGCCCAGCGAGCCGCCGGCACCCAGCGCGGCGCACAGGCTCACCACCCAGCCACCGACCTTGCCGATGGCGACTTGTGCGGCCACCGCGAAGGGTGCGTCGGCCACCTGCAGCTGGTCGTTGGGGATCATGCCCATGATCACCGCGGAACTGGAGATGTACACCACCGCCGCCAGCGCCACGCCGGCGATGGTGGCCACCGCCACGTTCTTCTCGGGGTCTTTCACCACGGCCGCCGATACCGAGGCCGACTCCACGCCGATGAAGGCCCACAGGGTGAGCGAGGCGGCGCCGGAAATGGCCTGGAAATCGCTCTTGCCGGTGACGTTGTAGGCCGCGGAGAACAGGTCGCTCTTGAAGAAGAACCAGCCGAAGATGGCAATGCCGAACAGCGGGATCAACGCGAACGAGGTGGTGATCGACTGGATGCGCGTCACCACCTGCGCGCCGAGGATGTTGGCGAAGGTGAACAGCCAGATCAGCACCAGCACCACGATGGTGCGCACCATCGGCTGTGACAGCGCCGGGACGAAGTAACTGAAGTAGCCCACGGCCGCCACCGGCAGGGCCACGTTGCCGATCCAGTTGGCGAACCAGTAGATAGTGTTGGTCTGGAAGCCCATGTAGGGCCCGAACGCATCGCGCGCGTAGGCGTACGGTCCACCCGCCTTCGGTGCCAGGCGTCCCAGCTTGGCGAACACGAAGGCCAGCAACAGCGAACCGATGGTGGTGACGATCCATCCCCACATCGACACGCTGCCGATCTTGGCGAGGCTGCCAGGCAGCAGGAACACGCCCGAGCCCATCATGTTGCCGGCTACCAGGAAGGTGGCCGCTACGACACCGATCTTGCGCTTGTCATCAGCCATGAGGTGGCTCCCGAACGAGGATGGAAAGAGGAGTGGGCATGACGAGGCCGACGCACGACGAAACGCCAGCGCATGAAACACGTGGAACCTGGACGCAGGTGCGTCTCAACATGGCAAGGAGTGCCTCCCTGGGACGACGCCGCCATCGTGTGCAATCCCTTGGGTTCCATTTGGCGCACGACTCCTTATGCACCCAGGCATTGCACGCTCCATGTACCGGCCAGCTTCAGGGCCACCAGTCGACCTGCGGAATGCTGCGCAACGAAGCGCATGCCAGACGGGCGGCAATTGAGCGCGATTGTCGCCATGGGCCCGGTCGACATGCCGTGAAGGTTGGGATAGCGCGCAGGCAGGCCATCCTTCACGCAACGCATTCACGGCCGGGGCGAGCATAGGCGCCGCTGTCCACTGGTTCGCCTCGGGGGATGCCATGTCGAACAAGCCCAACTCGCCTTCGCGGCGGGACTTCCTGCGACAGTCGATGGTGGCGGTGCCTGCAGTGACGCTGCTGGGCTCATCCGCCCTGGCCCAGGGCCAGTCGACGGAGACACCCGCCGCCGCCAGCAGCTACGCGCCACGCTATTTCACCGCGCCGGAGTGGGAGTTCCTGCACGCCGCGGTGGATCGGCTGATTCCCGCCAACGAGGATGGTCCCGGCGCCGTGGAAGCCGGCGTGCCCGAGTTCATCGACCGCCAGATGGAGGCGGCCTACGGACACGGCGGTCTGTGGTACATGCAGGGCCCGTTCGTTCCCGACTCCCCCGCCACCCTCGGCTACCAGCTGCGCTACACGCCGCGCGAGTTCTATCGCAAGGCCATCCCCGCCATCGACGACTGGTGCCAGAAGCAGCACAACCAGAAGTTCTCGCTGCTCTCGCCCGAGCAGCGCGACGAGGTACTGCACCAGTTGGAGAAAGGCGAGATCAAGCTCGACGACGTACCCACCGCGGTGTTCTTCTCGCAGCTACTGACCAACACCAAGGAAGGCTATTTCGCCGATCCGATGTACGGCGGCAACAAACAGATGGCGGCGTGGAAGATGATCGGTTTTCCCGGGGCGCGCGCCGACTTCGCCGACTGGGTGGAACAGCCCGGCAAGGTCTATCCGTTTGGCCCGGTGTCGATCCAGGGAGCCAAGTCATGACGACGCGCATGAAGCCGGTGGACGCGGTGATCGTGGGCTTTGGCTGGACCGGCGCCATCCATGGGCTGGAACTGGCCAACGCAGGCCTCAACGTGCTCGCGCTGGAACGCGGCGCCTATCGCGATACGTCGCCCGATTTCAGCTATCCGCACAACGCCGACGAACTGGCCTATGGCATCCGCGGCGAACTGTTCCAGCCGCTGGCGCGCGAAACCGTCACCGTCCGCCACGCGCTCACCGACACCGCGGTGCCGTATCGGCAGTACGGCTCGTTCCTGTTCGGCAACAACGTGGGCGGCGCCGGCATCCACTGGAATGGACAGCACTACCGACCCTCGCCGGAAGACCTGGAGTTCCAGAGCCACATCAGCAAGCGCTACGGGCAGAAATTCATGCCCGCGGACATGCAGATCCAGGACTACGGCGTCAGCTACACCGAGCTGGAGCCGTTCCTGGAGCAGTTCGAATACCTGTGCGGCACCTCTGGCCGCGCCGGCAACCTCAATGGCGAGATCAAGGATGGCGGCAATCCGTTCGAAGGTCCGCGCCAGAAGGATTACCCCAACCCGCCGGTGGCCGACACCTACGGCGCCAAGCTGTTTGCCGATGCGGCGCGTGCGCTGGGCATGCATCCGTTCCCGCAGCCCTCGGACAACGCCTCGCGCCCCTACACCAACCCGCACGGCGTGCGGCTGGGGCCGTGCAACCTGTGCGGCTACTGCGAGCGCTTCGGCTGCTTCATGTATTCCAAGGCCTCGCCGCAGACCACCCTCCTGCCGGTGCTGATGCGCAAGCCCAATTTCGCGCTGCGCACCAACAGCCACGTCATCAAGATCAACCTCGACTCCACCGGCAAGCGCGCCACCGGCGTCACCTATATCGACGCGCAGGGCCAGCAGGTGGAGCAACCGGCCGACCTGGTGATCGTCTCCGCGTTCCAGATGCACAACGTGCGCCTGATGCTGCTCTCGGGCATCGGCACGCCGTACGACCCGGCCACCGGCAAGGGCGTGATCGGCAGGAACTACGCGTACCAGATGATGAGCAGCATCGGTGTGTTCTTCGACCAGGACGTGGCGATCAACCCCTTCATCGGCGGTGGCTCCGGCGGCGTGCAGATCGTCGACGATTTCAACTCCGACCACTTCGACCACGCCACGCACGGTTTCGTCGGCGGCGCCTACATCTACGGCGGCCAGACCGGCGGACGGCCGATCCAGCAGCTCATCGTGCCCTCCGGCACGCCGGGCTGGGGTGCGGCGTGGAAGAAGGCCGCCAAGGAAAACTACCTGCACGCCACTACCGTGGCCACGCACGGGTCGGTGATGGCCTATCGCGACCGCTACCTCGACCTGGACCCCACCTACAAGGATGCCTTCGGCCTGCCGTTGCTGCGCATCACCTTCGACTGGCACGACAACGAATACAAGATGTCCCAGTTCGTCACCGATCGCGCGCAGGAAATCGTCAAGCAGATGAAGCCCAAGGCGACCTCGCTGACCTTGCGCAAGCCCGGTGACCACTACGACATCCGCCAGTACCAGACCACGCACACCACCGGCGGCGTGATCCAGGGTGCCTCGCCGGAAACCAGCGCGCTCAACCGCTTCCAGCAGAGCTGGGACGTGCACAACCTGTTCGTCACCGGCGCTTCGGCGTTTCCGCAGAACCTCGGTTACAACCCGACCGGTCTCATCGGCGGCCTCACCTACTGGTCGGCCAAGGCCATCCGCGAGACCTACCTCAAGAATCCCGGCCCCCTGGTGCAGGCATGAACACCGTAGCCCGGCGTCGACGTGGTGGTGGCGGCCTGCTGCGCGTCATCGTGATACTGATCGTGTTGGTGGTGCTGGCCTGGCTGGCCACCCACGTGTTCCGCGGCGGCGGCGGTGATCCTTCCGCCACAGCGCCACCGCCCACGCCCGAACAGGTCAGGCAGGGCGAGTACCTGGCACGCATCGGCGACTGCGCCGCCTGCCATACCGTGCCCGGCGGCAAGCAGTTCGCCGGCGGGCTGCCGATCGCCTCGCCGATCGGCACCATCTACACCACCAACATCACGCCCGACCCCACCACCGGCAGCGGCGACTACACCTACGGCCAGTTCGAGCGCGCGGTGCGCCGCGGCATCAACGCCGCCGGCCATACGCTGTACCCGGCCATGCCGTATCCCTCCTACGCGCATGTGAGCGACCAGGACATCCAGGCGCTGTACGCGTACTTCATGCATGGCGTGCAGCCGGTGCAGCAGGCCAACAAGGCCGAGGACATCTCCTGGCCACTGTCGATGCGCTGGCCACTGGTGTACTGGCGCTGGCTGTTCGCGCCGAAGGTGGCGCCGGTCGAAGGCGGTGGCGATCCCGCGCTGGCGCACGGCCAGTACCTGGTGGAAGGCCTCGGCCACTGCGGCGCCTGCCATACGCCGCGCGCGTTCACGCTGCAGGAAAAGGCACTGGGTCCGCAGGACGGCAGCGCGTACCTGAGCGGGGGCGAGAGCGACAACTGGGTGGCGCCGAGCCTGCGCGGCGAGCTGGCCAGCGGACTGGGCAGCGTGGGCGAGGAGGAACTGGTGGAACTGCTCAAGACCGGACGCAACGAACGCAGCGCAGTGTTCGGCGGCATGAGCGACGTGATCGAACACAGCACGCAATACATGAGCGACGAGGATCTGGCCGCCATCGCACACTTCCTCAAGTCGCTGCCGGCGGCCCGCGAAGAGGCTCCCCTGACCTACGATCCGGCCACCCGCGATGCCCTGCACGGCGGCAACGTATCGGCGCCAGGCGCCCAGCTGTACGTGGACAACTGCGCCACCTGCCACCGTACCGATGGCCATGGCTACGGCCAGGTGTTCCCGGCGCTGGCCGGCAATCCGGTACTCAACGGACCGGACCCCGGTTCGGCCATCCGGCTGGTCCTGCATGGCGGCACCATGCCCTCCGGGCGCGATGCCCCCACGCAGTTCAGCATGCCCGCCTTCCGCGAGCGCCTCACCGACCAGCAGGTCGCCGACGTGCTCAGCTTCGTGCGTGCCAGCTGGGGCAACCGCGGCGGTGCGGTGAGCGCGCAACAGGTCGCGCGCCTGCGCAGCCTGCCGCCGGAGGGCAAGACCACCATGACCGGCTACGATCCACGCGCCCAGCAACCCTAGCGGACGGCCAGAAGGCCAACCCTGCGCGAAAGTATGGGCCACGCGCAGGGCTGCATTGCAGCGCACCACTGGACGAAAAAGCCCGAGGGAGTCACCCTTACCGTCTCCCCAAGCCAGGATCGTCCATGAGACCGCCCGAACGTGCCGCCCCGACTCTGCTTGCTGACCTCGGCGGCACCAATGTGCGCTTCGCCCTGGCCGACACCGGCCGCGCTGCTCCCCTCATGGAAGACAGCGTGCGCCGCTACCGCGTCAAGGACCACGCCTCGATGGCCGAGGCGATCCGCCAGTATTTCCAGGACACCGGGCACACGGCCTCGCGCGCGGTCATCGCCGCTGCCGGCCGCGTGAGCGAAGGCGAGACGGTGAAGGTCACCAACAATCCCTGGCAGATCGCCGCGCATGCGCTGCAGGCCGAGCTGGGCATGGAGTCGGTGCACCTGGTCAACGATTTCGCCGCACAGGCCATGGCGGTGCCGCTGCACACGCACCAGCAGCTTTCCTCGGTGGGCCCGCAGCCCATGCCGGAACTGGGCCAGCGCGAGCAGCAGACCTTCGTGGTGATGGGCCCGGGTACCGGCCTGGGCGTGGCGGGCCTGCTGCGCCGTGACGGCCGCTGGATCGTGCTGGAGACCGAAGGCGGCCACGCCGGTTTCGCCGCGCACACCGCCGAGGACGTGGAGATCCTGCATCGCCTCAACGCGCGCTTCGGCCGCGTGTCCAACGAACGCATGATCTGCGGCAACGGCCTGGTGAACCTCTACCTCGCGCTGGCCGACATCGCCGGCCAGCCCGCCGAGGAATACACGCCAGAAGACATCACCGCGCGCGCCGAGGCCGGCAGCGATCCGCTGTGCGTGCGCACGGTGGAGACGCTGGCCGGCATCTTCGGCAGCGTGGCCGGCGACCTGGTGCTCAGCCTCGGCGGCTGGGACGGCGTCTACCTCACCGGCGGCGTGCTGCCGATCCTGCTGCCGTGGATCAAGCATGGCGGCTTCCGCGAACGCTTCGAGTCCAAGGGCCGCTTCCGCGAAACCATGGAACAGGTGCCGACCATCGCGATGATGCATCCGGAGCCTGGCCTGCTCGGCGCCGCCGCGCTGGCGGTGCTCGACGCCGGCAGGCCGCTGTTGGCGGGCGGCTGACGCTTCCGTCCGCCGCCCTGCGGCGACAACGCCTCGTCTCAACGATACAGGCGCGTCACCACGTACTTGGCACCGCGATCGCCGCGTCGGCTGAAGTAGTCGAGCATGGCGACATCGCTGTCTCGCGGCACCGCCTTCATGTCCTCCGCATAGACGGCACGCACCCGGCCTGCCGCCTTGCAGTTGCCCATGCCCGCGTGCGGGTCCGCCACCGGCTGGCTGGAGCTGCAGCCGGCTGCGACGACGCGACCGACGAAGGTGATGCGGCCACTCGCGTTTTGCGCGCTGGCCGCGGCCGAGCATGCCGCCAACGCCACGACGATAAGCAGAAGTTTGCTTTTCATGATGTTGTCCTCGACTGGATGACGGTACGTCGAGCGCTCCTTTCGCCGGGGTGACGATGGCCTTTCATGACCACTGCCGACCGAGATTCCCGCCCGACACCTGCATGGTGGGGGCTTCGAAGAAATCTTTCTGTCATCCGCGCTTCGCCCCTACAAAGCCATGTGATTCAGATCACGACCCGTCAGGGATACCGCGAGACGAGTGCTACGCTGTAGCGCCTCTCCCCGATGGAATCCGACCACCATGCCCCGCGCCGATACCGCGTTCCTGTTCGACCTCGACGGCACCCTCGTCGACAGCGTCTACCAGCATGTGCTGGCGTGGAAGGAAGCGCTCGACCGCGAAGGCGTGGAGCTGTCGGTGTGGCGCATCCATCGCCGCATCGGCATGAGCGGCGGCCTGTTCGCCAACATGCTGTTGCGCGAGACCGGGCTGGAGATCACCGAGGATCGCCTGATGCGCCTTCGCACCTGGCATGCCGAGGCCTACAACCGCCAGGCCACGCAGGGCTCGGTGCGCCCGCTGCCCGGTGCACGCGAACTGCTGGCCTTCCTCACCGAGGAAGGCATTCCGTGGGCGATCGCCACCAGTGGCCGCATGACCACCGCCGCGCACAACCTGGAGGCGCTGGGCGTCGATCCGTCCAAGGTGCCGGTGGTGACGCGCGACCAGGTGCGCCATGCCAAACCCGACCCCGACCTGTTCGTCACCGCGGCACAACGCCTGGGCGTGGACATCCACTACAGCCTGGTGATCGGCGACAGCATCTGGGACATGCTGGCCGCGCAACGCGCGCGTGCGCTCGGCGTGGGCCTGCTATCCGGCGGCTACGGCGAAGAAGAACTGGAAGACGCCGGCGCGTTCCGCGTGTACGAGGATCCGGCGGATCTGCTCAAGCACATCGACGAAGTCGCCGCACGCCCATGAGCTGAAGCCGGTAGCGACGCCCCACGTCAGGAATGATTCATCGCCCCGCAGTCTCTTGCGGTTAGTCTCGGGGCACGAATCGCCATACGGAGGCCGTCATGCGCCGCTTCCTCGCCATGCTTCCTCTCGCCCTGCTGGTGGCGTGCTCACCGTCGTCGCCACCGCCGGAGCAGAAGCCACCACAACCCAAGGCCGCCCAGAACGCGCCGGACAACGCCGTGCTCGGCTCGCCCGAATGGTACGCATGGGTCGACGACCGCCTGCAGATCACCGACGACGGCCACAGCCCGGATCAGGGCTCCGACGAATGGAACCAGGCCGTGCAGCACAAGCTCGGCCAGGAAGCCCCGCAATCACCCCCGGGCTCGCCGCAATGGCAGCAGGCGGTGGATGCACTGTTGCGCACGCGTCCGGCGCTTTGAGAGGTCGCGCTGATGAGGGTTGTCGCGAGCATGGCCCCTCACCCCAACCCTCTTCCCAAGAGCGAGCGCGGGACGAGCGCGGCGAGCGAGTGGGCAATGCGTGTGCAACAAGCGCGAGGCCTTAAGTCCTCAGCACATCGACGCCCCGCGGTGTAGCGGTTGTCCCTGAGCCAGCACGTCACCGCTCCGGCCGGCCGCAGTCGACAGCGCCTGTATGCAATGCAGTGCCGCCAGCTCTTCAGGCCACGACTTGGGCTTACTTTTCCTTGACTCCGGGTTGCGCAAAAGGCGCTCGTACGCCGAGCGCGGCCAAAGGCGGTCGCGCACAGGGTGCGCTCCTACACAGGGCCGGACGGGAGGTGGGCTCGGTTCGGCGCGTCCTCTCCCACGGAGGGGGAGGAACAACCGCCATCAACCCGGCGCCAGCAACGCGTCCAGATCCGCCTGGTCGAAACTGAGCTTCTCGCGCGTGCCGCCACCTTCCAGCACCGCCTCCGCCAGCTCGGCCTTGCGCGCCTTCAGCTCCTCGATGCGCTCTTCCACCGTGCCGCCGGTGATCAGGCGGAACACGAACACCGGCTTGTCCTGGCCGATGCGGTGCGCGCGGTCGGAGGCCTGCGCTTCGGCGGCCGGGTTCCACCAAGGGTCGTAGTGGATCACGGTGTCGGCCGCGGTGAGGTTGAGACCCACGCCGCCGGCCTTCAGCGAGAGCAGGAACAGCGGCACTTCGCCTTCCTGGAACTGGCGCACCGGCTCAGCGCGATCGCGCGTTTCGCCGGTGAGCGTCACGTAGGGAATGCGCTGGCGATCGAGCTCGTGCGAAATCAGCTTGAGCATTTCGGTGAACTGCGAGAACAGCAGCACCTTGCGCCCTTCCGCCAGCAGCGCCGGCAGCATGTCCATCAGCAGCTCGAACTTGGCCGAGTCGCGCACGCCGCGCGCCGCTTCCAGCTTGACCAGGCGCGGATCGCAGCACACCTGTCGCAGCTTGAGCAGCGCATCGAGCACCACGATGCCGCTGTGCGCGATGCCGCGCTGCGCGATCACCTCGCGCAACTCCTCGGCCAGCGACAGGCGCAGGCTTTCGTACAACTCGCGCTGGCGGCCTTCCAGCACCACGCGACGGGTGATCTCGGTCTTGGGCGGCAGCTCGTTGGCCACCTGCGACTTGGTACGGCGCAGGATGAACGGCGCGAGGCGACGGTTGAGGCGATCCTGGCAATCGGTGTCGCGGTGGCGCTCGATCGGCACGCGGTAGTGACGGCGGAACGCACCCTCGTCGCCGAGCAGCCCGGGCACGGCCAGATCGACCTGCGACCACAGCTCGCCCAGGTGGTTTTCCAGCGGCGTGCCGGTGAGGCAGATACAGCGCGGTGCGCGCAGGCTGAGCACCGCGCGGCGCGCCTGCGTGCGCGGGTTCTTCACCTGCTGCGCCTCGTCCAGCACGATCAGCGAGAACGGCTGCTTGCGCAGCGTGACCACGTCGCGGGGCAGCAGCGCGTAGCTGGTGAGCACGATGTCCTGCGCGCCCAGCTGGGAGAAATCGCCGCCACGCTGCGGGCCATGCAAGGCCAGCACGCGCAGGGCCGGCGCGAAGCGCGCCACCTCGGCCTGCCAGTTCGGGATCAGGCTGGTGGGCACCACCACCAGCGCCGGCTGGGTCAGCGCGCCGCGCTCCTTCAGCGCCAGCAGGTGGGTGATCAGCTGCAGGGTCTTGCCCAGGCCCATGTCATCGGCGAGCACGCCGCCGACGCCGGCCTCGGCCAGCGCGTTGAGCCAACGCAGACCCTCGCGCTGGTAGGGGCGCAGCTCGACGGTGAGCCCTTCGGGCACCGCGTCGCTGGCGCGCTCGGCGGCGTCGCGCAGGCGCGCGGTGAAGCCGCGCAGCGCCTCGGGAGCCTCCAGCTCGCCGCCGCTGGGCAGTGCCTCGACCAATTCCTCCAGGCGACCGGCCTGTACGCGCGGCAGGTGGAGCTTCTTGCGCGGCCGCTCCAGGTATTCGGCCAGCGGCGCCAGCAAGCCACGCAGTTCCTTCAGGCGCACCGGCACGCGGCGACGCTCGTCCACCGGGGCGTACCACACCGCGTCCTCGGGCTCGTTCGGCGCCGGGCTCAGGTTGAGGGTGTGCTCGGCCAGCGCCTGCGCCACTGCGGGCAACAGGTTGTGGCGCTTGCCTTCCAGCTCGATGCCGATTTCCAGGTCGAAGGCGTGGTCGTCGGTGTCTTCCACCGCGTTGCCGTACCAGCGCACCGGGCCTTCCAGCACTTCGAACGGGAAGCTCGGCGCGTAATCGAGCACGAAGCCGTCGGCTTCCAGCTTGGGTCGCAACGCCAGCCAGCGCGCCGGCGTATTCACTTCCAGCGCGCCGGCGTAGCCCTTGCCGGGGAACAGCCAGGCGTCGTCAGGCAGCGTATCGGCCAGGTCCCAGGGCAGCCCTTCGGTATCCACGCCGGGCGTGAGGCCGGCGCGCTCGAGCTGCTCCATCGCGGACAGTTCTTCGGCGCGGCGGCGGGTGATCTCCACCAGCTGGCCGTTGCGCACGCGCCGCACCAGCGGCTCGCCACCACGGCCGGGCAGGCGTTCACCGGCGTAGTCGAAGGCCAGGCGCGCATAGGCCAGCGGCGGCGTGCCGGCGGCGAGACGGGCGTGGCGGGTCAATGCATGCAGGGTCAGTACCGGCTTGGGCTCCAGCTCGGCCCGGCGCAGCTCGCCCAGCACCTGCGGCAACGGCAGGCGATGCGACAGACGGCTGTGCGGCAGCGCCTCGCGCAGGCCCTCGCTGTACTCGTGCTTCAGCGGCGGCAGGTCCAGCCACTGCGATTCTTCCGGCGGCGCCTCCAGGTGGCCCAGCTCGGCGCGCTCGGCGTCCAGGTACCACAGGCCATCGAGCCGCAGCAGGCGATGGTTGACGGGCAGCGAGGGCAGCAGGCGCTGGCTGCCATCCTGCTCCAGCAGCCAGTGCCAGTTGAGCTGGTGGGACTTGCCGCGCGACAGGCGCAGCCCGGCCAGTCCGCCCAGGAAGCACGGCGAGGTGTCGAGGATTTCGGCCAGCAGGGCGTCGCCGACATGCCCGGCCAGGCGGGCATAGCTGCGGCTCTTGCGCAGGGTTTGCGGCAGCCCCAGCACGGTGGCCGCCAGGCGCTGCTCGTGCGGCGCCAGCGGCTGCTGGGCCAGATGCTTGCTGTCCAGCGGCGCCGGGCGCACGAAGCGGCCCTGGTCGGCCACGGTGAGCAGCACCGGGGCCACGTCCAGGTGCGCGAACGGCACCCCTTCCTCCAGCATCACCTCGAGGAAGAAGCCAAGCACGGTCGGCTCATGCGGCGTTCCGGTGACCGGCGCAGCCAGCAGCTTGCGCCAGACGCCCGGCAACGGCTCATCGCCGCTGTCGCTGCGTTGCTGGGTCAGACGGTCGTGCCGTTTATCGTCCGGTGACTGCATGCGCATTCGGTCCGCTAAGACGACCAAAAGATTCAGCTTAGCAAGGGTCTTGCTGAAGTGCGCGTCTCATCGCCCGGTTTTTCACGCCGGACGACGAGGTCATCGACGCTGCGGTTCAGAACGGGCCGAACAGGCCCTTGGGATATTCAGGCTTCTGCTCACGGCCCATCAGCCGCTTGAGGCCTTCGGCAGGGGTCACTTCGCCATGCAGCACGGCGCGCACGCCGCTGCTGATGGGCAGATCCAGCCCGTGCTTGGTGGCCAGGCGCACCACCTCGTCGGCGGTGAGCACGCTTTCCACCACCTGGCCGATCTCGCGCACGGCGTCGTCGATGGCCTGCCCGCGCCCGAGCGCCAGGCCCAGGCGGCGGTTGCGCGATAGGTCGCCCGTACAGGTGAGCACCAGGTCACCCAGGCCGGCCAGGCCCATCAGGGTTTCCGGGCGGGCACCCAGCGCCATGCCCAGGCGCAGCATCTCGTTCATGCCGCGGGTGATCAGGCCGGCACGGGCGTTGAGGCCCAGCGCCATGCCGTCGGCCACGCCGGTGGCCACCGCCAGCACGTTCTTCATGGCGCCGCCCAGCTCCGCGCCCAGCACGTCCCTGCCGGAATACGCACGGAAGTTGGGCGCATGCAGCAGCAGGGCCAGTTCGTGGGCGAAGGCGTCATCGTTGGAGTGCACGGTGACCGCACTGGGCATGCCCGAAGCCACTTCCTTGGCGAACGAGGGGCCGGTCACTACCGCGGCCGGGCGGCCGGGGAAGCGCTCATCCACCAGTTCATGCAGGAAACGGCCGGTACCGGGCTCGAAGCCCTTGGTGGCCCAGGCGATGCGGGCATCGGGCTCCAGCCACGGGGCGATCTCCTCCAGCATGGAGGCGAAGGCGTGGCTGGGCACCACGATCAGCACCACCTGGGCACCGCGCAGGGCGGCGGCCAGGTCGGCCTCGTAGCTCAGCTCGGCGGGCAGCTCGACGTCCGGCAGGTAGCGCTGGTTGCAATGGGTCTGGGCCATCGCGGCCAGCGCGGAGGCATCACGCCCCCACAGCCGGGTCGGCACCTGGTTGCGGGCTGCGAGGGCCGCCAGGGCGGTGCCCCACGAACCGGCGCCCAGGACGGCCAGGGTCGGACGCTCAACCATGGGCTGCGCTTTAGCTGTTCAGGGTCGGCACGGCGCTGCCGCTGAGGATGCGGCGCTGCTGCTCGGCGTAGAGCGCGTCGAAGTTGATCGGCTGCAGCAGGAACGGCGGGAAGCCGCCTTCCAGCACCAGCGACGACAGCATCTGGCGGGCATAGGGGAACAGCAGGTTCGGGCAGTAGCTGTTGAGGATGCCGTTGAGGTCTTCCTCGGCGAAGCCGGCGATGCCGAACACGCCCGCCTGGTGCACTTCGGCCAGGTAGGCAGTGCGCTCGCCCAGCGCGCAGGTCAGGGTCAGGCTCAGCACCACTTCATAGAGGTCGTTGCCCATGTCCGTGGACTTCTGGCCCAGGTTCAGCTGGACCTGCGGCTGCTGGTCGGTCTCGCCGACTTCCTGGAAGATCTGCGGCGCGTTGGGGGCCTCATAGGAGACGTCCTTCACGTAGATCTTCTGCAGCACCAGCTGCGGCTGGCCGGCCTGGCCGTTGGCGGATACATCTGCCATGGGGTATTCCTCGTAAGTGTGCGGTACGTGAAAACGCAAAGGGCTTGGATTGTTCCATACATCCCCGGCGCCTGCCATGCGCCCCCGGGGGCGGACTGGGCAAATATTGCGCACCGCCCTGTTTTTCTGGGAGAATAACCGGCTCGACCATGCCGACCCGACCCATCGGGCACGTCCGCCACGCGATGCGGGCCTCACGGCAGACGCGAAACGCTCCATCTCCAGCATCGCGTGGCGCTTGCGCCGCTGGGCCGATGCCGCCCTGGCTAACGGGTGGCAAACGCGCCCCAGGGCGCCTACACAGGAGGTCATCATGGCCCGTATTTGCCAAGTCACCGGAAAGGGTGTGCGGACTGGTAACAACGTCTCGCACGCTAACAACAAGACCCGTCGCCGCTGGTTGCCGAACCTGCATGAGCGCCGCTTCTGGGTCCCGAGCGAGAACCGCTGGGTGAAGCTGCGCGTTTCCAACCATGCCCTGCGCACGATCGACAAGAACGGCATCGAAGCCGTGCTCGCCGACCTGCGTGCCCGCGGCGAAAAGATCTGAGGATTGAGCCATGGCTAACAGCAAGCAAGACAAGATCCGCCTGATCTCTTCGGCCGGCACCGGCCACTTCTACACCACGCAGAAGAACAAGAAGAACACCCCGGAAAAGTTCGAGTTCAAGAAGTACGATCCGGTGGTTCGCAAGCACGTGATCTACAAGGAAGGCAAGATCAAGTGAACAACGGTCCAGGCGCGTAGCGCTTGGCACGCCGTTGTTCACCCCTGCGCCCCCCGAGAGGGGGCCTCGAACAGGGGTCCAGCGACTCTCGCTTTTCCAACGAAAAACCCGCCGCAAGGCGGGTTTTTTGTTGCCCGCTTGCCGAGGACGGCCCGCTCTCGGAAGATCGGCTTCCATGCCCCCGCCCCCTGCCCTGTTCCGCAGCTTGCTGGCTCCCGCCGATTGGTCGCAGCTGGCGCCAGCCGTGCAGCGCATGCATGCCGACGGCGAGGTGCTGGAGGCCAGCGGCCAGGCCCAGGTGAGGGGCGCGAGCCACGCCTTCGCCCGCGGGCTGCGCCGCCTGCTGACCCTGCCCGAGCCGGGCGATGCACAAGCCATCGCGCTGACCATCGAACGCCACGCGAGCCACGAACGCTGGACGCGCCGCTTCGCGCGCGGCCGCATGCATTCCACCCTGCGCCGGGGCAACGATGCCCACCTGCGCGAGCGGCTCGGCCCCGTCACCCTGCACTTTTCCCTGCGGCGCGAGAGCGATGCGATCGACTGGCAACTTCGGCGCGCAAGCCTCCTGGGCCTGCCATTGCCGCGCGGACTGTTCGGCACGGTGTTTTCCCGCAGCGGTGCGAACGAAGGACGCTATACCTTCGACATCGATGTTCATCTTCCCTTGCTCGGCCGGCTGGTGAGCTATCACGGCTGGCTGGAGATCGAGCATGTCCGCTGATGCCGTACACCCGGTGATCGTGTTCGACGGCGTATGCGTGCTGTGCAGCCGCTGGGTGGACTTCATCCTTCGCCATGACCGCCACGGCCGCTTCCGGCTGGCCGCCATGCAGGGGCAGCACGGTCGATCGCTGCTCGTTGCACATGGCCTGTCGCCGGATGACCCGATGTCGTTCCTGCTGGTGCAGGACGGCCAGGGCTACAGCGACACCGACGCGATCGTTCGCGTGTTGGCACAACTGGGGGGGCGCTGGCACTGGGCTGGCGGCGCGCTGCGTGCGATACCGCGGCCGTTGCGCGACCGGGGCTATCGATGGATTGCCCGTCACCGCTACACATTGTTTGGACGACGCCAGCAGTGCCGACTGCCCGAGCCGACACAGGCGTGGCGATTCATCGACTGATGGGGCGGCGGCTCTCTGTAGGAGCGCACCCTGTGCGCGACAAACCGGCAGAGCGGAAACGACGGAACACAGCGGTCGCACACAGGGTGCGCTCCGGGCGTTGACGCCGTCAGGCGCCGCCGCACGGGACTTCCTTCGGTCGTGCCGCCCCCTCGGGCCTCCCATAAAAAAAGCCCGCCTTGCGGCGGGCTTTTCATGGAGCCGGTGAGGGCCGATCAGGCGCTGGCCACCGAATAGCTCTTCAGGCGGCCGGCGAATTCCTGCAGGGCGCGGATGCCGCTCTGCTCGGCCTCGGCGATCCACTGCTGCAGGCCCTTCAGCGCCTGGTCCGCGCCACGCTGCTCCATCAGGGCAGCCAGGCGGTTGCGGAAATCGCACACGGTGCTGAGGGTCGGGCGCTTGGCCAGCACGGCCTGCATGCGATCGCGGCCTTCGCTGTCCAGCCAGCGGCCACCATCGGCCAGCGCGCGGCGCATGCGGCGCGGCACCGACTTGATGCTGTCACCGGCATGCTGCGCTTCGTCGCGCAGGGTCGGCATGATCACGTTGCGGTAGTAGTCGGTCATCGCCGCGAAGCGGTGCGTCAGCACGCCCTTGAGCGTTTCGGCGTCCGGCAGGTGCACGTTCGGGCGCACGTCCAGCGTCGGGGCAACGCGCAGCACCTTGGCCAGGCCGACGGCGCGCAGCGCGCAGATAGCCGCCCAGCCGATGTCGAACTCCCACTTGCGCAGGGCGAACTTGGCCGAGCTCGGGAAGGCGTGGTGGTTGTTGTGCAGCTCTTCGCCACCGATCCAGAAACCCCAGGGAATCAGGTTGGTCGCGGTGTCGGCGCTCTCGAAGTTGCGGTAGCCCCACCAGTGGCCAATGCCGTTGACGAAGCCGGCGGCCCAGAACGGGATCCAGATCATCTGCACGGCCCACAGCGCGGCGCCGATGACGCCGAACAGGGCAAGGTTGATCACCAGCATCAGCGCCGGGCCCCAGTACGGATGGCCGGCGTAGAGCTTGCGCTCGATCCAGTCGTCCGGGGTGCCTCGGCCGTACTTCTCGAGGTCTTCCTTCACTTCGCTGGCATCGCGGTACAGGGACACGCCGTCCCAGAACACCTTCTTGATGCCGTAGATCTGCGGGCTGTGCGGATCTTCCTCGGTCTCGACCTTGGCGTGGTGCTTGCGGTGCACCGCCACCCACTCCTTGGTGACCATGCCCGTGGTGAGCCAGCCCCAGAAACGGAAGAAGTGCGAGACCGACCAGTGCAGGTCGACGCCGCGATGGGTCTGGCAGCGATGCAGGTACAGCGTCACCGTGAAGATGGTGAGCTGGGTCATTACCAGCATATAGATGAGCATGCCTACCCAACTGGCGTGCGTGAGGCCGTTGGACAGGAAATTGAGTACTGCGTCGAGCATCGGGGAAACACCCAGGGTATGAAATTTCAGTCTAAGCGAGGGGTTTCCGTACCCGCCAGCATGGACAGCGTAAATAATTGTCGCACCTCTTGAAGGCGACAAAGTTAATGTGCTGTGCCGCGCACAAGCGCCCTCACCCAGTTGCCTGAAGGTGGGGGCGCCGTGAGAATCATGCAATGAGCGCGCCTACTGCCGTATTGCAACTGGATCACATAACCCGACACCGCGCGGGCCGGCCGGCCGTGTCCGATCTCAGCCTTCGGCTGGACGCCGGCCAGGTGCTGGGTTTGCTGGGGGTCAACGGCGCCGGCAAGTCGACCACCCTGGCGATGGTCGCAGGGGCCCTGATACCCGATGCCGGGACGATCCGCCTGAACGGCGAGGACTTCGTCGAGCACCCCGGGCTGGCGCGCCGTGCCATCGGCTGGCTGCCCGAACGTGCCCCGCTGTGGCCGGAACTGACCGTCCGCGAACATCTGGACGCCCATGGGCGGTTGCGTGGGCTGGGCGGCGCGGAGCTGGCCCGGGCGAGCCAGCGCATCATCGAACGGCTGGAGCTGGGCCCGATGTCACGCCGCCTGGCCGGCGTGCTGTCGCAGGGCCAGCGCCAGCGACTGGGGCTGGCCTGCGCGCTGCTGCACCAGCCCTCGCTGCTGGTGCTGGACGAACCGGCCAACGCGCTGGACCCGGTGCAGGTGGCCGCGTTGCGCGGGGTGATCCGCGAGCAGGCCGCCGCGGGCACCGCGATCATCCTCTCCACCCACCTGCTGGCCGAGGTCACCGCGGCCTGCGACCGCGTGGCGATCCTGCACGAGGGACGCCTGCGCTTCGACGGCGCGATCCAGGGCGACGACCACAAGCTGCTGGAACAGACCTTCTTCGACATCGCCATGCGCGGCGACGGGAGCAACGACAGGATGCAGGCTGCATGAGTGTGCTCGCCGTGACGCGGCTGGAGCTGCGCCGCCTCGCCGTACGTCCCCTGGCCTGGGTGCTCGCCGCACTCACCGTGGCCCAGCTGGCCGGACGCTTCATGCTGCTGCTGCAGATCTTCCTCAGCAACCAGATCCGCCTCGCCGCTCAACCGGGTGGCCCCGGCTACACCGACCTGGTCGGCGTGCCCATGCTCAGCAGCATCCTCACCAGCGGCATCCTGCCGATGCTGCCGTTCGGCCTGGCCGAGCTGGCGCTGGTGGTGGTGCCGCTGCTGACCATGTCCACCCTCGCCGGCGAGCGCAGCAACGGCACCCTGCCGCTGTGGTTCGCCACCGGCCTGCCGGCGTCGCGCATCGTGCTGGGCAAGTTCCTCGCGCTGATGCTGTGGCTGGTGCTGTGGCTGGCGCTGACCCTGGCCATGCCGATCGCGCTGGCCCACGGCATGACCCTGGACTGGGGCAAGCTGGCCAGCGCCACACTGGGCCTGCTGCTGATGCTGGCTGCGCTGGCCGCCATCGGCGTGGCCTGCTCGGCCTACGCCTCGCACCCCGCCATCGCCGCCGCGGCGAGCCTGATGCTCGGCCTGGCCCTGGTCAGCCTCAACGTCGGTGCGTTGATGGCCGGCCTCAACAATGGCCTGTTCAACTGGCTGTCGATGAGCACCCACCTGGACACGCTGGTGCGCGGACTGGTCTCCAGCGCCGACGTCGTCTGGTTCGTGCTGGTGATCGCGGTGGCGCTTGCCCTGGCTACCCAGCGGCTCGCCGCGGAAAAGGAGCGCGGCTGATGGCACGCCTGATCCGACGACTGAACGGCTGGCTGTTCGCGCTGCTGCTGCTGGCCTGCGCGGGCGCCATCGGCTACCTCTCCACGCGCTACGACCACGTGGCCGACTGGACCTACGGCGGACGCGCCACGCTTTCGTCCGAAAGCCGCGCCGTGCTGCACGCGATGGATGGTCCGGTGGAGATCGTCAGCTATGCCAACCCGCAGGGCGACCTGCGCAGCAGCGTGGCCAGCTTCCTTGGGCGCTACCAGCGGGTGAAGCCGGACCTCACCCTGCGCTTCGTCGATCCGCAGCAGGATCCGGCGGCGATGCGCGAGCTGGGCGTAGCGGTGGACGGCATGATGATCATCCATTACCACGGCCGCGAGCAGCGCCTCAGCGAGCTGTCCGAGCGCAGCCTCACCAACGCATTCGAGCACCTGCTGCGCGGCAGCGATCGCATCGTGGCCTTCATCTCCGGCGATGGCGAGCGCAGTCCGGCCGACAAGGGCAATGCGGACCTGGGCAGCTTCGTGGCGCAATTGCAGGGCAGCGGCATCCGCGCGGTGCCGCTGAACTTCGCGCAGGTCACCGCCGTGCCGCTGCATACCGACCTGGTGGTGCTGGCCAGCCCGCAGCGCGCGCTGCCCGAGGGCGCACTGAAGGCGCTTAGCGACTACGTGGCCAACGGCGGCAACCTGCTGTGGCTGACCGAACCGACCAACGATGACCTGCACCTGCAGCCGCTGGCCGCCATGCTGGGCGTGCACGTGCTGCCGGGCGTGCTGGTGGACGGCCAGGGCGCGGCGCTCGGCCTCAACGACCCGCGCATGATCGCGCTGGGCGACTATCCGCAACATGCCATCACCAAGGGCTTCAACCTCAGCACCCAGTTCCCGCAGGTGTCCGCGCTGGCACTGGCCGCGCGCACCGACTGGCAGGTCAAGCCGTTCCTGCGCTCGAGCGCGCAGAGCTGGACCGAGTTCAAGCCGATCGACAATGCGCATGCCTCCACCATCGCCTATGACGCCGCCGCGGGCGAGCTGAAGGGCCCGCTGGATTTCGGCTTTGCGCTGGCGCGCCTCTCGCCCAGCCCGGACAAGGCCGAACAGCGCGTGGTGATCATCGGTGACGGCGACTTCCTGTCCAATGCCGTCCTCGGCATGGGCGGCAATCGCGCGCTGGGCCAGCGCATTTTCGACTGGCTGCTGGGCGACGATGTACTGGTCAACCTGCCGCCGGCACAAGGCGCGCCCGACCGCGTGCTGCGCATTTCGCAGGCGCAGCTGAGCATGGTGTCGCTCGGCTTCCTGGTGGTGCTGCCGCTGCTGTTGATCGTGGCCGGCGGCTGGATCACCTGGCGGCGCCGTCGCGCATGAAGCGGGCCACACGCCAACGCCTGTGGCTGACCGGCGGCGCCATCGTGCTGGTGGCGGCCGCAGCATGGCAGTGGCAGCGCGACGCCGACGCGGCGCCGGGCACCCTGCTGCAGTTGGCGCCAGCCCGGGTCACCCGCATCGACCTCAGCATCGGCAACGCCCCGGCCGAGCACTACACCCGCCACGATGGCCACTGGTGGCGCGAGGGCAACGCCACCGCGCATGCCGATGATGGACGCCTGGACGAACTTGCGAACGCCGCGGCGGCAGAGGTGCTGAGCTGGCGCCCGGCCAGCGACTTCGAGCCGGCCCGGATCGGCCTGGCCCCGCCGCTGGCGGTGCTGAGCCTGGACGGCCAGCGACTGGAGTTTGGCGAAACCTCGGTGACCGGCCCGCAGCGCTATGTGCGCGTGGGCGATCGCGTGGCGCTGGTATCGGTGCGCTACACGCCGCGCCCCGCCAGCGGCGAGGCGGTACCGACCCACTGAGCCAGGCGCCCGTCGGCGAAAGGCGCCGGCCCGCACTTGTGCCCGTCGCCGTCCTTCCCCATATGTTGCCTATTCCCCGGCAGGAGCGACGACATGGCTAAGCAGGCGATCGGTGTGATCGGCATGGCGGTGATGGGCAGCAACCTGGCCCTGAATATCGAGAGTCGGGGACACGCCGTCTCCATCTTCAACCGGCATCGCGATCGCACCGACGAGGTGGTGGCCGAGAATCCCGGCAAGAAGCTGGTACCCACCTACAGCCTGCAGGAGTTCGTCGATTCGCTGGAAAAGCCGCGGCGCATCCTGCTGATGGTGAAGGCCGGCGAACCCACCGACGCCACGCTGGCGCAGCTCAAGCCGCTGCTGGACAAGGGCGACATCGTCATCGACGGCGGCAACACCTTCTTCAAGGACACCATGCGCCGCGAGAGCGAGATGAGCGCGGCCGGCCTGCACTTCATCGGCACCGGCGTGTCCGGTGGCGAGGAGGGCGCGCTGCACGGCCCCTCGATCATGCCCGGCGGCCCGCGCGAAGCGTACGACCTGGTCGCCCCTATCCTCACCGAGATCGCCGCACGCGCGCCCGATGGCGAACCCTGCGTGGCCTACATGGGCCCGAACGGCGCCGGCCACTACGTGAAGATGGTGCACAACGGCATCGAATACGGCGACATGCAGCTGATCGCCGAGAGTTATTCGGTGCTGCGCCACGTGCTCGGCCTCAGCAACGACGAATTGGCCGAGGTGTACGCAGACTGGAACAAGGGCGAGCTGGACAGCTACCTGATCAGCATCACCGCCGACATCTTCACCAAGAAGGACCCGGAAACGGGCAAGGCGATGGTCGACATCATCCTCGACCGCGCCGCACAGAAGGGCACCGGCAAGTGGACCAGCCAGAGCGCGCTGGACCTGGGCGTGCCGCTGCCGCTGATCACCGAATCGGTATTCGCGCGCCTGCTCTCCGCGCTCAAGGACGAACGCGTCGCGGCCAGCAAGCTGCTGCCGGGCCCCGCGCCCAGCCGCTACAGCGGCGACCGCAAGGCCTTCATCGAAGCCGTGCGCCGCGCGCTGTACTTCAGCAAGATCGTGTCCTACGCGCAGGGCTTCGCGCAGTTGCGCGCCGCGTCCGACGAGTACCAGTGGAACCTGCCGTACGGCACCATCGCGCGCATCTTCCGCGCCGGCTGCATCATCCGCGCGCGTTTCCTTCAGAAGATCACCGATGCCTATGAGCGCGACGCGCAGCTGAAGAACCTGCTGCTCGATCCGTACTTCCGCGACATCGCCACGCAGTACCAGGGCGCGTTGCGCGAGGTCGTCGCCGCCGCCGTGCAGGCCGGCGTGGCGGTGCCGTGCTTCTCCTCCGCCATCGCCTACTACGACGGCTACCGTGCCGAACACCTGCCGGCCAACCTGCTGCAGGCACAGCGCGACTATTTCGGCGCCCACACGTTCGAGCGCGTGGACAAGCCCGGCAGTTTCCACGCCGACTGGAGCTGAGCGCCCCTACATTCAACCGCTGAATCGAGGCGCTCGTGCCTGAATTACCCGAAGTCGAAACCACCCGGCGTGGCATCGCCCCGCACCTGATCGGGCGCCGCGTCACCGGTGTGACGTTGCGGCGCCCCGACCTGCGCTGGCCGATACCGCCGGAGATCACCGATCTGCTGCCGGGCCAACGCATCCTCGATGTGGAACGCCGCGCGAAATACCTGCTGCTGCACACGCACGTGGGCAGCGCGCTGCTGCACCTGGGCATGACCGGCGTGTTGCGCGTGCTGCCGCCGGATGCCCTGGTCGCCAAGCACGATCACGTGGACATCGCGCTGGAAGCCACGTCCGCCGAAGGGCCGCGCGTGCTGCGCTTCACCGATGCCCGTCGCTTCGGTTGCCTGCTGTGGCAAGCGCCTGGCGAGACGCACGAACTGCTCGCGGCGCTGGGCCCCGAACCGCTCACCGACGATTTCGACGGCGACCTGCTGTGGCGCCTGTCGCGCGGGCGCACTGCCGCGGTGAAGCTGTTCCTGATGGACAACGCGGTGGTGGTGGGCGTGGGCAACATCTACGCCAGCGAGGCGTTGTTCGCCGCCGGCATCGATCCTCGCCGGCCGGCCGGTGAGGTATCGCGCGCACGCTACGCACGGCTTGCCGGCGAAGTGAAGCGCATCCTGGCCTGGGCGATCGAGCGTGGCGGCACCACGCTGCGCGACTTCATCAAGCCCGATGGCGCACCGGGCTACTTCTTCCGCGAGCTGCAGGTGTATGGCCGCGAAGGGGAGCCGTGCCGCGTATGCGGCACGCCGATCAGGCAGGTCGTGCTGGGGCAGCGTTCGACCTTCTGGTGCTCGCGCTGCCAGAAGTAAGCGAGGTAAGAGCGCACCCTGTGCGCGACCGCGGCATGGAGGCATACCGCGACAACCGGTCGTCGCAGCAAGGTCGGACGGTCGCGCACAGGGTGCGCTCCTACAAAGACGATATGGGTGCCGCTTCGGCGCCAGCCGGCGCCGAAGGCCCAATGGCCGTCACTCCGGCCAGCGGAATTCCACGAAGGTATTGTTGAACTCCGGATCCTCGAGGCCGCCGCCGAGCGTGGCGCGGAAGGTCATGCCTTCCACCTCCAGCTCCTGGCCGTCGCTGAAGCGTGCGCCCAGCGCCTCCAGTTCCACCAGTCGCTCGCACAGCATGCCGGCGTTGTCGCTGTCGGCCTCCGGCACGTTGCGGATGCTGATGTCGGGCCGGCCGAACTTGCGCATGCCGCGCGTGTGCACCCAGTAGCGGCCCTTCTGCTCTTCCGCATCGCGCAGGATCAGCAGGTGGTTGCGGATCGGCGCGCCATCGCGCACCACGAACTGGCGGCGCCAGCCGTCGGCGTCATGCAGGCTGAGCGTCTGCGGGTCCAGGATGGCCACGCCGCCCACGTCCAGCAGCGCCGCCAGCACGCCCAGCGTGTCGCGCAGGTAGCCGGTATCGCCGCTGTCGGGCAGGCGACCGCGCACCACCAGCACCTCGGGCGCATCCACGGCGTGGCGGTAGGCTTCGGGGGCATCGTCCTTGAACATGCGGCCCAGGCTGCCCCTCAGCGGATAGCCTTCCCACGCGCGCAAGGCGCTGTGGCTGTGGCTGGTCAGCTCGATGCCCTCGGGCAAGCCCTCGCTGCCGTAGTCCAGCGAAGGCGCGCGTCCCGGCTGGAACTTGCCGAACACATAGAACTGCAGCAGCACTTCCTCGTTGCTCGGCTGCCAGTGCGGGCGTTGCCAGGCGGGAAAGGGAATCTTGGACATGCCTGTTCCTTGTAGTGAATGCGACGGGCTCAATGCCCCTCGCCCAGCGGCAGCACCGGCTGCTGCAGTTCGATCCTGCCGTGTCCCTCGGTAATGTTCTTGAACTCGGCGCGACTCACCGAGACATAGCGATCGTTGCCGCCGATCTCAACCTGCGGGCCTTCGGTCACCGCGCGGCCGTGTTCATCCACGCGCACCACCATGGTGGCCTTGCGGCCGGTGTGGCAGATGGTCTTGATCTCATCAAGGTTGTCCGCCCAGGCCAGCAGGTAGCGGCTGCCTTCGAACAGCTCGCCACGGAAGTCGGTACGCAGGCCATAGGCCAGCACCGGGACATTAAGCTTGTCGACTACGTCGCTGAGCTGCCACACCTGGGCCTTGCTGAGGAACTGGGCCTCGTCCACGAACACGCAATGCAGCGCCCCACGCGCCGCCACATCGGCCTGCACCAGCGCGAACAGGTCCTCCTCGCCGCCAAACCGTCGGGCGTTGGCCTTCAGCCCGATGCGCGAGGCCACCACGCCGGCGCCAAAGCGGTTGTCCAGCGCCGGGGTGAGAATGAGCGTGCGCATGCCGCGCTCGTGGTAGTTGTAGGCGCTCTGCAGCAGGGTGGTGGTCTTGCCGGCGTTCATTGCCGAGTAATAGAAGTAAAGCTTGGCCATGGGTATATCCGGTCGTGGCCGTGCATGGTAACCCGGGCTGCCCCGGGGGCGGCCCATCCTCCGACCGGAAGGGAGGCCCCCGGCCCCGGCGGTTGCTACCATCGCGCCTCGTTCAGCCCCTAGCCCAACGCCCATGCTCAACCCCCAACAATTGGCCGCCGTCGAACATTGCGACGGCCCGCTGCTGGTATTGGCCGGCGCCGGCTCGGGCAAGACCAGCGTGATCACCCAGAAGATCGCGTACCTGATCGCCCGCAAGAAGCTCCACCCCTCCAAGATCGCCGCCATCACCTTCACCAACAAGGCGGCGAAGGAAATGCGCGAGCGCGTGGCCAAGCTGATCAGCAGCGAGGACGCCGCGGCGCTAACGGTGTGTACCTTTCACGCGCTGGGCCTGAAGTTCCTGCAGATCGAGCACGAGCGCGCCGGCCTGCGCAAGGGCTTCTCGGTGCTGGACGCCGACGACAGCGAAGGCATCATCAAGGAGCTCTCGCCCAAGGGCGTGAAGCCCGACGTGCTGTTTGGCATCCGCAACCTGGTGAGCCGGGCCAAGAACGCCGGCCTCTCCCCGGAGGAGGCCCTGGCCGCCGCGCGCAGCCCGCGCGAACTGGATGCGGCGACCATCTACCAGCTCTACCAGCAGCGCCTGGCCGCCTTCAATGCGGTGGACTTCGACGACCTGATCCGCCTGCCGCTGCGCATCCTGGAAGAAGACCAGGTATGCCGCGACGCCTGGCGCGAACGCCTGCGCTACCTGCTGGTGGACGAATACCAGGACACCAACGACGCCCAGTACCGCCTGCTCAAGGCGCTGGCCGGCGAGCGCGGCCGCTTCACCTGCGTGGGCGACGACGACCAGTCGATCTACGCCTGGCGCGGCGCCAACCCGGAGAACATCGACCAGCTGGGCAAGGACTGGCCCGCGCTGCGCGTGATCAAGCTGGAGCAGAACTACCGCTGCGGCAAGCGCATCCTGCGCGCGGCCAACAAGCTGATCGCCAACAACCCGCATCTCCACGAGAAGAAGCTGTGGAGCGAGCATCCGGAAGGCGCGCAGATCCGCGTGCTGGAATGCAAGGAAAACGAGCACGAGGCCGAACGCGTGGCCGCCATTGCCGCCACCCTGGCGGAGAAGCACAAGGCACGCTGGCACGACATCGCCATCCTCTATCGCGGCAACTTCCAGGCACGACCGCTGGAAAAAGCGCTGCGCCTGGCGCGCGTGCCGTACCACCTGTCCGGCGCGTTGAGCTTCCTCGACCGCGCCGAGGTGAAGGACCTGCTCTGCTACCTGCGCCTGCTGACCAATCCCAGCGATGACGCCGCCTTCCTGCGCGTGGTCAACGTGCCCAAGCGCGAGATCGGCTCCACCACGCTGGAGAAGCTGGGCCAGATCGCACAGACGCGCCACGCGCCGCTGCTGGAGGCCGCGCGCAGTGACGCCGTGCTGCGCCAGCTCACGCCGCGCCCCGCCGCCGCGCTGGCCTCGTTCACCGCGTTGATGGACGAGTTGCGCAGCGCCTCGCTGCACCAGAGCGCGGCCGACCTGGTCAACACCGTGCTCGAGCGCACCGGTTACGCCGCGCAGGTGGCCGCCAGCACCAGCGACCCGGCGCTGCGCGAGCGTCGCCTGGGCAACCTGCGCGAACTGGCCGACTGGTTCCGCGCCATGCAGCGCAACGACCACACCACCGGCGACCTCGCCGCGCAGTTGGCCCTGCTTACCCACGCCGATCGCGACGAGCCCGGCAACGCGGTGCGCATGATGACGCTGCACGCGGCCAAGGGCCTGGAGTTCCGCTTCGTGTTCATCGTGGGCTGCGAGGAAGGCACGCTGCCGCACGATGGCGCCATCGACGAGGGGCGCATCGACGAGGAACGCCGCCTGATGTACGTGGGCATTACCCGCGCCAAGGAGATGCTCACGCTGTCGTGGTCGTCCCGGACCAAGCGCTACGGCGAGGTGCATACCAACCAGCCCAGCCGCTTCCTGCACGAACTGCCGCAGGACGACCTGCACTGGCAGGGCAAGGACCCCGAGGCGGACAAGGAAGTGGTGCGCGAAACGGCCCAGTCGCACATGGCCAAGATCGCCGCGATGCTGGCAGGCAACTAAGCCTAAAAAGAGCCCCGCCATGGGGCGGGGCTTTGAAACGGGGCCCGATTCACCGGGCCCCGGACGTGCGGATGCGGGGATCCGCGCGATCAGTCCGTATGACCACCGAAGCGCAGGTTCATCTGCAGCATCACTTCGCGACCGTACACGTTGTAGTTGAGCGTGTTGAAGTACGGGAACGTCGTGGCGTACGAGCCGTCCTTGGGCGGCATCTTGTTGGTGATGTTGTTGGTCAGCAGCGACAGGTCCAGGTTCTTGGTCGGCGAGTAGGTGAAGCTCCAGTTCCAGGTGATCCACGGAGCCACCTTCGCGGCACCCGGGTAATCCGGACCGTTGATGGTGCCGGTGTAGTTCGGCGATGGTCCGTTGCGATGCCAGTACAGCGTGCTGGCCCAGGTGTCGTGCAGCGACCAGCTCAGCGCACCGCTGACGATGCTCTTGAATTCCTGACTGTAGAGCGGGTTGGTCAGCTGGTTGATGGTCGGACTGCCGGCATAGACCTGGTAGTCGTGCTTGAGCATGTCGTTCCAGTCGAACTGCAGCGAGAACTGGCCGACGTAGGTGGCCGGGAACAGGTACTTCGCCTGCGCCGTGACCGACTCGGTCGTCTCGTTGGAGACGTTGATGTAGTACTGGGTGAGGTTTTCGACTTCGCCGGTCAGGGGGTTTCGCTGCACCTGCGACACCGCCGCCTGGCAATCCGGCGAGTTGGCCGGCAACTGGCCCAGCAGGCACTGCGCGTTCTCACGCATCAGCATGTCGGCCGGCTGCGGCGCCACCTCGTTGCTGATGTTGATGTGCAGGTAGTCCGCCGTGAAGCTCATGTTGTCGATCGGCGCCCATACGAAGCCCACCGACCAGCTCTTGGCCGTGGTCGGCTTCAGCTTGGGATTGGCATACGTGGTGCCTGCGGTTTCGTAGTAGAAGTTCTGCGTGCAGTTCTTGCCACCGGACTGGGTCTGGCACAGGTAGTAGTCGGTGATGTACTGGTAGCTGCCGCTCGGGCCCAGGTACAGGGCAGACATGTCCGGCGCCAGGAACGCGGTGGAGTAGTTGCCGCGCAACAGCAGCGTGTCGAACGGACGGAACTCCAGGCCAGCCTTGTAGGTGAACTTGCCATTGTCGCCGCCGCTGGTGCTGTAGTGGTCGTAACGACCCGACAGGTCCAGCGTCAGCATCTTCCAGAACGGCATGTTCAGCTCGAACGCGGAAGCGTAGTGGTTACGCGTACCGCCACCCGAGGTACCGGTCAGACCCCACACGTCGCCGTTCGCGATCAGCGGATTGACCGGCTCGTACCACGCCTGGCTGCCACCCTCCACCAGCACCGCCAGCGCGGCGTCGCCGCCCGGCAGCGAGAACAGCTTGTCATTCGTCACCTGGGCATGCGTGTTGTTGAGCCAGGTGTTGCTGTAGCTGGAGATGTTCTGCATGAAGCCCGCCAGCTGCGCGGGCGTCAGCGGGGTGTAGAACGCCTGCCAGTTCGGGTTGTAGACATTGAGGCCAGTGTTCGGATCCTGGCCCAGCGAAGGACCAAGGATATTGCCGAAGTAGCTGTCCACCGCAGCCGCCATGCGCTCGGGCTGGCTGACACTGGTGCGGTCACCGGAACGCAGGAAGTAGATATCCCACAGCCAGTTCGAATCGCCGAACGAGCCGTTGGCGCCGACGTCGGCCTGGTACATCAGGTCATACTGGCGACCCAGCTGGTTGTAGTAGTTGTTGCCCACTTCCTCCGGACCGAACACGCGCTCGGGGTAGAGGATGTTGCCGTTGGTGTCCTCGATCAGTCCCTGCGGATAGTCGATCGGGCCCCACCAGTTGAAACTCGAACCCGGCGTCCATTTCTGCTGCTGCGCGTCGACCAGCGCGTCGCTGTAGAAGCGCACGTAGTCGTTGAGGTCGTACTTGAGCTTCAGGATGCCGTCGTAGCTGCGGCTCTGGTTCTGCAGCGTGGTGTATCCATACACATTCTTCGAGCCGCAGAACGTACCGGTACGCGTGGCGATGGTCGAATGCGTATCGTAGGTGGTGCCATTGAACAGGCCGCTCATCGCCGAGCAGTTGTCCGGCGGGCTGATGTAACCCTGCACCAGGCCGTTGTAGGTATCGATCGTGCCGTAGTTGAGCACGCGCGCCACGGTGACAGGGGTCGGGTTGGTGGCGGTCAGCGAGCGCTGATAGGCCCAGATCGGCGACTGGTTGTCGAACTCGATGCCGCCGAGCACGTCGAGCTTGCCGAACTGGTGGCCAAAGGTCAGCGACATGCGCTGGCTGGAACCGCCGCCCCCGTCATAGCCGCCGGCACGCACCAGCACTTCGGCGCCATCCATGTGCTGCTTGGTGACGATGTTCACCACGCCGGCAATGGCCTGCGAGCCGTAGATCGACGATGCGCCGCCCGGCAGCACGTCGATGTGGTCGATCATCGCCAGCGGAATGTTGGAGATGTTGGTGAAGTTGCTCTGGCCGTTGTAGAGCTGGCCGAACTGGGTGATCGGCTTGCCGTCGATCAGGGTCAGCGTGTACTCGGGATTGAGGCCGTACAGGCTGACGGTCTGTGCACCCTGGGTGAAGCCGCCGCTGTAGGAGGCACCCTGGACCGAGCCGGTGGCCATCACCGAACTCTGCAGCACTTCAGCCACGCTGTTGAAGCCACGTGCCTTGATCTCCTGCGCGGAGATCGTATAGATCGGCGCCGCCGTCTGGATCTGCGCGTTGTTGATGAGCGTGCCGCTGACCGTCACCGTGTCGAGGCGCTTGGCCTTTTTCGCCGCATCGCTCTCGTCCTGCTGGGGGCCGGAGCTTTGCTGGGCACTCGCATCCTGCTGGATGCTCGCGCCCTGTGCGGGTGTCGCGGTGGCGTCGGTGGTGTTCGCCCATGCGCTTGGCGCGCAGCCGATCGCCAAGGCCGCCATTACGGCGACCGTGAGTCTAGACTTCAGCATGTCTCTCCCCTTAATCCCTTTTCCGTGTGGTTATGCGTGTACGGCTGTTGCAGCCGGCGACATTCCAGATGCCCATCCCCATGGGCAGATTTACGGCCTTATGAAGGCGCTTAATCTCGTCGCGAATATTTTTCTAACATGAAAAACACGTGAGCTAATCATGTGTGACACGATTCGCAGAAACTTATTGGTTAACGCTATTTCTATCGACAAGAAATTGTGCCGACGCGCTCGTGAGGCCGGGAACGCCAGGCAGCACTCCGTTTCTCTGTAAGCGCCCATGCGGGAAGGGAAAAACGGCATTTTCGGCGCCGATGAAAAGGCGCAAAATCCGCACGACCAGACAAGCTTCGCGCAAGTATCGGCGGCAGGTGCATGGCCCGCCTCCCGGGTGGGATGAACCGCCATGAACGATGCAGCGGCAGCCAATGCCGACCGATCGCCATCGACGTATAGCCGTCCATAGCGACGCTCCAGTGCGCCGGCGGGCGAGGATCCTCAGATCAGCCGTTCGGCCTCGAGCTCGCTCTTCAGGTAGGCATAGTAAATCGGTGCCGCGATCAGGCCAGCCAGGCCGAACGCCGCCTCCATCGCGAGCATCGCCACCAGCAGCTCCCATGCGCGCGCGCGGATCTGGCCGCCCACGAGGCGCGCGTTGAGGAAATATTCCAGCTTGTGGATCAGGATCAGGAAGCCCAACGCCGCCACGCCGACGCCCAGGGAGATCGACAATCCGGCAATGGTGATGGCGGTGTTGGAAATCAGGTTGCCGATCACCGGCAACAGGCCGACGATGAAGGTCAGCACCACCAGCGTCTTTGCCAGCGGCACATGGATGTCCATCAGCGGAAGCACACCGAGCAGGAAGATCGCGGTGAATACGGTGTTGAGCAGCGAGATCTTGATCTGCGCGAACACGATGTTGTGGAAGGCCTCGGCCAAACGCTGTGCGCGCAGGCCCAGCGTCGATGCCAGCGGGCCGACCTGGTGCGCCGGGCGTGCCCGGCTCAGCGCCACGATCGCGCCGAGCACCATGCCGATGATGATGTGCACGAACACGCGCGCCGCTTCCTTGCCGATGGTCTGCAGGCTCACCGAGTGCTTGCGGGTCAGCTCCATCGCCATCATGCGCAGGTCGTCGACCGTATCAGGCAACCAGCCCACCACCGACGAGGGCAACTGCTCGCGCGCCTTCTCCACCAGTGGCATCAGCTGCTGCTGCCACAGCACCTCGGGGTTGCCGATCTCGTTGCGCAGGAAGCTCACCGCGCTAAGGATCAACAGCACCAACAGGCCCACCACGATGGTGCCGAGCAGGGCCACTGCAAGCACGCGCGCACGATCGCTGGGCACCCGCTTGCCCAGCAGCGGTGCCAGGGACTGCACCAGTTCGTACACCAGCAGTCCCGCAAACAACGCCGGCAACAGATGCAGCAGCGGCACCAGCAGGAGTGCAGCTCCCGCCAGCACGTAGCTGGTCAGGCGGATGGCGGTAGTGGCGGGGCGAACGGGCGACTCAGGTTCCATGCAATTTCATGCGACTGGGGGAAAGGCCCCGTGAGTCTCTCAGCAGACCCGCGCAACGGCTAGCCCTCCCCGCCTCGCTGCACGACGGGGCTTCAGGGAGCCACCCGGCATGCTCCAGCCGCAGGATCGACACGTCGCTGTCGTAAACTTCTCCGATCCTGTCCGATCAGTCTCCCCAGGGAATCCTTCATGACGTCTCGTCTGCCGGCGGCAGTTGCCGCCCTGATCCTGCTTGCCGGTTGCTCCGCCAACCCTGCCAAGGCACCGTCCAGCGCACCGGTCGCTGCGCCCGCTGCCGCCGCCCCGGCCCCTGCTGCTCCGGCCGGCCCCGGCGCCGACGACAACCTCAATGCGGTGGCCTGGAGCCAGACGGCGATCGAGCACGACCTGATCTACCTGCAGACCTACCGTGACGCCGAGGCGCGCCTGCTGGCCGCCATGGCCGATCCGAGCTGGGACGCCCTGGCCAAGGACGACCGCGTAGCCCCGGCCAAGGGCCTCAAGCCTGCGGTGGTGCTCGACATCGACGAGACCGTGCTCGACAACACGCCCTACCAGGCGCGTCTGGTGAAGAGCGGGGGCGAGTACAACGAGGCCGATTGGGCTGCCTGGTGCAACGAGCAGCGTGCCCGCGCCCTGCCCGGTGTGGTGGAGTTCACCCAGTTCGCGGCCAAGCACGGCATCGCCGTGATCTACATCTCCAACCGTGCCAAGGACCTGGACCAGGCCACCCTGGCCAACCTGCGCAAGGAAGGCCTGCCGGTCTCCGGCCCGGAGGCCTTCCTCGGCTTGGGCACCTTTGTGGAGGACTGCGAGCAGATTGGCACCGAGAAGGGCTGCCGCCGCCAGCTGATCAGCCACAAATACCGCGTCTTGATGCAATTTGGCGACCAGATCGGCGATTTTGTGACCGTTCTGGCCAACAACGCCGAAGGCCGCGAGAAGGCCGTCACCCCCTATATGGCATGGGTAGGCACACGCTGGTTCGTGCTGCCCAACCCCACCTATGGCGCATGGGAACCGGCTTTGTTTAATAATGACTGGAGCGCGCCGCGCGACGAACGCCGCCGCCAAAAAATTCAGTCGCTGCGTTTTGACTGACATCAATATCAATTAAAACATTAACTTACGTAGCATTACTTAAAGTATTGCTTTAACTTTAACGGGGAAGTAAGATCTTCCCCGCCAACACCTGCCGACCTTGAAAACTCCGCAGGCAAGGCCATTTCCCTTCCGGCTCTGCCGGATTACCCCGTGAGGCCCAACGCCCGCGGGGTTTTCTTTTTGCGGCCCCACTCCGCCACCTCCTGAACAGGCATCACGGCCGCGGCTTCCGCCTCTTGTTCACGCGGAGTCGACACGCTTACGCTCCGCCGACCGCCCGCACCTGCAGGTTCGACGGGCGCCACCATCAGAGATTCCATGCGTCGCTCATCCGTCTACTACGCCGTTGGCGCGTTCGTCGCCCTGCTCGTGCTGGCCTCGGTGCTCGCACTGGTGATGACCACGCACAAGAGCACCCCGCCGCCCGTCGTCGCCGGCGGCGAAACGCCCGAGGCGTCGGTGCAGCAGTCGGTGGCCCTGATCAAGGCTGGCGACTTCGCCGGCTTCTGGAAACACGCCCTGCCCCCGGCCGACTACGACACGCTGCGCGCGGACTGGACCCGCCCGCGTCCGGACCAGCAACCGATCTCGCCCGAAGACCGCGCGGACTTCATCAAGAACGTGCAGCAGCTCACCGAGCCGGATGCCGAGAGCAAGCTTTACGCACTGGCGCGCCCCAAGCTGCTGCAGCTGCAGGCGCAGTATCACGACCAGTTGCCGGTGATGGTGGGCATCGCGCAGGCCATCGCCGCCACCGGCGTGGCCCAGAGCAAGGACATGACCACGCTGCAGAAGGCGCAGGCCACGGCGGTGATCAACGTACTGGCCCCGTGGGCGCAGCAGGCGCCATGGTTCGACCAGACGCGAGCCAAGCAGGCCATTGCCATCGCCGTGGACACCGCGCGCAAGCTCGACATCAAGACGCCCGAACAGCTGCGCGCGCTGGATTTCGACACGGCCATGCAGAAGTACAACATCGGTTTTCTCGGCATCAAGCAGGCGCTCGCCCTGTACGGACTGTCGGTGGACCAGACGCTCGATTCGGTGAGGGTCACCCTGCTGGAGAACCGCAACGGCCATGCCCACGTGCGCATCGACTATCTGCTGCTAGGCAAGCCGCTGTCGATGGAGTCGGACCTGGTCGAGCAGGACGGCCGCTGGTACAGCGCCGATGTACTGCAGAATGTGCGCGACGCGCATGACCACCTGCTGGCGCCGCCGGCAGCCACCAGCAGCGCGGAACCCGCACAGCCGATGGCGGCGGCCCCGGCCAAGGGCGGCTTGGCGGAGCCGGCCACCGCCAAGCCCGCACCGGCACCCGCCGCCTCGTCGGCGACCCCAGCCAGGCACTGAGCCTGGCTTCGCGCGACGCGCACCGTCGCGCACCCGCCCCGAAGCAGAACACCTTATTTACCTGTGCTCCGGTAAAAGGCCGGGGCGGCGCCCACGGGCACCTTCGATCAACCCAGGACCCAGCCAGCCTGGGTCACCCGTTACAATCAGGGAATGCTAAACATGTCGACCACGGACACTCCCGCCCGTAGCCGCGCGCCCTGGTGGTTCAACCTGGCCGGGCAACTGCTCGAACCCTGGGTGCGCATCCGCCGCGATCCTGCCGAACCCGCCACCCTGCTCCAGGCAGGCGTGCCGGTGTGCTATGTCATCGAGCGCGATGGCTTTTCCGATGGCCTGATCCTCGAGCGCGCCTGCCGCGAGGCCGGCCTGCCCTCGCCGATGCAGCCGCTGTCCGGCACCCGCCGCAAGCGCTCGGTGTTCGCCCTGGCCCGCCGTGATGGCTGGCTGTTCGGGCGCAACCGCAAGCGCTCGCCGAACGAGCCGCTGGGCCAGCTGGTGCGCTCGCTGGAAGGTGACCCCGAGCGCGACATCCAGATCGTGCCGGTCTCCATCTACGTCGGCCGCGCGCCTACCCGCGAGTCGGGCTGGTTCAGCGTGCTGTTCTCGGAAAACTGGGTGGTGGTCGGCCGCTTCCGCCGCATGCTGGCGCTGTTGCTCAACGGCCGCGACACGGTGGTGCATTTCTCCACGCCAGTGTCGCTGCGCACGGTGGTGAACGAGGCCGGCGAGATCCGCCCCGAACGCCTCACCCGCAAGATCGCCCGCGTGCTGCGCACGCACTTCCGCCGCATCCGCGCCGCGGTGATCGGCCCCGACCTGTCGCACCGCCGCACGGTGGTCGATGCCGTGCTCAACGCCGAGCCCGTGCGCTCCGCCATCGCCGCCACCGCGGCGAAGGAGAACATCAGCCAGGCCAAGGCGTGGCGCCGCGCGCACGACATGGTGATGGAGATCGCCGCCGACTACTCGCACCCGGTGGTGCGCTCGGCGTCGTTCCTGCTGTCCAATTTCTGGAACAAGCTGTACGACGGCATCGCCATGCATCACTTCGAGAAGGCCCGCGCTGCCGCGCCCGGCCACGAAGTGGTGTACGTGCCTTGCCACCGCAGCCATACCGACTACCTGCTGTTGTCCTACCAGCTGCACATGTCCGGCGTGGTGGTGCCGCACATTGCCGCCGGCGTGAACCTTAACCTGCCGGTGATCGGCTCGATCCTGCGCCGTGGCGGTGCGTTCTTCCTGCGCCGCAGCTTCAAGGGCAACGCACTGTATTCGGTGGTGTTCAACGAATACGTGGCGCAGCTGATCGACCGCGGCGTGCCGATGGAATACTTCATCGAAGGCGGCCGCTCGCGCACCGGGCGCCTGCTGGCGCCGCGCGCCGGCATGCTGGTGATGACCGTGCGCGCCTTCCTGCGCGCGCCGCGCCGCCCGGTGCTGTTCCAGCCGGTGTACATCGGCTACGAAAAGCTGATGGAGGGCAAGAGCTACATCGGCGAACTCTCCGGCAAGCCCAAGGAAAAGGAGTCGCTGATCGGCCTGCTGCGCGGACTCAAGGTGCTGCGCCAGCGCTACGGCCATGTGGCGCTGAACTTCGGCGAGCCGATCGAGCTCAACCCGCTGCTCGATGCGGCCAGTCCCGACTGGCGCGCCGCCATCGACGATCCGGAAGCCAAGCCCGAGTGGCTGGGCCGCGTGGTCGACGACCTGGCCGATCGCATCCAGATCAACATCAATCGCGCCGCGGACGTGAATCCGATCAACCTGCTGGCGCTGGCACTGCTGGCCACCCCCAAGCATGCGATGGCGGAGAACGACCTGCTGTCGCAGCTGGAGCTGACCAAGGCACTGCTGGAAGAGCTGCCTTATTCGGATCGCATGACGCTCACCTCGATGGACCCGGCCGGCATCATCGCCTATGGCGAGCAGATGGGCTGGATCCGACGCGTGCGCCACCCGCTGGGCGACGTGCTGGTGACCGAGGACGAGCAGGCGGTGCTGCTCAGCTACTTCCGCAACAACGTACTGCACCTCACCGCGACGGCCGCGTGGGTAGCCTGCTGCTTCCTCAACAACCGCCGCATGACGCGTGCCTCGGTGCTGCGCCTGGGCCGCATCATCTACCCGTTCATCCAGGGCGAGCTGTTCCTGCCGTGGGACAAGGATGGCTTCTGTGTCCAGCTGCAGGCCACCATCGACTTCTTCGTGCGGCGCGGCCTGCTCGAGGCGACCGGCGACGGTCGTGTGCTCGAACGCGGACCTGGCCAGGACGATGCGGCGTTCCAGCTGAAGATCATCGCGCGCAGCCTGATCCAGGCCTTCGAGCGCTACTACATCACTATCGCCGCGCTGGTGAAGAACGGCCCGCACACCATCAGTGCCGGCGAACTCGAGAATGCCTGCACGCTCACTGCGCAGCGCCTGAGCCTGCTCAACGAACTGTCGGCGCCGGAATTCTTCGACAAGGCGCTGTTCCGCGGTTTCATCCAGAAGCTGCGCGAAAGCCGCATCGTGTGGACCGACGATGCCGGCAAGCTCGACTACGACCATGCGCTGGACGACATGGTGCGCGACGCCCGCGTGATCCTCTCGCGTGAGGTGCGCCACTCCATCCTCAAGATCACCGGTGGTGGCGAGGGCGAGAAGGAGGCCGACAAGCCGGTGCCGGCCGACGCCTCCAGCGAGGCACTGCACGAGCGGCACGTGGCCACCGAGCACCATATGCACGCCCACGCCGAGGTCACCCCGGTGGCCGAGGACGCCACCGCCGACCCGGCAGACAGGCAAGGCTGATCGATCGGTGAGGGGTGACGAAAGTCACCCCTCACGCCGTTTGGGGGCTCGCCTAAGATGGCCTCTCCACCCGGGGGAGTCCACCATGTCCACACGCCTTGCCTTTGCCATCGCCGCCACGCTCGCCTTGCCTGCAGCCCTGGCCGCGGAGGCACCTGCGGCCAACCACGACGTCACCGTGCTGCACTGCGCGCGCCTGGTCGACCCGGCGGTCGGCCGGCTGCTGGGCGAAACCACGCTGGTGGTCGAGGGCCACAAGGTCAAGGAGATCAAGGGCGGTCACGTCGATGACAAACCCTACCGCGACGCCGCCAGCGCCAGCGGCGCGCACTTCGCCTCGGTGAACCTGGCCGATGCCACCTGCCTGCCGGGCCTGATCGACTCGCACACCCACCTCACCTCCGAAACCAGCCCCACCGGGTACTCCGACCAGTTCCGCTGGAACACCGCCGACTACGCGATCCGCTCCACCGTCTACGCGCGCCGCACCCTGTTGGCCGGCTTCACCACCGTGCGCAACGTCGGCGACGGCGACAACGAATCGATTGCCCTGCGCAACGCCATCAATGCCGGCATCGTGCCGGGCCCGCGCATGTTCACCGCGGGCAAGCCGATCGGCACCACCGGCGGCCACGCCGATCCCACCGACGGCTACCGCATGGACCTGCAGGGCGACCCCAACGCGAAGGACGGCATCATCAACAGCCCCGAGGACGCCTACAAGGCCGTGCGCCAGCACTACAAGGACGGTGTCGACGTCATCAAGATCATGCCCTCGGGCGGCGTGCTTGACGAAAGCGCCAGCGCCGACAACGCCCAGATGACCATCGATGAGATCAAGGCCGTGGTCAGCGCCGCGCACGACTACGGCTTCACCGTGGCCGCCCACGCGCATGGCGCGGAAGCGATCCGCCGCGCCGTGCTTGGCGGAGTGGATTCCATCGAGCACGGCACCTTCATGAACGACGAGGACATGAAGCTGATGAAGGAACACGGCACCTGGTACGTGCCCACCATCATCGCCGGCAAGTACGTGCAGGAGATGGCCGCCAAGCCGGGCTACTACCCTCCGCAGGTCGCCGCCAAGGCGCTGCAGGTGGGCCCGATCATCCAGGCCACCGCCGGCAAGGCGTACAAGGCTGGCGTGAAGATCGCCTTCGGCACCGACGCGGCCGTCTATCCACACGGCCAGAACGCCAAGGAGTTCGAGTACATGGTGCAGGCCGGCATGCCGCCGATGTTCGTGCTGCAAGCTGCCACCACCCACGCCGCCGAACTGCTGCACAAGCAGAACGAACTGGGCCAGATCGCGGTAGGCCGCGTCGCCGACGTGATCGCCGTGCCGGGCAACCCGCTGGACGACATCACGGTGATGCAGAAGGTCAGCTTCGTGATGAAGGATGGCGTGGTGTACAAGCAGGACGGCAAGCCGGTGCTGTAATACCGTCGCGCTGCGACGGCGCCACCTGCCGCTTTTCTGTAGGAGCGCACCCTGTGCGCGACAAGCCAACGAAGCGATCACCACGCCACGCGGCGGTCGCGCACAGGGCGCGCTCCTACAGGGGGCGCCCTGACGGGGGGCCACTTTACGGTGAGGCAAGCACCCCCCTCACCCCAACCCTCTCCCCGAAGGGGAGAGGGTGCAGAGGGCCGTCGGCCCTCCAGGGAAGAAGCCTATCCTCCGATCCGCTACCATGGGCGAATGAGCGACCAGTCCCCCTCCCAAACCACCCATTTCGGCTTCCGCGACGTCCCCGTCGGGGACAAGCAGAAGCTCGTCGGCCAGGTCTTCACCTCGGTGGCGAGCAGCTATGACCTGATGAACGACCTGATGTCGTTCGGCATCCACCGGCTGTGGAAACGTCATTTCGTGTCCGTCAGCGGCGTGCGCCGTGGCGACCGCGTGCTGGACCTGGCGGGCGGCACCGGCGACATCGCCGCGCTGCTGAAGCCGGTGGTGGGCGCCGAGGGCGAGGTGGTGGTGGGCGATATCAACGCCGCCATGTTGAGCGTGGGCCGCGATCGCCTCACCGACCGCGGCCTGGTGTCGGGCCTGCGCTGGACCCAGCTCAATGCCGAATGCCTGCCGTTCCCGGACAACAGCTTCGACGCGGTGACCATGGCCTTCGGCCTGCGCAACGTCACCGACAAGGACAAGGCGCTGGCGGACATCTGCCGCGTACTCAAGCCAGGTGGCCGCGCGCTGGTGCTGGAGTTCTCGCGCGTGCAGAGCGAACTCTTCAGCAAGCTCTACGACTTCCACTCGTTCAAGGTGCTGCCCAAGCTCGGCCAGCTGTTTGCCGGCGACGCCGACAGCTACCAGTACCTCGCGGAGTCGATTCGCAAGCATCCCGATCAGCAGACGCTCAAGGGCATGATGGAACGCGCCGGCTTCGATCGCGTCGACGTGCGCAACCTCACCAACGGCATCGTGGCGATCCATCGCGGCTACAAGTTCTGAGCTCCCGCCGGGCGGTGCCGGGCCACTGGACAGGGCCGGAGGTTTTGTCCAAGCATGGCCGGGTCACCGTACCGACAGGGAACCCATGAGCGCCAATGCCTCGCAGTTAGAACGACTGACGTTTTTCTCCGATGCGGTGTTCGCCATCGCGATCACCCTGTTGATCATCGAGGTGCATGTACCGCACCTGGAGACCCGGGACGACCAGGCCTACTGGCAGGCGCTGCAGGGCCTGCAGCCCAGCTTCATGGGTTTTGCGCTCAGCTTCCTGGTGATCGGCGCGCTGTGGGTCGCGCACCACCGCGTGTTCGGCATGCTGGTCGATTACAGCGCCGCCGTGATGTGGCCCAATATGTTGCTGCTGATGACGGTGGCCTTCATGCCGTTCGCCACGGCATTGATGAGTTCCAACCCGATGGCCCGCGTTCCCGAGCTGGTCTACGCCGGCACCCTGCTGGTCGCCGGATCGCTGCAGCGCATGGTGTTCGCCGCGGCGCTACGCCCGCCGCTCGTACGCACCGACATCGCGCCGGAACACGTGGTCGCCACGCGCTGGCGCTCGCTGGGCCTGCCCACCGCCGCCCTGCTCAGCCTGATCGGCGCCTGGTTCGCGCCGGGCTGGAACAACCTGCTGCTGCTCACCATCCCGCTGTTCGTGCGCCTGTTCTACGCCATCGGCCTGCGCCGCACACAGCGGTTGCAACTGGCGGCGGAAAACTGAGCATCTAACCATCGCACTGATGCCGAACCATGATCGGCGTTGACGTGGGAAACCAGGCGCATCCACACCCAAGCCGAGGCGGTTCGTTGCATGCATCCCGTTACTCCTCATCAGAAGAGCCCCTAGGCTATGCGTGTGCTGGTGACGGGGGCCTATGGGTTCATCGGCGCGCACATCGTGGCGGCACTCGTTGCCGCCGATCATGAGGTGGTGTGCGCCGTACGCGGTGCGCGCCTCGACTCGCGGTTTCCGGGCCTGCGTGCGGTCGCCTGCGACATGTCGCGTGACATCACGGTCGAGGACTGGCTGCCACGCCTGGCCGGCATCGACGCCGTGGTGAACTGCGCCGGCATACTTCGCGAGAAGGACGCCGACAGCTTCGAAACGGTTCACGTACGCGCGCCATTGGCGCTGTACAAGGCCTGCGTGCAGGCAGGCGTGAGGCGCGCCGTGCAGATATCCACGCTGGGTCACGCGGATGATGGCGAATTCATCGCCAGCAAACATCGCGGCGACGATCAGCTGGCGGCACTGCCGATCGACGCATGCATCCTTCGCCCTTCGCTGGTCTACAGCGCGCACGGCTCGTATGGCGGCACCTCGTTGCTGCGGGCCATGGCTGCCCTGCCCGGCGTGATCGTCGTACCCCGCGAGGCCCTCTCGCCCTGCGTGCAACCGATTGCCGCCGAGGATGTCGGCCTGGCCGTGGTTGCAGCACTTGCGCGTCCAGCCGGTGGTGCCGAGATCCTCGAGTTGGTGGGCCCACAGGCCATGGGCCTGGCCGACTATCTGCGACGCTGGCGTGGTTGGCTTGGCTTGCGTCCCGCGCGGCTGTGGGTGGTACCGACGCCCCTCGCACGCGCGGCTTGCTGGGTGGGCGAACGCCTTGGCCAAGGCCCCCTCGGCGCGACCATGCAGCGGATGCTGGAGCGCGGCAACCTTGGCGCTCCCGGCTCGCTGCAACGCATGCACGAACGCCTTGCGTTTCGGCCGCGCACGCTTGAGCGTGCGCTGGCCGAAGCCCCCAGCCACGTCCAGGATCGCTGGCACGCACGCCTCTATCTCACGCTACCGGGGCTGCGTCTCGCACTCGCAGGGTTGTGGCTGGCCTCCGGCGTAGTCGGCTGGAGCCTTTCCGCCGACGCCGTGCTGGCCTCCGCGCAGGGCGGCCCGCTGCCTGCCCACGCCACGCTGTGGCTGGCCCGCGGCACCGCGACACTGGATCTGCTGCTCGGCGTGCTATGCCTGCTCCGATGGCGACCGCGGTGGGTTCTGGGTGGCATGTTGCTGATGCTGGCCGGCTATACGCTTGGCATCGGCACGCTGTGGCCGGCGCACTGGCTCGATCCATTGGGCGGCTTGCTGAAGAATGTGCCGCTGATGGCCGCGATCCTGGTCCTGCTTGCAACCGAGGAGAAGCGATGACCGCCTATGTATGGCTGAAGCTCGTGCATATCGTGTCCTCGACCTTGCTGTTCGGCACGGGCCTGGGCACTGCTTTCTTCATGTGGTTCACCTGGCGCACCGGCAATGTGCAGGCGATCGCCACCGCGTCGCGGCTGACGGTGCGCGCGGACTGGTGTTTCACCACGCCGGCCGTTGTCGTGCAGCCACTCACTGGCATCGCGCTGGTGCACCTGATGGGGTTTCCATGGAATAGCCCATGGCTGCTGGCCGCCGTCGCGCTGTATCTGGTGACCGGTGCGTGCTGGTTGCCCGTCGTGGTGCTGCAGACGCGCGTGTGTCACGCGGCCCAACTCGCGGCCACTGCGGGCCAGCCGCTTCCATCGTCCTGCGGGCGGATGATGCGCTGGTGGTTCGCCCTGGGCTGGCCGGCCTTTCTCGCCATGATGGGTATCTTCTGGTTGATGGTAGCCAAGCCACCGCTCTGGCTTTGAGCGATTTCTTGCGCTGGAGCGCCTCCCGTCGATGAGTGGCATAGTGGCGACCCCGTTACCTGCGCTTTCGCCCATGCCCTACCGCTACCGTCCATTGGCCGTGTTCGCCGCCCTGCTCGGCTGCTTCGGGCTGGCCTTGCAGCTGTGGTTTTCGATCCGGCAGGTGGTGGGCAACGGTGGCACGGCGCTTGGAGGCGTGTGGCTGTTCCTGGGCTTCTACACCATCCTCACCAACATCCTGGTCGCCAAGGTGCTGTCGGCGGCGGCCATCGGTCCGCGCAACGCCATCCTGCGTTTCTACCTGAGGCCGGGCGTGCAGACCGCGGCGGCGATGAGCATCGCGATCGTCAGCCTGATCTACAACGTCATGCTGCGCCAGCTGTGGCATCCCTCCGGCTGGTTGTTGCTGTCGGACGTGATCGTGCACGACCTGATGCCACCGCTGTACCTGTTGTACTGGTGGCTGGCCACGCCCAAGGGCAGCCTGCGCTGGTCGCAGGTGCTGGCGTGGCAGAGCTATCCGGCCGGCTATTTCTTCTACGTGATGCTGCGCGGTGCGGTCGACGGCTGGTATCCCTACCCGTTCCTCGACGTGAAGGCTCTCGGCTACGCGCAGGTGTTGCTGGATGCCGTGGTCGTGCTGGTCGCCTTCATCGTGGTTGGCCTGGCGCTGGTGGCGCTGGGCCGCTGGCAGGCGCGACGACGCGTGGAAGCGCCGGGCACGCCGGCCTGACGGGCTCAGGCGGCGCGCAGGTCCTCGAGCAGCTCGCCGTAACGGAGTACTTCGTACTCGTGGGCGCGGTCGCGCCAGGTTTCGGCGAGCGCCGCGTCGTACCAGCGGCGCATCGACGGCAATGCCAGCATGCGCGCCGCATAGTCCTTGGCGGGCCCCTCCAGCGGCAGGCCATAGGTCTGCACGCGAAACACCACTGGGGCGTAGAACGCGTCCACCGCGGTGAAGTGCGCACCAGCCAGGAACGGGCCGCCGAAGCGCGCCAGCCCTTCGTTCCACAGCTCGTTGATGCGCGTGATGTCGGCCTGCAAGGCCGGCCCCACGTCCCGCAGGCGCACGCGCAGGCCGCAGCTCATGCCGCATTGCTCACGCAGCGTGGCGAAGCCGGAATGCATTTCCGCCGCGGCACTGCGGGCCCAGGCGCGCGCGATGCGATCGGACGGCCATACGGCCGGATGTTCCTCGGCCAGGTACTCCACGATGGCCAGGGAATCCCACACCACGGTGTCGCCATCGCTCAGGCACGGCACGCGACCGTTCGGTGAGAAGCGGCGAAATGCCTGCCAGTTGGAGCCTTCTGCGAATACCACCTGCTCTTCGACGAACGGAATGCCCAGCTCGCTCATCAGCACCCAGGGACGCAACGACCACGAGGAATAGTTCTTGTTGGCGACGTAAAGCAATGGCATCGACGGTCTCCAGCCGGTGGATGTCAGGTATCGAGAATCAGCAGCGTACCGCGACTGCCGGGCAGCACGGCGTGCCGCACGCCGGCAGGCACCACGCACAGTTCGCCGGTGCCGACGCGCTGCTGCTGGCCGTCCACAGCCAGCAGCATCTCGCCGTCGAGCACCAGCAGCCCTTCGGCATAGTCATGGCACTCCTCCGGGTAGGCAGCAGCATCCATGCGCAGCAGCTTCAGGTTGGCATCGCCGAAGCGAGCCAGTACCTGGGAGTTCCATGCACGCGGCAAGGCCCGCGCCAAGTCGGTCAAGCGTATCGGCTCCATCAACTCATCCTTGTTTGGCCGGCGTGGCGACGATCGGAGCCGCGGGGCTCGGCGGCCGCCGGCGTGCGTTGGCCAGCACCACGCCGCCCACGGTGATCGCACCACCCAGCAGGGTCAGCAGCGTCGGGCGCTCGCCCAGCCAGACCCAGCCGATCAGCACGGCAATCGGCGGCGAGAAGTAGATGAAGCTGCTCACCTGCGAGGCCGAGGCGCGGTGCAGCGCGGCGTTCCACGCGATGTAGCCGATGAAGGTGGGCGCGATGCCCAGCCATACCAGCGCGTAGATATGGGAGGCCGGCGCCGCGGCCAGCGCATGCGGCAGTCCCAGGCCGAACGGCAGCGCGCCCAGCGTGGCGGCGAAGAAGGTGAAACCGGTCACGCCCAGCATGCCGTTGCGCACGAAGAACGGTTTCTGCCCCACGAAGAACACCGCCGAGGCCAGCACGCTCACCAGCACCAGGGCCGCCATCGGCTCGACCTTGACCTGCTTGCCGCTGGTCAGCACCACTGTCACCACACCGACCAGGGCCACGCCAAGGCCAGCCAGCGTGCGCCGCGAAAGGCGCTCGCGCAGCCAGATGGCCGACAGCGCCGCGGTGGTAGCCGGTACCAGCGAGATCAGGATCGCCGCGGTACCGCTGGCGACCCGGGTTTCGGCAGTGTTGAGGCACAGGTGATAGACGGTCAGGCCGACCACGCCGAGCGCAGCCAGCGCCGGCCAGTCCCGTCGCGCCGGCAATGGCACGCGGCGTACGACCAGCAACACGGCGAAGCACAGGGAGCCGATGGCCAGGCGCGCCAGCGCCACTTCGCCTGGCGTGAACGAGGCCAGCGCATAGGCGATTGCAGCATAGGCCGACGACCAGGTGAGCAGGGCGATGCCGATATAGCTGAGGGCACGCCCGTCCAGGCGTTCCGGGGTTTGCATGGGGAGGGTCCGGGTGGGGAACGTGGGCATCGTAAGGCTGATGTTGACGCGCTTGAATGATGAATCAGCGTAGGATCCGGATATTTCGCCGCGGATCGAAATGTGAGATGAGCGCTATCGCCTTTGAATCGAAACCGATCTGGGATGCCACCGATTGGTTGCTGCTGGAGGCCCTCCAGCAGGACGCCCGCCTGGGTTACGCCGAACTGGGCCGCAAGGTGCGGCTATCAGCGCCTGCCGTGGCCGAGCGGGTGAAGCGGCTGGAGGAAGCCGGGGTGATCACCGGCTACCGCGCCGTGGTGAACCACCGCCGGCTCGGCTACGACATCGACGCCATGATCCGCCTGCGCTGCGACGGCGGCATCTGCGCCCGGGTGGGCTCGCTGGTGGCCGACATCCCGGAGGTGCTGGACTGCCGCCGCCTGGCCGGCGAGGACTCGGCCCTGCTGCGCGTGGTGGCCATGTCCATCGCCCACCTGGAGGCCGTGCTCGACCGCCTGCTGAAGATCCACCCCAGCATCAGCACCACGACCCTGGTGGTCCTGCAGACCCCGCACGAGAACCGGCCGCTGACCCGGGCTATGTGGCAGTCCGGGCGGGCCACCGTGCAGGACTGACCCATCCGAAGCCCCTGCAAAGTGTGATGCGTATCACATGTCGAAACATACACATGCCAGATGCCACCCTGCAGGCCCGTCCGAGTGCCTGGCTTCACTTCCGCTTACGCGTGCGCACAGGTGAAATAGAGAGAACAACAAGGATTTACCTCACTCCACGTGAGGCAAGATCGGTTAAAGGGGTCGGCGCAATCCGATTGGGTTAGCATGCGCCAGGGGCGGGGCCGTACGCGACATGGTGGAGCCCCCTGAACCATTCACGCGACAGGAGCCGCACCGGCGAAGGATGCCCTGTCCAGCAAGGGGTTGGATATGCGAAAGGGAACGGGGGGCACTTTCTGGCTCTGCCAGATCGCGATTGCCACCATCTACGCCTTGGGTGTGTCGCTCTTCCGCGAGCTGTCCATCTCCCACTGGCTCATACTGTGCGGCCTGCACATGTCAGTGCTGTTGCTCGCGCCCTATCGCTACTGGGCGGCGCTTTGCGCAGGCGAGATATTGTCGCTGGCTTACCTGAGCGTGAGTTGCGCTGCTGATTTCGGCACGCTCTGGGCGATCTGCAACCTCGTGCCCTCCATGTTTGGCACCATGCCGGTGGTTTATCTCTACCGAGAGCGCTGGCCCATTCTCAAGCGCAGCGGCGCCATCAACGCAAGCGCCCTGCTCTGCTGCGCGCTGCTGGTGTCGGCCGTCCGCACCGCCATCAGCATCGGCCTGATGTCCATCACCCACCTGCCGAGCGACTACCCGCCGGTCAACTATGGCTTCCTCGCCAGCCAGTGGATGCTTGGCAATTACATGGGGGCGCTGACCATCGTGCCGTTCGTGCTGGTGCTGCACCAGACGCTGCGCAATTCGCCGTGGAGAGGGCTGGCGAAACGCTTCATCGCAAGTCGCATGGCGATCGAATGCGTGCTGCTGCTGGTGCCCACGCTGGCCTTCCTCGTTGCACTGGGGTTGAACTCGTCCCCGGCGACGAACACGCGGCAGCTTGCGCAGGTAGCGATGTTCCTGCCGGTCGTGTGGCTCACCTTGCGCTACGGCTGGCAGGGCGCGGCCATCGGCAGCATGCTCGCCAACCTGGCAGTGATCGCGCTGATGCCCAAGATGTTCGATCCGAACACGCTCAATGCGCAGATATTCATCGCGTTCACCATCACCACCATGCTGATCATGGGCGAGCGCATTGGAGCGCTCAATATCCAGGCGCAACAAGAGCGTACCGACATGCGCCTGGCACTGGCACTGGCCCAACGCAACATGCACCAGGGCGAAGTGCAGCTGCGCATGACCTCTCAGGCGCTGGAGCAGGTGCGAGAGACCGTGCATGCGGTTTACAACGTGATGCTCGGACGGTTGCGCCACTCGGCGCCGGTATTCGATGATCGTAGTTACCGGCGCCAGGCGCTGGTTGCACAGGATCAGCTGTATCGACTGGCAGACAGCCTGTGTCCGGTGACCTGGCGTGAACGTGGCTTGCCGGGCGTCCTGCGCGAGGGGCCGATCGCCCGCGTACTGGACGAGAGCGGCGTGTCCTACTGGTGCGACCTGCGCGGTCCGGTGAGCACGCTTTCCGCCACGATCAACCTGACCATCTACCGGCTGGTCTGTGAAGCCGTGGCTGACGGTTGTGCACGTCGCGACGTCAGCGACGTGCGTGTGCAGGTACGCTGCGGCCTGCGCGGCGAACGCCGCTGGTGCGTCGTGCGCATCAATCTGCGCTCCCGGCCGGAGCAGCTGTCGTCGGTGCGCTGGGATGACCTGCTGCCGCGCGTGCTGCGCACAGCCACTGGCCTGGGCTGGCCGGCCATTGAGGACCGCGCCGCGACATTCGAAGGCAGGGCCCGCGAGCATCTCATTTCAGCCGGCCGCTGCATCAGCGTGATTCTGTACGATCCCGATCAGCCTGGCAGCGCCTAACGCAGCCAGGCTGATCCGGACACGTCATTACTGGACGTGGTTATTGCACTGCACCGGATCACAAGACGACGTGGCCGCGGCTGACACAGCGGACACGGCCGACAGCTTCACCGTGCCATCCGTCTGCGTGGTGGCGGTCACCTGCACTGCGTTGTCCTGGTACACCGTGGTCGGTGCAGTGGCGGGCTGCGCGGTGGTGGTCACGGCGGCAGGCTGCTGCGGCGTGGTGACCAATTGCGAGAACGCACCGATCGGCAGCGTGATGAACTGGCCGTTGGACGTGCCGACGGCGCCGATCACATTGCCATTGAGGTCATTGACCTGGATGTACTTCACGCCACCGAGCGTGAACACATAGGCGTGCCAGTTCGGGCTGGCGCTGACATCCGTGGTATTCGGCCAGGCCTGGCCCAGGCCCGTGGCCGCCGGCTGAGCCGCCAGTGCAGCACCCGACATCCCTGCGAACAGAAGCACTGCGAGCGCGGCACGGCGCAGATGGATCCTTGTCATGGTCATTCCCCTTTCGGTTTGGTGTTGACGCCCCGAGGCGTTCGGCGAATGTAGCACCAGGACACAGGCAAACTGCCTGCTGCATCACGACTTTTGACCCTGCGCCCCCCTGCTCCGGCCGGCCCATCGAAAAACCTGCCTAGTACTTTTGTCACGGTCGCCCCGGGGCAGCGATGCGCATACTCGGGTTTCGTTACATCGATCCAATCGCCGTCCAGGGGAGTTGCATGCGTCGTCTGTGGGTTCTGTTGTTGGGTACTGGCCTGATCCTGTCACCCTGTCCCTCACTGCTGGCCAAGGATGCGCCCGCCGATAAATCCGCCGCCAGCAAGGACGAGGACGTCCAGGCCCCCAGCACCGAGACGGCCGTGCGCACCCGGCACAGCGTCAGCATCGCAGGTCGTTCGGTGAGCTATACGGCCACCGCCGGTGCGCTGGTGATTCGCGACGACAAGGGCCAGCCCCAGGCCAGCGTGTTCTACGTGGCCTATACGGTGGACAACGGCAAGCCGGAAAAGCGGCCGGTCACCTTCCTCTACAACGGTGGCCCCGGTTCCTCCAGCATGTGGCTGCACATGGGCTCGTTCGCGCCCGTACGCATCGAGACGGCCAGTCCCGACGCGACCGCGCCGGCGCCGTACAAGCTGGTCGCCAACAATGACAGCCTGCTGGACAAGACCGACCTGGTCTTCATCGATGCCGTGGGCACCGGCTACTCTCGTCCGCTCGGCAAGGCCGAGGGCAAGGATTTCTGGGGCGTGGACCAGGACATCTCCGCCTTCAGCCGCGCGATCCAGCGCTACGTCACCCTCAACAACCGCTGGAACTCGCCCAAGTTCCTCTACGGTGAAAGCTACGGCACCACCCGCTCCGCCGCGCTGGTCGACGCGTTGCAGGACAAGGGCATGTACTTCAACGGCGTCGTGCTGATGTCCTCGATCCTCAACTACGGCGTGCGCATGCCTGGCTACGACGAGATGTACGTCGGCTACGTGCCCAGCTACGCGGCCGCCGCGTGGTATCACAACAAGCTGGCCAACAAGCCGGCCGACCTCAAGACGTATCTCGACCAGGTGCGCGCGTTCGCCAACGGGCCGTATGCGAGCGCACTGGCCAAGGGACAGGACGTGCCGTCTGCCGAGGCCGATGCCGTCGCGCGCCAGCTCGCCGCCTATACCGGCCTGCCGGTGGACTACATCAAGCAGGCGAACCTGCGCGTGGATCCTTCGCGCTTCCGCAAGGAGCTGTTGCGTGGCGAGCGCCGCACCATCGGCCGCTATGACGCGCGCTTCGAAGGCGTGGACGAGGATGCGGCGGGCGAAGTGCCCGGCTACGACGCCTCCGATACCGGCATCAGCGGCGCCTTCGTCACCGCCTTCCACGACTACGTGACCGGCCAGCTCAACTACCACAGCGACCTGGACTACCGCCCCACCTTTGGCGACATCAACAAGGACTGGGACTGGAAGCACCAGGCCGCCGACATCAAGCGTCCGTTGCCGACCGCCTATGTGGCTGGCGACCTGGCGCACGCGATGCGCACCAACCCGCACCTGCAGGTGCTGTCGGTGAACGGTTACTACGACTTCGCCACGCCGTTCTTCATCACCGAATACGACCTGTCGCACATGAATCTGGAGCCCTCGCTGCGCGGAAATCTCCATTTCCTGTACTACCCGTCGGGCCACATGATCTACCTGAACACCGAGGCGCTGAAGCAGCTCAAGGGTGACCTGGCTCGCTACTACGACGACACCACGCACTCCTGATGACTGCCCGAGACTCCCGCATGCGCCAGCCTTCCATTGCCTCGCTCGCCCTCGCCATCACGCTCGCGCTGGGTACCATGCCCTTGCACGCCGCCGACACCCCGCCGAAGGACGCGCCCAAGGCGCAGTCCGACCAGGCTGACAAAGACAAGGACAAGGCCGCCGACGAACGGCCGGTTCCTGCCGACCGCACGGTGGTGACCAGGCACAGCGTGCGCGTCGGCGGCCGCACCATCAGCTATACCGCCACCGCCGGCCGCATGCTGATCCGCGACGACAAGGGCAAGCCCACGGTGAGCTTCTTCTACGTCGCCTACACCGTCGACGGCGGCAAGAACAGCAAGCGGCCGGTGACGTTCTTCTACAACGGCGGCCCGGGCTCCTCGTCGATGTGGCTGCACATGGGCTCGTTCGGCCCGGTGCGCGTGGCCAACGACGGCGACAAGCCGGTGCCCCCCGCGCCTTATCACTGGGTGCCCAACGAATACAGCCTGCTCGACAAGAGCGACCTGGTCTTCATCGATGCGCCGGGCACCGGCTATTCGCAGCTGGTGGGCAAGACCGAGGGCAAGGACGTGTGGGGCGTGGACCAGGACGCCGATGCGTTCACCCGCCTCATCACCCGCTATGTCAGTGTCAACAACCGCTGGAATTCGCCCAAGTTCCTGTTCGGCGAAAGCTACGGCACCACCCGCTCGGCGGTGCTGGTGAAGTCGCTGCAGGAGGCCGGCATGGAGTTCAACGGCGTAGTGCTGATGTCCTCCATCCTCGACTTCTCGGTGGCGGCGCCCGGCATCGACCACGGCTACATCATGAACCTGCCCACCGAGGCGGCGATTGCCTGGTACCACAACAAGGTGCCGAACAAGCCGGCCGACATCGGCAGCTTCCTCGCCGAAGTGCGCCGCTTCGCCTCCACCGACTACACGCTGGCGCTGGCCAAGGGCGACGCCATCGAGCCGGCCGAAGCCGACCGCATCGCCAACCAGATGAGCCGCTACCTCGGCCTGTCGCCGCAGTACATCAAGGACGCCAACCTGCGCGTTGGCCCCAGCCGCTTCCGCAAGGAGCTGCTGCGCGACCAGCGTCTCACAGTTGGACGTCTGGACGGCCGCTTCCAGGGCATCGACCCGGATGCCGCCGGCGAGGTGCCCGACGGCGACACCGCCAGCGATGCCATCACCGGTGCCTACGTGGCAACGTTCAACCAGTACGCCGCGAACGAACTCAAGTTCACCGAGGACACGCCCTACCTGCCCAACAACTATGCCGCCATCGGCAAGAGCTGGGACTGGAAGCGCAAGAAGAACGGCGGCTGGCTGCAGGCGACCTACGTGGCCGACGACCTCGGCGACGCCATGCGCCGCAACCCGCACCTGAAGGTATTTTCGGCCAATGGCTACTATGATCTGGCCACCCCGTTCTACGCCACCGAGTTCGACCTGGGCCACATGGGCCTGGAACCGGCGCAGCGCAAGAACATCACCTTCGGCTTCTCCCCCTCGGGCCACATGATCTACCTGGACCAGCCGTCGCTGGAGCAGGCCAAGGCCGACCTGTCCCGCTTCTACGACGACGCAGCACCGTGAGCAAACTCCCTCCCCCGCATACCCCCGACGACAACGAAGCCTCGCTGCAGGACCCGTCGCGCCGCCGCCTGCGCGGCGGCCTGGCGCTGACCGGTGCCGCGCTGGCGCTGGGCACTACCGAGGCGCTGGCCGGCGATCGCGCCGCGGGCGCGGCCACCGGCACGGCCGCGCCGACCGCGCTGGATGAAGCGCTGCGCAAGCACATCCAGCGGGTGGTGGTGATCTACTGCGAGAACCGCAGCTTCAACAACCTGTTCGCCAACTTCCCGGGCGTGGAGAAGCCGCTCAGCGCGCTCAAGCCCGAGCAGTACGCGCAGCGCGACCGTGACGGTTCGGTGCTCAAGACCCTGCCGCCGATCTGGCACGGCCTGGCGCCGCACAAGCAGACGGTGAACCATCGCGAATACCAGGTGATGCAGGACGATCTCACCGGCCTGCCCAATGCGCCGTGGGCGCTGCGCACCGGCAAGGGCGAGCCGCTTCCGCACGGCGTGGTCACGCGCGACCTGGTGCATGCGTTCTACGAGAACCAGCGCCAGATCAACGGTGGCCGCAACGACGGTTTCGTCGCCTGGGGCGACACCGGCGCGATGGTGATGGGCCATTACGAGGACAGCGCCGCCAACCTGCGCCTGTGGCAGCTCGCACGCCAGTACACGCTGTGCGACAACTGGTTCATGGGTGCGTTCGGTGGCTCGTTCCTCAACCACCAGTACCTGGTAGCCGCGCAGCCGCCGTTCTATCCGGACGCGGACAAAAGCCCCGCGCAGTTCAACATCGCCGTGACCGAAAGCGGCCGCGCCGACGACACGCGCCTGAAGCTCTCCGAGGAGTCGCCGGCCAGTGCCATGCAGGGCCGGGCGAAGTTCGCCTCGCGCAGCCAGCTCACGCCCGATTTCTGGGCGGTGAACACCATGATGCCGCCCTACCAGCCCACCAGCACGCAATCGGACAAGAATCCGCTGCTGGCCAGCGCGGACAGCCCCAACACGCTGCCGCCGCAGGTACACAAGTCCATCGGCGACGTGCTCTCCGGCGCGGGCGTGGACTGGGCCTGGTACGCCGGCGCCTGGCAGCTGGCGCTGGATGGCAAGGGCGACGGCGACGAGCACCAGTTCCCGCAGCGCCCCAATTTCCAGATCCATCACCAGCCGCTGAACTACTTCAAGAGTTTCGCGCCTGGCACCGAGGCTCGCGCAAGGCACCTGCGCGACGCCGGCATCGGCGAGACCTCGGCCACCAACCACTTCCTTGCCGACATCGAAGCCGATCGCCTGCCCACGGTGAGCTTCTACAAGCCGCAGGGCGACCTGAACATGCACGCCGGCTACTCGGACGTGGACACCGGCGATCGCCATGTCATGGCCGTCGTCAACGCACTGCAGAAGTCGCCGTCGTGGCAGCACACGCTGGTGGTGATTACCTTCGACGAGAACGGTGGCTGGTGGGACCACGTCGCACCGCCCAAGGGCGACCGCTGGGGCCCGGGTTCGCGCATTCCGGCGCTGGTGGTTTCGCCGTTCGCGAAGAAGGGCCACGTGGACCACACCATCTACGACACCGGCTCGATCGCCCGCTTCCTCACGCGTCGCTTCGGGCTGGAGAAATTGCCCGGTCTCAGCATGCGCGAGCAGGCGATGATCGCGGCGGGTGGGCCGCCGCCGGGCGATCTCACCAACGCCCTCGAATTCGGCGTTGCCTGAACCACCGCCACGCCACCCGCGCCCACGGCCGGGTGGCGTGCCGCAAGCCCACGATCTGCTAACGAACGCGGTGTGATACTCCGGCCCACTGTCACCGGAGGACTCCCATGCGCCGCCCCACCATCCTCGTTGCCTGCCTGCTGCTGGCCTGCGCTGCCGGTGCCGTCCAGGCCCAGTCCGGACTGGGCCTGATCGCGAACCAGGCGCAGAACTCGATGAAGAACTTCGACATCGCCGACAAGAACCACGACGGCCTGTTGACCAAGGAAGAGGCCGAGAACGGGCCGGTGCCGTTCATCCGTGCGCACTTCGACGAGATCGACAAGAACCACCGCGGCGTGGTGTCCAAGCAGGACGTGGCCGACTACGTCCGCTCCATGCAGAACCCCGCTCCGGCGACAGCCGGCTCGACCCACTGATTTCTTGCGGCGGTGGCCGGGACGCCACGCGCGTCCCGCCACCAGCCCGCGTGCATGACCACCGGGACCGGCGGCCCGGCGCCGGTCGATGGCATACTCGGCGTTCCTGCTGATGGAGTTTCCCCCGATGCGTCCCTTCCACGCCCTCGCCTTCGGCGCGCTCGCGCTGCCGCTGAGCGCCCTTGCCGCCGACCCGCACTCCTATGCCCAGCCCGACCAGGTGCGCGTCACCCACCTGGACCTGGACCTCAAGGTCGATTTCCCGCACAAGCAGCTCGACGGCCAGGCCACGCTGAAGCTGGATTGGAAGGATCCCAAGGCGCAGTCGCTGGTGCTCGATACGCGCGACCTGAAGATCGCCAGCGTGGAAGGCATCGATGCGGCCGGCAAGGCCAGCGCGCTGAAGTACGCCCTGGCGCCGAGCGACAAGGAGCTGGGCTCCAAGCTCACCATCACCACGCCGCAGCATCCGGCCCAGGTGCGCATCGTCTACACCACGGTGCCGACCGCGTCGGGCCTGCAGTGGCTGACGCCGGAGCAGACCGCCGACAAGAAGCTGCCCTTCATGTTCTCGCAGTCCGAATCGATCCACGCGCGCTCGTGGGTGCCGCTGCAGGATTCGCCGGCGATCCGCTTCACCTATAGCGCCCACGTCACCGCACCGAAGGACGTGCGCGTGGTGATGAGCGCCATCAACGACGCCAACCACCCGCTCGACGGCGACTTCTCGTTCAACCAGCCGCATCCGATCCCCTCGTACCTGCTGGCGATCGCCGCGGGCGACATCGCGGCGAAGGAAACCGGCCCGCGTTCGGCCGTCTATGCCGAGCCCAGCATCGTGGGCAAGGCCGCGCACGAGTTCGAGGACACCGAGAAACTGATCAAGACGGCCGAGTCGCTGTACGGCCCGTATGCCTGGGGGCGCTACGACCTGCTGGTGCTGCCGCCGTCGTTCCCGTTCGGCGGCATGGAAAACCCGAACATGACCTTCGCCACGCCGACCCTGCTGGTGGGCGACAAGAGCCTGGTCTCGGTGATCTCGCATGAGCTGGCGCACTCGTGGTCCGGCAACCTGGTGACCAGCGCCGCCTGGCGCGACATCTGGCTCAACGAGGGCTTCACCACCTACGTGCAGGGCCGCATCACCGAGGCGGTCTACGGCAAGACGCTGGCCGACGAGGAGGCGCTGATCTCCGCGCGCGGCCTGCAGAAGTCGCTCAAGGACATCCCGGAAAATGCCCAGCGCCTGGCCCCCAAGCCCGGCATCGGCGCCGACGATTCGATCTCCGAAGTGCCCTATGACAAGGGCTCGTGGTTCCTGCGCACGCTGGAGCAGCGCTTCGGCCGCGAGACCTTCGATGCCTACCTGAAGGGCTACTTCGCGCACTTCGCCTTCCAGAGCATCACCACCGAGCAGATGCTCGACTACCTGAAGGCCAACCTGTTCGACAAGAACCCCGGCAAGATGAGCTGGGATGAAGTGAAGCAGTGGGTCTACGACCCGGGCATCCCGAAGGATGCGCCGCTGCCCGACTCGCCGCGCTTCGATGCGATCGACAAGGAGCGCGCCTCGTTCCTCGCCGGCTCGCTGGCCGCCGGCAAGCTCGACGCCAAGGGCTGGAACACGCAGGAATGGATGTACTTCCTCGACGGCCTGCCGGACGTGACGCCGCTGGACAAGATCAAGCAGCTCGATGCCGCCTGGCATCTCACCGGCACGCCCAATGCCGAGATCGGCATGCGCTGGTACAGCCATGCCATCGCCGCCGGCGACAAGGACGTGTGGAGCGCCGCCGCCGAGCACATGACCCGCATCGGCCGCCTGTACCTGACCATGCCGCTGTACAAGGCCTTCGTGAAAACGCCCGAAGGCCTCGCCTATGCCCAGCAGGTCTACGCCAAGGCCAAGCCGGGCTACCACCCGCTGACCCAGCAGGCGGTGGAAGCGCTGTTCGCCAAGGCCCAGAAGACGGCCAAGTAAGCCGCACGCGCGCCTCCTTGCAAAAGGGGGCGCGCGCCGCCATCGAAGGACGCGTTCCGGACTACTCCCATGGCCATGACCAACAAGACCAAGCATCCCGTGCCACCGTCGTCCTCGCGCCCGCTGTGGCAGCGGCTGGCCCTGCGCCGGCTCAAGTTCCTCGCCTTCGTCGCGGTGTTCATCGCCGTGGTGCTGGGCGGTTCCTACCTGTTCGCCCCGCAGTGGCTGATGCGCGCGGACATCAAGCGCCAGGCCATGGCGGCCCACGTCGAGCAGCACTCGGTGCAGGCGGGCGACACCAAGTGGGTGTACTTCGAAGGCGGCAAGGGCCCGACCCTGCTGCTGCTGCACGGCTTCGACGCCAGCAAGGAAGTGTGGCTCAAGCAGATGGAACTGCTGACCCCGCACTTCCACGTGATCGCGCCCGACCTGCCGGGCTGGGGTGAATCCACCCGCGTAGATGGCGCCAGCTACAACATCGACGCGCAGGCTTCGCGCCTGCAGGCCTTCGTGGAAACCCTGGGCCTGCAGCGCTTCGTGCTGGTGGGGCATTCCATGGGCGGCGCCATCGCCGGCGTCTACGCCGCCGAGCATCCCGAGCACGTGGCCGAACTCGCCCTGCTCGACTCGTTCGGCCTCAAGACCGACCAGAACGAATTCTCCCGCAACGCGATGTCCGGCAAGAACCCGTTCCAGTACGACAACCGCGAGGAATTCGCCAAGGCCACGGCGTTGGCCTTCGCCAAGCCGCTGGACATCCCGGGCCGCTTCCAGGACGTGCTGATCAAGCGCAACCAGGACAACCGTGCCTTCATCGAGCGTACCTTCAACGAGCTGCGCGATCCCTCGCAGTACCTGTCCGTGCAGAACCGCCTCGACCAGCTGACCATGCCGGTGCTGGGCCTGTGGTGCCATGAGGACAAGATCACCGACATCTCGGCACTGGACAGCCTGCGCAACGGCCTCAAGAACGCCAGCGCGATCAGCACCAGCATCCTGATCGGCTGCAACCACATGCCGATCCTCGAGAAGCCGGACGAAACCGCGCGCATCCTCACCTCGTTCGCGCTGTCGCACTAAGCGCATCGTGATCGCGCACAGGGCGCGCTTCTGCGGCAAGCTGCTGCTGTAGGAGCGCACCCTGTGCGATCACGCTCCGCGGGATCCACCCCGGCGCCGAATCAATCGGCCACGTCGGCGATCAGCCGGTCCAGTTCGGTCTTCAGCCACGCACCATTCATGCGCAGCCAGTCGCGCTGCTCGCGCCATTCGGGAAACAGCCCCTCCACCTGCGCCCAGAAGCGCGGCGCATGGCTGCGCACCTTCAGATGGCATAGCTCATGGGCGAGCACGTAGCGCAGGGCATTGGGCGGCGCCAGCGCCAGCGCGAGATCGAGGTTGATGCGGTCGCGCGTATCCAGGCTGCCCCACAGGCTCTTCATCGGGCGCACGCGCAATGCGGTGGGCGCGAGGCCGAGCATCGGCACGTAGCCGGCCAGCCAGCGCGCCACGTCGCGGCGGATCTGTGATTCGAAGAACGAGGCGAGCAGGCCACGTGCCACCGGCAGCGCGCGCGTATGCGGGCGCGGAATGGTCAGCGTGACCGTGCCTTCGCCGGCATCCACGCGTGGATACGGGCCATCGGCCCAGTCCAGCTGCACGGTCTCGCCGCGCAGCGGAAATTCGGTGGGCGTGCCCACCCGCAACGGCGGCGCGGGCTTCACGATCAGGTGCAGCTCGTCGAGCTTGCGTTCCAGCCAGTCGGCGTGATGACGCAGGAACGCACTCACCTGCGCGGGATGCGTGCCGTGCGGATACGACACTCGCGCGCCCTTGGGCGTGACGGTGAGGCGCAAGCGGCGTGCGCGCGGATGCGCGGCCTTGAGCACGCGGATGGTGCTACCACTCGCGGTGGCCAGTTCCAGCCAATCGCCTTCGAGATGCTGCGTCATGTCCCCGCCCTACTGCCTACGGCTACTGCACGGCGTCCAGGCCCATCAGTGTCCCTCAGCCAATGTGGGGGGAGCATGCAGGCTTCGCAAGACGAGCCCATGACCTCAGCCCCCCGACCTTTGGCCTAGGGGGTGCGTCTCAGCCCGGCTGCGTCGCTCAGGCCTCGGCGGGCCTGGGCAGGCCGAACCACTCCTCCAGCTTGCCGAGCAGGCGCTCCAGCTCCAGCGTGAGCAGGGCGAAGGTGGCATCGGCCTCGGCGGCGGCGTCCGGGTGGCTGTCGCCCAGCTCATCGGTGACCACGTCGAGGAACTTCAGCTTGCGCACGATGAGGTCTTCGCCAAGCACGAAGCTCATGCGCTCATCGAAGATGAGACCGAGCTGGAATACCTGCTTGCCATTGCGCAGGTGCTCCTTCACCTCTTCGCCATCCAGGTCCTGGCGACGGCACTTGGCGATGGCGCCAGTGGCCGAAGCCGGATCGCGCAGCTCCACCTCGTCACCCAGGCTCAGGCCGCCCGGCAGGTTGCCGTTGGCCAGCCAGTCGGTCATCAGCACGCGGGGGCCTTCCTCCGGCGCCAGCGGCACCGCGGGGAAGCTGCCCAGGGCTTCGCGGATCTGGGTCAGTGCATTCTCAGCCGACTTGCGACTGGAGGTGTCCAGCACCAGCCAGCCGTGCTTCTTGTCCACGTAGGCACGCATGCGCGAACTGCGGATGAAGGCGCGCGGCACCAGCTCGTTGAGCACGTCCTCCTTCAGGCGCTTGCGCTCGCGACCACCGACCTTGCGGCCTTCTTCTTCGGCGATCTTCTGCACTCGGCGTGCAAGTTCATCGTTCACCACCGAACCGGGGAGCAGCTTGTCCTCGCTGCCCACGGTGACCATGGTGCAGGCGTGGACGGCGTGGGTCAGCGGCGCTTCCTCGCCCCGGCCCACCGGCGGCACGAAGCCCTTGGTGCCCATTTCCATCGGGCCACAGGGGCGCAGGCGATGCTCGCCCAGGGCCTCGTCCAGGCGGTTCAGGTCTTCGGCAACGGCAGGGGAAAAGCGGAACAGGGTGAGATTGCGAAAAAACATTCGGTGTCCGGACTCGTTTTCTATGCCGTCATCCCAGCGAAAGCCGGGATCCAGCGTCTTTAGTCGGTGCGCAGAGGCACTGGATCCCGGCTTTCGCCGGGATGACGGGGAGGTAAGGCTGGGGGCTCAGCAGCTAACGGCAGCGATGGCGTTGACCACCGTATCCAGATTCGCGCGATTCAACGCCGCCACGCAGATACGGCCGGTGCCGACCGCGTAGATGGCGTACTCCTCGCGCAGCCGGTCCACCTGGGCCTTGCTGAGGCCCGAGTAGGAGAACATGCCGGCCTGCTCCTGGATGAAGCCGAACTGCGGCGCACCCGCCGCGGCCAGCTTCTCCACCATGCCGGCGCGCATCGCGTGGATGCGTTCGCGCATCTCGCCCAGCTCGTGTTCCCACATCGCCTTCAGCTCGGCGCTGTTGAGCACCGCCGACACCAGTGCGCCGCCGTGCGTGGCCGGGCTGGAGTAGTTGGAGCGGATGGTGCGCTTGACCAGCGACTGCACGCGCAGCGCCTCGTCGCGGTCCTTGCCCACGATGGACAGCCCGCCCACGCGCTCGCCGTACAGCGAGAACGACTTGGAGTACGAGTTGGCCACCACGAACGATTCGATGCCCGAGGCGGCGAACAGGCGCACCGCCGTGGCGTCGGCGTCGATGCCTTCGTCGAAGCCCTGGTAGGCCATATCGATGAAGGGCATCAGCTTGCGCTCCTTCACCAGGTCCACCACCTGCTGCCACTGCGCGGCGTTGAGGTCCACGCCGGTCGGGTTGTGGCAGCACGCATGCAGCAGCACCACCGTGCCCGGTTCCAGCTTGCCGAGGTCGGCCAGCATGCCGGCGAAATCCAGGCCATGGGTTTGGGCGTCGTAGTAGGCGTAGGTCAGCACCTCGAAGCCCGCCGAGCCGAACACCACGCGGTGGTTTTCCCAGCTCGGGTTGCTGATGGCGATCTTGGCGATCGGCAGCACCTGCTTGAGCAGGTCGGCGCCGATGCGCAGCGCGCCGCTGCCGCCAATGGTCTGCGAGGTGGCCACGCGCCCGGCTGCCAGCAGCGGCGAGTCTTCGCCGAACACCAGCTTCTGGGTGGCCACGTTGTAGGTGGCCAAGCCGTCGATCGGCAGATAACCGCGCGGCTTCGCTTCCAGCGCCAGCGCCTGCTCCACTTCGCGCACGGCACGCAGCAGCGGGATGCGGCCCTGTTCGTCGTAGTAGATGCCCACGCCCAGGTTGACCTTGCCCGGCCGGCTGTCGGCCACGTAGGCCTCGGAGAGACCCAGGATCGGATCGCCCGGGACCATTTCAACGGATGAAAAGAGAGACACGGCGTTACTCGACTGTCAGGGGGTGGATTCACGCTCTTCCGGCAAGCCGGTGAGCCACTGATGCGCATCGGCGCGTACGACACCTTCGCGCGCACCCAGCGCGGCGAAGTCGAACAGGTTGCGATCGGCCAGCTGGGACGGCGACACGTGGCCCAGTGCGCGGAAGATGTTCTCGGCGCGGCCAGGCTGGGTCTTTTCCCAATCCTCCATCATGCGCTTTACCGCCTTGCGCTGCAGGTTTTCCTGCGAGCCGCACAGGTTGCACGGGATGATCGGGAACTGGCGCTCCTCCGCGTAGGCAGCGATATCGCCCTCCTTGCAGTAGGCCAATGGGCGGATCACCACGTGGCGGCCGTCGTCCGAACGCAGCTTGGGCGGCATCGCCTTGAGCTGTGCCTGGTAGAACAGGTTGAGGAAGAAGGTGCCCAGGATATCGTCGCGATGGTGGCCCAGTGCGATCTTGGTGATGCCATTGGCGGCCGCCCAGTGGTACAGCGCACCGCGCCGCAGGCGCGAACACAGGCTGCACATGGTCTTGCCCTCGGGAATGACCCGGGTCACCGTGCTATAGGTGTCCTGCTCGATGATGTGGAACGGCACACCGCGCGCGGCGAGGTACTCCGGCAGCACGTGCTCGGGAAAACCCGGCTGTTTCTGGTCCAGGTTCACCGCGATCAGCTCGAAGCTCACCGGCGCCTTGGCCTGCAGCGACAGCAGGATGTCCAGCAGCGTGTAGGAATCCTTACCGCCGGACAGGCACACCATCACCTTGTCGCCGTCCTCGATCATGTTGAAGTCGGCAATCGCCTGGCCCACCTGGTGACGCAGGCGCTTGGCCAGCTTGGCGGCCTCGTACTGGTGCTTGCGGGTGGTCTCGGGCTGGGCGGACATCGGCGGGATCGGACGGAACGGCCCCCCATTGTAACGATCTGACCGGCGGGGGTACGCCCCGGCTCCGGCGGCGGTACACTTCGGGTATTCCTTTCAGCCGCCGCCCGCCGCCATGCAGGTCCAGGATCAAGCCGAAATCGCCCATCTGCTCGCCGAACTGCGGGTGGAACATCGCGATCTCGACGTGGCGATCGAGCACCTGGCCGATTCGGTGGGCCGCGACGAGCTGCAGCTCACCCGGCTCAAGAAGCGCAAGCTGCTGCTCAAGGACCATATCGCGCGCCTCGAGAGCAAGCTGATTCCCGACCTGGACGCCTAGACACACGCCGTGCACGGACGCACACTTGCGCGCCCGTGCCAGGGGTGGAGATGGCGCGGCTTGCCGATGCCTGGGGTCGTTGCCCTCCATGCAGGCTGCCCGGCGGATCCTTCCGTAGCCGCGACACCAGGAAAGCTTAGGAAAGCGCCCGGGCTTCTCCTACCAGACGATTCTGAAAGTAGGTATTTGCCTGCATGCCCGCCCGATTTCGCCCAGGCGATGCCTCTCGCAGCCATTGGCGCTGCGTCGGGGGACTGCTTAAATGCCAGCTCTCCACCCACTGACGGATGCCGCGACACCATGTCCCCGCTCTATCCCGTTCGCCTGGAAGACGACCACGTCTGCCTGGAACCGCTCCCCCCCGAGCACGCACCGTCACTGGAGGCCGCCGCTGCCGACGGCGAACTGTGGAAGCTGTGGTTCACCAGCGCGCCCGCCCCGGGCGAGATGGCGGCCTACATCGCCAAGGCCCTGGCAGGACAGCAGGCGGGCCTGATGTTGCCCTTCGCCGTGCGCGAGAAGCGCACCGGCGAAATCGCCGGCACCACGCGCTTCTACGATTTCGTGGACGATCCGCGACGCGTGGCCATCGGCTACACCTGGTACGCCAGGCGCTGGCAGAAGAGTCATCTCAACACCGCCTGCAAGCGCCTGTTGTTCCAGCACGCCTTCGAGGTGCTGGGCTGCGTGGCGGTGGAACTGCACACCGACCACCGCAACCTCGACTCGCAGCGCGCCATCGAACGCCTCGGCGCGCAGCGCGAAGGCGTGCTGCGCAACCACAAGCGACGACCCGACGGCAGCCTGCGCCACACCGTGTGCTACAGCGTGATCGACAGCGAATGGCCCGACGTCTCGCGCTGGCTGGCGCTGCGCCTCGCCCGGCTGGCCGCATAAACACCAGGCGCCCCCTGTAGGAGCGCACCCCTGAACTCGATTCAGGATGCGCTCCTACAGAAGTGTGGTGGATGGTTACAGCAACTGGCCGATCAGGCGATCGAGCCGTACGCGCCGCAAGCGCTTGAACAGGCGCCGCACTTCCGGCGGATAGCTGCGCGTGCCCTGCAGCTCCCGGTAATGGCCCAGTCGCGTGGCGTGCTTGCGCAGCGACGCCCACTCCGCCGCATGCTGCGCCACCAGCAAACCGGACGGATCACGCAGCAGCAGGCCATTCTCCAGGTCCAGCGCCCAGGCGCGGGGGTTCAGGTTGTTGCCGGTGATCACCGCCACATCCTGGTCCACGAACAGTCCCTTGAGGTGGTAACTGTTGTCGCCGTCGCGCCATAGCCACAGGTTGAGCTGGCCGCTGTCGATGGCGCCCTGGTGCAGGCGCGCAAAACGGCGCAGGTTGGCCTCGTACAGGTAGGGCAGCAGGCCGATGCGGCTGAACGGCTGGTCCGGCGGAATGTAGAAATCGTTGGCGACCTTGTCGCCGACCATGATGTCCAGCTGGCAGCCGCGGCGCAGCAGCTGGCCGATCACCGCGCGCACCGGGCGCGGCAGGTTGAAGTACGGCGTCAGCAGGATCACCCGCTGGCGCGCCTCGCGCAGCAGGCCGAGCAGGGTTTCGTTGAGTGCGTTGTCGCTGCGGCCGAAGCCGACCAGCGGAATCACCGTGACCTCGCCCTCGCCCGGCGTATCGCTGGGCCCCTGGTAACGTGCCTGCTGCAACGAATGGCGCAGCTGGCGGATCGGTTCCTGCAGCTCGCGGGTGCGCGGCAGTGGCTGCTGGTCGAGGCGTGGCACCGCGCTGTTGTCGCGGAATTCGCGTGCCACGAAGTCGGCCATGCTGTCGGCCAACGCGCGATCGCGGATCAGGTGATAGCGGTCGAGCCGATAGCGGCCGTGCCGGTTCAGGTACACATCGTTGAGGCTGGCGCCGCTGTACAGCACGGCATCGTCGATGACGAAGCCCTTCAGGTGCAGCACGCCGAACAGTTCGCGGTTCTGTACCGGCACGCCGCGGATCGCCACGCCCTCGCCCAGGCGCTCGGCATACGCGCGATACATCGCCGCGTTGCCCTCGCTGTGCGCCTTGCCGATCAGCCCGCGCCGCGCGCGATGCCAGTCGACGTACACCTCCACGCTCAGGCCAGGACGTGCGGCACGCGCCGCATACAGGGCATCGAGCACCTCGCGGCCGGCGTCGTCATCCTGCAGGTACAGGGCCACCAGCACGATGCGATGTTGCGCGCCGGCGATCAGCGACAACAGGGTCTCGCGGAATGCCTGCGGGCCGGCCAGCGTGGTGATGGCCGTGGCCGGCACCGCGACATGGGGAAACCCGGACAGGTCCAGCTTGCGCCGACGGCGCAGGGACAGCAGTCGGCGAGCCAGGCTACGCGGCGAGGGCAACGGTCGGTTCATGGGGCGACATGGTAAACAAGCGCGCCCCTTTGGTGGAGCGCAGCCCGTGCACCATGGCTCCCCGGTGTCATCGCCTCGTTGGCTTTTCGCGCATGGGGTGCGCTCCTACGGGAGGCTTCAGGGCGAGGGTTGTTGCCCGTCAGCCTTGTCCAGCACGCGGCGCGGCTGCACGTCGATGCTCGCCGTCATGCCCGCCGCCAGCACCACGTCCTTGGGCACGCTGGCCTCGTCGATGGCGATGCGCACCGGCACGCGCTGGGCCAGGCGCACCCAGTTGAAGGTGGGATTGACGTCGGCCAGCAGGTCGCGGCCGGTCGGGTTGTCGCGATCGGTGATGCCGCGTGCCAGGCCGGTGATGTGGCCCTTCAGGTGCACGCCGCCGCTCATCAGGCGGATATCCACCGGATCGCCCACGCGCAGGTGCGGCAGCTTGGTTTCCTCGAAGTAGCCGTAGATGTAATAGCTGTGGCGATCGATCAGCGCCAGGCGCGGACTGCCGGTGGAGGCGTAGTCGCCCACGCGCACGTCGAGGTTGGTCACATAGCCGTCGACCGGCGCGCGCACTTCGGTGCGCTCCACGTCCAGCTTGGCGCGGTCCACTGCAACCTGTGCCTGCACCACAGCGGCCTCGGCCTGCTCCTGCGCGGCGTTGGCCTGGTGGCCGCTGGCCTGTGCCTGCTGCCAGACCGCCAGCGCGGTGTCGGCCGCCGACTTGGCGTCGGTGCGTTCTTCCTTCGGCACCACGTCGGCGAGGTCCTGGCGGCGCTTGGCCTGCTCCTGGCGCATGTCGTACTCGGCCTTGCGCGCGGCGGCGCTGGCCAGCACGGCGTCGATGTTGGCGCCGGCGGCACGGGCGCTTGCCTTGGCGGCGGAGAGGTTGGCCTCGGCCTGCGCCAGGGCGATGTGATAGCGCTCGGGGTCGATCTCGAACAGCACGTCGCCCTTCTTCACTTCCTGGTTGTCCACCACCGGCACGCGCGTCACCAGGCCGGCGACGTCGGGGGCGATGCGCACCACCTCGGCGCGTACGCGGCCGTCGCGCGTCCAGGGCGAGTACATGTAGTGGTCCCACAGCGCGCGGCAAAGCACGAGCGCCACGATGACGACCACCGCGGTAATGGCAAAACGCAACAGGGCTTGAGGTTCGATCTTCATAGGGGCTCAGGGATACAACAGCAGGCCGACCGCGCCGAACAGCACGAAAAACACGGCAACGCGGAACAGGGACGGATGCCAGACATAACGGTAAAGGCCAAAGCGGCCCACGATGGTGTCGATGACCCACAGCACCAGCAGGCAACCAAGGTAGACCAGCAGGATGCTGGGAACCAGCGCATCGGCAAGGGCGATTTCACGGGGCATGGGTGGTCTCCGGTGCCTTCACGATGTACGGGGCGAGCGCTGACTCGTCATCGCGCAGCGCGGTGCGCAACTGCAGCAGATGAGCGAGTGCCGGCTGGCAGCTGGCACGGGCCTGCGGAAGTGTCTGCATGGTCAGTGTGATGGCATGGTCAACGGAACGATCGGCCTCCTGCCAGCGTGCCTTGGAGGGTTCGTCATAGAGCTCGGCCAACGCATGCACGGCACGCTGCATGGACTCCACCAGCGGCGGCGGCAGGTCAGTATGCTGCATGTCGTGGCGCAGCTCGATCACCGCGCGACCGCTGTCGTGCACCGCCAGCGCCCACGACAACAGCGACTTGGATTCGGCGCTGCCCGCCTGGGTGAACTGCACGACCTGGTGGAACAGGTCACGGTTGACGCTTTCGAAACGGTACACCAGCCCCTGCAGCGGCGCCGTGGTGGCCAGCGTCACCTGCCGGCGCAGCTGCACCAGCTGGCGTCGGCGCAGCCACTCGGTGCCGATCACGGTGGGAATGACCATGAAGGCGGCGCCGCTCATCATCAGGCCGAACAGCGAGGCGATGGCGTCGTTGAGGAAGTGCTCGGGGCTGTACACCATCGGGTTCTTCAACGCGAGGATGTACACGAAGCCCAGCGTGTAGCCGGCGCCGATGCCCGGCAAGGTGGCGTTGCGCGTGGTGAGGTAGGGACCGATCGCCAGCAGCGGCGCGGTGACCAGGAACAGCATGACGAAGCCATCGCTGCCTGGCATCAGCCAGAACACCACAAGGTACGCGGCCGTCATGCCCACCGCATAGCCGATCCAGGTATTGGCGGTGGCCGACAACGGCGTCGGCGAGGTCGCCAGCAGGCCGCTGAAGATAGTGGCCAGCAGCATGGCATTGGGCCCGAACGACCAACCGGTCTCGATCCAGAACACGCTCAGGGTAAGCATGGTCAGGAAAGTGCGGATCACCGCGATCACCGGTGCCGCGTAGTCGTTGGCGCGCTTGAAGTCCACGCGCTCCACCGTGCCGCCCAGGGTGCCCTGGGTTTCGCGCAGGGTTGCTTCCAGCGCGGTGAAGTCGCGCAATTCGCTGACGAAGCGATTGAGCAGCGCGGCGCCGCTGTCGAATTCCAACAGCAGCTCCGGATCCTGCCGCAGCTCCTCGCGCAGCTGCGCGGCCAGCGCTGGCAGCTTCGCCTGGCAGGCTTCCAGCCGCGTGGCCAGCAGTCGCGGTACCGGCTTCTCGCTGGGCGCTGGCGACAACGCCTCGCCCACCGGTGCATACAGGCGGATCAGCGCGCCCGCGGTGCGCGGATGGTTGTTGCGCTGCAGGCGGTTGATCAGGTGGTGCAGCGACTGGAAGGTGGTGGCCGCCGCCATGTAGCGCACGTTGAGCAACTGCATGCGGCTGCTGCGGGCACGGGCTTCCGGATCCTCGAAGATCACCGAGGCGCGCAGGTCTTCCAGTTGCACCGCCGCGCGCACGAAGCTCAGGTGCGCCTGTTCCATCTGCGCACGCGGGATGGCGCCGCCCAGGCTGCCACGCGCGAATTCGATGAAGTGCCCGTAATGCTCGCGCGCACTGCGTCGCAGCACCTGGCGCAGGCGCTCGGGCAGCACCACGTCGCTGATCAGGCCCGCCACGACGATGCCGAGCAACACCTCGCTCACGCGCATCATCGCCGAGTCGAACACGTTGTACGGGTTGTTGATCGCCGGCAGCGCCACGATGGCGGCGGTGTAGCCGGCCAGCACGAAGCCGTAGGACATGAAGTTGCGGTACAGCACGGCGCCGCCGGCGCAAAGTCCGACCCACAGCGACAGGCTCAGCAGGAACAGCTCGCGTTGCTGCGGGAACGCCGCCATCAGCAATACGCCGCACAGGCTGCCCGCGCAGGTGCCGATGGCGCGATAGAAGCTCTTGGCCAGCACCATGCCGCTGTGCGGATGCATCACGATCGATACGGTGATCATGGTGGTCGAGGGCTGCTCGAGCTGGAACAGCATCGACAGCCATGCGGCGATGTAGAACGCCAGCAGGCACTTGACCACGAAGATCCATGCCTGGCGCTCGCCAAACAGGAATTCGGCCAGCCAGGGATGTCGGCGGTTGGCGGGCAGCTCGCTGGGTATGGCGGACATGGCTTACTCCCGCTCCAGCTGGTCCAGGAATTTCTTCAGCAGGCGCTCCAGCTGCACCACGTCCCGCGACTGCAGGTCGCCTACCTGGTGCTCCAGCAGGGCGCACACGTCCGGCAGGAAGCTCTCGATCAGCGCCACGCCCTGGTCGGTGAGGGTCAAGGTCACCTTGCGGCGGTCCTCGTCGCTGGCGTTGCGCGCGATCAGGCCCTTGTCCGCCAGCTCATTGGTGAGTCGGGTGATGTTGGCCGACTTCTCGCCCGCTGCATCCGCCAGCTCGGTCGGATGCAGGGTATAGCCCTCGGTGCCGTACAGCATCATCAGCAGGTTGTACTCGGGATGATTGATGCCGTAGGGCCGCAGCATGGCATTGGCGTCGTCCTGCACCCGCTTGTAGATGTGCTTGATCAGCCGGATCAGCACGGCCGCGTCCCGCGGAAACGCGGGATAACGTTGGCGCGTGACCGCCAGTCGCTGTTCGGTAGGGAGGAAGCTGCTCATCGCGGCCGGCTTAGATAGTACATATATGAAATATATACATGTGAATTTTATGCCTGCCGAGCGATGTTCGCAAGAGCGTCGCCCTGCACACGTGAAAAAGGCGCCACGGGGGCGCCTTGGGAGATGCCTTGCCTGGCGGCCGGCCCGGCCTGGGCCGGCCTCCGCTCAATTGCCCTTGACCGGATAGGTCTCGAACGCACCCGGGGCCGCCGGCGGCGCGTTCGGCGCGGTGGTCGGCGCCGCCGGGTTGCCCGGGCGTCCGGCCGGCGCCAGCTGGGCGTTGCCACACTGGTAGGCGCCCCAGGGCTGCGAACCATCGGTGGGGTCCGCGAGCGGCTTGACGGTGTCGGCGTGCATCTTGGCCGCCTCGTTGCGCGCCATCACTTCCAGTTCGTCACGCACCTTGATGTCGTTGCGGTTGACGGGGCCCACGTGGTCCATCACCGATACGGTCACCTTGCCCAGCTCGCGGCAGGACGACATGTCCCCACTCCAGGCCGTGCGGACGTTCTTGCCGGCATCGTCCAGCGTGATGCCGTAGGTGCAGGCGCTGAGCAACACAATGGGAACGAGCAACAGGGTCTTGCGCATGGGTAGCTCCGGGACATGGACAATGAAAAGGCCGGGCGATCCCCCGCCCGGCCTCCATCCTAACCCGGGGACGTGAACAGTCCCCACCGCCGCGTCACTTGGCCGGCTTGCCGTCACCGTCGATGACCTGCACTTCGCCCAGGTTGAGCGCCTTGACCGGCTGCTCGATCTTCTTGAGATCACCCACGATCACCCAGGTCAGCGCCGCAGGCTTGATGATCTCCTTCAGGGCGCCCTCGGCATCGGGCTGGCCGACGGCCTCGGTGCGTGCCTTCAAGGTCTGCACGTAGTTGTCCGGTCGGTCGTACTGCACGATCTCGCTCATCGCGCCCAGCACTTCGGCACTGGTCTCGAAGCTGCCGGGCAATGCGCGCACGTTGGAGTCCTTGATCTTGTTGACCTCCTGCGTGGTGAGCGGACGCGCACCGATCACCTCGGTGGCCTCCTTCAACACCTCATGCGCCGACTCGGCGGTCTTGTCGGTCTGCACCGGCGCGTACATCAGGAACGGGCGCTGGCCGATCGCATCGCGCATGAAACTGAAGGCGCCATAGGCCCAGCGCTTGTCCTCACGCAGGTTCATGTTGAGGCGCGAGGTGAAGGTGCCGCCAAACGCGCCGTTGGCCACGTCGATGGCCAGCTCGTTCGGCGCCTTGCTGGAGGGCGCCAGCAGGCCGGCGAGGATCAGCGACTGCGGCGCATCCGGCTTGTCGATGAGGAACACGCGCGGCTTGGACTGCGGCGCCACCGTGGCGATGTTCTTCTTCGGCACCGGCGAGGACGGTGCCTTCCAGTCGCCGAACGCGGCATCGAGCTGCGGGATGATCTGCTGCAGCGTGGTGTCGCCCGCGACCAGGATCTTCACGTTGTCCGGGCGCAGCCAGTCACGCTGGAAGGCGGTGAGATCGCTGGCCTGCATGGCCTTGATCTCCGACTCCGTGCCCGAGCCGGTGAACGGGATGCCGTAGGCATGCTTGGCGCCGTACAGCAGCGGCGGCAGCGTACGCAGCGCCAGCGCGGTGGGCTGGGTCTTTTCCTGGGCGATGCCGGCCAGCCACTGGCCGCGGATGCGCTCGATGTCGTCCGCCTTGAAGGCCGGGTTGCGCACGATGTCGGCGAACAGCGCCAGCGAGGGCTGCAGCTGGTCGTTGAGCGCGTTGAGCGCGGCCGAGCACGAATCCAGCCCGCAGCCGATGCGGGTGATAGCACCCAGGCGCTGCTTGCGCTTGGCCACCTCCAGCGAATCGAGATCCTTGGTGCTCTCGTTCATCAGCGTGGTGGTGAAGCTGGCGGTACCCAGCTTGCGGCCCTGGTCGGCGGCATAGCCGGCATCGAACATCAGCTGCACATGCGTCACCGGAACGGTGTGGCGCTGGGCGAGAATCACCTCGATGCCGTTCTTGAGCTTGCCGCGCTCCAGCGTCGGGAAGCTCAGGTCGGGGAACTGCGCCACGTCGGGCACGCCCTTGCTGCGGTCCACCTGCTTGGGGCCCACGCTGTAGTCCGCCTTGGGCGGCAGCTTGGCCTGCGGGCGGTCGGCCGCCGGCGGCAGCGCAGCCACCTTGGCGTCCTCGGTGTCCGGGTTGAAGTCGTTGCCGGCGGGCAGCACGGTGAGCAGGTAGTCACCCTTGCTCAGCCACTTGTCCGCCGCCGCCTTGACGCTGGCCGAGGTGGCCGCGTCGGCGCGCTGCAGGTCCTTCTTGTAAGCGCCCGGATCGTTCCGGTAGACCTGGCCCTCGGCGAGGATCACCGCCTTGCCGCCAAAGCCGCCCACCTTCTCCAGGCCACGCACGAAACCGGCGCGGTTGCCGATCTTGGCGCGGTCGAGTTCGTCGGCCGTGGGGCCTTCGGCGAGGAATTTCTTCAGTTCCTCCTGGATCACCGCCTCCACCTTGGCCGGATCCACGCCATCCTTCACGTCGGCCTGGATCTGGAACTGGCTGGCCAGCGCGAACGGGGAAATGCTGGCCGAGACGTCGTCCACCAGCTTGTCCTGGTAGACCAGACGCTGGTACAGGCGCGAGGTCTTGCCGCCGCCGAGCACGGTGGAGGCGAGGTCGAGCTGGATCGCATCGTCGGTGCCCAGCTGCGGCACCACCCAGGTGCGGTAGATGCGCGGCTGTGCCACGTGGTCATGCTGCACGCCACGGGTGGACTTGGTCAGCGGCGTGATCCACGCCTGCTGGCGCGGCACCGGCGGACCCGCCGGAATGTCGCCGAAGTACTTCTCGGCCTTGGCCTTGGCCTCGGCCACGGTAATGTCGCCGGCCAGCACCAGGGTGGTGTTGGCCGCGCCGTAGTAGTCGTGGAACCACTGCTTCACGTCGGCCAGCGAGGCCGCGTTGAGGTCGGCCATCGAGCCGATGGTGTCGTGCTGGTACGGATGGTTGCCCGGGTAGGTGTTGGACAGGATGTTCTGGTCCACGCGGCCGTAGGGGCGGTTCTCACCCTGGCGCTTCTCGTTCTGCACGACGCCACGCTGGGTATCGAGCTCCTTCTGGCCGATCGCGCCCAGCAGGTGGCCCATGCGGTCCGACTCCATCCACAGCGCCATGTCCAGCGCAGTGGTCGGCACCGTCTCGAAATAGTTGGTGCGGTCGAACCAGGTGGTGCCGTTCATGTCGGTGGCACCAGCCAGCTCGAACGGCTGGAAGTAGGTGCCCTTGTGGTTCTCCGAACCCGAGAACATCAGGTGCTCGAACAGGTGCGCGAAGCCCGTCTTGCCCTTGGGTTCGTCGGCCGAACCCACGTGATACCAGATGCTCACCGCCACCACCGGCGCCTTGTGGTCTTCATGCACCACCACGGTCAGGCCGTTGGGCAGGGTGAAGCGGGTAAAGGCGATATCCGGCACCGCCGTGGCGGCGGTCGATTCCATCGCCGCACTGGGGGCGGCAACTGCCGGCAAGCCTGCCGACATGCTGAGCAGGCCTGCGACGAGCAGGGCGAGGGGCTTTCTTGCCATCACGACACTCCTGTTTGTTTCAACGGGTGAACGATCGGAGGCTATCGACGCCTCCCTACCTTGGCAAATGACCAATGGCACAGCAATTGGTGCCCGGACGAGTGTCCGTCCGGCTGTCCGGCTGCGGCCGGTCGCTGTCCGCGGACAACCTGCCGCCGCTGAACGCAAATCCAAATTTCCAACAATGACAGTCACTTGGATGTGATCAAGGACTTGGCACGGGGCTTGCCATACCTAGGGTGCAGGACCTAACCCAAACTCATCGGAGACATGATCATGAAATTCGAAGCCTTGATGCTGCGCGGCCTGTTCGTCGCCTGCCTGCTGGTCTGCGGACTCGTGCTGGGTGCCATGGTGAACGCCAAGCCGGATGCCATTCGCCTCGCTGCCGCCGGTAGCGCCGGCCAGCTGATCGCCACCCCGGTCGCGTGCGCCCTCCCGCCTGACGGCGTGGTCTGCCCGCGCACCAACGGTTGAGCAAGGACGCTCACCGTGTTGCGGGTCGAGGGATAGGCCCGATAATGCACGGATGCTGCATGTCATCCTTTACCGCCCCGAGATACCGCCGAACACCGGCAACGTGATCAGGTTGTGCGCCAACACCGGCGCCACGTTGCACCTGATCCGTCCCCTGGGGTTCGAGCTGGACGATGCCCGCCTGCGCCGTGCAGGTCTGGACTACCACGAATATGCGCAGCTGGCCGTGCACGATGACCTCGCCAGCTGCCTGCAGGGCATCGGCCAGCCACGCGTGTTTGCGTTCTCCACCCGGGGCCGCGTGGCCCATGTGGATGCCCGCTTCGCCCACGGCGACGCCCTGCTGTTCGGCTGCGAGACCGCCGGGCTGCCCGGTGAGGTGCTCGACGCCATCCCCGAGGCGCAACGCCTGCGCCTGCCGATGCGGCCCAACAGCCGCAGCCTCAACCTGTCCAACACCGTGGCCATCGCGGTGTACGAAGCATGGCGGCAGTTCGATTTCGACGGCGCGGCCCTGTAGGAGCGCACCCTGTGCGCGACCGGTCCCGCAAAGGAAAGGCACGCCCAGTCTCACCCGCTACAATCGCGGCATGACTGCCTCACCCCGCTCCCTGCTGCCCCGCCCGCTGCGTGCCCTCGCCGGCCGCGCGCTGGAAACCGCCCTCAACCACACGCTGTCGCTGGATCCGGAAACAGTCGCGCGCCTGTCCGCGCTGGACGGCCGCAGCGTGCAGCTGCATCTGCGTGGCCCCGAACTGGCGCTTTCGGTGACGGTGCAGGGCGACCGCCTGAAGGTCGGCCCGGCGCAGGACGACAACCACCTACGCGTGGCCGCCACGCCAGGCAGCCTGCTGGCCATGCTGGTGAAGCGCGACGATGAAGGCGTGTCCCCGGGCAAGGTCGAGATCGCCGGCGACGCCGACCTGGCGCGCCGCCTGGAAAAGCTCGCCAGCAAGTTCGCACCCGACTTCGAGGAAGCCTTCGCGCGCACCTTCGGCGACGTGCTCGGCGTGCCTCTGGCCAAGGCCGTGCGCGCGGGCCTGGCGCACGCCAAGGAGACCGCCAGCCACCTCACCACCGATACGGCCGACTGGCTGCGCGACGAAGCGCGCGTGGCCGCCGCCCCGGGCGAAGTCGAGGGCTTTCTCGATGGCGTGGATGAATTGCGCGAACGCAGCGAACGGCTGGAAGCGCGCCTTGCGCGCCTGGAGCAGCGCCTGAAGAAGGGACCCACCGCGTGAGGACACCGCTGAAGGTCGTACCGCGCGTGATGCGCGTCGCCTCCGTACTGCTCGCCTACCGACTGGACGAGCTGGTCGACGCCGCCCACCTGTTCCGCCCGCTCAAGCTGGTGCGCCCGTTCGTGGCCAAGCCGCGCGTTGACGTGGCCAGCCTTTCGCGCGGGGCGCGCCTGCGCCTGGCGCTCACCGACCTTGGCCCGATCTTCGTGAAGGCAGGCCAGGTGCTGTCGACCCGCCGCGACCTGGTGCCGGCCGACATCGCGGACGAACTGGCCCAGCTGCAGGACCAGGTGCCGCCATTCCCCGGTGCGGAGGCCCGCGCCATCGTCGAGCAACAGCTCAAGGCACCGATCGGCACGCTCTACGCCAGCTTCGACGAGACGTCGCTGGCATCGGCATCCATTGCCCAGGTGCACGCGGCCACGCTGCACGACGGCAGTGCGGTGGTGGTGAAGGTGCTGCGCCCTGGCATCGAGCAGCGCATCGCGCGCGACATCAAGCTGCTGCACTCGCTGGGCGAGCTGGCCCAGCGCTGGCATCCCAACGCCGACAAGATCCGCCCGCTCGACGTGGTGGCGGAAGTCGAGAAGATGCTGGAGAACGAGCTGGACCTGCAGCGCGAAGGCGCCAGCGCCAGCCTGCTGCGCCGCAACTTCGAAAGCGGCGTGGACATGTACGTGCCCGCGGTGTACTGGGACCACACCGCCGAGCGCGTGCTGACGCTCGAGCGCGTGTACGGCGTAAGCTGCGACGATATCGCCGCGCTCGACGCGGCCGGCGTGGACCGCAAGGCGCTCGCGGTGAAGGGCGTGCGGCTGTTCTACGAACAGGTGTTCCGCGACAACTTCTTCCACGCCGACGCCCACCCCGGCAACATCTGGGTGGACACCGCGCGCCCGGGCGAGCCGCGCTTCATCGCGCTGGACTTCGGCATCATGGGATCGCTGCCGGAACAGGACCAGTACTGGCTGGCGCAGAACTTCATCGCGCTGTTCGAGCGCGACTACGAGCGCATCGCGCAGCTGCACGTCGACGCCGGCTGGATGCCATCCACCGTGCGCATCGACGAGCTCACCGCCGCGGTACGCACCGTGTGCGAGCCCTACTTCACCCGCCCGCTGTCGCAGATCTCGCTGGCCGAGCTGGTGGTCAAGCTGTTCCAGACCGCGCGCCGTTACGAGCTGACCCTGCAGCCGCAGCTGATCCTGCTGCAGAAGACCCTGCTCAACATCGAGGGTGTGGGCCGCATGCTCGATCCGCAGATCGACATCTGGGCGGTGGCGCATCCGGTGCTCAAGCGCATCCTGCGCGAACGCTACAGCCCGCGCCGCACGCTGCGCGAGGTGCGCAAGCGACTGCCCGAGTGGTTCCATGCCGCCCCGCAGTTCCCCGAGCTGGTGCGCGACGCGCTGCGGCAGGTGGCCAAGGGCGAACGGCAGCTCAGCGCCGATCCGCGCGAGCTGGCACAGCAGCGCGACGAAGCGCAGCGCAGCCGGCGCACGCTGGCGTTTGGACTGCTGGGCGGCAGTTTATTGTTGAGCAGCGCCGCGCTCTGGACACAGTCTGCCGAGCACGGCGTATGGCCGGCCGCCATTGCCGCAAGCCTTGGCCTGCTGGTCTTCGCAGCAGGCTGGCCGCGCCGCCCCTGATCACCTCACCGTCATCCCGGCGAAGGCCGGGATCCAGTGACTTTTCCACGATTCGCCAGGATTGAAAGACGCTGGATTCCGGCCTTCGCCGGAATGACGGTGCTCCTGAAACGTGCGAAGCACTCGCACTTTGCCGTTGGCCCGACATGCTCGACATCCTCTACCAAGACGACGCCCTCATCGCGGTGAACAAACCCGCGGGCCTCGCCGTGCACCGCTCCAAGATGGTGGGCAACGCGGAGGAGTTCCTGATCGACCTGCTGCGCGAGCAGGTGGGTGGCACCACCTACCTGGCCCATCGCCTCGACCGCGCCACCAGTGGCGTGCTGCTGGTGGCGCGCTCCAGCGAGATCGCTGCGGCGCTGGGTGAGCAGTTCATGGGACGCGACGTGCACAAGCAGTACCTCGCGGTGGTGCGCGGCTGGCCCGAGCCCGACGAAGGCATGGTCGACTATCCCCTGCCCGGCTCGCGCGAGACCGGTCCGCGCCGCGAGGCCAGCACCAGCTACCAGCGGCTGGCCACGGTCGAGGTACCGATCGCGCTCGGCCGTTATCCGCAGCAACGCTACGCCCTGGTCCTGGCCGAGCCGCATACCGGCCGCTTCCGCCAGATCCGCAAGCACATGGCGCACATCCACCATCCGATCATCGGCGACTGCCAGCACGGCCGCGGCGACCACAACCGCCTGTACAAGCAGTACTTCTCGTGCCACCGCATGCTGTTGCACGCGTGGCGCCTCCGTTTTGCCCATCCGCTCAGCGGCGCGCCGATGCGCATCGAGGCGCCGCTCGACGCGGCCTACCAGGCCCTGCTGGCGCGCTTCGGCTGGTCGCTGCCCGCGTCCTGATGCGGTGCCGCATGGCGGGCCGTCATGCGGCCCCGTTAAACTTGGCTTCATGCTCACGATCAGCCGATCCATCGTCCTGCCCGAGACCGAGCTGACCGAGCGCTTCCTGCGTGCCGACGGTCCCGGTGGCCAGCACGTCAATCGCACCGAAAGCGCGGTGGAACTGCGCTTCGACGTGGCGCGGTCGCCTTCCCTGCCCGAACCCTTGCGTGCCCGGCTGCTGGCGCGGCGCGACCGTCGCCTCACCGATGACGGCGTGCTGGTGATCCAGGCGCGCCGCTTCCGCGACCAGGGCCGCAACCGCGAGGACGCGCGCGAGCGGCTGGTCGAAATCATCCGCAGCGCGCTGGTCGTTCCCAAGGCGCGCATCGCCACCAAACCCACCCGCGGCTCGCAGGAGCGCCGGCTCGCCGGCAAACAGCAACGCGGCAAGATCAAGCAGACGCGTTCGCGTGACTGGAGTCGTGAATGAGCACCCCGATGCTCCCCCCTGCCCCGCCCGAGGCGCCCAAGCTCAACAGCCGTTTCTGGCCCTGGCTCGCACGCTGCCTGCTGCGCCTGTCCGGCTGGAAGCTCATCGGCCAGCTGCCGAACGCGCCCAAGCTGATCATCATCGGCGCGCCGCATTCGTCGTACTGGGATGGCTACTACGGCCTGCTGATGAAGATCGGCCTGGGCGTGGACATCAACATCATGATCAAGCGCGAAGTGCTGGACGGGCCGCTCGGCCTCATCCTGCGCCCGATCGGCATGATCCCCATCAATCGCAGCGCCGCGCTCAACGTGGTGGACCAGATGGTCAAGCGCTTCGAGGAAAAGGACCGCATGTGGCTCGGCATCACGCCCGAAGGCACGCGCAAGAAGGTCAAGGCGTGGAAGTCCGGCTTCCTGCGCATCGCCCACGATGCCAAGGTGCCGATCCAGACGCTGTTCCTGGATTATCCGTCCAAGACCTTCTCGTTCGGGCCGGTGGTGCACGCCAGCGATGACCCCGACGCCGACATGGTGAAGATCCGCGCGCTGTTCACGCCCTACCGCGGCAAGCACCGCAACGCTTGATTTGTGCGGTCATCCATGACCGCGAAGATCAAGAAGCAGCCATCCATGGCTGCACTTCTCAAGGAGTGCAGTCACTCATCAGGTAATCCCGGTGACTTCGCTCGGCATCCAGCATTTCGAAGCGTTCCTGCTCGCCTGTATCGCGTTGAACCTGACGCCCGGCCTGGACACGTTCTACATCCTCACCCGCAGCGGCCGCGAAGGACGCGCCGTCGGCGTGGCGGCGGCGCTGGGCATCAACGCCGGCTGCATCGTGCACACGCTCGCCGCCGTGCTCGGCATCTCGGCGATCCTGACGACCTCGGCGGTCGCCTTCAGCGTGTTGAAGTACCTGGGCGCGGCGTACCTGGTGTGGATCGGCCTGCGCATGCTGCTGGCCCGCGGCGGTGCGCGCCAGCCCACGGTGACGCGCGGCAAGGGGCTGGCGGCGGCGTTTCGCCAGGGCATGCTGACGAATGTCTTGAACCCGAAGGTGGCGCTGTTCTTCCTGGCCTTCCTGCCGCAGTTCGTCTCGATGCAGGCGGCGCATCCGCAGCTGGGCCTGCTGGTGCTGGGCCTGAGCTTCATCGGCACCGGCACCACCTGGTCGATGGTGCTGGCCCTGCTGGGCGGACATATCCACCACCTGCTCACCACCCGGCCCCGCTTCGGGCAGTGGATGGATCGCGTGTGCGGCACGGTGCTGCTCGGCTTCGGCGTGAAACTGGCGCTGCAGCGACAGGGCTGAGGGCAACTCCCCTTGTAGGAGCGCACCCTGTGCGCGACCAGCGCACGAGGGCTCCGCACCTCGACAACCCTGCACCTCGCTGATCCCGCAACGCTGCGGTCGCGCATAGGGTGCGCTCCTACAGGGGACGGGGCACGCTAGCGTTCGGAGTGGCCCGACTCGTCGTAATCGCGATGGGTCAGCAGCCCCGGCCGCACCAGGTCCACGAAGGCCCTCGCTTCCGCGCTGAGGAACTTGCCCTTGCGGATCACCACGCCATAGCTGCGCTGCGGGAAATACTGCTTCATGTTTCGGACGGCCAAACGCGAACGGTCCGCCTCGGTGATGCAGATGCCGGTGACGATGGAAATGCCCAACCCCATCGCCACGTATTCCTTGATCACTTCCCAACCGCCGACTTCGATCGCCACCCGGTACGGCACCTGGCGCTGCTGGAACACCAGGTCCACGAGTCGATAGGTGGACAAGCGCTGTGGCGGCAGGATCAGGCCATAGGGCGAGAGGTCCTGCAGGGTCACCGTGGGGTTATTCGCCAGCGGGTGGTCCAGCGGCATGATCAGCATCGGATCGTAGTGGTAGACCGGCGCCCAGGCGATGTCATTGGGCACGTCGAGCATCGAACCCACCGCGAAGTCCGCCTCGTCGGCGCGCAACAGCGCCAGCCCGTCCTTGCCGGTGACATTGGCCAGCTGCAGCTGCACCTCGGGGAAACGCTCGCGATAGCGGCGTACCAGGTCCGGCAGCAGGTACTGGATGGTGGAGCTGCCCGCCGCGATGGTCAGGCGGCCGCCCTGCAGCCCCTTCACCTTGGCCTGGAATTCCCGGTCGAGGTTCTCCCAACCCTCCACCAGCGGACGGGCCAGCTCGTACAGGGCCTCGCCGGCGTCGGTCAGATTGATGCGGCGGCGCCGGCGTTCCAGCAGGTTCACTCCCAGCTCCCGCTCCAGTGCCTGCAGCTGGAGACTCACAGTGGGCTGAGACAGGAACAAGGCCTCGGCGGCACGGGTCAGCGTGCCCAGCTTCACCGTGTAGACGAACGCCCGCATCTGCTTCTGGCGGTTGCCCTTGTAGTAGAAGCGGCCGGCATCGGCGCTGTCGCCATCACCGCCCTTGCGCCGTTTCTGGGTGCCTGTGCGCGATTTTTTCCGCGCCCGCAGCATTTTTTTGGGCTCAGCCATGGCAATAGACTCAGTGAGTTATCTAATTCATTGAGATTGCTAATATGAAAAATTGAAACATTTGCTTTGTCAAAGCATTTCTCCGTGACCTAGTGTCATCCCATCGTCATCACGGAGATCGGTCATGGCTGTTCCCAAGGAACGCGTCGCTCCCACCGCGGCCCAGGTGCTCGTCGGCACCCGGCCCGAGCACGACGCCATCCTCACCCCCGACGCGCTGGTGTTCCTGGCCGGCCTGCATCGCCAGTTCGACGGCCGCCGCCTCGCGCTGCTGGCCGCCCGGGAGACCCGCCAGGCCGGTTACGACGCCGGCGAGCTGCCGGACTTCCGCGCTGACACCGCCGCGATCCGCGAAGGGAGCTGGACCGTGGCGCCGATCCCGGCCGCCCTGCGCGACCGCCGCGTGGAGATCACCGGGCCGGTCGAGCGCAAGATGATCATCAACGCGCTCAATTCCGGCGCGAAAGTGTTCATGGCCGACTTCGAGGACTCCTCGGCGCCCACCTTCGCCAACCAGGTCGACGGCCAGATCAACCTGCGCGACGCGGTGAACGGCTCGATCGCGTACACCTCGCCCGAGGGCAAGCACTACCGCGTCAACGACAACCCGGCCGTGCTGATCGTGCGTCCGCGTGGCTGGCACCTGCCCGAACGCCACATCACGGTCGACGACGAGCCCATGGCCGGCGCGCTGGTGGATTTCGGCCTGTTCGCCTTCCACAACGCGCGCAAGCTGCAGGCGCGTGACCGCGGCCCGTACTTCTACCTGCCCAAGCTGCAGTCGATGGAAGAGGCGGCGCTGTGGGACGAGGTGATGGCCGCCGCCGAGGCCGCGCTCGTCCTGCCGCCGGACTGCATGAAGGCCACCGTGCTGATCGAGACGCTGCCGGCGGTGTTCCAGATGCACGAAATCCTGCATGCACTGCGTGGCCGCGTGGTCGGCCTCAACTGCGGCCGCTGGGATTACATCTTTTCCTACCTGAAGACCTTCCGCGCCCATCGCGACCGCCTGCTGCCCGATCGCGGCCAGGTGCAGATGACCGTGCCGTTCCTGAAGGCCTACTCGGAACTGCTGATCCAGACCTGCCATCGCCGCGGCGCCTTCGCCATGGGCGGCATGGCCGCGCAGATCCCGATCAAGGGCGACGAGGCCGCCAACGAGGCCGCGCTGGCCAAGGTGCGCGCCGACAAGCTGCGCGAAGTGCAGGCCGGCCACGACGGTACCTGGGTGGCGCACCCGGCGCTGGTGCCGGTGGCGCAGGAAGTGTTCGACAAGTACATGCCTTCGCCCAACCAGCTCAGCGTGGTGCGCGCCGATGTGCAGGTCAGCCGCGACCAGCTGATCACCCCGTGCAGCGGCACCATCACCCGCGCCGGCTTCGACAACAACGTGGAAGTGGCGCTGCGCTACACCGCCTCGTGGCTGGACGGCCAGGGCTGCGTGCCGATCCATCACCTGATGGAAGACGCCGCCACCGCGGAAATCGCGCGCTCGCAGATCTGGCAGTGGCTGCACCTGGGCCCGCTGGAATTCACCGACCACGCGCCGATCGACTTCGCCCTGTTCGACCACGCCCTGAGCAAGCACACGCACCGGCTGATCGAAGGCAAGGGGCCTTACGCGCATCGCGCGGCGCAGGCCGCCGCGCTGCTCAAGCAACTCACGCACGCCGATGAACTCGGCGATTTCCTCACCCTGGCGGCGTATAGCCAGATCGACTGAAAAGCACCGTTTCCCTGTAGGAGCGCACCCGGTGCGCGACCCACGGAAGGAATGGCACCGCCCCGATGCGCCGGTCGCGCACCGGGTGCGCTCCTACACCAAAGCACGCTCGTCACGGAGTCCTGTCATGAAGAACACGCTGCCCACTGCCGAACAGATTGCGCTCGACTGGAAGAACAACCCCCGCTGGAACGGTATCCAGCGCAACTACAGCGCCGAGGACGTCGCGCGCCTGCGCGGCACGGTGCCGGTCGAGCATTCGCTGGCCCGTCGCGGTGCCGAGCGCCTGTGGAAGTCGCTGCACCAGGAAGATTTTGTCAATGCGCTGGGCGCGCTCACCGGCAACCAGGCCATGCAGCAGGTGAAGGCCGGTCTGCAGGCGATCTATCTCAGTGGCTGGCAGGTGGCCGCCGACGCGAACCTGGCCGGCGAGATGTATCCGGACCAGTCGCTGTATCCGGCCAATTCGGTGCCGCAGGTGGTCAAGCGCATCAACAACACGCTGCTGCGCGCCGACCAGCTGCACCACGCCGAGGGCGACGACCAGCTCGACTGGATGGTGCCGATCGTGGCTGATGCCGAAGCCGGATTCGGCGGCGTGCTCAACGCGTTCGAGCTGATGAAGGCAATGATCGAGGCGGGCGCCGCCGGCGTGCACTTCGAGGACCAGCTGGCCTCGGTGAAGAAGTGCGGCCACATGGGCGGCAAGGTGCTGGTGCCGACGCGCGAAGCGGTGGACAAGCTCAACGCCGCGCGCCTGGCCGCCGACGTGCTCGGCGTGCCCACGCTGATCGTGGCGCGCACCGATGCCGACGCCGCCGACCTGCTCACCTCCGACATCGACGACAACGACAAGCCGTTCGTCACCGGCGAGCGCACCGTCGAAGGCTTCTTCCGCGTGCGTCCCGGCCTGGACCAGGCGATCAGTCGCGGCCTTGCCTACGCGCCATACGCCGATCTGGTGTGGTGCGAGACCAGCAAGCCCAACCTCGAGGAAGCGCGCAAGTTCGCCGAGGCGATCCACGCCAGGTACCCGGGCAAGCTGCTGGCCTACAACTGCTCGCCCAGCTTCAACTGGAAGAAGAACCTCGACGACGCCACCATCGCCAAGTTCCAGAAGGAGCTGGGCGCCATGGGCTACAAGTTCCAGTTCATCACGCTGGCCGGCTTCCACAGCCTTAACTACGGCATGTTCGATCTGGCTTATGGTTATGCCCGTCGACAGATGAGCGCATTCGTGGAGCTGCAGGAGAAGGAATTCGCCGCCGCCGAGCGTGGCTTCACCGCGGTGAAGCACCAGCGCGAAGTGGGCACGGGTTACTTCGATGCCGTGACCCAGGCGATCCAGCAGGGGCAGTCGTCCACCACCGCGCTCAAGGGTTCCACCGAAGAGGCGCAGTTCCACGCCTCGCGCCAGGCCAGCGCGGCCTGACAGTGAATCCCGTAGCGTGAGCCGGCAGGGACGCCGGCGCGTGCGTGGGGAGCGCGGCCCTGTCCAGCGCTCCCCACGCGCGCTACGCAGGGAGAGCTAGGCCGGGGGACGCAGCTGTTCCGGCGGCACCAGCGCGATCACCAGCCAACCCGGCCGCGGTTCCAGCTCGCGCTTTTCCGACGCCACGCGCAGGCTGCCTTTCTCCTCCACGCCGAACAGCAGCACGGTGGTCGAGCCGTACTGCTCGATGAAGTGCGGCCAGTCGAAGGTCGCGGTCAGTCGGGTGGACTTGATCGTCCAGCCGTCCGCCAGGCGCTCGGACAAACGCTCATGGGTCATGTCCTCGGCAAACAGCGCCGGCGCCAGCAGATGGCCACCCCACTGGGTGCGCGCATGCGCGTCATGGGTATCCTCATTGAGCAGGCGATACACGCGTCCGCGCCCGAATTCCTGGCGGTAGTACACGCAGGCCAGCGCATTGCGCTCGCGGTTGGCCGACATCGCCAGCAGACGACCCATACCGGTGAGGTCCAGGTGACGCTCCGCATAGGCGGTGGCGGGGTGACCGTAGAACGTGGGCAGTCCTTCCATGCGCGCGACGCCGATGTCCTGCCACTGCTCGTCGGCAAGCACCACCCGGAAGCCGGCATCGATCAGCGCGCGCGCCACCTGTCGTGCCGCGTTGTCCGCGCCATACACGAGCACGCCGGTGGGATCGGGCTCGGCTACCTTCAGCCAGCGCGCCAGCGGCCGCGCCGTGGCGCTTTGCAATACCACCGTGCCGATGATCAGGATGAACACCAGCGGCACCAGGTGATGCGCACCCGGCAAACCCAGCGTCTCCAGCTTGAGCGCGAACAGTGCCGACACCGCCGCCGCCACGATGCCGCGTGGCGCCACCCAGGCGATCAGCGTGCGCTCGCGCCAGCTGAGTGCGCTGCCCAGCGTGGCGATCGCCGCGGTGAGCGGACGCACCACCAGTTGCGCCACGACGAAGATGGCCAGGCCCGACCACAGCACGCCATCGGGCAGCGGCCAGCTGAGCCGCGCCGCCAGCAGGATGAAAAGGCTGGAAACCAGCAGGGTGGTGAGGTTTTCCTTGAAATCAAGGATGTCGTCGATGTGCACGCCGCGCATGTTGCCCAGCGCGATGCCCATCACCGTTACCGCCAGCAGGCCCGATTCATGGGTGGCCGCATTGGACAGCGAGAACGCCAACAGCACGGCCACCAGCGTGGCGTAGTTCTGCAGGTATTCCGGAATCATCTGCCGACGCAGGAAGAACGCGAGCAGCCAGGCGGTGAACAGGCCGATCAGCGTGCCGCAGACCACCACGGCGAGGAACACGCTGACGGCGTGACCTTGCTGGTGCGAAACGATGGCCTCGTACACCAGCACGGCGAACAAGGCGCCGAGCGGATCGATCACGATGCCTTCCCAGCGCAGCGTATTGGCCACGCGCGCATTGGGACGCACCGTGCGCAGCATCGGCGCAATCACCGTCGGCCCGGTCACGCAGGTCAGCGCGCCGAACAGCAGCGACACCTCCCAGCTCAGGCCCGCCAGGTAATGCGCCGCCACGCCGAGCAGCAGCACGGCGATCACCGCGCCATAGGTCACCAGGCCACGCACCGCGCGCCCGATGTCCGGCAGCTCGTGGAAACGCAGGGTCAGGCTGCCCTCGAACAGGATCAGCGCCACCGCCAGCGACACCACCGGGAACAGCAACGGCCCCAGCAGGCGATCGGGATCGAGCACACCGCCAATGGGGCCCAACAGGATGCCCGCCAGCAACAGGAACAGGATCGCCGGCAGGCGCACCCGCCAGGCCATCCACTGCGCCAGAAAGCCGATGCCCAGCATGCATGCCAGCAGCATTCCCAGGTCAGCCATGCACGATCCTTCGAGCGTCCTTGGTGACGCTATCGGAGCATGCACGCACAGAGCTCTCTCTTATACAAAACAGACGCTGCCGACGACCTTACGCGGCGAGTTATCGGGGGGCGCCCTATCATTATAAAAAAAAGGGGGGGGGGTGGGGGGGGGGGTGGGGGGGGGGGGGGGGGGG
>NZ_QIRF01000017.1 GCF_003332825.1 Dyella sp. C9 | reverse complement strand
TCGCTTCCAGCGCAGGCAGACCAAAGCCCTCCTGCAGCGACGGGAAGGCGTAGAGACGGCAATCGCTGTAGAGCGCGACCAGGTCCTCATCCGATACGTAGCCGCTGAAGAAGCACTGGCTCTCGCTCAGCCCAACCTCCTTGCGCAACGCTTCGAACTGCTCGCGCTGTTCCGGCGGCGGCAGCGCGCCTACGATCAGCAACTGGTGTGTCGCCAGCAACTCGGTGGGCAGCGCCGCATAGGCGCGAATGAGGTGGGTAATGTTCTTGCGCGGATCAAACCCGCCCGCGTACATGACATAGGGGCGATCGATGCCAAAGCGGTGATGCAACCGCCGGCGCTCCAATTCGTCCATCCGCAGCGGACGGAAATTTGAATCACATGCCGCACGGATGTTGATGATGCGGTCCGGTGCAAAATCGAGAAGCTCTATGCCTTCCATCCTGGTAAAGGCGGAATTCGCGAACAGCAACTCGGCCCGCTTGATCTGCGCAATCTTGCGCATGTACCACTCGCGAACCTCCGGCTTGGTGAGGTAGGCGTCCGCATGCACCAGCGGGATCAGGTCGTGCAGGGTCACCGCCGTAGGCAAGCCTTCGCTTCGCGTACCGACCACGCCCACCACGTCACTGCCAAGACCCTCAAACAACGAACCGATGTGCACGAAATCAGGACGATATTCGCGCATCGCCTGGCGCAGCAGCTCGCCGGCCAGCAGACTGCGTTGCGGGCCGCCACACGGATCCTCAGCAACCGGTGACGTAGAGGCCCAGCAGCGAATGCGTTCCGGGGGCAGCAGCCCGTCAAAGGCCGAGCGTACCGGCCCGATCGAGTCGGGCAAGGCGCTGTTGAGTGCGAGCACGCACTCGTGCTGACCTGACGTGCGCACCATGGCGCGACTCAGTGCGAGCGAAAAGCGACCTATGCCCCTGTGCCTGCTTTCCGGGGACTGGTACGCCTGAAGATCGATGACCAAGCGCAACGTCAGTCTCCCTTGTCCGACTTCCGCCCCTTCAGGCCATGCTGAAGTTGGTCGTGAATCCATTGCGAGCCCGCAGACAATTCCTTGTTCTGGACCGGAGCCGGCACATCCCCGCTCGAGCGGGCGTGCGCGGTAATGGATTCATGCAGGCGCGCTTTCAACGTGGGGAAGGGAGCACAGATAACCGCAGCGATACGGCGCCCCCAGGCATGCAAAACCATCTTGTGCCAAACCGGCCGCACTACCTTCGCTAATGCAGAGCGCCCCTTTCGTAGAATGTTTGCCATATACCTCAACGGTTTGGTGATACGGAAAGACAGGCTGTTGCGCAGCACCTCCAGCTCCTGGAGCGCGCGCAGGCGTTCCTGCTCGTGCACCAACCAGCGCTCCTGCTGCCTGCCAAACTCAGCGGTGGCTTGTTCCAGACTGTGGCGCAACCCGAGCACTTCGCCCGACAGTCGTTCCAGTTCGGCATCCGCCTTCCGGCGAGTGGCGCCGAAATCGGTGTTCCACCGGCTATTCAACCAGGCCACCGTGGAATCCAGCACGTCGTGCCGCCCGGTGAGATGGGCCAGGTCAGTGCGCAGCGAATTCAGCGCCACGTCGGCGCTCTTGTTCAACGATGCCACAGCACCATCCAGCGCTTCGTGGCGACTGACCAAGCCACCCAGGTTCGCGTCCAGAAGTGCCAGCTTGTCGGTCAGCTGTGGCCACTCCTGTCGCCATTGGCTGACATGAAACTGTTGGTCGCGGACCTGCTGGCCCAGGGCACTGACGTGCCTCTCAATTGCACCCATCCACAATTCATGGGCGGTGAACGTGTTGGCGCCCGCCTCCGCGGCCACACTCAGCTGGGCGTAGCTGTCGGACAGCGCGCGAAACGACCACTCGCTGCGGGGGCTGGCCCACAAAGCTCCCAGCCAGCTGGCGTAGGGCTCGGGCAGGTTGAACGGACTGATGAACAGCGGCACGACGTACGGTGCCGTCGCAGTCACCCTATGCGAGACCACCTCGTGGACGAAAATAAAGAACGTGAGGAAAAGGTCGTCCGGCCAATTGTCCAGCGTCGGCTCGCGACTGATCGCACCATAATCGATCAATTGCGCCGAACCGTCGGCCAGCAGCAAGGTGTTCCAGACGCGCACGTCGTGGTGTTGGCAGCCATGGCGCTCCAGCGCAGCCAATTGCGCCAGGACATCGCCGACAACACGGTGCGCATCGTATTCGCCGCGCTGGGTGATGACATCCAGCAGGAGGTCGCCTTCGACGGTACCGCGTACCAACCAGCCCTCGTCGCCGCTCTCGCCCACCGATTCCAGCGACGGCCAGATGCCGGCGAGCTCCGGCGGCGGGTCACCGAGCGCATCGATCTCTCTCTGCCATTCCGTGCGGTTGTAGTCGCCGCGCGGGCCATCGAAGCGAAGCAACTTCGCCATTTTGCCGCCGCCGAAGAAATATCGGCGGGTGAGCTGGTGCGTGCCGCGTGCCAGGGCGTGGGGATCCGCATCGCAGCGACCGAAGGCCTGGAGGTTGCCGCCCAAGTACCAGTAGTGGTTGCTGGCCACGTACAGCGGCCGCTGGATATCCGACAGGTGCGTCGGGAAGCGTGCAATCTCGTGCACGAAGGAGAAGCCCCGCAGCAGGTCCCGCGAGTCCTTCGGCTGCGAAGGCGCCCAATACAACGGCTCACCCGACTGCGCCAGCTCGAAGACGCCCAGCGTCGCGCAGGCCGCGAGCCGATCCAACCACTGCTGGACGCGCGGCAATCCATGTTCGTGCACTACGTGATGGAACACGCTCAACCCGAATACCAGGTCGAAACTATCTTCCTCCAGCTGGCCGATGAAATCCTCAAGCCGGGCGTGCTCGAAACGAACCGACCATCCGGGATGCTCCGCCGCCAGCGCAGAGCACACCTCGACGTTGGCTGCGAGGAAGTCCACCCCGACCACTGTCGCACCCCGCGCAGCCAGCGAGAGGCTGATGTAACCTTGCGCGCAACCGAGATCAAGCACGCGCACGGGCCGCTGCAACTGTGCGCACAGCGCGTCATGCAGCGCGTTGAGATAGTGCAGGCGATCCTCACAGCCACGCGACACATGCTGCGCCAGCTCCGGGTGGCCGTAGATCGGCTGGTAAATCTCCGGCAGCGCGGCCACCTTGTCGTTCAATGCATTCATCAGGCGCCTCCCTGGCCGGACGACGAGAAGCGTGCACCCAGATCGATGATGCCCGAACCCCTCCGTGGATTATCAGTGGTCACCATGATGGCATCGTAGCGGCGATCCAGCGGAAGCAGATCTCCCTCGCCACGCTCTTCGGACACGCCCACGGAAATCAGATAGGCACCGGCGTTGAAATGCCAAGGGAACTCGAAGTTGGCCACCACCGACGAACCCGCCGGATACACGCCCTTGGCCTCGTCGGACTCGCTCAGGTGCGAGTTGGTGCCGTAGAGGAACACGCCGTCATGCGACTTGATCAGCAAGCCGAAGACAGGCCGTGCGACCTCGCGCTCGAACAGCACGCGGTAGCTCAGCCTGCAGGTCTGCCCCGACTGCAGCAGCGGCGGAAATTCCTGGCCGTCGCTGACCAGCCGGTAGTCGATGATGCGGGCACCGCTGTCACCCCAGCGATATTCCTCCGCACGATAGAACGGCCGCGTGTGGAAACGCTCCTCCACGTCCGGATCGAACTCGCCAGCGGCTGCCGTGCTCGCGCCATCGACTTTGGCCGCCTTGTCGCTGCTGCTTCCGAACAGGTCATCCAGATACGCGTTGCCCACGTCGCGCGAGGGACCATCCATGTAAATGGTGTGGTCCCGGATGTAGATGCAGCGCTGGCAATGCTTGGTCACGTCGGTCACGGCATGCGACACGTAGAGCAGCGTGGTACCGGTTTCCTTCAGCTCTCCGATGCGCTTGAAGCATTTCGCCTGGAAGGACAGGTCGCCCACTGACATGGCTTCGTCAATGATCAGCAGGTCCGGCCGAAACGCCGTCGCGGCGGCAAAAGCCACGCGCATCTGCATGCCACTGGAATACGCACGCATCGGCTGGTCAAAGTATTCGTCGATGCCGGCGAATTCCTCGATGCCGGGCATCGCGGCGAGAATGTCCTCGCGGGCATAGCCCATGAGGCCGCATGCGTGCATCACGTTCTCGCGTGCGGTGAATTCCAGGTTGAAGCCCATACCCAGCTCAAGGATGGCCGTGACACGCCCGTTGACCTGCAGCGTTCCGCAGCTTGGCTCCAGCGTGCCGGCAATCATCTTCAGCAAGGTGCTTTTGCCGGCACCGTTGCGACCGAGGATTCCGATCGACTCGCCCGCGCGCACCGTGAGGTTGACGTTGCGCAGGATCCAGTGATCGGCAAAGCCACCCTTCTTGCCGAACCAACCGGCAAAACGATTCCACTGCGAGCGGTAGGAGCGGTAACTCTTGCCCAGGCCTTCGAGATTGACGATGGACCCACTCATAGGACATCCGCCATTTCGCGACTGGCGCGACGGAACAGGACCAGGGCAAATCCAAGCAGGACGCAGGCGGCCGCTGCCACCTGCAGGATGTGCCCCCAGGGCGGCACGGTGTTGAACAGCAGGGCATTCTGGAAGCCGCGCACGATGCCTGACATCGGGTTCAGGTAGATCAGCGGACGAATGCTGGCCGGCAGGATCTCGGGCGAATACACGATCGGGGTAAACCAGAACATGATCTGCAGAAGAATCGGCACGACCTGGCCGATATCACGCACGAAGACGTTGAGCGTGCCAAGAATCAACCCGACGCCAAGGCCGAGCACCAGCGTAACCGCCACGAGCGGGACCACCCACAGCACGTTGATGCCCGGATAACGGCCAAAGATGCCCATGATCAGCAGAGTGGCCACGAACAGCAGCGCGCAGTTCACCAGTGCCACGCCCGAAGTGATCAACGGCAGGCAGATCTTTGGGAAGCGCACCTTTTTCATCGTGTTGGCGTTGTCGATGAAGATGGAGGTGCAGCGAACAAGCAGCTCGCTGAAAAGCGACCATCCCAGCGTACCGCCGAGCAGATAGATCGAATAGGCGAGCTTGTCGTCGACGCCGGGAAGCCGGGCCGACATCACATCGGAAAGAATCAGCGCGTAGATGGCAGCCTGGGCCAGCGGATGAATGATCATCCACAAGGCGCCCAGCCGGCTACGCGCAAAACGCGCGCGAAATTCCACGCGTATGGATGAAAGAATGAAATGGCGATAGGTCCAGATCGCCAGCCACATGCTCTTCATTAATGCCCTACCCTGACGAAACTTTCTGCAAACACCTAAGGTGCAGTTGGCTCATTCATGAATTGAGCAATCACCCCAGCGCGGCAACAAGCTCTCTCTGCAGATCCTGCACATCCTCGACACCCACCGACAGCCGGATCAGACCATCGCTGATCCCCAGCCGCTTGCGGTTCGCCGGTGGCACGGAGGCATGAGTCATGATGGCGGGGTGCTCGATCAGGCTTTCGACGCCACCCAACGATTCGGCGAGCGCGAACAGCTCGCAACGCTCGAGCGCCCGGCGTGCCTTTTTCAGGCCACCCTTGAGCTCCGCACTGATAATGCCACCGAAGCCATCCATCTGGCGTCGCGCCAGCGCATGCTGAGGATGGCTCTTCAGGCCAGGGTAAATGACCCGCTCGATGGCGGGATGCTGCTCGAGCCAACGGGCGAGTTCCAGCGCGCTTTCGCAATGCGCCCGCATGCGCAGGTGCAGGGTCTTGAGGCCTCGCATGGCCAGGAAGGCATCGAAAGGACCGGAGACGGCGCCGACGGAGTTTTGCAGGAAGGCCATCTGCTCGGCCAGTTCCTTGTTGCCCGCCACCACCACGCCCCCCACCATGTCCGAATGGCCATTGAGGTACTTGGTGGCCGAATGGAGCACGAGGTCCGCCCCATATTCCAGCGGACGCTGGAGCATGGGCGAGCAGAACGTGTTGTCCACCACCAGGATCAGACCATGCTTCTTGGCGAACGCGGCCACCTTGGCCAGGTCCACCAGCTTGAGCATCGGATTGGTGGGGGTCTCGGCCCAGATCATGCGGGTATTGGGCTTCAATGCGGCCTTCAGGGCCTGCATGTCGTTCAGGTCGACGAAGCTGAAATCCAGCCCGGCCGAACGGCGGCGTACCCGCTCGAAAAGGCGGTAGGTGCCACCGTACAGGTCGTCCATGGCGATGACATGGCTACCCGAGTCGAGCAGGTCCAGCACGGTCGCTGCCGCCGCCAGGCCCGAGCCAAAGGCGAATCCGGCCACGCCACCCTCGAGCGCGGCGACGCAGGCTTCATAGGCCATGCGGGTGGGGTTTTGCGTGCGCGAGTACTCATAGCCCTTGTGCTTGCCCGGGCTGCTCTGAACGTAGGTCGAGGTCGCGTAAATCGGCGTCATGATGGCGCCGGTGGTGGGGTCAGGCTGCTGCCCGGCATGTATGGCCAAGGTGCCCAGGCCCAGCTTTTCCCGCTTCCCAGTCGTCTTCATTCAGTGTGCTCACGGCCCCGCAGGGGCCTCGAAGGTTTGGAGGATCCCCCATCTTAACCTCTGCCCGGCGGATTTCGGATTGGCCGCGTCCGGGATCGTTCACGAAACCGGACATTGCCCGCCCGATCTGCTTGGTCGTTCAGCCGGCAACAGGCATTATAAGGGCTTGCAGACCATCACTTAACACGACAGGGAAATCATGGATCAGCGTTCTTCGCCCCCCAAGACCCTACTCGTGACGGGCGGCGCTGGTTTCATCGGAGGCAATTTCGTCCTGTCGGCGGTGTCCGATGGCCTGCGCGTGGTGAACCTGGACAAGCTCACCTACGCCGGCAACCTCGAAACGCTCGCCGCACTCAGGAACCACCCGCAGCACAGCTTCGTGCAAGGTGACATTGGCGACAGGGCCGCGGTGCAAGCGCTGCTGCGCGAATTCCGCCCCGATGCCATCATCAATTTCGCAGCCGAGTCCCACGTGGACCGCTCCATCGAGGGGCCTGCCGCATTCGTGCAGACGAACGTCACCGGCACGCTGGGCCTGCTGGAGTGCGCCCGCGATTACTGGCGCTCCCTGGAAGGGGAAGCCCGCGCCGGTTTCCGGTTCCTGCACGTGTCCACGGATGAGGTCTACGGTTCATTGAGCGACCAAGGCGCGTTTACCGAACGCACGCCATACGCACCCAATTCACCGTACGCGGCGTCCAAGGCCGCCTCCGATCACCTGGTCCGTGCATTCCATCACACCTATGGCTTACCGACGCTCACGACCAACTGCTCGAACAACTACGGCCCCTTCCAGTTCCCCGAAAAGCTGATTCCGCTGGTCATCCAGAAGGCACTGTCGGGAGATGCGGTGCCCGTGTATGGGGAAGGTCTGAACGTGCGCGACTGGCTCTTCGTGGGCGATCACTGCAAGGCTATCTATCGCGTTCTTGCTGCCGGCCGGGTGGGTGAAACCTATAATGTCGGCGGTAACGCCGAGCGCCGCAACATCGACGTGGTACGCAGCATCTGCACGCTGCTGGACCAGCGCAGCCCGCTGCCCGGCGGCGCCTCGCGCGAATCGCTGATCACCTTCGTCAAAGATCGTCCTGGCCACGACTGGCGTTATGCCATCGACGCCAGCAAGCTGCACGGCGAACTGGGCTGGAGTCCTTCGGAGACATTCGAAAGCGGCATCGCCACAACGGTGGACTGGTACCTATCCAACCAACCATGGGTGAGCCGGGTATTGGACGGCAGCTACCGGCTGGAAAGGATCGGCGCATGAGCAACCGCAAAGGCATCATCCTCGCCGGCGGCGCGGGCACCCGGCTGCACCCGATTACCCAGGCCGTGAGCAAGCAGTTGTTGCCCGTCTACGACAAGCCGATGGTGTATTACCCGCTGGCTACGCTGATGCTGGCCGGCATCCGCGACATCCTGATGATCAATACGCCGCACGAGCAGGTCTTGTTCCAGCAGTTGCTGAAGGACGGCTCGCAGTGGGGTGTGCGCATCCAGTACGCCATCCAGCCTTCGCCCGATGGCTTGGCGCAGGCATTCCTGATCGGCAAGGACTTCCTCGCCGGCTCGCCCAGTTGCCTGGTGCTGGGCGACAACATTTTCTATGGCGTAGGGCTCACCGAGCGGTTGCGGCGTGCCTCGTCACAACAGGACGGCGCCACGGTGTTCGGCTACTGGGTGAAGGATCCCGAGCGCTATGGCGTGGCCGAATTCGATGCCAACGGCCACGTGGTAGGCATCGAGGAAAAACCCGCCAAACCCAGGTCCAACTACGCCATCACCGGCCTGTACTTCTACGACGGGCGCGCACCCGAGCTGGCCGAAACACTGTCACCCTCCGCGCGCGGCGAGCTGGAGATCACCGACCTCAATCGCCTCTACCTGGAACAGGGCAATCTGCGGCTGGAGCAGCTGGGCCGGGGCTTTGCGTGGCTGGACACGGGCACGCACGACTCACTGATCGAGGCGAGCAATTACATCCAGACCATAGAGAACCGCCAGGGGCTCAAAGTGTGCTGTCCCGAAGAAATCGCCTATCAAAACGGCTGGATCAGTGCCGAGCAGGTTCGCCAGCAGGCGCAGGCCCTGGCCAAGACCGGCTACGGCCGTTATCTCGCGGCCCTGATAGCGCAGGATAGCCAGCCATGAAGGTAACCGAGACCTCGCTTCCCGGCGTACTCGTGATCGAACCCCGCGTATTCGATGACGCGCGCGGGTGCTTCTACGAGAGTTACCACGCCGCCCGATTCGAGGAAGCAGGCATTCGTTCCCTCTTCGTGCAGACCAATGTGTCACGTTCATCACGAGGCGTGCTGCGCGGGCTGCACTACCAGTGGCCCCACCCGCAGGGCAAGCTCGTCAGCGTGCTCGAGGGCGAGGTTTACGACGTGGCCGTGGATGTCCGTCGCGGCTCGCCGACGTTCGGCCAGTGGACCGCCGTGGTGCTCAGCGCACAGAACCATCGCCACCTGTGGGTGCCTGAAGGCTATGCCCACGGTTTCTGCGTGGTTTCCGACGCGGCCACGCTGAGCTACCAGTGCACCGAGCTCTACGATCCCGCCGCCGATGCCTGCGCGCGCTGGAATGATGCGGCGCTTGCCATCGACTGGCCGGTCACTGCCCCACTGCTCTCTGCCAAGGACGAGCGAGCGCCGGAACTGGCCGAGATCGAGCCCGACCGCCTGCCGCCGTACACGCCATGACCATGCTCGTACTTGGCGCTGGGGGGCAGCTCGGTCGCTCCTTCCTGGCGCATTCGTCATTGGCGGCCCTGGACCACGTCGTTGCAGCCACTCGTGACGGTCAACTGGACGGCCGTCGCGTGGAAACGGTAGACATGGCCGACGGCGCCTCGCTGCGCGCCGTGCTCGATCGCGTCTCGCCGTCGCTGATCATCAATGCGGCGGCCTATACCGCCGTCGATCGCGCGGAGAGCGAGGAGTCGCTCGCCGCCCGCATCAACGGGGAAGCCCCCGGCATCATCGGCGACTGGGCAGCGCGACACGACGCGCTGGTCGTGCATTTCTCCACCGACTATGTGTTTGACGGCGCCCTGACCAGGCCTTATCGCGTCGACGACGCGCCCAACCCGATCAGCGCGTACGGTCGCAGCAAGCTGGCCGGCGAACGCGCCCTGGCCGCCACGGGCGCCCCGCACTTCATCTTCCGAACTGCCTGGGTGTATGCCGCCCAGGGCAACAACTTCCTGCGCAGCATGCTGCGACTGGCCGAGGAGCGGACCGAACTGCGCATCGTCAACGACCAGTTCGGCTCCCCTACCTGCACCTCGCTGCTGGTGGAAGCCACCCTGGCCGCCATCGACCGGTGGCGCCGCACCCCCGTACCGGGGCGCGGCGAGCTGGAAGGGACGTATCATGTCGTCTCCAGCGGCATCACGACATGGCATGATTTCGCCACCTTGATTTTCCAGAAGGCACGGGCCACCGGATTGCTGAAAACCGTGCCCACGGTTATACCGATTGGAACAGGGGACTACCCCGCCGCAGCCAGGCGGCCTGCCTGGTCGGTACTGGACAACACAACCTTCTGTCAGCGCTTTGACTTTGCCATGCCCGATTGGCGCGACGGATTGGAAGAAACCATCAACAAGCTTTACGCAGAGGCAAACAGATCATGCTGATTCCCCTGATCCTCAGCGGCGGTAGCGGCACCCGCCTGTGGCCTATTTCCCGCAAGAATCTGCCCAAGCAGTTCTTGCCACTGAGTGGCGAAGGCACGCTGTTCCAACAGACCGTGGCCCGTACGGAGCGCCTGCCGGACGTGGCTGCCCCCATCGTGGTGGCCAGCGACGACCATCGCTTCCTGGTGGCCGACCAGTTGCTGGAATCATTGGTGGACGGTGCCACCATCATCCTCGAACCGATGGCCCGGAATACGGCCCCCGCCATTGCGCTGGGCGCGCTGCAGGCAGTGGCCAAGGACCCGGACGCCATCCTGCTGGTACTGCCGGCCGATCACCTCATCGGCGACACCGAGAGCTTCGTTTCCGCGGTGGAGCAGGCCCTGCCTGCAGCGCACGAGGGCTGGCTGGTGACCTTCGGCATCCGCCCCAGTCGCCCGGAAACGGGCTTTGGCTACATTCGTCGCGCCGAAGCCATCAACGGCACGGCCTTCCGCGTCGAGCGCTTCGTCGAGAAGCCGAACCTCGAAACGGCGCAGAGCTATGTCGACGACGGCGGCTACGACTGGAACTCCGGCATGTTCCTGTTCAAGGCTGCGCGTTACCTGGAGGAACTGCAGGCACACGCACCGGCCATGTTCGATGCGGTCAAGGCTGTTTTCGCCACCGCCAAGGGTGACCTGGATTTCGTTCGCTTCGACGCTGAAGCATTTGCCAAGGTGCCTGACGACTCCATCGACTATGCGGTGATGGAAAAGACCAAGCGTGCCGCCGTGGTGCCGGTGAGCTGCGAATGGAGCGACATCGGCTCGTGGGCGGCGCTGTGGCTGGCCGGCAACAGGGACGAAAGTGGCAACCTGCGCGAAGGCGATACCATCACCGTCAACACGCGCAATACGCTGGTGCGCTCGCACGATCGCCACCTGGTGGCTACCGTGGGCCTGGACGACGTCATCGTGGTCACCACTCCGGACGCCACCTTGGTAGCCCACCGCGATGCCGCCCAGGACGTCAAGCGCGTGGTGGACGAACTCAAGGCCTCCGGACGCAGCGAACACTCGCTGCACCGCGCCGTGCGCCGCCCCTGGGGCAGCTATGACTCCATCGAGGCAGGCGATCGCTTCCAGGTCAAGCGCATCGTGGTGAAGCCGGGCGCCGCGCTGAGTCTGCAGAAGCACCACCATCGCGCGGAGCACTGGATCGTGGTGTCGGGTACGGCGGAAGTGACCTGTGACGACCGCGTGTTCCTGCTCACCGAAAACCAGAGCACCTTCATCCCACTGGGGAGCGTGCATCGCCTGCGCAACCCGGGCAAGGTCGCGCTCGAGCTGATCGAAGTTCAATCGGGCAGCTACCTGGGCGAAGACGACATCGTCCGCCTGGAGGATGTTTACGGCCGCTCGTGACACCAAGGTGCCGCACAACAAAAAAGCCGCGCGAAAGCGCGGCTTTTTTGTTGGATACGCGCCCCGAAGGGGCTGCGGTATCGATGGCCCTCTTACTCCACCGTCACCGATTTCGCCAGGTTGCGCGGCTGGTCCACGTCGGTGCCGCGCAGCACGGCCACGTGGTAGGCGAGCAGTTGCAAGGGAACGGTGAACACCGCGGGTGCGATGAAATCGCCGCCGCCATTGATGCGCAGCGTGGCCCCACGCGCACTGTTGCCTTCAAGGCAAGCCTCGCCGTCGGCGAACACCAGCAGCTCACCGCCGCGCGCGCGCACTTCCTGCAGGTTGGACTTGAGCTTGTCGAGCAGAGGGCCGCTCGGCGCCACCGCGATCACCGGCATGTCCTCGTCCACCAGCGCCAGCGGGCCGTGCTTGAGCTCGCCGGCCGGGTAGGCCTCGGCGTGGATATAGGAGATTTCCTTGAGCTTGAGCGAACCTTCCAGCGCCACCGGATACTGCGCGCCGCGACCCAGGAACAGCGCATGCTGGCGATGGATCAGGTGCGCGGCCAGTTCGATCACCTGTGGCTCGAGCTTCAGCGCGTCCTCGATCGCACGCGGCAGGTGCAGCAGCTGGCTGCACAGGTCCTCGTAGCGGACCTTGTCCAACCCGCGCTGCTGGGCCAGATGCAGGGTCAGCAGGGCCAGCGCGGTGAGCTGGGTGGTGAACGCCTTGGTGGAGGCCACGCCAATTTCCGGGCCGGCACGCGTCATCAGCTTGAGATCGGCCTCGCGCACCACCGACGACTCGGGCACGTTGCAGATGGCCAGCGTGCCGAGGTAGCCACGGCGACGCGATTCGCGCATCGCCGCCAGCGTGTCGGCGGTTTCGCCGGACTGCGAGATCGCCACGAACAGCGTGCCTTCCGGCACCACCGCTTCACGATAGCGGTACTCGCTGGCCACCTCCACGCTCACCGGCAGGCGGGCGTGTTCCTCGATCCAGTACTTGGCCACCATGCCGGCGTGATAGCTGGTGCCGCAGGCGATGATGTGCAGCCCACGCGTACGCGCCAGCAGGTCGTCGCCATCCACCCCGAAGATGTTCGGCAACACGCCGTGCGGGCCGATGCGTGCCTCAAGCGTCGCCGCCACCGCATTGGGCTGCTCGAAGATTTCCTTCTGCATGTAGTGGCGGAATTCGCCGCGCTCCACCGCGTCGGCGGAAAGCTCGCTCTCATGCATGGCGCGCTGCACGCGCTCGCCGTCGAGATTGAAGATCTCCACGCCGTCGCGGGTGATCTCGGCGACATCGTCCTCGTCGAGATAAATGATCTTGTTGGTGACCTGGATCAGCGCCTGCGCATCCGAACCCAGGAAATGCTCGCCAATGCCCACGCCCACCAGCAGCGGCGCACCGTGACGGGCACCGATCACCCGTCCCGGTTCCTTGCTGCTGATCACGGCGATCGCATAGGCACCTTCCAGCTCGCGCACGGTGGCCAGCACCGCTTCGCGCAGGCCCATGCCCGACTCCACGTGTTCGTTGATCAGCGCCGCCATCACCTCGGTGTCAGTTTCGGAGGTGAACTCGTGGCCGCGCGCCTGCAGGTCCGCGCGCAGGCTGGCGTAGTTCTCGATGATGCCGTTGTGCACCAGGGCGACGCTGCCGGCCATGTGCGGGTGTGCGTTTGCCTCGTTGGGCACGCCATGGGTAGCCCAACGCGTATGGGCAATCCCGGTGCCACCGGGGAACGGATGGGACAGGTACAGCCCCTCCATCTCGCGCACCTTGCCCTTGGCCCGCACGCGCTGGATGACACCCTGGTCGAGCACCGCAAGGCCAGCCGAGTCGTAGCCGCGGTATTCGAGCGCCTTGAGGCCGGCAATCAGCAGGGGCGCGACATCACGCTGGGCGGCAGCGGCAACGATTCCACACATGAGCTGTTACTCCTTCGAAACAGGTGCGATCCATCCGGTCGCGGAGTGCGACTGTGTCGATACCTGATTTCAACAAACTTTCGTGGTGGGCGGAGGGCGGTCCGATGGCCCATCCTGGACCGCTCCATCCACCGGATTCAATGCACCTTGCGGCGTAGATAGTTCAGCAGGTCGATGCGGGTGATCAGGCCGAGGAATTGTTCCCCATCGACCACGATGGCCACGTGCCCCCGCTCGAACACCGGCAACAGCGACTCGATCGGCGAGCGCACGTCGAGCATCTGCAGGTTGGTGATCATGGCGGTGGACACCGCATCACGGAACTTCGACTCATCGGCATGCACGTGCATCAACACGTCGGATTCGTCGAGGATGCCGACCAGGCGACTGCCATCCATCACCGGCAGCTGGGAGACGTCGTAGAGCTTCATGCGCGTGTATGCCGTCATCAGCAACTCGCCCGGTCCCACCACCACCGTGTCGCGCTGGGCGAACGGGCGCAGCAGCAGGTCGCGCAGGTCGCCGTGCCGCTCGCGCTCAATGAAGCCGTTGTCGAGCATCCAGTAGTCGTTGTACATCTTCGAGAGGTACTTGTTGCCGGTGTCGCACACCAGGCTCACCACGCGCTTGGGCGTCGTCTGCTCGCGGCAGTAGCGCAGCGCGGCGGCCAACAGCGTACCGGTGGAGGATCCACCGAGGATGCCCTCCTTGGCCAGCAGCTCGCGTGCCGCCAGGAAGCTCTCCTTGTCGGGGATCGCGTAGGCCTTCTTCACGCGCGTGAAGTCGCTGATGCTGGGCAGGAAGTCCTCACCGATGCCTTCCACCATCCAACTGCCGGACTTGGCCGAGAGCGTGCCCTCGTTGATGTACTGCGCGAGGATCGAACCGACCGGATCGGCCAGCACGAATTCGGTCTGCGGCGAGTGCTCGGCAAAGAACTTGGACAGTCCGCTCAGCGTGCCCGACGAGCCGCAGCCGACCACGATGGCGTCGACCTTGCCATCCAGCTGCTCGAGGATCTCGGGGCCGGTGGTGGCGATGTGCGCAGCCGGGTTGTCCGGGTTGCCGAACTGGTTGATGAAGTAGGCATTGGGCGTTTCGCGCGCGATGCGCTCGGCCATGTCCTGGTAGTACTCCGGGTGGCCCTTGGCCACGTCCGAACGGGTCAGCACGACTTCTGCGCCCATGGCCTTGAGGTTGAAGATTTTCTCGCGGCTCATCTTGTCGGGCACCACCAGGATCAGGCGATAGCCCTTCTGCTGCGCCACCAGGGCCAGGCCCAGGCCGGTATTGCCGGCGGTGCCCTCCACCAGGGTGTCGCCCGGGCGGATCTTGCCGGCCTTCTCGGCGCCTTCGATCATCGACAGGCCGATGCGGTCCTTGATCGAGCCGCCCGGATTGGCGCTTTCCAGCTTGAGGAACAACTCACACGGTCCGACGTCCAGTCGCTGCGCGCGTACCATCGGGGTACGTCCGATCAGTTCGAGGACACTCTGGTGGACCGACATGGGGACTCCTTGCAATAGGCCCGGCTGCATCGCTGCAGCCGGAAGGGACGCCGATCATAACCCGACGACCCTGACGCCTCCCCCTCCCCAAACGACAGCGGCCCCGGAAACCCTCCCTGGGCGGGAGGTACCGGGGCCGCGTTCATGCGAAACCTCGCAGGTTCAGTTGATGCGGTGCGCTCGGGTGTCCCACATGCGCTGGAGACGCTCCTTGGCATGGAGTTTCTCCTTCTTCATGCCCGACAACGTCATGTCGTCGATGGGAAGTACACCAATCTCGGCGTCGTGCACCTTGCTGTCGAGCTCCTGATGGTGCTGGTACAGCCGACGAAACTCCGCGTCGGCTTTCATCAAGGCTTCGACATCATCACGCTGCTGGTTTTCAAACATGTTCGAACCTCCTCTGGAGAGAACGGCGGGACCTGGGAGGGGTACCCGCTGACGTTGAACACGCACACACCCACGGCCCACGCCGGATGACCGGTCATGGAGCGCGTTTGAAGGGGAAGGATGAATGCATGATTCAGGTCGGTGGTCCAGGCGGCGGAGATGCCCCCTGGAGAACCGACGCTACTCCCCGACCGAGGGTCATGCAAGCGTCACAAAAGGCCTGGGACGCACCTCGTCGATCACGCTGAACAAGCTGCCCCAGCAGTCTTTTGCACGATGGCAACAACGGCTTTTCGCAACGTGAACGAATGCGCCGCCAGCCCGCGTCGCCACCGTGGTCGCGCCCGCAATGACGAAGGCCGGCAGGTGTGCCCTGCCGGCCTTCGGTGCATGGCCTGAGACAACCGGAAGCGGGATTACTTGCCGGTGTCCTTGGACGCGTCGCTCGCGGCGCCGCTGTCGCCCTGCTGCATCTGCGAACGCATCAGCTTGGCGGCCTGCGCCGCCAGCTCAGCCTGCTTCTTGGCGGCGTTGGCCACCTTCGCCTGGGCCGCCGCCAGTTTCTTGGCCTGGGCTGCCTCGGCCTGCGCCTGGGCCGTGGCCTCGGCGCCGGCCGCGGCCTGGCGTGCGGCCTCCTCCTGCGCCATCTGGTACTGCAGGCGCTGGCGCTCCAGTTCCTGGCGGGCCAGGTCCGCCTCGCGGCGGCTGCCGTCGAGCTGGATCTGGTCGTGTTCGCGGTCCAGCTTGTTCACCTGCAGCTGGGCGTCCTGCAGCTGTGCGGTGGCGCGGGCCAGGTCGACCCGGCGCTCGGCCATGTACAGGGCGTGGGCGCGGTCACGCGAGCGGGCCTGGGACAGCTGGTTCACGGCATCACGGGCACGCGCCTGTTCGGCCTGGGCATAGCCGCCCAGCACCGGGTCACCGGCGAGCTGGTCCAGGCTGTTGTTCAGCCGCGCTACGTCCATGTCTTCCTTGGCGGCATGGGCCGCACCTGCGGCCGCGACGGCCAGGAACAGCGCCGAAAGTCGAAGAGTCAGAGATTTCATGGGTGGCCTCCCTGGTCGGTGTTCGACTGGGGAACGGTCTGGTCAGTGTTCTGGGGAATGGTCTGGAAGCCCTGCCCCTGCGGGATCGGCGCGCCCAGCGAAGAGCTGGAGGGTGCCGGCATGTCGGTGGTCTGCTGCTGGTTTGGCAGGCCGGCGTTTTGCGACTGGTCCTGCTGTTGCTGCTCGGCCAGCGACTGGTCGATCTGGTCGCGCAACTGCTGGTGGGCGGCCGTCTTGCTCTGGAGCTGGGCCCGGGCGGCGGCCAGGCGGGCCTTGGCACGGGCCAGCTCGGCATCGGCACGGGCCTCGTCTGCCAGCACGGCCGCATCGTCGTACTTGCGGCTGGCCATGGCGTTCTGGGCCTGCTGGAACTTGCTCTGGGCAAAGCCCAGGTCAACCGGGTCGTAGTCGGCGGCACCCGCGTCACGGGCGGCCTGGAGCTGGACCTGGGCCTGGTTCATGGCATTGTCCGGCGGCGGCGTGGTGGCGCAGCCGGACAGCGCCAGCGTGAACGCCAGCGTCAGGGTGGAAACCGCCGTACGGCCGGCCCTGCGGCGGCCCGACAGCGGGGAAAAGATGTGCACCATCACTCAGTCCTCTCGGAGTGTCGCAGCGTATTGTGGGCGGGCATAATCGACTTTAGCAATGCGCGCGAAATTAGGGGATTCGAGTGGACATTGGTTATTTCCTCAAGCTAATGGTTGACAAGGGCGCGTCGGATATGTTCCTGACGACGGGCGCCCCTGTGAACATCAAGGTCGAGGGCAAGCTTTATCCGCTGGGCAACACCGGCCTGCCGAGCGGCATGGTCAAGAAAATCGCCTATTCGCTGATGGACGAGGGCCAGGTACCGCAGTTCGAGCGCGACCTGGAGCTGAACATGGCGCTGGCGGTGAAGGAAGCCGGCCGCTTCCGCATCAACGTGTTCAAGCAGCGCGGCGAAGTGGGCATGGTGATCCGCGCCATCAAGAGCGAGATCCCGAGCATCGACCAGCTGCAGCTGCCCAGCATCTTCCGCGAGCTGATCATGGAGCCGCGCGGGCTGATCCTGGTGGTCGGCGCCACCGGCTCGGGCAAGTCGACCACCCTGGCGGCAATGATCGACCACCGCAACCAGAACTCCTCGGGCCACATCCTCACCATCGAGGACCCGATCGAGTACCTGCACCGCCACAAGAAGTCGATCGTGAACCAGCGCGAGGTCGGCCTGGACACGCACAGCTACCACGAGGCCCTGCGCAACGCGATGCGCGAGGCGCCCGACGTGATCATGATCGGCGAGATCCGCGACACCGACACCATGGAGGCGGCCATCGCCTTCTCCGAAACCGGCCACCTGTGCCTGGCCACCCTGCACTCCAACAATGCCGACCAGACGCTGGAGCGCATCCTCAACTTCTTCCCCGAATCGGCGCACAAGAACGTGCTGATGAATCTCGCGCTCAACCTGCGCGCGGTGATCAGCCAGCGCCTGGTGGTGGGCAAGGATGGCCGCCGCCTGCCGGCGACCGAGGTGCTGCTGAACACACCGCTGATCCGCGACATGATCCGCCGCGGCCAAGTGCACGACATCAAGGAAGCGATGGACCGCAGCCTGCAGGAAGGCATGCAGACGTTCGACCAGTCGCTGTACCGCCTCTACAAGGAAGGCCGCATCGAGCTGGACGAGGCGCTCAACAAGGCGGACTCGCGCGACGGCCTGGCGCTCAAGGTGCGCCTGTCCGAGGGCGGCAATGCGGAAAGCGTGGAACTGGCAGGCAACGATCCGTACGGGCTGGGCTTCTGACCCGGCCCCTCAGGCGGCGGGGCGCGTTCCGGCGCTCCGTGCGCCACGCACCCAGCCAAAGCTCAACACCCAGCGGGTGCCTTCCTCGATCGTCGTGACGCTGTGTTCTTCCAGGTCCGGGCGGAACAGCTTGATGCGCCGGCTGGCATGCATGGGGCGCGCACAGACGAACTCGCCGCCCCGGCGCGCAGGCCACAGGATGAGGTTGAGGCGGTAATGCCGCCCGCGCTCCACCTTGTCGGTATGCGCAGGCACCGAGGTGCCGGTGGGGAAACGCAACAGATAGCAGTCGCAAGGCAGCGGCCAATAGGTTCCGCCGAGCAGCAGCTTGTCGTAGCCACTGCCCTGGCGCCCCCGCTGCCAACGCCACAACCGCTCCCAAAGGCCCGTCGAGGCCATCAGGCCACCGGCGCGTCGGCCTGCGCCTCCGGTGCCGCGCGCTGGAACGCTTCCAGCGCCTGGCAGGCCTCATGGATGCGGAGGATGGTGGGGTACTCCTCCATCGGCAGCTTCCAGCGCAACGCGTTGTAGACCTGCGGTACCAGGCAGGCATCAGCCATGCCTGGCGTGTCACCATGGCAGAAGCGGCCAGTGGCCACGTGGCCGGCCAGCATGGTTTCCAGCGCGTGCAGGCCCAGGCTGATCCAGTGCCGCGACCACACCCCCTTGGCGGCGGCGTCTGCGCCGAACTGGCTGACTAGGTGCTGCAGCACGCGCAGGTTGCCCAGCGGATGGATGTCGCAGGCCACCACCTGCGACAGCGCCCGCACCCGGGCCCGCCCCGCCGCATCGGGCGGCAGCAGCGGCACCTGCGGCCGTGTCTCGTCCAGGTACTCCAGGATCGCCATCGACTGGGTGAACACCCGCCCCTGGTCCACCAGGCAGGGCACCAGCTCCTGCGGGTTGAGGGCCTGGAAATCCGGCGCATGCTGCTCGCCGCCGTTGTTGACCAGGTGCACCGGCCGCGATTCGTAGGCCAGCCCCTTCAGGTTCAGCGCGATGCGCACCCGATAGGCGGCGCTGGAGCGCCAATAGCCGTACAGCACCAGATCCTGCTGCTCCATGGGGTGTCCTCGCGCGGAAATACCGGGCACCTAGGATACCTGCCATGCGGTTTGCATCGCTGCGGACCGGGCGGGACAATAGGCGGTTCGTGCCACCGGCACCCATTCACCGAATCCAAGCAAGGGAGTTCCGCCGTGTCCGTTACCCGCATGAGCGATCTTGATCTGCGCGGCAAGCGCGTGCTGATCCGCGAAGACCTGAACGTGCCGATCGAGAACGGCCACATCACCTCCACCCAGCGCCTGGACGCCTCCCTGCCGACCATCAAGGCCGCCCGCGACGCCGGCGCCAAGGTGATGGTGCTGTCGCACCTGGGCCGCCCCAAGGAGGGCCAGTTCGACGCCGAATCCTCGTTGGCCCCGGTGGCCAAGTGGCTGGGCGACAAGCTCGGCCAGCCGGTGCGCCTGGTCGCCGACTACCTCGACGGCGTCGAGGTGGCGGACGGCGAAGTGGTGGTGCTGGAGAACTGCCGCATGAACGTGGGCGAAGGCAAGGACGACGAGGCGCTGTCGAAGAAGTACGCCGCCCTGTGCGACATCTTCGTGATGGACGCCTTCGGCACCGCGCACCGTGCCCAGGCCTCCACCCATGGCGTGATCAAGTACGCCCCGATCGCCGCCGCCGGCCCGCTGCTGTCCGCCGAACTGGACGCGCTCGGCAAGGCGCTGGAGCAGCCGGCGCACCCGCTGCTGGCCATCGTCGCCGGCTCCAAGGTCTCCACCAAGCTCACCCTGCTGGAAAACCTGATCGGCAAGGTCGACCAGCTGATCGTCGGTGGCGGCATCGCCAACACCTTCATTGCCGCCATGGGCTACCCCGTCGGCAACTCGCTGTACGAGCCGGACCTCATCCCGGCCGCCAAGAAGGTCAGCGCCGACGCCAAGCGCCGCCATGCCGACGTGCCGCTGCCGGTCGACGTGGTGGTGGCGCCGGAGTTCTCCGCGCACGCCCCGGCCACCGTGAAGGCGGTCGACGAGGTGAAGGACGGCGAGATGATCCTGGACATCGGCCCCGAGACCGCCCGCCGCTACGCCGAGCTGATCGCCAAGGCCGGCACCGTGGTATGGAACGGCCCGGTCGGCGTGTTCGAGTTCGACGCCTTCGGCCATGGCACCGAGACGCTGGCGCGCGCCATCGCGGCCTCCCCGGCGTTCTCCATCGCCGGCGGCGGCGACACCCTGGCGGCGGTGGACAAGTACGGTATCGCCGATGACGTGTCCTACATCTCCACCGGCGGCGGCGCCTTCCTCGAATTCCTCGAGGGCAAGGAGCTTCCGGCCGTGGCGGCCCTCAAGGCGCGCGCAGGTCACTGAATGCTCTGCCTGTTCGACCTCGACGGCACCCTGATCGATTCCGAGCTGGGCATCCTCGGCTGCGTCCGTCATGCGCTGACGCAGCTGGGCGTGGCGCACCCGGCCGAGATGCGCCACTGGATCGGCCCGCCGCTGCGCCACAGCTTCGCGCCGCTGCTGGATCATGACCACGACCGCATCGAACAGGCGGTGGAGTACTACCACCAGCGCTTCCATACCATCGGTTGGCGCGAGCACACGATCTATCCGGGCATCGAGCCGATGATCGACCGGCTGCAGGCGGCCGGCCACACGCTGGCCGTGGTCACGAGCAAGCCCGAGCGCCATGCCCGCCCGATCATCGAGCACCTGCCGTTTGGCAACGCGTTTACCCGCCTGTACGGCCCGGATCCATCGAGTCCGCACAGCGAAAAAGCCTCGATGATCGCCGCCGCGCTGCAGGATTTCGGCGCCCGTCCGGAAGACACGGCGATGATCGGCGATCGCCACTTCGACATCGACGGCGCGCTGGCGAACCGCGTACGCGGCGTCGGCGTGCTGTGGGGCTTTGGCAGCCGGGCCGAACTCGAAAAGGCCGGCGCACACGCCATCGCCCGTGATCCGGATCATCTGACGGAGTTGCTGGTGGCGTGATGCCATCCCGTCGCAGGGGTACGCCCTGCGCACGACCGTGGCATCACGGCCTTCTCGCTACCTGGGCTTTTCGCGCGCAGGCTGCGCTTCTGGCAAAGACAAGAGCAAAAAAACGCCGCGACGATCGCGGCGTTTTTTTGGTTCCAGGGCGAACAGCTTGCGCTCTCGCCCCCTCCCCGCAGGGAGAGGGATCAGGGCGTTCAGCCGATCACACGCTTCACGGCGTCGACCACGTGCGGCACGGTAAAGCCGAAGTAGTCGAACAGCTTCGGCGCCGGCGCCGAGGCACCGAAGCTGTTCATGCCGATCACCTCGCCGTCCAGGCCCACGTACTTGCGCCAGAAGTCGGCCGTCGCCGCTTCCACCGCCACGCGTGCGCGGCACCAGCCCGGCAGGATGGCTTCGCGGTATTCCAGCGGCTGCGCGTCGAACACTTCCGTGCACGGCATCGACACCACGCGCACCGGCACGCCCTGCTGTGCGAGCGTGCGGGCCGCTTCCATGGCCAGCTCCACTTCCGAGCCGGTGGCGATCAGGATGGCCTTGAACTTGGTGTCCTGCGGATCGGACAGCACGTAGCCGCCACGGGTGATGTCGGCCACCTGCTGCGCACTGCGCTGCTGGTGCCTGAGGTTCTGGCGCGAGAACACCAGGCACGCCGGGTTGCCCTTGCGCTCGATGGCGACCTTCCACGACACGGCGGTTTCCACCGCGTCGCATGGGCGCCACACCTGGTTGTTCGGGATGTAGCGCAGCGAGGCAAGGTGCTCCACCGGCTGGTGGGTCGGACCGTCCTCGCCCAGGCCGATCGAATCGTGGGTGTAGACGTGGATGGCATGCGCAGGAATCAGCGCGCTCATGCGCACCGCATTGCGGGCGTAATCGGAGAACACCAGGAAGGTGGCGTCATACGGAACGAAGCCGCCATGCAGGGCCAGGCCGTTGGCGATGGCGCTCATGCCGAACTCGCGCACGCCGTAATAGACGTAGTTGCCCTTCGGGTCATGGCCGTTGCCGGCGTCGACGCTGCCCTTCCACTTGGTGAGGTTGGAACCGGCCAGGTCCGCCGAACCGCCGATCAGCTCCGGCAGCAGCGGGCCGTAGGCGTCCAGGGTCATCTGCGAGGCCTTGCGCGAGGCCACTTCCGGGCCCTCCGCCTGGAGCTTCTCGACATAGGCCTGCGACTTGGCGGCCCAGTCGGACGGCAGCTCGCCGGAGACGCGGCGATTGAACTCGGCCGCCAGTTCCGGGAACGCGGCGGAGTACTTCGCCACGGCGTCGTGCCACTTCTGCTCGCGTTCGGCGCCCGCCTTCTTGTGATCCCAGCCGGCATAGATCTCGGCCGGAATCACGAACGGCTCGTGGCGCCAGTCCAGTTCGTCGCGCGCACCGGCGACTTCGTCCTTGCCCAGCGCGGCGCCGTGGCTCTCTTCCTTGCCCTGCTTGTGCGGCGCGCCGAAGCCGATGATGGTGCGCGCGCAGATCAGCGTGGGCTTCTCCGACTGGCTGGTGGCCTCGGTGATGGCCTTCTTGATGGCCTCGGCGTCATGACCGTCGACGCCGCGGATCACGTTCCAGCCGTAGGCCTCGAAACGCTCCGGGGTGTTGTCGGTGAACCAGCCGTGCACTTCGCCGTCGATCGAGATGCCGTTGTCGTCGTAGATCGCGACCAGCTTGCCCAGCTTCCAGGTACCCGCCAGCGAGGCGACTTCGTGCGAGATGCCTTCCATCAGGCAGCCATCGCCCAGGAACACATAGGTGTGATGGTTGACGATCTCATGGCCCGGACGGTTGAAGTGGTCGGCCAGCACCTTCTCGGCCAGCGCGAAACCGACGGCGTTGGCCAGACCCTGGCCCAGCGGGCCGGTGGTGGTTTCCACGCCTGGGGTTTCGCTGGCTTCCGGATGGCCGGCGGTCTTGGAGTGCAGCTGGCGGAATTGCTTGAGCTGGTCCATCGGCAGGTCATAGCCGGTCAGGTGCAGCAGCGCGTACTGCAGCATTGAGCCGTGGCCATTGGAGAGCACGAACCGGTCGCGATTGAACCACTTGGGGTTGCTCGGGTTGTGCTGGAGGAAATCGTTCCACAGCACCTCGGCGATATCCGCCATGCCCATGGGCATGCCCGGGTGGCCACTGTTGGCCTTCTCCACGGCGTCCATGGCGAGGGCGCGCACGGCGTTGGCGAGTTCGCGGCGGGTTGTCATTGCGAGGGGTCTCCGGGGGCTGGCGGCAGTAAAACGCCTATTGTCGCCGATCCTTACGCCCCGTGTCGCCCAATCCGTGCGGCGTTCGCCGGCTGGCCCTTGCGATGAATTAACCGACCCTTAATCCTGTACTAACAAGTATTGAAACTCTTTGGCCAGCTCCCCATCTAAGGATCAGCACCGTTACAAGCAGGTGCACAGACCGTGGTTTTCCGAACCCCCGGCCCCCGGTCTGGACCCATAAGACGAAGAGGACTACCCCATGAAGAACACCATTCTTGCTCTTGCTCTCGCGACCGCTGGCGTTATGGCCGTACCGGCCGCTTTTGCCCAGGACGCGGGTCAGACCGCCCAGCAGGGCTGGTACGTTGGCGCCAACGCTGGTTACGGCCAGGTAAACAAGGGCCCCTATGACAACGGCGACTTCGCCGGTGGCGTGAAGGGCGGCTACCGTTTCGCCATCAACCCTGAGACTTCGCTGGGTATGGAGGTGGGTTATGTGTACCTGGGTCGCTCCAGCGCCCGTGGCCTGTACACCCAGAACTATGCCAACTACACCGGCAGCAATGGCGAATCCAAGCTGCAGGGTGCGACGGCCGGCTTGAACCTGCGCTACAACTTCAGCCCCAGCTGGTACGGTGAAGTCCGTGGCGGTGCATTCTTCGCCAAGGGTTCGGGCCTGACCAACGACAAGACCAACCCGCAGAACGTCAACTTCAACAGCACCCGCTACTACGCTGGCGTGGGCGCTGGCTACAACATCACCCCGAAGTGGAGCGTGGGCCTGAACTGGGACTACTACGACGGCAGCCAGAGCGACAAGAACATCCACCTGCCGACCAACCTGTACAGCGTCAGCGCAGAATACCGCTTCTGATACGGGTCTCCGGAACAGGGAAACAAAACGGGCGCCGCGAGGCGCCCGTTTCTTTTGGCCGATTGTTAGCGGAAAGCCTTACTTGGCGTTCCACTGGCCCAGCGCAGCCAGGCCATTGTCCTTGGCACGCGCCAGCACGGTCTTCTGTGCTTCGACGTAGTTGGCCTTCATGTCCTTCGCCCACAGCTTGAGGGCGGCCTGCTGCATGGCGCGGCCGTAGGAGAAGCTCAGCGGCCACGGGTGCGGACCCATGCGGTTCATCGCATTGAGATGAGCGGTGGACTGCTCGTCGGTCTGGCCGCCGGAGAGGAACACGATGCCCGGCAGGGTCGCCGGCACGGTGGTCTTGAGCACGCGCACGGTGGCTTCGGCGACTTCCTCGACCTCGGCCTGCTCGTCCGCTTCCTTGCCCGGGATGACCATGCTGACCTTCAGGATGGTGCCTTCCAGCAAGACGTTCTGCTCGTACAGCGCGTTGAACAGGCTGCGCAGCACGGCTTCGTGCACTTCGTAGCTGACTTCGATGCTGTGGTCGCCGTCCATGATGACTTCCGGCTCGACCATCGGCACCAGGCCGGCTTCCTGGCACAGCGCGGCGTAGCGGGCCAGCGCGTGGCAGTTGGCCTCGATGGCGGTGGAGGACGGGTTGTCCTCGGAGATGTTGATCACGGCGCGCCACTTGGCGAACTGGGCGCCCAGCTTCACGTATTCCTGCAGGCGCTCGCGCAGGCCGTCGAGGCCCTCGGTCACCACGTCGCCGGGGAAGCCGGCCAGCGGCACCGGACCCTTGTCCACCTTGATGCCCGGGATGATGCCGTTCTTCTTCATCACCTGGGTGAACGGCACGCCGTCCTTGGTCGACTGACGAATGGTTTCGTCGTACAGGATCGCGCCGGAGATGTGCTCGTTGAGGCCGGGCGCGGTGAGCAGCAGCTCACGGTAGGCGCGGCGGTTCTCCTCGGTGTTCTCGATGCCAACGGCCTCGAAACGCTTCTTGATGGTGTTGGTCGACTCGTCGATGGCGATGATGCCCTTGCCGGGCGCGACCATCGCCAGGGCGACGCTTTCGAGATCTTCGATGCTCATGACAACTCCGGATACTTAGGCGGTGTGGGCCGCACAAGGTGGTGCCGCCCCAAGGGGCAGCCAGGCTGAAAGGCCGCGATTATAGGCCATAAGCCATCCAGGGGTCCGGAGCACCCCTGAACGGCCCGGAAGCCGGCCCGCAGGCCGGCCTGGATCAAGCGTGGATCAGGCCTGGTCGAAGCCCGGCAGCTTGCAGGCGTTGACGATCGACTGCTTCTGCGCCGGATCGGCCGGCAAGTTGAACGGCACGATGAAGTAGGTATTGATCGGCTCATGGGTGCCGTTGTGCAGGGCCGGCCCATAGCGGAAGTTGGAGACCACGCTCTTGGCCACCGCATCCAGGTCGCTCTGCGGCACCACCTTGCGCACCGTCACGTTCTGCGGAACGCCGTCGGAGCCGATCAGGTAGCTCACCGCCACGCAGCCCGGCTTGTCCATGTTCCGGCCGCTGTTGGGAACATCCGCATCCACCTTGGTGTTGAGCATGATCCAGTACGACTGGATCTGCTCCGGCCCCACCATGCGCGCCTGCGACTGCGCCATCAGGGGCGCCGCACCGACCAAGGCCAGTGCCAGCACCAAGGCCTGGCCGCAACGGCGTGACATCGTGTTCATGAAAAACCTCCTGCGCATGGTTGGATGAAACATCGGCCGCGATTCTAGTCCTATCGGACCACGGCCGATGTCTAGGCCATGCTTACAGATCGCGCAGGCACTCCACCACGCCCTCGACGCCCACCGACAGCAGCTTGAGCGTGTTGGTGCCGCCACCGCGACCGATGTGGTCGCCATGGGTCAGCACCACGCGGTCGCCTTCGGACAGCTTGCCCTGGGCGAACAGCTGGCGCACCGCGTCGCGGGCCGAACCTGCCGGCGTCTGCGAGGCGTGGGTGAACTTCACGGCCTGCACGTCGCGGAACACGGACATGCGGCGACGCGCGTCGTCGAACGGCGACAGTGCGTAGATCGGCACAGCGCTGCGGTAGCGCGACAACCACTGCGCGGTGGCACCCGATTCGGTCAGCGCAACGATGGCGCGCACGCCCAGCTGGCTGGCCAGCAGCATCGCCGCCAGCGCAATGGCCTGGTCGGTGCGATCGAGCAAATGGCCCTGCGTGGCCGGGTCTTCCTTGGGCTCGAACTGGCGCTCGGCACCCAGGCAGATGCGACGCAATGCCGCCACGGCCTTGTCGGGGTGCGCACCCGCCGCCGATTCCTCCGACAACATCACCGCGTCCGTGCCGTCGATGACGGCGTTGGCCACGTCCATCACTTCCGCGCGGGTCGGAATGGGCGAACGCACCATGGACTGCAGCATCTGTGTCGCCGTGATCACGGCGCGGTTGCGCTGCACCGACTCGCGGATGATTTTCTTCTGCAGGCCCGGCAGCTCGGCGTCACCGATCTCCACGCCCAGGTCGCCGCGTGCCACCATCACCACGTCGGAGGCATCGATGATCTCGCCCAGCACCGGAATGGCATCGGCACGCTCGATCTTGGCCACCAGCGAAGCCTTGCCGCCGGCCTCTTCCATCAGGCGGCGCGCCTCGTTCATGTCGGCGGCGGAGCGCACGAAGGACACGGCGAGGAAGTCGGCGCCGATCTCGGCGGCCAGCTTGATGTCGGCCCGATCCTTGTCGGACAGGGCGTTGACCGACAGGCCGCCACCCTGGCGGTTGAGTCCCTTGCGGTCGGAGAGGCGGCCGCCAATCAGCACACGGCAACGCACTTCGGCGCCGACCACGGCTTCCACCGTCAACGCGACCAGGCCATCGTCGAGCAACAGCACGTCGCCCGCGGCCACATCGCTGGGCAAGCCATAGTAGCTCACACCGACGCGGGTGGCATCGCCCAGCGGGGCACCGGGACTGCAGTCCAGCACGAAGCTATCGCCCACACGAAGCTCGACCGGACCCTGCGCGAACCGCTCGACGCGGATCTTCGGACCCTGCAGATCCGCCAGCACACCGACCTCGCGGCCACGCTTGGCCGCCGCATCACGCACGGCGACAGCACGCGCGCGGTGGTCGTCGGGCTGGCCGTGGGAGAGGTTCAGGCGAACCACGTCCACGCCTTCGGCGATGATTTTTTCCAGCATGCCCGGGGCGTCGGTAGCCGGTCCCAGGGTGGCAACAATCTTTGTGCGTCGCAGCGGATTTTCAGTAGTCATGCATCCACGCTAGCAGATTTGGATCGATCTGCCAGAGGGTTTTTGCGTGCCCAAACGCATCGTCCGCAGGCGTGCAAGTGGACTGCTTGTGGCATGCGGACCACCACCGACCACTGGTATTGCGCACTGACGAGCAAGAATGGCGTGAGCCGCCTGAAGTGGTCTGCTATCTGCCACGAACAGCAACCCGAAAGTGGTGTCATCGCGGCACGAAAGACACGCCACTCCAACGCCACGTGGATCACCCGCCGAAGAAGGCCGGCAAGGCAGCGGGAAAGCCTTTCGCCGAGGGCACGGCTTCATTTTGCAGTGCAGCAAATAGCCATCCAAACGGAACGAGGGCGGGACCGTCGGGCCCCGCATTCCGGAACCATGTATCCAACCAGTGGACGCTTCGCTCCCCGGTAAACAGCGAGGGCCGGCATTGCGCCGGCCCCGCATCACCCAGCCCGCGCAGGGCCGGGTTCAATGCATCAGTTGGACAAGGCGAGGTTGAGCACGTCGGCCAGGCGACGCCCCGCCTGCCGCAGGCGCAGCTCGGCCACCGGCAGTTCCTTCTGCACGTAGGCGTTGTCGATCTTGTGGCTGGGCGGATAGATGTCGCGCGAGATCTGGCAGGACTCTTCGGCCCACTGCGCATAGACGTTGTCGGCCGGCGGGATCGGCGGCGGCAGGGTCACCGGGCCGCGCGCATCGAGTTCATCCGCGTAGGCCTTCCATTCCAGTCCATGGGTCTTGAGCAGACCCGAATCCCACACGCTGTGCAGGTTGGTGCCCTTGCCATCGAACTGCACCTGATAGGTGTTGCCACCCTTGTCGTCACGCGAGCCGCCGTGCAACGGTTGGTGTTCGTCGCCAATGAAGTGGACGACGAACTTCAGGGCTTCCAGGCGGGCCGCATCGGACTGGCTCTTGTCGGCCAGGATCTTCACGTAGTGGTCGATGCCCTCGACCACGCACACGCCATCCTTGCAGTCGCGCGGCGGCGTGTAGTTGCAGTCACCCGAGGTGAAGTCGACGTAGTGCAGCCCGCGGGTCTGCTTCCACAAGGCGTCCTTGGTGGGATCGTTGCGGATTTCGTCGGGCCAGCTGGCAATGTCGGCCAGCGACTTGGTGTGCTCCGGCGCCAGCAGGCGCTCCACCTCGGCCTCGGCCGCGGGGCTGAGGTGTCGTTGCGCCAGGTCGGCGACGATGCTGTGGCCAAGCGGCCCCCATGCCTGGACGGCAGGAGCGATGGCCAGACAGATGAGCGCGGCAGCAGCCGATCGACGCAACAAGGACATGGTGATGAGTATTCCGCTGGAAGGAACGGGCAAGTCTGCCACAGCCTGATGACAGCTTCGGCTCAGCCTGCGCCCGGCACCGGCAACAACTGGCCGTCACCATCGCGCACGTTGACGTCTACCTTGATGCCCTGGCGCACGCTCTGGGTCACGATGCAGAAGTCCTCGAACTGGGCCAGCACGCGGTCGAGGTGTTCCAGCAACTCGGCCTTGTCGGCCAGCTGCAGGTCCACGCCGATATGGCTGACGCGCCAGCGCCCCTGTTCGTTGCGGGCCAGGGTGGCCTTGGCGGTGGCCGCCAGCGGGCCGGGCGTGTTCTTGTACTTGCGCAGGGCAAACAGCAGGCTGGCACTCAGGCAGTTGGCCACGGCGGCGGCCAGCAACCGCGAGGGGTTGGGGCCGGCGCCGCGACCCAGCGGCGCGCCTTCGTCGGTGGTCAGGTCGGGGATCGACGTCTCATCGAAACGCACCCGGAACTCGTAGTCGGCCACCTGTTCCAGGGTGATTCCGATGGTCTGCTCTGCCTCGCTCATGGCGTTCTCCTTGGTCCAGGGGCCTCGTGCCCCAAAATTGCCATTCAAGCGCTTCGGCGCGTTCCTGAACAGCCCGGGCCGCTCGCCTATCCTGCGGGATGAGGCCCCTGCCCGGTTCAGGTTAAAATAGTGGTTTTACGGCGGTCCCACAGCCGCCATTTTCGTCACCTCACTCTGGAGGACGCTGTCCCATGGCCATCAAGGTCGCCATCAACGGTTACGGTCGCATCGGCCGCAACATTCTGCGCGCACTGTACGAAGCCGGTCGTACCAACGAGATCCAGATCGTTGCGATCAACGACCTCGGCAATGCCGAGACCAACGCGCACCTGACCCAGTACGACACCGCCCACGGCAAGTTCCCGGGCACCGTGTCGGTGGACGGCGGCGATCTGATCGTCAACGGCGACCGCATCAAGGTGTGCGCAGAGCGCGACCCGTCCAAGCTGCCCTGGGGCCAGCTGGGCGTGGACGTGGTGCTGGAGTGCACCGGCCTGTTCACCTCCAAGGCCAAGGCCAGCGCGCACATCGCCGCCGGCGCCAAGAAGGTGATCATCTCCGCCCCGGGCGACAAGGACGTGGACGGCACCTTCGTCATCGGCGTGAACGACGACAAGCTGACCTCCAAGCTGGAAGTGATCTCCAACGCCTCGTGCACCACCAACTGCCTCGCTCCGCTGGCCAAGGTGCTGCATGAGAAGATCGGCATCCAGCGTGGCCTGATGACGACCATCCACGCCTACACCAACGACCAGGTGCTGACGGACGTCTACCACTCCGACCTGCGTCGCGCCCGCTCGGCCACGCACTCGCAGATCCCGACCAAGACCGGCGCCGCCGCCGCGGTGGGCCTGGTGCTGCCGGAGCTCAACGGCAAGCTGGACGGCTTCGCCATGCGCGTGCCGACCATCAACGTGTCGGTGGTCGACCTGACCTTTGACGCCGCCCGTCCGACCACCAAGGAAGAATTCGACGCTGCCATCAACGAAGCCGCCAATGGCGCGCTGAAGGGCATCCTGGCGGTGAACACGCAGCCGCTGGTGTCGATCGACTTCAACCACAACCCTGCCTCCTCCACCTACGACGCCACCCAGACGCGCGTCATGGAAGGCACGCTGGTGAAGGTGCTGTCGTGGTACGACAACGAGTGGGGCTTCTCCAACCGCATGCTGGACATGACCATCGCACTGATGGCGGCCAAGTAAGCGTCCTGCCTCATGCAGTTCAGCAAAAGCCGGGCCTCGCCCGGCTTTTGTTTTTTTCGGCTGCGGCAGCTTGCAGCAGTTCCGGCTGATCCAGATCAGCGCTCAGCGGATTCGCCATCGGCATTGTCGGGTTTTCCCACCTCCGCGCTGGAGTTCGCCTGATGATCCGCCAAACCCTGGCCCTCGCCCTGCTCGGCCTGTTCGCCCTACCCCTGTGGGCGGCCGACTGCTCCACCACCATCGAGGCCAACGATGCGATGCAGTACAACCAAAAGAGCATCGAGGTGCCCAAGACCTGCAAGCAGTTCACCGTCACCCTCAAGCACACCGGCAAGCTGCCCAAGGCCTCCATGGGCCACAACTGGGTGCTGGGTAGCGCGGCGGACGAGCCGGGCATCATTGCCGATGGCATGAAGGCCGCTGCCGCGGAGAACTACGTCAAGCCAGACGACACCCGCGTGATCGCCCATACCAAGCTGATCGGTGGCGGCGAGTCCGACAGCGTCACCATCGCGGTGGCCAAGCTCAAGGCGGGCGAAAACTATGCCTACTTCTGCACCTTTCCTGGCCATGCCGCGCTCATGAAGGGCACGTTGGCACTCGCCAAATAGCGCCGGCAAGACACGCTTGTGGGGAGGAAGGCGGTCAGCTCAGGCTGGCCGCTTTTCTTTTGGGGAATGCGCAAGCGCACGTCGCCGCCCTCGCGGGCCTTCCCGCCAGCAGCGCCGCATCGCCCAAGCCCCGGGCAAACGGCCGGGTATCCCGGCCGTTTGCCAGACCGTCAGGCCATCAGGCGAGTGCAGCCAGCGCCGCGTCGTAGTTCGGCTCGTGGGCGATCTCGCCCACCAGCTCGCTGTAAACCACCTTGTCGTCTTCACCCAGCACGACCACGCCACGCGCGGACAGGCCCGCCAGCGGACCCGAGGCGATGGCCACGCCGTAATTCTTCAGGAATTCGTGGCCACGCAGGGTAGACAGGGTCACCACGTTGTCCAGCCCCTCCGCACCGCAGAAGCGCGCCTGCGCGAACGGCAGGTCCGCGGAAATGCACAGCACCACCGAATCCTTCAGCTGGCTGGCCTTCTCGTTGAAGCGGCGCACCGAAGTGGCGCAAGTCGGCGTGTCCACGCTCGGGAAGATGTTGAGCACCTTGCGCTTGCCGGCAAAGCTGGCCAGCGACACATCGGCGAGATCCTTGCCGACCAGCGAGAACGCCGGCGCCTGCTCGCCCGTAGCGGGGAAATGACCGTCGACCTGGACTGGATTGCCCTTGAGCGTAACCTGGGACATGGGACACCTCTTTAGGATGGGGCCTATAAGTAGAACATGGCGCCAGCAAGAAAGACGATGCCCACATCCTCAGGCGATGTGCCGCGCTGACCTATATCACCGCCATGGCCAACGCCGTTGCCCATCATCCGCAGGTCCGCACCCTCCATGGCCCGCCTGCCCATGTCAGCACCACGCGATCACTTCCTGGATGCCTGTTTTCTTGGACCCTACGGGGAAAACGACACGCTGCTCGAAAAGTTCCTGGTCGAATTTCTGCGTGACCACGTTTACTGGCGGCGCAATTTCCACCCCGAGGATCCGCCGGCCATCAGTACCGCGGCGACGCATCACCCGGACTACCGGGCGTTCGAGGCGCGCACGAGGCGCGAGCTTCACCAGCTTTCCGCAGCGCTGAAGAAGTCAGTGCCTTTCCACAGTCCGCGCTACGTGGGCCACATGGCATCCGACCTGCTGCTGCCGGGTCTGGCTGCACAGATGCTGGCCCTGCCCTACAACCCCAACAACGTCTGTGAAGAGGCGGCGCCAGTCACCGTCGAGCTGGAGCTGAAGGTCGGCCTGCAGCTGGCCCGCATGCTCGGCTATCCCGATGACCCTGGCCGGCCCGACTGCGCCTTCGGGCATCTTACGTCGGGCGGTACCCTGGCCAACTATCAGGCGCTACGGCTGGCATTGGCGCTCAAGTCATTCCCGGTGGCCCTGCGGGCGGCACGCGTCCCCGAACTCGACCTGCCGGAAGATGACTGGCAGGCATTCAATCTCCCAGCCCAGCAGGTCATCGCCTTGCGGGAGCGCTGGCAATGCTGGCTGGACGACCAAGCGCCGGGCATCGCCGAGGACTGGCGCCTACGGGTCGAAGCGGAACGCGTCGAGCGACGCGGACTGGCCGCCTTCTTTTCCGCCCACGGCGCGCTTCGGGCTCCGCTGGTGCTCGCTCCGATCACGGCGCATTACTCGTGGAGCAAGGGACTGAAGCTGCTGGGCCTGGGCCGGGATCAACTTCGATTGCTTCCTGTGCGCGGCATGCGCCTCGATGGTGACGCGCTGCATGAAGTGCTCGCGCGATGTGCGGAGCAACATCGCCCTGTCCTGATGTGCGTCGCCGTACTGGGCAGCACGGAGTACGGCACCATCGATCCCGTGCACGAGGTAGTGGCCGCACGCTTGCAGGCGCGTACGGAAGGCCTTGATTTCAGTGTGCACGTGGATGCCGCCTGGGGTGGCTATCTGGCTGCACTGTTCCGCAACGCAGACGGTAGCCTGCGCACGCATTCCGAGATCGCCGCCGAGTTCGAGCACTTCCCTTCACCCGAGGTGTATGCCGCTTTCGCGGCACTGGGTGAAACCGATTCCATCACCGTCGATCCGCACAAGCTCGGCTACCTTCCCTACGGCATCGGGGCCTTCGTCTGCCGGGATCATCGCGCCATGCCCCTGCTGGCAGAGCCAGCCGACTACGTCTTCGACGAGCAAGATGCGGAAGGCTATATGGCGCGTTATCGCGATCTCGGCCAGTTCACGCCGGAAGGTTCCAAACCAGGGGCCAACGCCGCGGCGGCCTATGTGGCCCATCGGGTGCTGCCACTGGAACACCAACATTTCGGACGCCTGGTCAGCACGACGATCCATGCCGCGGAGGCCTTCCGCAACGCGGCCCGTCGATTCGCCATCGACATGGAAGGCCTGGCCCGCGTTGCGGTCCCGTTCGAGCCGGACAGCAATCTCGTCGGACTGGCGCTTAATCCATGGGGGAATACCGAGGTCAGCCAGGCGAACTGGTTCGTGCGCGCTCTGCATGACATGCAGCGTTGCGATCTGTCGAGACCACTTCAGACGCGGGATTTCTTCGGCTCCAAGACCAGCCTGCAACCAGCCTTGCTAGGCGCCGCGGAAACACAACGCGTACTCTCGTCCCTTGGCCTGTGCATGGCCTCGCTGGGTGAAAATGCCCCCGCCGACCGGTTGCTTATCCTTCGTCATACGCTGATGAATCCGTACCTGCTGGACAGCGAAAATGACGTCAGTTACATCGATCGCTATTTCCAGTTCCTGAAGGAACAGGTCCTCGCGCTGAGAGCCAAGCTTCCTTCCGTCGATGCAGCCTAGGCTCATCCCTTACTGCGCTTCGAGGAGTTGACATGCCCATCGCCCTGCTCGGCTACGGCCGCTTCGGCAAGGCGTTTGCCCAGCTTCTGCATGCGGCCGGCCATGACATCGCCGTGTTCGACCCGAAGGCCGAGGTTCCCCCGGCCTGGGCACGCACGACCATGACCAAGGTGGTGGACGGCGCCGACTGGATCGTTCTCGCCATGCCCGTGCCACGCCTGGCATCCGCGCTGCAAGAACTACGTCCCTGCCTGCGCGCAGGACAAACCGTCATCGATGTGGGCAGCGTCAAAGAGGAACCCTGCCGACTCATGGACGAACTGCTTGGCGCGGAGATTGCCCACGTCGGCACGCATCCGCTGTTCGGCCCACTCAGCCTTGAACGTAACGAACAACCGTTGCGCGTCGTGCTTTGCGCCAGTTCTCGACATCCCCTTGCGGCTGAGCAGGCGCGTTCGCTGCTCCAGTCGATACATTGCGAAGTGATCGAATGCGATGCGCCCAGTCATGATCGTGCCATGGCGTACACCCACGCGCTGGCCTTCTTCATTGCCAAGGCCCTGGTTGACCTTGGTATCGGCGAAGACCTGTCGATGGCGCCACCGTCGTTTCTCGGACTGGCCAACATGCTCGCCGCGGTCCGTGGCGATGCCGGCCACCTGTTTGCTGCAATCCAACGCGAGAACCCCCATGCTGCCGAAGCTCGCGCCGCCCTGCTGGACCAGCTTGCCCTAATTCACCATCGTCTTTCGATCGATGAGGGCCGGACATTGTCGATTCCTGGCTTCCCCGGCTGAACACACCGGCGAGGTTGCCTACCCATGGCGCTCCGCATCAGGGTGACGATCGGCCGTCCGTCGCGGCGGTATCCAGCGTAGCCAGCACTTCCCGCACCTGTGCCTGCAGCGCGAGCCATGAGCGCTCCCACTGCCCCTCATGTGGCTTGGCCAGGGCGAAACGCTGCAGCATGCTGCAGGCCTTGGCAAGCCGGGCATGCAGGGCGGCGATCTGATCCTGGGCGTGCTCGTAATCGCCCTTGCCCACCATGAGGACCTTGCGCTCGCTGCATACGCCAATACACGGCTGCGGCGCCTCGATCTTGCCGCAACCGATGCATTGCCAGGCCTGGATATAGTCGACCATGGGTCCGAATCCTCCTTATGACTTCGGCCACCTGCGCCGGGAACGATCGCCGCTCTGTGTTACTCGCCCGGATGTCGAAGCTGTGTGCAACACGTCCACGCGACGCTCCTCGGGCAATCGACATCGTGCAGTTGCCGCCGGTGGAGTCATGATGACCTAGGCTCTGGCAAAGACCAGGCTGGCATTGGTGCCGCCAAAACCGAAACTGTTGGACATCACCGTGCGCAGGCGCGCTTCGCGTGTATCGCGCAGAATGGGGAAACCCTCGGCTCTCGGGTCCAATTGTTCGATGTGCGCAGAGCCGGCCATGAATCCATCGCGGAGCATCAGCAAGCTATAGATGGCCTCGTGCACGCTGGCCGCGCCCAGGGAGTGTCCGGTCAAGGCCTTGGTCGAGGACAAGGGGGGCACTTCCCGCCCAAACACCTCGCGCACCGCCGCCAGTTCGACGATATCGCCCAGCGGCGTGGCGGTGCCATGGGTGTTGAGGTAGTCGATCGGCGCCCCGACGTTTGCCAACGCCATGCGCATGCATCGCACGGCGCCCTCGCCGGACGGAGCCACCATGTCCGCCCCATCCGAGGACACGCCATAACCCACCAATTCGGCATGAATGTGGGCACCGCGCTTGCGCGCGTGCTCATAGTCCTCCAGCACCAGCATCCCCGCACCGCCACCTATCACGAAGCCATCGCGGTTGGCGTCATAAGGGCGGGACGCGCGCTCCGGGGTGTCATTGTCTCGCGCCGAGAGCGCGCCCATGCCATCAAACTGGGCCGTCATGCCCCAATGCACTTCCTCGCCACCACCGGCGAACATCACATCCTGCGCCCCGTGACGAATGAGGTCGGCTGCCGCGCCGATGCAATGGGCTGAAGTGGCACAGGCCGCAGCAATCGAATAGCTGAGGCCCAGGATACCGAAGGCCGTCGCCAGCGTCGCTGAAACGGTGGAGCACATGGTCCGCGGCACCATGAAAGCGCCGACGCGGCGCACCCCTTTCTCGCGCAGCAAGTCCGCCGTCTCGATCTGCCACTGGGCCGAACCGCCACCGGAGCCGGCGATAACGCCGGTACGTGGATGGCTCACCTGCTCCATCAGCAGCCCGGCGTCGGTCATGGCCGATCGCATGGCCAGATATGCGTAGGCTGCAGCGTCACCCATGAAGCGACGGAGCTTGCGATCGATCAGGGCCTCCAGGTCGATCTGCGGCACACCGGCCACCTGGCTACGCAAGCCACGGGCGGCATAGTCGGGAATGGCGCGTATGCCACTGCGCAGATCGCGCAACGCCTGGGCCACCGTATCGGCCGCGTGTCCGAGGCATGAGACCAGGCCAACGCCCGTGACCACCACGCGACGCATCAGAAACCGTCCGTCGACTGGAACAGGCCGACACGCATGTCGGTGGCGACGTAGATCAGCCGTCCATCGACGAGGACCTTGCCGTCCGCCACCACTAGCGCCATGCGCCCGCGCATTACGCGCCGGATATCGACCTCATAGCTGACCAGCTTGGCCGTCGGCAGCACCTGGCCCGAGAATTTGACCTGTCCGACGCCCAGTGCCCGGCCACGCCCCGACAAGCCGAGCCATGGCAGGAAGAACCCGCTCAGCTGCCACAGGGCATCCAATCCGAGACAGCCGGGCATGACCGGATCGCTGTCGAAATGGCAGACGAAGAACCAGAGCCCCGGACTAATATCCAGCTCTGCGCGCAATGATCCCTTGCCGAACGCACCATCACCCGCCGCAACGTGTGTGATGCGATCGAACATCAGCATGGGCGGCGATGGCAGGCGCGCATTGCCTGGACCAAACAGCTCGCCGCGGGCACAAGCGAGTAGCTGCTCGCGGTCGAACGAGGTGGCGCGAGTCATGGGGTTCCGAAGGACATGATGAGGAAACGGAAGTCTGGAGTTCCTCCCCAGCCACGGCCCTGATGCGGATCAAGAGCCTGAGGCAAATGCGGCGAGCTACACCAGGCAGCGCGGCAGTCTCGTTGGCTGACCCGACCCAGCGCAGCGGCGATGGTCGTCCGTTGCCGAAAAAGGCCCGGGCGCACCACCGCTTTCACGGACAGGCACCAAGGCCTGCCAGCGATGCTGGACCGGCCGCTAGTAGCCCGGCCTGGCAAGGCTCAACACGGCACTCACGCGCAGCCAGGCCGCACACCAAGGCCCAGCTCGCCAGGTCCAACCCTGGTGAGTCCTGCACATGTCCGTGCCGACGGCGGCGGGCGAAGCCGTCGGAAGCCCGGGGGCGCATATCGTCGGCGATCGGTTCATGTCGACCATGCCTCCGCTCGACGGCATCACCCAAAAAGTCGCCTCACCCCGTGCATCCAGTCCCTGGTCAGATCGTGCGCGAGTAACGGGCCGATTCATTCGGCTGGTTGAGGTAAGCGTCGAAGCACATAGCGACGTTGCGCAGCAGCAGCCTGCCTCGCGAAGTCACGCGGATGGTCTGCTCGTCCACCGTGACCAGGCCATCGGTCGCGTGCTCGCGCAGGCGTGCCAGCTCGGAAGCGAACACGTCGGCGAAATCCAGCCGATGACGTTCACTGAAGCCGGGCATGTCGAGCTCGCCGTGGCACATGAGCTCGCTGATCACGGCACGACGAATGATGTCGTCACGCCCCAGCAGGATGCCGCGCACGACCGGTAAACGGCCCTGTTCCAAGGCCGCCTCATAACCGGGCAGGTCGCGCGCGTTCTGGCTGTAACTGTCACCGATGCGACTGATGGCGCTCACGCCCAGCCCGATGATGTCGCAATCGCCATGGGTGGAATAACCCTGGAAATTGCGCTGCAAGGTACCTCGTCGCTGCGCGGTCGCCAGCTCGTCGTCGGCGCGAGCGAAATGATCCATGCCTACGTAGACGTAACCGGCATCGCACAGCCGCTGGAATGCCCTGCCGAACAGGGCAAGTCGCATGGCTGGCTCCGGCAGGTCGCCGGCGTCGATCTGTTGTTGCGCCTTGAACAGCCGGGGCAGGTGCGCGTAGCCATACACGGCGATGCGATCGGGTGCCAGCTCAATCACCTGATCGAGCGTGCGATCAAAGCCACCAAGGGTTTGCCGTGGCAGGCCATAGATGAGATCGACGCTCACCGAGCCGTAGCCCGAGGAACGCGCTGCGTCGATGACTTCCCGGGTCCGCTCCACGCCCTGGATGCGATTGACCGCGGCCTGCACCGCCGGGTCGAAATCCTGGATGCCCACCGACATGCGATTGAAGCCCAGCGTGGCCAGGTCGCTGACGTAGCGCCCATCGGCATAGCGCGGATCGATTTCGATGCCGTACTCGTGCGGGCCATCGTGCCGGTAGCTGAAGTGACGCGCCAACGACTCCACCACCGTCGCCATGCGCGGCACATCGAGAAAGTTCGGAGTACCTCCGCCGAAGTGCAGCTGCAACAGCGGCCGGTTGCGGTCGAACAACGGCGCGACGCGCGCGATCTCTTGCTGCAGACGGCCCAGATAACGGTCGGCGCGGCTCACGTCACGCGTGATGATGCGCGTGCAACCACAGTAGAAGCAGGGACTGAAGCAGAACGGCACATGCACGTAGACCGACAGCGGCCGGGATGTGGGCTCTTCGTTGGAGGCTCGTGCCGCCGCCCTCAGTTGCGCTTCGCCAAACCCTTCATGGAACTGCGGTGCGGTGGGATAGCTGGTGTAGCGCGGGCCCGCCGTGTCGTAACGGGCGATGAGTTCCGGATCGAACTCGGGGACGATGGTGTCGCTGGGCATGGACGGCAGTATCGTCGGCCGCCGCCCACACCCCGTTGATGACCATCAGCTGGATGCGACAATTCGCATCACCCGCGACAAGCCCACCGGTGCTGGCTTGCCGCGTTTTGAGCTCGGGATGCTCAGGCTTTGAGCGGCGCGATGACCTGCTCGATGGCGCCGAAGATCGAGGCACCTGTCTTGTCGGTGACATCGATGCGCAGGGTGTCGCCGAACTTCAGGAACGGCGTGCTCGGCTTGCCATCACGCAGGGTTTCCACCGTGCGCTGCTCAGCCAGGCAGGAAGCGCCCTTGCTGGTGTCTTCGTTGGCGATGGTGCCGGAGCCCACGATGGTGCCGGCGGTCAGCGGCCGGGTCTTGGCTGCATGTGCCACCAGCTGGGCGAAGTTGAACTGCATGTCCACGCCGCATTCGGCCTCGCCGAACCACTTGCCGTTGAGCCAGGTGCGCATCGGCAGGTGCAGCTTGTCGTCCTGCCAGGCGTCCTGCAGTTCATCCGGCGTCACCAGCACGGGCGACAGGGCCGAGCGCGGCTTGGACTGCAGGAAGCCGAAACCCTTGGCCAGCTCCGCCGGAATCAGGCCGCGCAGGGAGACGTCATTGACCAAGCCGACCAGCTGGATGTGCTCGGCCGCCTGCGCGGGCGTCACCGCCATCGGCACGTCATCGGTCACTACCACCACCTCGGCCTCGAGGTCAATGCCGTAGTCTTCGCTGGGCACCACCACCGGGTCGCGCGGGCCAAGGAAGCCGGCGCTGGTGGCCTGGTACATCAGCGGGTCGGAGTAGAACGACTCGGGCACCTCGGCACCGCGGGCGCGACGCACGCGCTCCACGTGCGGCAGGTAGGCGCTGCCGTCGACGAATTCATAGGCACGCGGCAGCGGCGAAGCCAGTGCGGCCATGTCCAGTGCGAATGCGCCCGACGCCGTGCCGCCGTTGAGTTCTTCGGACAGTGCATTGAGGCGCGGCGCGACATTGGACCAATCGTCCAGCGCGGCCTGCATGGTGGCGGCGATGCCGGTGGCCTTGACCGCCTTGCTCAAGTCGCGGCTGACCACGATCAGCGTACCGTCGCGACCGCCTTCCTTCAGGGAACCCAGTTTCATGTTTTGCTCCAGTAGCCGCGCCGTGACGCGGCCATGTGATTCTTGGTTGATGCGGTGATCCGGCGCTTACTTGCCGGTGAAATGCTTCTGGATGCCCTGCCAGCACTCGTAGTAGTTGCCCTGCAACTCCTTCGACTCCAGTGCCTGGCGGGTCGGATGGATCACCCGGCGCGTCTCGAACATGAAGGCCATGGTGCCGGTGATCACATCCGGCTGCGACAGGTCACGGGTCGAGGCCTTCTCGTAGGTGGCCGCATCCGGCCCGTGGCCGCTCATGCAATTGTGCAACGAGGCGCCGCCCGGCACGAAGCCCTCGGCCTTGGCATCGTAGGCACCGGTGATCAGGCCCATGAATTCGCTGGCGATGTTGCGGTGGAACCACGGCGGGCGGAAGGTGTGCTGCGCCACCAGCCAGCGCGGCGGGAAGATCACGAAGTCCATGTTGCTCACGCCCGGGCTGTCGCTGGGCGAATGCAGCACCAGGAAGATGCTCGGATCCGGGTGGTCATAGCTGATCGAGCCGATGGTGTTGAAGCGGCGCAGGTCGTACTTGTACGGCGCGTAGTTGCCGTGCCAGCCGACCACGTCCAGCGGCGAGTGGTCGATGGCGGCACGCCACAGGTTGCCCTGGAACTTGGTGACCAGCTCGAACTTGCCCTCGACGTCCTCGTACGCCGCCACCGGCGTGAGGAAGTCGCGCGGATTGGCCAGGCCATTGCTGCCGATCGGGCCCAGGTCGGGCAGGCGCAACAGCGCACCGAAGTTCTCCGCGATGTAGCCACGCGCGGCCTCGTCGAGCAACTCCACACGGAAGCGCACGCCACGCGGGATCACCGCCACTTCCAGCGGCTCCAGCTCGATGACGCCGAACTCGGTGGCCAGGCGCAGGCGCCCCAGCTGCGGCACGATCAGCAACTCGCCGTCGGCGTTGTAGAAGAAGCGGCCCTCCATCGAACGATTGGCCGCATACAGGTGGATGCCGACGCCGGACTGTTCCGCCGGGCCGCCATTGCCGCCCATGGTGACGATGCCGTCGATGAAGTCGGTTGGCTCGGAGGGCAGCGGGAACGGGTTCCAGCGCAGCTGGTTCGGATTGGCCGGCACTTCGTCGAAGCGGTTATGGAACCGGCCGGGCGCCATCGCCTCGAACGGGTGGTGCATGGCCGCCGGGCGAATGCGGTACAGCCAGCTGCGGCGGTTGCTGTGGCGCGGCGCCGTGAACGCGGTGCCGGACAGCTGCTCGGCATACAGGCCATGGGCCACCTGCTGCGGCGAGTTCTGCCCTTCAGGCAGCACGCCGGGCATGGCCTCGGTGGCGAATTCGTTGGCGAAACCGGATTGGTAACCGTGAACCTGCATCGTGCTCATTGCTCTTCGCCTTGAAGCCACTCTCCCGCCGGGAGAGGGGTTGGGGTGAGGGTTCGGTTGCTGGCGGCGCCGAGGATCGCTTCGAGCACCGCTTCTGTTTCTTGCAAAACTTCGTTGTTCCAGAAGCGCACGACCTTCATTCCCTGCGACTCCAGGAACCGAGTGCGCTCATGGTCGCTCACATCGCTGTGTTGAGATCCATCCAGTTCCACTACCAGCCTTTTTGCCTCGCAGTAGAAGTCAACGACATAGGGCGGAATCGGGGGCTGGCGACGGAACTTCATTTCATTCAATCGCCCGGCTCGCAGGTGTTGCCAAAGCCTGTGCTCGGCACCCGTGCCACCACGCAAATCACGCGCTTGTTGGCGCGCTCTTGTCGGCAGCGATGGTTTGATGCGCTCCTGCATCACCGGACCCTCTCCCCAACCCCTCTCCCACGGGGAGAGGGGCTTTAGAGCTCAATCTTTACAGGAACCCGCGCTTCATCTGGTCGCGTTCGATCGACTCGAACAAGGCCTGGAAGTTGCCTTCGCCGAAGCCCTCGTTGCCCTTGCGCTGGATGATCTCGAAGAAGATCGGGCCGATGTTGTTCTGGGTGAAGATCTGCAGCAGCTTGCGCTGCTTGGTCTCCGGGTCGGCGTCGATCAGGATCTTGTTCCTGGCCAGGCGCGGCACGTCTTCGCCGTTGTCCGGGATGCGCAGGTCGATCACGTCGAAGTAGGTGTCCGGCGTGTCGAGGAACTCCACGCCCTGCTCGCGCATCGCTTCCACCGTTTCGTAGATGTTGTCGGTGAACAGCGCGACGTGCTGGATGCCTTCGCCATGGTAGGCGTCGAGGTATTCGTTGATCTGCGACTTCGGGTCGCTCGATTCATTGAGCGGGATGCGCACGATGCCGTCGGGCGCGGTCATCGCCTTGGACACCAGGCCGGTCTTGGCGCCCTTGATGTCGAAGTAGCGGATCTCGCGGAAGTTGAACAGGCGCTCGTAGTAGTCGGACCACTTCTGCATGTTGCCGAAGTAGAGGTTGTGCGTGAGATGGTCGATGAAGGTGAGGCCGAAACCCTTCGGGTGCTGCTCGACGCCCGGCACCGGCGCGTAGTCGTCGCCATAGATGCTGCCGTTGTCGCCGTAGCGGTCAACCAGGTACAGCGTGCAGTCGCCGATGCCCTTCACTGCCGGCGCGTTGATCGCCTTGCTGCGCTCGGCCAGTTCGCTCACCGCCTCGCCGCCATTGCCGAGCACGACCTTGCGCACTTCATCGGCCGGCTTCTGGAAGCGGATGGCGAAACCCGCGGCGCAGGGGCCATGGGCCTTGGCGAATTCGGCGGCGTAGGAATCCGGATCCTCGTTGACCAACAGGTTCACGTCGCCCTGGCGATAGACCGTGATCGCACGGGTCTTGTGCTTGAGCACGGCACTGAAGCCCATGCTCTTGAACAGGGCGTGCAGCTCCTGGCCGCGATCGGCCGGGGCGGCGAATTCAACGAACTCGAATCCGTTGATGCCCATGGGGTTTTCGAAGGTGGTGACCTGCATGCCAAGATTGGGCTGCGCGCTCATGGGAAGCTCCTGATCGATTCGATGCTCAATGGCCTACGCCAAGCGTGCGACCATCCTCATAATCCTCGCGTTATAGTTACATATGAAACCAATTGCAAGGAGCGCCGCAGCAGTGCCCGAAGAACGCCATCCCGACCACGCACCGCTGGAACTGGAGCATTTCCTGCCCTACCGGCTCTCCATCCTGTCCAATGCCGTCAGCCAGGCCATTGCCGACGACTACCAGCGCCGATTCGACCTGAGCATGACGGAGTGGCGCGTAATGGCCGTGCTGGCCCGCTTCGACGGCCTGTCGGCCCGTGAGGTGGCCGAGCGCACGCTGATGGACAAGGTGGCGGTGAGCCGGGCGCTGGCCAAGCTCGTGGAGGCCGGCTGGGTGACCCGGGCCACCCACGATGGCGACAAGCGCCGCTCGGTGCTGGGCCTCAGCGAGGCGGGCTGGGCCGTGCATGAAATCGTGGCGCCCATGGCCCGCGAGCATGAGCGCAACCTGCTGTCCAGGCTGGATGAGGAAGAGCGCACCTGGCTGCTGCGCATCCTGGACAAGCTGCAGGCGATCGAGCCGAAGTAAGCGCGGGGATGGGGGGCGCCAGCCCGTGCCTGCTGCAGCCGGCAGGCTCGAGCCGACAGCCGGTTCTGGCCCCCCCGCTACCCATCCCCCGCCACGGCTTTACTTCACCCCGTGCATCAGCCGGTTGATCAGCGGCGCGATCAGGAAGAGCGCCACGCCGGCACCGGCCAGCAGCCAGAAGCTGAAGGTGAAGCCGCTGAGTGCCGACGCGACGGTCATGCCGCTTTCGCCGCTGATGTGGCCGGCGAACAGGCCGGACAGGTTGTTGCCGATGGCGGTGGAAAGGAACCAGCCGCCCATGGCCAGGCCGACCAGTCGCGAGGGTGCCAGCTTGGTCACCATCGACAGGCCGATGGGCGAGAGACACAACTCACCGGCCGTCTGCAGCACGTAGCACAGGGCCAGTGGCCAGAACGGGATCAGGCCGTCGCCGCTCACCAGGTTGTCCAGGGCGTAGATCAGCACGACGAAGCCCAGTGCGTTGCCGATCAGGCCCAGGCCGAACTTGCGAGGAATGGACGGCTCCAGACGGCGCTTGTCGAGGAAACCCCAGGCCAGCGAGACCAGTGGCGCCAGCAGCACGATGGCCACCGGGTTCACCGACTGGAACCAGCCCACCGGAAACTCCCACCCGCCGAACATCTCGCGGTCCACGATGTTCTGGGCGAGGAAGTTGAATGAACTGCCCGCCTGCTCGAAGAACATCCAGAACAGTACGTTGAAGGCGAAGATGATCAGCATGGCAATCACCCGGTCGATCTGCACGCGACCGTTGCGCACCGCCTCGATCACCAGCATCACGCCCACCGCGATGAACAGCGCCGTGAGCAGCCACTGCAGCACCACGGCGCCTGCCTTCGCCATCAGGAAATAGAACACCGGGATGGCGACCAGCATGCCCAGCAGCACGTAGACCACGCGCATCCGGTTGGCCTGCTCCGGCGCGGGACGGCCCACCCCGTTGAGCTGGCGGCGCCCGATCCAGAACCACAGCAGGCTGATCAGCATGCCCACGCCGGACGCGCCGAACACCAGCTTGTAGTTCTGGTGCATGGGCGTATCAGTGAAGGTGCTGGCCAGCCAGCCAGTGATCAGCGGCGCAATCAGCGCACCGCCGTTGATGCCCATGTAGAACAGGGTGAACCCGCGATCGCGGCGCGCATCACCTTGTGCGTAGAGCTGCCCGACCATCGAGGAAATATTCGGCTTGAACAGGCCATTGCCCACGATGATGGTGGCCAGCCCGAGCAGGAAGACCTGCTCGTTCGGCAGCATGATCATGAACAGGCCTACCGCCATCACGCTGGCGCCCAGCAGGATGGAGCGCTGGTAGCCAATGATCTTGTCGGCCACGTAGCCGCCAAACACCGCCGTGGCGTAGACCAGGGCCAGGTAGGCGCCATAGGTGCGGCTGGCGAACGCCTGTCCGGAGGCGTCGCCGTTGAAGAACGCGGCCACGATGTACAGCGTCAGCGCCCAACGGATGCCATAGAACGCAAAGCGCTCCCAGAACTCCGTCATGAAGAGCATCCACAACGGGCGCGGATGTCCCAGGGTCTGCGGGTAGTCGGGCACCGTCGGGGCGGCGGCAGTGGAGGTGTCGGTCATGCAGATTCCAGGGAGGCAGCGGCGGCGCCTGTGCGCCAGTCGAAATTTCTTGGGAGATCCGACATGTAACCGCCCGCCACCCTGCCCGTCAAATGCACTGCAGCAGAAAGGGGGGTGGGGGGCGGGTAGCGTGGGCTCCAACACCGAATACCAGAGGCGAGCTTGCGGCGTGCGCCACGCGCGCGGTCTTGCGCCCCCGCCATTCACCCCCGGCCCGTCACTTCACTCCATGCATCAACCGATTGATCAACGGCGAAATGAGCAGCAGCAACACGCCCGCGCCCCCCAGCAGCCAGAAGCTGAAGGTAAAACCGGCCAGGGCGGATGCCGCGGTCATGCCCGTGTCGCCGCTGATGCGGCCGGCCAGCAGTCCGGACAGGTTGCCGCCCACCGCCATCGACAGGAACCAGCCGCCCATGGCCACGCCCACCAGGCGCGGCGGCGCCAGCTTGGTCACCATCGACAGGCCGATCGGCGACAGGCACAGCTCGCCGATGGTCTGCAGCACGTAGCAGGCGTTGAGCGGCCAGAACGGGATCAGCCCGCGGCTGTCGACCGAATGGGCCAGCGCATACATCAGCACGGTGAAGCCCAGGCCGTTGAACACCAGGCCAAGGCCGAACTTGCGCGGGATCGACGGCTCCTGGTGACGCTTGGCCAGAAAGGCCCACACCTGGGTCACCAGCGGCGCCAGCACGATGATCGCCACCGGGCTCACCGACTGGAACCAGCCCACCGGGAACATCCAGCCACCGAACATCTCGCGGTCGACCATCTTCTCCGCGAGGAAATTGAACGAGGTGCCGAGCTGGAAATACATCATCCAGAACAGGATGTTGAAGGCGAAGATGATCAGCATCGCGATCACCCGGTCGAGCTGCACGCGGTCGTGGCGCACGGCTTCCACCACCAGCATCGCCGCCACGCCCACGAACAACAGGCTCAGCAGCCACTGCAGGCCGCTGGCACCGATGAAGGCCAGCAGCAGGTAGACCAGCGGTACGGCGACGACCACGCCCAGCAGCACCCACACCACCCGCATGCGGCTGGCCGCGTCCGGCGCGGGGCGGCCCACGCCCTTGAGCTGGCGACGGCCGAACCAGAACCACAGCAGGCTGAGCGCCATGCCCACGCCGGCCGCGCCAAACACGATGCGGTAGTTCTCCTGCGTGGGCGTGTCGGTGAAATAGCCGGCGAGCCAGCCGGTCAGCAGCGGCGCGATCAGCGCGCCACCGTTGATGCCCATGTAGAACAGGGTGAAACCGCGGTCGCGCCGCTCGTCCTTCGGCCCGTAGAGCTGGCCCACCATCGAGGAGATATTCGGCTTGAACAGGCCATTGCCCACCACGACCATGGCCAGGCCCAGCAGGAACAGCTCCCGGCTGGGCAGCATCACCACGAACAGGCCCAGCGCCATCACCAGCGCGCCGATCAGGATCGAGCGCTGGTAGCCGATCACCTTGTCGGCCACGAAACCGCCGAAAATGCTGGTGGCGTAGATCAGCGCGGTATACGCGCCATAGATCTTGCTGGCCCAGGCCTCGCCCGCCGGGTCGCCGTGGAAGAAGTGCGCCACGATGTACAGCGCCAGCGCCCAGCTCACGCTGTAGAACGCGAAGCGCTCCCAGAACTCGGTCATGAACAGCATCCACAACGGGCGCGGGTGCCCCATCGTGGTCGGGAAGTCGGGCACCCCTGCAGGTGCGGTCTCGGCGGTGTGGCTCATGCATGCCCCTTTGCAAACAAAGCGGCGCGAGGTGCGCCGCCGGAATATCGTAGGAATCGGTTCATAACCCCGGAGCTGGCCTCACGGCCTTTTCCACTTCAACGGCATTCCCGCGAAAGCGGGAATCCAGCGCCGGTGGGCCTGGACGGGAAGTCGCCGGATCCCTGCTTTCGAAGGGATGACGGCCGGGTCGAAGGCGCCGGCTCAGGAGCCCAGCTCCGTGCGCACGTCCAGCAGCTCCGGGAAGAACTCCAGCTCCAGCGCCTTCTTGAGGAAGGCCACGCCGGAGGAACCACCGGTGCCGCGGCGATGTCCGATGATCCGCTCCACGGTTTTCATATGGCGGAAACGCCACAACTGGAAACTGCCCTCCACGTCCACCAGCTGTTCGCACATGTGGTATTCGGGCCAGAACGCCATGCGGTCTTCGTAGATGCGCTTGAACACCGGCAGCAAACCCTCGTGGCGCTGATAGGGCTGGGACCAGTCGCGCTCGGTCAGCGCCGCCGGCACCGCATGGCCGCGGCGGGCCAGGTAGCGCAGGAACTCGTCGTAAAGCCCGGGCGCCTCCAGTACGGCGCGCAGCTGCGCCTGCGCCTGCGGATCGTGCGCAAACACCTGCAGCATCTGGGCATTCTTGTTGCCCAGCAGGAATTCGATCAGCCGGTACTGCAGCGACTGGAAACCCGAGGAGGAACCCAGCACGCCGCGGAATTCCAGGTATTCCGAGGGCGTCAGCGTCTCCAGCACCGCCCACTGCTCGAACAGCTGGCGCTGCACCTGCTTCACCCGCGCCAGGATCTTCAGGCAAGGGTCCAGCTCGTCCCGCTGCAGGTGGGCAATGGCCGCCTTCAGCTCGTGGATGATCAGCTTCATCCACAGCTCCGAGACCTGGTGCTGCACGATGAACAGCATCTCGTCGTGGTGCGGAGGGTCGCTCAGCGGCTGCTGCGCGCTCAGCAGCTGGTCCAGCCGCAGGTAGCCGCCATAGGTCAGTCGCCCGTTCAGGTCGAGTTCGATACCGGCCTCAAGGTCGCGCTGGTTCTTGGTCATGGGCAGCCTGCTAGCGGTGGAATGCGCATGTTAACCGCTTGCGAAGAACGTGCCGTACCGACGCGCATGCTGCACCGTGCCTTGCGGCGCAACATGGGCCCCTGTAACAATTTCGGTCTTGCTCAGGGCTTTACGTCCGCCGCTGGCCCCACTGGATGGGCCGCCGACACCCAGGCACCCCAGATCCCCATTAACTCACTCCGGGAGCGAGTTGTGTCCATCGCCGCCAAGTTTGAAATCGAATACCTGCAGTATCTCGATGCCGAAGGCAACCAGGTTCGAGACGACCTGCCTGAATTCGCCAAGGATCTCGACCACATGGTCGAGTTGTACAAGCTGATGATGTCGACCCGCGTGTTCGACGCCAAGTCGGTCGCCTTGCAGCGCACCGGCAAGCTGGGCACCTACGCCAGCTGCCTGGGTCACGAGGCCGCGCACGTGGGCATCGGCAGCGCCATGAAGCCGGAAGACGTGCTGGCGCCCAGCTACCGCGAATACGGTGCACAGCTCTATCGCGGCGTGCAGCCGCGCGAGGTGTACATGTACTGGGGCGGCGACGAGCGCGGCAACGACTACCAGAAGGAGCCGGCGCGCCACGACTTCGCCTGGTCGGTGCCGATCGCCACGCAGTGCCTGCATGCGGCCGGTTCCGCGCTGGCGTTCAAGATCCGCAACGAGAAGCGCGTGGCCGTGTGCACCATCGGTGACGGTGGTTCGTCCAAGGGCGACTTCTACGGCGCCATCAACATCACCGGCGCGCAGAACCTGCCGATGGTGGCGGTGATCGTCAACAACCAGTGGGCTATTTCGGTGCCGCGCAAGATCCAGTCCGGCGCGCCGACGCTGGCCCAGAAGGGCATCGCCGCGGGCCTGTTCTCCATTCAGGTGGACGGCAACGACATCATCGCCGTGCGCAAGGCCATGGAGGACGCGCTGGAACGTGCGCGCAACGGCCAGGGCGGCTCGGTGATCGAGGCGGTGACCTATCGCCTCTCCGACCACACCACCGCCGACGATGCGCGTCGCTACCGCGGCGAGCAGGAAGTGAAGGACGCCTGGGCGAAGGAGCCGATGAAGCGCCTGCGCAACTGGCTGGTGGCCAAGGGCGTGTGGGACGACGCCAAGGAAGAAGCCTGGAAGAACGAGTGTGACGAGTGGATGGATAACGAGGTGAATGCCTACCTCGAGACCAAGACCCAGCCGGTCACGGCGATGTTCGACTACACCTTCGCCGAAGTCCCTGCCGATCTCGCCAAGCAGCGCGATCTCGCCATTTCGCTCGACAAGAAGGCCCACTAAGCCATGGCACAGATCACTCTCATCGAAGCCGTCACCCAGGCGCTCGCCTATGAAATGGCCCACGACGAAAGCGTCGTGGTGCTGGGCGAGGACGTCGGCGTCAACGGCGGCGTGTTCCGCGCCACCCAGGGCCTGCAGGAAAAGTTCGGCGAGCTGCGCGTGCTCGACACGCCGCTGGACGAAACCACCATTGCCGGCGTCACCGTGGGCCTTGCCGCCCAGGGCATGAAGCCGGTGGCCGAGGCGCAGTTCGAAGGCTTCATCTACCCGATGATGGAGCAGATTGCCTGCCACGCCGCCCGCCTGCGCAACCGTACCCGCGGCCGCATCACCGTGCCGGCCGTGTGGCGCGCCCCGTGGGGCGGCGGCATCCGCGCGCCGGAGCACCACTCGGAAGCGAACGAGCACCTGTTCACCAACATCCCGGGCCTGCGCGTGGTGATGCCGTCGTCGCCGGCGCGCGCCTACGGCCTGCTGCTCGCCGCCATCCGCGATCCGGATCCGGTGATGTTCTTCGAGCCCAAGCGCATCTACCGCCAGTACAAGGAAGAAGTGCCCGATGACGGCGAGGCGCTGCCGCTGGACGTGTGCTTCGTGCTGCGCGACGGCACCGACGTCACCATCGTCACCTGGGGCGCCCAGGTGAAGGAAGCGCTGGAAGCCGCCGATGAGCTGGCTGCCGAAGGCATCAGCGCCGAAGTGATCGACGTGGCCACGCTGACCCCGCTGGACTTCGACACCATCGCCGAGTCGGTGCAGAAGACCGGCCGCTGCGTGATCGTGCACGAGGCGCCCAAGACCGCCGGCTTCGGTGCCGAAATCGCCGCACGCCTGGCCGAGGAATGCATGTACGACCTGCTGGCGCCGGTCGAGCGCGTCACCGGCTACGACACGCACATCCCGCTGTTCCGCCTGGAAATGAAGTACCTGCCGAGCACCGAGCGCGTGGTGGAAGCCGCCAAGCGCACGCTGGCGAACAGCTAAACTCTTTTGATCGTCGTCCCTGCGAAGGCAGGGACCCAGCGACTTTCAAAGGCACTGGATCCCTGCCTTCGCAGGGATGACGAAAATGAAATTCTCCGCCTGACCACGGAATAAAACTCATGGCTGACATCAAGACGTTCTACCTGCCCGACCTCGGCGAGGGCCTGCCCGACGCGACCATCGTCGAGTGGCACGTGAAGGAAGGCGACACCATCAAGCTCGACGCCCCGCTGGTGTCGATGGAAACCGCCAAGGCCGTGGTCGACGTGCCCTCGCCGTACACCGGCAAGGTCACCAAGCTGCATGGCGCCGCCGGCGACATCATCGAGACCGGCGCAGCCCTGGCTGAGTTCGAGCCCGATCCGAACGCCAAGCAGCGCGCCGAGGCCGAATCCACCGGCCATCACCACGGCCCCAAGAAGGGCGCCGGCAGCCCGGCCCCGGACCACAAGGTCGTGGCCTCCGATGAAGGTGGCGAGATCGACAACGGCACCTCCGATCGCGAAGACGAAGGCACTGTGGTCGGCGCCATGATCAGCGGCAACACCGTGCACGTGGAGCAGGCCAGCAGCGTCGGCGGCGTGAAGGCCGTGCCGGCGGTGCGCGCGCTCGCCAAGAAGCTCAAGGTCGACCTCACCCGCGTGAAGCCCACCGGCGCCGACGGCGTGGTCACCCTGGCCGACGTGAAGAATGCTGCCGCCAACGGCACCGCCGCGCTGGGTGCCGCCCCGGCCCGCAGCGTGCCGGCCGCGGCCGGTCGCCACCTGGCACCGGAACTGCCGGAACCCGGTCCGGCACCGGGCCGCACGCCCGTGTCGCTGGCCGGCAAGGCCGTGCGCACCGCACCGCCGAGCGTGCAGGCCAGCGGCCAGCCGGAACAGCTCAAGGGCGTTCGCCGCAACATGGCCCGCGTGATGGCCGAGGCCCACGCCAACGTCGTGCCGACCACCCTGGTCGATGACGCCGACCTGCACGCCTGGATCGGCAAGCAGGACATCACCGCCCGCCTGATCCGCGCCATCGTCGCGGCCTGCAAGGCGGTCCCGGCGCTCAACGCCTGGTTCGACGGCAAGAACCTCACCCGCACCCTGCATCCGCACGTGGACATCGGCATTGCCGTGGACACCGAGGAAGGCCTGTTCGTGCCGGCCCTGCGCAACGCCGACGTGCTCGATGGCGCCGGCATCCGCGCCGCGATCAAGCGCCTGCGTACCTCGGTGGAAGATCGCTCGATTCCCGCTTCGGAGCTCTCGGGCTACACCATCAGCCTGTCGAACTTCGGCATGTTCGCCGGTCGCTACGCCACGCCGGTCGTCGTACCGCCATGCGTCGCCATCATCGGCGCGGGCAAGCTGAGCCACGACGTGGTGGCAGTCATGGGCGGCATCGAAGTGCATCGCCGCATGCCGATCTCGCTGACCTTCGACCATCGCGCCGCCACCGGCGGCGAAGCCGCGCGCTTCCTCAAGGCGCTGCTGGATGACCTGTCGCTGCCGAACTGAGCTGCGGCGTTGCCATGAAAAAGCCCCGGTCATGCCGGGGCTTTTTTTTGCCCTGTTTCTGCGTCAGTAGTGCTCGATGAAATAGTTCGTGGTGCGGTCCAAGGCCTTGCGCCATCGCTGCTCCAGCGCGAAGTTGTACTCCGGATCGTGTTCGGCGATGGCTCTCAGCAAGCTGTCGCACCAGTACGGGTAGAGCTCGGGCGAGACTGGCGCTCGGCCGTGCCGTCCATGCACCTTGGCCATCTCCAGCATCGTGCGTCGTGTCAGCGTGCTGCCGCTTGCATGGGCGATCGCCACGCTGATGCCACGACGCAACGCGAGAAACTGGGTGCTGAAATCAGTGTGGCGGAACATGCCGGGTATGTCGGGATGGCTGGCCATGAAGATTTCATAGAAGCGGGCAATGAAGCTGCCCTGCCGCAGACAGCGGCCGTAGCTGGTCTGCAGATCGTCAAACGTGTCGCCCATACGTACTCCCTGCATGGACGAACGCTGCCCATGAGTCACTGCGAAACTAGCATGCGTACCGGCGGCGCCCGCAGAGGCACATGGTCGCAACAAGATCGGGCAGGCCCGTGCACCAGCCTTGACGGCTCCTCGACCGGGGCGCCGCTATACCCGCTTCCATGGACTCGCCAGGAAGCCATCATGCATCACAGCCGCCTTTGCACCATCGTCATCGACTGCCGCGCCGCGAACCTCGCCGAGGCGGCCATGTTCTGGAGCCACGCGCTAGGCAAGTCGATCGTCACGCTCGACCAGGATGGCGATGGACGCTATGCCGAACTGGCTACCGAGGACGACGAGCCCATCATCCTGCTGCAGCGTGTGGATCACGACAGCCGCGTGCACCTGGATATCGAAACGGACAACCTCGAGGCCGAAGTCGAGCGGCTGGAGAAACTGGGTGCCACCCGCGTGGCCCATGTCCGCGATCGCTGGTGGGTGATGCAGGCGCCGAGTGGACATCGCTTCTGCGTGATTCGCCCGCAACGCGAGAAATTCGGTCCTCACCTCAATCGTTGGGAGTGACGATGCGCACGCACACGCCCCCTTCGCTGCCGCTGCGCTGACTCCATGTCCCGTCCGCTGCTGCAGCGCGTAATGCCCGGTGCGGCCGAACTGCTGCACTACCGGCGCGAATGGCTGCGCACCGATGTGCAGGCCGGCCTGTCGGTGGCGGCGGTGGCGCTACCGATCAGCATTGCCTATGCGCAGCTGGCCGGCTTCAGCCCCATCATCGGCCTGTACAGCACGGTGCTGCCGATGATCGTGTACGCGTTGTTCGGCTCTTCGCGGCAACTCATCGTCGGACCCGACGCGGCGACCTGCGCCATGCTCGGCGCCACGCTGATGCCGCTGGCCTTGCCCGGCAGCGACGAGTACCAGGCCTATGCGATGACGCTCACCCTGCTTACCGGCGTGCTTTGCATTGCCGCGAGCCGCTTTCGCCTCGGCTTCCTCGCCGACTTCCTGTCGCGCCCGATCCTGGTCGGGCTGCTCAACGGCGTGGCGGTGACCATTCTGGTCAGCCAGTCGGGCAAGGTGCTGGGCGTTACCCTGGATGGCAGCGACACCATCAGCCAGGTGCGCTCGCTGATCCACCAGGCGCCCCACACCCACGTGCCAACGGCCCTGCTCTCTGCGGGCACGTTCTTGGCGTTCTTCCTGATCAAGGCGTTATGGCCGCGCCTGCCGGCGTCACTGGTGGCCTTGGGCGGCGCCATCCTCGCCACCTGGCTGCTGCGGTTGACGACACGTGGCGTGGCCGTGGTCGGCGCCCTGCCCACCGGGCTTCCCACCTGGGTGATGCCGGCGCTTCCCCACGAATTGCTGGGCACGCTGGTGCCCGCCTCCGCCGCATTGGCGCTGATCACCTTCAGCAGCGGCATGCTCACCAGCCGCAGCTTCGCCGCGAAGAACAATTACCACGTCAACGGCAACCAGGAGTTCTTCGCCCTGGGCGTGTCGCACCTGGCCAGCGCCGCGTGCCAGGGCTTCGCGGTGAGCGGCTCCAGTTCCCGCACCGCCGTCAATGACGACGCCGGCGGCAAGACCCGCCTGGTGTCCATCGTCGCGGCGCTGGCGATCCTGCTCGTGATGATGTTCTTCGGCCCGGTGCTGGCCCTGCTGCCGATCGCCGCGTTGAGCGCCATCCTGGTGGCGGCGGCGATCAGCCTGATCGACCTCGGCGGCCTGCGCGAGCTGCGCCGCTTCAGTCGAAGCGAACATGCCATCGCGTGGACCACCGTGACTGGCGTGGTCCTGTTCGGCGTGATGTCGGGCATCCTGCTCGCCGTGACCATGGCGCTGCTGTATTTCCTGTCCCAGGTGGCGCGCCCGGCCGAGCAGGAGTTCGGCCTGATCGACGGCCAGGAGGGTTTCTACGAGCTGGCGCACTACCCCGAGGCGCATGCCATTCCCGGCATGCTGATCTATCGCTTCGAGTCGCCGCTCACGTTTTTCAACGCCGACTATTTCCGCCGCCGCATCCTGCGCCTGGTTCGCCTGCAGCATCCGCACTGGGTGGTGATCGATGCCATCTCGATGACCAAGAACGACATCACCGGCTTCCTTGCCATCGACGAATTGCGCCGCGAGCTGCAAGCCCGCGGCATCCAGCTGGCAATCGCGGGCCGCACGGCGCAGATGGTCAAGCGCATGACGCGCGCGGGCCTGCCACCGGAGCGCACCGGCATCCTGTATTTCGTCTCGCGCCAGGCGGCGCTCAGGGCCTACCGGCAGCAATATGGCGACGAGCCGCGCCAGCAGGCGGCGCGTCCGGCGGCCGCACCTCAGTAGTCGCGGATGTCCAGTGCCACGAAGCCGCGCACGCCATAGGCACCGTCCGACGCCGGCCACGGCAGCGAGGCCAGCATGCGATCGCCCGCTTCCCACGGCGCGTTGTCGAGCAGTACCTCGGCGCTGACCTGGCCCTCGTCGTCGCGGCGATAGAACAGCCGTACCCAGTGCAGTTCGGCGCTGAGCGACTGTGCCTGCAGCGTGTCACGCAAGGTGGATAGCAGCTCGGCCGGCGCGTCCACGCCCTCGCGCGTGGCCACGGTGGGGCCGACGAACACGTCCCAGGTGCGCACACCCAGGTCCCAGCTCTCCAGGCGCATGCGGCGATCGTCGGTGACGTACCAGCAGGCCGCCAGCAGCACGTGGAACACGCTGCGCTCGAAGGCCTCCAGCGCGTTGCGGCAGGCCGCCTCGCCGGTGCCCGTGCCGGCGAAGCTCTCCTCGATATGGCGCTCTTCGCTAAGCACGATATCGACGTCGAGACGGCCCGGTTCGCCACCGGTGCCCTCGTACCAGCTGGCCCTCACGGCGGGGAAATCGCCGTCGGTCATCAACCAGTCTTCATCGGGTTCGAGCTCGACATCATGGCGCTCGAACAGGCGCAGGAGATAATTCTGCAACGCGGCGTCTTGCATGGTTCTTGTTCCTGTCAGCGCGCGTGGGGGCGCCACACGAGGTGGCGCACGATCAAGGCCAGCGCCAGTACCAGCACGCAGGCGCCATAGCCGTAGAGCGCCGGCAGCACCTGCTGCCAGATGGCGCCGCTGGCCGGCCCATACTGTCCCACCGCCGGTACGCTGGCGGTGTCAAAGGCGGCACTCGCGCATTGCACGGCTGCGAACGCCGCCAGCAGCAGGGCTGCCGCATCGAAGGCGCGGCGCGAACCTGTGCGCGGCAGGCTCTTGGGATAGGCCCAGTAGGCCCAGCCCAGGATCAGCAGCCACGGCGCGAGCATCAAAATGGCCAGGTAACGCATGTTCCCTCACTCCGGGCCGATACGGTTTTCATTCCTGGGCGGCGAGCTGGTCGAGCGCGCCACGCAGCCTTGCCAGCGCCTCGTCACGTGCCTGCTCGCCCGCGTAGGTGGGCGTGGAAGCCACGTGCTCGCCATCCAGTTCGAGCACCAGCGACTGCGGCTGCACCTGCAGCACCGCCGCCGTGCCCAGTTCCTTGATGCGCTTCTGCAGCGAACCGGCCGCCTTGGGATCGGCGAACGACTTGGACAGCAGCAGCTCCTCGCCTTCGGCCGAGAACAGGCGGAAGCGGAAGCTGCCGTCGCCGTCGCGGAAGCTGGCGAAGCGCGGCGACTTGCCCGAGGACTTTGCCGCCGGTTTGGCTGCACCGGCCTGCGGCGCGGCGGAGACACCCGAACGCAGGCCAATCGCATCGCGCAACTGGGCGACCTTGGGAGCGGCGATCGCGCGCGCCTTCTTGGCGCCCTCGTGGAGGATCTCCTCGATCACCGCCGGGCGGGCGATCAGCGCGTCGTAGCTCTCGCGCATCGGCGCCACGTCGACCTCGATGCGCTCGAACAGGATCTGCTTTGCCTCGCCCCAGCCCAGGCCGTCGACCAGCGCCTGGCGGAACGCGGTGGACTCCGCCTCGCTGGCGAACGCACGGAAGATGGTGAACAGGGAGGAGCTGTCCGGATCCTTCGCCTCCCCGGGCAGGCGCGAGTCGGTGACGATACGCATGATCGATTCGCGCAGGTGTTTCTGGCCACCGGCGAACAGGGGAATGGTGTTGTCGTAGCTCTTGGACATCTTGCGACCATCCAGGCCCGGCAGCGTCGCCACCTGCTCCTCGATCGCCACCTCCGGCAACACGAAGAACTCGTGGCCGTAGATGTGGTTGAAACGCTGCGCGATGTCGCGCGCCATCTCGATGTGCTGGATCTGGTCGCGGCCCACCGGCACCTTGTTCGCGTTGAACGCGAGGATGTCCGCCGCCATCAGCACCGGATACATGTACAGGCCGGCGGTGACGCCGGCATCCGCGTCTTCACCCGCCTCCACGTTCTTGTCCACCGACGCCTTGTAGGCGTGCGCGCGGTTGAGCAGGCCCTTGGCGGTGACGCAGGTGAGGAACCAGGTGAGCTCGGGGATCTCGGGGATATCCGACTGGCGATAGAAGGTGACCTTCTGCGGATCCAGCCCCGCGGCCAGCCAGGTGGCAGCGATCTCCAGACGCGAGCGCTCGATGCGCGCCGGGTCGTCACTCTTGATCAGCGCGTGGTAGTCGGCCATGAAGTAGAACGCGTCGACATCATCACGCCAGCTCGCCGCCACCGCCGGACGGATCGCGCCGACGTAGTTACCCAGGTGCGGGGTGCCAGTGGTGGTGATGCCGGTGAGTACGCGGGTCTTCATGGTCTCTCGTTCTTGGTGTTGTTGAAGGTGGGTTTTTCAGCGGATCAGGGTGGACTTGCCGAACAGCGATTCGACCAGATCCACGGCCAGACGCGCGGTCTGGTTCTTCTTGTCGAAAGCGGGATTCAGTTCGACGATGTCGAGCGAACCGACGCGGCCGGTGTCGGCAATCATCTCCATGCACAGCTGCGCCTCGCGATAGTTCGGGCCGCCGCGCACGGTGGTGCCCACGCCCGGCGCAATGGTCGGGTCGAGGAAATCCACATCGAAACTGACGTGCAGGTGGGTGTTGTCATCCACGCCGGCCAGCGCTTCTTCCATGGTGCGCTTCATGCCCACTTCGTCGATGTGGCGCATGTCGAAGATGCTGACCCTGGCTTCGCGCACGAGGCGCTTCTCGTCTTCATCGACCGAGCGGATGCCGATCTGCCTGAACACGTCGGGCGTGGTCGCGGGCACGTGGCCACCCAGCTCCACCAGCGCCTTCGGTCCGTTGCCGCACAGGCAGGCCACCGGCATGCCATGGATGTTGCCCGACGGCGTCACCTGCGCGGTGTTGAAGTCGGCGTGTGCGTCGAGCCACAGCACGCGCAGCTGCTTGCCCTGCTCGCGGCAGTGGCGCGCCACCGCGCTGATCGAGCCGATTGCCAGGCAGTGGTCGCCACCCAGCATGATCGGCAGGCGGCCGTCGGCCAGCTCCGCGTACACGGCCGCGTGCACGGCCTCGTTCCACGCCACCACTTCGGGCAGGTGACGATAGCCATCCTGCGGCGGCTGCCAGGGGTTGAGCGGACCTTGCAGGTTGCCGCGATCGACCACGTCCAGACCGCGCCGGGCCAGCCTGGCGGCCAGGTTGGCCACGCGCAGTGCTTCCGGCCCCATCGAGGCGCCGCGATGGCCCGCGCCGATATCGGTGGGAACGCCAATCAGGGAAAGTGACTTGTTGACCATGGAGACCCGTCAGTGAAGTGGGCTTGTTACGGCAGCGGCCTCGCGCACCAGCGGCAGCTGCTGGTCTCGCCAGGCGTTGAGGCTGCCTTCGAGCTGGCGCACATGGCCGTAGCCCAGCGCCTGCAGGATGTCCTGCGCGCGCGTGGCGCGACGGCCCGACACGCAGTACACCACGATTTCCCGGTCACGCGGCACGCCCAGCACGCCGGCGCGGCTGGCCAGCTGCTCGACCGGAATATTGAGCGCGCCCGCGATGTGGCCATCGCGGAATTCGTCGGCGTGGCGCACGTCGAGCAGCAGCGGCGCATGGCCGGCCTGTTGCTCCTGCACCAGCTGCGTCGCGGCCAGCGGCGCGTCGCCGGCGATTGCCGCATTGGCCCCCACCAACAGAAGTACGGCGGCCAGCACCCCATTGCGCATGCGGGAAGTCCTCGATGGCGCCACGGCAGGAGTGCAAGGCAAGCCGCAACACCATGAAAAATTTGAAATTTATCATCGATCAACGCGTGATCGCCGGCAAAGGTCACCTTCAGCCGGCACCTGCTTGCACGGCAGGTTCAGCACTGGGGCTGCCCATTCTACCCGGCGGAGAAGCTTAGTCAGCCCGACAACGATGCTTACGGAGGCCTGCGCCACGAACCGACTTTCGCCGGACGGGCCACGAAGGCGGCGGCGATGTGTTAGCGGCCCTGGCAACGATTTTCAGGAGGATCGGGATGTACCCGTTCGAGGCTTGTTGGGACGTCGATGACGGTCGCATAGTGGCCAGCGTCGGCAAGGCTCCAAGCTCGCCACCCGGCTCATGAAGGGAGGCATTGCGGGACACCGGCGCCCATTCCAGTGAAAGCCCCATCGGAGCACAGCCATGCACACCGCACTTGGTTGGTTCACGGCCTTCCATACCCTGCTCAGCCTCATCGCCATCGTCGCGGGACTGGTGGTCATTCGCGACCTGATGTCTGGACGCACCCGCTCGGTCGCGATAACCACCTTCCTCGTCACCGCCATCCTGACCAGCGCCACCGGCTTCCTGTTCCCCTTCCACGGCCCCACGCCCGCCATCGCCGTGGGCACCATCGCGCTCATCGTGCTCGCATGGACGCTGGCCGCGCGGCGATCCATCGGACGCTCCGGCTTCTGGACCGCCCAATACCCGCTGGGCATGGTGATCAGCGAATACTTCCTGGTGTTCGTGCTGGTCGCGCAGGTCTTCGCCAAACTGCCTGCACTCGCATCGCTGTCGCAGGACATACAAAAACCCGCCTTTGGAGCAGTGCAGCTGATCGTGCTGGCCGTCTTCGTCGTCATCGCCATTCGCACGACCAGGGCGTTTCGCGTGCGGGCGGTGGCCTGAGGCATCGGCAGGAAACTTCGCGCGAAGACCCGGTTGCAACGACACGCAGCACGTGGGGGGCGGGATCCCGCCCGCGAACGCCCCAAGCAAAAAGGCTCGCGTGGATGCGTGCCACGCGAGCCTTTTCGTCGATCTGGTGCCGGCAGCAGGAGTCGAACCCGCGACCTACTGATTACAAATCAGTTGCTCTACCAACTGAGCTATACCGGCGAAGGAGACGGAGTCTAACAGGCCCTGCCCCGCCCGCGCCAAAGCGCGGGGTTCAGAAGCAGCCGGTGCTGTGCGAGCCCACCCCGTGCAGGCGGTTGCGCCAGTCGTTGCGGCCGTTGTCGGCCATCACCACGTCCAGCCAGTACTCGGGCACGCTCTCGGTGCGCTCGGTCATCTGCGCGGGGAAGCCGGCGGCCACCACCTGGTCGCGGCGGCGGCGCGCATTGGCCGGGTCCTTGAACAGGCCCAGCGAGATGGTGTTGGAGTTGTCGCCGGAGCTGACGATGAAGTATTCGCCCACGTTCGCGGCGGTGAGGCGGCGGCCCAATTCCAGCGCCTTGTCACGGCTGCCGCCACCGGGGAGGTAGACCCACCAGCCCGAGGTCTGGGTGGTCTGCTCCTGGCGCTGACGCATGCGCGCGGCCTGGCTGCCCAGCGCACTGCGCATGCTGCGCATGTCGGCCTGGGTGGCGAACGGGCCCAGCGCCATGCAGGTATAGGTGACCTGGCGCGGCGGCGAGGGCGGCGGTGGCGATGCAGGTACCTGTGCCACGGTGGCCGGCGCGCTCGGCGACGGCGCCGAAACAGCCGGGGCCGTGGCGGGCGTGGATGACGGCGCCACCGGTGCCGGTGCACTGGCCGCAGGCGCAGGCGGCGCCGGGCGTTCGCTCAGCAGGTGCAGTTCGGGCACGCCAGGATCGGCCGCGCTGCGGCCGTGCACGTCGTCCTGTCCCAGCAGCAGCCAGGCGCCTACCGCGATATTGAGGGCGATCAGCAGTACGAAGAGCAGGCGCAGGAACATCGTCGATCCGTCAAGCAAACGACAGGAACCGGCATTCTAGAGAGCCGGCGCGAGGGGGAAATGTGCATCCGACCACACGGCAAGGCCGCGCAGCACGCTGTCCGCGCTGAGCCGGGCCGGCATGGCCAACAGGGGAAGCAGGGCTTCGGCATCGCCGCCACCCAGCACCAGCGTGGGCGCACCGCCCAGCGAGGGTGCCATGCGCGCGACGAACCGCTCGATCAATGCCGCCGCCGCCTGCCAGCAACCCGACGCCACGGCATCGGGCGTGTTGTCGGCGGCATCGAGCACCACACCGGGGCGCTCGACCTGCACGCGCGTGGTGGCGCCCAGCAGGGCCTGCTGCATCAGCTGCGGGCCGGGGGCGATCAAGCCGCCCAGATGCTGGCCGTCGGCATCCAGTGCATCCAGCGTCAGCGCGGTGCCTGCACCTGCCAGCACGCAGGGTGCCAGGCCTTCGGCGTGCGCGGCCACCATGGCCAGGAAGCGATCCACGCCGAGCCGTCCAGGTTCACCATAGGCGTTGCGCACGCCACAGGCTTCCGCAGGCGTGCGCAGCCAGTGCGGCTCGCGGGCAAAGCTGGCCACCACCACGGCGGCGATCAGCGCCTCGCGATCGCCATTCACCACCGAGGCCCCAAAGGCATCGTGCGGCACGGGCACATCACGCCAGGCCTGGTGAAGCGCCAGCGCCACGTCGTCCTGCCAGCTCACCGCGCCCTGCGCGTACCAGCGATCGCCATCGCGCAGCGCCCATTTCAGGCGCGTATTACCCAGGTCCAGCAGCAGTCTCATGCGGGGCGCACCGTGACATCGGCACTGTCGAGCACGCGCAGGCCATCGTGGGTGTGCAGCAGCAGCGCGCCGCGTGCATCCACACCCGCACCCACACCGTCCATTTCGCCCAGTGCACCCTGTATACGCAGCGCCCGGTCCCGCAACAGGTCGTAATGGGCGTATTCGCTGAGAAACGAGGCAAAGCCGTGCTGTTCGAACTCCACCAGGCCCTCGGCCAGCGCCGTAATCAGCGCAGCGGCCACGCGGTTGCGCTCCGGAGCGTCGCCTCCCGCCAGGCTGGCCAGGTCGTTGATCGGCTGCCCGGCCTGTTCGTGCAAGGCCGGAGTGAGCCGCACATTGATGCCCACGCCGATGATCGCAGCGCACGGGCCCTGGTACTCGCCATTGAGCTCGACCAGGATACCCGCCAGCTTGCCGCCCTCACTGAGCACGTCGTTGGGCCACTTCAGCCCGGCGCCCTGCAGGCCCAGCGTCTCCACCGCACGCATCACCATCACGCCCACCGCCAGCGACAACCCGGACAGCGCGGCAAAACCGTGTTCAAAGCGCTTGAGACAGGACAGGTAGACGTTGAGGCCTGGGGGCGACAGCCAGTTGCGCCCACGGCGGCCACGACCGGCGGTCTGGGTCTCGGCCAGGATCATGCTGAGGTCGGGCAGATCAACGCAGCGCCGCTGGATCTCGCTGGAGGTGGAATCCAGCTCCCAGTGCAGCTCGAGCGCTCCCAGGCGCTTGCGCGTGGCGGCCGGCAGCGCCGCGCGCAAGGCGGGCAGCTGCAGCAGCTGGATCGGCCACGGCAGGCGATAACCGGCGGTGCCGCGCGACTCCACCGGCACGCCGCGGGCGCGCAGCGACTGCACTTGCTTCCAGATGGCGGCCCGGGTCACACCCGCGCGCTCGGCGAGCGAGGCGCCGGAAACCACCTCGCCCGGCGCCAGTACGGTGAGCAGTTCTTGCGCCTGCATCAGCACGCGCCCGATCCAACCGGAACGCCTTGCGGGCGGGCAAGCAGGGACGCTGTAGGGGAAAGGGCGGGCGACATCCGGCGATTCTAGCCTGCCGCGACAACCTCCCGCAGTCCGCGGGGCTCCCGGTGTCCCATGACTTCTGGGACTCGCGGCGCTACGCAAGCTTTCACGGGGCACTGGTGCGGATCGCCGGTTTCTGCCAGCATCGAGCCCTTCGGTTGCGGATCAAGGGGTTGAGCCGCCATGCATGTCGGGAAGGTCTTGATTGGCTGTGTTCTGTGGGTCGGCAGCGTCGGTGCTGCGTCGGCCATGGACGCGGACGGCCAGGATCTGGGCAGCCTGCAGCATGCCTTCGACGGCAGCTCCGGCAGTCGCGACAGCTCAGGCGGCGGTGCCAGCAGCGGCGGCGACGCCCTGGGCATCTCCCGCGAGAACACCAGCCCATCCGGTCCTGCCGCATCGTCCAGCAGTGACAACTGCCCCGGCACGAATCCGGTTACGCCGCAGCGCAACCGCCATCCCAACCTCGGTTGGCAATCGTTGCTGCCAGGCTCGATCCAGTAACCGCTTCGGCCGTGCCGACGTCCTGGTGGCGGCGCGCCCGCGCCTACCTCACTCCTCCTCCGTTGGACGAAGCCCTGTGGCGTAGCGCCCTGGCTGGCTGCGTGCTGGCGAAGCGGCTGGATATTCCGCGGCAACAGGAGCTGCGGCGGCTGGCCGGCGTGTTCATGGCGCGCAAGCGCATCCACGCCCTGGCCGGCGCCGAACTCACCGACACGCTGCGCGCGCAGATTGCGCTGCAGGCCTGCCTGCCGGTGTTGCAGCAAGGCCCCAAGGCGTTGCACGGCTGGCGCGACGTGCTGGTGTATCCGGGTGAGTTCAAGGTGCGCCGCAGCCATCACGACGAGCGCAGCGGCGTGGTGAGCGAGGGCGAGGATGTCCTGATCGGCGAAGCCTGGGAGCACGGCCCGCTGGTGCTGTCCCTGGCCGATGTGCAGCTCGACCTGGAGCAGCCGTGGGATGGCTTCAACGTGGTCGTGCACGAGATCGCGCACAAGCTGGACATGCTCAATGGCCCGCCCGACGGCGTGCCGCCGCTGCCGGCGCATATTTCGCGGCGCCAGTGGATCGTCGCGTTCCAGCGGGCGTTCGATCATCTCTCCAACGACGTGGCGCGCGGGCGCACCACGCTGATCGATCCTTATGCGGCGGAAAGCGCCGACGAATTCTTTGCAGTGGTCAGCGAGCTGCACTGGTCGCAGCCATCGGTGCTGCGCCGCGCAGACGCCGCGGTAGCCGACCTGCTGCAGGCCTATTACGGGCCATCGCCCGCGCCGGCCTGAGCCTCCCCTGCAGGGCGCACCTTGTGTGCGAAAACCTACGAAGCGGAGCGAGGGACGCGCAGCAAAGGCGCAAACCCACGCCTCCGCCGCGGCCTGCACGCTGGCTCCAGGTGAGCGGACTGGCACTCCCCGCTACTCATCCCTCGCCCCCGCTCCGATCCGGTCGCGCACAGGGTGCGCTCCTACGTGGGAAGCGCACCCTCAGCTCGGGGGCAGTTTCACGCTGAAGCGGGCGCCGTTGAATTCCGGCGAGCGGTCGACCTGCAACTCGCCGCCGTAGGCGCGGACGATGTCCTGCACGATCGACAGGCCGATGCCATGGCCCTGCACGCGCTCGTCGCCACGCACGCCACGCTGCAGCACGGTCTCGATCTTGTCCTCGTCGATGCCGGGGCCGTCGTCCTCCACGCTCAGCCACAGGCCGGGGCGCTGGCGCCCGGCAACGGGACGCATCTTCACCACCAGCAGCACGCGATGGCGTGCCCACTTGAAGGCGTTTTCCAGCAGGTTGCCCATCAGCTCGAGCAGGTCGCCCTGCTCGCCGTAGAACGCAGCGTTGTCGTCGATGTCGAATTCGCACAACACGTTCTTGGCGGCGTAGACCTTCTCCAGGCTCTGCACCAGGTCTTCGGCATGGCCTGCAATCGGCACCGCGGTGGCAGCGAAGGTCTGCCGTCCGGAGGTGGCGGCACGCGCCAGCTGGTAGGCCACCAGTTCGTCCATCTTGCGCACCTGCTCCAGCACCTGGTCACGCAAGTCCGATTCGCGGCTCACGCTTTCCAGGCCGGAACGGATCACCGCCAGCGGCGTCTTCAGGCTGTGCGCAAGGTCGGCCAGCGTGTTGCGCGTGCGCACGCGCTGCTCGCGCTCGCTGTCGATGAAGGCGTTGATGCGCTCGGTCAGGCCGGTCAGCTCGGCGGGATACTGGTCACCCAGGTGCTCGCGCTCGCCGCCTTCCACGCGCGACATCTCGTTGGCCACCTTGCGCAGCGGCGTGAGGCTCCAGCGCAGCAGCAACAGCTGCAGCAGGATCAGCATCACGCCCAGCGAGGACAGCCATAAGATCAGGCTGCGCCGGAACACCGCGTTGCGCCCTTCGAGCTGGTCCTCGGTCTGCGCCACCATGAAGGTGAGATGCACCGATTTCTTTTCGGCCGTGTCCAGCGCCACGCCGTAGCTGTAGTAGTACAGGCGGCCCATGCGCGTATCCACGGGGCCGATGAACTCGCCTTCGCCCGGTGCCAGCGGATGCAGGAAACTGAAATCGCGACCGATCGCCGAGGGCGATTCCCACTTGAAGCCGTTGTCGCCGATGGCTACGGCGTACAGGCCCGAACCCGGGCGCGAGAAGCTCGGGTCGGGCGGCGTGTCGGGCAGCAGCACCTTGCCGGAGCGACCGACTTCGGTGCCGGCAAGATAGGCCACGACGAAATTCTGCAGGCGATCCTGCAGCCCCTTCAGCGTGCTGTCGGCGGCCGTGCGCGTGAGCGTGAGTCCCACCACGCCCAGGAAGGCCGCCAGCACGAAACCCGTGGCGAGCGCCGCGCGCGCCGCCAGTGAGAACGGGCGGCGCGGGGGCGGCGAATCACTCGTCGTCGGCTTCGCTGCGAGGGATGGCAAAGCGGTATCCGCGTCCACGTACCGTCTCGATGGGCTTGAGGTTGCCTTCCGGGTCCAGCTTCCTGCGCAGACGGCCGATGAAGACCTCCAGCACGTTGGAGTCGCGATCGAAATCCTGCTGGTAGATGTGCTCGGTGAGGTCGGCCTTGGAGACCAGCTCACCCGCGTGCAGCATCAGGTATTCGAGCACCTTGTATTCGTAGCTGGTCAGGTCGACCGGCTTGCCTTCCACGGTTACCGTCTGCGCGGTGGTGTCCAGCTTGATCGGGCCGCAGGCCAGCACCGGCTTCGACCAGCCGCTGGCACGGCGCACCAGCGCGTTGATGCGCGCCAGCAGCTCTTCGACGTGGAAGGGCTTGACCAGGTAGTCGTCGGCGCCGTGCTTGAGGCCCTCGACCTTGTCCTGCCAGCCGCCACGGGCGGTGAGGATCAGGATCGGGTAGCGCTGGCCGGCTTCACGCAGGGCCTTGATCAGGTCCATACCGGACATCTTGGGCAGGCCCAGGTCGATGATGGCCAGATCGAACGGCACCTCGCGTCCCAGGTAGATGCCTTCCTCGCCATCCTGCGCCGCATCGACGGCAAAACCATCGCGCTTCAGGCGGGCGGCCAGCGTCTCGCGCAGCGGCGCCTCGTCCTCAACCAAAAGGATGCGCATCAGTGTTTCTCCTTGTTGATCTCGCCGTCACTGGACGGGTTCTTGGTCGAATCGTAGGAAGCCGGCTTGCCGGCCTCCGTGGTCACGGTCACCACGCGGACGTGTCCGGTAGGCGTCAGCACCTTCACGCGGTGCTCGAAGGAGCTGCGGCCACGCCGCACGGTACTGGCCGACAACACCTTGCCACCAGTCTCCTTCTGCACCTGGGTTACCGCCTGCTCCAGCGACACCGCGGGCTCGGCGGACTGTGCCGCCAAGGCAGCCGGACCGGCCAGCAGCAAAATCAGCAGTGCAGTGGAGCGCAGGATTGTTTTCATTTCGTTAAGCAAAACCCGATACCCGCGGGAACGGAACCTAGTGCCGTTCAGACTATGGAATCGGGGCTGAATATTGACCGGATAAACGGGCGCCGTCACGCGGCGACACGCGGCTGGGCGATGGCCTGTTCAAGCAGTGTCCAGCCGGCCCCGGGCAAATGGGCGCCCTCGCTGAGGCGTCGGCGGAAGCCGCGCGCACCCGGCTCGCCCTGGTAAAGCCCAAGCAGGTGGCGGCTGATGTGCTTGAGCGCCGTGCCCCGCGCCAGCTCGGCCTCGATGTAGGGGCGCATGCGCTGCAGGACGTCCTCGCGGGTGGGCATCGGCTCACCGTACAGCGCGGCTTCGAGCTGGGCCAGCACATAGGGGTCGTGGTAAGCCGCGCGTCCCAGCATCACGCCGTCCACCTGGGCCAGGTGCGCCTGCACCTCGTCCACCGTGGTGATGCCGCCATTGATGACCACCACCAGCTGGGGGAACTCGCGCTTGAGGCGGTACACGCGCTCGTAGTCCAGCGGCGGTATTTCGCGGTTTTCCTTGGGGCTGAGGCCCTGCAGCCAGGCCTTGCGCGCATGCACCACCAGCACCTCGACGCCGGCGGCGATCATGGTTTCGGTGAAGTGCTGCAGATCGGCATAGTCGTCCTGGTCGTCCACGCCGATGCGGCACTTCACGGTCACCGGCACGTCCACCGCGTCGCGCATGGCCTTCACGCAATCGCCGACCAGGGCTGGCTCGCGCATCAGGCACGCGCCGAAGCGCCCCGACTGAACGCGGTCGGAGGGACAACCCACGTTGAGGTTGATCTCGTCGTAGCCGGCCTCGGCGCCGTAGCGCGCAGCAATGGCCAGCTCGTTCGGCTCGCTGCCGCCCAGCTGCAAGGCCACCGGATGCTCCTGCTGGCTGTGCTCGAGCAGGCGCAGCTGCTTGCCGCGCACCAGCGCCGCGCTGGTCACCATCTCGGTGTACAGGCGGGCATGCGGCGACAACAGCCGGTGGAAATACCGGCAGTGGCGGTCCGTCCAGTCCATCATGGGCGCGACGGTGAGGCGCCAGTCGTTCTTGTCGATCGGCTGGCGAGAGGGTACGGCGGGGGCTGACATGCGCCTATTGTAACGGCTGGCTCAGGATCCCGTGGCCGCCTCGCGCCCGTGACGCCAGGCCAGCCAGCGCAGGGGCAGCGCCAGGAGTACGCAGAGCACAGCGCCGACCATCCAGCCCAGCTGGAACATGGCCACGCCCAGGAACACCGCCACGGCAAAGCACAGCTTGGCCAGCAGCTGCAGCGCGGCACTGCGCGAGGCGTGCACGGCCAGCCTGGCCACGAAGGCCAGGTAGCCCCACAGCACGGCCAGCCCCAGGTACAGCACGGAGAACCCCAGCGCATAGACCAGGAAGGCGCCCTCGCGCTGCGGATAGGTGAGCGCAAAGCGCACCACCACCGGCACCAGCGCCACCAGGCTCAGCAGCACCATGTTGATGAGGGTACCGGGGCCATCGATGTGGCTGAGCCAGGCCATGATGCGCCGGTGCACCAGCCAGATCAGGCCGATCAGGAAGAAACTGAGGAAGTACACCAGCAGCGGCAGCGACCAGGCTTGCCACAGCGAACCCTCCCCGCCTGTCTCCGGCTTTATCTCGATGGCCGAAAGGGTGATGGCGATGGCGAAGACGCCATCGGACAGCATCACCAGCCGCTCCAGGTGCCGATGCCCCTGCTGCGCCTCGGTCAGTGGCCGCTCCACGTCCTGCGTCATGCGTGTTCCCCTCCGTTGAGTACGCACCGACCGGCGCCCCCGCGCCCCGGCTGCGTGCGGCATGATGCCGCAACAATTTGCGTCCTGCGTAGCCCTGCCGCCTTCGAGGGAGGGTGGCCATGGCATAATGCCCACTTCGCTGCACCCCAGGGCAGCACTCGTCAGGCGCAGCGACTGATCGCCTTCCCCACACGAGTCCGGCACCGGCCCCGCGCTGGCGCCCTGCCTGCAGCTTCATCCCTTTGAGCGACGGTAACCGGCAATGGTGGCATTGGCGACGGAGCACGTGATCGACGTGCACCACTGGAACGAGAGTCTTTTCAGCTTCCGCACCACGCGTGATCCTGGCTTCCGCTTCGACAGCGGCCAGTTCGTGATGATCGGCCTGGAGGTGGATGGCCGCCCGTTGATGCGTGCCTATTCGATCGCCAGTGCCAACTACGAGGAACACCTGGAGTTCTTCAGCATCAAGGTGCCGGACGGCCCGCTGACCTCGCGCCTGCAACACCTCAAGCCCGGTGACCCGCTGATCGTCAGCCGCAAGCCCACCGGCACGCTGGTGCTCAACGACCTCAAGCCTGGCAAGCACCTGTACCTGCTGGGCACCGGCACGGGCCTGGCGCCCTTCATGAGCCTGGTGCGCGACCCGGAAACCTACGAGCGCTACGAGAAGATCGTGATCGCCCACGGCGTGCGCAACGTCAACGACCTGGCCTACCGCGAGTACCTCGAGAACGAGCTGCCGCAGCACGAATACCTGGGCGAGCTGGTACGCGAGAAGCTGCTCTACTACCCGACGGTGACGCGTGAGCCGTTCCGCAACCAGGGCCGCCTCACCGATGCCATCGTCGACGGCTCGATGTGCCGCACGCTCGGCTTGCCGCCACTGGATCCGGCCGCCGACCGCGTCATGCTGTGCGGCAGCCCGCACATGCTCGACGACACCTGCACCCTGCTCGACGAGCGTGGCTTCCAGGTCTCGCCGCGCACGCGCGAACCGGGCGACTACGTGATCGAGCGGGCCTTCGTCGAGAAATAAGCGGCTTCTACCTTGCAGGAACGCACCCTGCGCGCGAACGCCCCATATTGTTGAAGTGCCGGGCGCGCTGGTCGCGCACAGAGTGCGCTCCTGCAGAAGGTGTTATTGCCACACGGTGTACACGCGCCCCGTGCCCACGCCTTCCACGCTGCGGCGGTAGGCCAGGCCCACGCGCGATCCCGGCACCGCCTCGAAGCCCGGGAAATACGGTCCGTAGGCGTCCAGCGCCTCGGTGAGCAAGGTCGCACTGATGGCATTGATGCGCAGGCCACGCGGCAATTCCGTCGCGGCGGAACGCACGAAGCCCTCGATCGCGGCATTGACCGTGGTGGCGTTCACGCCCAGCCGGATCGGCTCCGCCGCCGTGATGCCGCTGGTCAGCGTGAACGAGCCACCGTCGCGCAGGCGCGCGATGCCCGCCAGCACCACGTTCACCTGCCCCATCAGCTTGTCCTGCAGGCCCAGGTTGAACTGGGCCGGCGTGGTCTGCGCCAGTTCGCCGAAATGCACGCTGCCGGTGGTGGTGATCACGCCGTCCAGCGGCCCCGCCTCGTCATACATGCGCTCCACACTGGCGTAGTCGGTCAGGTCCACCCGAAGGTCGCCTGAGTGGCGGCCGGCGCGAATGAGTTCGTGGTGTGGCGCCAGCGCGTTCGCCACGGCCTGCCCCACCGTCCCGCTCGCACCTACTAACAGCAATCGCATGATGGTTTCCTCGTCGGTCCGGCCCGGGATGAGCCCTGCGCGGACCAGTGTGCTCGTGACCCACAAGGCAATAAACATGCAATGATTTGACCCATTGCAAACCGCAGGTTGTTAATGATGGACACCCTGGCCAGCATGGCGATGTTCGTGCGCGTGGTGGAGAGCGGCAGCTTCAGCGCCGCGGCCGAAGCCAGCGGGGTGTCGCCCACCATGGCCGGCAAGCACATCCGGGCGATCGAGCAGCGGCTGGGCGCGCGCCTGCTCCATCGCACCACCCGGCGCCAGCAGCTCACCGAGGTGGGGCGGCTGTACTACGAGCGCTGCAAGCAGGTGTTGGCCGATGTGGAATTGGCCGAAGCCAGTGCATCGGAGCTGCAGGCCACGCCGCGCGGGCAACTGCGCCTCACCGCGCCCATGAGCTTCGGCAGCCGGCGGCTCACCCCGGCACTCACCGACTACCTGGCGCGCTATCCCGAGGTAAGCGTGGAGCTGACCCTGGACAACCGCGTGATCGACCTGGTGGGCGAAGGCTACGAGCTGGCCATCCGCATCGGCGCCATCGACGACCCGCAACTGGTCGCCCGCCCCCTGCTGCCCTACCGCATGCTGCTGGCCGCCTCGCCCGCCTACCTGGCCCGCCATGGCACACCCACGCATCCCGACCAACTGTCGGGGCATGTCTGCCTGGGGCTGTCGAACTGGCGCCGCCGCGACCAGTGGCGGCTCACCGGACCCACCGGCGAGGTGTGCGACGTGCCGGTACATGGGCGCCTGTCGGTCGATCACGGCGACGCATTGCGCGTGGCAGCGCTGCATGACGCCGGCATCGTGTTGCAGCCGGAGGTGTTGCTGGCCGATGACCTGGCCGCGGGACGCCTGCTGCAGGTGCTGCCCGAATGGACGCCGCCTGCTACGCCGATGCACCTGCTCTACGCGCCGGACCGCAGGCCCACCGCGAAGCTGCGCAGCATGATCGAGTTCCTGCTGGAACGCTTCGGCGCGGATGCCAGCCAGGACGAAGCCCTGTAGGAGCGCACCCTGCGCGCGACCGCCCTGCCATGCGTTTCAGCGACGTCGAGCAATCGCGCACAGGGTGCGCTCCTGCGGGAAGCCGCAGCTTCAGTCGCGGATGCGGCCCTGGCCTTCGTTGTCCCAATAGCCGAACACGCGGCGCGCGATGAGCTTGTACAGCCGCTTGCCGGTGGCACGCCACAACCGCGAATGCGCTGCGGGCGTATCCAGGATGGCGCGCTGGCGGGCACTGAGTGCCTGCGGGCAATAGGTGCGCTTGTGCTTGAGCAGGTGGCGCAGGTCTTCGCGCGCAAGCAGGCGGAACAGCGCACCGCGTCGGCCACGCGTCCAGGCGATCTGGAAATCCACCAGGGCGGGACGGCCGTCGGTGCGCACCAGCCAATTCGGTTCCTTGGCCAGGTCGTTGTGCACGATGCCACGCCGGTGCAGCGCGGCCAGCAAACGCAGCGCATCGCGGTAATAGGCAGGGTCGCGTGGTTGCGCCTGTTGCATCGGCGCGCCGGCGATGTAACCGCGCAACAACTCCCGGCCATCCCAACCCAGCAGCGCCGGAACGCCATCGAGGCCGTCGAGGCGGGCCAGCGCGCGCGCCTCGCGTGCCGCGGCACGACGCGCGAACGCGCGGGCCCACCAGCGGGCCGCACCGATGTCGCGGCGGATCACACGCACGCCCTGGCGTTCGGTCATTTCGATGCGGCCGAGTTCATCGGCCTTGAGCAGGATGTCGCGGGTCGGGTTCACGGGGCTTCCGGCTGGCGGGGCCGGCGTACACTCGCCGGCGTGCCACAAGGCGCCCTATTGTGGCCGATCCTCCGCCTTCCTGCGCCCCTGGCGAGCCCACCCGGATACCTGTGATGGATATCGCGCTGTACCTGCTCGCCGCCGTGCTGATCGTGGCCGGCCTCGTCGGCAACATCCTGCCGGCACTGCCGGGCATACCGATGATCTTCGGCGGCATCTGGCTGGCTGCCGCGGTGGATCAGTACCGCCACCTCGGCGTGTGGTGGCTGGTGGTGATCGGCGCGCTGGGCACGGTCGGCATCCTGGTGGATTTCGTGGCGGGCACACTGGGTGCAAAGCGCGTGGGTGCCAGCCCGCTGGCACTGACCGGCGCCGCACTCGGCACCCTGGTCGGCATGTTCCTCGGCATCCCGGGCCTGTTGCTCGGGCCCTTCGTCGGCGCGCTGCTGGGCGAGCTGGCCTCGGGCACCAGCGTGTTGCGCTCGGCCCATGTAGGCGCGGCCACCTGGGTGGGCTTGCTGGTGGGCACGCTGGTGAAACTGGTGCTGTCCTTCATGATGATCGGGCTGTTCGCCTTTGCCTGGCTGGTCGGCTAGCCCCCCGCGACCTTCGGCACATGGCGCCCCCGACCCGGCCGGCCCTAGGCTCGTGCGACCTCATCTCCGGGAAACCGACATGATCAAACGCCTCGCCCTCGCCCTGGCGGTCTCGCTGGTGGCCGCCGGATCCGCCCAGGCCGACACCAAGCCCGCCAGCTGGGTGGATCGCAGCAATACCGACGCCAAGGTTCTGCTCGACGTGCTGGCCCGTTTCAATCCCGAGTTTGCCTCGCAGATCGGCGTGCCGGGCTATGACGACAAGGTGGTCGACCTCAAGCCTGATGTCGACGTGCGCCAGCGCGCCGCCCTGGTCGAGGCCAAGGGCAAGCTGGAGAAGCTGCTGGCCGCGGAGAAGGACATCAACGTCCGCGAGGACCTGCAGATCATGATCAAGGCCATCGACCAGCAGGTCGAAGGCATCGACCTCAACGACAAGTACATGCTGCCGTATCAGGACGTGGGGCAGATCATCTTCCAGGGCGAGTTCGTGCTCTTGAAGGATGACGTGGATCCCAAGCGTCGGCCGTCCGCGCTCAAGCGCCTGGAGTGCTATGTCGGCAAGGCCCCGGGATGTACGCCGATCATCGACCTGGCCAAGGCACAGACGCAGGCCAGGATCGGTGACAAGAACCTGATCGGCCCGTACAAGAACGAGGTCGAGCAGAAGCTCTCCAACACGCAGCGCTATGCCCAGGGCATCCGCCAGCTGTTTGCCAAGTACAAGCTCGACGACGCCGAAGGCAAGGCCGCGCTCGATGCGCTGGATGCCCAGCTCAAGGATTACGACGGCTGGGTGCGCAGCACCATCGTGCCGCGCCAGCGCGATGACTTCCGCCTGCCCGAACCGTTGTACGCGTACAACCTCAAGCAGGTGGGCATCGACATTCCACCCGAGCAGCTGATCAAGGAGGCGCAGCTGGAGTTCGTCGAATTGCGCTCGATGATGCAGATGATCGCGCCGGTGGTGGCCAAGGAGGAGGGCTTCTCCTCCACCGATTACCGCGACGTGCTGAAGTCGCTGAAGCAACAGCAGCTCGGCAAGGACGACGTGGTGCCCTGGTACCACGAAATCATCGGCAAGATCGAAGACATCATCCGCCGCGAGCACATCATCACCCTGCCCCAGCGCAAGATGCAGATGCGCCTGGCCTCGGAAGCCGAGACCGCCGCCGTGCCTGCACCGCACATGGATCCCCCGCCGTTCATCAACAACCACGGCGAACAGGGCACCTTCGTGCTGACCATGGGCAACCCCACGGGCAGCAAGTCCGACTCGTACGATGACTTCACCTATAAGGCCGCCGCCTGGACGCTGACCGCGCACGAGGGCCGCCCGGGCCACGAGTTGCAGTTCGCGGCGATGGTGGAACGCGGCGTGTCGCTGGCGCGCAGCCTGTTCGCCTTCAACAGTGTCAATGTGGAAGGCTGGGCCTTGTACGCCGAATCGGAAATGCTGCCGTACGAACCGCCGGCCGGCCAGTTCGCCGCGCTGCAGGCTCGCCTGATGCGCGCAGCCCGTGCCTATCTCGATCCGATGCTCAACCTGGGACTGATCAGCAAGGAGCGTGCGCACGATGTGCTGCGCTACGACGTCGGCCTGTCCGAGGCAATGACGCAGCAGGAACTGGATCGCTACACCTTCAACAGCCCGGGCCAGGCCACCGCGTATTTCTACGGCTACATGCGCCTGCAGCAGACGCGCCTGAACGCCGAGCTGGCACTGGGCAAGGACTTCAACCGCCAGGCCTTCAACGACTTCGTGATCGGCCAGGGCCTGCTCCCGCCGGAGCAGCTGGCCGAAGCAGTGCGCACGCAGTTCGTTCCCTCGCAGCAGAAGAAATAAACCGCGCGACACGCGCACGAAAAAAAAGGCCACGCCCTGGGGCGTGGCCTTTTTTCATGGCGCCGATGCGGATCAGCCCGGGCCGTCGGGCAGCACGTAGAGCAGCACGGCCAGGAAGTGCAGCACACTGCCCCCCAGCACAAAGAAGTGCCACACCGCATGGTGATACGGCAGCTTGCGCCACAGGTAGAACGGCACGCCCAGCGTATAGGCCGCGCCGCCGGCCAGCAGCAGCGTCATGCCACCGGCCTGCAGGTGCTCGCTCAGCGGCTTGAATGCGACCACGCCCACCCAGCCCATGCCCACGTACATCAGCACGGCAAGCTTGCGGTACCTCTTCAACAAGCCGAGCTCCAGCGCGCTGCCCATGATGGCGAGCGTCCAGATGGTGCCGAACAGGCCCCAGCCCCACGCACCGGACAACGCGACCAGGGTGAATGGCGTATAGGTACCGGCAATCAGCAGGAAGATCGCGATATGGTCGAACGTGCGCAGCACGCGCTTGGCCGCTGCGCCGGGAATCGAGTGATACAGGGTCGATGCGGTGTAGCACAGGATCAGCGTGCTGCCGAACACGGCACTGGCCACGACGGCCCGCGTATCGCCATGCAGCGAGGCGTAACTCACCAGCGTGGCCAGGCCGGCAATGCTGAGCAGGATGCCGATGCCATGGATCACGCAGGCGGCGAGTTCATCGCCAAAGGCATAGCGGGGCAAGGCCGCGGCAGAGGTGGCAGACATGGGGACTTCCTCGACGAAACAAACGTACCGAAGCGTACGGGCCCCGCCACCTTAGCCGGCCTGCCATCGATTGCAAGCTCGCCGGGCGTATGAAACGCCCGAGCGCGTGCACTTATTCGATGATGAAAGCCCCGAACGCCACGCCCAGGTCCCAGCCCTTGCCAGTGCCACTGAGCGCCAGGGATACGTTGCCCTTGGTCATCACGCGCGCGCCCGCGGACTTCGACGCACCCGCGTGCACGCCACCATCGGCGTAATGGCCCTTGATCTCGCTGATGCTGGACACGCCGGAGAACTTGCCCACGCCGTCGTCGATCTGGCTCTTGCCGAAGGTGATCCCGCCACCCTTCACGCGCAGGTGCACATTCATGCTCTGCCCGTTGCTGCAACGGACGGTGCCACTGCCGGTGGCGGTCTGGTAGAACACCGACCAGCCGGCCAGGCGGAACGTCATCTTGCATTCGAGGTCGGCCGCACGCGACGGCGTCGCGGCCGTCCATCCGGCCAGCACCAGCGCGAACGCCACCATGCTCTTGCTCACTGCCATGCAGTCCTTCTCCTGTTGAACCTGCCACCCTGGGGCGGACCCGCGATTCTGGCAAGCCAGCGCCATCTGAGGCGTGAATACACCCTTCACCCGCGCTGTACGCCCGAGCAAGCCCCTTCCGCGGAGAATGTCACAACCGGGCGTCCCCTCTCTCTCCCCCGACGCCCGGCCTTGCCGCCCCGCCACCCTGTGCGGGGCTTTTTTTGTCCCGTGGCCACCACGCCGTGCGACATCGCGGGCTACACCTCCATCGCCGGCAGGCTCTAAGCTGGGCGTGGACCAGGACCCGGGAGAGCCGCACGATGTCAACCATCGACCTGCTGTTGCATCTGGACCACCTCGAACTCGACGACGCCGCACCACGAGCCGCCTTTGCGCTGGCGCAACGACTAGGGGCAAGGCTCGATGCCCTCTATGTGGCCGATCTCCCCGCCACCGCCTTCAGCCTGCCCGAGGCCGTGCCGGTACAACTGGAGGAAACCCAACGGCGCGTGGCCGAGGCGCAGGCGCACGAGGGCATCTGGCGCGAGTCCCTCGCCCACCACGGTCTGCAGGGCACGTGGCGGGTCAGCCAGGGCGACACCGTGCAGACGGTCAGCCTGGCCGCCTCGGGCTACGACATGCTGGTGATGGAACGCAGCCAATCGCGCAGCGATGCACCCGTAGGCTTTGGCTCGGTATCACGCTGCGTGTTCGCCAGCGGCCGCCCGGTGCTGGTGGTACCCGATGTGGCCCCGGTCGCCAGCCTTGGCAGCCGCGTGCTCGTGGCCTGGAACGGCAGCCGCGAGTCGGCGCTGGCGCTGGCCGCTGCCGCCCCCCTGCTGCGGAAAGCCGATCAGGTGCACGTGCTCGACGGCAGCGAAATGAATGCCGACCTGCTGCCGGTACTGCCGCCGCCAGGGCTCACCGAATGGCTGCAGCGCCACGGCATCGAGGCCAGCGTGCAAACCCTCGATACCGGCCCCAGCCACGCGGCCGGTCCGGCCGTACTCGATGCAGCCCACCGCCTGGGTGCCGACCTGCTGGTCATGGGGGCCTGGAGTCGCTCACGCCTTGCACAGATGGTGCTCGGTGGCACCACCCGCCACCTGTTCATGCATGGCGATGTGCCGATGCTGGTGGCGCACTGAAAATAACCGTTCCGCGGATGCGGGTGGCACTCCGCGCAGCATAGCCTTCCATACGGCTACTTGTGCAAGCGTTTTCGATGGACCTAGGCTGAAGTCGCACCGGCACGATTCCCAACGCATCCCCATGCGGCGTGCGGTGCGACAACCCAACATCGATACGTCAGGAGGTCGCCCATGTCGTCCGCAAGCCTGGCCGTACCCCGTCATGCCCACGCCCACCCCGATGCGGCGCGCATCGCCGCCCTCAGCGGTGCCATTGCCATCAACCTGATCGCCCTCGTGGCCGTGATGCGTCCGATGGCGCCGCAATGGATCGAGCAGGCGCAGCACATCGTCCAGACCCAGGTCCGCTGGCTAACGCCCCAGGAGGAAGCACCCGCACCACCCGCGATCGAACTCAAGCCACTGGTGCAACCCAAGGCGGCGCCGCATCCACATGTGCAGCCGCAGCCGGTGGCGCCACCGGTGGCCACGCCCACCGACGAAGGCCGTATGGCGGCACCACCCGCGGCACCCACGCAGGCGACACCTGCGCCGGACGTCGCCACGCCGACCGCGCCGGTGGAGGCCACGCTTGCCTACCGCGCCGTTCCGCTGAAATACCCGGTGCAGGCCTTGCACGCACGCATGGAAGGAACGGTGGTCCTGCGTGTCCTCGTCGACGAACAAGGCACGCCACAGGATGTCACTGTCGAACAGAGTAGCGGCTACGCCGTGCTCGACCGCAGTGCCCGCGAGCAGGTGCTGCACGGCTGGAAATTCCAGCCTGCGACCGTCAGCGGCAAGCCGGTGCGCGCATGGGCACGCGTGCCGGTGAGTTTCAACTTGAACCAGCTGTGAGCCAGCGCTGAAGAGGGAAGGCCCGGCCTGCATCCAGTGTCAGGCCGGGCCGTTCCACGGCAAAAGGAAACTCAGCGGGCGGTCGCCGCTGCAGGCGGCGCGTTGCGGCGAGCGGAGCGCGTGATCGCCCACACCACCGCCACCAGCAGGATCACTGGCAGGCACAGTGGCAACAGGGCCAGCGCCACGATCGGCGCGATGATCATCAGCGCCAGTCCGCTGAAGACGAAGCCCAACACGGCGCCGACCACACTGAACAGCCCGCCGACCAGCGCGAAGGCGAGCTTGAACACCAGGCCTATGGTGGCTGCGGCAAGCCAAAGCCCCATCACCAACATCAAGAGCACGCTCATTGCGATCATGACGTTCCTCCTTCTGGCTTTACCGCCAGCGACCGTTGCGCACGGTCCTCATGCAGGCGGCCGGCACGTATTTCAAGGCCGCCCGTGAAAACATCGTGCGCTTTTGCCTGCGCCCGCACATGTTTCGAAAGTCATGCTGCACCCGCGCAAGCGGGTTACGGGACTTTAACGAGACGCGTGGTCCACTGCGCCCCCGGTTCCTGTCGAGTAACGTCGCATGGCCAAACACATGCAGCACCTGAAGGCACTGCGCGACATCGCGTTTGACTTCGGCGTGGGCGAGCATCCGGATCTGGCGGTGATGGCCCGGGAGCTCAGCTGCAGGGTGCACCAGCATCGGCAGGCGCTGAGCGAGGATCTCGCCGACCTGCGCACCCGCAACCGCGGCTTCGAGCGCTGGCTCGTCGCGCAGCGTGGACGGCCGGCCATCAGCGTGCTGGTGCTCGCCTGGCCGGCCAACTACATGACCCCCGTCCACGACCACTCCGGCCTGTGGGGCTTGGAAATGTCGCTGCACGGTGCACTGGAGGTCGAATCCTGGGATCGCGACGCAGAGGGCAATATCCTGCGCCGCACCGGACGCGACTGGCTGGGCCCCGGGGATACCAGCTGGTTCGACGCCGATGACCGTTACGCCCACCGCTGCCGCAATCTTTCGCGGCACGAGACGGCACTGACGCTTCACGTCTATGGTGGCGATCTGGCACAGTACTTCACATATGAAGAAGCCGGAACCGCCGGCCAGTGGCTCGCCAGGCCACAACGCAGTGCCTTCGCCGGCCGCTTGTACGCCTGAGCCACGCCTTACCATTGGTTTTGTTTAAGGGAGTGGCATGTATCGACGGGTCGCCATCATCGGTGGTGGCGCTGCTGCAGCAGCGCTGCTGAGCGAGCTGCTGGAACGGCAGCTGCCGCAGCCGTTGCATCTTGACTGGTATACCGGTGGTGACACGCCGGCACGCGGTGTCGCCTATGGCACGCGCTCTGACCGGCATCTGCTCAACGTACGCGCCGCCTCCATGAGCATGTTCGCGGGCAAGCCCCGCGGCTTTCTCGATTTCGCCCAGCGGGGCGACCACACGATTGCCGGCACCGATTTCCTGCCGCGTCGCCTCTACGGCGACTATCTGGAATCGGAAGTGGAGCGCGCGCTCGAACGGGCACGCGAGGCCGGCCACGACGTGCGCGTTCGTCCGCTGCTGGTAGATGCGCTGGTGCCCGAGAACGACGGCGTCACGGTGATCCACGGCGAGGAAAGCAGCCGCGTCGATGCCGCCGTGCTGGCGATCGGTTCGTTGCCGCCACAGCCGCTGGGCGGCGTCAGCGATGCCGCGCTGGAAAGCGGACGCTATGTCACCGAGCCGTGGAGCTTCCTGGCCGCGGCCAAGCCCGATGAGCGCCCGCTCAAGGTCGTGCTGATCGGGCTGGGCCTCACCGCGGTGGACGTGCTGCTGGAGCTTTCGATGCTGTGGCCGAACGCCCGCTTCGAAGCGCTCTCACGCCACGGCCTGCTGCCCGAGGCGCACCTGGAAGCGGCCTCCGCACCCGCCGACGACAGCAGCGACCTGATCGAGGCCATGCGCGAGGCACCGGAGATCCGTCGCTGGATCCGCCTGCTGCGCGAGGCCATTGCGCAGAGCAACGACTGGCGCACGGTGGTCGACAGCTTGCGCCCGCATACGCCTTCGCTGTGGGCTGCGCTGCCGCAGGAAGAGCGCTCGCGCTTCCTGCGCCATGCACGCTGGGCGTGGGAGCGCGTGCGTCACCGCATGCCGCCCCAGGTGATGACGGCGATGCAGGCACTGGAAGCCGGAGGCAAGCTGCATCGTCGTCGCGGCCGCCTGCAAGCGGTGGACGTCACCGATCATGGACTGCACCTGCAGGTGCGCTCCACCGACGATGGCAGCATCGAAACGATGGATGCCGACCTGGTGATCCAGACCGTCGGCCTCAACACCGACGTGCGTCGCACCCGTCACCCGTTGGTGCGCCAACTCACCACCAACGGTCACCTGGCTCCCGATCCGCTGGGACTGGGCTTCACCGCCACGACGGAAGGCCGCCTGCAGCGCGGCGACGCCACCTGGCCGCACTTCTACGCCATCGGCACCTTGCTGCGCGGCGTGCTGTGGGAATCGACGGCGATGCCGGAGATCCGCCAGCAGGCGCGGCAGCTGGCCGACCGGTTGCTGGAAGAGTAAGCGCCACCAGCCAGGCGACTGTCGCCGCACGATTGGACCGGCCTCGGTCTCCCTGCGGCGCAGCGGTCCCGGTTACGCATCGCGCATGAAAGCCGCCCGGCGACACTGGCGCCGGGCGTTTCGTCATCAGAAGCCGCTGAGCACCAGCTTGCCGATCGTGCTCGCGCTCTCCAGCTGCGCATGCGCGCGACGCAGGTTGGCGGCGTTGATCGCGCCGAGGTTCTCGCGCAAGGTGGTGCGCAACACGCCGGCATCCACCAGGTCCGCCACTTCGTCGAGCAACCGGTGCTGCGCCTGCATGTCCTCCGTGTGGTGCAGCGAACGCGTGTACATGAACTCCCAGTGCAGCGACAGGCTCTTGGACTTCATCAACGTGATGTCCAGCGGCGTGGCCGGATCGTCGATCAGGCCCAGCTTGCCCTGCGGCTTGAGCAGCTCCACCAGCGCGGGGTAGTGCTGCTCGGTATGGGTGAGGCTGAGCACCGCATCCACGCCTTGCGGCGCGACCGCCTTCACCGCCGCGACCAGATCGCCACGGTGATCCACCACGTGGTGCGCGCCCATGGCCAAGGCCCAGTCGCGGCTTTCACCGCGCGATGCGGTGGCCACCACGGTGTAGTTGGTGAGATGGCGCGCCAGCTGGATCGCCATCGAGCCCACGCCGCCGGCACCGCCCACGACCAGCACCACGCCGCTGCGTCCGCCGGTGCCGCGCGGCACGCCGAGACGATCGAACAGCAACTCCCACGCGGTGATGCTGGTCAGCGGCATGGCCGCCGCCTGCGCGAAATCCAGCGTGGACGGCTTGCGTCCCACGATGCGCTCGTCCACCAGCTGCAGCTGCGCGTTGCTGCCCGAACGGTCGATGGCGCCGGCGTAGTACACGGCGTCGCCCGGCTTGAACAAGCTGACGTCCGCACCGACCGCCACCACCGTACCGGCCGCATCCCACCCCAGCACCTTGTCGCTGCCCTGGGGGTCGACGCGCTGGCGGATCTTGGTATCCACCGGATTGACCGAGATCGCCTCGACCCTCACCAGCAGGTCGCGTCCCTGCGGTACCGGTTCGGCCAGTTCCACGTCGATCAGGCTTTGTGTGTCGGCGATGGGCAGGCTGCGGCGATAGGCGATGGCTTTCATGAAAGTCTCCAGGGGGAAGGCAAGATACGGAAAACGAATTCTGCGCCGGCGGAAGTCATCGAAAAGTCGCGCAGGCGAGCCTCATCCCGCGCGACTTGCCATGACATCGAAACAGCTCAGGGCTCAGGCACTCACCGCGCATGCCGCGGGCGTACCGCTGCGGCGGCGCTCCAGCGCCACGCTGGCCAGGGTCACCAGCAGGCCGAGCAGCGTGACGGCGGCGCCGGCGATGCTTACCGACGGCAGGCCCAGGCCCATGCCGATCATCGAACCGCCGATGAAGGCGCCCATCGCATTGCCCAGGTTGAACGCGGCGATGTTGAGGGTCGAGGCGAGATGCGGACCTTCGGTGGCCTGCTGCACCACGCGCATCTGCAGCGGCGGCACGGTGGCGAAGGCGAACACGCCCCACACGAACACGGTGACGATCGCGGCCATGGCGCTGTGCATGGTCCAGGCAAAGGCCAACATCACTACGGTGAGCACCGCCAGCACGCCGGCCAGCGACGGCATCAGGCGCCAGTCGGCCAAGCGGCCACCCAGCATGTTGCCGATGGTGGTGCCCACGCCGAACAGGATCAGCACCCAGCCCGTGGCGCCCACGCTCACCCCGGACACCTGCTGCAGGATCGGCGCGATGTAGGTGAACACGGTGAACACGCCACCGAAGCCCAGTACGGTCATCAGCAGTGCCAGCAGCACCTGCGGCTGACGCAGCACGCCCAGCTCGCGGCGCATGTGCGGCGACGGCAGGTCCGGCAGGGCCGGCACCAGGCGCCAGACCGCCACGGCGGCCAGCACGCCCAGCCCGGTCACCGCGGCGAAGGTGGAGCGCCAGCCGGCCCACTGGCCCAGGAAGGTACCGAACGGCACGCCCAGCACGTTGGCCAGGGTCAGGCCGGTGAACATCAGGGCGATGGCACGGGCGCCCTGCCCGCGCGGCACCACGTGCGAGGCCACCACGGCGCCGATGCCGAAGAACGAGCCATGGCAGAACGCCGCCACCACGCGTGCCACCATCAGCACCCCATAGTTGGGGGCGATCGCGCACAGCGCGTTGCCGAGGATGAACAGTCCCAACAGCAACAACAAGGCATTACGGCGCTCCATGCGGGCGGTCAGCGCGGCCAGTACGGGCGCTCCGGCGGCCACACCCAGCGCGTAACCGGACACCAGCATGCCGGCAGCAGGGATGCTCACGTGCAGGTCAGTGGCCACTTCGGGCAGCAGGCCCATGATCACGAATTCAGTGGTACCAATGGCGAAGGCCGCCACGGAGAGCGCCAGCAGCGCCAGCCGCGAGGAGGCGGCGCCGGGCTTGGAGGAGGAGTCGGAGGAGTTCATCGGTGGGGTCCGTGAAGAAACGGCCGACACTTTGCGCCTTGTCGCACCCCACGTGAATTGAGCAAACTAGACAGGCATCTTTTCCAAAAAGTTGAAGATGGTCGATTTCGAAGACATGCGGCTGTTCGTCCGTGCGGTCACCGAGGGCAGCCTATCGGCCGCCGGGCGGGAGCTCGGCCTGTCGCCGGCCGCCGCCAGCAAGCGCCTGAACCGGCTGGAGCAGGCCCTGGGTGTGCGGCTGCTGCAACGCAGTTCCAGGCGCCTGTCGCTCACCGAGGAAGGCACCATCTATTTCGAGCGCTGCCAGGCCATCATCGCCGACGTCGACGATGCCAACTCGGCGGTCGGCCTGCGCCAGCTGGAAGTGCGCGGCCAGCTGCACGTGTCGGCCTCGGTGGACATGGGCCGGCAGTACATCGGCCCGATCGCCGCCGACTTCGCCGGCCGCCATCCCGAGCTCACGCTGCGGCTGACCAATTCCGACGCCATGCTGGACCTGTTCGAGCACGGCGTGGACGTAGCGGTTCGCGGCGGCCAAATGGCCGACTCGCGACTGGTCTCGCGGCTGCTCACCAACAGCTTCCGCGTGCTGTGCGCCTCGCCAGCCTACCTGGCCCGGCATGGCCATCCCCGCAGCACCGAGGACCTGCAGCAGCATCGCTGCCTGATGCTGCACCGCCCGGGGCACGGCATCCTGCCGTGGATCGCGCAGACGCCGGACGGCCCGCGCGCCCTGCGCGTGCAGCCGGCCATCACCTGTGACAACGGCGACCTGATGCGCGCCCTGGCGGTGGCCGGCCATGGCCTGGCCTTCAAGTCGGCCTGGGATATCGCCGAGGACGTGCGCGCCGGCCGGCTGGTACCGCTGCTGGGCGACGTGATCCTGCCCGACGCCCACATCTATGCGATCTATCCCAGCCGCTGCTACCTGCCTGCACGCATCCGCCTGTTCGTGGATCATCTGCAGCAGGAGCTGCAGCTGCGCGAGCGCAACGTGCTGGACACCGTGCGCAACGCGATGACCTGAGTGCCCGCCAACCGAGGACGATCACGTCGATGCACGGCCACCTGACCGCGTACCCCAAGAGCGAGCACCCGGCATGCTGACCACCATCGTCGGCGTGGTATTGCTGCTGCTGCACATCGCCGGCGTGATGGCGGCGATGCATGCGGTGATGCATACGCGCACGCCACAGGGTGCCTTCGCCTGGGCGCTTGGCCTGGTGCTGCTGCCCTACATCACCCTGGTGCCCTACCTGTACCTGGGGCGCAGCCGCTTTCATGGTTACGTCGACCTGCACCGCCTGCGCCGCGAGCAGATGCAGGCGCTGGCCGATGTGCAACTGGCCGCTGGACCGCCGTCAGCCGAATCCAGCGATCGCTATGGCGAGATCGCGCACATGCTGGGTGCACCGTTCCGCGACGGCCAGCGCCTGCACCTGCTGATCAACGGCGAGGCCACCTTCAACGCCATCCTCCATGCGATCGGCGAAGCCAGGCAGTGCGTGCTGCTGCAGTTCTTCATCATCCACGACGACGTGCTGGGCCGGCGCGTGCAGCAGGCGCTGCTCGAACGCGCGCGAGCCGGCGTCGAGGTGTGCGTGCTCTACGACGGCATCGGCAGCCACGCGCTGCCGCACCATTACGTGGAAGCGCTGCGCGAGGGTGGCGTGCACATCCACCCGTTCGCCACCCAGCGCCGCAGCAACCGCTTCCAGCTCAATTTCCGCAACCACCGCAAGATCGTCGTGGTGGACGGCAAGCACGGCTTCGTCGGCGGGCTCAACGTGGGCGACGAGTACCTCGGCATGAAGCCGCCGCTGTCGCCATGGCGCGATACGCACCTGGAGATCGAGGGACCCGCCGTGGCCGACCTGCAGCGCAGTTTCGCCGAGGACTGGCACTGGGTCACCGGCGCGCTGCCGCCGCTGCTGCCGCCGGGCCCCGGGGTTGGCACGGCGCACACGCTGATCGCGGCCACCGGGCCGGCGGATCGCCAGGAGACCTGCTCGCTGTTCTTCGTGGCAGCCATCCACGCTGCACGCCATCGCCTGTGGATCACCACGCCCTACTTCGTGCCCGACCAGGCGGTGATGTCGGCCTTGCGCCTGGCAGTGTTCCGCGGCGTGGACGTACGCGTGCTGATTCCTTCACGCCCGGACCATCACGCGGTGTTCCTCGCCTCCGGCCTGTATGCGCATGACGCCGTGCGTGCCGGCATTCGCGTATTCCGCTACCAGCCCGGCTTCCTGCACCAGAAGGTGATGCTGGTGGACGAGGACACCGCCTCGGTGGGCAGCATGAACCTGGACAACCGTTCGTTCCGCCTCAATTTCGAGATCGGCGCGCTCACCGTCGATCGACTTTTCGCCGCGCAGGTGGAAACGATGCTGCACGAGGACTTCGCGCACGCGCACGAGGTCACCGAGGCGGAATACCTGAGGGCGCCGTATCTGAGGCGCCTGGCCATGCACGTGGCGCGCCTGTTCGATCCGGTGCTGTAGCCTCCACCCGGCGGGAGCGCACCCTGTGCGCGACCCCGGAGCCTGTACGTACCGCCACGCGGGCCTTTCGCGCACAGGGTGCGCTCCTACAACCCGCGCGAGCGGCCGTAGACGATATAGAGCCCACCCGTCAGCAATGCAGCAGCCAGGGACATCGCCGAGGCCACCACGAACATCGGGCCATAACGGCCGCCCGAGGCGATCCAGCCGCCCAGTGGGCCGGTGACGCCCAGCGCGACATCGATGAACACCGAATAGGCGGCCAGGGCCGCGCCGCGGTTGGCAGCGCTGACCCGCTCTACCGCCACCACGCCCAGCGCGGGGAAGATCAGCGAGAAACCCACGCCGCTCAGCGCCGCGCCCAGCATCGCCATACCGGCGTGCCCCGCGTTGGCCAGCACCAGCAGGCCCGCGCACTCCACCAGCAGCGAGGCCAGTGCCACGCGATAGCCGCCAAACGAGGCGATGGTCCAGCCCAGCACCAGGCGTATGCCCACGAAGCACACGCCGAACACGCTCAGCGTGGGCGCGGCACCGGCCCAGCCCTGGCTGGCGTAGTACAGGGTGATGAAGGTGGCGATCACGCCGAAACCCACCGAGCCCAGCGCCAGGCCCATGCCGTACGGCGCCACGCGGCCGAACACGTGGTGCATGGGCATGCGCTCGCCAGCCTCCCCGCGCACCGCTGAACGCTTCCAGGCCAGCAGCAGCGCCAGCACCATCAGGGCCATGCCGGCCACACCGATCGTCACGAAGCCACCCGCCGACACCAGCAGCACGCCCATCGGCGCCCCCACCGCCAGCGCGCCATAGGTGGCGATGCCGTTCCAGGAGATCACCTTGGCGGTGTGATCGCTGCCGACCCGGCCGATGCCCCACATGATGCAGCCGGTGGCCACGCAGCTTTCACCCACGCCCAGCGCCAGGCGGGCCAGCAGCATCACGCCGAGCGAGCCCAGCGGCCATTCGCGCAGCAGGGCCGCGACCACCCTCAGCAAGCCACTGGCGCCGCAGGCCAGCATGCCGATCACCGCCGAGCGCTTGGGACCGGCGGTGTCGGAGGTGCGACCGGCAAAGCCACGGCTGAGCAGCGTAGCCACGTACTGCGTGCTGATCACCAGGCCGGCCAGCACTGCGCCAAAACCCAGATCGTCATGCACGAAAGGCGGCAACACCGCCAGCTGCATGCCGATCACCAGATAGGCCAGGAAGGTGAAGCACACCACCTGGACGATGCGCAGGGTCAGCGAGATCCCGCTGGCACCTGTTTCAACTTGGGTATTCATGGGGACTTCTGGGGAGAGGGAAAGCGTACTGCCGCAATGCGCGCCGCCGGGCCAGGCCATCGGCGCGCACGCTTCATGGGGAACGGCGCCGCCGCGCGAACAGCAGCCAGCCCAGGTAGATGCCAATGCCGACGCCGACGAAGTCGAACAGCACGCGCAAGCCGATGCTGTCGGGGTCGTGCACCTCGGCCAACCGCGCGCGCAGCAGCTGCAGCGACTGCAGGCGGCCGTAGTTGAAGTAGAACAGGTTCCACAGGTCGTTGCCGCCGGCCAGCAGCAGCGACACGATCGCGGCCCAGCTCACCTCCAGGCCAAGGCTCCAGCCCTGGGTGCGCCCCCACAGGTGCAGCACGATGAACACCACCAGGCCCACCACGAGCGAGATGACGCCGGCCTCCAGCGCACCCACCAGGCCAAAACCCATCCACGACTGGTCGTAAGGCATGCCCCTGTCCACCGTTGTTGGTGTTTGGGTGCATTATGCCTACGGAAGGGCCGGTTACGGGCATGGCTGCAAGCTTTGCGCAGGAAATAACCCAGCCTGAACCATGCACGTCACGGACACGGCACCCGTCGAACTCATCACTCCGCCGTCAGCAGCGAGCCGACTAGACTTCCGGGACGCAACCTTTTACGAGTCCAGACGCGCCATGAGCCACCCGATCAGCCGACGCGCCGCCCTCATTCTTGTCGATGTACAGCCGGACTTCATGCCGGGCGGCGCGCTCGCCTGCCACGAAGGCGATGCCATCATCCCGGGCATCCGCAGGCTGCTGGCGCAGCAACAGTTCCAGCACGTGGTCGCCACGCAGGACTGGCATCCGGCGGACCATGTCTCCTTTGCCCGGTCGCACCCTGGCCGCCAGCCGTTCGAGCGCATTCCGCTGTACGGCCATGCGCAGACCCTGTGGCCGGCACATTGCGTGCAGGGCACGGCGGGTGCGGCCCTGCATCCGGACATCGACTGGTCCCTGGTCGACAAGATCATCCGCAAGGGCGACGACCCGCTGGTGGACTCCTACAGCGGCTTTCGCGAGAACCATGGCCCGCATGGCCGTCGCCCCGGGACCGGCCTGGCCGAATGGCTGCGCGAGCGCGGCGTGGGCGAGGTCTACCTGGCCGGCTTGGCGCGGGACGTCTGCGTGCTGTGGACGGCGCAGGACGCCGTGGATCTGGGCTATCGCACGCATGTGCTGTGGGATCTCACCCGCCCGGTCACGCCCGAAAGCGATATCCCCACGCGCATCCGCTACGACCAGCTCGGCGTCGAGGTGCTCGACTCCAGCGAACTCGGCCCGGCCCCGTGGGCGGCGCCCGCAAACCATGCCCTGCACCAGCGCCTCTGAATGCCGCGCCGTCAGCCTTCGTTCTCGGAGCTGACGGTGACGTGCACTGCGCCGTCCTCCTCCACTGAGACGGCGACATTCATGGGCCGGCAACACACCTGGCAATCTTCGATATAGCGCTGGCTGTCCACCGAACCGTCGACCAGGATCTCGATCGGCTCGCCGCAATACGGGCAATGGATCAGCACGGGCTCCAGCATGACGGCGGTACGGCGTGGCCTGCGCGGGTCAGCGCTTGGGCGCCGAGATCGACGCGCCCCACTTGTCCACTTCCACCAGCATGGTCTGGCCGGGGGACAGCGAGGCGTCCACGCGGGCGTTCTCATCGGGCTTGTGGCAGGCGCCGGAGTTCTGCAGGGACAGCACGTGGCTACCGCTGGGCAGGTTGAACGACACCTGCTCGCCAGTCTCCAGCTGCGCGGCGAACTTGTCGTCGATCATGATCTGGCTGGAGCAGCCCCCGCCAAAGTAGCCATTGGCGCGCACCACCTGCACGGTGGCGTCACCCTGCCCGGGCTTCTGGTAAAGGAACACGCGGTTGGAGACCGCGTCCCGGATCACCGTGTCGTGGTTGCCTTCGACGCCGCAACCAGCGAGGGCCAGACCAGCCAGCACGATGATCCCCGTGGCGTAACAGTTCACCTTCATCGCTGCACTCCGTGCCGGGGAAATCACCCGTTGAGCATCGCCAGTGGCCGATCAATCCGGCGTGAAGCGCGGCTTCACGAAGACGGCGGCGACCAGGCCAGCGGCGCCAGGATCTGGAACCAGCCTTCACGCGCCGTGCGCCGCGCCAGCTGCAGCACGGCCTTGTCCTTGCTGAGCAGCCAGTCGGCGCCCGAGGCCAAGGCCAGCTCGAGGAATTTCTGGTCGTCCGGATCGGCGCAGCGTGGCAGCTTCACGCCTGGCGGCAGGGTCAGCTGCGTGGCGTCGAGGTGATGGATGTCCCGGTCGAACGCCAGCGCCGCCCCGGCGCGACCCGCTTCGTCCAGGCCCAGCTCCGGATAGCCCAGAACGGCAAGCCATTCGTTGCGGCAGGCATCATCCACTATCGCCTCCACCAGGCCCTGCTGCAGCGCGAGGCGCAGTGGTTCGACGGCGGGGTCGCGGAATACGAAGAGGTCGAGTGCAACATTGGTATCGAGGACGAGGCGCGGCAGTCGGTCAGGCATGGCGCGCATGGTGGCACAGCCGCGGCGCGACGGCCCGCGGCTAGAATGTCGGTCCCAGCCTTGCGGACCTATGCCATGACCGAACGCCTCTTCGACGATTACGCCGCCCGCTCCACCGCGGTGGCCGAAGGTTCGCGCTACACGGCCTGCATCGTGGTGACCCCTCGCGACCACAACGGCTACCCGGTGTACTACGCGGTGGCCGAGAACCGCAGCTTCCGCGAGCAGGAGCAGGCCGAGCAGGCCGCCGACAAGGCGCTGGCGGCCATCCTCAGCCTGGAAGGCGACGGCACACCGGTGTTCCCCGACGACTACACCGGTTTCGACGACGAACCGCCCGCCGCATGACGGCACTGAAGTACCTCGGAGGTTATCCACCGGCACTGCTGGACAAGGTGCAGCGGATGATCGAACGCGACGAGCTGGGCGACTATCTGCAGCAACGCCACCCAGGCCGCCATGAGGTCCAGAGCGACAAGGCGCTGTATGCGTACACCAACGCCCTGCGCCAGGAGCACCTGCGCAATGCACCCGGCATCGATCGCGTGTGGTACGACAGCAAGCTGGACGTGATCGGCCGTGCGCTGGGCCTGCACAGCGCGATCTCCCATGTGCACGGCAGCCGGCTCAAGGCGCGCAAGGAGATCCGCATCGCCGCGCTGTTCCGCGAGACCGCGCCGGAGTTCCTGCGCATGATCGTGGTGCACGAGCTGGCCCACCTGAAGGAAACCGAGCACAACAAGAGCTTCTACCAGTTGTGCGAATACATGCAGCCGGATTACCACCAGCAGGAGTTCGACCTGCGCCTGCACCTCACCTGGCGCGACGTGCTGGCCGCCCGCAACGGCTGAGGCCGTGGCTGGCGCGATAGAATGGCCCAGCCTCTCACGCCAACATCCCCTGCACGATGCCTCCCAAGCTGAAGCAGCTGTTCCGCCAGCGCCCCCGCACGGTCTTCATCGGCGGCCGGCCTTTCATCAGTGAAGGCCTCACCCAGCGCATGTGGGAGGACATCTACCACTTCGCGCTGACCATCCGCTGGCCTTCGTTCTTCGCACTGGCCGCCGCCATCTTCGTGCTGCTGAACACCGCGTTCGGCCTGCTCTACCAGCTGGGCGACCACCCCATCGCCAACCAGTACCCCGCCAACTTCGGCGGCGCCTTCTTCTTCAGCGTGGAGACACTGGCCACCGTCGGCTACGGCGACATGCATCCGCAGACGGTGTACGGGCATGTCGTGGCCACGGTGGAGATCTTCACCGGCATGCTGAGCATCGCCCTGGTGACCGGCCTGGTGTTCGCCCGCTTCTCGCGTCCGCGCGCCCGGATGATCTTTGCCGACCATCCGGTGATCCGCAGCATCCACGGCAAGCCCACCCTGATGGTGCGCGCGGCGAACGCGCGGCAGAATGTGATTGCCGAAGCCTCGGCGCAGATGCACCTGCTGCTGCGCGAATCCTCGCCCGAGGGCTTCCGCCTGCGCCGCATCCATGACCTCAAGCTGGTGCGCGACCGCCACCCGGTGTTCACGCTGAGCTGGAGCCTGATGCACGAGATCGACGAGGCCAGCCCCCTGTACGGGCTGACTGAGGAACTGCTCGCCTCCGCCGAGGCCACCCTGATGCTCACCATCGTGGGCATCGACGAGACCACCGCCCAGTCGATGCTGGCGCGCCACCGGTGGAGCTATCGCGATTGGCGCTGGAACCACCGCTATGTGGACCTGGTGCACGACGACGAACTAGGCGTCAGCCACATCGACTACAGCGTGTTCCACCAGGTGCTGCCGATCAGCGAAGACGACGAGAGCGGGCGCTTCTGAGCCCGCCGGCGCCGGCCTGCCCTACAGGGTGAGCAACACCTTGCCCACGGCCGCACGGCTTTCCAGGAAAGCATGGGCCTGCGCGCCGTCGCGCAGCGGATAGCTGGCGGCGATGCGCGGAGCCAGCACGCCGCGACGGATCTGCTCGAACAGCGCCGCGGCGCGCTCGCGCCGTACCTCCGCGCCGGTCAGCACGTTCCACAGGTCGCCTCCGGTAAGGGTGAGCGAGCGGTCCATCAGCAGGCGCGGATCGACCGGGTCCGGGTCGCCGGCCGCCATGCCGTAGAACACCACAGTGCCGCCAATACGCGCCGCGGCCAGGCTGTCGGCCAGGGTCCGCCCCACCGAGTCGTAGACCACGTCGGCGCCGTGGCCGCCACTGAGCGCGCGGGCCGCCTCGACCCAGGCGTCGTAGCCGACCGCCACGTCAGCCCCGGCGGCGATGACCGCGTCGCGCTTGCCCTCGCTGGAGGCCACGCCCAGCACCACCGCCCCGAGGGCCTTGAGCATCTGCACGAGCAGCATGCCGACGCCGCCCGCCGCGGCATGCACGACCGCGACATCGTCCGGGCGCACCGAGAAGCTGTCGGTGACCAGGTACTGCGCGGTGAGGCCCTGCAGCAGGACGGCGGCCGCGGTATCGAAGCCGATGTCGTCCGGCAGCGGGATCAGCCGCTCGTGGTCGACCACCACCAGTTCGGCGTTGGCGTGGGGCATGTCGGCGAACCCCACCCGGGTTCCCACCGGGAACAGGCGGTCGCCCGGCACCGCGGTCTCCACCACGCCAGCGCCTTCGTAGCCCAGCACCCAGGGCGCATCGCCACGCAGATGGTAGGTGCCGTTGCGCCGGTATACATCGGCGAAGTTCAGGCCCACGCTGTGCATGCGTACCCGCACCTGGCCGGGCCCCGGCACCGGGTCGGGACGCTCCGTCCAGCGCAACACGCTGGCAGGGCCGAAGTGGTCAAAGCTGAGGGCGTGCATGGAGCCTCGGGGGACAGGTAACGATGAGTGCGCCAGCTTAGGCGGGAGCCCGGGGGCGGGTGCAAGAGCGGAATTGTGACGGAGTCCCATCGCCTTCCTTGCGCGAACCTGTACTTTCACGTCAACCCAAGGCGCGATCACGCGTTGTTGACCTCCACTGGACGTGTCGTAGACGTTCAATGTTCTGGAGACCTGCCATGCGGCGAACCTTTATCGTGGGCTGCCCCCGTTCCGGCACCACCATCGTGCAGGCCTTGCTGGCAAGGCATCCGGCTATCTACACCCTTCCGGAAACAGCCATCTTCGAACACCTGTACGGGGATCTGGAGTGGCGCTGGGGCGATGCGCTGGCCGAGCCGGCCCGGCGCCGCTGGCGTCAGCGCCTGGGCTTCAGCCGCCGACACGCCCGCGAAACCTTCGCCGCCCTGCATCGCCAGCTCACCGGCCGCACGCCCTCGGCGCGGGTACCCTTGCAGGTGAGTACGCTGGCGCGGCGCTTCATCGCCCTGATGGATCGTTCCGCCGCCGCTGCCGGCCGCAGCATGTGGCTGGAGAAGACCCCCAACCACCTGCTCTACATCCCTGAAATCGAGGCGCTGGCACCGAATGCCCACTTCGTCCACGTGGTGCGCCGCGGGGCGGATGTGCTGGCCTCGCTGACCGACGTCTACCTGCGCTTCGGCAACGACGCCGCCTTTGGCGGCGGCGTGGTGCACTGGGCGCGGCGCTGGAACCGTGCGATGGCGATCCATGCCCAGCACGTGGGCCGGGCCAACCACCACCTCCTGTTCCTGGAGGATCTGGTGCACCAGCCTGAGCTCGAATGGGGACGCCTGTGCGCATTCCTCGACCTGCCGGCCGACGCGCCCATGGACAACGCCTGCCAGCAGACCATCGCCAACCTCAACCACGAGCCGTGGAAGCTGTCGGCCATCCATGGCCAGGTGCGTGAGGCAGACCCCAAGGTGGACGGCCTGTTCGGCCCCAAGATGCAGCGCTGGCTGCAATCCCACCTGGCTTCGTATGAAGAACTGCGGGCACAGTCCACGGTCGACCAGACCCGTACCGCCCCGCGCCTGCACCTGGCCTACGACGCTCGCACGGCAGGCGTCCGCTAAGGCGCTGACGCGCCTCAGCCGGTCGGAACCGGCACCTCGCTGGCGCGGTTGAAGTCGCCGATGGCCTCGACCAGGTCCGTCACGGCCGCGCGCTCCAGCTCGGTGAGATCGGGGTTCCAGCTATCCAGGATCATCACCACGCGCGTGTCGCCGCTGCGGTTCCACGCCTCATGCTCGAAAGTGTCGTCAAAGCTGACGCAACGACCTTCCTGCCATTCATGGATCTCTCCACCCACGTTGATCGCACAGTCCGGCGGAACGATCAGCGGCAGATGGGTCACCAGCCGCGTATTGGTCACGCCACGATGCGGCAGGATGTGCGTGCCCGGGCGCAGCACCGAGAACAAGGTTTCCGGTGCGTGGTCGCGGATGCGGACCAGCGGGAGCGTGTCGAGCAGCGCCGAAGTACGCGGGCAGCGCGTGCAATGCTCGTCGAACCGCTCACCGTGGCGGTAGAAGAAATAAGCGTCCCACGCCGCCGCCTCCGTGCCCGAGGAACGCAGGTGCCCCTTCAGGTCATCGGCCGATTGCTCACCCAGGAATGGCAGCAACGGCTGGTTCTCGGCCAGCACCGACAGCAATTCCTCGCGCACCACGGCAGTGGCCGCTTCCAGCTCGGCCTGCCAGGGAAAGCGCTCGGTCGGGTAGTAAGGCTGGCTGGGGACGCCCGGGAAATAGAGGAATTTCGGCTTCTGGCGCGGATCGGGAAGATTGGCCGGCAGCTCGCCGAGGTAGATCGACAAGCACTGCTCCACCCGCGCCAGGCCGTCGCGACCGTAGCGCTCGCGCAAGGGCTGCAGTACGGCGTCGAACGTGCGACGGCGACCGGCATCGATAAAGTGGATGGCATGCTTCACGGCGTCGCGGAGCCCGGGTGCCGTGGTGGCATCGTTCATCCAGCGCCCCTGCGACTGGGCCGCATTGACTGCGCCGAAATAGGCAAGCAGCGCCGCCTGGGTGTCTCCCAGCTGTTCCAGCGCGATGCCCAGGCGCAGGCGCGCCACGAACATCTGCGGCGAGCGCTCAAGTGCCTGCCGGAGACTGAGCATCGCTCCTTGCAGGTTACCCGCCGCCATCTGCGCCGCGCCCAGCTGGTGCAGGATATCCGGGTGGCCCGGCCGCGACTGCTCGGCCGCAAGCAGCATCGCGACCGCCCGCAACGTGTCGCCGCGCAGCATATGCCGGCTGGCCAGGAACTGCAGTGCCTCCACGTCCCCGGGATCGAGCTCCAAAAGGCGGGCAAACGACTGCTCTGCCAGCACAAGGTCGCCACTGCGAAACCCACTCAGCGCCTGCTCGCGCAAGGCGGCTGCCTCCCCCCCCCCCCGGTCTCGTATACACATCTGACG
>NZ_QIRF01000016.1 GCF_003332825.1 Dyella sp. C9 | reverse complement strand
ACCCGTCCCCCATCCCCTGCCCTTTACAATCCCCCGACTTCATCACGCCGCCACCCATGCTCACCTCGCTCTACGTTCGTCATTTCGCCGTCGTCGAAGAAGCCGAGATCGCCTTCGGCCCGGGTCTTACTGTCGTCAGTGGCGAAACCGGCGCCGGCAAGTCCCTGCTGGTGGATGCGCTGATGCTGCTGGCCGGCGCCCGCGCCGACAGCGGCATGGTGCGCGCCGGCAGCGACCGCGCCGAACTCACCGCCGAGTTCGACCTGGGGCAGCTGCCTGAGGCACGCGAGTGGTTGCGGCAGCAGGAGCTGGACGAGGACGACAACTGCCAGCTGCGCCGCGTGATCCGGGCCGAGGGCAGCTCGCGTGCCTGGATCAACGGCCGTCCGGCCAACGCCAGCCAGCTCGGCGAGCTCGCCACGCTGCTGGTGGAAATCCACGGCCAGCACGAACACCAGGCCCTGCTGTCCCGGGCCCACCAATTGGAGCTGCTCGATGCCTATGCCGGCAACGAAGGGCTGGCCGCGCAGGTCCGCGAGCTGGCCGCCCAATGGCGCGAACTGGGCCAGCGCATCCGCAAGCTCAGTGGCGGCGACGATCGCGAGCAGCGCATCGAACTGCTGCGCCACGAACTGGACGAACTGGAAAAGTGGGCCTTGCCGCCCGGCGAGCTCACCGAGCTGGAGGCCAGCCACAAGCGCCTGGCCAATGCCGGCCGCTTGGCCGAAGGCGCCGGCGGCGTGGTCGAGCTGCTCGACGGCGACAGCGAATTCGCCCTGCGCCGGGCCCTGGGTCGCGCCCAACTGGAGCTGAGCAAGCTGGCCGGACTGGACGACAAGCTGGCGCCGCTGCTGGAGCTGCTGGACAACGCCTCCATCCAGCTCAGCGAGGCCGCCGATGGCCTGGGCCGCTACGCGCTTGATGTCGACCTTGATCCCGAGCGCTTCGCGGAAGTGGACACCCATCTGACCCGGCTGCACGAACTGTCGCGCCGCCACCGCGTGGGCACCGCCGAGCTCCACGACAAGGCAGCCGCGCTGCGCGACGAGCTCGGCGAACTGGAGGGCGCAGGCGATGCGCTGGAGAAGCTCGCCCTGCAGCGCCAGCGCCTGCAGCAACAGTATGACGAGGCCGCGGGCAAGCTGAGCCACGCGCGAGAGACCGCAGGCCAGCGCCTGGGCGAGGAGGTCAGCGCGCTGATGGCCGAGCTCGGCATGGGTGGCGGGCGCCTGGTGATCGAGCTGGAAGCCACCGGCGAAGGCGAGCCCGACGTGCAGGGCCGCGAGCGCTGCGAGCTGCTGGTCAGCGCCAACCCGGGCCAGCCGCCGCGCCCCCTGCGCAAGGTGGCGTCAGGTGGCGAGCTGGCGCGCATCAGCCTGGCCATCGAGGTGGCCACGCTGGGCAAGGACACCATCGGCACCATGGTGTTCGACGAAGTCGACACCGGTATCGGCGGCGCCGTCGCCGAAGTGGTGGGGCAGAAACTGCGTGCGCTCGGCCAGCAACGCCAGGTGCTGTGCGTGACCCACCTACCCCAGGTGGCGGCACAGGGCCATTCCCACCTGCGCGTGAGCAAGGCCAGCGACGGCGAGTCCACCCGCACGCGCATCGAAAAGCTCGATGCCAACGGCCGCCGCGACGAACTGGCGCGCATGCTCGGCGGCGTGGAGATCACCCGCGAAACCCGCGCCCACGCCAAGCAGATGCTCGAACGGGCCCAGGCCTGACCACCACTGCGCCGCGCTCTTTGCAGGAGCGCCCCCTGTGCGCGATTGTCGCGCTCACCGTCGCGCGGCGGCCGGGTCATTGGTGACGCCGGGCCTTCCTGCGTCATCGCTTCGTAGGCTTTTCGCGCACAGGGTGCGCTCCTACAGGGGCGGCGCTTAGTTCTTGCGGTTCAACAACCCGCGCTCGGCCGCCATGCGATAGAGGTCCAGCTCCGAGCCGGCGCCCAGCTTGCCCATCAGGCTGGCACGATGGATGTAGACCGTCTTCTGGCCAATGCCCAGTTCGCCGGCGACCTGCTTGGGCGCGCGTCCGGCTGCCAGCAGCAGGAACACTTCGCGCTCGCGGGCGGTCAGGCGATTGATCGGGTCACGCCCTTCGTTGGGGCGTTCCGCACGACGCTTGCGCAGGTCGGAACTCAGGAAGCACTCGCCCTGCATCACGGCGCGCAGGCCAGCCACGAGTTCCTCCGGCGCCACGCCTTTGGTGACATAACCGCTGGCGCCACGCCGCAGTGCCTCCGATACGTACGGCTCGCCGTCATGCATGCTCAGCACCACGATGCGCGTGTCGGTGGCCACGCTGCGCAAATGCTCGATCAAGGGCAACCCGCTGCCGTCAGGCAGCGAGAGATCAAGCGCCACGAGATCAGGCTTGCGCGAGCCAACCGCCTCCACCGCATCATCGGCGCTGCGGCACTCCGCAACGACCTCCAGATCCGGCTCCAGCTCGATCAGCCGTTTGAACCCCTCGCGTACGATGGCATGGTCATCGACCAGGACAATGCTGTACATGGGATGCATGTATAGCAGCCTCGGGGATGGCCGCCTATCCCCTCAGCGCGCGTTCACGAACAGTCGCTCGCCCGCGGCATGTAACATCGACCGCATGCGATCGAAACCTTCTGCGCTGCCCGCACCCAACCTCTTGTTCGGCATTGCCTATCTGCTGCTTTGGTTGCTGCTGTGGCCGACCGAGCAGCCCTACTGGATGCTGCCCTACGGCCTGCGCTTCGGCGCCTTGCTGCTGGCACCGCTGCGCATGTGGCCCTGGCTGCTGGGTGCCGAGTTCGCCGCGACCGGCCTGATTGGCCTGGTGCACGGCGTGACCATGGGCTGGATGGGCCTTTTCCTGGGCGAACTACCCGAGCCGCTCGTCGTGGTGATCTGCCTGTGGTTGATGCGCCGCGCGAACCTCCATGCCAGCTTGCGCGACCCCGAAGACGTGGCGCGCCTGCTGCTCTCGGCGGCCTTCACGGTAGCGGCAACCACCGCCACCGAGGCCGTCTTGCTGGCGCTGATCCATGCCAGCCCGACCTCCGACGAGATGGTGCAGGCGCTGGGCCAGAACCTGCTGGGCAACTACGTCGGCGTGCTGCTGGTGGTCCCCCTGCTGGTGATGCTGTTCCGGGCGCCATTGAGCCGGCGCGCATTGGGGCGCCTGCTGATGGATGGCCTGCTGGTGCTGCTGCCGTCGATGGCGATCCTGCTGGTGCTGTCCTCGCACGAAGCCCCGCAACCCCAGTTCGCCCGCGTGCTGTCGCTGGCGCCGGTGCTGTTCTTCGCGTTCCGCCACGGCTGGCGCGGCGCCAGCCTCTCCATGCTGATCTCCAGCCTGGGCATGACCGTGGTAGACAGTTATTCGGGCCATGGAGCCCCGGGCGCGGCCGGCATCCTGTTCCTGGCGGTGGCCGGTACCGGTGCCCTGATGCTCGGTTCAGCCACGGACGCGCTGCGCCGCAGCAGCGAACGGGTGGCCGAACAAAACGTCTATCTGGCGGCCGTGAACCGACGCCTGGACCACCTCGCCCGGCAGCTGCGTGACGCCGCGCGCGGCAACCTGCGCACCGAGGAAAACCAGCGCCGTCACATGGCGGCCGAACTGCATGACGAGTTGGGCCAGAACCTCACCGCGATCCAGACTCACCTGAAGCTCGCGCAATCGCGACTGGCCCAGGCCGGCATGGACGACATCGGTGTTTCGATCAACACCATCCTGGGCCACATGCGGCGCGCGCTGCACCGCTTGCTGGATGATCTGCGCCCGGCGGTGCTGGATGAGTTCGGCCTGCTGCGCGCGCTGGATGAAGGCCCTATCCGCGACCTGCTCAACGCGGCCGGCGTGGCCTACCGCACCGAACTGCACGGCGATCCGCGCCTGCTCGACGACGACACGCGCACGGTGGTTTATCGGCTGGTGCAGGAAAGCGCCACCAACGCCGTCAAGCATGCCCACGCGGACCTGTTCCAGTTGCGCCTGCGCATCGGCGAGCGCCAGGGTATCGCGCTGGCCTTGCTGGATATCCGCGACAACGGCATCGGCCTGCCGGCCCGCGTTCCGCGCGGCGGCCGTGGCATGCAGGGCATGCGCGACCGGGTGACTTCGCTGGGTGGCCTGTTCCGCGTCCGCCCCGAGTCGCAGGGCGTTCATCTGCGTATTTTGCTGCGAAGCAGCACGGCTGTCGGCGAACCGCCCCGAAACTAAAGCGGTTACATAGGAAATTTTCTGATACCGGCCGTGTGAAGGCTTCGTTAGTCTGAATCCATCGATGTGGGGGAGCCACCATCGCAAGATGGTGAGCCTTGCCAACCGTGGGGACGGTGGGCAAGAAGAGCGGCAGGATGCCGTTCCGCCGGAATCGGTGGCACAACCGGGACTCGCGAGCAACTCGCCTCCTTGGAGCCATCCGGTAACGGATCAGCCGCTGGGCGGACAGGAGTCCTCCCGCGGCTTTTTTTATGCGCGATCGCCGGCGCCGGCCCAATGAAAAGGGCCGGCGACCCTTCGGCCGCCAGCCCCGCAACGCGCCACCCGCTTACTTGGACCCGTGCTTGTGCTTGGGCCGCACGTACAGCACCAGGCTGTGGTCTTCGATCACGTAGCCATGCTTGGCGGCGATTTCGTGCTGGAGGCGCTCGATCTCCTCGCTGACGAACTCGATGACCTTTCCGCTGTCCACATCGATCATGTGGTCGTGATGCTTTCCGCGGTCCAGCTCGTAGACGGCCTGGCCGCCCTCGAAGTTGTGCTTGACCACGATGCCGGCGGCCTCGAACTGGGTCAGTACCCGGTAGACAGTGGCCAGGCCAATGTCCTCCTGGTGCGCCAGCAGGCGCTTATAGATGTCTTCGGCGGTGAGGTGGTGCGCCTCCTCGTCCTCGAAGATCTGCAGTATGCGCATGCGGGGGTGGGTGACCTTCAGCCCGGCTTTGCGTAGTTCTTTGGTTTCCTGTTCCATAGCAAGCTCCACGCACACGGCGCCACGGGGCCGTTAGTGTATCATCCGACACCTTTACGATCCGGACGCAACACGCATGCACAAGCTGATTCGCACGCTGGGTTTTGCCCTGCTGGCCGTCTCCCTGGCCAGCTGCCGCCTCATTTACACCCCCGACGTGCAGCAGGGCAACCTGCTCGACAAGAAGACCGTGGATCAGCTGCAGCCCGGCATGACCAAGCGCCAGGTGCTCGTCCTGATGGGCTCCCCCTCGGTGAACTCGCCGTTCAACCAGAACGAGTGGGATTACGTTTCTACCCAGCAACATCGTGGCGGCGACCTGAAGATCCGTACCCTGAAGCTGACGTTCAATAACGACGTGCTGGTCCGCACCGAAGGCGATTTCTTCGCCGAAGACGCCCAGAAACTGGTGAATGACACCAAGAAGTATCACGCCAGCTACCCGGTCGACGAAACCAAGGGTGACAAGAACACCGATGGTTCGAGCGGCAAGGACGGCGGCGACAACGGCGGCGGCGGCGGCGACGACAACGGCCACTGAGTGGCCCTGCCGGCGTCAGCCCTCGTGGGCGCGGCGCCGGCGTGCTTCCTTGGGGTCCAGCGTGAGCGGCCGGTACACCTCCACCCGGTCGCCATCGAGCACCACCTGCTGCGGCGACACCTTGCGGGCGTAGATGCCCAACCGGTCCGGATCGACCACCAGCCCGGGGATGGCCCGGGCCATGCCTGAGGCATCGATCGCCTGCATCACTGTGCTACCGGCCGGCAAGCTCACGCGGCGCACGAACTGACGCGACGGCTCGGCGTACACCACGTCCACGGTCACCTGCTCAGCCATAGGCGCGCTCCGCCTCGCGGCAGAAGTCATCGACCATGCGGCCTGCCAAGCCCTGGAAACCAAGCTTGAGGGCCGTACCGCCCAGCTTGCCGGCATAGTCGAAATCCAGCGCGAACGACACCTTGCAGCCGGCGTCGCCCAGCGCAATGAACTCCCACAAGCCGTCGAGGGTGCGGAACGGGCCATCGACCAGGCTCATGTGCAGGCGTTGCGGGCGCACGGTGGTGTTGCGGGTGGTAAAGCTCTGGCGGAAGCCGGCGTACTTGAGATCCAGCCGCGCAACCAGCACATTCTCACTTCGCTCCAGCACTTGCGCGCCGACACACCAGGGGAAGCGCTTTGGGTATGCTTCGACCTCATTGACCAGGTCGAACATCTGGGCCGGCGAATATCTCACCAGGGCGCTGCGGCGGATCTCGATCACTTCAGCCTCTTTTCGGAATCATCGGGATCCAGGCCGACGGGCCGGATCTTCATCGGGGCAAACAGCCCGAAGTTTAACGGACATGGCCAAGCCTAAGGACAAAGACAAGCACGCTGGCGGAACGATTGCGCTCAACAAGCGCGCCCGCCACGAGTACCACATCGACCAACGCTTCGAAGCCGGCATTGAGCTGCAGGGCTGGGAAGTGAAGTCGCTGCGCGCCGGCCGCATCAATTTCGGCGACAGCTACGCCATGGTGATCGCCAACGAGATCCAGCTGGTGGGCACCTCCATCCCGCCGTTGATCAGCGCCTCCACCCACGTGGTGGCCAACGACCGCCGCACGCGCAAGCTGCTGCTGCATCGCGCCGAGATCGACACGCTGATCGGCGCAGTCGAGCGCAAGGGCTACACCCTCATCCCCACCGCCATGTACTGGAAAGGCAACAAGGTGAAGGTGGAACTGGGGCTGGCCAAGGGCAAGCAGGCCCACGACAAGCGCGAAACCGAGAAAGAGCGCGACTGGCAGCGCGAGAAGCAGCGCACCATGCGCGCCCACAACCGCTCAGCCTGACTTGCCCCAGCGCAGCCCGGGCTCTCCCTCGGAGAGCCCCACCACGCCGTCGTGCAAGGTCATGTTCATGGCGTCCACCGAGGTACCAAAGCCGAACCGCTCGTACATGCGGTGAGCCGCCGCGGTGGAATGCAGGTTCAGCGAATCCACCTCCTGCTCCCGCGCCGCCGCGCCTACCGCGGCCAGCAGCGCGCTGGCGATGCCTTGCCGGCGATGGCTGCGCTTGACGTACATGTTGAGCACGTACCAGCCCACGCCCCGGCGGAAATACCCCGAAGGCAAATGCGTGTAGGGATGTACCGCCACGCACCCAGCGGTTCGCCCATCCACTTCCGCCAGCCAGGCCAGCAAGCGCCCCTCGGGCATCGCCTCTTCGATCCAGCCGCGCAACTGGTCGGCAAAGCCATCCGGCAGTTGCTGGTGAAGCTCTTCTTCCAGAAACGCACAGCGCAATTGAGTCAGCACACCTGCATCGGACAGCCCAGCCTGACGAATCCGCAGCATGGCCCTACCCTTCCGGTGGTGGTCGGCGGCCAACGATAGCCTTGACCCACGGCCTTGATGAAAGCCCGGCCGCCTACATATACTGGCTGACCAGCAATCTTTTCCCCGGGGGTGTCCTGGCTTCGACGGGGGTAGTGAGATGGCTTGGTGCATGCCGAGGGGGCAGCTTTCCTCGTTAATCCAGCGGCAAAACTCATAGTTGCCAACGACGACAACTACGCTCTGGCCGCTTAAGGCCTAGCCCCGAACCCACTTGTGCTCGTGCTCGTGGATGTAGGGTCATTATCACGAGATCGCCCGAAGCTGCCGCCTGTCGGTCAGGGCTAAATCAAGCAGGCTGGTCCTTCGATGCGCTTCGCGCACCGTGCTGTCGCGGGACGAGATCCAACGGTGAGCTAAGCATGTAGTACCGGGCGTCAAACGCCTTCGGACGCGGGTTCGACTCCCGCCACCTCCACCATCACCCATCGGCAGGTCAATGCAAGCCATTGTCCTGCCGATGTTTTTTGGCAAGAACGATTTACCCAAAGCGGCCTTTCCTTAGGTATCGTTTTAGGTATCGTTTCCATGCCCAAGCCTTTCTTGATGCATCGTCCATCTGGCTGGTATGTGCGCTTTCGCGTGCCGCTCCATGCTCGCGAAAGCATCGGCTCACGATTCATTGTTCGAGCAATCGGCCACTTGGACGGCGATGAAGTCCGCTTGGCCGCGGCACGGCTCGGCTATGCTCTGGCGCAACAGTTCCGAGCGATCAAAGACTCGATGAGCGATGAGCCATTTGGAAAAGACGCGTTGAACCTGAGCACCTGGACAGCATCAATCGGCGACGCGACCAGACTCACCCAGCTTGAGGTCGCGGACCCAAGCGCGCTCATGCTGCAGATCAAGTGTTATCTCCCAATCGCGCAGAATGCCTCTCCCGAAATTTCCATCCATGATCAGATCCTTGACGACTGCCTTCCCTTCCACACCGAGACTATCCACTACTGCTGCTTTGAAATCTTGAGGGTGGGGATTGTTGGGATCCAGCCCAAGCAGAGGAGCAATCGTCTTATCGATCATGGCCGGACCATAGTTGCCAGTGTCCAGTTCCATCCATGCCGTGCCCGAAGCAGTGCGTATGCCCACATCAACCGTAAGTGCAGCACCCTCGGCAGCACGCACCAAACGGATTGGCACCTCGACTTCACTTTTTCGAATCGAGTCGAAGCTTGCAGCATCTTCGACTACGACTTGGTGCTGGGCAATATTGAGCGTCACCACCTCCCCCCTGAACGCATCCAGCCCGACGATGCCTGAAAGCCCTTTAGAAGCTGGACCCATGAATTTGGCGAGGTCGAAAACCGCGACTTGAGGCAAATACGTCTTGTAATCACTCAGCGCGAGCTTATAACCGTTGCAGCGAGGAATATCCAACCTCTCCCCAATCGCGCGAAAACCCGTGATTTTCCCCCAGGGTTTACAGCCCAACGCAGTGGCCACCTGCGGAGTTATTCCAGTTACACCAATCCCGCTATCGAAGAGATAGTTTCCGACTTGATTGCCCACGGCTGCCTGGATGGTCTCAACGCCCTTCGCAGCATGTTTAAGTGAAAGCACTTCTTGCGCGTCCGCTGTTTGGGCGATGAAAGTGCACGCAAGTGCTGCAAGTGCCACATGTTTCCTCATAAACATCTCCTTTTGGTGTGAGGAAAAGTTTATGTCCGAATTTTTACCTAGCGCCACATTACCGACGACACCCTGACTATCGGCACTCCGACGTGGGCCGACCTGAGCACAGATATTCTGTTGGATGTTTTGTGAGAAACGAAGATATCCATAGCCATGGCATTTCCGAACACCCGAACAAGTGAGGCATGCAGACGCACCGACGTCCCCCCGCATTCAGTAGCGGGGCAATTTGGAGCCCGGGGTTACTTTAGCTGCTCGGCGTAGGCGGCGGGTGTCAGCCCGCCCAACGCCTTCTTTGGTCGCTCCTCGTTGTATTCCCGACGCCAGGTTTCGATCTCGGTGCGCGCGTGTAGCGGGCTGGGAAACCAGTGTTCGTTGAGGCACTCGTCCCGCAAGCGGCCGTTGAACGATTCGATGTAGGCGTTCTGGTTCGGCTTGCCCGGCTCGATCAGGCGTAGTTGCACGCCGCGCTCGTGGGCCCAGGAGGCCATCGCTTTGCCGCAGAACTCTTTGCCGTTGTCGCTGCGAATGATCTTGGGCAGGCCGCGGGTGAGCGCCAGGCGTTCCAGCACGCGCGTCACGCCCGTGCCGGAGATCGCTCGTTCGACCTCGATGACGACGGCCTCGTGAGTGCCGTCATCAACGACCGTCAGGCACTTGATGACACGACCCTCGGCTGTACGATCGAACACGAAGTCCATCGACCATACCTCGTTGGGTGCCATCGGTCGGAACAAGGGCTGCCGTTCGCCCGCTGGCACCTTCTTGCGCTTGCGCCGACGCACCTGCAGCTTCGCGTCCTGACATAGCCGCTCCACGCGCTTGTAATTCACGCGCATCCCTTCTTGCCTAAGCTTGAGGTAGATCATGCCGACGCCGTAGCGCTTGTGTCGCTGCGCCAAGGCCAGGATCCGCTGTCGAAGTTCCACATTGCGGTCCGCGCGTGGCGCGTAACGCAAGGCACTGGCACTCATGCGCAGCACCGTCAACGCGCGGCGCTCGCTGAGTCCTTGGCTCGTCATCTCCCGCACCAGCAACCGTCGCGCCGGTGCGGTCACCACTTTTTTCGCAGTGCCTCGCGGGTGATCTCGTTCTCCAGCATCGATTCGGCCAGGAGCTTCTTCAGCCGGGCGTTCTCCGCCTCCAGCTCCTTAAGCCGCTTGGCCTCGGGCACCGTCATGCCGCCGAACTTGCTGCGCCAGAGGTAGTACGAGGCTTCGCTGAAACCGTGCTTGCGGCATAGATCCTTCACCGCCACGCCGGCCTCCGCCTCACGCAGGAAGCCAATGATCTGCTCTTCGGTAAAACGCTTCTTCACGTCCAATCTCCTTGAGTTGGGGGATTGGACTCCAAATCACCGTACTACTCAAAAGTGGGGGCACGTCGATTCGGGCGCGTGCCTGAAAATTTACTACATGCGAGGAGGCATTCCTTTTCCCATTGGCTCCCTCTCCACGGAGCACGAATACCAATCCACCGATCTATCCCTATTCCTAGATAACCCGACGCCACGGGCACGCAGGATTCGGATATCGATATCATGTGGCGATCAACACGGAGTGATTTCCAGACTGTTTATACGGGAGAAGCCTGCGGGGTAAATGCTCCGTTGGCACACTTATCTCCGACAGATGCCACAGGGGTGTCATTCAATTCAACGGATTGCCCCCTTTCGGAGGAACCCAATAATCACTACCACCCCACACAACCACATTCGTGACAATTTCGTTCTCTACAATGGCCCAGTTAGGCATCGCGCATACTCCCATATGATGATGACTCCTGCCGATCCATCACCACCAGCGACAGCGCCACCGCTTGGTTGAAGGATTGCCAGATCCACCGCCGCCGTTTCCAGTTGCCGCGCGCGATCCATTTTCGGTCGGGCCTCCCTGGGAACAGCTAAAGAACGATGCGCCACCAGCTCCGCCAAATGGATTGACTGCACCGCAGGCAACGCCCCGCATGGCACCTGGCCATGAAGCGGGCCGAGGTGCGTTACCGATGCGCCAGACTTTCAGCTCCACACTCCTTAGCGCTGGCGAGAATCCGGTCTGGGTAACATCAATGATGAGGCACAAGGGCTAGACGATGATCGTGCGCACTACGGTCGCGGGATCCCGTCGGTTGCTCCTGACGCCGGCCAGAAGGTCACCGCCGTTAGGTTAACTTCTGGTCAACTGATGGCCCTGAGGCGTTGATACAGATCAATGAGCGCTGGCTCTATCGACTCCCGCCACCTCCACCAATGACGAAACGCCCGGCCCTCAAAAGCCGGGCGTTTTGCTTTGCACGCCTCGGCGGGGGTATCCGGAAAGCCAACCACCCTCCGGGCCGGATCACGCGTTCACGCTGGAAAACCCTCGCGCACTCGGGGAAGCTATGACCGTCTGTTCGTCGAGCCCGCGTTCCGGACATCGGCCGGTAGGCGGCACGTCAGTCGGTAGCACCATGCAAGGGGAAGCTACGCCATGCCCTACCAGATGCCGCCCGGCGATTCGGTCAATCGACGATTCCGGCGCGTGGTGGTGGTGATCTACCTGGTGGTGCTGATCCTGGTGTTGTGGATATGCGCGGAGCAGTGGCGCGGTTACCGTGACGCAGCCGAGGCACAACGCGAGTTCGTGGTGGTGCAGGCCGCCCTGCAGACCATGGCCGACATCTCCAGCGAGCGCCGACCCAGTTTCAACGTGTTCATCCACGGCGATGCCAGCACGCAGGACGAGTACGCTGCGCAGGCCGCCGCGCGGCGCGCCACCGATGCGCACCTGGCCGAGCTCGACCAGACGCTGCAGGACTCGGGGTGCCGGGCTTGTGCTGGCCTGCTGGAACAAGCCGACAAGGTCCGGCCAGCGCTGGACGCATCCCGACAGACCCTGGATGCCATCAGCCGACAGCCGGCGAGTCCACAACGCAACGAGGCTGCGACATCGGCCTTCGAGCAGATGGCGGGCACGATTCCCTTGCTCTCGGCCCTCGCCGAACAGGGCGCGACTGGAGTGATACGCGAAAACGCCGATGTGCAGAGCTACCTGCTCGCCACCCGCCTGACCGCACTGCTACGGGAGCAGGCGGGTTACCTCGCCTCCCAATTCGTTCCGGCGCTGACCCTGCAGCGCTCCCTGAGCCAGGACGAGGCATTCGACATGGCCCGCACGCTCGGCCAGATCGAGCAACTGCGGACCCTGCTCGGCACCAGCGTCCGCAGCCTTCCACCGACACTGCAGCGCGACTTTGGGGAGATCGAGCGCCGTTACTTCGGCACGGCCCTCCGCTACATGAACCAGCTGCGCTCGCAGGCGCTGCAACCCGGCGGCGCCATGACCTCGCCGGCCGAGATGACCCGGCAGTACAGCCCCAACGTCGAGCCGATCAATCGTTTCCGTGACGATGCGCTCGCACTCACCGGCCAGACCATTCGCAACAGCCTGCATTGGCACCTGCAGGTGCTGATCGGTGCGGCCCTGTTTGCATCGCTGCTCACCGGGGTGCTGATGGTGACGATCTGGCGGGTCCGCGAGAAGATCGTGCGTCCGTTCGTGGAAGCGCGGCAACTCATTCTTGCCATTGCCGCTGGCAAACGCGCCGTGGCCATTCCACGCGACGTCTATAGCGGCGAGATCAAGGAACTGTTCGGTGCGCTGGCCGTACTCAAGCACAACAGCGACGAGCGCATCCGGCTGGAACACGAACGCAAGCGCCTGATCGAAGAACTGCGCACCATGGCCGAAACCGATCCGCTGACCGGCTTGCTCAATCGGCGTGCGTTCGAAGGGCGGGCACGCGTGCTGGCCAAGAACCGGCGACGCAGCGAACCCTATCTTTCGCTGATCATGCTGGACATCGACCATTTCAAGCACATCAACGACACCTACGGCCACGAGACAGGGGATCGTGCACTGGTGAAGCTCGCCAGTCTGTGCCGCGAAATATCGCGTACCGAAGACGTCGTGGCGCGCACGGGCGGCGAGGAATTCGTCATGCTCCTGCGCGTGAACGATCCGGCGGAAGCCATCGCGCTGGCGCAACGGCTGCGTGCCCGCCTGCACCAGGAACACATCACGGCGGTCAGCGATGCAGTGTTCGGCATCCGGGCGAGCTTCGGCATTGCCTCCGCATTGCGCACGGACTCGCATCAGGTCGACGAATTGATGCGGCAGGCCGACGCGCTGCTCTACCGGGCCAAGCAGAATGGCCGCGACCGTGTCGAAAGCGTAGTGCTCGGCTGAGGGCCTGCATCGACGCGAATGGCGGGGCAGTCATCCCGCCGGCGGCAGCCACTCAGGATTGATGGGCCAGGTACATGGTCGGCGCCATGCCCAGTTCGCGCTTGAACATGGCAGTGAAGGCGCTGGGACTGTCATAGCCAAACGCCAGCGCCACGTCGGCCAGCGATGCTCCCGAGGCCAGCTGCGGCAGGCTCAGTACCAGGCACATGCGCCGGCGCCAGGCACTGACCGACATGCCCAGCTCACGCTCGAACAGGCGTGACAGCGTGCGTCCACTGACGTGGATGCGCCCAGCCAGTTCGTCGAGCGTGGGCGCCCGTGCGGGATCAGCCATCAGTTGCCGGCAGACCTTCATCAAGCGCGCATCCTGCGGAAACGGCACGTGCATCGACAGCCTGGGCGCCTGTTCGAGTTCGTCGAGAATCAGCTGCATCACGCGGTGGTCGCGCCCGCTCTGGCGGTAATCGAGCGGGATGGCCATGGCAGCCATGATCGCCTCGCGCAGCAGCGGCGACACATCGATGACCTCGCAGCGCTGCGGCAACCCCGGGCGGGCATCGGTGCGCACGTATACGGTGCGCATGCGAACATCGCCCGCCATGCGTATGCGGTGCGACATGCCCGCCGGCATCCATACCGCCTTGCCGGTCGGCACCACCCAGCGCCCACCATCGCTGGTTACCGTCATGGCACCGGTCACGCCATGGATCAGCTGCGCGCGGTGATGGCTGTGCGTGGGCACCTCGTCGCCATGCACGTAGTCCGTTGCCAGCGCGGCCACGGGGCGGTCACAGGCTTCGCAATCATCGACGGTGCGCTTGATGTCCATTTCCCGACGATTGTCGTCTCAAACAAGCATAGAAGACAAACGGCCGGCATGGCCCAATGTGGGGCATTCTCCTCGGGGCCGCACTGATGCACCGGACTGCTCTAACGGCCTGCCTGCTGCTGGCCCTCAATGCCTGTGCCACGCGCCAACCGGTCCCGCCGGACCTGGCCAGCATCCATCCCCAGGGTGTGCTGGTGCCCGCGCCATCCACCCTGGTTTCGCCAGCACCTGCCGTCGATACCTGGTGGAACCTGTACGACGCTCCCAAGCTTGGCCGGCTGATTCAGGACGCCCTGCACGACAATCTCGACCTGAAGGCCGCCGCAGCGCGGGTGGCACAGGCGCGCGCGGTGCTCGACGCCCGCAAGCGGGCCCGCCTGCCCACGACACGCGTTACCGCGGGCGCCGGCGAAGGAAGCACGCTGGACGACCAGTTGGCCGCCGCCCTCGACGACACGCCGGTGCGCACCGGCATGCGCTATGACGCGGGCCTCGATTTTTCCTGGGATACCGATATCCAGGGGCGGCTGGGCGCGTCCGTTCGCGCCGCGCACGCGCACGCCGCGGAGGTGCAGGCCCTGGCCGATGCAACGCGGATCGATATCACAGTGGAAACTGCGCGGGCGTATGTCGACATCTGCGGCTATGCAGCGCGCGTGGGCGATGCCCGGCAATCGCTGGATCTGCTCAGGCAAAGCCTCACGTTGCAACGAAGGCTGCTGGACAGCGGCGCAGGCAATCGCCTGGACGTGGTGCGCACGCAGGCATTGGCCGACGAAGCCGCTGCCGCCATTCCCGCACTGCAGGCCGCGCACGACAACGCCATCCAGGAATTGTCGGTGCTGTTGGCCCGACCAGCGGATGCGCTGCCAGGCGATGCCACGGCCTGCCACGTGGTGCCGCGCCTCACCGCGGCGCCACCTGCCGGCGACGTGGCCGCGCTGCTCAAGCGACGGCCGGATGTGCGCGCCGCGGATGACCATCTACGGGCCAGTACCGCAGGCATCGACCTTGCGGTTTCGGAGCTTTATCCCTCGCTCTCCATCGGGGCCGAGCTGCTGAGCTCGGCGCCATCGATAGGCGAACTGAATGCCCGCTCGTCGATGGTGTGGCGCATCGGTCCGTTGTTGTCCTGGAGCTTCCCCAACCTGAGCGTGGCGCGCGCCCGCATTGCCGGCGCCAAGGCCGGCCAGCGCGAGGCGCTCGCGCAGTTCGACAAATCCATCCTGCGCGCGATAGCCGACGTACAGGTGGCACTCGGCAGTTACCAGGCGGCCGAGACCCAGCACAACGCCCTGCAGCATGCCAGCGCGCAGACCGGCGAAGCACTGCGCCTGGCCCAACGCGCACGCCAGCTCGGTGCCGTCGACGCGCTCGACCTGCTGGACGCGCAACGCAGCGATGTAAAGGCTCGCCTCGCCGCCACCGCTTCCGACGCCGATGTCGCCATCGCCCAGCTCGGTCTGTTCCGGGCATTGGGTGGTGGCTGGCAAACCGCGCCCGACCTCGAGCCTTCCATGCCTGCCCCATCCGGCCCATCCGGATCCGCCCCCTGAGACACGAGAAAAACCATGCTCAACCGACACACTCGCCTCGCCGTCATCCGGGATGCCAGCGCGTGGGCAGGAAAACGCCCGCTGCAGGTACTGGCCTCTCTCGGCGGCGTGGCGCTGGTACTTATCGGAACCTTCTACCTGTGGGCTGTCGCGCGATACCGTGAAAGCACGGATGACGCCTATGTCCGCGCCGACATCGTCACGGTCAGTCCGCGCGTCGCCGGCTATCTCACCGACGTGCGGGTGCGCGACAACCAGGAGGTGAAGGCAGGCGACCTGCTCGCCCGAGTCGACGACAGCGACTACCTGGCCCGCGTGGAGCTGGCCAGGGCCGCAGTGGCTGCGGCCACCGCCGACGTCCAAGGACGGGACGCCGCGCTCGCCAACCTCGCCGCCCAGGCGGATGAGCAAACCAGCCGTATCCGTGCCGCCGAAGCCGACGTGGCCACCGGCGAAGCCGCTGCGCGCAAGGCCACGCTCAACTATGCACGACAGCAGCAGCTGCATCACGAGCAGATCAGCAGTGACCAGCAGCTGGAATCCGCCGAAGCCGACGCCACCTCCAGCACGTCCGCAAACGCGGCCACCCAGGCCGCTCTCGCCGCCACCCAAAAGCGACTGGTCACCTTGCAGACCGAACGCACCCAGGCAGAGGCCGCAAGGAAAACGGCCCAGGCCGGGCTCGCCAAGGCACAGGCGGCGCTTCGGCTCGCCGACATCGAGCTGGAACACACCCGCATCATCGCGCCCGTCAGCGGACAGGTCGGCCAGCGCAGCCTGCGCCCCGGCCAGTTCGTGGCGGTGGGCACGCCCTTGCTGGCGATCGTGCCGCACGACAGCTACGTCGTGGCGAACTACAAGGAAACCCAGCTGGCACGCGTACGGCAGGGCCAGCCTGTGACCATCGAAGTGGACGCGCTGGGCGGGCGTACCCTGCACGGCCACGTCGACAGCTTCTCGCCGGCATCGGGCGCCGAATTCGCACTGCTGCCGCCGGACAACGCCACCGGCAACTTCACCAAGATCGTGCAGCGCATGCCGCTGCGCATTGCGATCGATGCGGATACCGCGCTGCTGCGCCCCGGCATGTCCGTCGTTACCACCATCGACACCCATGCGGCGAGCGCCCCATGAGCGCGGCGGACGAAAACGCCGTACCGCTGCGTACCTGGGTCGCGGTGATCGGTGGCGCCGTCGGCTGCTTCATGGCCGGCATGAACGTGCACGTGACCAACGCCTCCCTGCCGGATATCCGCGGCTCGCTTGGCGCCAGCTTCGAGGAAGGCTCGTGGATCAGCACGGCCTACCTGGTGGCCGAGATCATCATCATCCCGCTGTCGGCATGGTTGGCCCGCGTATTCTCGATACGCCGCGTATTGATGACCGGAACGCTGGGCTTCGTGGTGTTTTCGCTGCTGTGCTCGGTGGCGCCCAACATCGGCACCATGATCTGCGCGCGCACGCTGCAAGGCGCCTTTGGCGGTGTGCTGATTCCCTTGTCGTTCCAGCTGATCGTGACGGAATTGCCGCGTTCGCGGCATGCGCTCGGCATGGCGCTGTTTGCCGTGGCCAACAACGTGGCACAGGCGGCAGGCCCTTCGCTGGGCGGCTGGCTGACCGACATGTATTCCTGGCGCTACATCTTCTATCTGCAGATTCCGCCGGGACTGGCGCTGCTGGCTGCGATCGGCTGGTCGATCCGGCCCGCGCCGGTGCAGCGCGGCCTGCTGCGCAAGGGCGACTGGACGGGCATCGCCGCCATGGCGATCGGACTTTCCGCCTTGCAGATCATGCTGGAGGAAGGCGAGCGCAAGGATTGGCTGTCCTCGCCCTTCATCGCCAGCACGGCTATCGCCGCCACGCTGGGATTGCTCTGCTTCGTATGGATCGAGCTGAGGCGCAAGGATCCCTTCATCAACCTGCGCCTGCTCGGCAGCTACAACTTCGGGCTGGCAAGCCTGATGCAATTCCTGTTTGGCGCCGTGGTATTCGGCGTCGTGTTCCTGGTGCCCAACTATTTCGCCGACGTGCACGGTTTCAACGCGCGCGACATCGGCCTGACCATGATTCCCTACGGCGTGGTGCAATTCATCATGTCCTTCGCCACGCCACCACTGATGCGGCGGACCAGTCCCCGCACGGCGATCGTCGCCGGCTTCATGATCATGGCACTCGGCTGCCTGATGAACATCCATCTCAACCAGGATGCCGCGCAGAACGCCATCGTGCCGTCCCTGGTGGTGCGCGGCATCGGGCAGTCGCTGATCGTGGTCGCGCTGGGCGTGATGTCGGTCGAAGGCATGGACAAGGCCGAGCTGGGCTCGGCGTCCGGCGTGTTCTCGATGGTGCGCAACGTCGGCGGCGCCATCGGCATTGCCCTCGCGAGCCAATGGGTGGTGGAGCGGCAGAAGTTCCACGAGGCTCGCATCGGCGAGCACGTCACGCCGTACCTCCGGACCTATCGCGAACGCGTCACCGCGCTGGTCAGCCGCTTCGCTGGCCATGTCGTAAGCCCGGCCGATGCATTGCAGGGTGCGGCGTATGCGGGGTCACGGCAGCGCGCGCTCGCGCAGATCGAACAGATGGTGCACAAGCAGGCCTTGCTGCAGGCCTATAGCGACGTGTTCCTGCTGGCCGGCCTGACCATGCTTGCCTGTGCCGCCGGCGCATTCCTGCTGCGTGGTCCATCCGGGCAGCGCCGGCACGCGCAAGCGGCAACCAAGGCCGCCGAAGCCAGCGAACCCGCCGCCGAAACGGCCTGAGCCCGCGCAGCCGCTCCTGCTTCAGATCACCGATGTCTTGCCGCCGTCCATCGGAATCACCGCGCCGGTGACGTAACTGGCCAGCGGCGAGGCAAGAAACACAGCCACGTTGGCGATTTCCGCCGGCTCGGCCATGCGCCCCAGGGGAATCTCGGCGACCTGCTCCGCGAGCAATTCGTCCGCAGCGCGTCCGCTGGCGCGCGACGCGGCCTGCAGGCCCTCCTGCACGCGGCCGGTGCGGGTAAGGCCGGGATTGATCACGTTGACGCGCACGCCCCTCGCCGCATACGCATTGGCGTAGCCCACCGAGGCCAGCATCAGCGCCGCATTGGCCGCGCCACCACCGATGTGCAGCGGGTTGGCCTGGCGCCCGCCCTGCCCGACCACGTTGATGATGCTGCCGTGGCCACGTGCAGCCATGCGGCGGATCACCGGATCGATCACGTGCATATAGGTGAAATACTTCGCCTGCATCGAGGCATGCAGGGCGTCGGCATGCAGCTCGTCCACCGGCGTACGCGCGGCGGCGCCGGCGCAATTGACCAGCACGTCGATCCCGCCGAAATCGTTCTCGATGCACTCGATCACCATCTGGGCTGCAACGCTGTCGCGCAGGTCGGCCGCGGCAACCTCCATGTGCAGGCCTTCGCGCTGCAGGTCGTGCTGGGCCGCGTGCAAATGCGCGAGATCACGAGAGATACCCACCACCTTCGCACCTTCCCGCGCCAAGGCGACGGCGCAGGCCAGCCCAATCCCCTTGCTCGCCCCCGTCACCACCACAACGCGCCCTGCCAGACCTGCATCCATGGAACAGCTCCCTACGTGGCTAACCGTGTCATTGAAGCACGAGCCCGAACGGCTCGCCGGGGTGATGGCTGTCACCCGCGATGACTGATGGGCGCCCCTGCCCGGCGCCGGCCAGGAAACCGACGATGTTGCGCAGGATCCGGACCGCAGGCCTGCCCGGACCGGGCTCAGGCTTATAGGCCATCAGTCATGTTGCGAAATTCACCCGTCTCTATTGACGGTTTCGAATATGGTGTTATAGTTCACTACAACACCGGTCCACGAGGTCACTAAAGGAGACCCGCCATGAAAGCGAATAACCTGCTAGCCCTGACCGCCGCCGCCCTGTTCACCACCGTCGGCTTGGCCGCCATCCACTCCAACGTCACCAGTCTCCCTGCCAGTGAGATCAATGGCGTTCAGGTCCACAACCTGGCCCCGGTCGATGTCCGCCCGACGGCCGAAGACATGCGCGCCGCCGCCCTGCTAGCGGATGCCGGAATCGCAAGCCTGAGCGTTTCGCCGATGCTCCGCCGCGAAGCCAACGCGAGCGTGCTCGGGGCTCAGCTGGCCATGCCCTACTATTCGTTCGGTAACCAGTTCGGCCGCATCAGCAAGGAATAACCGTATGACCATCACCTGGAACGACAGCGTCCCGATTTATCGCCAGCTCCGCGAGCGCGTGGTGGCGATGATTCTGGACGGCGCCTTGAACGAGGGCGACCCGCTGCCGTCAGTACGCCAGGTTGCAGCGGATTTTCAGATCAACCCGCTGACCGTCTCGAAGGCGTACCAGGAACTGGTCGACGATCAACTGGTGGAAAAAAGGAGGGGGTTGGGCATGTTCGTCATCGATGGAGCCAGGGAGGCGCTGCTCAAGTCCGAACGCGAGCGCTTCCTGCGTGAGGAGTGGCCGGCGCTTTACGCCAGACTGCAGCGCCTCGGGCTGGATCTGAAGACCCTGCTGCGGGAAGCGCCGGGCAACACGCCGGCCGACGGGGAGAACCAGTCATGAATGCGGTCGTCACAGCCACCGGACTGACCAAGACCTACAAGAACGCGCTGGCGCTGGACCATGTGAGTTTTCGCATCGATTCCGGGCGCATCGTGGGGCTGATCGGCCCCAACGGCGCGGGCAAGACCACGGCATTGAAGGCCATCCTGGGCCTCACCGACTTCCAGGGCGAGCTGAACGTGCTGGGCCTGGATCCGCGCTCGCAACGCGACCAGCTGATGGAGCAGGTCTGCTTTATCGCCGACGTCGCGGTGCTGCCCCGCTGGATCCGCGTGCGCGAGGCGGTCGACTTCGTCGCCAACGTGCACCCCCGCTTCAACCGCGCCAAGTGCGAGGGTTTCCTCGCCCGCACCAAGCTCACCCCGGACATGCGCGTGAAGCAAATGTCCAAGGGCATGATCGTGCAATTGCACCTGGCGCTGGTGATGGCCATCGACGCCCGCCTGCTGGTGCTCGACGAGCCGACGCTGGGCCTGGACATCCTCTATCGCAAGCAGTTCTACCAGAGCCTGCTGGAGGACTACTTCGACGAGAACAAGACCATCATCGTCACCACCCACCAGGTCGAGGAGATCGAACACATCCTCACCGACCTGATGTTCATCCGCGATGGGAAGATCGTGCTCGATACCGACATGGACGCCGTCGGCGAGCGTTTCGCCGAAGTGCTGGTCAGCGCCGACAAGGCCGACGTGGCGCGCCGGCTCAAGCCGCTGGACGAGCGCCAGGTATTCGGCAAGAGCATTTTCCTGTTCGACGGTGCCGATCGCAGCGTGCTCGAGGACATGGGCGAAGTGCGCCGTCCTTCGATCAGTGACCTGTTCGTCGCCACCATGAAGGGAACCTACGCATGAAAACCTTCTACTGGCTGTTGAAGCGTGAATTCTGGGAGCACCGCGGGGGCTTCCTGTGGGCGCCGGTCATCACCGGCGTGGTGTTCCTGGTGCTCAATGTCATGGCCGTGATCGCAGCCGAGGTGCTCGGCGCACGGCATGGCTTCCACGTCGGCGGCGACAACCTGCAGATGATGATCGCCAGGGCCGATGCCGGCGATATCCGGCAGATCGGTGCCGGGCTGGACATCGCCATGCTGTCGTCGATGGGCGTGATCGGCATCGTCATGGGCATCGTGGTGCTGTTCTACTGCCTGGGCGCGCTGTACGACGACCGCCGCGATCGCAGCATCCTGTTCTGGAAGTCGCTGCCCATTTCCAACGTCAACACCGTGCTGTCCAAGGTTGTCAGCGCCATCGTGGTGGCGCCGGTGATCGCGGTGCTGGTGAGCCTCGTCGTCGGTCTGGCACAGCTGGTGATCTACGCCCTGGTGCTTTCGCTGCACGGGGTCAACGCCTGGCAGCTGATCGGCCTGGCCCATCCGTTCCGTGCCGTCGGCACCTTGGTCAGCAGCATTCCGCTGTATGCCTTGTGGGCAGTTCCCGCGGTCGGCTGGCTGATGTTCTGCTCGGCCTGGGCACGCAACAAGCCCTTCCTGTGGGCCGTGGCGGTACCGGCGGTGATCGGCCTGCTGGTGAGCTGGTTCGGCATCATGGGCCTGTTCAACCTGCCTACCGCCTGGTTCTGGAAGAACATCGTGCAGCGTGCCCTGCTGAGCGTATTCCCCGGCTCCAGCCTGGTCTATGACGATGGTTCGCTGACTGCAGGCGCCGATTTCGGTGACGATGGCCACGACCCGCTTGCCGTGCTTTCACCGATGCATACCTACGGCCTGCTGGCCTCGCCCAACCTATGGATCGGGGTACTGGCGGGCGTGGTGCTGCTTGCAGGCGCAGTGTGGTTCCGCCGGATGCGTGACGACAGTTGACGTCCAGCCGAATTCGAAGGGGAGATACGCAATGAAGATCCACATCATCACCGGCAGCATCCTTGCCCTGCCCCTGCTGTGGTCGCTTGCCGCGTGCAGCCAGTCGGGCCACGACGCCAACAGCGACCTGGCACAGGCGGCGAAGGAAGTGCAGCAGCAGACTTCGCCATCGGTCATCGGCGCACAAATCCAGAAGGGCATCGACCAGGCCAAGCAGGACCTGCTTACCAAGGACATCGACGTCAGCAGCATTCACCTCAGTGGACATCCGCACGATGGCAGCGACGCCCGCCCGAGGGCCGTGATCACCCCGCAAGGCGAGCTGGTGATCGCCGGCAAGCCGGTCGACGCCACGCCCGAACAGCACGCGATGCTGGTGGATTACCGCCAGCAGATCATTGGCATCGCCACCGCCGGCATGGATATTGGCGCGAGCAGCGCCACCATGGGCATGGGGGTAGCGCGGCAGGCCATCGTGGGCGCGTTGACCGGCAAGAGCGACAAGGACATCGAAGCCAGCATCAAGCCGCAGACCGACCAGATCCGCGCTGCCGCCATGCAGCTGTGCAGCCGCATGCCCGCCATGCTGGCCGCGCAGCAGAAGCTGGCCGGCGCCATGCCGGCGTTCCAGCCCTATGCCACCATGACGCAGAAGGACGTGGAAGACTGCGGCAAGCAGACCGACGAACACGGCAAGCCGGGTTTTGCAGTGTTCTCGGAATAGGCATGACACGCCCGTTCACGGTTCTGTCCCGCCGGCACACTGCAAGGATGCGGAGTGCCGGCGGGGCACCACGCGGCAGATGGACGCGTCGCGCGTTCGCCCATGACAGGGACTTGGAGGCATCCATTTCCACTATGCATCGAAGGGAGGAACCGATGTATCCACAAAAGCTCGCTGCCACTCTGGCCCTGGCACTGCTGCTGGCCGCCTGCGGAAAGAACGCGGGCGGCACCAATATCGCCAACGGCGGCATCGTGTACCGGAATGGCGAGGTGACCCTGCATGCAGCCGGCGCCCCGGATGCCGTCATCAGCGAAACCGGCGACCTGGTCATCAATGGCAAGGCGGTCGCTGTGGACGAGGCGCAACGCGACATGCTGCGCCGCTACCGCGGCACCGTGGTCGACATCCACACGCAAGGCATCGCTGCAGGCAAGGCCGGCGCCGCACTGGCGCTGGACTCGGTCAAGGGTGCTGTGCAGAGCCTGGGCGGCTCGGACAGCAACGCCAGCCAGAAGTCCGCCGAAGCCAGGACGGCGCAGGTGAAGCAGACCGGCACCCGGATCTGCGAGGACGTGGTCGCCATCAAGGCGGCACAGGACCAGCTGGCCGCCCAGCTTCCGGCCTTCCAGCCCTATGCGCACATCCTGGGTGACCGTAGCCACGAGAAGTGCTCGGACGACCACGCCTCATCCTGAAACGCCTGCGCCCTCAGGGTGGCGACGCCTAGCCGCCGCCACCGCCTCCGCCGTGAATTCCGCCGCGCGTGAGCGTCATGGGGTCGAGCAGCTTCTGCAGTTCCGACTTCGACAGGCCGGTGGTCTCAAGCGCCACGTCCAGGATGGGACGTTTTTCCTTGTAGGCCTGCTTGGCGGTGGCCGCGCCCTTCTCGTAGCCGATGACCGGATTGAGCGCAGTGACCAGGATCGGGTTCTTGGCCAGCGCCTCCTTCACCCGCGCCGTGTTCACCTTGAAGCCGGCGATGGCTTTGTCCGCCAGCAGCACGCTGACGTTGGACAGGATCTCCACCGATTGCAGCAGGTTGTGCGCCACCAGCGGCAGCATCACGTTGAGCTGGAAGTTACCCGACTGCCCGGCGATGGTGATGGCGGCATCGTTGCCGATCACCTGCGCCGCGACCATCGCGGTCGCCTCCGGAATCACCGGATTGACCTTGCCCGGCATGATCGACGAGCCCGGCTGCAGTGCCGGCAGCTCGATCTCGCCCAGGCCAGCCAGTGGACCCGAATTCATCCAACGCAAGTCATTGGCGATCTTCATCAGCGTCACCGCCAGCGTCTTCAACTGGCCGGACAACTCCACCGCCGCGTCCTGCGAAGCCATGCCCTCGAAGAAATTTGCCGACGAGTCGAAACGCACGCCGGTGAGCTTTTTCAGCTCACGCGCCACCGAGGCACCGAACTTCGGGTCAGCGTTGATGCCGGTACCCACGGCGGTGCCGCCCAGCGGCAACTGGCGCATGCGCTTGAGCGCATCCTCGATGCGTTCGATGGAAGAGCCAACCTGCGCCGCCCATCCGGAAAGCTCCTGTCCAAAGGTCACCGGCATGGCATCCATCAGATGGGTGCGGCCCGTCTTGGGCACGTTGCGCAACTCGCGCGCGCGCCGCTCGATGGTGCGCTTGAGATGCCGCAGCGCCGGCAGCAACTGCTCGGTGACCGTCAGCGTGGCACTGACGTGGATGGTGGTGGGGATCACGTCGTTGGAGCTCTGCCCGTAGTTGACGTGATCATTGGGATGCACCTTGCCGCCGCCACGGGCCGCCACGTGGGCGATCACCTCGTTCGCGTTCATGTTGGTGCTGGTGCCCGAGCCGGTCTGGAACACGTCGATCGGGAACTGGTCGTCGTAGTCACCCGCCGCCACGGCCAGCGCCGCCTTGCGGATCGCATGGGCCTGTGTCTTCTTCAGGTGCCCCAGCAGGAAGTTCGCATCGGCCGCCGCGGCCTTCACCAGGCCCAGCGCACGGATGAAGGCCCGCGGCATGCGCAGGCCGGAAATCGGGAAATTGTCCACTGCGCGCTGGGTCTGGGCGCCGTACAGGGCTTTCGAGGGCACCTTCAGTTCCCCCATGCTGTCGTGTTCGGTGCGGAACTGGCTCATGTCGTTGCGATTCCTCGGGAGGAGAACGGCAATATAGATAGGGATGTGTTAGCGAGTCGCCAAGAGGCGCGCGGGGCAGTGACCCGCCATTCTTGCCGGAGCGCACCCCACGCGCGAAAACCCGGCGAAGCGCAGTGCCAAGGGGTCAGCTACGAATAGCGATGGCGCCAGCCCCCATCCGTCGCAACCCGCGCGCCGGCCTCGGCGGCCGGACTTGGCGCCCCCACTATCCGCCCCTCGCCCCTGTTCCGATCCGGTCGCGCACAGGGTGCGCTCCTACAGGGCGAAATGCGGTGGCGTGGACGAGCGCCCCCTTGGAACCGGTCAGCCGCGTGGCCTAAAGCCAGGCCAGGCTCGCCCGCCCGAGGCTGCCGGGCCCGAACCCCGCCCCCGCCCCACCCCTGTTGTAAAATCTCCGCTTTCCCGCCTCTGGAACGCCCCTGATGTCCTCCCATGCCCTGACCGCCCTGTCCCCGCGGGACGGCCGTTACGCCAGCAAGGTCGAAACGCTGCGCCCGATCTTCAGCGAGTTCGGCCTGATGCATCGCCGCGTGCACGTCGAGATCGAATGGCTGCTGGCACTGGCTGCCGACCGGGGCATCGTGGAGCTGCCGGCCTTCTCCGCCGGGCAGATCGCCAAGCTCAAGGGCATCGCCGCCGACTTCAGCGTGGACGACGGCGCGCGCATCAAGACCATCGAGGCGACCACCAACCACGACGTCAAGGCGGTGGAGTACTTCATCAAGGAGCGCATCGGCAACGATGCCGCGCTGGCCCAGGCCAAGGAATTCGTGCATTTCGCCTGCACCAGCGAGGACATCAACAACCTGTCCTACGCGCTGATGCTGCGCGACGCGCGCGACCAGGTGCTGCTGCCGATGCTGGACGAGATCATCGGCAAACTGCGCGCCCTGGCGCACGCCAATGCCGGCCTGCCGATGCTCTCGCGCACGCACGGCCAGACCGCCTCGCCGAGCACGCTGGGCAAGGAGCTGGCCAACGTGGTGGCGCGCCTGGAGCGCCAGCGCAAGCAACTGGTGGCGCTGGAAATCCCGGGCAAGATCAATGGCGCCGTGGGCAACTACAACGCCCATGCGATCACCTATCCGGAACTGGACTGGCGCGGCTTCTCGCAGCGCTTCGTGGAAAGCCTGGGCCTGGACTACAACCCGTACACCACCCAGATCGAGCCGCATGACGGCGTCGCCGAGTACTGCGACGTGATCCGCCGCGCCAACATCATCCTGATCGACCTGGCGCGCGACATCTGGGGCTACATCTCGCTGGGCTACTTCAAGCAGGCGCTGAAGGCCGGTGAAGTCGGCTCCTCGACCATGCCGCACAAGGTCAACCCGATCGACTTCGAAAACGCCGAAGGCAACTTCGGCCTGGCCAACGCGCTGCTCGGCCACTTCGCCGAGAAGCTGCCGATCAGCCGCTGGCAGCGCGACCTGACCGATTCCACCGTGCTGCGCGCGCTGGGCACGGCCTTCGGCCACACCCTGGTGGCGCTGGAATCGCTGAAAAAGGGCCTGGGCAAGCTCACCGTCAACGCCGATCGCCTTGCCGCCGACCTCGACGCCAGCTGGGAAGTGCTGGCCGAGGCCGTGCAGACGGTGATGCGCCGTTACGGCCTGCCGGAGCCCTACGAGCAGCTCAAGGCGCTGACCCGCGGCCAGGGCATCACCAAGGACTCCATGCGCACCTTCATTACCGGCCTGGACCTGCCAGCCGACGCCAAGCAGCGTTTGCTGGATCTGACGCCGGGTGGCTACATCGGCCTGGCCGAACCGCTGGCCAAGGACATCTGAGCGCCTCTGCCATACCGGCAGGGACACGTGAGGGCCGCGCAGTCATGCGCGGCCCTTCGCTTTTCAGGCCGCCTTGACCAACCCCTCGGCCTGCATCGCCGCCTTCACCTGCGGACGCTCGGCCACACGCTGCTGGAACGCAAGCAAAGCCGGGAATCCGGACAAATCCAGGCCCACGTGCTGCGCCCAGTTGGTCACCGTGAACAGATAGGCATCGGCGACGGTGAAGTGCTCGCCAACCAGCCAGTCGTGCTCCGCCAGATGCTGTTCCAGCAAGGTGTAGCGCCGTTGCAGGTACGCCTTGCGCTCCTCGCGCACGGCTTCGGTCGTGTCCGGCTTGAACAGCGGCGTATAGGTCTTGTGCAGCTCGGAGTTGATGTACCCGAGCATCTCCTGCAGGCGGTAGCGGGCCGGCGTGCCATTGGGAGGCGCAAGCCCGGCTTCGGGCTTGAGGTCAGCCAGGTACTGCACGATGGCCGGGCCTTCGGTCAGCAGCTCGCCATTGTCGAGTTGAAGCGCCGGCACGTAGCCCTTGGGGTTGATCTGCCAGTAGTCCTCGCCGGCCGCGGTACGCTTGGCCCTGGTGTCGACCTTCTCCAGCGATACCGGGATGCCTGCTTCAAGCGCGACGATGTGCGGCGAGAGCGAGCAGGCTCCCGCGGCGTAATAGAGCTTCATGGTGGTTTCTCCATCGGGGGGACAGGATCGGCGCGACCCGGGCTCGCGCAGGCCCTCGATGCTAGGCCACCATGGTTACTGTTGGATACCATCTATCCATGCGTAATCCCTAAAATGCGGTAACCGCCGGGTTACCGCATTCGTCCAACAGGATCGCCGCCATGGGCCTGCCCCTGCGCAAAAGCAAAGTCGCCCCACCACCGGGCTGCCCACTCAGCGAGGTGCTCACCCTGCTGCGCGGCGCCTGGGCACCCAACGTGATCTGGCAATTGAGCGGCGAACCGCGCCGTTTCGGCGAACTGCGCCACGACATACCGCGCATTTCCGCGCGCGTGCTGAGCGCGCGGTTGCGGGAACTGGAATCACGCGGACTGGTGACGCGCCGCGTCCTGGACACCTCGCCGCCTTCGGCGGAGTACTCGCTGACGCCACTGGGCCGCGAACTGTTGCCGGCCATCGATGCGCTCGCCGGCGTAGGCCGGAAATTGATTGCGGAATGGGAAACGTACGGTCGGCTGGTCCGCGCCAGGTGATCGCGCGCCTTGCTCCCTCTTCCCGCCGGGGAAGAGGGAGCAGCACGCAATTACTCCACCTCGTCCGAACCTTCGTTGACGCCCTCGAACAGGAAGGTCGATAGATAGCGCTCGCCAGTATCGGGCAGCATGGCCAGCAGCACCGAGCCTTCCGGCGCATCCTTCGCCACCTGCAGCGCAGCGGCCAGCGTGGCGCCTGCCGAGATGCCGACGAAGATGCCTTCCTTCTGCGCCAGGTCGCGCGAGGTGTCGCGGGCGAGTACGTCGTCGATCGGCAGGATCTCGTCCGCCACTTCGCGATTCAGCACGGCCGGCACGAAGTCAGGCGTCCAGCCCTGGATCTTGTGCGGCTGCCACTCCTTGCCCGACAGCAACGCGGCCCCCGCCGGTTCGCTGGCGATGATCTTCACTTCCGGGCGCGCCACCTTCAACACTTCGCCCACGCCGGTGAGCGTGCCGCCGGTGCCCCAGCCGGTGACGAAGTAATCCAGCCGCTTGCCGGCGAAATCACGCAGGATTTCCGGCGCGGTGGTGTTGCGGTGGTAAGCCGGGTTGGCCGGGTTCTCAAACTGGCGCGCCAGGAACCAGCCATGCTTGTCGGCCAGCTCCTTGGCCTTGCGCACCATGCCGCTGCCGCGTTCGGCTGCCGGGGTCAGCACCACCTTCGCGCCATACGCACGCATCAGCTTGCGGCGCTCGATGGAAAAGGTCTCGGTCATCACCGCCACGAACGGATAGCCGCGAGCCGCGCACACCGCGGCAAGCGCCACGCCGGTGTTGCCCGAGGTCGCTTCCACCACGGTCTGCCCGGGCTTGAGCAGGCCCTTCTGTTCCGCATCGATGATGATGGCGTAGGCCAGGCGATCCTTTACCGAGCCGGCCGGATTGAACGCTTCCACCTTGGCGTACAGCGTCACGTGCTTGGGCGCCAGCCGATGGATGCGCACGATGGGCGTGTTGCCGATGGTGTCGAGGATGCTGTTGTAGATCATGGAGTCACTCCGTGGCACGGCATGGTTGGAAACGGCGTCGCGCGATGGTGCGCCCGTTCGGGATTAAGGTTGTGTCAAGCCGTCAGTGCTTCCGGCAACGGCGAACGCCGCCCCACGCCGCCTTCTGGCGGCCTGCCGTACCATGCCAGCGTTTCGGCCAGCGCTGCCACCTCGCCGATGATCAGCAAGGCCGGCGGGCGCAGCTCGTACCGGCGCGCATGCTCGACCAACTGGTCCAGGGAACCGGTGATGACGCGCTGTTCCAGCCGCGAGCCGTTCTCCACCAGGGCGAACGGGGTGCTGGCCGCGCGGCCATGGGCAAGCAACTGTTGCTGGATGACGGGAAGCTCGCTGGTGCCCATGTAGACCGCCAGGGTCTGGCGCTCCTGCGCAAGCGCGGGCCAGTCGAGCGTATCGATCGAGGCTTGGCAGTGGGCCGTCACCAGGCGCACCGACTGCGCGTGGTCGCGATGGGTCAGCGGCACGCCGGCATAGGCCGCGCACGCCAGCGCGGCGGTGATGCCGGGCACCACTTCGTAGGCGATACCGTGCGCGCGCAGGAACTCGAGCTCCTCGCCACCACGGCCAAACACGAAGGGATCCCCGCCCTTGAGCCGCACCACCCGGCGACCGGCCGAGGCGTGCTGCAACATCAGCGCGTGGATCTGCGCCTGTGTGGTCTGATGGTTGCCCGCCTGCTTGGCCACTTCGATGCGCTCGGCATCGCGACGGGCCAGGGCGAGCACCTCGGCGCTCACCAGCCGGTCGTGCAGGATCACGTCGGCCTCGTTGAGGGCACGCAGTCCGCGCAAGCTCAGCAATCCCGGATCGCCCGGGCCGGCACCCAGCAGCACCACGCTCCCGGCGCCCAGGGGTTCGGTGGCGTCCAGCAGGCGTTCGGCCGCGGCTTCCGCCAAGGCCCACTGGCCCCGCCGCAACAGGCTTTGCACGGGGCTGCCGAGCAGGCGCTCATAGAAGCGGCGGCGCCGGGCCAGGTCCGGCAGGCGCATGCGGATGCGGCTGCGCAGTTGCGCCAGCAGCGACGCCAGCGGACCCACCACCGGATCGATCAGCAGCTCCATGCGCTCGCGCAGCAGGCGGGCCAGCATCGGCGCATGGCCACCGCTGGAGATAGCAATGGTGACTGGCGCGCGGTCCACCACGGCCGGCACGTGGAAACTGGAGCGCTCGGCGTCGTCCACCACGTTGACGAAGATGCGTCGCCGCGCCGCCTGCTCGGCGATATGGGCATGCAAGGCCGCGTCGCCGGTGGCCGCAATGACCAGCCAGGGCTCGTCAAGCCAGCTATCATGGAAGGCACCAGCAAACCAGCGGATGCGCCCCGACTCGGCCCAGCGCCGGAGCTCGGGGGTGATTTCCGGGGCGCCGACGGTTACCTGCGCGCCCGACTCGAGCAGCCCAGCCGCCTTGCGTTCGCCGACCACGCCGCCGCCCACCACCAGCACGGCACGTCCGCTCAGGTCGGCAAACAGCGGATACAGCTTCATCGGTCGGCGGGCTCCAGCGGCGGCAGGGGGTAACGGTGGGTTCTGCCACGCTAGGCAAGTGGCCGTGCCTGCACAAATGATTTGTGTCTCACGGCATATGACTCTCCGTTATAAGTCCGGGCAGCCGGCCGCACCGAGTATTGACGCATCGCAACAACGGATGTATAGACGTCTAATTCACACCTATCGCCCTATTCCGCCCCGTGGACAGCCGATACCCGTTGCCAGACACCCGGATGATCGCCAGCGACCGCTGGGCGGCGGTGGACGAGGTCATGCGATGTACTCCCCCCGCAACTGCGAGCCCCTTCCTTCACGATCGCCTGCGGACCCCATGCCATGACCCTGACCCAACTGCGATACCTGGTTGCCATCGCTGACGCCGGACTCAACATCACCCTGGCGGCCGAGCGGGTGCACGCCACGCAGCCCGGCCTGAGCAAGCTGCTGCGCCAGCTCGAGGACGAGCTGGGCTTCCAGCTCTTCCACCGCAAGGGCCGCAGCCTGCATGCGATCACCCACGCCGGCACGCACGTACTGGAGCGGGCGCGCATCATCCTGGCCGAAACGGCGAACATCCGCTCCATCGCGGCCAACCTGCGCAACGAATCGCGCGGCACGCTGCGCATTGCCACCACCCACACGCAGGCGCGCTTTGCGCTGCCCTCGGCCGTGGCCGCGCTCAGTCGCAGCTATCCGCAGGTCAGCGTGCACCTGCAGCCGGTGAACGATTCGGACGTGATCTCCCTGCTCGAAGGTGGCCAGGTCGACCTCGCCATCGTCAGCACCGCCGCCGGCGCACCGCCGCCCAACGGCATCGCCCTGCCCGCCTATCGCTGGAACCGCACCGTACTGGTGCCCAAGGGCCACGCGCTCAGCAAGCAGAAGCAGGCTCCGACGCTGGAGCAGCTGGCCGCGCACCCGCTGATCAGCTACGACTCGTCGCTCAAGGCGGAATCGTCACTGGCCCGCGCCTTTCATGCCGCCAACCTGCACCCGCAGATCGCCATGACGGCCAGCGACGCCGACCTGATCAAGACCTATGTGCGCGAGGGCCTGGGTGTCGGCGTACTGGCCGAGATGGCCTACCAGCCCGAGCACGACACCGACCTGAGCGAACTCAGCGCCGATCACCTGTTCGCCGCCTGCACCACCTGGATCGTGCTGCGCCGGGAAAGCGTGCTGCGCGAGTACACCCTGGACTTCATCAGCGTATTCGCACCGCACCTGGAACGGCGCGCGGTGAGCCGCGCCCTCGCCACCGGCGGCGCCGGCACGTCACAGTGGCCGGGCGTACCGCACTGGCGCCAGCGCCAGGTGCCGCACAAGGTGCAGGATCTGGTAGCCGAGGCGCAGTAGCCCCGCACCGGGCGCATGGCTGGCCACGCCATCGGTGGCCCCGTGACTCATGCCCGCAGCAGGCCACGACTCTCCAGCAGCGACACGATGTGGCGCGCCAGCACCACCGGTTCGGCCGCATTGCCATCCACGCGCACCTCCGGCTGCTCGGGAACCTCGTACGGATCGCTGATCCCGGTGAAGTGCGCAATGGCGCCCGCCCGCGCCTGCGCGTACAAGCCCTTGCGATCGCGCGCCTCGCATACCTGCAGCGCGGTGGCGACATGGATCTCGATGAAGTCGCCATGTGCCTCCACCAGCGAACGCGCCTGCGCGCGCGCCGCGGCGTACGGCGCGATGGGCGCGCACACCGCGATGCCACCGTGGCGCACGATCTCGCTGGCGACGTAGCCGATGCGGGTCACATTGGCATCGCGATCCTCGCGCGAGAAACCCAGCCCTTTTGAAAGGTGCTTGCGTACCTCGTCGCCGTCGAGCACCGTTACCGAACGGCTGGTGCGCTCCAGCAGCTGCGCCACCACCGCCTGCGCGATGGTGGATTTGCCCGCCCCGGACAACCCGGTGAAGAACAAAGTGAATCCACGCACGGCGCGCGCCGGGTGCCGTTCGCGCAGGATCTTCACCACTTCGGGGAAGGAGAACCACGAGGGAATCTCGCTGCCCTCCTGCAGGTGCCGTCGCAGCTGGGTGCCGGAGATGTCACGCACCTCGTCCTCGGCCTGCAGCTCGGTGGACGGCAGGTAGGCGTCGCGATTGGCCACGTAGACCATGGCCGGAAACGGCACGATGCGTATCCCCAGCTCCTCCTGGTGGCGCTCCAGCAGATGCTGGGCCTCGAACGGGCCATAGAAGGGCCTGCCGCTGGCGTCCTGGCCGGGGCCAGCATGATCGCGGCCCACGATGAAATGACTGGCACCGTAGTTCTTGCGGATGATGGCGTGCCACAGCGCCTCGCGCGGACCGCCCATGCGCATGGCCAGCGGCAGCAACGACAGCTTGGCGCTGTTGGCCGGGTATTGCGGCAGCAATGCCTGGTAGCAGCGCACGCGGGTGTAGTGATCCACGTCGCCGGGCTTGGTACGCCCGACCGACGGTTGCACCAGCAGCTTCGCCCCCACCTGTTGCGCCGCGCGCAAGGTCAGTTCGCGATGCGCGCGATGCATGGGATTGCGGGTCTGGAACGCCACGATGCGATCCCAGCCTTGTGAGGCAAACCACGCGCGCAGGCTGGCCGGCGAATCGCGCAGTTCGCTGAAGTCATAATGCGCCGGCGCCTGGATGCCATGCACGCGGCCGCCGAGATTCACCGGGCGATAGCGATCCAGCAGCTCGGCAACGCCAGGATGCGCGCGATCCGTGCTGCCGAACACCTGGCGTGCCTCGTGCTCGCGATCGGGACGATAGATGTCCTCCACCTGCAGCACCGCCAGTGGCACACCCTGCGTGTCGCGCAACGCCACTTCGCTGCCAGGCGCGAGTCGCGCGGCAAATGCCTCGCTGACATCCAGCGTGACCGGTATCGGCCACAGCGTGCCGTCGGCCAGGCGCAGTTCCTCCACCACCCGTCGGTAGTCGCGTTCGGTGAGAAAGCCTTCCAGCGGCGAAAAGGCTCCGTTGAGCAACAGCTCGAGGTCGCACAGCTGGCGCGTGTCCAGGTCGATGCCGGGAAGGCCCGCGCTGCGCAGCTTGAGTTGTTCGGCTTCGGCGACAGGAAGATACAGGTCCTTCAGGTGACCACCATGCGGGGCGATCAGTTCGGCGACACGGGGCGGCTGGGACGATGCTTCGGGGGGGGCAAAGGCGCTCAGGGTCATGGGTATCTGCTGTGATCGGGGTGGCTGCCGACGCTTTGCGCCGGACGATTCTTGTCGTGTGTGCTCAGGCCAGGCCGTGCAGGCCGCACTCGCGCTTCAGGCCGAAGAAACGCGTCGATTCGGCATCCTTGCCGGGCTCCCAGCGATGCGTGGTATGCACGTCGCCGATCGAGATGTAGCCCTGGTCCCACAACGGGTGATAAGGCAGGTCGTGGCGGCGCAGGTACAGGCCGACGTCGCGATCGCTCCAGTCCGCGATGGGATGGAATTTCCAGCGGCCATCACGGCGTTCCGCGAACGGGATGCTTGCCCGCGTACGCGCCTGGCTGCGCCGCAACCCCGCGAACCACGAGCCGGCGTCCAGCTCGCGCAACGCGCGCTGCATGGGCTCCACCTTGCGCAGCTGGTTGTAGCGGTCGATACCGGCCACGCCCTGCTCCCACAGGCGGCCTTCGCGAGCCTCCAGCCAGGCCGGACTTTGCGCGGCGCTGTAGACCTTGAGGTTGAGCGCCAGTCGCACACTCAGCTCGTCGATGAACTGGTAGGTCTCGGGAAACAGATAGCCCGTATCGACCAGCACCACCGGCACGTCGGGCCGGTGCCGCGTCAACAGGTGCAGCGACACCGCAGCCTGCGCGCCAAAGCTGGACGAGAGCACATGTGCACCCGGCGCATAGGCCAGGGCCCAGATCACCCGCTGCTCCGCATCCAGCGTCGCCAGCCAGGCGTTGAGCGCGTCCAGCGCCTTGTCGTCGTGCTGGGCTTCCTCCAGCAACTCCTGCTTCATGCCACTACCTCCGCGGGAATCCGTCGCGGGTTCGCACCGATCACGCCAGCGCGCACCAGAAAATCGCCAAAGTGCTCGCCCTGCCCGCGCTCGGCCGCATAGCGCGCGAACAGCGGCGCGAGCGCATCGAGAATGGCCGCCTCGTCGACGTTCTCGCGGTACGGCTGATTGAGCCGCTCGCCGCGGAAATCCGCGCCCAGGCGAAGGTCGTAACGGCCCGGCCCACGCCCGACCAGGGCGATCTCGCCGAGGTAGGGGCGCGAGCAGCCGTTCGGGCAACCGGACAGGCGCAGCAGGATCGGCGCGTCGGTCAAGCCGTGCTGCGCCAGCAGTTGCTCCAGCAAGGGAAGGAACTGCGGCAGATATCGCTCGCTCTCGGCCATGGCCAGGCCACAGCTCGGCAAGGCCACGCAAGCCACCGCGTGCTGCCGGATGCCGCTGTGCGTGCGATAGCCGTCGAGGCCATGCGCCTGCACGATCGCATCGATGCGGGCGCGTTCGCCGGCATCGACATTGGCCACGATCACGTTCTGGTTACAGGTCAGGCGAAAGTCGCCCTGATGCACCCGGGCCAGCTCGCGCAGGCCGGTGAGCCAACGGTGCTCTCCGGTATCGGCCAAACGCCCCGATTCGATCTGCAAGGTGAGGTGCCACCGACCATCGCTGCCTTCGATCCATCCATAGCGATCGCCGTTGTGATCGAAGCGATACGCCCGCGCCTCCTGCAGGATGAACCCCAGGCGCGACTCAAGATCTGCCTTGAAGCTATCGAGCCCGCGGTGATCCAGCGTGTACTTCAGGCGCGCATGCTTTCGCTCGCTGCGGTTGCCCCAGTCGCGCTGCACCGCCACCACGGCTTCGGCGGTGGCCAGCAACTGTTCCGGCGTAACGAAGCCGATCACGCTGCCAAGCCGCGGATAGGTGGTGGGGTCGCCATGCGTCGCGCCCATGCCGCCCCCGACCGCCACGTTGAAACCCAGCAATTCGCCCTGTTCGATGATCGCGATGAGGCCCAGATCCTGGGCAAACACATCCACGTCGTTGAGTGGCGGAATCGCCAGGCCGATCTTGAATTTGCGTGGAAGGTAGGTCGTTCCGTACAGCGGCTCTTCCTTCGGCTCGCCGACCAGCGGCTCTCCGTCCAGCCAGATCTCGTGGTAGGCATGCGTACGCGGCGATAGCTCCTCCGACAGTCGCGTGGCCCAGTGGTAGGCCAGCGCATGCGCGGACGACTCAACCGGATTGGGTGTGCTCACCACGTTGCGCACCACATCGCCGCACGCGGCAATGGTGGTGGCCAGCGCCTCATGGATGGCGGCAATCGTCGGCTTGAGCTTGTGCTTGATGATGCCGTGCCACTGGAAGGTCTGGCGTGTAGTGATACGCAAGCTGCCGTTGGCGTATTCGCGCGCCAGCCGGTCGAACGCCAGCCACTGCGCGGGCGTCACCACGCCCGACGGCAGGCGCGCACGCAGCATGAAGGCATAAGCAGGCTCCAGCTTCTGCTTGCGCCGTTCCTCGCGCAGGTCGCGGTCGTCCTGCTGGTAGCTGCCGTGGAACTTCAGCAGTTTGTTGTCGTCATCGCTGATGGCGTTGGTCAAGGGGTCGCGCAGCCCCTCCGCGATGGTGCCGCGGAGATAGCGGCTGTTCGCCTTGATGCGTTCGAAGTCGGAGGGTGGTGTGCTCATGTCAGTACACGTCGCGGGCATAGCGCCCCTGTTGCAGCAGGACCGAAAGCCATTCGCGCGCCTGCTCCTGCGTCTGGCCGCCATGGGTCACCGCCACGTCGATCAATGCGGAGTTGACATCCTTGGCCATGCGGCTGGCATCGCCGCAGACGTACAGATGCGCGCCCTCTTGCAGCCACGCGTACAACTCGCGCCCCTGCTCGCGCAGGCGCTGCTGCACGTAGACCTTCTGGGCGTCGTCGCGCGAGAAGGCCAGGTCCAGCCGATGCAGCGAGCCCTCGCGCAAAGCGGCCTGCCACTCCACCTGGTAGAGGAACTCGCTGGTGAAATGCCGGTTGCCGAAGAACAGCCAGTTGCGGCCGCGCGCCCCACTTTCGCGGCGCTCCTGCACGAAGGCGCGAAACGGCGCGACGCCCGTGCCCGGGCCAATCATGATGATGTCGCGTGCATCGTCCCGCGGCAGGCGAAAGCGTTCGTTCGACTCGATGAATAGCGGCAGCCGGTCGTCCCCGGCGGCGGCAATGAATGACGACGCCGCGCCCCAGTGGCGCTCTCCGTGGGCGAGATAGTCGACCACGGCGACGGTTAGGTGTACTTCCTCACCCACCACCTTCTGGCTGGACGCGATCGAATAGAGGCGAGGTGTCTGCGGGCGCAGCACCGCGACCAGTTCCTCCGCCGACCAGCGCACGGGATGACGGCGCCACAGGTCAATCGGCTGGTCCTCCGCCAGCAACACAGCCAGGCGCGAGGCCTGGTCCGGCCGCAGCAACTGGGCCAGCTGTTCGTCACCGCTCGCCTCCGCCAGCGCCGCGACCAGCGGACGGCTCAACCGGGTGAGCTCGCGCTCGCGGGTCAGCCAACGATGCAGGCTCAGTTCGCGACCGTCGTGGCGTACCCGCTGCTCGCCATCGAGCTGCAGCCATGCCAGCCACTGCTCGACCAGCGCCAGCGGGTTGTCCGGCCACACGCCGACGGCATCGCCGGGCTCATAGGTCAGGCCCGATCCTTCGAGGGAAAGCTCAACATGGCGCACGTCGCGCTGCGCGTCACGAGCCACAATGCGCTGGTTGTCGAGCACCGCAGCCTCGAAAGGCCGCTCGCGCGAATGGGCCAGCCGGCTGGGCACCGGTTGCAGGGCCGCGACGCGAGGAACCGGCGTCGAGCTGCCCAACGCCTGGCGCGCACGCTCGAACGCATCCTCGCTCCATGGCTTGGCGACGGCATCCACGTCCACATCCGCTTCACCCAGCGGTGCAAGGCGGGCCGCGCCGAGTTCGGCCAGGCGAGCATCCAGCTGCCGCCCGATGGCGCAGAACTCCGGATAGCTGGAATCGCCCAGGCCCAGCACCGCGTAACGCAGGCGCGCCAGCCTGGGCGCTCGCTTGCCCAGCACGAACTCCACCAGCGCGCGGGCATCATCCGGCGGCTCGGCGTCGCCCTGCGTGCTGATCACCACGATGAGCAGGGTTTCCTGGACCAGGTCGCGCTGGGCATAGCTGTCGGCACGCACCAACCGCACGGCCAGCCCGGCCGCCTCCGCCCGCGCATGCAACTGGCCGGCGATGCGTTTGGCCTGCCCGGTCTGGCTACCGTACAGGATGGTCAGTTGTTCGCCCGCCTGGCGCATCGGTTGCAACGGGGCCGAGCCGCGTTGCAGCTGCTCTGCGCGCGCGGCGCTCCAGGCCGCGATCCAGTAGAGCTCGGCCGGCCCCAGGCCCTCGGTGAGGCGCTCCAGCGCGGACAACTTCCCGCCATCCATGGAAGCCTGCACCACACCTGCCGCAACGACAGCGTTCACATCGACTTCCTTTGGACGTCCATCCATCTGGGCATCCAAAGTTAGTCATCACTTAAAGTCATGTGAAAGGACGTGTTGGCATAACCATATGACCCCGCGCTCATTTCCCCTGTGGCGCGAGCCCACGTACACTGGCGTCAACACATCCTTTCCACAGCCCATGCCCACGGATTTTCTTGCGTCCGCCGCCATCGGCGTGCTGGCCCAGCTTGTCGATGGCGCCCTGGGCATGGCCTATGGCGTCACCTCCACCGCCCTCTTGCTGGGGCTGGGCGTGCCGCCGGCGCTGGCCAGCGCCAGCGTGCATTACGCGGAGACCTTCACCTGCGGTACCTCCGGCCTCAGCCACCTGCTCGCCGGCAATGTGCTGCGCCGGCTGTTCTGGGCCCTGGTGATTCCCGGCGCGGTGGGAGCCACCCTGGGCGCCTATGTGGTCAGCCATGCCCCGCCCGGCTGGATGAAGCTGGCGCTCGCGCCCTATTTGATCGGCATGGGCGTGTTCCTGCTGGTGCGCCCCACCCGACGCCAGCACCTGCATGAAGAGACCCCGCGTATCACCCGCCCGCTCGGCCTGGCCGCGGGCTTCGCCGACGCGGTGGCCGGCGGAGGCTGGAGCGCGCTTACCGTTACCACCCTGGTCGCGCGCGGCGTGAGGCCGCGGATGGTGATCGGCACGGTGCACCTGGCCAAGTGCCTGGTCAGCGCGGTGGCCAGCGTCAGCTTCCTGGTGCAGGTAGGCCTGCCGCACGGGGCCACCGTGCTGGGCCTGATCACCGGCGGCGTGCTGGCCGCCCCGCTCAGCGCGCTACTGGCCCGGCGCATGGCGCCACGGGTGGCCACGGTGCTGGCGGCGCTGGCGGTGCTGGCCATCGGCCTGAATAACATCGCCCACACCTTGCTCCAGCACTGAGCGGGAACGATTGCTTTCCGCGAGCGACTGAGTTTCAAGATTTTTCTCATGGCCGCCACCGCGCTCACCGGCCACACTCGCGCCCTCCCAGCCAAGTCCGCCCGGATGAACGATAGATCTGCTGCAGGCAACACAGCGCCATTCACCCCGGGTGCGTTTGCATTGCGTGCGTTCTGGCTGGAACTGGCCGCGGCAGCGCTCGCGGTTCCCGCGATTCAGGCGATCCCGACCCAGGGCTATCAGGACATTGGGCTGGCGATCCTTGCGTTCGACCTGGCAGCGCTGCTGGTGCTTTGCTCGTTCTGCTTTGCCATAGCGGCTTGCGCCACCTGGATCCGCTACCGGAACGACCGGCATGTCCAGCTAATCCGGGCGCAATGGGCCGCAGGCTTGCACGGATCCGTGGTCTTCGTGGGCGTCGTTGCATGGTGCTGGGCATACGACTTTCTTTGACACGAAACGGACGCCCCCGCCAAGAATGACCGCCCCTGGCGGCTTATCGGGGCGGATCGCCGCCCGCGCTCCCGTCGCGCCCTAGATCAACAGGCCCGTCATCGCCTTCGCATAGAATGCCCGGATGACCAAAGCATCCCCCCTCCCGATTGAAGTCCGCGGCAGCGCCAAGCAGCCGCTCGGCATGAGCCCCGCGCAGTTCCTGCGTGATTACTGGCAGAAGCGCCCGCTGCTGATCCGCCAGGCGTTCCCCGACTTCAAGCCGCCGATCCAGCCCGACGACCTAGCCGGACTGGCGCTGGAAGACGTCGCCCTGTCGCGCCTGATCATCCACGACGAGAAGCGCGATCGCTGGAAGGTCAAGACCGGCCCGCTCACCGAGAAGGACTTCGCCAGCACGCCCAATAGCAACTGGACCCTGCTGGTGCAGGACGTGGACAAGTGGGATGCCGACGTCGCCGCCCTGCTGGAAGACTTCACCTTCCTGCCCAGCTGGCGCCTGGACGACATCATGATTTCCTATGCCGAGCCGGGCGGCGGTGTGGGTCCGCACGTGGACCAGTACGACGTGTTCCTGCTACAGGCCATCGGCCAGCGCCACTGGGCGATCAGCACCGACCCGAACGCACCCAAGGATTTCCGGCCCGATATCGAACTCAAGCAGCTGCAGCACTTCGACCCCGACCACGAGTGGATGCTCGAGCCGGGTGACATGCTGTACCTGCCGCCCGACGTGCCGCACGACGGCATCGCCTTCGGCGGCCCCTGCATGACCATCTCGGTGGGCATGCGCGCGCCCTCGCGCGCCGAACTCACCGGCGACCTGGCCGACTACCTGGCAGAGCGCCTGCCCGACGAACTGCGCTACGCCGACCCCGACCTGGCGCCGGCCAAGGCCGCGGGCGAGATCGACAAGGCCGCCCTTGCCCGCCTGCGCACAGCGCTGCCGTTCGCCGCCGGCCTGGATGACGCCACGCTCACCGACTGGTTCGGCCGCTTCATCACCCGCTACCGCAACGCCCAGCTGCCGGTGCCGCCCGAGAAGGAACTGACCGAGGCGGCCTTGCGCAAGCAGCTCGACGGCGGCGCCCACCTTCTGCGTCATCCCTGGGCACGCATGGCCTGGGCCAAGGCCAAGGGCGGCGCCACCCTGTTCGTCAACGGCCAGGCCTATCCGGCCACGGTCGAATGGGCGACCCAGCTGTGCAGCCAACGCGAACTGAGCCCGGGCAAGTCCGCCCCTGCCGCCCAGCTCGCCTTGCTGCTGTCCCTGGTGAACGACGGGCACCTGGTGGTACGCAAGCCGCGACGCCGATGAGCACCCAGGAGCTCGCGCTTCCGGCCTCCACCCGTGGCGAACTGGCCGACAGCCGCCAGCTGCTGCTGGCCGAGGCGCGCCACCGGGTGGCGATCTACCAGCCACGCCTCACTGGCGATATTTTCGCCAGCGAGGCCGAGCTGGGCGAGTTGCGCCGACTGGCCATCTCCGGACGCGGGGCGCAGATCCGCGTACTTCTGCACGATCCGGTCACCGCCCTGCGCGAGAGCCACCGGCTGATCGGCCTCGCCCAACGGCTGTCCTCCGCCATCCAGATCCGCACGCCGGTGGAGGAGCTGGACCAGTCCTACGCCTCGGCCTACCTGCTCACCGACCAGGGCGGCTACCTGTTCCTGCCGGACGCAGCCAGGGCGAACGGCCGCGGCTCGCGCCAGGACCGCGCCGCGCAGGCGCCGCTGCTCCAGCATTTCGATGAGGTGTGGGAGCGCTCGACGCCGGCCACGGTGTTGCAGCCACTCCATCTCTAGCCGGAGGCTGAACGACGGAAGCACGCCGATGGCGTGGACGCCTTCGTCACAAATCAGCCATCTTCCCGGCGAAAAATAACGATCTACGACGATGGTCGGTACCCCAAGGGTCGAAATATCCACCATCGACCCCATCTCCGGTGCAGGTTTTGGGTTGCCGCGTCGCAGCACCCCAAGGCTATAATTAACGGGATTTTTCCCAGCCATCCGATCCACCCCGGTCGGACCGGCTGCAAGCCTCCCTTCCTCACCGGTGGTGACGTGAGCACTAATCTGATCCGCGAGTTCTTCGAATCCTCCCAACTCGCCGGCGGCAACGCCGATTACGTTGAACAGCTCTATGAATCCTGGTTGGCAGACCCGTCGTCGGTCTCCGCCGAATGGAGCAAATATTTCGAAACCTTCAAGGGCCGCGAAGCGGGGGATAAGCCCCACTCCGCGGCCATTGCGCGTATAGAGGCCGCACAAAAGCAGCGCCGCACCGCGGCGGCCGCCGTCGGCCCGATCGACGACGCCCATGCCCGCAAGCAGGCCGGCGTGCTGCGCATCCTCACCGCCTACCGCTCGCGCGGCCACCTGGCGTCCAACCTCGACCCGCTGGGCCTGGCCGAGAAGCTGCCGGCCCCGGATCTGGAGCCCTCGTTCCACGGCCTGTCCGACGCCGACCTCGACACCGAGTTCGACTGCGGCAACTTCGCCGGTGGCGGCCAGCGCATGAAGCTGCGTGACCTGCTGGCTCGACTGAAGAAGGTGTACACCAACACCCTCGGCGTCGAGTTCATGCACATCAGCAACCATGAGCAGCGCAACTGGATCTACACCCGCCTGGAGCAGGCCAATGGCAGCGCCGGCCTCGACGCCGCGGGCAAGAAGCGCATCCTCGCCGAGCTGACCGCCGCCGAGGGCCTGGAGCGCTACCTGCACACCAAGTACGTGGGCCAGAAGCGCTTCTCGCTGGAAGGCGGCGACAGCCTGATCCCGATGGTGGACGACGTGGTCCGCGCCGCCGGCGACAACGGCATCAAGGAAGTGGTGATCGGCATGGCCCACCGCGGCCGCCTCAACATGCTGGTCAACATCCTGGGCAAGCCGCCGCGCACCCTGTTCAACGAGTTCGAAGGCAAGTGGGATCACCCGGACGATCCGGCCCACTCGGGCGACGTGAAGTACCACATGGGCTTCTCCGCCGACGTCAAGACGCCCAACGGCGGCACCCACGTGGCGCTGGCGTTCAACCCGTCGCATCTTGAGATCGTCAACCCGGTGGTCGCCGGCTCGGTGCATTCGCGCCAGATCCGCCGCCGCGACACCGAGCGCAAGCAGTCGATGGCCGTCATCGTGCACGGCGACTCGGCGCTGGCCGGCCAGGGCGTGAACATGGAACTGTTCAACATGTCCCAGGCCCGCGGCTTCAAGATCGGCGGCAGCCTGCACATCGTAGTGAACAACCAGGTGGGCTTCACCACGTCCAACCCGCAGGACACCCGCTCCACGCTGTACTGCACCGACCTGGCCAAGATGGTCAACGCGCCGGTGTTCCACGTGAATGGCGATGATCCGGAAGCGGTGATCCAGGCCACCCGCCTGGCCTACGACTTCCGCAAGCAGTTCCGCAAGGACGTGGTGATCGACCTGGTGTGCTACCGCCGCCACGGCCACAACGAGGCCGACGAGCCGTCCGCCACCCAGCCGGTGATGTACCAGATCATCCGCAAGCGCCCGACCACCCGCGACCTGTACGCGCAGGAGCTGGTCAAGCAGGGCGTGATCGCCGACGGCGATGCCCAGAAGATGTTCGAGGACTACCGCAACCGCCTCGAGGCGGGCGAGCCGATGACCGAGCTCACCACGGCGCTCATCAAGGACATCGAGGTCGACTGGGACAAGTTCATCGGCGGCAAGCTGACCAACGACACCCACACGGGTTACTCCAAGCAGCGCCTGGTCGAGCTGGCCAACCAGATCCTGGTAGTGCCGAAGGACCTGACCCTGCAGTCCCGCGTGGCCAAGATCTACGAAGACCGCGCCAAAATGGCCGCCGGCGACCAGCCGGGCGACTGGGGCTTCGCCGAGAACCTGGCCTACGCCACGCTCATCGACGAGAACTACAACCTGCGCCTGGTCGGCCAGGACGTGGGCCGCGGCACCTTCTTCCATCGTCATGCCGTGCTGCATGACCAGAAGACCGGCTACACCTACATGCCGCTGGCCGACGTGCGCGGCGGCGCCGACGTCGAAGTGATCGACTCGCTGCTCAGCGAAGAAGCGGTCATGGCCTTCGAGTACGGCAGCGCCACCACCGACCCGTTCACCCTGCACATCTGGGAAGGCCAGTTCGGCGATTTCGCCAACGGCGCGCAGGTGGTGATCGACCAGTTCATCAGCTCGGGCGAAGCGAAGTGGAACCGCCTGTGCGGCCTGGCGCTGTTCCTGCCCCACGGCTACGAAGGCCAGGGTCCGGAGCACTCCTCCGCCCGCCTGGAGCGTTTCCTGCAGCTGTGCGCGCTGGACAACATGCAGGTCTGCGTGCCTACCACGCCGGCCCAGGCCTTCCACATGATCCGCCGCCAGATGGTGCGCCCGACGCGCAAGCCGCTGATCGTGATGACGCCCAAGTCGCTGCTGCGCCACAAGCTGGCCGTGTCCACCCTGGACGAGCTGGCCACGGGCAGCTTCCAGCTGGTGATCCCGGAACACCGCGACCTGGCCGCCAAGAAGGTCAAGCGCGTGGTGCTGTGCTCGGGCAAGGTCTACTACGACCTGCTGGAAGACGCCGAGAAGCGCGGCCTCAGCGACGTCGCCATCGTGCGTGTCGAGCAGCTGTACCCGTTCCCGCGTCCGCAGGTCACGGCCGAACTGGAAAAGTATCCTTCCGCCAAGGAAGTGATCTGGTGCCAGGAAGAGCCGATGAACCAGGGCGCCTGGTTCCAGATCCGCCACCACCTGCAGGCCTGCGTGGGCAGCAAGCAGAGTCTCTCGTACGCGGGACGCGCTCGCTCGCCGGCTCCGGCCGCCGGCCACCTCAACACGCACGTCGCCGAACAGGCGGCGCTCGTCGAGCAGGCCCTGGTGGCGCCGATCGGCACCGATCACGCGGCAGAGTAGTCTTCATTGAATAGTGCGGCCATGGATGGCCGCTTTTTGATCTTCGCGTTCAAGGATGAGCGCACCTCATTTGAAAAGTGCGGCTATGGATAGCCGCTTTTTGACCTTAGCGTTCATGGATGAACGCACTAATCAAAGGAATTCATATGTCCATCGAAGTCAAAGTCCCCGTCCTGCCCGAGTCGGTCTCCGACGCCACCATCGCCACCTGGCACAAGAAGGCCGGTGAAGCCGTCAAGCGCGATGAGAACCTGGTCGACCTGGAAACCGACAAGGTGGTGCTGGAAGTCCCGGCGCCGGTCGACGGTGTGCTGAAGGAAATCAAGTTCCAGTCCGGTGACACCGTGACCAGCCAGCAGGTCATCGCCGTGATCGAGGAAGGCGCCGTGGCCGCTGCCCCCGCAGCCGCTCCCGCTGCTGCCGCCCCGGCTCCGGCCGCTGCTGCCCCGGCCGCCCCGGCTGCCGCTGCGGCCGGCAACGCCGACCTGTCGCCGGCCGGCCTGCGCGTGGCCACCGAGCAGAACATCGACGCCTCCAAGGTCGCCGGCACCGGCCGCGACGGCCGCGTAACCAAGGAAGACCTGGTCAACTACGCCAAGGGCGGTTCCGCTCCGGCTGCCGCTCCGGCCGCCGTCAAGCCGACCCCGGGCTCGCGTCCGGAAGAGCGCGTGACCATGACCCGCATGCGCGCCCGCATCGCCGAGCGCCTGATGCAGTCGAAGAACTCCATCGCCATGCTGACTTCGTTCAACGAAGTGAACCTGGCCGAAGTGGTCAAGATGCGCAAGTCGCTGGGCGAGTCGTTCGAGAAGGCCAACGGCGTGAAGCTGGGCTTCATGAGCTTCTTCGTCAAGGCGGCCGCCGAGGCGCTGAAGCGCCACCCGATCGTCAACGCCTCGGTCGATGGCAACGACATCGTCTACCACGGCTACCAGGACATCTCCATCGCCGTGTCCACCGACAAGGGCCTGGTGACGCCGGTGCTGCGCGACGTGCAGGACAAGAGCTTCGCCGATATCGAAAAGGGCATCCTCGACTACGCCAAGAAGGCCCGCGACGGCAAGCTCGGCCTCGATGACCTGCAGGGCGGCACCTTCACCATCACCAACGGCGGCACCTTCGGTTCGCTGCTGTCGACCCCGATCGTCAACCCGCCGCAGAGCGCCATCCTGGGCATGCACGCCATCAAGGAGCGCGCCATCGTCGAGAATGGCCAGGTGATCGCCGCCCCGATGATGTACCTGGCGCTGTCCTACGACCATCGCATCATCGACGGCAAGGACGCGGTGCTGTTCCTGGTCGACATCAAGAACCAGCTGGAAAACCCGCAGCGCATGTTGCTCGGCCTGTAAGGCCGAGCAACAGGGAATCGGGAATCGTGAATAGGGAATGGTTAGACGCCCGCACGATTCCCCTCCCCAGCTCTGCCTGGTTTCGGAATAGCGAATCGCCCCCATATTGCGAGCTGTGCCGATTCCCTATTCCCTACTCCCCATTCCCGTAGTGAGCGAATGAAATGAGCGAACAACACTTCGACGTCATCGTCATCGGCGCCGGCCCTGCCGGCTATGTGGCCGCGATCCGCGCCGCGCAGCTGGGCCTGAAGACCGCCTGCGTCGACGCCTTCGTCGGCAAGGACGGCAAGCAGGCGCTTGGCGGCACCTGCCTCAACGTGGGCTGCATCCCGTCCAAGGCGCTGCTGGACTCGTCCAAGCAGTACTACAACATCGCCCACAACCTGCCGGTCCACGGCATCACGGTGGAAGGCGCCAAGGTCGACCTCGGCACCTTCATCGGCCGCAAGGACAAGATCGTCAAGCAGTTCACCGGCGGCATCGGCCAGCTGTTCAAGGCCAACAAGGTCACCCCGTTCTTCGGCAAGGGCAAGCTGCTCAAGGGCAATGAAGTCGAAATCACCGGCAACGACGGTTCCAAGCAGACCATCAGCGCCACCAACGTGATCCTGGCCTCCGGTTCGGTGCCGATCGAGCTGCCGTTCGCCAAGTTCGACAACAAGTTCATCGTCGACAACGCCGGCGCTCTCGACTTCACCGAAGTGCCGAAGCGCCTGGGCGTGATCGGCGCCGGCGTGATCGGCCTGGAGCTGGGCAGCGTGTGGAAGCGCCTGGGCTCGGACGTGACCGTGCTCGAAGCACTGCCGGACTTCCTCAGCGTGGCCGACGCGGACATCGCCAAGATCGCCGCCAAGGAATTCGCCAAGATGGGCTTGAACATCAAGCTCGGCGCCAAGCTGACCAAGGCCGAAGTGAAGGGCAACGAAGTCGCCCTGACCTACGAGGACAAGGACGGCGCCCATGACCTGGTGGTCGACAAGCTGCTGGTGGCCGTGGGCCGGCGCGCCTACACCGACGGCCTGCTGGCCGCCGACACCGGCGTGAAGCTGGACGAGCGCGGCCGCATCGTGGTCGACGAGCACAACCACACCGGCGTGGACGGCGTGTGGGCCATCGGCGACGCCGTGCGCGGCCCGATGCTGGCGCACAAGGGCTCCGAGGAAGGCGTGGCCGTGGCCGAGTGGATCGCCGGCAAGGCGGGCCACATCAACCTCGACACCGTGCCGTGGGTCATCTACACCGAGCCGGAAATCGCCTGGGCCGGCAAGACCGAGAAGCAGCTGAAGGACGAAGGCATCCCGTACAAGGTGGGCACCTTCCCGTTCGCCGCCATCGGCCGCGCCGTGGCCATGAACGAGGCCATCGGCCAGGTGAAGATGCTCGCCCATGCCGAGACCGATCGCATCCTGGGCGTGCACATGGTCGGCCCGGGCGTGTCCGAGCTGATCGCCGAGTGCGTGGTGGCGATGGAGTTCAAGGGCTCCTCCGAAGACCTCGCCCGCATCGTCCACGCGCATCCGACGCTGTCCGAAGCCGTGCACGAAGCGGCGCTGTCGGTCGACAAGCGCGCGATCCACAAGGGCAACTAAGGCAAGACGCCCTTATCCCGTGCCGGCCATGGATGGCCGGCGGCACGGGATCCACGGCCCGCTCGTGGCAACATGAGCGGGCCGTTTGCTTTTGTGGCATATAGAAGCCCCTCACCGTCATTCCGGCGGAAGCCGGAATCCAGCGCCTTCGGCCTCAGGCGTCATAGTCGCTGGATTCCGGCTTGCGCTGGAATGACGAGCTTATTTCCTGCGCACATCGCGACATACCATGCCCCAACCCACCGCCCTTTGCGTCTATTGCGGCTCCAGCAGCGGCAAGCATCCCCAATACCTCGAGCAGGCCCGCGCCTTCGGCGCCGAGATGGCACGGCGAGGCATCGCGCTGGTCTACGGCGGCGGCAAGGTCGGCCTGATGGGTACGGTGGCCGACGCAGTGCTGGCCGGCGGGGGCGAGGTGATCGGCGTCATCCCGCGCCAGCTGGTCGAGCGCGAGGTGGCACACAAGGGCCTGACCGAACTGGTCGTGGTGGAGACCATGCACCAGCGCAAGACCCGCATGTTCGAGCTGTCCGACGCCTTCGTCGCCCTCCCCGGCGGCTTTGGCACCATGGACGAGATGTTCGAGATGCTCACCTGGGCCCAGCTGGGCCTGCACCGTTTTCCCTGTGCCTTCCTCAATGTGCGCCAATACTATGATCCGCTGCGCGGCATGATGGACCATATGGCCGAGGAAGGTTTCATCACGCCCGGGCAACGCGAGAGTGTATGGTTCGGTGAAGACATGCAGGCGCTATTCGACTGGATGCCCACCTACGAAGGCGACCGCGCCGCGCGGCTGGTCGACAAGCGCATCGTCGACGCCTGATCCCTGCCTCGGCGCACGCCGCAAAGGATTCCCCCATGAGCTCCCCCTCAGCCTTTCGCGCCTTTCGCATCCACAATGACGCCGCCGGCTATCGCGGCGGCATCGAGACGATCGATGCCGACACCTTGAGCGCCGGCCAGGTGCTGGTGAAGGTCGACTACTCCTCGATCAACTACAAGGACGCCCTCGCCGGCACCGGCAAGGGCAAGATCCTTCGCCAGTACCCGCTCAACGGCGGCATCGACCTCGCCGGCCACGTGGTGGCGTCCACCGATCCGGCCTTCAGGGAGGGCGATGCGGTGCTGTGTACCGGCACCGGCCTGTCTGAGACACGCGACGGTGGCTATGCCGAATATGCCCGGCTGGATTCGGTCTGGGCCATCCACCTGCCCAAGGGCCTGAGCCTGCGCGAGAGCATGATCATCGGCACCGCGGGCTTCACCGCTGCCCTGGCCCTGCTGCGCATGCAGGACAACCGCCAGACGCCGGCACTGGGCCCGATCGCCGTGACCGGCGCCACCGGTGGCGTGGGCATGCTCGCCGTCGACATCTTCTCGCGCGCCGGCTATGCGGTACACGCCATCAGCGGCAAGGCCGCCCATTTCGATTTCCTGCGCGACCTGGGTGCGGCCGAGTGCATCGACCGCCACCAGCTCGCCTTCAACGGCAAGCCCTTGGATTCGGCACGCTTCGGCGGCGCCCTGGACAACGTCGGCGGGGCCATGCTGGCGGGCCTGCTGCCGCTGATCGCGCCCTATGGCAACGTCGCGCTTTGCGGCAACGCCGGGGGCATCGGCCTGGAAAGCACGGTGATGCCTTTCATCCTGCGCGGCGTGAGCCTGCTGGGCATCGCCTCGGCCGGTACCGCCCGCGACATCCGGGACCTGGTGTGGGAGCACCTTGCCGGCGACTGGAAACCGCAGCATCTTGAGCGCATTGCCACCCGCGAGGTTTCCCTTGACCAGCTGCCCGACGTATTCGCCCGCATGCTGGCAGGCGAATCCTTTGGGCGCACGGTCGTACGCATAGGCGAAGCCGCGTGAGCGTCGCGCTTGGAAGCATGGCGACAGCGTCTTAGAATCCAACGAAACAACAAGGGGAATTCCACCTTATGGCACGCATCCTGATCGTCGACGATTCGCCGTCGCAGCTGTTGGGCATCAAGCGCATCGTCGAAAAGCTCGGGCACGAGGCGCTGACCGCCGAGGATGGCGCGGCGGGCGTGGAGGCAGCCAGGCGTGAACGCCCCGACCTGATCCTGATGGACGTGGTCATGCCCAACCTCAACGGTTTCCAGGCGACCCGTACGATCAGCAAGGATCCGGATACGTCGCACATTCCCGTGGTACTGGTCACCACCAAGGACCAGGAGACCGACAAGGTGTGGGGCTTGCGCCAGGGCGCCAAGGCCTATGTCACCAAGCCGATCCGGGAAGAGGAACTGGTCACCACGCTCAAGGAGCTGCTGCCGGCCTGAGCTGGCCCAGCCCTCCCGCACAGGAAAACGGCGCCCAGGGGCGCCGTTTTTCATTTCGCCGTATGGACGTCCATCAGTGCCGCGGGTCGTACCCGGCGAACTGCTCGCGCAACGCCTCGTAGGCCTGGCGCTGGGCATCGGTATCGGCGATCGGCGCACGGATCGACAGCTCCACCAGTTGGTCGCCCGGATGCGCGCCCGGCAGGCCACGCCCCTTCAGTCGCAGCTTGCGACCCGACTGCGAGCCGGCCGGGATGCGCAGTTCCACCGTACCCGCCAGCGTCGGCACCGGCACGGTTGCCCCCAGTGCAGCCTCCCACGGGGCAATCGGCAGCACGTGCAGCACGTTGCGCCCGTCCAGGCGGAAACGCGCATCGTCACGGATACCCACCTCCAGCAGCAGGTCGCCGTTGGGGGCACCGCCCATGCCCGGATGCCCTTGCCCGGCCAGCCGGATCACCTGTCCGGGCTGGATGCCGGCAGGGATCTTCACCTCCAGCACCCGTTCCTCGCCACCGCTGCCCTGCAACGCCAGGCGGGTACGGCCGCCGTCGAAGGCGGTCTGCAGGTCGATCTGCACATGCGCATGCACGTCGCCGCCGCGGCGCGCACGCGGTGCACCGCGATGACCTGGTCCGCCACGGCCGCCAAACAGGCTCTCGAAAAAGTCGCTGAAATCACCGTCACCGGCACCAGCGCCGCCAAAGTCGAAGCCATGGCTCTGGTTCCAGCCCGGCGGTGGGCGGAACTGTTCTCCGCCACGATAGCCGCCGGCGCGAAGTTCATCGTAGGCGCGGCGCTTCTCGGCGTCGCGAAGCACTTCATTGGCCTCGTTGATCGCCTTGAATTTATCTTCGGCCCCGGCGTCCTTGTTCTTGTCCGGGTGGTATTTCTTGGCCAGCTTGCGATAAGCGGCCTTGATCTCGGCCTCGGTGGCCTCGGGCTTTACGCCCAGGATCTCGTAATAGTCTTTGAATTCCACTGCCACTCCCCGGCGATCGGCCCGCCCAGCCTGGCATGCGGGGCATCTTGGCCTCCCCGCCTACCCGCCGGCAAGGCCGAACCCGCCCGACACGTTTGGGTGATGCATGGCGCTGACCGCCACCCTCTCTATGGTGGTTGAGATGGGTGCGAAAAGAGCGTGATTCAAGGCGACAAGCCGGCGAACAGGCGCTAGCATCCGGCTCCTCTTCCCTCCAAAGACAGGCACCCACCATGAGCATCCAGGTCGGCCAGACCCTGCCCGACGTCGAGATCCGGGCGATCGGCGACGGCATCCAAGAAGCGCACACCGGCCAGCTCTTCGCCGGCCGCAAGGTGGTGCTGTTCGCCGTGCCCGGCGCCTTCACCCCGACCTGCTCCAACCGCCACCTGCCCGGCTACGTCCAGCACTACGCCGAGTTCCAGCAGCGCGGCATCCAGGTGATGTGCCTGGCAGTCAACGACGCCTTCGTGATGCAGGCCTGGGCCGCCTCGCAAAACGTGCCGCACAGCCTGCTGATGCTGGCCGACGGCAATGGCAGCTTCACCCGTGCACTGGGCCTGGAGCTCGACGGCAGCGCCTACGGCATGGGCCTGCGCTCCCGCCGTTTCGCGCTGTACGCCGAGGACGGCGTGGTGAAGCAACTGCACGTCGAGGCGCCGGGCGAATTCCGCGTGTCGACCGCCGAGGCCATGCTGGAAGCACTGGGCTGACCACTTCATCGCCGCGGCGTGAGCGCCATCGGCTGAGCGCCAGCGTGTTCGTCGTCGTCCGCAAGGGCGACGACATCCTCCTGCTGCGACGCGCGGCTACTGGCTGGATGGATGGCCATCTGAGCCTGCCGGCAGGTGGACTGGAAGCGAGCGAAACCATGCTCGACGCCGCCGTACGTGAGCTGCGCGAGGAAACCGGCCTGCTGGCGACCACCGACGACCTGCAACTGATCCATCTGCTTCACTGCCGCAGCGGGAAGGGTGGCGACGAGTGGCTGGGCGCTTTCTTCCTCGCGGAGCGATGGCGCGGTTCGCCCGTACTCGGCGAACCCCACAAGCATGACCAGTTGAGCTGGCATGCCCTGGACCGGCTGCCGGCCAGCCTCATTCCTTACGTGCGGCAGGGCCTGGATCTGGGGTTACGCAAGATCGTCCATTCCAGCTTTGGCTGGTGAAGCACGCGCCGATGTCGGCATGCGCTTCACCCTGCCCACGATAAGCTCGCCCGGTGTCCATCCAGAGGTGGCGCTGCCATGAGCGATCCCGTACGGCGCATGCCGGGCCCTGACCACCCGATTGCGCTTGAGCCCAGCCCCCTGCACATCGTGGTGAAGGTTGCCGGCAAGGTGGTGGCTGACAGCCACGCTTCGCTGGAACTGCGCGAGGCCAGCTATCCCCCGGTCTACTACATCCCTCGCAGTGACGTGGACATGTCGCTGCTCGAGCGCAGCAACCACCACACCTACTGCCCCTACAAGGGCGACTGCGCCTACTTCAGCATTCCGCTTGCGGGAGATCGCGGCATCAATGCGGTCTGGACCTACGAGGCGCCTTACGAGGCGGTGGCCCCCATCAAGGATCATCTCGCGTTCTACACGACGCGGGTCGATTCGTTTTCCATCATGACGGACTGAACCTGGCCACATCGCTACGACGTCTCGATCGGCGAAGCCAACAAAAAACCCCGGCCAGGCCGGGGTTTTTGTTGACGATGCCGGGCCGGCTTACTCGGTGGCTGGCGGCGTATCGGCGTCCGGCGCGGCGGCACCGGTTTCACCCGAGGCTTCGTCGCCCTCGCCGTTGTCGGTCTCGGCATCCAGGCGCACCACGCTCACCAGCTTCTCGTCGGCCGGCAGGCGGATCAGGGTCACACCCTGGGTGTTGCGACTCAGCTGCGATACCTCGGCGACGCGGGTACGCACCAGCGTGCCCTGGTCGGAGATCAACATCATCTCGTGCGCCTCGGTGACCTGCGTCGCCGCCACCAGCGCGCCATTGCGCTCGGAGCACTGGATGCCGATCACGCCCTGCGTGCCACGGCCCTTCTTCGGGAACTCGTCGAGCACCGTGCGCTTGCCGTAGCCACGCTCGGTGGCGGTGAGGATGTCGCCCTCCGCGGCCACGATCAGCGAAACCACTTCGGCGTCATCGGCGAGCTTCATGCCACGCACACCGGTGGCGGTGCGGCCCATCGAGCGCACCTCCGATTCGTCGAAGCGCACCGTCTTGCCGTTGGACGCGAACAGCAGCACATCGCTGTTGCCGTCGGTGAGCGCCACGTTGACCAGCGCATCGCCCTCGTCGAGGTTGATGGCGATCTTGCCCTTCTGCAGCTGGAAGGCGAATTCGGTAAGCGGCGTCTTCTTCACCGTGCCCTGGCGGGTGGCGAAGAACACGAAGCGGTCTTCCGAGTACTCGCGCACCGGCAGCACGGCCTGCACCTTCTCGCCCTGGGCCAGCGGAAGCAGGTTGACCATCGGCTTGCCGCGCGCGTTCGGACCCGACTCCGGCATCTGGTACACGTTGAGCCAGTACACGCGCCCCGTGCTGGTGAAGGTGAGCAACGTGTCATGGGTGTTCACCACCCACAGCTGCTCGACGAAATCCTCGTCCTTCAGTGCCGACGCCGAACGGCCCTTGCCGCCGCGGCGCTGCGCACGATAGGTGCTGGCCGGCTGGCGCTTGACGTAACCGGTGTGCGACAGCGTGACGACCACGTCTTCCGGCGCGATCAGGTCGAGGACGTTGAGGTCTTCCTGCGAGTGCTGGATCTCGGTGCGGCGCGCGTCGCCGTACTCCTCGTTGATCACCTTCAGCTCGTCGCGGATCACCGCGAGCAGGCGCTCGGGATCCTCCAGGATCTGGATCAGGCCGCGGATGGTTTCGAGCACCAGGCGGTACTCCTCCGACAGCTTCTCCTGCTCCAGGCCGGTAAGGCGATGCAGGCGCATGGCCAGGATTTCCTGGGCCTGCACTTCGGACAGCTGGTAACCGTCGGCCTTGAGGCCGTCGCGCGGGTCCATGTCTTCCGGACGCGAGGCTTCGGCGCCCGTGGCCGCCAGCAGCGTCGATACCATGCCCGGCTGCCACTTGCGCGCCAGCATGCGCTCACGCGCTTCCTGCGGCGAGGCCGAGGTGCGGATCAGCTCGATCATCTCGTCGATGTTGGCGAGCGCGACGGTGAGGCCTTCGAGGATGTGCGCGCGGGCACGAGCCTTGCGCAGTTCGAAAATGGTACGGCGCGTCACCACTTCGCGGCGGTGGCGGATGAATGCCTCAAGGATGTCCTTGAGGTTGAGCAGGCGCGGCTGGCCGTCCAGAAGGGCGACCATGTTGATGCCGAAGGTGACCTGCAGCTGCGTCTGCTGGAACAGGTTGTTGAGCACCACGTCGGCCATCGCGTCGCGACGGATCTCGATCACCACGCGCATGCCGTCCTTGTCCGACTCGTCGCGCAGCTCGCTGATGCCCTCGATCTTCTTTTCCTTGACCAGCTCGGCGATCTTCTCGATCAGGCGAGCCTTGTTCACCTGGTACGGCAGCTCGTGGACGAGGATCGTCTCGCGGCCGTTGGATTCGGTCTCGATCTCGGTCTTGGCGCGCACCAGGATGCGGCCACGGCCCGTGCGGTACGCCTCGACGATGCCGGACGAACCGTTGATGATGCCCGCGGTCGGGAAGTCCGGACCGGGGATGTACTGCATCAACTCGTCGATCGACAGCGAGGGGTTGTCGATCAGCGCGATGGTGGCCGCGATCACCTCGTTGAGGTTGTGCGGCGGCACGTTGGTGGCCATGCCCACCGCGATGCCGGCGGAGCCGTTCACCAGCAGGTTGGGCACGCGGGTCGGCAGGACCAGCGGCTCCTGCTCGCTTTCGTCGTAGTTGGGACCGAAGTCGACGGTTTCCTTGTCGATGTCGGCGAGCAGTTCGTGCGTGAGGCGCGACATGCGCACCTCGGTGTAACGCATGGCGGCGGCGTTGTCGCCGTCGACCGAACCGAAGTTGCCCTGGCCATCGACCAGCATGTAGCGCAGCGAGAACGGCTGGGCCATGCGCACGATCGCGTCGTAGACCGAGGCGTCGCCGTGCGGGTGGTACTTACCGATCACGTCACCGACCACGCGGGCCGATTTCTTGTAGGGCTTGTTCCAGGCATTGCCCAGTTCGTTCATGGCGAACAGGACGCGGCGGTGCACTGGCTTGAGGCCATCGCGCACATCCGGAAGGGCGCGCCCGACGATCACGCTCATGGCGTAATCGAGGTAGCTCTGGCGCATCTCGTCTTCGATGTTGACGCGAATGACTTCTTTGGCGAGTTCTGCCATCAATCGGCTTCCCTGATGATGAAAACGGTCCCACGCACGCACCGGACGGTGCCCGCGTCAGCGACGTGGAGGCAACCTATGGAGTGTACCACGTCCCGCGCCGGAATAACAGTATTTTTTCTTTTGCAATCAATAACTTACGCAGACGTCTTGGCGCGCTTGAAAAGCACCCCGCGAGCCGTCGCGAAATTGACCAGCGAAGCCGCCGCCGAGCTGGCCGCCACGGCGATCGCCGGCCAGCGATGCAGCCACGGATAGATCATCAGGATGACCGCGTACGCGGCATAGTTGACCACCGCGCCCACGCTCATCAATGCGATCCAGTGCGCCCACTCGGCCACCAGCGAGCGACCGCTCTCGCGATGCGCGAACGTGTAGCGCCGGTTCCACAGCCACGTGGCCGTGGCCGCGGAAAGGAACGACACCACGCGGGCAAGATAGGCATTCCAGTGGGCGAAGCTCACCAGCGCCTGCACCACGCCAGCGTCCACCACCAGGCCGATGGCACCACCGACGCCGAACAGCAGCACTTGCTTGCGCAGACTCATGAGCCGAACAGCGCCTGCATGGCCTTGATGGTCGGACGTTCGATCACGCCCTTCTCGGTGACGATCGCGTCGATCAATTCCGCGGGCGTCACGTCGAACACCGGGTTCCATGCCTCGGCACCCTCGACCACCGTGCGGCGACCCGCCACGGCGAGCAACTCGGCCGAATCGCGCAGCTCGATCTCGATGTCGTCGCCCGAGGCGGTGGCCATGTCCACCGTGGACGAGGGAGCGACCACCATGAACTTCACGCCGTGGTGGCGCGCCGCGATGGCCAGCTGGTAGGTGCCGATCTTGTTGGCGGTATCGCCATTGGCGGCGATGCGGTCGGCGCCGACGATCACCCACTGCACTGCGCCCGAACGCATCAGGTGCGACGCGGCCGAGTCGGCGATGAGCTTGGCGGGAATCCCATCGCGCACGAGTTCCCACATGGTCAGGCGCGCGCCCTGCTGCCAGGGTCGCGTTTCGCCGGCAAAGACCTGCTCGATGCGGCCGTTGGCCACGCCGGCGCGGATCACGCCCAGCGCCGTGCCAAAGCCCGCCGTGGCCAGCGAGCCGGTGTTGCAGTGGGTCATCACGCCCGAATGCGGGGCAATCAGGGCGGCGCCCAGCTCACCCATGTGCCGGTTGGCAGCCAGGTCCTCGTCCTGGATGGCCTGGGCCTCGCGCTCCAGCGCGGCAGCGTCGGCGCCACCGGCGATGCGCGCCTTCATGCGGTCCAGCGCCCACATCAGGTTGACCGCGGTCGGGCGTGCGGCACGCAGCATGGCCAGGGCCGCGTCCAGCGGCTCGCCCTGGCGGGCGGCCAGCACCACGCCCCAGGCCGCGGCGATGCCGATGGCCGGCGCGCCGCGCACGGCGAGATCCTTGATGGCCTGGGTAACGTCGGCGGCGCTGCGGCAGTCGATCCAGCGCTCCTCCTGCGGCAGCAGGCGCTGGTCGAGCAGGCGCAGGTGATCACCTTGCCATTGCACGGCACGGATGCGGTCGTAACGGTCGAAATCCATAAACGGTCTTGCCAAGCGGTGAAAGGAAAGCGGCGGAACGGGAGATCCGCCGCGCAATATCAGGGGCCGTCAGGCATCAGCAGCCACAACACCAGGTAGGCCACCACGCCAGAGCCGCCGAGGAAGGTCAGCACGATCCAGAGCACGCGGACCAGGGTGGGATCCCAACCCAGGTATTCGGCAATACCACCGCACACCCCGGCGATCTTCCTGTCGGTGAGCGAACGATGCAGGCGCTTTTCCATGACCAAAACCCCATCCTGTGGATAGGGCCTAGTTTCGCGTACTAAGCCACTGATGGATAGCGGGCGGTACCTCGCGCTGGGCACGGCTGGACACGTAGATGCCGATATGGCCGCCCTTGAAGGCCAGCTGGGTGTAGTCGGTGGTGCCCACGTGCCGTCCCAGCGCGCGCGAGGCATCCGGCGGCACCAGATGATCCTGCTCGGCGAAAATGTTCAGCACCGGCTGCGTGATCATGCCCAGATCCACCGGCTTGCCGCCGATGACGATCTCGCCCTTGATCAGTTTGTTCTGCTGGTAGAATTCCTTGATGAACTCGCGGAACGCTTCGCCCGCCTGATCGGGCGAGTCGAAGATCCAGCGCTCCATGCGCAGGAAGTTCTGCAACTCCTTCGGGTTGTCGAGGATGTCGACCAGGCCCACGTATTTCTGCTGGTTCAGGCGCACGGGCTTGAGCGTGAGATAGACCCAGTTGAGCAGTTCGGCCGGGATATTGCCCACGGTATCGACGAAGCGATCCACGTCGACCTCGCGCGACCAGCTGGACAGCATGTTGTCCGGCGTCTGGAAATCGACCGGCGTCACCATGGTCACCAGGTTCTTGACCTTGCTGGCGTGGGTGGCCGCATAGCACAGCGAGAAAGTGCCGCCCTGGCAAATGCCGAGCAGGTTGATGGCCTCCACGCCGGCCGCCTTGCGCACGGCGTCGACGCAGCGGTCGAGATAGCCATTGATGTAGTCGTCCAGGGTCAGCCAGCGATCGGCGCCATCCGGATAACCCCAGTCGAGCAGATAGATGTCCTCGCCCTGCTCAAGCAGGTTGCGCACCAGCGAGCGATCCTCCTGCAGGTCGGTCATCCACACCGTGTTGACCAGCGCATAGACGATCAGCGTCGGCGTCTTGGCGGTCGGCTTGCCCTGCCCCTTCATGTGCCACAGGGTCAGCTTGTCCTCGCGGTAGACGGCCTCGCGCGGCGTGTTGGCGTATTCCGGTTCTGGCTGGTGCGCCAGATTGGGGAAGCCGGCGGACAGCTTGCGCTGGAACGCGGACACTTCGCCGAGCAGCGTCGCGGGATCGAGTCGGAACGGGGGGAACATGTGTCTTCCTTACTTGCGCGTGCGCGTGGCGCCACGCACGACCGACTTGCGGGCAGCCACCGCGGCGGCAGGCTTGGGCCTGCGCACGACGGCCTCGTCCTCTTCCATGCTGCGCTTGGCGCTGCGCGTGGCGGGCTTCTTTGCCGGCAGCTTGGCTGGCGCGTCGCGCCCGGCCAGTTCGCGCTTCAGTGTCGCCACCTCGGCGCGCAAGGCAGCCACTTCGTCCGCCGCCTCCGGGGATGCGCCGACACGCACTTCGCGGCGCAGCTCCTGCAGGCGCTTGCCCAGCGCGCTGACCTCGCTGCGCGTGGGCATGCCCAGTTCACGACAGAACACATCGAGCTGCTGCCGCTGCAGTTCGCGCACGCGACTCTGTGCATTGACCATCTCGCCGTAGGCGTGACGGAATTCCTCCGACAGGGCTATCTGCGCGTACGCTTCCTCGGCTCCGTCGACCCACAGGTCGTACAGCGCCTTCAGCGATTCGACCTGCCGTGTCGTATCGGTGAGTTCGGCCAGCTTGGCCTGCAGTCGCTCGAAACCCTCGGTGTTGGCGCGCTGGATCAGCGCCTGATACCGGCCTGACCACTCCAGGTATTCCTGCATGGCCGCGGCAAGCGCCTGCTGCTGCAGCTGGCGTTCGCGGGTGTAACCGAAGGCCGCCATGTGCTCCATGTCGAAGCGCGCGCCCGGCATCGCACCCTGGCTGGCCTGCAGCCAGGACTGCCACATCTGGCCGAAGCTGCGTGCAGCTTCGCTGTCGATGCTGGCGAAGGCATGGGCAAACGGCTGGCCGCCAAGGCTGCCGAACAGATGCTGCAGCGATTGCTGCCAGTCGGCGCCACTCTGGCCAAGGCCGCTTCCCACCGCGCCCTGCAGCCATTCGCCGTAACCCTTGATGGCCGCCATGCTGCGCGCCAGCAGGTCGTCACCACTGCCGCCGGAAGCCGCGTGGGCGGCGGTACCAAATGGAGTCGCCGTGCCGGCTTGCTGTTGCAGGTAACGCGTCCAGGCATCCCAGGATTGCTGCGCCATTGCCTGGTATTCCTTCAACAAATCACTTGCCTGCTCGGCCATGCCCGCATCCTCGTCAACCTGCCAGCATCGTAGCAAAAGCATGTTGCACCGAACGCAAAATACGCATTAGCGCCAGATGCCCTGGCTTGCTGCAGTGCAAGAAAAACGAAAGCCCGGCACGGGGCCGGGCTTTCGCGACTTCTTGCTGAGCTCGAGGCTTAGGCGTTGGCGCCTTCGTCCTCGGCCACGGCCTTCATGGACAGGCGGATACGGCCCTGCTTGTCCACTTCCAGCACCTTGACCTTGACGATGTCGCCTTCCTTCAGCTTGTCGGAGACCTTCTCCACGCGCTCGCTGGAGATCTGCGAGACGTGCACCAGGCCGTCCTTGCCCGGCATGATGGTCACGAACGCGCCGAAGTCCATCAGCTTGGCAACCTTGCCTTCGTAGATGCGGCCCGGCTCGACGTCGGACACGATCTGCTCGATGCGTGCCTTGGCGGCGTTGGCAGCCTCGCGGTTGACCGAGGCGATGACCACGGTGCCGTCGTCGCTGATGTCGATGGTGGTGCCGGTCTCTTCGGTGATCGAGCGGATGGTGGCGCCGCCCTTGCCGATGACTTCGCGGATCTTGTCCGGGTGGATCTTGATGGTGAGCAGGCGCGGGGCGTACTCGCTCATCTCCGAACGGGCGGTAGTGATGACCTTGGCCATCTCGCCGAGGATATGCAGGCGACCCTGCTTGGCCTGGGCCAGCGCGGTACGCATGATCTCTTCGGTGATACCGTCGATCTTGATGTCCATCTGCAGCGCGGAAATGCCCTCGGCGCTACCGGCCACCTTGAAGTCCATGTCGCCCAGGTGATCTTCGTCACCCAGGATGTCGGACAGCACGACGAAGTCGTCGCCTTCCTTGACCAGACCCATGGCGATGCCGGCCACCGGCGACTTCAGCGGCACGCCGGCGTCCATCATGGCCAGCGAGGAACCGCACACCGAGGCCATCGACGAGGAACCGTTGGACTCGGTGATTTCCGAGACCACGCGGATCACGTACGGGAACTCTTCGATGGTCGGCTTGACGGCCTGCACGCCGCGCTTGGCAAGACGGCCGTGGCCGATCTCGCGACGCTTCGGCGCGCCGAAGCGGCCAGCCTCGCCCACCGAGAACGGCGGGAAGTTGTAGTGGAACAGGAAGGCATCCTTCGACTCGCCTTCCGGCGCGTCGATGATCTGCGCATCGCGGGTGGTGCCCAGCGTGGTCACGACCAGCGCCTGGGTTTCGCCGCGGGTGAACAGCGCCGAACCATGGGTACGCGGCAGCACGCCGACGCGCACGCTGATCGGGCGGATGTCGTCCAGGTTGCGGCCGTCGATGCGGACCTTGGTCTTCAGCACGCCGTCGCGCATGGTGCGGTATTCGAGCTCGGCGAATTCCTTCGACAGCTCGGCCTTGTCCCAGCCCTTGGCTTCGGCGTCGGCGGCCAGCGAGGCCAGCACGTCGGCCTTGATGGCGGCGATGGCGTCACGGCGCTGCAGCTTGTCGCGCACCTGGAAAGCGGTTTCCAGCTGGTTGCCGACGGCACCCTTGAGGGCGGCGATCAGCGACTCGTTGCGGGCCGGGGCTTCCCACACCATGGACGGACGGGCCGCCTCGGTGGCGAGCTCGGCAATGGCGCGGATGGCCACCTGCATCTGCTGGTGACCGAACACCACGGCGCCCAGCATGACGTCCTCGGACAGCAGCTTGGCTTCCGACTCGACCATCAGCACGGCGTTGGAGGTACCGGCGACCACCAGATCCAGCGCCGAGGTCTTCAGCTCGGTCGCGGTCGGGTTGAGCAGGTACTTGCCATCGGCGTAGCCCACGCGGGCGGCGCCGATCGGGCCCTTGAACGGGATGCCGGCGAGGCTCAGCGCGGCGGACGCGCCCAGCATGGCCGGGATGTCGCCGTCGATCTCGGGGTTCAGCGAGACGACCTGTGCGATGACCTGCACTTCGTTCTTGAACTCTTCCGGGAACAGCGGACGCACCGGACGATCGATCAGACGCGAGGTGAGCGTCTCCTTCTCGGTCGGGCGGCCTTCGCGCTTGAAGAAGCCACCCGGGATGCGACCCGCGGAGTAGAACTTCTCGACGTAGTCGACGGTAAGCGGGAAGAAGTCCTGGCCTTCTTTCGCCTTGGCGTTGGCCACCACGGTGACCAGCACCACGGTGCCGCCCATGCTGACCATGACGGCACCGGAAGCCTGGCGGGCGATTTCGCCCGTCTCCAGTGTGACTTCGTGATTACCGAACTGGAATGACTTGGTTACTTTCGCCACTGTCTTTTCCTGAATTTTGGAGTGCGGCCAGGGATGACCGCATTTTGATCTTTGCGCTCACGAATGAGCGCAAAACCATGGAATTAGCGACGGAGGCCGAGGCGCTCGATGAGGCTCTGGTAACGAGCCAGGTCACGATCCTTCAGGTACGCCAGCAGGCGCTTGCGCTGGTTGACCAGCTTGAGCAGGCCGCGGCGCGAGTGGTGGTCCTGCTTGTGGGCCTTGAAATGGTCGGTCAGGTGGTCGATGCGGGCCGACAGCAGGGCGACCTGGACTTCCGGCGAACCGGTGTCGTTCGCCACGCGGCCGAAGTCAGCGATGATCTTGCCGGTCTGTTCTGCGGTAAGGGACATGGGTATCTCTTCCTAAAAAAACGGGTGCGAAGCTTGCGCAACATCACTTGGATGACGTTGCGCAAGCTTCGCCTTGATGAATGAAAAGTTTCGAACAAGCTCCGTATTGTAACTAGCGGAGCCCAAAGACAACAAGACCGTCATGCGGGGCGGTCGCGTGGGGCAGCCGGCGGCAGGTTGAAGCCCCGGACGATGGACAACCGCCCGCCCGCCGCTTCGCCCAGGGCCAACAGGCGGCCGTCCTCGCCAAACACGGCCAGTCGCCCCGCCATCGACGGATCCAGCGGAATCTGTTGCCCTTGTGAGACAGCCAGGCTGCGCGTCGCGTCCAGACGCAGCTCGGGCAGACCGGCCAGACCGGCCGAGACCGGCAGCAGCAGCGCCAGCAAGGCTTCGTCGCCCTGCGCGGCGGCCGCCTGCAACTGCTCAACAGTGACCATGGCCGGCGCCATGAACGGCTCCACCCATAGCCGGCGCAAGGCCGTCAGATGGGCGCCGCACCCCAGGTCCTCGCCCAGATCCACGGCCAGGCTGCGCACATAGGTGCCCGAGCCGCATTCCACGTAGAGGGTGAGGCTCTCCGCGGTACGGGAGAGTACGTCCAGCCGGTAGACCTCCACCTCGCGGGCCGGCACGTCCACGGCCTCACCGCGACGGGCCTTCACGTAGAGCGGCTCGCCATCCCTCTTGATCGCCGAATAGGCAGGGGGTACCTGGGTGATGCGGCCACGCAGCTTGGCCAGCGACTGCTCGATGGCCTCGTCGGTCAGGGGCGGCACCGGCCGCTCCTGCACGATCTCGCCCTCGAGGTCGGCCGTGGAGGTGGTGGCGCCCAGCCGACATTCGGCCAGGTAGGCCTTGCGTGAGCCCAGCAACATGCCGGCGATCTTGGTGGCCTCGCCGAAACACAGCGGCAGCAGTCCACTGGCAAGCGGGTCCAGCGCGCCGGTATGGCCACCCTTCTCCGCCCGGAAAATACCCTTGCGCACCACCTGCAGGGCCTGGTTTGAACTCAGGCCCAGCGGCTTGTCCAGCAGCACGATGCCGTGGAGATCGCGAAAACGTATCCGCCGCTTCATCAGTCTTCGGTGCTTTCCTCGTCCGGCGCCACGGTACGGGCGCCGTCCTGGCGCAACAGGGTTTCAATGCGCTCGCCCTTGTCGACCGAGTCGTCGTACTTGAAGCGCAGCTCCGGCACGCGGCGCAGGCGCATGCTGCGCGACAGCGTGCGGCGGAATTCGCCGGCCAGCTCGTTGAGCGCCTTCACCGCCTCCTTGGACTGCTCGGACAGCAGCGCGGTCACCCAGACGGTGGCGAAGTCGAGGTCGCGGGTCACTTCCACGTCGGAGACGCTGACCGACGGCAGGCCGTGGTCGCGCACGGCGGCATGGACCAGCAGACCCAGTTCGCGGCGCAGCTCGGCGCCGACCCGATCGGTTCGCTTGAAATCGCGTGAGGGCATGAAAGCCTCCTTGGACGCCACAGGGGCGAGGGGCGAGTAGCGAGGGCGCCAACGCCGCAGTTTACGGAAAAAACGCAAAGCCCGGGCAGGACTGCCCGGGCTTCGGAGGCTTGCCGGACATGGGGTTTTCGCGCCCTCGCTACTCACCCCTCGTCCCGCGGTTACAGCGTGCGGGCCACCTCGATACGCTCGAAGCACTCGATCTGGTCACCGACCTTGACGTCGTTGTACTGCTTCACGGCGATACCGCATTCCATGCCGTTGCGCACTTCGTCGACCAGGTCCTTGAAGCGACGCAGCGATTCCAGTTCGCCCTGGAAGACCACGGTGTTGTCACGCAGCACGCGGATCGGCTTGCTGCGCTTGACCGTACCTTCGATGACCATGCAACCGGCCACCGCGCCGAACTTGGAGCTGCGGAACACTTCGCGCACCTGGGCGATACCGATGATCTCTTCGCGCACTTCCTTGCCCAGCAGACCCGAAGCGGCCTGCTTCACCTGGTCGATCACGTCGTAGATGATCGAGAAGTAGCGGACGTCGAGGCCCGAGGTATCGATCACCTTGCGCGCCGAGGCGTCGGCACGGACGTTGAAGCCGATGACCAGCGCCTTGGAGGCGGCAGCCAGGGTGGCGTCGGACTCGGTGATGCCGCCGACGCCGGCTGCGATCACGTTGACCTTCACGTTCTCGTTGCCGATCGCGCTGAGCGACTCACGCAGCGCCTGCACCGAACCCTGCACGTCGGCCTTGACCAGGATGTTGAGCGTCTGCTGCTCGGCACCCTGGGCCATCTGGGCCATGATGTCCTCAAGGCGGTTGGCCTTGCTGACCATGCGCGTCTCGCGGCGCTTGAGCTGGCGTTCGGCGGCCACTTCACGGGCGAGGCGCTCATCGGCCACCACCACGAAGTCGTCGCCCGACTCCGGCACGCCGGACAGACCCAGCACCTGCACCGGAATCGACGGGCCGGCTTCCTGCACGGTCTTGCCGTTCTCGTCGATCAGTGCGCGCATGCGGCCGTATTCGATGCCACACACCACGAAGTCGCCGCGCTTGAGCGTGCCCTGCTGCACCAGCACCGTCGCCACCGGGCCGCGACCGCGGTCCAGGCTGGACTCGATCACCACGCCGGACGCCGGGCCGTCTTCGACCGCCTTCAGCTCCATCACTTCGGCCTGGACCAGGATGGCGTCGAGCAGATCGTCGATGCCCATACCGGTCTTGGCCGAGATCGGCACGAACGGCGTGTCGCCACCCCACTCTTCCGGAATCACTTCCAGGTTGCCGAGGCCCTGCTTGACGTGGTCCGGATTGGCGTCGGCCTTATCCATCTTGTTGAGCGCCACGATCAGCGGCACCTTGGCGGCGCGCGCATGCTTCACGGCTTCGGCTGTCTGCGGCATGACGCCGTCGTCAGCTGCGACCACCAGCACCACGATATCCGTGGATTGGGCGCCACGTGCACGCATCGAAGTGAATGCCGCGTGGCCCGGGGTATCCAGGAACGTGATGACGCCCTTGGGCGTTTCCACGTGATACGCACCGATGTGCTGGGTGATGCCACCCGCTTCACCCGACGCGACCTTGGTGCGGCGGATGTAGTCGAGCGTTGAGGTCTTGCCGTGATCGACGTGGCCCATGATGGTGACCACCGGCGGACGCGGCTTCTTCTCGCCCTCCAGCTCAGCGCTCTGCGTGTGGGCAGCCAGCGCGGCCTCGGCGTTGTTCTCGCTGACGGCCACGGCCTTGTGGCCGAGCTCCTCGACCACCAGCACCGCGGTGTCGTGGTCGATGGTCTGGTTGATGGTGGCCATCACGCCCATCTTGAACAGGGCCTTGACCACTTCCGAACCCTTGACCGCCATCTTGTTGGCGAGGTCGGCGACCACGTTGTTGTCACCCACCACCACTTCGCGCACGACCGGCGCGGTGGGACGGGAGAAACCGTGGGCACCGCCGGCTGCCGGCGCACCGGCACGCGGCACGTCGCGACTTGGGCCCTTGCCAGGCTTGCCGCGCTTGTTGGAGCGACGGGCGCGATCGGCATCACTGAGATGCAGTTCGCCACCGGCAAAACGCTTGCCGCCCACGACGTCTTCACGATCGCGACCGTGGCGAGCCTTGCCTCGATTGTCACCCGTGCCCGTGCCCGTCGCGGCAGCGGCTGGCGCGGGGGCGGGGGCTGGCGCAGGAGCCGGTGCGGGCGCAGCCACCACCTTCTTCTCGCGGCGACGCGGTTCATGGATGCGCGGCACGATCATGCCGAGCGAGCTGTGGTCGATCTTCTGCACCACCGGCTCGGGTGCCGCCGCGGCCTTCTCGACCGGCTCGGCACTGGTCGGCTCGGCCGGGGCAGGAGCCGGCGCAGCGGCCTGTGCGGCAGCCTCGCGCTCCTGCTGTTCCTTGGCGCGTGCCGCGGCCTCGGCCTCCGCCTGCTGGCGGCGCTGAGCTTCCTCGGCCTCGCGCTTCGCGGCCTCTTCCTCGCGCTGCCGGACTTCTTCCTGGCGGCGGCGATCGGCCTCGATACGCTCGTTTTCTTCATGCTCGCGCTGCTGCTGCGACTCCTGCAGCTTGCGCGCGGCGTCTTCGCGCTCGGCATCGCCACCGGCCTCTTCGGCGATGACGCTGCGCTTGACGTAGGTTCGCTTGGCGCGCACCTCGACGTTCACCGTCTTGGCACCACCGGCGGCGCCACGGGCGCCCGGCGTCGACAGCTTCAGCTCGCCGCGCGTGCTGCGCTTGAGCGTGATCTGGCGTGGGGATTCGCCCTCGCCTTCGCTCGACGCTTCCTTGCCGTGGCTACGGCGCAGAAAGCCAAGCAGCTACATCTTTTCAGTGCTGCTGATGATCTGCTCAGGATCCGAGAAGGACATGCCTGCCTGACTCAGCTGCGTCAGCAGCCTGTCGACGGGCACCTTCATGCTCTGGGCCAGTTGTTTGATCGTTTCACCGGACATCGTGTTCTTTCTCCGCCGTTCCCGCGCTTATCGTCCGTGCGGCCTTGCCTGCACGGCCACCCCCATCCCTGGTGGAAGGCCGTTGCAGGCCCTCCTCGGCGCGCCCCTCCGGGGCGCTACCGCCCGCGGTTAGCCGCCCTTCTCCAGACGCGCGATCATCGGCGCACGCGCCGCCATGATCAGCGCTGCAGCGCGATCCTCGTCCATGCCCTCGATATCGATGAGGTCGTCCACGGCCAGGTCGGCCAGGTCGTCCACGGTCACGATCTCGCGCGAAGCCAACGCGAACGCGGTGGCTTCATCCATGCCTGACAGGTGCAGCAGCTCTTCCGACGGCTGATGCTCGTCGATGCCCTCTTCCACTGCCAGCGCCTCAGTGAGCAGCGCATCACGGGCACGGGCGCGCAGCTCCTCGACGATGTCTTCGTCAAAGCCTTCGACAGCCAGCAGCTCGGCGCTGGGCACGTAGGCGATTTCCTCGACGCTGGAGAAGCCTTCCTGCACGAGGATGTTGGCGATCTCCTGGTCCACTTCCAGCTTGTCCATGAACAGCTGGCGTGCAGCTTCCTGCTCGGCCTCGCTCTTGGCGGCGACCTGGTCCTGCGTCATCACATTGAGCTGCCAGCCAGTGAGCTTGCTGGCGAGGCGCACGTTCTGGCCACCGCGACCGATGGCCTGGGACAGCTTGTCCTCGGCCACGGCGATGTCCATGGAGTGCTTTTCCTCGTCCATGATGATGGACTGCACTTCGGCCGGCGCCATCGCGTTGATGACGTACTGGGCCTGGTTCTCGTGCCACAGGATGATGTCGACGCGTTCACCGTTGAGCTCGTTGGACACCGCCTGCACACGCGAACCGCGCATGCCGATGCACGCGCCGATGGGATCGGTGCGGGTGTCGTGCGCGACCACGGCGATCTTGGCGCGGTCGCCCGGATCGCGGGCGCAGCCCTTGATCTCGACCAGGCCCTGGCCCACTTCCGGCACTTCCAGCTTGAACAGCTCGATCATGAATTCCGGGGCGGCGCGCGACACGAACAGCTGCGGGCCACGGGCTTCGGAACGAACTTCGTAGAGGTAGCCACGGACGCGGTCGCCCACGCGGGCCGACTCGCGCGGAATGGTCTTGTCGCGCGGGATGAAGGCCTCGGCGTTGCTGCCCAGGTCTAGGTAGACGTTGCCGCGCTCGACGCGCTTGACGATGCCGGTGACCAGCTCGCCCACGCGCTCCTGGAACGCATCGACCACCTGCTGGCGCTCGGCTTCGCGCACGCGCTGCACGATCACCTGCTTGGCGGCCTGGGCGGCGATGCGGCCGAATTCGGCGTTCTCGATCTGAGTCTCGATGAACTCGCCGACCTGCGCGTCTTCGCGCTCGTCGACAGCGTCCATCAGGCGCACCTGGTGGTACGGCGACTCCATCTCACCGTCGTCCGCGATGATCTCCCAGCGACGGAAGGTCTCGTAGTCACCGCTGTGGCGGTCGATGGTGACGCGGATATCCGGATCCTCATCCGGATAGCGCTTCTTGGCCGCGGACGCGAGCGCCGCTTCCATCGCCTGGAAAATCACTTCGCGCGGCACGCCCTTTTCGTTGGCAACCGCGTCAACCACCAGCAAAAGTTCTTTGCTCATTGCAGCAACTCCGTAGACGCCACCGGCGCCCGATCGGTTTCGATTGATTTACTTCTTCGAGGCCTTCTTGCCCGGCGCCTTGCCCGGCTTGGGCTGCGGCACGTAACCGAGCGCCACCCAGTCGGGCACCACGCGCGCGCTTTCCACCGCATCGTGGTCAAACTCGAAGGTCTTCCCCTCGGCTTCCAGCGAAATCCGCTCGCCATCGACCGACACTACCTTGCCGCGCAAGCGACGACGGCCTTCCAGCGGGGCCTTCAGCAGGACCTTCACTTCCGTACCGGCCACCTTGGCAAACTGCGCCGCAGTGAACAGTGGGCGGTCGATGCCGGGCGAGGAAACCTCCAGAACGTAATGCCCCGGAATCGGATCTTCCACGTCCAACAGCGCCGACAGCTCGCGACTGGCGCCTTCGCAATCGTCCAGGCCGACTTCACGGCCCTCGGCGTCCAGATAGACCCGCAGGGTACTCTGCCCCTGCGACGGGGAGAACTCCACACCGATGCATTCCAGCCCCAAATCGGCCAGAACCTCGGTGAAACGTTGAGCGAGTGCCTGCGTGTCCATGATTCGTCTACCGTTACCTGTCGCCAGAAACAAAAAATGGGCTCAAGCGGCCCATTCCCTTATCTCGCCGATGTCCCGACCCATCCAGACCTTTCCGGGGCACCGCACGGCCAGCATCAAAGCAGCCTGTGACACAAGTGCGACGCTTCCGTGCGCCCAACAAAAAAGCCTCACGAGGAGGCTTTCTTGTTCTTCTAAGAAAGATCTGGTAGCGGGGGCAGGATTCGAACCTGCGACCTTCGGGTTATGAGCCCGACGAGCTGCCAGACTGCTCCACCCCGCATCAGAGTCCAGAAATATTAGCGAGATGGCCGATTTCTTGCAAGCCTTTTCGCAAAAAAATTTCAGATATCTGAAGTAATCGCCATGGCGGATGACAGCCGCCATGGCAGACATCAGCCTACGAACACCCGCTGGCACCAGCTGAACAGCGGGCCCCAGCCGATGCCCAGCACCAGCAACGCCCGCACGTTGAGCGAAAGCACCACGCGAACCGACACGTCGCCCTGCAGGCGGATCTCAGTACCCTCGACCGGCTTGTCGAAGTACATCACCTTGACCACGCGCAGGTAGTAGTACAGGCCGATGATGGCGAACACCGCGCCGACGATAGCCAGCCACAGGAAGCCTGCATGGATCGCGGCCTGGAACACCATCAGCTTGCCGAAGAAGCCGAACAGCGGCGGCACGCCGGCCAGCGAGAACATCACCAGCATCATGAGGAACGCAGCCCACGGCGAACGCTGGTTCAGGCCCTTGAGGTCGTCGATTTCCTCGCATTCGAAACCGGCACGGGCGAGCGCCAGGATCAGGCCGAAGGCCGCGGCGCCGGTCAGCGCGTAGCTGATGGCGTAGAACAGCGCGGAGGCGTAACCCTCGGGACCGGCGTTGACCAGGCCCAGCAGCAGGTAGCCCATGTGCGAGATGGTCGAATAGGCCAGCAGGCGCTTGAGGTTGCTCTGCACGATGGCAACGATGTTGCCGATCGCCAGCGAGAGCACCGCCAGGCAGGCCAGCATCAGCTGCCAGTCGTAGGCCAGGTCGCCCAGGCCCGAGGCCAGCAGGCGGTAGGCCATGCCGAACGCGGCCAGCTTCGGCGCCGAACCGATGAAGATGGTCACTGCCGTCGGCGAACCCTGGTACACGTCCGGGATCCACATGTGGAACGGCGCCGCGCCGAGCTTGAAGCCGATGCCCACGATCATGAAGATCAGGCCGAACACCAGCAGGTGCGGCATGGACGTCTGGGTGGCGGCGACGTGCAGGTGGGCCAGGTCAAGCGTGCCGGTAGCGCCGTAGACCATCGACATGCCGTACAGCAGCATGCCCGAGGCCAGCGCGCCCAGCACGAAGTACTTGATGGCCGCCTCGGAGGACAGGCGCGAGTCACGGTTCAGGGCAACCAGCGCGTACGACGACAGCGTCAGCAGTTCCAGGCCCAGGTACACCATGATCAGGTTGCCGGCCGAAACCAGCAGCATGATGCCGATCACCGCGAAGATGGTGAGCGTGTAGAACTCGCCCACGAACAGCTTGCGGTCCATCAGGTAGGGCTTGGCGTAGATGAACACCAGCACCGTGGTCAACAGCGCGAAGACCTTGAGGATCTCCGCCACGCCGTCGCGGACGAACATGCCATTGAAGGCGGTGACCGCCTGGCTGGGCTGGCCTTCTACCACAAGGTAGATGCCCACCAGCAGGACGGCGATGGAGAGCCAGTGCAGCAGCGGACGCTGTTCGGCCTTCATGAAGGCGTCCAGCAACAGCAGCAAGCACGCCGCCGCCACCAGATACAGCTCCGGCAACAGGATCAGAATGTCATTGAAATTCGGCATGATCGGTCCTGCTTAGATCTTGTGGTTGCCAAGCTGCGTCACCAGCTGCGACACCGAGGCATCCATCAGGTGGATGAGCGGCTGCGGCCAGATGCCCAGGGCCAGCACGGCGGCGGCGAAGGCGCCCAGCACGAACCACTCGCGGCCGTTGATGTCCTTCATTTCAGCCACGTGCGGGTTGGTGATGTCGCCCCACAGCACGCGCTTGACCATGTACAGCGTGTACGCGGCACCGATGATCAGCGTGAAGGCTGCGAAGAACGCGATCCACGGATTGGCCTGGAAGCTGGCCAGCACCACCTGGAACTCGCCCACGAAGCCGCTGGTACCCGGCAGGCCGCTGTTGGCCATGGCGAACAGCACGTAGAAGAAGCCGAACCAGGGCATCACGTTGATGACGCCGCCGTAATCCTTGATCTGGCGGGTATGCAGGCGGTCATACAGCACGCCGATGCACGAGAACATGGCGCCCGACACGAAGCCGTGCGAGATCATCTGCACCATTGCGCCCTGCATGCCCAGCTTGGCCGCATCCAGGTTGCCGGCGCCACGCACCAGCATGAAGGCGATAAAGATACCCAGGGTGACGAAGCCCATGTGCGCCACGGACGAATACGCCACCAGCTTCTTCATGTCTTCCTGCACCAGTGCGATGTAGCCGATGTAGACCACCGCGATCAGGCTCAGGCCGATGACCACCCAGGCGTACGCTTCGGAAGCGTCAGGGGTGATCGGCAGCGAGAAGCGCAGGAAACCGTAGCCACCGATCTTCAGCATCACCGCGGCCAGCACCACCGAACCGCCGGTCGGCGCCTCCACGTGGGCATCCGGCAACCAGGTGTGCACCGGCACCATCGGCACCTTCACCGCAAAGGCGATCAGGAAGGCGAAGAACAGCCAGGTCTGCTCCTTCATGGTCAGCGGCAACGCGGCCAGCGTATTGAGGTCGAATGAGCCGCCGGCCTTCAGGTACAGGTAGATCAGGCCCACCAGCATGAAGATGGAGCCGAAGAACGTGTAGATGAAGAACTTCAGCGTGGCGTAGACGCGACGCGGGCCACCCCAGACACCGATGAGGATGAACATCGGGATCAGCATGGCCTCGAAGAACACGTAGAACAGCAACGCGTCGGTGGCGCAGAACACGCCGATCATCAGGCCTTCGAGCACCAGCATGGCGGCCATGTACTGGTGCGGGTTGGTCTGGATCACCTCCCACGCGCCGACGATCACCAGGATGCCGACGAAGGTGGTGAGCAGGATCAGTGCGACCGAGATGCCGTCGACCGCGAGGCTGTAGTGGACGCCAAGCGAGGCGATCCACACGTGGTTTTCCACCAGCTGCTTGGCGCCGTCGGCTGCGTTGTACTGCGGCAGCAGGTAGAGGCTGAGCACGAAGGTGACGATGGCGACCAGCAGTGCGGTCCAGCGTGCACCGTTGGGGCGACCGGAGCCGCAGAGCAGCACCGGGATGGCACCCACGATGGGGAGCCAGATCAGCAGGCTGAGCAAATGATTGAACATGGAGCAGGTTCCCTTATTGCCCGACCAGCCAATACCCGCCGAGCAGCAGGATCAGGCCGAGAATCATCGCGAAGGCGTAGTGATAGAGATAGCCGGACTGCAGGCGGCGCACGCCACCGGCAATGCGATCCACCAGACCCGCCGAACCATTGACCAGCACACCGTCGATCACCGCCGCGTCACCACCCTTCCACAGGGCGCGACCAAGGGCGATACCGCCACGGGCGAACACGATGTAGTACACCGCATCGAACCAGTACTTGTGATTGAGCACGTTGTAGATCGGCTTGAGCGCGGTCTTGATGCGATCGGCCACGGCCGGGTTGAACAGATAGATATAGGTCTGGATCACGAAGGCGGCGGCCACCAGCCAGAACGGCAACTGGGTGAAACCGTGCAGCGCCATCGCGGCCCAGCCGTGGAACTCCTTGCCAACTTCGCCAAGCACATTGTTGGCTTCGTTGATATGGATGGCCGAGCCGAACCACTCGCCGAACAGCAACGGCTGGATGGCCAGCGCACCGACGATGATCGACGGGATCGCCAGCAGGATCAGCGGCAGCGTCACCACCCACGGCGACTCCTTCGGCGTCTCGTGCATGATGCCCGGCTCGTGGTGGCCATGGTCATCCTTGTGCGACACGTGATGGTGCTCGTCGTGCTCGGCATGCGCGTCGTGGCCATGACCGTGGCCATGATCGTGCACCACCACGAAACGCTCCTTGCCGTGGAAGGTCAGGTACATCTGGCGGAAGGTGTACAGCGCGGTCACGAAGGCGCCGGCCATCACGCAGAAGTAGGCATAACCTGCGCCCCAGCGATGCGATTCGCCGACCGCCTCGATGATGGCGTCCTTGGAGTAGAAGCCCGCGAAGAACGGCACGCCGCACAGCGCCAGCGAACCGATCCACATGGTGATCCAGGTGATCGGCATGTACTTGCGCAGGCCGCCCATGTAGCGCATGTCCTGCTCATGGTGCATGGCGATGATCACCGAGCCGGCACCCAGGAACAGCAGGGCCTTGAAGAAGGCGTGGGTCATCAGGTGGAACACGGCGCCGGTGTAGGCCGACACGCCCAGCGCCACCGTCATGTAGCCCAGCTGCGACAGCGTGGAGTACGCGACGACGCGCTTGATGTCGTTCTGCACGATGCCGATCAGGCCGGTGAACAAGGCACCGGTGGCGCCGATCACCATCACGAAGCTCAGCGCGGTCTCCGACAGCTCGAAGATCGGCGACATGCGGGCCACCATGAAGATGCCGGCAGTCACCATCGTCGCGGCGTGGATCAGCGCCGAGATCGGGGTCGGGCCTTCCATCGAGTCCGGCAGCCACACGTGCAGCGGGACCTGGGCCGACTTGCCCATGGCGCCGATGAACAGCAGGATGCAGATGACGGTGGCGGCATCCCAATGGGTGTTCTGGGTGATCTGCAGGGTCTTGCCGATCAGGCTGTCCGCGCTGGCGAAGGCCGTGGCGTAGTCCAGGGTACCCAGGAAGTACAGCACGCCGGCGATGCCGAGCAGGAAGCCGAAGTCACCCACGCGATTGACCAGGAACGCCTTGAGGTTGGCGAAGATCGCCGTCGGGCGCTTGTACCAGAAGCCGATCAGCAGGTACGACACCAGGCCCACCGCTTCCCAGCCGAAGAACAGCTGCATGAAGTTGTTGCTCATCACGAGCATCAACATCGAGAAGGTGAACAGGGAGATGTAGCTGAAGAAACGCTGGTAGCCCGGATCCTCCGCCATGTAACCGATGGTGTAGATATGCACCAGCAGCGACACGAAGGTCACCACCACCATCATCATGGCGGTGAGGCGATCGATCAGGAAACCCACGTGCGCGCTGTAGCGGCCGATCTCGAACCAGGTGTAGATATTCTGGTTATAGACCGGCGCACCGCCCACGGTGAGCTGGTACAGCACGTAGAACGACAGGCCGCAGGCGATCGCCACGCCAAGGATGGTGGCGGTGTGCGAGCCGGCGCGGCCGATGATGCGACCAAGGAAACCCGCCAGCAGGCAGCCGACAAGCGGAGCCAGCGCGATGGTCAGCAAAATGGATGTAGACAGTTCCATCGGCTCAGCCCTTCATGCTGTCGATTTCGGCGACGTTGATGGTGCTGCGGTTGCGGAACAGCAGAACCAGGATCGCCAGGCCGATGGCGGTTTCCGCCGCGGCCACGGTGAGGATGAAGAACACGAACACCTGCCCTGCCGCGTCGCCCAGGAAACGGGAGAACGCCACGAAGTTGATGTTCACCGCGAGGAGCATCAGCTCGATCGACATCAGCAGAACGATCACGTTCTTGCGATTGATGAAAAGACTGGCCAGGGCGATGCAGAACAGCACCGCGCCAAGCACGATGAAGTGCGAGAGCGTGATCATGGGGTGGTCTCCTTGCCCGGTGCCGGCTGCGGTGCCGCCGGAACGACGGCGGCCATCTTCACCACGCGGACGCGGTCACGTGCATCGACGCGAACCTGCTGCGAGGCCTGCTGGTGGCGGACACCGGTGCGGTGACGCAGGGTCAGCACCACGGCAGCCACGACACCGACGGTGAGGATCAACGCGGCAATCTCGAACGGCAGCAGGAATTCGGTGTACAGGGCGTGGCCCAGCCACTCGGTATTGGACATGCCAGCCACGGTGGCCGGGTTGGCACCCATCACCTGCTCGTGCATGGCGCGCACGCCGATCAGGGCCAGCATTTCGCCCAGCATGACCAGGGCGACGATGATGCCGACCGGCAGGTACTTGATGAAGCCTTCCCGCACCTGCTCCCGGTCGATGTCCAGCATCATCACCACGAACAGGAACAGCACCATCACCGCGCCGACGTACACCACCACCAGCGCGATGGCCAGGAACTCAGCCTCGGCCAGCAGCCAGATGCAGGCGGTGCTGAAGAAGGTAAGCACCAGCGACAGCACGGCGTGCACCGTGTTGCGCAGGGTGATCACCCCCAGCGCCGCCACCACGGTCACCGCGGCGAAGGCGTAGAAGCAGACAAGTTGGAACACAGACGAATCAATCACAGTAGTGTCCTCAACGATAGGCGGCGTCTTGAGCGCGGGCAGCCGCGATGTCGGCCTCGAAGCGGTCGCCGATGGCGAGCAGCTGGGGCTTGGTCACCACGTTCTCGCCACGCTGCTCGAAGTGGTACTCATGGATGTGGGTCTCGACGATCGAGTCGACCGGGCAGCTTTCTTCGCAGAAGCCGCAGAAGATGCACTTGAACAGGTCGATGTCGTAGCGCGTGGTACGGCGCTGGCCGTCGCTTTCACGCGGCGCGGAGTCGATCGTGATCGCCAGTGCCGGGCACACCGCCTCGCACAGCTTGCACGCGATGCAGCGCTCTTCGCCGTTGGCGTAGCGACGCAGGGCATGCAGGCCACGGAAGCGGTTGGACTTGGGGATGTGCTCCATAGGGTAGCGCATCGTGTACTTCGGGCTGAACATGTATCGCATGGTCAGGCCCAAGCCCTTCAGCAGCTCGATGAGCAGGAGGCTCTTGAAATAGTGAGTAACGCGGGACATGTTTTCTTCAGCCTCCCGTGCCGACGGTGACCCAGCCGAAGTACTTCATGCAGCCGGCGACGAGGACCCAGGCAATAGCGATGGGAATGAACACCTTCCAGCCCAGACGCATGATCTGGTCATAGCGGTAACGCGGAAAGCTGGCGCGGAACCACAGGAACAGGAAGGCAAAGACGAACACCTTGGCGAACAGCCACAGGATGCTGGAGTGGCCCAGGAAGCCCCACGACTCCGGCAGCGGCGACAGCCAGCCGCCCATGAACAGGATCGAAGCCAGGAAGCTGACCAGGATCATGTTGGCGTATTCGGCTAGGAAGAACAGCGCGAAGGCCGAGCCCGAGTACTCCACGTGGAAGCCGGCGACGATTTCCGACTCGCCTTCGGCCACGTCGAACGGTGCGCGATTGGTTTCGGCCACGCCCGAGATGAAGTAGATGATGAAGACCGGGAACAGCGGCCACATGAACCAGTCGCCGATGCCCTTGCTGCCTGCCTGCGCATGCACGATGTCGGTGAGGTTCAGCGAGCCGGCCAGCACCAGCACGCAGACCAGGCACAGGCCCATCGCCAGCTCATAGGAGATCACCTGCGCGGCCGAACGCATGGCACCGAGCAGTGCGTAACGCGAGTTGGAGGCCCAACCGGCCAGGATGATGCCGTACACGCCCAGCGAGGTCATGGCCAGCAGATACAGCACGCCGGCGTTGACGTTGGCCAGCACCAGCTGGTCGTTGAACGGGATCACCGCCCAGGCCGCAAGCGCGGGGACCAACGCGATCAGCGGCGCCATGTAGTACATCACCCGGTTGGCGCTGGACGGAAGGATCACTTCCTTCAGCAGCAGCTTGGTGACGTCCGCGAAGGCCTGCAGCAGGCCGAAGGGACCGACCTTGTTGGGTCCCATGCGCACGTGCATCCAACCGAGGACCTTGCGCTCCCACCACACGTACAGCGCCACGGTCACCACCAGTGGCAGGACGATGGCGAGGACGCCCAGGACGGGCCAGAGGACGTTATTGAAAAGCTGTTCGCCCATGTGCTTACGCCTTGCTCAGGGTGAGGGCCGCGCCGTACGGCGGCAGCGTGACGGTGTCGTCGTGTGCGGCTTCGATCCAGGCGGCACCATCGGGCACGCTGCCATCGATCACCAGCGGCAGCACCACGTCGGCGACGCGGACCGCATGACCCTCGCCCAGGCCCAGGCGCTGGGCTTCAGCCGCATTCACGCGCACCGCCGGTGCGCGATTCAGCGGATGCTTGCTCAGGGCCGTGGCACGGCGCAGAACAGCATCGGTACGGTAGATCGGCCAAGTGGCCAGGCGGCTCACGCCAGCCACCGCCGGACGCGAGGCCAGTTCGGCACGCGCCTGGTGACCACGCTCGCTGATGCCTTCGCGCAGGCCGGCCAGGTCGTCGAACTCGAAACCGGCGACCTTGAGCACGCCACCCAGCGCACGCAGCACCTTCCAGCCCGGACGCACGTCGCCTGGCGCCTTGGCGCCGGCGGCCACGCTCTGCGAGAAGCCGTCCACGTTGACCAGGGTGCCTTCGATTTCCGGCAGCAGGCCGATCGGCAGGATCACGTCCGCCACCTCACGCAGCGCGGCGCTAGCGTAGGCGGAGAAGGCCACCACCTTCTGGGCGCCCTTGAGCGACTTGAGGAAAGCCGCGCCGTCGGCCACGTCCTGCGGCTCCACGCCGTACAGCACGTACGCCTTGCGCGGCTGGACCAGCATGGCCTGCGCATCGAGGCCACCGTTGCCCGGCAGCACGCCCACGCGGGCCAGGCCCACGGCGTTCGCGCCCACCGGCAGCTCGTTGTAGGCCGCGCCCGTGGCTTCGGCGATGAAGCGCGACACCGCTCGCAGCCACGAGGCCTGCGGGTGCGTCACGGCCGCCTCGCCGAGGATGACCACGGCGCTGCCGCCCTTCATCGCGGCGATGGCGTCCTTGTCGCCCTGGTCGGAGGAGGCGCCATTGATGGCGTCGGCCAGCGCGACCGGCGCGGTGGCACCGGCCTCGACAGCCGCCTTTGCCAGCGACAGCAGCGCATCGACCAGCGCCTGCGGCGCCACGATGGCTTCACCGGCCAGCGTGTAGTTGAAGTGGAAGCTCGCCGGGTTGACGGCGTAGACCTTGGCGCCCTTCTTCACTGCCTGGTGGATGCGGTGATTGACCAGCGGCAGCTCATGGCGCAGGTCGGAACCGACCAGCAGCGCAGCCTTGACCTTGTCGAGCTCGGCCACCGGCTTGGCGAACGTCAGTGCCGCGGCGTTGTCCGCGAAGTCGAGCTGGCGCACGCGATGATCGACGTGGGCGCTACCCAGGCCACGAGCCAGGCGCACCAGCAGGTCGCCTTCCTCATTGGTGGTGGCCGGATGGACCAGCACGCCCAGGTCGCTGCCCGGCACCGCCTTCAGCGATTCCACGGCCGCACCCAGCGCGTCCTCCCAGGTGGTGGACTGCCACTGGCCGTTGCGCTTCACCTGCGGCGCGCCCACGCGGTCGGCCGCATACAGGCCCTGGTGGCTGTAGCGGTCACGGTCGGACAGCCAGCATTCGTTGATCGACTCGTTGTCGCGCGGCACCGTGCGCAGCACCTCACCGCGGCGCGTGTGCAGCCACAGGTTGGAACCCAGCGCATCGTGGTAGGCGACCGACGGCTTGGCCACCAGCTCCCAGGCGCGGGCCTGGAACTGGAACGGCTTGTTGGTCAGCGCGCCCACCGGGCAGACGTCGATGATGTTGCCCGAGAGCTCCGTCTCGATCGTCTTGCCGATGTAGGTGCCGATCTGCAGGTTGTCACCACGGCTCATGCCGCCCAGCTCGTAGGTGCCGGCGATTTCGCTGGTGAAGCGCACGCAGCGGGTGCACTGGATGCAGCGGGTCATCTCGGTGGCGACCAGCGGGCCGAGGTTCTCGTCGGCGATGGTGCGCTTGCGCTCGGTGTAACGCGACACGCTGCGGCCGTAGCCCAGCGCGACGTCCTGCAGCTCGCACTCGCCGCCCTGATCGCAGATCGGGCAATCCAGCGGGTGGTTGATCAGCAGGAACTCCATGACGTCCTTCTGATACTTCAGGGCAACGTCGGTGCGGGTCTTCACCTTCATGCCTTCGGCCACCGGAGTGGCGCAGGCAGGCTGCGGCTTGGGCATCGGCTTGCCGCCCATCTCCACTTCCACCAGGCACATGCGGCAGTTGGCGGCGATGGGGAGCTTGCGGTGGTAGCAGAAGCGCGGGATCGACACGCCGATGGCATCGGCCGCCTCGATGATCATGGCGCCCTTGCGGATCTGCGTGGGCTTGCCGTCGATCTCGATGTTCAGCAGGTCAAGATTAGGCGTAGTGGGCAGCGCACTCATGCGGCGGCTCCAAGCTTGTCGTCGACGATCGAGCGACCGTTGACGATGTAGTACTCGAATTCATCCCAGAACTGGCGCAGGAAGCCCTGCACCGGCCACGCGGCGGCTTCGCCGAACGCGCAGATGGTGTGGCCTTCGATCTGGCCGGCAATGGCCTTGAGGCGATGCAGGTCGTCCATCGTGCCCTGGCCGGCCACGATGCGATCCAGCACGCGGTGCATCCAGCCGGTGCCTTCGCGGCACGGGGTGCACTGGCCGCAGCTTTCCTTGTGGAAGAACTGCGAGATGCGGCGGGTGAAGCGGACCGTGCAGACGGTGTCGTCGAGCACCACGATGGCACCCGAGCCCAGGCCCGTCTTGAGGTCGCGCAGGGTGTCGTAATCGAACGGCAGGCCCTTCAGCTGCTCGGCGCGCAGCACTGGCATGGACACGCCGCCGGGGATCGCGCCCTTGAGGGTGCGGCCCGGACGCAGACCGCCGGCCATTTCCAGCAGCTCGTCGAAGGTGGTGCCGAGCGGAACCTCGAAGTTGCCGCCCTTCTGCACGCAACCGGAGACCGAGAAGATCTTCGGGCCACCGTTCTTGGTCTTGCTCTGCGCCAGGAACCAGTCGGCACCCTTGCGCAGGATGGCCGGCACCGAGGCATAGGTCTCGGTGTTGTTGATCGTGCTGGGCTTGCCGTACAGGCCGAAGTTGGCCGGGAACGGCGGCTTGAAGCGCGGCTGGCCCTTCTTGCCTTCCAGCGACTCCATCAGCGCGGTTTCTTCGCCGCAGATGTAGGCGCCGGCGCCAAGCGCGCCGTAGATGTCCACGTTGATGCCGGTGCCCTGGATGTCCTTGCCGAGCAGGCCGGCCGCGTAGGCTTCCTTCAGCGCCTCTTCGAAGTGCTCGAACGGCTCGTGATGGAACTCGCCACGCAGGTAGTTGTAGGCGACGGTCGAGCCCGTGCAGTAGCACGCGATCGCCATGCCTTCGATCACCGCATGCGGGTTGAAGCGCAGGATGTCGCGGTCCTTGCAGGTGCCCGGCTCCGATTCATCGGAGTTGCAGAGGATGTACTTCTGCATGTCGCCCTTGGGCATGAAGGACCACTTGAGGCCGGTCGGGAAGCCTGCGCCGCCGCGGCCGCGCAGGTTGCTCTTCTTGATCTCTTCGATCAGAGCGTTCGGGTCGGGCTTTTCGGCGAGGATCTTCTTCCACGCTTCATAACCACCGACCTGGGTATAGCTGTCCATCGCCCACGGCTTGTCGAAATGCAGCGTGGTGTAGACGACCTGGTGTTCCTTGGGTGCGGGTCCGTAAGCCATTGCGCCCTGCCCTTACTTGAGACCGTCGAGAATCTGGTCGATCGAGGCGATCGTCAGCTTCTCGTGGTAGTGACCATTGACGGTCATCGCCGGCGCACTGGCGCAGGCGGCGATGCACTCTTCTTCGCGCTTCAGGTACACGCGGCCATCGGCGGTGCTTTCGCCGAGCTTGATGCCCAGCTTCTGCTCGCAATGCTTCACCAGTTCTTCCGCGCCGTTGAGCCAGCAGGAGATGTTGGTGCAGATGGCAACGTTGTTGCGGCCCACCGGGCGCGTTTCCAGCATCGAGTAGAAGCTGGCGACCTCGTAGCCCCAAACGGCCGGCAGGCCGAGGTACTTGGTGACGGCGACGATCAGTTCGTCGGTGAGGAAGCCCTGGTTCTGCTCCTGCGCGGCGAACAGCGCCTGAATCAGCGCCGACCGCTTGCGGTCCGGCGGAAAGCGGGCAACCCACTCGTCGATGTGATGACGGGTGTGCTCGTTGAGTTCGACGAGCGGGTCGACGTTCTTGACCTGCTCGTAATTTCCGGTGGCTTTCATGTGTGGCTCCCGTGGGCTCAGCGATCGACTTCGCCGAACACGAGGTCGTAAGTACCGATCATCGCCACCACGTCGGCCAGCATGTGGCCGCGCACGATGGCATCCATCGAGGACAGGTGGGCAAAGCCCGGCGCGCGCAGGTGCACGCGGAACGGCTTGTTCGCGCCGTCGGACACCAGGTAGCAGCCGAACTCGCCCTTCGGGGCTTCCACCGCCGCGTACGTCTCGCCTGCCGGCACGCCGTAGCCTTCGGTGAACAGCTTGAAGTGGTGGATCAGCGCTTCCATGTCCTCCTTCATGTTTTCACGATGAGGCGGAGCGACCTTGTAGTTCTGCACGATGACCGGGCCCGGGTTGGCCTTCAGCCACTTCACGCACTGCTGGATGATGCGGTTGGACTGGCGCATCTCCTCGACGCGCACCAGGTAGCGGTCGTAGCAGTCGCCTCCCACGCCCACCGGGATGTCGAAATCCATCTCGGCGTACTTGGCGTACGGCTGCTTCTTGCGCAGGTCCCACTCGATGCCCGAGCCGCGCAGCATCACGCCGGTCATGCCCCAGGCCTGGGCCTTTTCGGGCGGGATCACGCCGATGCCGACCGTACGCTGCTTCCAGATACGGTTGTTGGTGAGCAGTTCCTCGTACTCGTCCACCTTGGTCGGGAAGTCGCTGGTGAACGCTTCTAGGTAGTCGAGCATGGAGCCTTCGCGCCAGCTGTTGAGGCGCTTGAGGTCCTTGCCCTTGTGCCAGGGCGACTCGCGGTACTGCGACATGTGGTTCGGCAGGTCGCGGTAGACGCCGCCCGGACGGTAGTAGGTCGCGTGCATGCGCGCGCCCGACACCGCCTCGTACACGTCCATCAGTTCCTCGCGCTCACGGAACGCGTACAGGAACACCGCCATCGCGCCCAGGTCGAGCGCGTTGGAACCGACCCACATGAGGTGGTTCAGGATGCGGGTGATTTCGTCGAACATGGTGCGGATGTACTGCGCACGCTCCGGCACCTCGATACCCAGCAGGGTTTCGATGGCGCGCACGTAGGCGTGCTCGTTGCACATCATCGACACGTAGTCGAGTCGATCCATGTAGCCGATCGACTGGTTGAACGGCTTGGATTCGGCCAGCTTCTCGGTGCCGCGGTGGAGCAGGCCCACGTGCGGATCGGCACGGACGACGGTTTCGCCGTCCATCTCCAGCACCAGGCGCAGCACGCCGTGCGCAGCAGGATGCTGCGGGCCGAAGTTCATCGTGTAATTGCGGATCTCTTGCATGATCAGTTGTTCCGCCAGTTGTCGGCCGCCTCGGCCTTGGCCTGCAGCAGGTCGGCGTCGTCACGGATGACGCGCGGCACCAGCACGCGCGGTTCGATCGACACGGGTTCGTACACCACGCGCCTCTGCTCGGGGTCGTAGCGCACTTCGACGTTGCCGATCAGCGGGAAGTCCTTGCGGAACGGGTGGCCGACGAAACCGTAGTCGGTGAGGATGCGGCGCAGGTCCGGATGGCCTTCATAGACGATGCCATACAGGTCGAACGACTCGCGCTCGAACCAGTTCACGCCCGGCCAGATGCCCGTCAGCGACGGCACCACCGGCAGCGAGTCGTCCTCGCAGAACACGCGCAGGCGCAGGCGCTGGTTGTTCTCCAGCGACAGGATGTGCACGACGGACGCGAAGCGGTTGGGCTGCATGTCGGGACGCGGGCGATCGGACCACTTGAAGCGGCCCATGGCCTCGCCTTCCACGCCACGCGAGAAGCCGGTACCGGAGACGGTTTCGGTGTCCCACTCGGTCTGGCCGTAGCTCATGTAGTCGACGCCGCAGACGTCAATCGGCACGCCGAAGCGGAACGGGGTTTCGTCGCGCAGCGCAGTGGCCACCGCGAGCAGGTCGGCGGCGGCCACTTCGGCGGTGACTTCGTTGCGGACGACGCTGATCTTCAGCGTGTCGCCGAATCGCGCGGTGAGGCGCTCGGCCAGCGAGTTGATCGGAGTATCAGTCATGGCTCAGCTGCGCCTTTGTCAGGAACGCGCGATGGTGTTGGTGCGGCGGATCTTCTTCTGCAACTGCAGGATGCCGTGGATCAGGGCTTCGGCCGTCGGCGGGCAGCCCGGCACGTAGATGTCCACCGGCACGATGCGGTCGCAGCCGCGCACCACGGAATACGAATAGTGGTAGTAGCCGCCGCCATTGGCGCAGCTGCCCATGGAGATGACCCACTTCGGATCCGGCATCTGGTCGTAGACCTTGCGCAGCGCCGGGGCCATCTTGTTGACCAGGGTGCCGGCCACGATCATCACGTCGGACTGGCGCGGGCTCGGGCGGAACACCACGCCGTAGCGGTCCAGGTCCAGGCGCGCGGCACCGGCATGCATCATTTCCACGGCGCAGCAGGCCAGGCCGAAGGTCATCGGCCACATCGAACCGGTGCGTGCCCAGTTCATCAGGGCGTCGACGCTGGTGGTGGCAAAACCGCGCTGGATGACGGGATTGTCCTCGGCCGGACGCAGGATGTCGTCCACGAGGTTCAACGGCTGCGGGTTGTGCATCACCCGGTCAAGGGACGAGATCACTCCCATTCCAGTGCTCCCTTCTTCCACACGTAAGCAAAGCCAATGACCAAGAGCAGCAGGAACGTCGCCATTTCAATCAGCGCGATGATGCCGATCTTCTGGAACACCACTGCCCACGGGAACAGGAAGGCGATTTCCAGGTCGAAAATGATGAAGAGGATCGCCAGCAGGTAGTAGCGCACGTCGAAGCGCATGCGGGCATCCTCGAAGGCCTCGAAGCCGCACTCGTAGGGCGAGAGCTTCTCCGCCTCGGGACGGCGAGGGCCAGCCAGCAGGCCAATGGCCAGCAGCACCACGCCAAGGCCGGCGGCAACGCCGATGAAGAGCAGAATGGGCCAGTATTCGGCAAGCACGGTGAAACGTACCTCCGCGCCTTCATTGGCGCATCAGTGACCGTTGGGGGAAACGGTCTGGAACTGGACTCGGCGGGCCGGTGAAGGCCGCGGGCTGCACACCACGATCGCGCTATCTGGGGGCCGCGAACGTCCGACTTTCCACGATCAGAGGCGGGAATCGCGACATTGTATCAGCGCGCTTAACAACAACAAGCCTTGACGGGTATTTGGAAGGCAATTTGCAGGCATCCAGGGGCACCTCGCGGCGGCCCGGCCCGGCCTTCTACTACAAAGGTCTTACATGGTGTGCGTCGGGCGCTCTGAGGTGGTCAGGCCGGCGAGGATGTTCTCGATGCGGGTCCGGGCGATTTCACCGTCCGACGACTCGTTGAACTGCACGCCGATGCCGGCCGTGCGGTTGCCCTGCGCACCCACCGGGGTGACCCAGACCACCTTGCCGGCCACCGACAGGCGTTCACCTTCGTCCGTCAGGTTGATCAGCAGGACCACCTCGTCGCCGAGGGAGTACCTCTGGGCGGTGGGCGCGAACAGTCCGCCATTCTTCAGATAAGGCATGTAGGCGTTATACAGCGACGCCGTGTCCTTGATCTTCAAGGAAATGATGCCCTGGCGGGCGGCAATGGCGGGATTCATGTCGGCGGCTCCTGCGAGCCGCTGCGGCGGCTCCCCTCGGTGGCATCGTAACGAGCGCCAAGCCCCAGCGACAAGCGAGTTGTCGACAGAATGTGACGGCGGCGGCCGCTCAGAGCTCGCGCCAGCCCCAGCGATCGAAGATCCAGGGGGATGGCAGGTTCATGTGCAACTTGACGAAACGCGGGCCGGCCAGGTCCTCCGGACCGTCATGCAGGGCATACCGCCCCTGCCCGTCCCGCACCAGCGGCGCCTTGGCCCACGGCCAGCCGCGCACCCCGCGTTCGTCGGCCACCAGCAGGTGCAGCCAGGGCTGCAGTGCAACCGAAGGCTGCCATGGCAGCATGGGCGCGCCCGCCCCACGATCGACGCCTCTTGCCCACTGGTAGTGCTCGGCCCGGTCGGCCATGCGGCGCATGCGCTTGCCACTCAGGGCCATCTGGCTGCGATGGCAGGCCAGCGCAGCCAGCTTGTTGGCGTGCAGGCCGACCGAGGAATCCAGCTTGACCCGTCCACTCGTCTCGCCCTCATGGCCGTGCACCAGGTAAGCCAGCAGTTCGGGCTGCTCGCCCTGCCACTGCGCCAGCGCCAGCCGCGTGATCACGTGAGCCGCCCCGTGATCCGGATGGTGATCACCCAGCGCCGGCAGTGCCAGCAGGTTCGGCCGGGCGGCGTCCAGCGCCTCACGGACAGCGGCCAGGGTCGGCTCAAACTTGTCGCACAACCGAGTGGTCAGGCCCATGTCCGGCCAGCCCAGCGCCGTCAGCGATTCGGCCGGCACGCCCAGCTGCGCCAGCGCATGCCCGACTTCGCTGCGCCGGCGCTCGCCCCAGCGACGACGCTCGTCGCTGCCGATGCGCAGCCTGCGCTCGACCCAGCGCTGCGGCCACGGGTTGTTGTCGCCGTTGGTCAACAGGAGGATGCGAACCTCGCCGCCGGACTGGCGCACCTGCTGGATCAGCTCGCCGGTGGCGATGGATTCGTCATCCGGATGCGGTGCGACCACCAGCAGACGGGTGCTGGCGTTGAGACTCAATGCCATGTCAGTGCCGCCTGCCCCGGGGCGGGGTCGGCGGCGGAGGCGGCAGCGGTCGCCAGCCCCGCTCGAACGCCTGGGTCCACACGATGGCCACGGGATTGCCCGATGCAACCTTCAAATGATGGACGCCGCGCTCGAGCACCCAGTGGTCGGCCACCGGACCGCCATCGAGGCTGCCGCTCAGTCGCTGGTGTCCGTCGGTCAGCACGTAGTCTCCGGGTACCTTCACGTCGATGGTCTGGTCGACATCATGGGTGGGAAGCATGTGTCCCGCCACCCACACGTCCCCGCCCGCCGGCACGTAATTGAGCATCACGAAACGGGCACTGGCCCGTGACAGGCGGCGCAATACCACCAGCATGGTGCGATGGCTCACCAACTCGTCGGCGATGGTGTCGGTCATCTGCCCCTTGCGGATGCGATGCAGGGCCAGGCTCTCAAGTACGGGATAGTACGGGCGCATGCGGAAGATCGAATCGCCCTTGGCATCCATCACGGTGTCGGTCTTGTCGGTATAGCGCAGCACCATGGCCAGCTCCGCGCGCTGCGCGGCGAGGCGATCCTGCCACGGCGGCGCCGATGCGAACACGCCCGCCAGTTCGACGCCCAGCGCCACGAACAGCAGCACCACCCGCAGGCGGGGCCGCTGGCCCAGCCACTCCCAGTGCGCAGCCCAGCCACAGGCCGCCAGCACGAGGGTGGGCAACACGGGCAGGAAATCCTGGCGCGTCACCAGCGGCCAGACGAACCAGATCAGCAGCAGGTACAGGCCGCCCTGCAGTGCAAAATACAGCGTCCAATCGTAGCGCGGCAGCGCACGACGGCGGGCCTCGCGCGCGATGAGCCCCACCACCAGCGCCGCGGAGATCAGGAACCACAAGGCCTGCAGCGGCGCATGCCGCTTGTTGGCACCCCCGATGTTGTAACCGGCCAGGCCATACCAGGCATCGCCAAGCAACCCCTTGCTGGCCAGCCAGAGGGTGAAGATCGCCGGCACCAGCAACAGGCCGGCCACACCTGCCAGCCAACAGCGCCATCCGGCACGCGGCGCGCCGGCCGGCTGCAGCAGGCGCACGATTGCCGCGGCCACCAACGCCGTCACCAACAGCACCAGGGTCTTCTGCGAGACCGACAGCGCGCAGCCCACCAGCAACCCCGCAAGGAAATAACGCCAGGCCCGCGGCGCCGCGCCGACCACGACAGCCATGCCGGCCAGCCACATGGCCATCCACATGTCATCGGTGCGGAACTGGCCGCTTACCACGAAGAAGCGCGGGAACAAGCCGGCCAGCAGCACAACCGCCAGCGCCAGGCGCCAGCCGTACAGGCGCCGCGCCATCCAGCCGGTCGCGGCCAGCGCGATCACGTACCACAGCTGCATCGCCAACCGCAGCCAGGTCAGTACGTCGGCGCGGTCATCCAGCAGCCGCAGCAGCGGCGAATGCAGCCAGGCAAACAACGGCCCGTGGTTGTCGAACACATCGCGATAGGGCTGCAAGCCCTGCGCCCACGCCCACGCCACGTGGGCATGCTGCGCTTCGTCCGAATTGAGCGTGTACGCGTTGAGCCATGCCAGTCGGAGGACCAGCAGGAGCAAGAGGGTAATCCAGGGCCAGATGGGGAGGCGGTGCTGCGAGGGGGACATCATCAAGAGAGCGTAGGCAGGGGTCCTGTCACCGGGCTTTCCCGATGCTTACGTACATCACGATACGCGCCAGCCTCAGCGCCAGCGCGAGAGCAATTCGAGCAGCAGCAGGTCGCCGCGCAACGGGCCACGCCAGGACTCCCGCGTGCGGTTGGCCAACATGAACCATTGGTCGAGCGCCTCGGCATCGAGCTGGCTGGCCAGCGGCCCCGTCGCGGCGGAGGCGCGCGCCTTCACTTCGTCGGCAACGGCCTGGGCCGCAAACCACAAGCGCTGCTCCGGCTCATTGTCCAGCCAGCGCTTGACCACCTCCAGCGCCTCGCCACGACCGGCTGCGAGCGCGCCCAGATCCTTGCGCACCTCCAGCCGCCGGGCCAGCACGCCCTCTTCCGCCCAGGCGCGCGCCAGTCCAGGATTGCCGCCCGCCGCATCGAGCGCGGATTCGGCATCCTTGACGCCCTGCTGGCGCAACCAGCCCAACGACACGTCGCGGGACGGCAAATGGAATTCGATGCGCTGGCAACGACTGCGGATGGTCTGCGGCAAGCGCCAGGGTGCGTCGGCGACCAGCAGCAGCAGCGTCTGCGGAGACGGCTCTTCCAGGGTCTTCAGCAACGCATTGGCTGCCGCGGTGTTCATGGCGTCGGCCGGATCGATGCAGACGATCTGCCAACCGCCGAACTGGCTGGCCATGGCCAGTCGCGCAGACAGTTCACGGATCTGGTCGACCACGATTTCGCTGCGCTGCACGCCATCCTTGCGCAGGCCGTAGCTGAGTACGGCGTAATCGGGATGCGTGCCCGCAACGAACAGCTGGCAGCTGCGGCACTGGCCGCATGGCTCGCCCTGCACGGCCTGCGTGCACAGCAGCCCCTGGGCGAAACGATGCATGAAATCGCGCTTGCCCAGGCCGGCCGGCCCACACAGCAGCAAGGCATGCGGCATCGCGTTGCGCTCACGCCGCGCCTGCAACCTGGCCCAGTGCTCGGCGTGCCATGGCGGCGCACTCATGCATTCACCCCGAACAAATGGGATGTGGCGTCGATCGCCGCGGCCAGCACCTGCGCCGGACTGAGGCTGGCATCGATCAGGCGGAAGCGTTCAGGCTCGGCCGCCGCGCGTGCGCGATAGGCGGCCCGCACGCGCTCGAAAAAGGCGTCAGCCTCCACCTCGATGCGATCGGCCTCGCCGCGCCCCGCGGCGCGAGCGCGCCCGGTGGCTACCGGCAGGTCCAGCAGCAAGGTCAGGTCGGGCCTCAGCCCGTCGGTAGCCCACTGCTCCAGCGTGGCGATGCGGTCGACCGCCACGCCACGGCCACCGCCCTGGTAGGCATAGCTCGCATCGGTGAAGCGATCGCACAACACCCACTTGCCAGCGGCCAGCGCCGGCTCGATGCATTCGCGCACCAACTGGGCACGAGAGGCGAACATCAGCAGCAACTCCGCCTCGGCACACATGCCACGCTGCGCGGGGTCGAGCACGATGGCACGCACCGCCTCGCCGAGTGGCGTACCGCCCGGCTCGCGCGTCTGCACCAGGGACACGCCCTGGTCGACCAGATACTGCTGCAGGCCGGCCAGCAGGGTGCTCTTGCCGGCGCCTTCGCCGCCCTCCAGCGTGATGAATTTGCCTCTAGAGAGCCTGGTCATGGTTCCAACGTGGTTCGGGTTGAGTTCGTGTGCCGCCTTGGCGTGGTGCGCGACGCGGAGCATGGCGGGGCCATGACCAGGGTCTCCATTCATTGGCAACGCTTCAGTTGGTAACAGGCCACATTGCGATTGTGCTCGTCCAGCGTACTGGAGAACACATGGGTGCCGTCGCCCTTGGCGACGAAGTACAGCTCGGTGCCGTCGGCCGGATGCAGCGCCGCCTCCAGCGCCGGCTTGCCGGGCATGGCGATCGGCGTGGGCGGCAGGCCGGGCCGCGTATAGGTGTTGTACGGGGTATCGGTGGTCAGGTCCACCTTGTGGATGCTGCCGGTATAGGCTTCGCCCATGCCGTAGATCACGGTGGGATCGGTCTGCAGCAGCATGTGGCTCTGCAAGCGGCGCACGAACACGCCGGCAATGCGCGGACGCTCGTCGGCACGGCCGGTTTCCTTCTCCACGATGGAGGCCAGGATCAGCGCGTCGTACGGCGTGGCCAGCGGAAGGTCCTTGGCGCGCCGTGCCCAAAGCGCGTCGAGCTGTTTGCCCATGGCGGCATGAGCGCGACGCAGGATGTCCAGGTCGCTGTCGCCCTTCACGTAGGCATAGGTCTCGGGCAGGAAGCGGCCTTCCGGCGCCTCGCCGGGGGCGCCGATGCGGGTCATCAGCGCGGCATCATCCAGCCCCGCCCCGTCCTGGCGCAGCTTGTCGGCCTTGGCCAGGGCCTGGCGCAGCTCCTTGAAGTTCCACCCGTCGACGATGGTGAAATTGCGCTGCAGCACCTTGCCCGCCGCCATGTTCAGCAACAGGTCGCGCGGGGTCATGCCGGCGGTGAGCGCGTATTCGCCCGCGTGCAGGCGGCCGGCCACGTGCAGCTGCTCGGCCAGCACGCGCCAGTACAGTGGTCCGGTGCTGGTCGCGCGCTGCCCGCGCAGCATGCCCACCACGTCGCGCAGGCTGCTGCCCTTGGCCACATCGACACTGGGCGCCTGCGCCGTGACGGCCAGCGGCGTACGCACGAAACGCTGGTAGTCCAGCCAGCCGTAGACGATGCTGCCGGCCACCACCAGCAACACCGCCACCGCGAGCACGCTCCAGAGCGCCCGCCCCTGCATCTTCAATCCACTCATGCCTGCTCCAACGGAAAACCCAGCCCGCGCCAGTGCTGCTGCAGGGCACGGGTAACTGGGCCGGGAACATACACGTTATCGCCCACGGCCTGAACAGGCAGGATGCCGCGAACCGCGGAAGTGAGGAACAGCTCGCTGGCCCGATCCAGCGCAGCCCGGTCCAACTGCACCACGGCGACACCTTCGCGGGCAGCCAGCACTTCGGCACGGGCCACGCCGGCCACGCCGCAGCGATCGAGCATGGGTGTCGACAACACCCCATCGACCACGGCGAACAGATTCGACATGGTGGCCGAGATCGGATGGCCGTCCAGGTCGCACAGCAACCCTTCGGCGACGGCCGGATCGCTCCACTCCGCCCGGGCCAGTACCTGCTCCAGGCGATTGAGGTGCTTAATGCCCGCCAGCAGCGGCTGTGTCGCCAGGCGCGTCTCGCACCAGCGAACGCGCACGCCTTGTGCATACGCATCACCGCGCATGGCCGGCGCGTCGAAAGCCGCCACCACACGCGTGGGCGTGGCCGACAGCGGCGGCGCGTAACCGCGCTCGCCCAGGCCGCGCGTCACGGTCAGGCGCACGACGGCGTGCTCCAGTCCCGCGCTGACCATCATGGCTTCACGCCACAGCAGGTCCGGATCCGGCGCCGGCAGGCGCAGTCGCACGGCACCCTCGAGCAGGCGCCGCAGATGCCTCGACCACAGCGGCGCCCTGCCCTGCACCAGGCGGATCGTCTCGAACAGGCCGTCGCCATAGGCCAGCCCGCGATCGAACGCCGACACCGTGCCGGTCGGCACGCCATCGACGAGCACGCGCCCCGACGCGGCCATTACCCCTGCACTCCCAATGCACGCAACAGCCCGCGCGCCTTGGCGCGCGTTTCGTCGAGTTCCTTGTCCGCCACCGAATCGGCCACGATGCCGGCGCCAGCCCGCAGGGTCACCTCACAACCCGACAGGGTGAAAGTACGGATCAGGATATTGAGATCCAGGTCACCGTTGCGATCGAGGTAACCCAGCGCGCCGGTATACGCGCCACGCGGCGCATGCTCCAGCGCCGAGATGATTTCCATGCAACGCACCTTGGGGCAACCGGTGATGGTGCCGCCCGGAAAGGTCGCCGCGATCACCTGGCCCGGCGTGACGTCATCACGCAGGCGCCCGCGCACATTGGAGACGATGTGATGGACGTGCGCGTAGCTCTCCACCACCATCAACTCGTTGACCTCGACCGTGCCGGGCACGCAGACGCGTCCCAGGTCGTTGCGCTCGAGGTCGATCAGCATCACGTGCTCGGCGCGCTCCTTCGGATGCGTGGCCAGTTCACGGATACGCTCCAGCTCGTCATCCCCCGGCATGCGCGGACGCGTGCCGGCGATCGGCCGCGTCTGCGCCAGGCCGCCGCGCACCTCCACCAGCCGCTCGGGCGAGGAACTCACCACGGCCCATGCCGGCTGCTGCAACAGGCCCGCGAACGGTGCCGGATTGGCCTGCCGCAACGCGGCGTAAAGCTGGGCGGCGCGCGGTGGCTCGGCGTAATGCGCGTGCCAGGCGCGGGACAGGTTGACCTGGAAAATGTCACCGGCATGCAGGTGTTCATGGATACGCGCGACGCCATCGAGAAACAGGGCGGGCGCATCCTCGCCGCAGCGCTCGGGCGCAGGCATCCGTGGCAGCTCGGCAACGGCCGACAGGTCCGCCTCCATGGCGTCCAGCAGCGACGCATGCCCCTCTTCCGCGATCAGCACGGTGCAGCCACGCAGGTGGTCGACCACGATGGCGGCAGGGCAACGCAACGCAAGCGCCGTGGGCAACGGTGCCGGCGGACGCAGCTTCAGGCGCGGCTCGATCTCGCCCACAAGCTCGTAGGCCAGCAGCAACAGCCAGCCGCCGTGGAATGGCAGGTCATCCGCACCACCGCCCGGAAGGCGCTCGGCCAGCCAGTCGTGGTCGAGCGCATCGAGAAAACGGCCCGGGCGTTCGTTGCCATGCCCGTCGACCAGGCGGCCATCCGCATGCAGCGCCAGGCTGTGCTGCGGAAAGCCGAAAAGAATGTCGTAGCGCGACTGTGGCGTGCCATGGGTCACGCTCTGCAGCAAACCGGGATAGCGGCCCGGAAATGCAGCGGCCGGCGCGAGCAGATCGCGCCGGCCGTGCAGGGTACGACGATGGACGTTGGACACGTCGATCAGTTCACGCCGCTCAAACGCGACGGAATGCGAGCGTGCCGTTGGTGCCGCCGAAACCGAACGAGTTGGAGATGGCCACGTCGAGCTTGGCTTCGCGCGCGGTGTGCGCCACGAAGTCGAGGTCGCAGCCTTCGCTCGGCTCGTCCAGGTTGATGGTCGGCGGCAGCACCTGGTCACGCAGCGCCAGGATGGTGAAGATCGCCTCCACGCCACCGGCGGCACCCAGCAGATGACCGGTCACCGACTTGGTCGAGCTCATCGCCAGCTTGTAGGCGTGGTCGCCGAACACGCGCTTGGCAGCCAGCACCTCACCCAGGTCGCCCAGCGGCGTCGACGTACCGTGCGCATTGATGTACTGCACGTCGACCGGGTTGAGGCCGGCGTCCTTGAGTGCGCTGTCCATGCAACGACCCGCACCTTCGCCGCCCTCACTGGGGGCGGTGATGTGGAAGGCGTCGCCGCTCATGCCAAAGCCAACCAGCTCGGCGTAGATCTTCGCGCCACGGGCCTTGGCGTGCTCGTACTCCTCCAGCACCAGCACGCCGGCGCCGTCAGACAGCACGAAACCGTCGCGGTCCTTGTCCCACGGACGGCTCGCCTTGGTCGGCTCGTCGTTGCGGGTGGACATGGCCTTGGCCGAGCAGAAGCCTGCCATCGCGGTACCGGTGGTGGCGAACTCGGCACCGCCGGCGATCATCACGTCGGCATCGCCATACTGGATCATGCGCGCGGCCAGGCCGATGTTGTGCGTACCGGTGGTGCACGCGGTCACGCAGGCGATGTTCGGGCCCTTCAGGCCGTACATGATCGACAGGTGGCCGGAGACCATGTTGATGATCGAGCTGGGCACGAAGAACGGCGACACGCGGCGCGGGCCCTTGTCGTGCAGTTCGATCGAGGTGTGCTCGATGGTATGCAGGCCGCCGATGCCGGCCGCCACCGCCACGCCGATGCGCGGCGCATTGGCTTCCGTCACTTCCAGGCCGGAATCGCGCAGGGCTTGCGTGCCCGCGGCGATGCCGTAGTGGATGAACGGATCCATCTTCTTGATCTCTTTCGGGGCAATCCATGCCGCCGGATCAAAATCGCGTACCTGGCCGGCAATGCGCGTGGCATAGGCGGTGGCGTCGAAATGGGTAACCTCACCGATGCCACTGACGCCCTTGAGGATGTTGTCCCAGGCAGTAGCGATATCGTTGCCGACCGGCGAGATGATGCCGAGTCCGGTTACAACCACACGTCGTTTGCTCATGCTGATCTTCCCTCGTGTTTCCGTGGCACTGCCATCGACGGCAGGAATTCGCGCTATCGCGGCCACGTCATCCGGGCCGCGCGGCGCGCGTGCGCGCACCATACGGGATCGGACGTTGCAAAATGCAGAAACGAAAACTGCGCCAGTATGGCGCAGCTTCCGATATCACCTGTGGACGGACGCATCACGCGAAACGCCCGTCACGACGGAGTGATCACTCCTTGGTGTGGGCCTTGATGTAGTCAACAGCCTGCTGCACCGTGGTGATCTTCTCGGCTTCCTCGTCCGGGATCTCGGTCTCGAACTCTTCCTCAAGGGCCATCACCAGCTCGACGGTGTCCAGCGAATCAGCGCCCAGATCGTCCACGAACGAAGCGTTCGCCGTGACTTCTTCCTCCTTCACGCCCAGCTGCTCGATGACGATTTTCTTGACGCGCTCTTCGATGGTGCTCATGTTGCCAATACCTCCCAAGGAGTAGTTACCTGTCACGCCGGCCACAAGGCCGACATTTGGCCGGCGGATTGTAGTGGCTAAGCCGCATGGCCGCCACGATCCTCCGACGATGTAAAACGCAGGCCACGGGACCGGCGCGAAAGAAGCAATTGTCGCCTAAAACGAAGCTGTGTGCGACAACTCCTTGTTAAACCGGCCCGTGCCGGCGCGCCAGGCAGTGCTCCAGCGAGGCTGGAAGACTGCCCGGACGTTTGAAACAGCTGGGAGCAGCGGGGTTTGCCGCCGCTTCCTCACGCCTTACGGCATGTACATGCCGCCGTTGACGTGCAGGGTCTCACCCGTGATGTAAGCCGCTGCCGGGGAGGCCAGGAAGGCCACCGCCTGCGCGATGTCGCGAGCTTCGCCCAGTCGCCCCAGTGCGATCTGGCCCAGCAGCGCCTGCTTGGATTCCTCCGGCAGCGCGCGCGTCATGTCGGTGTCGATGAAGCCCGGGGCCACCACGTTGACCGTGATGCCGCGCGAACCGATCTCACGGGCCAGCGACTTGGAGAACGCAATGATGCCGGCCTTGGCGGCGGCGTAGTTGGCCTGGCCCGGATTGCCGGTGAGGCCGATCACCGATGCGATGGAAATGATGCGGCCCTTGCGCGCCTTCATCATGCCGCGCATGACCGCCTTGGAGGCCCGATACACCGAAGTGAGGTTGGTATCGAGGATGGCCTGCCAGTCTTCGTCGCGCATGCGCATCAGCAGCTGGTCGCGAGTGATACCGGCATTGTTGACCAGGATCGACACTGCACCGAATTCCTTGGCGATACCGTCGACCAGCGCCTCGATGGCACCCTCCCCGGTCACGTTGAGCACGCGCCCGTGCCCGCCGTGCGGAGCCAGTCGCTCGCCGATCGCGGCCGCACCGCTTTCGCTGGTGGCGGTACCGATCACGGTGGCGCCCAGTGCAGCCAGCTCGTCGGCAATCGCCGCGCCGATGCCACGACTGGCGCCAGTGACCAGGACGATCTCGCCTTGCAGTGTCTTGCTCATCTGTCAGTTCCCTTTGGATGGCTGGACGTCAATGCGTCCAGCCGCATGAATGGGGTGTGCGATCGGCCGGCTCAAGCCCACTCGGCGCGGGCGGCATCGAGCTCGGCCGGCGTGCCGATGGCGCGCGCCTCGACGCTCTTGTCGATGCGCTTGATCAGGCCGGCAAGCACCTTGCCCGGACCGGCCTCGGCCACGCGCGTGGCGCCACCGGCAACCAGCGCCTGCACGCACTCGGTCCAGCGCACCGGCAGGTACAGCTGGCGCTGCAACGCGGCGCGGATGTCGTCCAGCGAGTCGTAGCTGCGGGCCTCGGCGTTCTGCACCACGGGAATGGCCGGCTGCTGCCATGCGATCGAGGCCATGCGCTCACCCAGGCGATCGGCGGCGTCGCGCATCAAGGCGCAGTGCGACGGCACCGACACGGCAAGCTTGATGGCCTTCTTCACGCCCTGCTCGGCCAGCTTGGCCAGCGCGCGATCCACCGCCTCGGCATTGCCGGCGATCACCAGCTGGCCCGGCGAATTGAAGTTGGCGGGCGAGACCACCTGGCCCTGCGCGACCTCTTCGCACACGGCCGCGATCTGCGCGTCGTCGCCGCCCAGGATGGCGGCCATCGCGCCGACGCCCGGCGGCACCGCCGCCTGCATCAGGCGGCCGCGCTCGGCCACCAGCGCTGCCGCATCGTGCAGCGAAATCGCACCAGCGCAGACCAGGGCACTGTACTCACCCAGGCTGTGGCCGGAGAGCTGCGCCGGCCGTGCGCCACCGAGCTTCTGCCACACGCGCCACACCGCCACGCTCGCCGCAAGCAGCGCGGGCTGCGTGTTCTCGGTGCGATTGAGCTCATCCTCCGGACCCTGCTGGCCCAGCGACCACAGATCGACGCCCGCGCCCTGGGACGCTTCGTCGAAGGTAGCCCTCACTTCGGGATGGACAGCGGCCAGCTCGGCCAGCATGCCCACCGATTGCGAACCCGGGCCCGGGAAAACGAAAGCGAGGTTGGCGGCAGTCTGGGTCATGGAACGGGGTGCGTCCGAATCGAAAAACGGAATGGTGCCAGCATTGCGCGCCATACGCAGCTGTATTTGGCAACAAGGGCCGCGAAGCGTGGCGCACGGTGGGGTTGGCCAGGGGTAGCGGGGGCGCCAAAACCAGATACCTGGAGCCCGCTTCCAGCCCGCGACATGCGAACAAAGCCGCGCCCTCGCCCTAGAAACAACAAGGCCGCCCAAAGGCGGCCTTGTTGCAGAAAACGACACCGACGCTCAATAGCGCAGCAGCGCCGACGCCCAGGTGAAACCGCCGCCGAACGCTTCCAGCAGCAGATTCTGGCCACGCTTCACCTTGCCCGAGCGCACCGCGTAATCCAGTGCCAGCGGCACGGAGCCGGCCGAGGTATTGGCGTGCTCCTGCACGGTGACGATCACCTGCTCCATCGGCATGCCCAGGCGCTTGGCCGTCGCCTCGATGATGCGCAGGTTGGCCTGGTGCGGGATCAGCCAGTCGATCTGCGAGGCTTCCATGCCGGCGGCCTGCAGGGTTTCGTCGACCAGCGAGTCGAGCGTCTTCACGGCGACCTTGAACACCTCGCGGCCGGCCATGTTGATGCGCACGCCGTGATTGGGCTCGTCCGTGAAGCCGGCCGAGACGCCCACGGGGTTGAACAACAGGTGCTTGAAGCCGCCATCGGCGTGCAGCAGCGTGGCGTAGATGCCGGGTTCCTCCGAGGCCTCCAGCACCACGGCGCCCGCACCGTCGCCGAACAGCACGCAGGTCTCGCGCTCGTTCCAGTCGATCATGCGGGTCAGCGTTTCGGCACCGATCACCAGCACTTTCTTGGACTGGCCGCTGCGAATGAACTTGTCAGCGACACCCAGCGCATAGACGAAGCCCGAGCAGGCTGCGTTGACGTCGAACGCGGCGCAGCCATTGGCGCCCAGGCGGTGCTGCACGAGGCAAGCGGTGGACGGGAAGATGATGTCCGGCGTGGTCGTGCCCAGCACGATCAGGTCGATTTCGGAGGCCTTGACGCCGGCCGCCTCGAGGGCGCGCTGCGCAGCCTCGGTGGCGAGGTCACCCGTGGTCTGGCCCTCGGCGGCAATGTGGCGCCGCTGGATGCCGGTACGGGTACGAATCCATTCGTCACTGGTTTCGACGATCTTCTCGAGATCGGCGTTGGTCACCACTCGCTCGGGCAGCGCGCTGCCGGTGCCGGTGATGCGGGCATAGATCTGGGCCATTAACTTTCCATGCAGCGGGTTGCGACGGATGGGCAGCGCGTGACGCCGCGCCCCCTGACCAACCTGCCAACGTTACGTGGGTGATCGCATAAACGCAAAGCGGCGCGAAATCGCGCCGCCATGCGGAATCGCATCCCTTGCGGGATCGATCAATCCTCTTCGACCACCGCCGTGTTGGTGTCGATGACCTTCTTGCCGCGGTAGTAGCCATCCTTGGTGACGTGGTGGCGCAGGTGCACTTCGCCACTGGTCGGATCGGTGGCCAGCTGCACGGACTTCAGCGCATCGTGCGAACGACGCATGCCGCGGGTGGACGGGGTCTTGCGGCTCTTGGCAACGGCCATGGCGAGGCTCCAGCTAAATCAACGTTTCTTGAGTTCGCGCAAAACCGCGAACGGGTTATCGGAACGCCCTTCGCCCGAGGAGGATTCCTCTGGCCCGGGGCCTACTACTTCTTCGGGCAACGCGCTGTCCGGATTGACCGGGACCAGCGGCAGCGCCAACAACAATTCGTCTTCGATCACATCCGAGAGGTTCAGCTTGCCGTCGTCGGCGATGAGCAGAGGCTCAACACCCGGCGGCAGCGCTGCTTCTTCCCGTTCGAGCCGGATCAGCCCAAGCCTGCTGTCTACCGTCACCGGCAGCACGAACGGCTCAAGCGTGCGCTGGCAGGTCAGCGTAAGCGGTGCCTGGACGCGAACGTCGAGGTACGCCGTGCCGAACTCGTCGCGGCCAAAATCCAGCTCGTATTGCGCTGTTCCTTCCGTACCGGCCAGGGCCTCGCCCAGTCGCGACAAGGCGGCTACGGGCAGTACCCCTTGGAACGAACGCCGCGCCGAGACCATGCGCCAAGCGTCCACGGACTCTGGCAGTGTCACGGACATAGACGCGAAATCTTAGGATTACAACACGTTGAAGTCAACGGGTTGTGCGGACCTCAACGGGCGTCGGACGCCATTTTGCCTGAATGCTTCCAGTACGGCAGACTTCAGGCCCTGCCTTCCTCTCGACCGGCCGCCTCCGTGAACTCTTACCTGCCGCTCGGCCTGGCCGTCCTGCTTGTGCTCGCCCTGGCCCTGGTCTGCCTGGGCGTACTGTACCGGCGCCGCGCCGAACGGCGCTCCGGCAGCGTCCGCCAGCTGCTTGAACTGGCTGACCGGCTGGAGGCCGATCTCAAGACCTGCCGGACCGGCCTGCAGCAGGCCCATGCCGTCATGTCGGTGAACCCCGACCTGCCCGCCAGCAGTGAGCAGGAGGCCCGCCACGCCATCGACGCCGGCCTGCGCTCGCTATTGCAGCAGCGCATCTGGATCCGCGACCAGGCGCCTCGCGCCACCCAGCAACAGCTGGACGAGGCCGTGGCCGCCATGAATGGCACCCGCGAACGGCTGCGCCCACTGCTGGCCGCCCTGGACCGGGCCCAGCACGACCTGGACAGCGCCATGCGAGAGCACCTGCGACGGGAGCACGACGCGTGAGCCTGCCTACCGTCGTGCTTGGCTCCACCTCGCGCTATCGGGCCGAACTGCTGCGCCGGCTGGTCGACGACTTCCAGCAGCGATCCCCCGGCACGGATGAAAGCCCGCTGCCGGACGAACAGCCCAGCGATCGGGCCCGGCGCCTGGCCGTGGCCAAGGCACGGGCGGCCGCCGACGGGCTGGAAGACGCCCTGGTGATCGGCTCGGACCAGGTCGCCGAGCTGGAAGGCCTGGTGCTGGACAAGCCCGGCACCATGGAGCGGGCGCGCGAGCAACTGTCGGCAAGCTCGGGCCGCGAAGTGCACTTTCATACCGCCCTCTGCCTTTACGACACCCGCTCAGGCCAGGCGCAGGTCCATGTGGACCACACCCGGGTGCATTTCCGCAGCCTCGCGACCGATGAGATCGAGCGCTACATCGCCCGGGAGCAGCCGCTGGACTGCGCCGGCAGCTTCAAGTGCGAGGGGCTGGGCATCAGCCTGTTCGAGCGCATCGACAACGAGGACCCAAGTGCATTGATCGGGCTACCGCTCATCGCGCTTGCGCGGATGCTGAGGGAAGCCGGGCTCGCCCTGCCCTGAGACCGGATCTTCAGCCGCCCGATTCCGCCCGGTAGGCCTCCTGCCACGGCAGACACTGCTCATCGGCCATGACCGCCCCCACCGGACTGGAAGGCACCCGCCCTTCGTAGAAGGCCATGCGACGGCGCCCGCCGAACAGGTCCAGGCGCTGGGCCAGCCGCGACCCGTCGATGCGACCGCACAGGGTGCGCAGCCAGGGAGCACGCTCACGCACTCCCAGCGCGCGCTCATCAACCGCCAGCAGCATGGGCTCACCGCCATGCATGCGGCGCAACGAGGCTTCGTCGCGCTGCCAGATCGCCAACTGGGGCGCCCGCCCATGCTTCACATTCAGCGGGCTGTCCAGCGTATACACCGGCACGCTGCCGCCCAACTCGAAATCCAGCTCGGCGGCCAGCATGAAATTGTCCGCCACCAGCACGCCCGGACGCGCCTGCAGAAGCTGCCTCGCCACGTCGGCACTTTCGCGCCAGCCAACGAAACGCGCCGGAAACGCTTTCACGCCGGCCAGCACCTGCGCACCGTTCTCGTGCGCCGCCAGCCCCAGGTATCCCAGCGCGGCCAGTTGCCCCACCGCAGCCAGGGCAAACGCTGCCCGCAGCCAGCCGCGCCGCCACACCGGACGCTCACGCAACAACACCGGCAAGGCCGCCAGCAGCGGTAGATAGCCCGGTAACGGCCAGTGCGCCCGGAACCGCAGGTCATCGGCGAACAAGCCCAGCACGAAATAGAACACGATGAAGCTGGCCGAGACCGCGGCGATGACGTCCCACGGCGCCCGCTCGTCGTCGCGCCGTAGCCAGCTGCGCCAGGCTGCCCACAACAGCAGTGCATAGAGCAACGGCGTGCAGGCCAGGGCCTGCTCCAGAGGCTGGGCCAACGCATCGAGCTGGAAGCTCCAGGGGTTGCGCTCCACCAGCTGGAAGGCGACACCCGCGCCGCGTTGTTGCCAATTGGAGATCACCAGCGGCACCAGACCCAGCGCCGCCACGGCCAGCGCAAGCCACAAGCCCGGCCGCTGCCATTGGCGGCGGCCGCGTGCGGTGAACGTGCAAAGCAGCAGCCCCGCCAGCATGGGCATGGCCGCGCGGTAATGCGTGAGCCAGGCGATGCCGAGCCCGATGCCCACCCACAGCCAGTCGCGCAGGCGGTCGCGGCGCATGGCCCGCGCCAGGGCGAGCACGGCCAGCATGATGGCGGCCGTGAGCGGCGCATCGGGCACCGCCATCACGCCCAGGCTGCCCGCCAGCGGCATCGCCAGGCACAGCAGGCCCGCCTGCCAGCCGGTTCGCTCATCGAAGGCCTCACGGGCAAAACCGCGAACCAGCCAGGGCAAAGCGGCACCGGCCAGCAGGAACGGCCAGCGCATGCCGAGCAGGCCGTGCCCGGCCACCGTCTCGCCCAGGCGGATCAACAACGCGGTGAGTGGTGGCAGGTCGCTGTAGCCCCAGGCGAGGTGGCGACTTTCCTGCCAGTAGAACGCCTCGTCACCGAATGGCGACAGGTGGGCAGCAAGCATCAGCTTGACCAGGAACACGACGACGAATGCCGTGACGAATGCACCTCGCCAGCGCGCGAGGCCCACGGCTACACTGGCTTCGTCACGCACGCGCCTTGCCCTGCATCGTCCTTCCCCGCTGCCAGAAACCCATGTCCGCCATTACTCCATTGCACCAAGAAACACTGGGCACGCGCCTGGAAGCCGCCATGGACCAGGTCAATCGCGTGCTGCTGGGCAAGCCTCGCCAGGTGAAGCTCGCCTTCACCTGTCTGATCGCCGGTGGGCACCTGCTCCTGGAAGACGTGCCGGGCGTGGGCAAGACCACGCTGGCCCATGCGCTGGCCGCCAGTTTCGCGCTCGACTTCCAGCGCGTGCAGTTCACCAGCGACCTGTTGCCGTCGGACATTATCGGGGTCAGCGTCTATGAGCGCGAGACCGGCCAGTTCCGCTTCCACCCCGGGCCGATCTTCACCGGCCTGCTGCTGGCCGACGAGATCAACCGCGCCACGCCCAAAACGCAAAGCGCACTGCTGGAAGCGATGGCGGAGAGCCAGGTCACCGTGGATGGCCAGACCCACGTGCTGTCGCAACCTTTCTTCGTGGTGGCCACGCAGAATCCGCTGGACCTCGCCGGCACCTTCCCCTTGCCCGACTCCCAGCTGGATCGCTTCATGCTGCGGGTCTCGCTCGACTATCCCGACGCCGCCGCCGAACGCGCCCTGCTGACCGGCAGCGACCGCCGCGACCTGCTCGCCCAACTGACGCCGCAACTGGATGCACAAAGCCTGGGCCAGCTGTCCAGCCAGGCGCAGGCCGTCACCGCCAGCTCCGCCCTGCTCGATTACCTGCAGGCGCTGCTCGCCGCCAGCCGCCGCCATGCCGACGTGCGTGTCGGCCTGTCGCCTCGCGCCGGCCTGGCGCTGCTGGGTGCGGCGCGCAGCTGGGCCTTGCTCAGCGGACGGCAGTACGTGCTGCCAGAAGACATCCAGGCGGTCTTCGTGCCGTTGGCCGCGCACCGACTGGTACCCACCCGGGGCGCCAGCGGCGACAGCCTCGCCCGTCAGCTGCTCGCCGACGTCGCGGTGGATTGATGCTGGCGACCTATCGTCGCCTGCAGGCCTGGGCCGAGCGACGCCTGCCTGCACTAACCCGTTACAAGCGCCCGGAAAGCCTGCCCATCACGCTGCACCGGCGGCGCATCTACATCGTGCCCACCGGTTTCGGCGCCGGCTTTACGGTGCTATTGCTGGTGATGCTGGTCGGCTCGCTGAACTACAACAACAATGCGGCCTTGCTGCTGACTTGCCTGCTGGGCGCAGCCAGCGCCGCCAGCATGCTGGTCGCCTTCCGCAGCCTCAATGGACTGCGGCTCGGCGCCATCCGGCAGGGCCAGGCACTGGCCGGCGAGCCGCTCGATCTGCACCTCGTGTTCGAGGGTGGCGACCACGTGCATCCGTCGGTTCATGCCGAACTGGACAAACAGGCGATGGCCTTTACCGCCAGCTCCGGCGAGACCCGGATCATCCTGCAGCTGGCGACCACCCAGCGCGGCTGGCAGGCCTTGCCGCGCTTCAAGCTGTGGAGCAACTGGCCGCTGGGCCTGTTCCACGCCTGGAGCTGGATCCATCCCGACCACGCGGTGCTGGTATGGCCCCGCCCGGAGCTCGCCGGGCCACCTCCGCTGCTGCCCGACGACAGCGAGCAACGGCGACGACTGCATCAGGGTGAAGACATCGCGGCGCTGCGGGACTACCGCGCCGGCGATCCAACGCGTCACATCGCCTGGAAGCACAGCGCCCGCCATGAACACCTGCTGGTGAAGGATTTCGAGCAACCCGAATCGCAGGAGGAGTGGCGACTGGACTGGCGCCAGTTGCAGGCCCTGCCGAATGAAACGCGGATTGCCCGGCTTGCCCGCTGGCTGGGCGAGGCCGAAGCCGTCGGACGCCCGACCAGCCTGTGGCTGCCGGACGAAGAAATCGGCATGGGCCACGGCCCCAGCCATTACGCCCACTGCATGAACGCGCTGGCCAGGCTGCCATGATCGGCAAGCTGTTCCACCGGACTCGCAAACCTCATCCCCCGCTGGGCGAGCGCCCGTTCGACCTGCTGTGCCTGACCGTGGCCGTCGTGCTCGGCGTGCACGCCCCGCACATACCGGTGCTGCTCAGCACGGCGCTTGCCGCCACGCTGGGGTTACGCTGGTGGCAACGCAGACGCTACGGCGGACGCGCTCCCGCCTACCTGAAACTGCCGCTGGTTGCCCTGCTCGCGGCGGTGGTGATCTTCCAGTACGGCAACCTGTTCGGGCGCGAGCCGGGTGCGGCCCTCGCGGTGGGCCTGCTGGTGCTCAAGCTGCTGGAAACGGAGTCGCCGCGCGACGCCCGGGTGGGTGCCGCCTTCGCCTGCTTCACGCTGATGGCCGCGCTGCTGTTCGACCAGGGCATGGTCGCCACCTTCGTCGTCGCGCTTGGCTTGGTGCCCGCGCTGGGGACGTTGCGCGCGCTGGAGCCCTCGAACACGCCCACCCGCCTGGACCGCGAGCTGTTGCCGCCCCTGCGCCTGCTCGCCGTATCCCTGCCGCTGGCCTTGCTGGCCTTCGTGCTGGTGCCCCGCCTCAACTCCCCGTTGTGGGGCGCCCCCAACCCGGCGCAGTCGAGCACCGGCCTCAGCGACGAGATGTCGCCCGGTGAATTCTCCGAACTGCTCAATGACGACCGGGCCGCAATGCGGGTGAGTTTCGACGGCTCGCCCCCGGCGAATGCCGAGCGCTACTTCCGCGCCTATGTGCTGCCCAACTACGACGGTGTCCGCTGGAAGCGCGCGGACATGCAGGCGCCTCCGGCGCCGGTACTGGCGGGCCGCTCCATCACCTACACCGTCACGCTGGAGGCCAACAACCAGCGCGTGCTGCCGGCGCTGGACGTGCCGCTGCAGGCGCCTTCACAGGCACAGCTCGGTGCCGCCCGCGAAGTACTCGCCGACAGGCCCGTCACCGATGTGCGCACCTACACGGTGCGCTCGGCGCTGGACTACCGCCTGCAACCCGATCTCGATCCGCTGGAGCGCCGACTCGACCTGCAGCTGCCACCCGGTTACAACCCGCGCACCCGCGAACTGGGCCTGCGCTGGCGAACCCAGCACGGACACGACGACGCCTCCATCGTGCGTTCGGCCCTGCAGCTGTTCCACGACGGCGGTTTCCGCTACACGCTGGGACCGGCTCCGCTTGGCCGCAACGCCATGGACGACTTCCTGTTCTCCACCCATGAGGGGTTCTGCGAACACTACGCATCGGCGTTCACCGTGCTGATGCGCGCCGCGGGCATCCCTGCACGCGTGGTCACCGGCTACCAGGGCGGCTACTGGAGCACCCTCGGCAACTACTTGTTGCTGCGTCAATCAGACGCACACGCATGGAGCGAAGTATGGCTCGCCGGCAGCGGCTGGGTACGCGTGGATCCCACCGCCTCTGTGCGCGCGGACCATGTCGACCAGGGCAGCGCCGGCAGCGCAGCGGCGAGCTCCGACTGGTCGCCCAACCAATGGTGGCTCGGCCTGCGCAACCACTGGGATATCGTCAACCGGTGGTGGAACCAAGGCGTTATCGGCTTCGACACGCTTCGACAGCATGGCCTGTTGACGCCGTTTGGTCTGCACGATGCCGACGCGGGCACGCTGGGCATGCTGCTTGCCATCGGAGGGTCGCTGTTCGCGGTACTGGGTTTGGCCTGGGCACTCTGGCAACGCCCGACGACCGATCCCGCGCGCGCCGCGATGCTGCTGCTGGAGCGGCGGCTGGCCACGGTGGGCGTGGCACGTCGGCACAACGAAGGACCACAGCACTACTTCAGCCGGGCGGCACGGGCACTCCCCGCCCAACGCGCGGACCTGGAGCGATTGAAGAGGACGTATCTGGAATTGCGCTACGCCCATGAACAGCCACCGGCGGAACTTCTGAAAAACTTTCGACGAGCCGCACGGGACTTTCGACCGCGTCGCGTGGTCAAATGATATTGAACCGTGGATGCGTCGCATCCACTACACGATGGAGAAAGCGTCATGTCCATGTACAAGCCGTTGATTCTCGCGACCGCTGTTGCCACCTTGGCGGCCTGCGCAACGGTGCCGCAGCCGCTGCAAGGCACATATACCGACATCACCTCGGTGGCCGCCCAGCAGGGCAACACCGGTGCCGTGCAGGTGCGCTGGGGCGGTCAGATCATCAAGACCGAGCCGGGTCCCCAGGAAACCTGTTTCTACGTCCTGCAGCGTCCGCTCGATAGCGAAGCCCGCCCGAGTGCACCCAGCAGCAACGGCGAGACCCAGGGCCGCTTCGTGGCCTGCCGCGCCGGCTTCTATGATCCTGAGGTATTCACCCGCGGTCGCGACATCACTGTCACCGGCGTGCTGCAGGGCACCAAGCCCGAGAAGGTGGGCGACTACACCTACGCCTATCCGCGCGTCGAAGCGAGCGTCGTCTACCTGTGGCCCAAGCGCGTTGTGAACCCCTATCCGCCGGGCTGGTATGACCCGTTCTGGGGCCCCTACTGGGGTCCGGGCCTGGCTCTTAAACACATCTGCGAGCCCACGAGACACGCAG
>NZ_QIRF01000015.1 GCF_003332825.1 Dyella sp. C9 | reverse complement strand
CACGGCTAGAACAGACAGCGCAGGGGCGCCGAGGCGCCAGCTGGCCCCCGGCTAAGGCGCCCCCGCCACCCGTTCCCCATCCCCTTTCTTGCAAACTTTCCCGCCAGACCTTATTTCTTTTGCGTCTCACGGATTGCTACAGCATGCCAGCCGCCCAACTCGATGCCCGCGCACGCCGCCTGTTGCGCACATTGATTGCCCAGTACCTCGCCGATGGCGAGCCGGTCGGGTCGCGCACGCTATCGCGTTCCTCGGGCCTGGACGTGAGTCCGGCCACCATCCGCAACATCATGGCCGATCTCGAAGAAGCCGGCCTGGTGGCATCGCCGCATACGTCCGCCGGGCGTGTACCCACGCCGCGCGGCCTGCGCCTGTTCGTTGACAGCCTGATCGAACTGCAGCCCCTGCCCAGGGACGAGATGGCGCGCCTGCGCCGCGAGCTGCCGCCGGGGCCGACCACCACCCGCGACCTGCTGGGCAATGTCTCGACCTTGCTCTCGGCCATGACCCGCTTCGCCGGGGTGGTCACGGTGCCGCGGCAGGCTGACTTCCCCCTGCGCCATATCGATTTCGTGCCGCTGCCCGATGCCCGGGTGCTGGTGATCCTGGTGTTCTCCGACAACCAGGTGCAGAACCGCATCGTGCAGCTGGCCAAGCCGCTGGACAGCCGCGAGCTGGAGCAGGCGGCCAATTACTTGAACAGCCAGTTCGCCGGCCTGCGCCTGGACGACATCCGTAGCCACCTGCTGCGCGAGTTGCGCGAGGCCAGCAGCGAGCTCAACAGTCTGCTTTCCAGCGCCGTCGAGCTGGCGGCCGCGTCGTTCGCCCCGCAGGGTGATAGCGATGACGTGCTGGTCAGCGGCCAGACCAACCTGATGGGCTACTCGGAGCTGGCCAACCTGGATCGCCTGCGCGAGCTGTTCGAGGCCTTCCAGAAGAAGAACGAGCTGCTGCAGCTGATGGAGGTCTGCGCCAAGGCCCCCGGCGTGCGCCTGTTCATTGGCGAGGAATCGGGTTTTGCGGCGTTGGATGGCTGCAGCGTGGTCACCGCCAGCTATGGCGCCCAGGGGCGCGTGCTGGGGGCGGTCGGGGTCATTGGCCCTACCCGCATGGCCTACGAGCGGGTGATCCCGGTGGTGCAGGCGACGGCCGGATTGCTCAGCGACGCCTTGAATCGCGTCGCGACGACCTTATAACGCGCCCGGGAGGCGGGTTTTCCCCGCATGGTTTTGACGGCTGGTGCCAGGGGTGCCGGCCACGGATAGGCTTGGAGTCATTCATGCAGAGCAACGATCCAACGGCGTCCAACGAGGCGCAGGGCAGCGGCGGTCAGGGCGGTGCGGCCAGTGCCGAACTGGAGGCACTCAAGGCGCGCATCGCCGAGCTGGAGGCGAGCAACACCGAGTTGCGCGACACCGTGCTGCGCGAGAAGGCCGAAATCGAGAACCAGCGCCGTCGCCTGCATCGCGACGTGGAGCAGGCTCGCCGCTTCGCCAACGAGAAGCTGCTCAACGAGTTGCTGCCGGTCTACGACGGCCTGGAGCGCGGCCTGGAAGTGGAGGGCGGCGACGTCGCCAGCATGCGCGAGGGCATTGCGCTCACGCTCAAGTCGCTGCTGAAGGTCGCCGAGAACAATGGCCTGGTGCAGGTCGATCCGGTGGGTCAGCCACTGGATCCCGAAAAGCACCACGCCGTGAGCATGGTGGAGGCCCCGGGCGCGGCCCCCAACACGGTCGTCAACGTGCTGCAGAAGGGCTACGTGTTGAACGATCGGCTGTTGCGCCCCGCGTTGGTGGCGGTCGCCAAGGAGTAAGGCCGCGGCCGGCGGCCGAGGACGCCTGAACCGCGTCCCCTGCCGGCATCGTGGCAAGGCATCGGGGGTCTTGCCGGCATTGAGATGCCAGGCGTGGAACCCCATCTGGAAACCAGTCGCGGCCGAGGGGTCGCTTAAAGCATTCGGGAGTAGACAACTATGGGCAAGATCATTGGTATCGACCTGGGCACGACCAACTCGTGCGTGGCCGTGATGGACGGCACCACCGCCAAGGTCATCGAGAATTCGGAAGGCGATCGCACCACTCCGTCGATCGTTGCTTTCACCAAGGACGGCGAAGTCCTGGTGGGTGCGCCGGCCAAGCGCCAGAGCGTGACCAATCCCAAGAACACCTTCTACGCGGTGAAGCGCCTGATCGGCCGCAAGTTCACTGACGCGGAAGTGCAGAAAGACCTGCATATCGTCCCCTACGGCATCGTTGCGCATGACAACGGCGACGCCTGGGTGGAGACGGCCGACGGCAAGAAGATGGCTCCGCAGGAGATCTCGGCCAAGGTCCTCATGAAGATGAAGAAGACCGCCGAAGACTACCTCGGCGAGCCCGTCACCGAGGCCGTGATCACGGTGCCGGCCTACTTCAACGACAGCCAGCGCCAGGCCACCAAGGACGCTGGCCGCATCGCGGGCCTGGACGTCAAGCGCATCATCAACGAGCCGACCGCGGCCGCGCTGGCCTACGGCCTGGACAAGAAGGGCGGTGACCGCAAGATCGCCGTGTACGACCTCGGCGGCGGCACCTTCGACGTGTCGATCATCGAGATCGCCGAAGTGGACGGCGAGAAGCAGTTCGAGGTGCTGGCCACCAATGGCGACACCTTCCTGGGTGGCGAAGACTTCGACATGCGCGTCATCGACTACCTGGTCGAGGAGTTCAAGAAGGACCAGGGCATGGACCTGCGCAAGGATCCGCTGGCCCTGCAGCGCCTGAAGGACGCCGCCGAGCGCGCGAAGATCGAGCTGTCGTCCAGCCACCAGACCGAAGTGAACCTGCCGTACATCACGGCCGACGCCTCCGGTCCGAAGCACCTCAACATCAAGCTGACCCGCGCCAAGCTGGAAGCGCTGGTGGAAGACCTGGTCAAGCGCACCATCGAGCCGTGCCGCACCGCGTTGAATGACGCCGGCCTGCGCGTGTCCGACATCAACGAGGTGATCCTCGTCGGTGGCCAGACCCGCATGCCCAAGGTGCAGGAGTCGGTGAAGGACTTCTTCGGCAAGGAGCCGCGCAAGGACGTCAACCCGGATGAGGCCGTCGCCGTCGGCGCAGCCATCCAGGGCGGCGTGCTCGGTGGTTCGGTCAAGGACGTGCTGCTGCTCGACGTCACCCCGCTGTCGCTGGGCATCGAGACCATGGGCGGCGTGATGACCAAGCTGATCGAGAAGAACACCACCGTGCCGACCAAGGCCTCGCAGGTGTTCTCCACCGCCGACGACAACCAGACCGCCGTGACCGTGCACGTGCTGCAGGGTGAGCGCGAGCGCGCCAGCGCCAACAAGTCGCTGGGCAAGTTCGACCTGCAGGGCATCGAGCCGGCGCCGCGTGGCATGCCGCAGATCGAAGTGACCTTCGACATCGACGCCAACGGCATCCTGCACGTGTCGGCCAAGGACAAGAAGACCGGCAAGGAACAGAAGATCGAGATCAAGGCCGGTTCGGGCCTGTCCGAGGAAGAGATCGCCCGCATGGTGGCCGACGCCGAGGCCAACAAGGAAGAAGACAAGAAGTTCCACGAGCTCGTCGGTACCCGCAACAAGGCCGACCAGCTGGTGCACGCCACCCGTAGCGCGCTCAAGGACCACGGCGGCAAGGTGCCGGCCGACCAGCTGAGCAGCATCGAGGGCGCGCTGTCGGACCTGGAGAAGGTCAAGGACGGCGACGACAAGGGTGCGATCGAGTCCAAGATCGAGAAGCTCGAGCAGGTCGCCCAGGCCCTCTACGCCGCGGCCCAGGGCGGTGGCGCCCAGGCTGACGCCGGTGCCCATGCCGGTGCCCACCAGGGTTCGGCCGGCCAGGACGACGTGGTGGATGCCGAGTTCACTGAAGTCAAGGACGACAAGAAGTAAGATAGGCGGGTCGGCGCTGCCGATCTGATGCAGCCCGCGCCCAGGCTCTCTCCTAGGCGCGGGCTGTTTGTTGATGGGACATGGATCGCACGATTCATGTAGCAAGAGAGCGATCCATGTCGGATGCAACGATGAGCAAGCGTGATTACTACGAAGTCCTGGGTGTGGAACGCACCGTCACCGAGGTGGAGCTGAAGAAGTCCTTCCGCCGCCTGGCGATGAAGTTCCACCCGGACCGCTGCCCGGACGATCCGCATGCGCAGGAGAAGTTCAAGGAGGCCAAGGAGGCCTACGAAGTGCTGTCCGACGCGCAGAAGCGCGCGATGTACGACCAGCACGGCCACGCTGCCTTCGAGCACGGCATGGGTGGTCGCGGTGGCGCCGGCTTCGGCGACATGGGCGACATCTTTGGTGACATTTTCGGTGACATCTTCGGCATGGGCGGCGGTCGCGGGCGTCAGCGCCGCGGTTCCGACCTGCGCTACATCATGGAGCTCGATCTCGAGGAGGCCGTGTTCGGCGTCGAGAAGAAGATCGAGATTCCCACCCAGGTGAACTGCCACCACTGCAATGGCTCGGGCTCAGCCGATGGCAAGACGGTGACTTGCAAGACCTGCGCCGGCCATGGCCGCGTGCGCATGCAGAACGGCATCTTCTCCATCCAGCAGGCCTGCCCGCATTGCGGCGGTAGCGGCCAGGCCATCGAGAAGCCCTGCAACGAATGCGATGGCGAAGGGCGCCTGGAAGAAACCCGAACGCTGTCGGTGAGCATCCCGGCTGGCGTGGACAACGGCGACCGCATTCGCCTGACAGGGCAGGGCGAAGCAGGCCCTGCCGGCTCCGAGGCCGGCGATCTCTACGTCGAAGTGCGCGTGCGTGAACATGCGATTTTCCAGCGCGACGGCAACGACCTGCATTGCGAGCTGCCGATCCGTTTCACCCAGGCCGCGCTGGGCGCGGAACTGCAGGTGCCTACGCTCGATGGCGAAGTGCCGATCAACATCCCGCCGGAAACGCAGACCGGGCAGCTGTTCCGCCTGCGCGGGCGTGGCGTGAAGTCGGTACGCAGCAGCCGCTCCGGCGACCTGATCTGCCGCGTGGTGGTGGAAACGCCGGTACGCCTGACCAAGCAGCAGCGTGAGCTGTTCGAGCAACTGGAAGCCACCTTCAGCGATGGCGAGGCGGACAGGCACACGCCTCGCGCCAAGACCTGGGTCGACGGCGTCAAGCAGTTCTGGTCCCGGGTGACTTCGTAAATTCTGGTGCCCGGCTCGGACGAGGCGGGCAAATCCTGCGCGTCGATGTACGCCAGCGCCGCCTGCCGCTAGCATCGCGTCTTCCGTATCTGTTGCCGTTCCCGGAAGGAGTCCACGCATGAGCCAACCTGTTCGCCTCGCCATCAATGGCGCTACCGGTCGCATGGGGCAGGCCCTGCTGGCGCTGGTGAGGAAGGACTCGCGCTTCGTGCTGGCGGCGGCCATCACTTCGCAAGGCTCCCGGCAATTGGGCGAACCGGTCTATGCCGGCACCGTGGCACCGCTCTACAGCCACGGCTGGCCCCAGGACGACGCCATCGACGTGGTGGTGGATTTCAGTGGGCCGGCGGGTCTCGCCGAGGCACTCACGTACTGCGAATCGCGCGGCATCGCCTTGGTCACCGGCACCACCGGCCTGGATGCGACGTTCGCCCAGCGGCTCAATGCATCTTCACAGCGTATTGCCTTGTTGCGCGCCGCCAATTTCAGCCTGGGCGTGGCGGTGCTGACGCGACTGCTGCGACAGGCCGCCGCGGCGCTGCCCGGCTGGGACCTCGACATCATCGAGGCCCACCACAACCGTAAGGAAGATGCGCCATCCGGCACCGCGCTGGCGCTCGGCGAGGCCGCCGCGCAGGCACGCAACACAACGCTGCGCGAGAGCGCGGTGTATGCACGGGAAGGACGCACCGGGCCACGCGAGCATGGCACCATCGGCTTTGCGGTAGTGCGGGGAGGCGACATCGTGGGTGAACACGAAGCCTTGCTGATGGGGCAGGGCGAGCGGCTGGAACTGGTGCACCGGGCGACCGATCGTTCGATCTTCGCGCGAGGTGCGTTGGAGGCCGCTCACTGGCTGAGCGCCCGTGTACCGGGTGACTACGATCTTGACGCCATGTTGGCCGAGCGCACCTCACACTGATCGACGATGACGGCCGGGCGAAAGCTCGTTGTGCCAACGCGCGTGGCATCCCCGACGACGAAGGAACGCCCATGACCGAGCCCCTCGAAGACCATCTCGTTCATGGTCGCCGCAAGCGTCCCCGGGGCGCCGCGCCGGTCGACGTGATCTCGGTGCAATCGCAGTTGGTGTACGGCTATGCCGGCAACAGCGCAGCCGTGCCGCCGATGCGTCAGCTTGGGCTGCGCGTGGCGGAAGTACCGACCACGTTGTTGAGCAATACGCCGTTCTATTCCACCTTGCGCGGCAAGGTGTTGCCCTCGGATTGGTTTGGCGATCTCCTGCTGGGTGCGCGTGAGCGCGGCTTGCATCGTCGTGCGCAGGTGCTGTTGTCAGGCTATCTGGGCAGCGTCGACAACGGCCATGTGTTTGCCGACTGGCTGGAGGAGGTGCTGGATGAGGCGCCCGACCTGCGTTTCTTCCTCGACCCCGTGATTGGCGACACGCATACCGGCCCCTACGTGGAGCCGGGGCTGGAGGCGGTGTTCCGCGAGCGGTTGCTGCCGCATGCATGGCTGGTCAGTCCCAATGCTTTCGAGCTTGGGCGACTTTGCGGACAGCTGGCAGTGACCGAGCAGGAAGGCGTCGAGGCCGCGCGCGAGCTAATGCAGCGCGGCCCGGCCTGGGTGGTGACGCACAGTCTTCGCAACGCCAAGGGGGAACTGGTGACCCTGGCAGTGGGGCGCGAAGAAGCCTGGAAGGTCGCTTCCCCCGAGCTGCCGATCGACGTTGCCGGCACCGGTGACGTGCTGGTGGCATTGATGATGGCCAGCCTGCTGGCCGGCGAGCCGATGCCCCGCGCGCTGGCACGTGCCGTGAACGGCGTACACGCGGCGCTGGAATCCACCCTGGCGGAGCAGCACGAGGAGCTGGATGTCACCGTTGCGGTGCCGGCCTCGCGCGATGTCGGGGCGCTGCGTTTCCGGGCTGAACGGGCCTAGTTTCGGCACCCTTTCAGCGCAGGAGGCCGGTGGCGCGGGTGTTGCCTACGATCGCCCTCTGGCAGAGGAACCGGCCGGTTCACTTGTCCGGCCGTCCATCGGCCGGTACCATGCCGGGTGTTGTCATTGGGGAGTAGCCATCCTCACCCCCTGCCAGCCGACAGGCCGGCAAATCCAGAGGAATCCGCGTCAACAGACTTGAAGCCCCAGGCTTCATGGCGTGGATGGCCGACGGCACCTTTTCCTTTGGTGCCGGCAGCCCGGCGAGACCTTTGGCCGCGACGCGCTCACCTTTGCCGGGCGAGCACGCGTCGTCGCGCCAATGGTTTTCCGCTCGCCCGGCTTTGGACATTGCATGCTTACAGCGTTGTTGTTCCTGCTCTCGGCGGGTGCGATCTATTTCGCCTGCGAGTACTTCGTGAATGGCGTGGAGTGGTTCGGCCAGAAGCTCAACCTGGGCGCCACGGCCACCGGCACCATCCTTGCGGCTTTCGGTACGGCGCTGCCGGAGAGTGCAGTCACGTTCGTTGCGGTGATCCTGGGGCGCACGCCCGAGCAGCGCGACATCGGCGTGGGCGCAGCCCTGGGCGGCCCGCTGGTACTGGCCACGATTGCGTATGCAGTGGTTGGCGTGGCCTTGTGGGCCAATCGGCGCCAGCTGCAACGCGCGGACACCCTAGTGCGGGTCGAGCATCGCCGCCTGGCGCGGGACCAGTCGTGGTTCCTGGCCATCTTCGTGGTGAAGTGCGCAGTAGGCCTGGTGGCGTTCGCATTCAAGCCCTGGCTGGGCGTGCTGTTTCTCGCCGCCTACGCGCTGTATGTCTGGCGCGAGCTGAAGAGTGACGACGCGGCCCCGGAAGAGGAAGCGCTTGAACCGTTAAAGCTCCGCCCCGGGGCGACGGATCCCTCGATGGGGTGGGTCGCCGCGCAAACGGTGCTGGCCTTGGTGGTCATTGCGATTGCCTCGCATACCTTCGTCAAGCAGATCGAGGCGATTGGCGTGGCCCTGCAACTGTCGCCGCACATCGTGGCGCTGGTGCTGAGTCCGGTGGCCACGGAGCTGCCGGAAACCATGAATGCGCTGATCTGGGTGCGCCAGGGCAAGGAGCGCCTCGCGCTGGCCAACATCTCCGGCGCCATGATGATACAGGCCACCATTCCCAGCTCACTGGCGCTGTTCGCCACGCCCTGGATGTTCGATGCGCCGTTGATGGTGGCCGGCGTGCTCACCGGCGTGGCGGTGCTCTACCTGTGGTGGCTGTTCCGCCGCGGGCGCGTCGACGCGCGCTGGCTGGTGCCGGTGGGGCTGCTCTACGGCGTGTTCGCCGCGTACATCGCCTGGCACTTCGGCCACCAAGCCTCACGGTAGGCGTGCGCCCTGTGCGCGAACTCCCAGCGGCTATGGACGACCCATGGCCGCGTATCCCGCTGGGTTCGGGCATCGCCGCCCGAAGCTTCAGTCGCGATGCGCGGCGTTGCGGTCGCGACCGGCGCCCAGCTTTCGGTCCAGTGAGCCGAACAGCTTCTTGAAGGCGCGCGAGAACTTGCCGCGCTTGGTCTTGCGCAGCTTTTCCTGTTCGCTGGTGAGCCAGGCCACCTGGATTACCCGGCGCTCGCCTTCGAAGGGCAGGTGGCCGTGGAAGGAGTTGTCGCAGCGCTTGAACACCGCGAACTCCCCGTAGAGCGGCTTGAGCTCGGGGGCCACCATGTTGTCGATATTGTCGATGCTGCCCAGGAAACGCAGGCAGCCGTCGCTGGTGTCCGGCCAGAGGTTGTTGAGGTAGAGCAGGGCCGTGGCGACCTTGGACTTGCTGTCCGTGTGAATGGTCCCGTGCCGTTTGTTCAGCGAGCGGCACAGGGTGATCAGGGTCGGGTACTGGCCCAGGTTGTCGATGCCCAGGCGTGAGCCGATGGCGCTGGCGAACTCCGCCGAACTCAGGCGTTCCACCAGCGTATTGACGGTGGGGCCGCAGTCGCCCGGGTCATAGGGAAAGAAGCCTGCGCTGGTATAGCGGGGAAAATCCCGCTCCAGGTCGCCTCGTGCCTCGTCCGGCAGCTGGCCATGCGCGATCATGAAGGGGAACGGGGCCAGCCGTATATCCGTATCCGGTCGGTCGAGACGGGCGGGATCGAGGAGTGCGGCTGAGTTCATGAAGATCCTTTCACGGTCTGTTCGCCACTAGTGTAGCGCCCGCTGCGACGTGCGTTAGGCCTTTTCGGCTCGCCGATATTCAGCTGTTTTGGGTGGACAGCGAGAGGGCCTGCACCTATCATTGCTACCCGCCCTGAAACGTTCCTCGACCAAGGTCCACAAGCTGCTTCGCAGCGGCTTGCGGACCTTGCTGCACCTAAAGGCGGCCCTCCCATGCCTATTCCTGCTCTGCTTGCCCTCGAAGACGGCAGCGTGTTCCACGGCCACGCCGTGGGCTCGACTGGTGAAACCGTCGGCGAGGTGGTTTTCAACACCGCCATGACCGGCTACCAGGAGATCCTCACCGATCCCTCCTACAGCCGACAGATTGTCACCCTGACGTATCCCCACATCGGCAACACCGGCGTCAATGTCGAGGACGCCGAGTCCGATTCGGTGCACGCCGCCGGCCTGATCGTGCGCGACGTCCCGCGTCGCCCGAGCAACTGGCGCAGCACCGAAAGCCTGCCCGATTACCTCAAGCGCCACGGCATCGTGGCCATCGCCGGCATCGACACCCGTCGCCTGACCCGCATCCTGCGCGACAAGGGTGCGCTGGCCGGCTGCATCGTGGCCGGCGAAACAGTGGACGCCGAGGCCGCACTGGCCAAGGCGCGTGCCTTCCCGGGCCTCAATGGCATGGACTTGGCCAAGGTGGTCAGCGTCGGTGAGTCCTACTCGTGGAACGAGGGCGTCTACGACCTCGACAACACGGCCTTCAACCAGCCGGCCAAGCGCTTCAAGGTCGTGGCCTACGACTTCGGCGTGAAGCAGAACATCCTGCGCCTGCTGGCCGAGCAGGGCTGCGACATCACCGTAGTGCCGGCACAGACCCCGGCCGCCGACGTGCTGGCCATGCAGCCCGATGGCGTGTTCCTGTCCAATGGCCCCGGCGATCCGGCGGCCTGCGATTACGCCATCGAGGCCACCAAGCAGTTCCTCGATGCCAGGATCCCGCTGTTCGGCATTTGCCTCGGTCACCAGATCATGGGCCTGGCTGTCGGCGCCAAGACGCTGAAGATGAAGTTCGGCCACCACGGCGCGAACCACCCGGTGAAGGACCAGGATGACGGCCGCGTGCTGATCACCTCCCAGAACCACGGTTTCGCGGTGGATCCGGCCACGCTGCCGGCCAACACGCGCGTCACCCACACTTCGCTGTTCGATGGTTCGCTGCAGGGCTTCGCGCTCACCGACCGCCCGGCGTTCTGCTTCCAGGGTCACCCGGAAGCCAGCCCCGGTCCGCACGACATCGGCTACCTGTTTGACCGTTTTGCCGCACTGATGCAGGAGGCCCGCACGAATGGCTAAGCGCACCGATATCAAGAGCATCCTCATCATCGGCGCTGGCCCGATCGTGATCGGCCAGGCCTGCGAGTTCGACTATTCCGGCGCGCAGGCCTGCAAGGCGCTCAAGGAAGAGGGTTACCGGGTCATTCTGGTCAACTCCAACCCCGCCACCATCATGACCGACCCGGAGACGGCCGATGCCGTCTACATCGAGCCGATCAACTGGCAGACGGTGGAGCGCATCATCGCCAAGGAGCGCCCCGATGCGGTGCTGCCGACGATGGGTGGCCAGACCGGCCTCAACTGCGCGCTCGACCTGGCCGACAACGGCGTGCTGGAGCGTTACAACGTCGAACTGATCGGCGCCTCGCGCGAAGCCATCCGCATGGCTGAGGACCGCGAGCTGTTCCGCGTGGCGATGAAGGACATCGGGCTGGAATGCCCGAAGGCCGAAGTGGTCCGCACTTTCGAGCAGGCGCTGCTGGCGCAGGCGAAAGTGGGCTTCCCCACCATCATCCGTCCGAGCTTCACGCTGGGTGGTTCGGGTGGCGGCATTGCCTACAACAAGGAAGAGTTCGAAGAGATCGTCAAGCGCGGCCTCGAGCTTTCGCCGGTGGGTGAAGTACTGGTCGAGGAATCGGTGCTGGGCTGGAAGGAGTTCGAGATGGAAGTGGTCCGCGACAAGGCGGACAACTGCATCATCGTGTGCTCGATCGAAAACCTCGACCCGATGGGCGTGCACACCGGCGACTCGATCACCGTCGCGCCGGCGCAGACGCTCACCGACAAGGAATACCAGCGCCTGCGTGACGCCTCCATCGCGGTGCTGCGCAAGATCGGCGTGGACACCGGTGGCTCCAACGTGCAGTTCGGCATCAATGCCGAGAACGGCCGCGTGGTGGTGATCGAGATGAACCCGCGCGTGTCGCGTTCGTCCGCGCTCGCCTCCAAGGCCACCGGCTTCCCGATCGCCAAGATCGCGGCCAAGCTCGCCGTGGGCTACACGCTGGACGAGCTCAAGAACGACATCACCGGCGGCCTGACCCCGGCCTCGTTCGAGCCGACCATCGACTATGTGGTCACCAAGATCCCGCGCTTCGCGTTCGAGAAGTTCCCGTCGGCCGATGCACGCCTCACCACCCAGATGAAGTCGGTGGGCGAGGTGATGGCGATGGGCCGCACCTTCCACGAGTCGCTGCAGAAGGCGCTGCGTGGCCTGGAAATCGGCAAGACCGGCCTCAACCCGACCGGCCTGGACCTCAGCTCCGAGGAAGGCATCAACGCGCTCAAGCGCGAGCTGCGCGAGCCACGCCCGGATCGCGTGTTCCACCTGGCCGATGCGTTCCGCGCCGGCCTGACGCTGGAAGACGTGTACGGCCTGAGCCGTGTCGACCCCTGGTTCCTGGCTGCCTTCGAAGACATCGTGCTCACCGAGAAGGACGTGCAGGCGCAGGGCATCACCGCCGTCGACGCCGCGCGCATGCGCGAGCTCAAGCGCATGGGCTTCTCCGACGCCCGCCTGGCCGAGCTGCTGGACACCAACGAAGCGGCCATGCGCCACCTGCGGCGCACGCTGGGCGTTCGCCCGGTGTACAAGCGCGTGGACTCCTGCGCGGCCGAGTTCGCCACCACCACGGCCTACATGTACTCGACCTACGAGGAAGAGTGCGAGGCCAACCCGACCGACCGCGACAAGATCATCGTGCTCGGCGGCGGTCCGAACCGCATCGGCCAGGGCATCGAGTTCGACTACTGCTGCGTGCACGCGGCACTCGCCCTGCGCGAGGATGGTTTCGAAACCATCATGGTCAACTGCAACCCGGAAACCGTTTCCACCGACTACGACACCTCCGACCGACTGTACTTCGAGCCGCTGACGCTGGAAGACGTGCTGGAAATCGTGGACCTGGAAAAGCCCAAGGGCGTGATCGTGCAGTACGGCGGCCAGACGCCGCTGAAGCTGGCACGCGCGCTTGAAGCTGCCGGCGCCCCGGTGATCGGCACCTCGCCGGACAGCATCGACCTGGCGGAAGATCGCGAGCGCTTCCAGCAGATGATCGAGAAGATCGGCCTGAAGCAGCCGCCGAACCGCACCGCGCGCACGCCCGACGAGGCGCTGGCCTCGGCCCGCGAGATCGGCTACCCGCTGGTGGTGCGCCCGAGCTACGTGCTGGGTGGCCGCGCGATGGAAATCGTCTACAGCGATGCCGATCTTTCGCGCTACATCCGCGATGCCGTGCAGGTCTCCAACGACTCGCCGGTGCTGCTGGACCGCTTCCTCGACCATGCGGTCGAAGTGGACGTGGACATCATCGCCGACGCCGAAGGCAACGTGCTGGTCGGCGGCATCATGGAGCACATCGAAGAGGCCGGCGTCCATTCGGGCGATTCCTCCTGCTCGCTGCCGCCGTACTCGCTGACGCAGGAGGTGCAGGACGAAATGCGCCGCCAAGTCACGGCGATGGCGAAGGAACTGAAGGTCGTCGGCCTGATGAATACCCAGTTCGCCATCCAGGGCGACACGGTGTACATCCTCGAAGTGAATCCGCGCGCATCGCGCACGGTGCCATTCGTGTCCAAGGCCACGGGCGTACCGCTCGCCAAGATCGCCGCGCGCGCCATGGCGGGTCGTTCGCTCAAGGCGCAGGGCGCGACGAAGGAAGTGATCCCGGGTTACTACTCGGTGAAGGAAGCGATCTTCCCGTTCCTGAAGTTCCAGAACGTGGACCCCATCCTTGGCCCCGAAATGCGTTCGACGGGCGAAGTGATGGGTGTCGGCCGCAGCTTCGGCGCCGCGTTCGCACGCGGTCACGATGCCGCGGGCATCAAGACGCCGCCGAAGGGCAAGGTGTTCGTGTCCGTGCGTGATGCCGACAAGGATCGTCTGCTGCCGGTCGTCCGCGAAGTGCTGGAGAAGGGCTTCAGCCTGGTCGCCACCGAAGGCACGGCCAAGTACCTGGCCGAGCACGGCGTGACCTGCGAGCGCATCAACAAGGTGATCGAAGGCCGTCCGCACATCGTCGACCTGATCAAGAACGGCGAGATCGTCTACATCGTCAATACCACCGAGGGCAAGGCGGCGATCGCCGACTCGTTCTCGATCCGGCGCGAGGCGCTGCAGCAGCGTGTCACGTACTCCACCACGGTGGCGGGCGCGCGTGCGCTGGTGCATTCGCTCGATTATCACGGCGATGGCCAGGTACACAGCCTGCAGGAACTGCACAAGGAACTGAACGCATGAGTCGTGCTCCCATCACCAAGACGGGTTCCGAGCGTCTTCGCGGCGAGCTGGAAAAACTGAAGTCGAGCGACCGGCCGCGCATCATCGCGGCCATCGCCGAGGCGCGTGCGCATGGCGATCTCAAGGAAAACGCCGAGTACCACGCCGCGCGCGAGCAGCAGAGCTTCATTGAGGGCCGCATCGCCGAGTTGGAAGCGGCGCTGTCCACGGCCGAGGTGATTGATGTCAGCCGCCTCGCGGCGGGCAATCGCGTGGTGTTCGGCGCCACCGTCGACCTGGAGGAAGAGGAGAGCGGCGAGGCCGTGACCTACCAGATCGTGGGTGACCTTGAGGCCGACATCAAGCAGCGCCTGATCGCCGTGTCTTCGCCGATTGCGCGTGCATTGATCGGCAAGAGCGAAGGTGACAGCTTCGAGTTCAAGGCGCCCAATGGCGTGAAGCGCTACGAAATCACCGGCGTGCGTTACCAGTAAGCCGGTCCTGACGGGCCCCTCTCCGCAAAGGGAGAGGGGCTTTTTTATGTGCGGATCATTCGCCGCTGCAGCCGGCAACCAGGGCGGCCGCCTCCTCTGGCGCGTCGCGCGCCGGGTGGTATATCACCAGTACCTGCAGGTCGATCAGGCTGTGCACCAGCATGGGTAGCCACAGGCTACCGGTGAGCAGGGCCATTAGCCCGAAGGCGAGGCCGGCGATGCCCGTGCTTACCATGCCGTGGCGCCCCTGGTACAAATGAGCTACGCCGAAGGCGATCGAGCTGAGCAGCCAGGCTGCCGTCAGCCCCAGTGTGGGGCCGCCCGCGAGGTTGCCGGCCAGGTAGTGCAGCAGGAAGCCGCGATAGAGCCACTCCTCGCAAACGCCCGCGGTGATGCTCACTGCAACCCACCACCACCGCTCTTGCCGCGATACCGGGGTCATGAAACGCAGGCGACGCATCGCCCGGGCGTAGCGAGGCCGCTGTTCCGGCGCAAGCAGGGTGTGCAGGCCCGGCCAGAAGGCCAGCGTGAAGAAGGCCGCCAGCAACACCCACGAGGTCGCGCGCAGCCACGGAATCTCCAGCCATGCAAGCTCGCTGCCGTGCGGTGTCAGCGCCCATGGTTGAGTGTTGCCGGCACTGATCAGTAACAGCAGGGCAAGCGGCCAGGCCGTGCATACACCGAGCCGGTAGAGTCGCAGACGCCCGTCACGGCTGGTGTGGCGCTTGAGTCGCTTGGTCGCCGGCAGGTCGATGAAGGGGAAGGCGAGCACGAGGGCTGCACAAAGGGCATGCAGGATTCCCGGCCAGGCGAGCGTCATTGCCTTCCTCCTGAAGTAAATGTAAATTTACATTCGCATGTTAGTCCGGGGATTGTCCAGTGGCACCGACCAAACCGTCTTCCCGGGTGAGGGAGCCCCGTCAGCAGCGCAGCCGTGAGACGCTCGCGCGCCTGCTGGCAGCCACCGTCCGCGTGCTCGACGATGAGGGGCTGGAAGGGGCGGTTGTTCCACGGATCGCCGCGCTGGCACGGGTGGCGCCAGCGAGCATCTATCGCCGATTCCCGGACAAGGATGCGCTGCTGCGCGAGGCTTTTCTGCACATGCTGCGCGCCAGCAACACGACGAATCGTGAGCGCCTCGGAGCGATGTTGCTGCGTGACACCCTCGAGGCCTCGGCGGCCCAGTTGATGGAGCTGTTGTTTGCGCAATACCGGCGCCATCCGCGGCTGATGCGGGCGTTGATGCGCTTCCTGGAAACCGAGGGCGCATCCGAATTCGCCAGCGAGGTGCGCCTGCACATCGCGGAAAACATCGAGCAGGTGGTGGATGTCCTGCAGGCATTTCGAGGCGAGGTGCGCCACCGCTTTCCGCGCCGGGCGCTGCAATTCGCAGTGTTGTCGGCAGCCGGAGCGATCGAGAGCTTTGCGCTCGAGCCGGTGTCGCTCTGGCAGACGGTGCTGCCCATGTCCGACCGGCAATTCCAGGCGGAGCAGGCGCGCACTTTCGTGGCCTACCTGCGCCAATCCTGACGACGTGCATCCTGTAGGAGCGCACACTGTGCGCGACCGTAGCGAGGCGTCGTTATCGTTCCGTACGGTGGTTGCGCACGGGGTGCGGTCCGGCAGAAAAAGTCCAGCGCTCGGATGATGGGCAACAAAAAAGGCCGCTTTCGCGGCCTTTTTCATCACTCGTCGCAGCTAATGATTAGCGCTGACGAGCCTTGAAACGCGGATTGCTCTTGCAGATCACGAACACCTTGCCGCGACGGCGCACAACCTTGCAGTCACGGTGCCGCTGCTTGGCGGACTTCAAAGAGGAAAGCACCTTCACGGCAAGCTCCTGAAACTAACGAATGAAAAATATAAGAACGAAATCATAAACAACTTGTGCATCCAGCACAAGTCCTTGGGCCGGCTCGGCAAATCAGGCTCATTCAGGCTCGGTCATCACATTGAGGAAGCGCTGCAGCACGGGCGAGGTGTCGTCGGCACGGCTGGCCAAGGCCAGCAGCATATAGGCATCGGGGTCCTCCAGGCGCAGGTATTTGACCCCATTGAGGTTCACCGAGCGCATCGAGGCTGGCACCAGCGCCAGTCCCATGCCGGCGGCCACCAGCACCAGCAGGCCGTTGATCTGCTGGGCGTGCTGCCGGATCAAGGGGTGGAAGTTGGCCTTGGCGGCGATCTGGGCAAGGCGATCGTAGAGGGTGGCGGCCAGTTCACGCGGCTGCACCACGAAGGCCTCCATGGCCACTTCGCGCAGCCAGATGCTTTCCCGGGCGGCCAGCGGATGATTGGTGGGCAGGGCCAGCACCAGCGGCTCGCGGTCGATCACGTCCAGGCGGATGTTGCGCGCGGTGCCGGGGTGCTCCGGTTCATCACGGACAAAGCCCACGTCGAGGTCGCCGGACAGCAAGGCGGCGTACTGCTGCTCGGTGTACATCTCGCTGAGCATCAGGTTCACCTGCGGGGCGAAGCGGCGGTAGCGCAACAGCATCTGCGGCAGGGCCGGGTGGAACGTCACCGACACCGTGTAGGCCAGCCGCAGCTTGCCGCTGAAGCCGGTGGCCGCGTCGGCCATCAGGGCGCGGGCTTCCTCGGCCTTGTCCAGAATCTGGCGGGCCTGGTCGAGGAACAGCTTGCCGGGTTCAGTCAGGGAAACATTGCGCTTGTTGCGTTCCAGCAGGCGCACCCCGAGATCGTTCTCAAGTGACTGTATTTGCTGGGAAAGAGGGGGTTGGGAGATATACAGGCGCTGGGCCGCCCGGGTGAAGCTGAGCTCCTCGGCGACCGTTACAAAGTAACGAAGCTGACGGAAGTCGAACATAAAAAGGGCTTTAATACGTATTTCGTATAAGTAGTGGACGAAATATATATTTGTTTTAATAAGTCGTCGAGCCTATGATTTCTTACGTCCCGCCACCGTCCCCTCCCCCCAGGTGGCGGCGACCCTCGCCCCGCTGCGACGCTACCCCCGCGATATCTGGTCTTCCTCCCCCCTGACCCATATCGACGCGTCGTCTAGCGGGGCGCTTTCCTTTCCAGCACAACGCCCGGCCAGAAAGCCGGGCGTTGTCGTTTCTGGCGCCCGCTGTGCGAGCCACCTTGCGGCGCGGCATCAGGGCGCGCGGCCGGGGAGGCCGCGCACGGGGGTTAGAGCGTTGCGGCCAGGCGCGTGCCCTGGTCGATGGCCCGCTTGGCGTCCAGCTCGGAGGCCACGTCGGCGCCGCCGATCACATGGGTTTTGACGCCCGTGGCGAGCAGTGCGTCGGCGAGCGAGCGGTTCGGTTCCTGCCCGGCGCAGATGATGACGTTGTCCACCGGCAATACCTGAGGCTGGCCGTCTACGGTGATATGCAGGCCCTGGTCGTCGAAACGCTCGTAGCCCACGCCACCGAGCATGGTGACGCGCTTGGCCTTGAGCGTGGCGCGATGGACCCAGCCGGTGGTCTTGTTGAGGCGGGCGCCTGGACGGCCCTCGCTGCGCTGTAGCAGCCAGACCTGCCGGGCCGGGGCTTCGGGCTTGGCCGGGGCCAGGCCGCCGCGCGCGTCCAGTTGCATGTCCACGCCCCACTCGCGGGTCCAGCGCGTCACGTCCAGCGTGGGCGAAGGCGGGTGTTCGACCAGGAATTCCGCCACGTCGAAGCCGATGCCGCCGGCGCCGATGATGGCCACCCTGGCGCCCACAGGGTGGTTGCGCGCCAGCACGTCGAGATAGCTGAGCACGCGCGGATCATCGCTGCCGGGGAAGCTCACGCGGCGCGGAGTGATGCCGGTGGCGACGACCACTTCGTCGTAGCCCCCGGCGGCAAGCGCCGGTGCGTCCACCAGGCGGCCCAGCTCCACCTTCACGCCGGTATCGTCCAGGCGATGACGGAAATAGCGCAGCGTTTCGTGGAACTCTTCCTTGCCGGGAATCCGCTTGGCGTAGTTGAACTGCCCGCCGATCTCGCTGGCCTGGTCGAACAGTGTGACCGCGTGGCCGCGTTCGGCCAGCGTGCTTGCGCAGGCCAGGCCGGCAGGGCCTGCGCCCACCACGGCGAAACGCTTGCTCGTGCGGGTGGCGGTGATCGGCAGCTCCGTTTCATGGCAGGCGCGCGGATTCAGCAGGCAGCTGGCGCGGCGATTCTGGAAGACGTGGTCAAGGCAGGCCTGGTTGCACGCGATGCAGGTGTTGATGCGCTCGCTGCGGCCCGCTTTGGCCTTGGCCGCCCACTCCGGGTCGGCCAGCAGTGGCCGGGCCATCGACACCATGTCGGCTTCGCCGCTGGCCAGCACCTGCTCGGCCACCTCCGGCATGTTGATGCGGTTGGTGGTCACCAGCGGGATTGCCACTTCGCCCTTGAGCTTGCGGGTGACCCAGGCAAAGCCGGCGCGCGGCACGCTGGTGACGATGGTCGGGACGCGTGCTTCATGCCAGCCGATGCCGGTGTTGATGATGCTGGCGCCGGCAGCCTCGATGGCCTTGCCGAGAGTGACGATCTCCTGCCAGTCCTGGCCGTTCTCCACCAGGTCGAGCATCGACAGGCGGTAGATGATGATGAAGTCGCGGCCAACCGCTTCGCGCGTGCGCCGCACGATTTCGACCGGGAAGCGCATGCGTTTTTCAGCGCTGCCGCCCCAGCCATCGTTGCGCTGGTTGGTGCGCGCGGCGAGGAACTGGTTGATCAGATAGCCTTCCGAGCCCATCACCTCCACGCCGTCATAGCCGGCATCCTGAGCCAGCTTTGCGCAGCGCACGAAGTCGCGGATGGTGCGCTCCACGCCGCGCGCTGACAGTGCGCGCGGCGTGAACGGCGTGATCGGTGACTTCAGCTTCGACGGCGCCACCGATAGCGGGTGGTAGCCATAGCGGCCCGCGTGCAGGATCTGCATGCACAGCTTGCCGCCCTCGGCATGCACGGCCCGCGTCAGCTTGCGATGGCGTGCGACGTGCCAGGGCATGCTCAGGCGTCCGCCGAAGGGCTTGAGCCAACCCTCGATGCTGGGTGCGATACCGCCGGTCACCATCAGGCCGACGCCGCCACGGGCGCGCTCGGCGAAATACGCGGCGAGCTTGTCGTAGTCGCTGGCCTTGTCCTCCAGGCCCGTATGCATCGAGCCCATCAGGATGCGGTTGGGCAGGGTGGTGTGCCCGAGATCAAGCGGGGAGAACAGGCGAGGGAAGTTCATGCGGGCCGTCGGCAAGGTTCAAACGATCGTATGAATGTGCCTGCTGGGGGTGTTTGAAAGCAAGTGGGGGCGCACGATGCCGCCATCCCGGCGAGTGCCGGGATCCAGGGGCCATGCTTGGGTGGGGTCGTGCCTGCGTGCCGGGTGATCAGTCCCGGGCGTACCGCAAGTGCTTCCAGCCTCGACAGGTAGGGCGCTGGCGAGGCGAGGGGAGGGTCAGCTCAGCAATTCGTGCACGAGCTCGATGTAGCGCTGCATGGCCTCGTCTTCGGAAACGCCGCGCAGCTGTGCCCACGCCTCGTACTTGGCGGTGCCCACGAAATCGAAGAAGCCGGGCTGCTCGCAATGCACGTCGCCCTCCGAACCCTGCTTGTAGAGGGCGTAGAGCTTGAGCAGGGTGTCGTTGTCCGGTCGCTGGCCAAGCTGCTGGATGTTTTCGGCGGCTTGTTCGAATTCGCGACGCAGATCGTTCATGGTATGGACGTGCATGGTTCTGACGGACTGATGGTGGCAACTGGACAACCCGCGTTCCGTGCGAGGACCAACGCGATAGCATATGCGTTTTCTTTCGCCGCCGTCAGGAGTCCCCATGAGTCCCTCTTCGTCCGTTCCCGTGCTGACCATCGACGGACCGTCGGGATCGGGCAAGGGCACCATCAGTCGCCGCGTGGCTGAGACGCTTGGCTGGCGCCTGCTCGACTCCGGTGCGCTCTACCGGGCCGTCGGCTATGCCGCGGGCGCGGAGGGGCTGGACTTGTCGGACGCCGAGGCCATCACCCGGTGCGCCGAGGAAACCAGGATCCGCTTCCAGGCGGCCACCGATGGCAGTGACACCCACGTGCTGGTCAATGGCCACGACGCCACCGACGAGTTGCGCACCGAAACCGCCGGCGCCGCCGCCTCGGCCATTGCCTCGATTCCTTCGGTGCGTCAGGCACTTGTGGACATGCAGCTGGCTTTCCGCAAGGCCCCGGGGCTGGTGGCGGACGGGCGCGACATGGGGACCGTGATCTTCCCTGATGCGCCGTTCAAGGTCTTCCTCACCGCGAGTGCCGCCGAACGCGCCCAAAGGCGCTATAAGCAGTTGAAGGAAAAGGGGCTGGGCGTTACACTTGCTACCCTTCAGCGCGAGATCGAAGCGCGTGATGCCCGCGATGCGTCGCGGACGGTAGCGCCGCTCAAGCCGGCCGCGGATGCGGTTTTCATCGACACCACCGGCATGGGCATCGACGACGTCGTCGCGAAAGTATTGGCTGTCGTGCGGTCCTGAAGGGGCTGCCGACGGCTTTTGGCGCCCTGGTTGCGGCCAGGGCATGTGGTCAACGGTGCCAAGGGAGTCTTCCCGCGACACCCATAACCGGTGGGCCGACGGTCCGTACGCTAGCCGATCCGGTGCGTACAGGGCTCAAGGCCTTTTCTCATTTCTGGAATCAACATGACTGAAAGTTTTGCCGAGCTGTTTGAACAGAGCCAACAGGCCATCTCCAAGCTGAAGCCGGGTGCCATCGTCACGGGCATCGTTGTGGAAATCCGCAACGACGTCGTCGTGATCAACGCTGGCCTCAAGAGCGAAGGCATCGTCCCGATCGAGCAGTTCAAGGACGAGAATGGTGAGCTGGAAGTGCAGGTTGGCGACGAGGTGAAGGTTGCCCTCGACGCCCTCGAAGACGGCTTCGGCGAGACCAAGCTCTCCCGCGAGAAGGCCAAGCGTTCCATGGTGTGGGACGACCTCGAGGCGGCCTTCGACAAGGAAGAGACCATCACCGGCAAGATCTCCGGCAAGGTCAAGGGCGGTTTCACCGTCGACATCAAGGACGTCCGCGCATTCCTGCCGGGCTCGCTGGTCGACGTGCGTCCGGTCCGCGATCCGGTCTACCTGGAAGGCAAGGACCTCGAGTTCAAGATCATCAAGCTCGACCGCAAGCGCAACAACGTTGTGGTCAGCCGCCGCGCCGTCGTCGAGACCGAGTTCTCCGAGGAGCGCGAGAAGCTGCTGGAGCGCCTGACCGAAGGCGCGGTGGTCAAGGGCACGGTCAAGAACCTCACCGACTACGGCGCGTTCGTGGACCTGGGTGGTATCGACGGCCTGCTGCACATCACCGACATGGCGTGGAAGCGCGTGCGTCATCCGTCCGAAGTCGTCAACGTCGGCGACGAGCTGGACGTCCGCGTGCTCAAGTACGACCGCGAGCGCAACCGCGTGTCGCTGGGCCTCAAGCAGCTGGGTGACGATCCGTGGGTCGCCATCGCCCGCCGCTACCCGGTCGGCAGCCGCCTGTTCGGCAAGGTCTCCAACGTCACCGATTACGGCTGCTTCGTCGAGATCGAGCCGGGCGTGGAAGGCCTGGTCCACGTGTCCGAGATGGACTGGACCAACAAGAACGTCAATCCGGCCAAGGTCGTGCAGGTCGGCGACGAGACCGAAGTGATGGTGCTGGACGTGGATGAAGAGCGTCGCCGCATCTCGCTGGGTATCAAGCAGACCCGCTCGAACCCGTGGGAAGCCTTCGCCGCCATGCACAAGAAGGGCGACAAGGTGTCCGGTCAGATCAAGTCGATCACCGACTTCGGCATCTTCATCGGCCTGGACGGCGGCATCGACGGCCTGGTCCACCTGTCCGACATCTCCTGGCAGGCTTCCGGCGAAGACCTCGTTCGCAACTTCAAGAAGGGCGACGAGATCGAAGCCGTGGTGCTGGCCGTGGATCCGGAGCGTGAGCGCATCTCCCTCGGCATCAAGCAGATGGAGCAGGATCCGTTCGGTCAGTTCATGGCCACCAACCCGCGCGGCAGCATCGTCAACGGCACCGTGAAGGAAGTGGACGCCAAGGGTGCAGTGATCGACCTGGGCGACGGCGTGGAGGGTTACCTGCGCGCCAACGACATCGCCAAGGAGCGCATCGACGACGCCACCCAGCATCTGAAGGTGGGCGACAAGGTCGAAGCCAAGTTCACCGGCATGGACCGCAAGGGCCGCCAGCTGCAGCTGTCGATCCGCGCGAAGGACGAAGAAGAGCTGCACGACGCCATGGCTGAGTACTCGAACGCCTCCGGCGGCACGACCAAGCTCGGCGCGCTGCTCAAGGAGCAGCTGAACAAGGCCGACTAAGCAGTACTGGAAGCAAGGGCGGGGCGGCCGGTAGGCTGCCCCGCTTGGTTCATGTCACGGACATTGGGGACCCATGACCAAATCCGAATTGATTGAGGCGCTGGCACGGCGTCAGACCCATCTTGCGTTCGCGGATGTGGAGCTGGCGGTCAAGAGCGTGATCGAACAGATGAGCCATGCGCTTTCCAATGGAGAGCGTATCGAGGTTCGTGGTTTTGGCAGCTTCGCGCTGCACTACCGCCCCCCCCGCATGGGCCGCAATCCCAAGACGGGCGAGGCGGTCGCGCTTCCGGGCAAGCATGTCCCGCACTTCAAGCCGGGCAAGGAACTGCGCGAGCGCGTCAACATGGACCTGGAGTGATACCCCGGCAGGGGTCCACGGCAGGATCTTGCGAAGGCAGGCGGCCCGAGGCCGTTCCTGCCTTCTTTTTTGCCCGGGGTTTCGGGACAGGCCTGGATCTGCGGGGTTTCTCAATTCCTGAATGACGGGTCAGGCAGTTGCCTGTGACGACCGCGGGCAATCGGTTAAAGTCGCCGCATGCGACTGATCGTGACGCTGATCCTCCTGCTTTTCATCGCCGCGGGCGTCGTGCTCGGGGCCCTCAATGCCGACCTGGTCGGCTACGACCTCGGTTTCGCCCGGCTTGAACTGCCCAAGGGGGCAGCGCTGCTGCTGGCCCTGGTGATCGGCTGGTTGTTGGGCGGGCTTACTGCCTGGCTTGGCGTCAGCTCGCGCCATCGTCGCTTGCGCCGCAAGGCGACTGCCGATGCGGGGCGTGGCAAGGGCAAGACCTCCCCGGCTGGTGCATGAGCGCGCTCCTTTACGTACTCATCCTGTTGGTTCCTGCGGCATTCGCCAGTGGCTGGTGGACGGCCCGGCGGGCTGGCGTGCGTCGTTCGGGCGTGCAGGTCAGCGAACTCTCCTCGGACTACTTCCGCGGCCTGAACTACCTGCTCAACGAAGAGCAGGACAAGGCCATCGAGGTGTTCCTCAAGCTGGCCGAATACAACCGCGATACGGTCGAGACGCACCTGGCGCTGGGCAACCTGTTCCGCCGGCGTGGCGAGGTGGACCGGGCCATTCGCCTGCACCAGCACCTGGTCTCGCGGCCGGGCTTGTCCGATGCCATGAAGACCGTGGCCTTGCTGGAGCTTGGCGAGGACTATATGCGCGCCGGCTTGCTGGATCGCGCCGAGACGCTGTTCTCCGACCTGGTGGCGATGGATGCGCATGCACCGTCGGCGCTGCGGCATTTGATCGCGATTTACCAGCACGAGCGCGACTGGCACAAGGCGATCGAGCACGCGCGCCGGCTGGAGGCCATGACCGGCGAGGACGAGTCGGGCATGATCGCCCAGTTCTACTGCGAACTTGCCGAGCAGTCGCGTCAGCACGGTGCGCGCCAGGAAGCCAGGGAGTACCTGCGACAGGCCTTTGCCTGTCAGGCCGATTGCGTGCGCGCCTTCATGCTGACCGGGCGTCTGTATGCCGAGGAGGGGCAGCATGTGGAGGCCGCCAGGGTGTACGAGCAGGCGGTCGAGGCCGACATTGCGTTCGTGCCGGAAATCCTGCCGCCGCTGCTCAACAGTTATGCACGCTCGCAGCAGATGGAGCACGCCGAGCACTTTCTGCGCGACATCCTCGAGCGTTACCACGGCATTTCGCCGGTGCTTGCGCTTACCCGCCTCTACCAGCAGCGCGATGGCGACCGCACCGCGATCGACTTCCTTACGTCGCAGTTGCGCCAGCGTCCCTCTGTGCGCGGCCTGATGGCCTTGATCGATGCGACCATGGACAAGATCGAGGGCGAGGCGCGCGAGAACTTCCTGATCCTGCGGGACCTGACCAAGAAGCTGCTCGAGGGGCAGGCCATGTACCGCTGCAGCCGTTGCGGCTTCGGCGCCAAGGCGCACCATTGGCAGTGCCCCAGCTGCAAGAGCTGGAGCACGATCCGCCCGATCCACGGCGTGGCCAACGAATGAGGCGCGGATGAGCTTCACTGCGCTGGCGTTAGGGATGGTGCTGGCTTCGTTGTTGATCGCTGCGGCTGTCGTGCGTGGCGCGATCGCCTATGCGCATCGTCGCGGCATGATGGACCTGCCAGGGCAGCGCCGCTCCCACACCATTCCCACGCCGCGTGGCGGAGGCATCGGCATCGTGGTGGCCGTCATCCTCACCATGCCCGTCGCCCTTTGCCTGCTGCCCGAACCCTGGCCGTTGACGGTCGCAACCGCGCTGGCGCTGGCCACGGCGATGGTTGCGGCAGTGGGGTGGTGGGACGACCATCGTTCACTTCCGGTGTTGCCGCGCCTGGGCATCCAGTTGCTGGCGGCGGCGGTCATCGCGCTGGTCCTGGTCGGGCGGGGCATGGCCTGGTGGTGGGTGCCGCTGCTGGTGCTGGCGGGTACCTGGAGCATCAACCTGCACAACTTCATGGACGGCATTGATGGCCTGCTCGCCCAGCAGGTGATGTTCGTCGCCGCCGGGCTGGGTTTGCTGGCGTGGGTTGCCGCCCAGCCGGCACTGGCCGGGGCGGCCGCCTGCGTGGCGGCGGCAGCGCTCGGTTTCTGGATCTATAACCGTCCCAGGGCCCGCATTTTCATGGGGGACGTGGGGAGTGGCACCATGGGGCTGCTGATCTTTGCCCTCACCGCGTTGCTGTGGTGGGTGGACTGGCACCTGCTGTGGCCAGCCTTGATCCTCAGTTCATCTTTTGTAGCGGACGCTAGTCTTACGCTTTTGGCCCGTATGGCGAATGGCCGTCGTTGGTACACTGCCCATCGCGAGCATCTGTACCAGTGGATGGTACGCAGTGGGTTCACGCACGCCACGGGGGGCGCGTGTTATCTGGCCTGGAACCTGTTGGTGGCTGTGCCATCGGCGGTCCTGGCCTGGAGTCAGCCGGCAAGGTCGATACCGATATGTCTTAGTACCTACCTGTTGGCGACCGCCGTGTGGATTTACATGAAGCGCCGGTGTCTGCGGCGCGCTTTGCTCAAGGGCCGTCATGTCACTTCGTAAACTGATCGGTGTCATCCATCCGCGTACGGCCGTGGTGCTCCACGACCTGCTGATGGCGGCGCTGGCGTGGTGGGTGGCCAAGGCCTTGCGCTACGCGCTGATCGACAATGAGGCCATCAGCTTTCATGTACTCGAGTTTCCCCTGGTGCTGCTGGTGCAAGGGGCGGTGCTGAGCTGGACCGGCTTGTACAAGGGCGTTTGGCGTTTCGCCAGCCTGCCGGACCTGTGGAACATCCTGCGTGCGGCCGTGCTGGGGACGCTGGCGATTGCCGCGGCGCTGATGCTCTACAACCGCCTGGCGGACGTGCCGCGTTCGGTGCTGCTGTTGTATCCGGTGGTGCTGTCGGTGCTGCTGGGGGCGCCACGCCTCGCATACCGTTTCTGGAAGGACAGCAGGGGCGACCTGTTCCAGGCCAAGCCGGTGCAGCGTGTGCTGATCGTAGGCGCGGATCGTGCCGGCGAGGCCTTGTCGCGCGATCTGCATCGGGACAATGGCTATACCGTGGTGGGTTTCGTCGACGACAAGGAAAGCTTGCGCGGAGCCAGCATCAACGGGCGCCCTGTGCTGGGCCGGGTGGAGCAGATCCCCGAGCTTGCGCGCGAAGTGGCTGCGCAGATGCTGCTGATCGCCATGCCGGGAGCCACCACCCAGGAAATGCGCCGGGTGGTCGAGCTGTGCGACCAGAGCGGATTGCCTTACCGCACCGTACCCAAGCTGGAAGACGTCGTTTCCGGCAGGGCGCATTTCAACGAGATCAAGGAAGTCGCGATCGAGGACCTGCTGGGTCGCGACACGGTCGAGCTCGACTGGACGGCCATTCGTGTCACGTTGACCGGGCGTCGCGTACTGGTCACTGGCGGTGGCGGCTCGATTGGCTCGGAGCTGTGCCGCCAGGTGGCGCGCCTTGGCGCCCAGTCGCTGTGCGTGGTCGACAATTGCGAGTACAACCTCTATCGGATCTCCCAGGAGTTGCGCGCGGAGTACCCGGAGCTCATCTACGAGGCCGTTCTGGCCGATTGCGGTGATCCGGCCGCCATGCGCAAGCTGTTCGGCGAGTATCGGCCGCAGGTGGTATTCCATGCAGCGGCGTACAAGCACGTGCCCATGCTCCAGGGCCAGCTGCGCGCAGCCTTTCGCAACAACGTGCTTGCCACGCGCAATGTCGCCGACCTGGCCGATCGCCATGGCGTGGAGTGCTTCGTACTGATCTCGACCGACAAGGCTGTGAATCCGACCAGCGTGATGGGCGCATGCAAGCGCATCGCCGAGATCTGGTGCCAGAACCTCAACGAGCACTCCAATACGCACTTCATCACCGTGCGTTTCGGCAACGTGCTCGACTCGGCGGGGTCGGTGGTGCCGCTGTTCCGGCAGCAGATCCGCAATGGCGGGCCGGTCACCATCACGCACCCCGAAATCTCGCGCTACTTCATGACGATCCCGGAGGCCTGCCAGCTGATCCTGCAGGCGGCCAGTATCGGCAAGGGCGGCGAGATCTTCGCGCTCGACATGGGCGAGCCGGTGAAGATCCGCGACCTGGCCGAGCAGATGATCCGCTTGGCCGGGCGCAAGCCGGGCACGGAGATCCCCATTGTCTACACCGGCCTGCGTGCCGGCGAAAAGCTGTTCGAGGAATTGTTCCATCCGCTGGAGAACTACATCGAGACGACGCACGCGAAGATCTTCCTCGCGCAGTATCGTGCGGTGAAGTGGGACCAGCTCAATGCGCAGTTGGCCAAGGCAGCCGATGCCGTGGTCGCCTATGACGAGGAAGTGCTGCGCCAGTGCGTGTCCAACCTGTTGCCGACGTTCCGCTGGAGCGAGGCGACGCAGCCGGACAACGTGGTGGCGTTGCGTCGCAATGAATCAGGAGAGAAGTAAGTGAGCAAGCCGTTGCGCAAGGTGGTCTTTCCGGTGGCGGGCCTGGGTACGCGTTTCCTGCCTGCGACCAAGGTGGTTGCCAAGGAGATGCTGCCGGTGCTGGACCGTCCGCTGATCCAGTATGCCGTCGACGAGGCCGTCGATGCCGGTGCCGACACCCTGGTGTTCGTCACCAACCGTTACAAGCATGCGATCGCGGATTACTTCGACAAGGCCTACGAGCTGGAGGCCAAGTTGCAGGAGAAGGGCAAGGACGAGTTGCTGGCACTGGTGCAGGGCACCCTGCCCAAGCACGTCCGGGCGATTTTCGTGACGCAGCCCGAAGCCCTTGGCCTGGGGCACGCCGTCCTGTGCGCCAAGCCCGTGGTGGGCGACGAGCCGTTTGGCGTGGTGCTTCCGGATGACTTGATCTGGAACAGGGGCAAGGGCGCATTGCGCCAGATGGCCGAGCTGGCCGAGACGCAGAACGCCGGCGTCATCGCGGTGGAGGAAGTGCCGCAGAACGATACCGACAAATACGGCATCGTCGACGCCACGCCGATCGACGAGCGCAGCGCGCGGATCAGCCACATGGTGGAAAAGCCCAAACCGGCGGATGCCCCGTCCAACCTGGCGGTGGTCGGGCGCTATGTGCTGCCGGGCCGCATCTTCCAGCTGCTGGAGCAGACCACGCCGGGAGCTGGTGGCGAGATCCAGTTGACCGACGCCATCGATGCGCTGCTCAAGGAGCAGGGCAAGGTGCTGGCGTACCGGTTCGAGGGTACGCGATTCGACTGTGGTAACAAGGCCGGCCTGGTGCGTGCCACCATGCACATGGCGCTGCAGGATCCCAAGCTCGCTCCGGTCGTGCGCGAGATCATCGCGACGCTTTAAGCGCCTGTCAGCCTGCGGTCCATCGGGCCGCAGGCTGGCTTGTCGCTCGCAGCCTCTGTGGCCCGGATCAGACGGGTCAGGTATCGGATGACGCTGCGGTAGGAATCAGACTATTCCCAATGCGCTCATGTCGGGCGCATGCCAGAATCGCTCCCGCGTTCGGCCATGTTCGGCGCGCACTCTAGTCGTGGGTAACCCGGTATTCGTTGGCTCCGCTTCGCAAGAGGCGGGTGTCTTGACGCATCCGGTCTACGCCCGGGGCCGGCGTGGCGCCGTTTCCATGCTCATCGGATGAAAGCCAGGGAAGCGTCATGGATCTGTTGAGATTCCTTCTGTTGCTGCCGTTGCGTCTGCTGCGCGGCGTGTTTTCCATGTTCGGATGGATCCTGCGCCCCCTGGTGGGCCAGGTCAGCTGGTCCGCGCCGGCCTGGCTGCCAGCCACCGGTGGCTGGATCCGGCGCAGGCCGGTACGGGCGGCCGGTGTGTTGGCGGGTGCCCTGGCGCTGGCCGCAGGCGGCTGGTTCGGATGGCAGTGGTACCAGAACCGGCCCAAGCCGGTGGAGCCCGAGCGGATCAGCATGACCGTGCAGGCCCCGGAGATTACCGATTACACGCAGCCGAGCCCCGCCATTCATGCGTTGACGGTGGTTTTCTCGGGCTCCGTCGCACCCATTGATCGGGTGGGCAAGCCGGTTACGGACGGCATCGTGATGCAGCCCGCGGTCAAGGGAGAGTGGTCGTGGCAGGACGACCACAGCCTCCGCTTCATGCCAGCCGAGGATTGGCCGGTAGGACGCCATTACGAGGTCCGCTTCGATACGGCCAAGGCCTTCGCACCGCAGGTGCTGATGGCTGATGACCATTTCTCTTTCGATACGCCGGCCTTCAGCGCGACGCTGGTGAACGGCGAGTTCTATCAGGATCCGCAGGACGCTACGGCCAGAAAGACCATCCAGCCGGTGAACTTCAATTATCCGGTGGACACGGCTGACTTCGAAAGGCGCATCAAGGTCGTGCTCGGGCAAAGCGATGGCACCGAGACGGCGCTCAAGTACACGGTGACCTACGATCCGCAGAAGCTGCACGCCTGGATCCACTCCCAGCCGTTGACGCTGCCGAGGGATGAGAACAGCGTGCGCTACAGCATCGGCAAAGGCGTGCGCAGTGCACGGGGCGGTGATGGAACCGGCGACGAGCTGACGGGGCGAGTGCGCGTTCCCGGCCTGTACAGCCTGTCCATCGACAACGTCACGCCCACCCTGGTCGACAACGAAAAATACGAACCCGAGCAGGTGCTGCTGGTGCAGGTGGGTGGCAACGTGCGCGACAGTGACCTCGGCGGCCTGATCAAGGCCTGGGTGCTGCCGGCGGGCAAGCAAGGCGAGCCGCGGGGCGATGGCGCAGCTCCATATCCCTGGGATGCATCGGAGGTCGGCGAGGCCGAGCTTCGCCAGGCGCAACCGCTGAAGCTCGAGCTGGTGCCGACCGAGAACGACTACGACGCGATGCAAAGCTTCAAGTTCCAGGCCGCCCCCGGCCAGCGCATCTATGTGCGCATTGACAAGGGGCTGAAGTCCTTTGGCGGCTACATCCTGGGCAAGGCCTACGCCACCGTCGTCACGGTCCCTGACTATCCCCAGCTGCTGAGGTTCATGGCCGACGGTTCGCTGTTGTCCATGTCAGGCAGCAAGCGCATTTCCGTGGTGTCGCGCAACCTGCCCGGGATGCGCGTCGAGATCGGGCGCGTGCTGCCTGACCAACTGCAGCATCTGGTGAGCTTCAACCAGGGTACGTATGCGCGCCCGGAGCTGAGCTATGACTTCAGCGAGGACCATATCGTTGAACGCTTCGAGCTGAAGCGCAGCTTCCCCAAGGACGATCCCGCCAAGGCCCATTACGAGGGTATCGACCTCGGGCAATACCTGAAGGAGGGCAAGCGCGGCGTTTTCCTGCTGCACCTGTCCAGCTACGACGCCGTGGCCGAAAAGAAAAAGGAGGACACCCAAAAGGCTGCCGAGAACCAGCCGCAGGCGGCGCCGACGAACGACAACTCGGGTGACGAGTCGGAAGGGTCGGACGACGATCAGGGTGCGATGGCGGATAACGGCGACAGCGCTGACGGCTCCTCTCCCACGGATACACGCCTGATCGTGGTCACCGATCTGGGCATGCTGGTCAAACGCTCCCTCGATGGCAGCCAGGATGTGTTTGTGCAGTCCATCCGTAGCGGTCAGCCGGTGGGCGGCGCGACGGTATCCGTACTGGCGGTGAATGGTCAGACGCTCTTCAGCGATACCACGTCGACGGACGGCGTGGTGCATTTCCCCACCTTGAAGGGCCTGGATCGCGAGAAGCAGCCCACGCTCTATGTGGTGAGGAAGGGCGATGACTTGTCGTTCCTGCCTATCGGTGGCTCCACCAGCGACGAGCGCAAGCTCGATTTCTCGCGTTTCGACGTGGGTGGCGAGCGCAATGCCCAGAACGAGGGCCAGCTCTCGGCGTACCTGTTTTCGGACCGTGGCATCTATCGACCCGGTGACACCATCCACGTCGGCCTGATCGTGCGCGCCGCCAGTTGGACGCGCAGCGTGGTCGGCGTGCCGCTGCAGGCGGAAATCGTCGACCCGCGGGGCATGACAGTGAAGCAGCTGCCCATGTCCATGGATGCCTCCGGGTTCGGCGATCTCGAGTACACGCCTGCGGAGACGGCAGCGACCGGCACATGGACGGTGAACCTTTACATCGTCAAGGATGGCAATGCCGGCGCGCAGATCGGCAGCACCACCGTGCAGGTGAAGGAGTTCCTGCCCGATCGCATGAAAGTGGATGCCAGGCTGGCAGGGCAGGTGCCTGAAGGCTGGGTCAAGCCCGACCAGATCAAGGGCATCGTCGACGTGATGAACCTGTTCGGCACGCCGGCGGCGGATCGTCGTGTCGAAGCGTCGCTGACGTAGCGCCCGGCGTGGCCGGCGTTCCGCAGTTGGCCTGACTACCACTTCTACGACGTGCGTCGTGCCAAGGAGGGTTACGAGGACAAGCTGCAGGATGGCAAGACGGACGAAAGGGGGCACGCGGAGTTCGATCTCGACCTGAAGAAGTACGCCGACGCCACCTATCAATTGTATTTCCTGGCGAAGGCCTACGAGCCGGAGGGCGGTCGCAGTGTGGCTGCGGCCGCGCAGACGCTGGTGTCCAGCAACGACTGGCTGGTGGGCTACAAGTCGGTCGACAATCTCGACTACGTCAATCGTGATGCGACGCGCAGCGTGCACCTGGTTGCCATCGACCACACGGCGAAGTCGATCGCGCTCAAGGACCTCAAGGCACGCCTGATCGAGCGACGCTACCTGTCGGTGCTGACCAAGCAGGACTCGGGTGTCTACAAGTACCAGTCCAAGCTCAAGGAAGTGACGATCAACGAGCAGCCGTTGTCGATTCCCGCCAATGGCATGGACTACGCCTTGCCCACCGACAAGCCGGGCAACTACGCCATCGTGATCGTGCGCAGCAGTGATGGCGTGGAGGTGAATCGCGTCGAGTACTCGGTGGCGGGTGCTGCCAATGTCTCGCGATCGCTTGATCGCAATGCTGAGCTGCAACTCAACCTGGGCAAGCAGGACTATGCGCCGGGCGAATCGGTGGACATCGCCATTCGCGCGCCGTATGCCGGCAGTGGCTTGATCACCATCGAGCGCGATAAGGTCTACGCCCACGCCTGGTTCCATGCCGATACCAGCAGCTCGGTGCAGCACATCACCGTACCCGCGGACTTCGAGGGCAACGGTTACATCAACGTGCAGTACATCCGCGATCCGTCCTCGGACGAGATCTTCATGAGCCCGCTGAGTTACGGCGTGGTGCCGTTCTCGGTGAATCTGGATGCTCGCCGCAACGCCATCAAGGTGGAGTCGCCGGCGGTGGTGAAGCCGGGCGACACCGTGACTTTCAGGCTCAGCGCGCCGCAGCCGACACGTGCCGTGGTGTTTGCCGTGGACGAGGGGATCCTCCAGGTCGCCCGGTACAAGCTTGGCGACCCGCTGAAGTTCTTCTTCCGCAAGCGCATGCTTGAGGTGGGTACCTCCCAGATCCTCGACCTGATCTTGCCGGACTTCGAAAAACTGATGGCGATGGCAGCCCCGGGTGGCGATGCCGATGCGGCTATCGGCCGCCAGCTCAACCCATTCAAGCGCAAGCGCGACAAGCCCGTGGCGTACTGGTCCGGCATCGTCGACATCAACGGCGAGAAGGACTTCACCTACCAGGTGCCGGACTATTTCAATGGCAAGCTCCGCGTGATGGCGGTGGCCGTGTCGTCGGATCGCGTGGGTACCTACGAGGGAGGCACGATGGTGCGCGGCGATTTCGTGCTCTCGCCGAACGTGCCGACGACACTCGCGCCGGGTGACGAGGTCGACGTCAGCGTGGGTGTTGCCAACAACCTGACAGGACTCAACGGCAAGCAGGTGCCGGTGGCGGTAACGCTGAAGACCGGGCCGCAATTGCAGGTCGTCGGCACGCCGACCCAGAGCCTGAACTTGGGTGAGATGCGCGAAGGCGTGGTGACGTTCCGCGTCAAGGCGACCGACAAGCTCGGTTCCGGCAACCTCAGCTTCACCGCGGGCTATGGCGACAAGTCGGCGCGGCAGAGCGTGGACGTGTCGGTGCGCCCGGCATCGGCCTATCGCACCCAGGTGGACGTGGGCCGCGTGGACGCGGGCAGCAAGCAGGACCAGCCGGACCTGCGACGAATGTACGGCGAGTACGCCTCGCGCGATGCGAGCATTTCCAATATCCCCGTCGTGTTGTCGAGCGGCCTGACCACCTATCTGGTGAACTTCCAGCATTACTGCAGCGAGCAGATTGTCAGCGCGGCCATGCCGCGGCTCGTGCTGGCCAAGTGGCCGCAGGTCAAGGTGTTCGCCGATGCCTTGCAGCCAGTCATGAGTGGCGGCAAGAAGCTGACCAACGAAGAGGCGCTCTCGCAGTTCCTCGACGTGCTGCATTCACGCCAGAACGGGCAGGGTGGCTTCGGCTTGTGGTCGGCTACGCCGGATGCGAATCCGTTCGTGTCGACCTATGCCATGCATTTCATGCTGGAGGCGCGTGACCGTGGCGTGGACATTCCGCGCGACATGTTCGATGCCGGCAACAAGTACCTCAAGCAACTGGCGAGCGACGACAGTCTTGATGGACTGGACCTGGTGCGCCAGCGTGCCTATGCGGTGTACCTGCTGACCCGCCAGGGCAATGTCACCACCAATGACCTCGCCGCCGTGCAGAAGCGCTTGCAGGATGCCTATCCCGACCAGTGGAAGAACGATCTGGCAGCGGCATGGCTGGCGGCGTCGTACCAGTTGCTCAAGCAGGACAAGCAGGCCGCGCAGCTCATCGCTGGTCCGCAGAAGCTGCTCGAGCGCAGCAAGGCCGACAAGGACTATAGCTACGGCTATTACTACGATTCGCTGGTCCGCGATGCCAGCACGCTCTACCTGCTCAGCAAGCATTTTCCTGACCGGGCCAAGGCGTTGTCGCCCCGCGTGATGGAGAACATCACCGAGCCACTGCAGAACGGCTGGTACAACACCTTGTCGTCGTCGATGGTCTTGCTGGCGCTGGATACCTACGCACAGGAAAACAACGTGCAGCTCGACAAGCTGCGCATCGACCAGGTGATGGCCGACGGTTCGGTCAAGGCGATTGCCACGCCGCAGGGCAACCTGCTGCAGGCGGGTAGCTGGAGTGCGGACGCGAAGCGCCTGCGCTTCACCAACGACAGCAGCCTGCCGGCGTGGCGCGTGGTGAGCCAGGGTGGCTACGACCGCGACCAGCCGGCCAAGGCCGTCAAGGACGGGATGGAAATCACCCGTGACTACACCGACACCCATGGCAAGGCCATCGACAAGGTGACCGTCGGCCAGGAGATCGACGTCCACCTGAAAATCCGTAGTACGGACGGCAGCGACTATGATGACATCGCCATCGTTGACCTGCTGCCCGGCGGCTTCGAACCGGTGATCCAGCCGCCGCCGGCCGTCACGGATCAGCAGCAGGATGGCAGCGACCACGAAGACGGCGGTGGTGACAGCGATGCAAAGGCCAGCGAGTGGCGTTCGCCCATCGGCGTGGGCAATTCCAGCTGGGCGCTGGACTATGCCGACGTGCGCGAGGACCGCGTCGTGCTCTACGGCACGGCGACCTCGAACGTGGGTGAGTTCGTCTATCGCATCAAGGCTACCAATGCCGGCAAGTTCATCGTGCCACCGGCCTACGGCGAGGCGCTGTACGATCGTCGCGTGCAGGCGAGGACGGCGGGTGGCCAGGTCCTGGAGGTGGTCCGTCAGCCCTGATGGATGAGGCGCGCCCACCGCGGGGTGGGCGCGCTTGCGGACCCCACGCATGATGACATTGTCGTTCATTGCCGGTTGCTGGCGTGCCTTGGCCCGCTGGGTCGTTCGTTGGCAGAACTGGCTGGCGGGTGCGGCCCTGCTCGCCGCGTTGCTTGCGGGTTGCCGGTTGTGGCCGCATCGTCCACTCAGTGCGTGGTTGCCGTCGTCGACGGCGGTTTATGACGATCATGGCCGGTTGCTGCGCCTTACCCTGGCGAGCGATCAGCGCTACCGCCTGTGGGTGCCACTGAGAGACGTGTCGCCCGCCCTGGTGGATGGCGTATTGCTGCACGAGGACCAGTGGTATCGCTGGCATCCCGGCTTCAATCCGTACGGCCTGCTGCGGGGCGCCTGGGTCACTTACGTCAGCCATGGCAACCGGCAGGGCGGCTCGACCATCACCATGCAGCTGGCGCGATTGCTGTGGCGGCTCAATACGCGGACGCCGACGGGCAAGCTGCGGCAGGTGGCGCGGGCAATCCAACTGGAGCTGTTCTACTCCAAGGAGCAGATCCTCGAGGCCTACCTCAACTACGCACCCTACGGGCGCAATGTGGAGGGTGTGGGGGCGGCCAGCCTGGCGTACTTCGACAAGCCTGCCGACAAGCTCAGTTTGCCGGAGGCGCTGACGCTGGCGGTGATTCCCCAGGATCCCAGTCGCCGCCTGCAGGCTGGTGCGGATGCGCCCGATCTCATCGGGCGCGGGCTCAGCGGCTCGCGTAATCGGCTCTACGCGCGCTGGAAGGTGCTGCATCCTGCGGACGCGGGCCTGCAGCCACTGTTCGCCTTGCCGTTGCGTCTTCGGCCGCTGTCGCAGTTACCGTTCGAAACCCCGCATGCGGTGGACCAGGTGCTTGCCATGCGCCGTGTGATGTCCAGCGCTGCGGACAGTCGCGTAACGACCACGCTGGATCTCGATCTTCAGCACGTGCTGGAGCGACAGGTGGATCGCTACGTGGAGCGAAACAGCGGACGTGGCATCCGCAACGTGGCAGCGCTGCTGGTGGACACGCGCGACATGGGCGTCAAGGCGCTGGTGGGCTCCGCCGGCTACGGCAATGCCGACATCCAGGGGCAGGTGAACGGTACGCTGGCCAGGCGCTCGCCTGGCTCGACGCTCAAGCCCTTCATCTACGGGCTTGGATTTGACCAGGGTGTACTACACCCGCAGACCGTCTTGCGCGATGTGCCGACCGCGTTTGGTCCCTATGCGCCGGAAAACTTCGACGGCCACTTTCTGGGGCCGGTGACGGCGACGGAAGCCCTGGTGCGCAGTCGCAACATCCCCGCCGTGTGGGTGGCATCGCAGCTCCAGCAGCCGAGCTTCTACCAGTTCTTGCGCGACGCCGGCATCAGCCGCATGGCGAGCGAAAAGCATTATGGCCTGGCCTTGGTGCTAGGCGGTGGCGAGGTCACCATGCAGGAGCTGGCCGACCTGTACGCCATGCTGGCCAACCGTGGAGAGCTGAAGCCATTGCGCCTGCTTGCCGCGGATCCACAAAGCGTCGGCACGCGTCTTTTGAGCGACGAAGCCAGCTTCATGGTCATGGATATGCTTCGGCAGAATCCGCGGCCGGATGAGACCACCGGCGCGCAGCCGGATCGCCTGCCGGTCTACTGGAAGACGGGTACGTCGTGGGGGTTCCGCGACGCCTGGACGGCCGGCAGTTTTGGGCCCTACGTGCTGGTGGTGTGGGTCGGTAATTTCGACGGCAGCAGTAACCCGGCCTTTGTTGGGGTGGAGGCGGCCGCGCCGCTGTTCTTCCAGATGGTCGATGCCCTGAAGGCGGCGCAGCCGCGGATGAGCGAGCCGGTGCGGCACATGCCTGCGCACCTCAAGCGCGTGGAGATCTGTCTGGCCAGCGGCGACCTGCCCAACCAATGGTGCCCACAGCGTGGTATGACCTGGTTCATCCCGGGCAAGTCGCCCATTCGGGTCAGCCAGGTGCATCGTCCGGTAGTGATCGATGACGCCACTCGCAAGCCCGCATGTCCGCCGTATGCGGGCAAACGCACGCATGTCGAGGTGTACGAATTCTGGCCATCCGAGCTTCAGAAGGTATTCGTGCAGGCGGGCATCCCCCGGCGTGTCCCGCCGCGCAACGACAGTTGCGTGAACGGTGGTGACGTCGACGGTGAGCCGCCCACCATCGCCTCGCCGTTGCGTGGGAGCATCTACGCCATGCGGCTCAAGCAGTCGATGGACAGTCGCATCGCCTTCACCGCGAATGCGGACGCCTCGGTGCATGAGATGTACTGGTTCGTCAACGACGCTTATGTGGGGCGCACGACGCCTGGCGAATCGCTGTTCTGGCAGCCGGCTGCCGCCGGCAACTACCAGGTCCGCGTGGTGGACGACCATGGGCGCAGCGACCTGCGGCCACTGGGCGTGACCCTGGTGGAGTGAGCTTCCATCGTTTCAACGCACCGGCGCAGGTATCGGCGCGGCAGCAGACAAGGTCGCCAAAATGACTTAGCGTTACAGTTTCCTGCCAAGCCCGGGCCTGCGTTGCGCAATGCGTTCAACGAACCACAGCTCCTACTACCGTGCCACGGCGACGCCCTACACGCCGTATGCCCCCCTGCAGGAGCGCATCAGCGCCCGGGTGGCCATCATCGGTGGCGGCTTTGCCGGGCTGCACACCGCCCTGGGGTTGGCCGAGCGCGGCGTGGAGGGCGTCGTGCTGCTCGAAAAGGAGCAGGTAGGTTTCGGTGCATCCGGTCGCAATGGCGGCTTCGTGTTCGCCGGGTATTCGCTGGGGGAGCAGTCACTGCTGGACCAACGGGGCGAACAGGCAGCGCGCACCCTGTTCGGCTACACCACGGACGCGGTAGAGCTGATTCGTCAGCGGGTGTCACGTCATGCCATTGATTGCGACATGGTCGATGAGGGCGTGATCTGGGCCAACTGGTTCCGTGACCCCGCCGTGTTGCGCGAGCGTCAGGCCCTGCTGGCCTCGCGCTACGGCGTTGCATGGGAATGGCTGCCGCAGGAGCAATTGCGCGAGCGCATTAATACGCCCCGTTATTTCGATGGCCTGTACGAGCGCAACGCGCTGCACCTGCATCCGCTCAACTTCGCGATCGGCCTGGCGGGCGCGGCTGCGGGGCGGGGCGTGCGCATTCACGAGGACACCGACGCCTGGCGGCTGAAGCGCGATGGCTCGCAATGGCGCATCGAGACAACGCAGGGAGCCGTGCTCGCCGATCAGGTGGTCCTGGCCTGCGGTGGCTATCTGGCAGGGCTGCGCCGCCAGGTGGATCGGGCGATCCTTCCGATCGCGACCTACGTGATGGTGAGCGAACCGCTGCAGGATCGACTCGGCATGTGCCTGGACACGCGTTCGGCCATCTACGATTCGCGCTTTGCCTTCGACTACTACCGGCCGCTGCCCGATACGCGCTTGCTCTGGGGCGGGCGCATCTCCGTGCGCAATCGCTCGCCGCGAGCGGTGCAGCGCCTGTTGACGCGCGACCTGTTGAGGGTGTTTCCACAGCTCAAGGGCGTGCGGGTCGACTACGCCTGGTCTGGCCTGATGAGCTATGCGCGCCACCAGATGCCGCAGATCGGCACCTCCGGCGATGGCTTGTGGTGGGCGCAGGCGTTTGGCGGGCACGGCTTGGCACCCACCTGTGCCGCAGGCGAACTGCTGGCTTCCGCGCTGGCCGATGGCGATGACCGCTGGAGGCAGTTTGCCGACTACGGGCTCACGCGTACCTATCGCCCCTTGGGTTATCTGGGGGCGCAGGCCGACTATTGGTGGCAGCAGGGCAAAGACTGGTTCAAGACGAGGTTGGAAGGATGAGTGAGAGCAGCAAGATCAGTTGGGCCGATTTCGAGAAGGTGCTGATCGTGGCCGGGACGGTGACGCGTGTCGAGGCGTTTCCAGAGGCGCGCAAGCCGGCCTGGAAGGTGTGGGCGGACTTCGGTCCTTACGGAGAGAAGAAGACCAGTGCGCAAATCGCCAGCCTGTATGACGCTGACGACTTGCTCGGCAGGCAGATCGTCGGTGTGATCAATTTCCCGGAGAAACAGATCGGTCCGTTCCTCTCGCAATTCCTGCTGACCGGATTTCCCACGGAAGAGGGAGTGGTGCTCACGGCTGTCGAGCGAACCGTGCCGAACGGTACACGATTGGCCTGATCAGTCAGCAGCGAGCGCCGGCTGCAGCGTGTGTGTGTCGCGCTGAATCATCAGGGCCAGCGTGCCGGCCACCACAGCCGTGGCGCCGGCGACCACGAATGGTTCGAGATAGCTGCCGCCCTGCGTACGCAACGCGCCGGCCAGGAAGGCCGCACTGGCCGCACCGATCTGGTGCCCTGCGGCCACCCATCCAAACACCACGGGCGCGTCGCGGTCGCCGAAGGCCTCCGTCGCCAGGCGCAGGGTAGGTGGCACCGTGGCGATCCAGTCCAGCCCGTAGAACACGCCAAACAGTGACAGGCTGGTGAGCGAGAAGTCCGAGTAGGGCAGCCAGATCAGCGAGAGTCCGCGCAGGCTGTAATAGACGAACAGCAGCTTGCGAGGGTCGTAGCGGTCGGTAAGCCAGCCCGACAGCGTGGTACCCACCAGGTCAAACGCGCCCATCATGGCTAGCAGGCCGGCGGCACGCACCTGTGGAATGCCATGGTCGCCGCACATCGCGATGAAGTGCGTGCCGATCAGTCCGTTGGTGGTGAAGCCGCAGATGAAGAAGGTCGCGAACAGCAGCCAGAACGTGCGTTGGCGCGAGGCCGTCGCCAGCGAACCCAGCGCGATGGCCAGCAGGTTGCGCCGAGGTGGCTCGGCGGTTTCCGCCTCGGTTGCACCATAGGGACGCAGGCCGATATCGGCGGGTCGTTCGGGCAGCAGCCACCATGCGAGTGGAATCAGCAATGCGCAGCCGGCGGCCACCGTCCACACCACCGGGCGCCAGCCGCCGTATTCGGCAATTGCCGCCAGTGCCGGCAGAAAAGCCAGGGTGCCGGTGGCGGTGCTGGCCGTGAGTAGTCCCATCACCAGCCCGCGATGGGTGACGAACCATCGATTCACCACCGTGGCACCCAGCACGATCGCCACGCAGCCCGAGCCGATGCCGGAAAACACGCCCCAGCTCAGCAACAGTTGCCACGGCTGGGTCATCCAGGCGCTGGAGGCGATGGATACGGCCATCAGCGCCAGTGCGCCGATCAAGGTGCGGCGGATGCCGATCGCCTGCATCAAGGCCGCTGCGAACGGGCCCACCATGCCGTAGAGGAAGATACCCAGCGCGGCCGACAGCGAGATGGTGTCCCGGCTCCAGCCGAAGGCCTTCCCCAGTGGCACGATCAATACACCCGGTGCCGCGCGCACGCCGGCGGCAGCGAGCAGGGCGAGAAAGATCATGCCGGCCACGACAAACGCGTACTTCTGGCCGAACGGACGGGTGCGCAGTATAGTCATGTTACCGATCGGTACGGGTCTGGCCGGATCTTACGTACCGATCGGTAACATCGTCAATAGTCCCTTGTGCCATGTCCACCAAACGCCACCGTCCGATCGAGTCCACCGATACGTCCGAAAGCAAGCCCAAGGCCGCCGAGCGCATCCGTCGCACGGCGCATGAATTGTTCTATCGCGAGGGCATTCGCGCGATCGGGGTGGAGGAGATCGTCAGTCGTGCCGGAGTCACCAAGCCCAGTCTCTACCGCAGCTACGCCTCCAAGGACGAACTGGCCGCGGAGTACCTGCGTGACTACGAAGTGGCGTTCTGGAACGTGTTCGACGCCGGTGCGGCGGCGCACCCGGGCGATGCGCGCGCGCAGTTGATGGCCTACTTCGAAGGCTTGGTCCATCGCGCCACACAGGCAGACTATCGCGGCTGCGGGCTCACCAATGCGGTGGTCGAATATCCTGGTGACGATCACCCTGCACGCGAGGTCGCCCTGCAGCACAAGAGTGCTTTGCGTTCGCGGCTGGCTGCCATGTCGGCAGCGATGGGCGCGAAACAACCGGAGTTGCTGGCCGATGGCCTGCTGCTTTTGCTGGAGGGCACTTATGCCTCGGGTCAGTTGTTCGGGCCGGGAGGGCCTGCCCGGTCGCTGGTCGAGGTGGCCAATCAGCTGATTGACGCTACGCTGCGTTGAACGCCGCTACGGCGCACGTTTCCGTGTGCTGTCCAGCCACACACCCAGGCCCTGGGCGTTGAGTTCGATGTCCATGCCCAGGTATTCGTGCAGGCGTTCTTCGCTGCCCAGCCATCCATGCGCACGCGCCCGCAATAGATAGAGCTGCGCCAGGGCCTGCTTCATGGCGTCATGGCGCGCTTCGGGCTGGGCGTGCAGCCGCTGTGCCGTCCGTGCGATCTCGACCATGGCATCGATCTGCTCGTGCAGCTCGCCCGCCAGTTTTTCCACCTCGTCGACATGATCGAAGTGGGTGAGATACATGGCTCTGGGCTTGAGCGCGACCAGCCGGTTGATGGAAGCATGCAAGGCCTCGGGATCGAACTGCACCGGTGTGGTCGTCGGCAGGATGAATGCGCCTTTCGCCGTATCGAATTCGCGATAGGACAGGCCGAACGTGTCGCCAGTGAAGCACACCTGCTCACGCGCATCATGGATGCTCATGTGATGCCGTGCATGGCCGGGGGTGTCGATGCAGCGCAGGACACGCCCGGCGAGATCGACCACGTGGCCATCGGGTGCCTCGATCACCCGCTCGGCGGGAACCGGTTGCAGCCTGCCATAGGTGCTTTCCATCACCGCCTCGCCGTACACGGCTGAGGCCCCCGCCCACAGCTGGCTGGGATCGATCATGTGGCGCGCGCCGCGCGGATGAACCACCAGCTTCGCGTTCGGCAGTTGCGCCATCAGCTTGCCTGCGCCACCGGCATGATCAAGATGCACATGGGTGAGGATCAGCCAGTCGACGTCGACGGGTGTGAGTCCATGGGCGTGCAGCGCCTCGAGCATGCGCGGCACGGAATGATTCGTGCCGCAATCGATGAACGCGGCCCTGCCGTTCTCGATCAGCAGATAGGCGGCGTCGAAACGCGGCCTGACAAAGCCTGTGTCGATGGTGTGGATGCCGTGGCTCATGCCCGATCTCGCGCCTGGGGTAACCCGTGGAGCGTAGCAAGCCGGTGCATGGCAGGGCATCCCCACCTTGGTCGGTCGGCGGTGGCACGTGCCACCCGCCGCCCCGTGCCTGCGTCAGGGCGAGGCGTCGACCAGCACCAGTTCGGCGTCTTCGAGCGCCTTTACGGCGATCTTGGCCTCGTTGCGGATGGCTGCGCCGTCGCGTGTATCCAGCTCCACGCCATTGACCTCGATCTTGCCCTTGGAGGGCACCAGATAAGCGAAGCGATTCGGGCCGAACGTGTACTCGGCCGTCTCGCCCTGCTTGAGGGTGGCGCCAAGCACGCGTGCATCGGTGCGCAAGGGCAGGGCGTCGGTGTCCTCCTTGAAGCCGCTGGCCAGCGCCACGAAGCGGCCCGAGCGGTCGCCTACCGGGAACGGCTTGGTGCCCCATGACGGCGGGCTGCCCTGCTGATCGGGAATGATCCAGATCTGGAAAATGCGGGTGGTACCCGGCTCGAGGTTGTATTCGGCATGGGTGATGCCAGTGCCTGCGCTCATCACCTGCACGTCACCCGCTACCGTGCGGCCTTTGTTGCCGAGGTTGTCCTGGTGGGTGATCGCGCCTTCGCGCACGTACGTGATGATCTCCATGTCGCCATGCGGATGCGGCGGAAAGCCCGTCTGCGGCGCAATCGTGTCGTCGTTCCACACGCGCAGTGCGCCCCAGCCCATGCGGGCGCCGTCGTAGTAGTTCGCGAAGGAGAAATGATGCTTGGCGTCGAGCCACCCATGATTGGCTCCGCCCAGCGAGTTGAACGGTCGACGTTCGATCATGCTGCACTCCTTGAAAGTGGACTGGCGCCAAGATGAGGCTGTTTCCCCTTCGGCACCAGTCGTTGCAACGCGAACGGACTGTTGCCAAAAACTCGTGCAGTCGAGATAAGCCAGCGGCTGCGACGGCTCCGTGAACCCAGTCGGGGCCCTGCGGCATCGGGTCCCGGGGCGCAGGGGGGGGCCGGCCGGATGAAAAATTTCACTTCAGGCTCTTCACAAAACCAGATGTTCTGATATGATTTCTGACTCCGATGCGGGAATAGCTCAGTTGGTAGAGCACGACCTTGCCAAGGTCGGGGTCGCGAGTTCGAGTCTCGTTTCCCGCTCCAGTTTTTGGCAAAACCTCGGCATTCCGAGGTTTTGTTGTTTTAGACGGAAGGTGTCCCGTTTTCGGGTTACGATTCGTCCGCGATGGCCTGGTGGCAGAGTGGTCATGCAGCGGCCTGCAAAGCCGTGTACGCCGGTTCGATTCCGACCCAGGCCTCCATCGCATTCTTGAAAAGCGCCCTATGGGCGCTTTTTTCTTGGCCGACATTGGGTGCGGTGAACTGTGTTCCTGTCTGCGGGCGAGAGCGCGCGAGAGCTGCGCGCACTGCAAGCGCGTTTGCCGGTGATCGAGCTGATCAGGTCATGGCGAGCCTGCCCATGGCTAGTTACGGGAATTGCTTCAAGGATAGGAAGCTGGCAAGTCGATGCATTCGGTGATCGACTTTGCTGGCGAGGGTCGGATCCGTGGCGAATCGGTGTCCCGATTGCAGGCCAGCACATTCTGAGCGGTAGTGCCGTCAAAAGCTGGTGCCCGGAGCGGGGATCGAACCCGCATAGCCTTTCGGCTGAGGGATTTTAAGTCCCTTGCGTCTACCAGTTTCGCCATCCGGGCCATGTGATGGCTGCGCATCCTAGCACGCTGCGATGCGCGGCCGATTTGGTGCTGCTGGGTAATCGTGCATGGGATCTGATGCTGACTCCTTGGATACGGACGATCTGGCAGTCTGCGCTCTCGAGGGTTGGGCCAGGCATCTGTGTCAGGTGACGTGCTGGGCCCGGCTGGTTTGGGCCGTGAGCGATACGGCAGTAGGCCACGCCGGGGTGGCATCCCGGCTTTCACCATGGAGTGACGATGAGCGCAGTCAGGTTTCTTGGGCCGTATGGCGATCGGGTTGCTGCGGAGTTGCCCGAAGGCTATGTCGTTGGCACCTGCACGGGTGAGAGTTTCGTTCATGGCATCGCCATCCGTGGCGTCGAGCGGCGCACCGGAGAGCAGCGCTGGCTGGACGAATCGGGCCGTGCATTGACCGTGATCGTGGAAGATTTTGACCTGGACGCGGCAGGCCTCAGAAATTGGTCGACAGGTGTGGAGTAGCGGCTAGGCGAGCCCTTGCCGTTGTGCTGTAGGAAAACTACAGATCACCGCGTAAGTGGGCGTGGATAGCACGGCTAAGCGCCTCCCCGAATGCTTGCATAAAGCCGTATCGAGGCCTATGTTCGCCGAATCAACCCAAGGAGGGTAACTGGTGATCAAGGTGGTTTTGATTGACGACCACGAGCTGGTGCGTACGGGATTCAGGATGATCCTGCAGCAGCAGCCAGACATGCAGATCAGCGGTGAGGCAGGTACTGCCGAAGAGGGACTGCGACTCATACGCGCGCGAACGCCGGACATTGCCCTGGTCGATGTGCATATGCCCGGCATGAGCGGTATCGAGCTGACGGAGCGGGTGTCGCGCTCCAAGCTGCCTACCCACGTCATCATCGTGACGGTGGTGGACGATGCGCGGTTTCCCAAGCGACTGCTCGATGCCGGTGCACTGGGTTATCTCACCAAGGGCTGTACCGCGGAGGAGTTGCTGGACGCAGTGCGACAGGTGGCTTTCGGTCGACGCTATCTCGCGCCGTCGGTGGCGCAGCAGCTGGCGCTGGCGACCCTCGACGGTGAAGGTTCGCCGTTTGACGCACTGTCCAGCCGCGAGCTTGAGGTGGCCATGATGCTGGTGCGCGGCAAGGCGCTCACCACGATCGGCGAGCAGCTCAACCTGAGTCCGAAAACGGTCTCCACCTACAAGCAGCGGTTGATGGAGAAGCTGCAGGTGGACCACGTGATCAGCCTGGCTCACCTGATGACCATCCACGGGTTATTGGACACCCATAACAACCAGGTCGGCAATTGAGTCCACGCCTGGCCTGAAGACACAAAAAAGCCGGACCTTGGTCCGGCTTTTTTGTGTGCGACGCACGGCGATCAGCCGTGCGAGGCATCCTTCTTCAGGTGTTCCGCGTGCTCCTCGGCGGAGGGCTCGACGGCCGTCGGCTCGGGTGCGGCTTCGCGGGCTGCGCCGGCCAGCAGGTCACCCTGGCGGGGAGTCACTGGCTGCTCGGTCACCGGCTCAGCGGGAGCCACTGGCGTGGCGGGCTCGCTTGTCGGGGCAACGGTGGTCGTCACGGTTTCCGCCGTAGCGATCGTCACCGGTGATTCGATATGCGTGGTCGTTTCAACCGGTGCATGGAAATCGAGCGAGGTGCTGGCGGCGGGCTCGGGGGGCGGCGTTTCGGCAGCGGGGGCCTGGACTTCGTGGGCGTGAGTGGCGGAGGCCTCCACGTCGGTGGTCACGACCGGGTTTTCGGCGGCGACTTCGATCGAGGGGGCCACCGGGGTGGCGACGATCTCCTCCGCGACGAACGCCGTGGCTTCGATCTTCACCACCTCAGGCGCGTCTTCCGGCTCGGGCTTGACCGGGATCGGCGGCAGCGTCGGCAGGTTGAACGAGGACGGAGCCACGGCACTGATCACGGTCTCGGGGACCGGGTTGGCAACAGGCGCAGTTTCGATCGGTGCGATTGCCGGTGCCGTCTCCTGCACCTGCGCGATGACGGTCTCGCTAGCGAAGGCCGCAGTTGCTGCCGTGACGGCGGCACCTGGCGTGGTGGCGACCGGCGTGGCGGTTTCCGTCTCTGCGGCGACTGCCACGCTGCGATCCTCGTCATCGAGGTCGATATCGTCTGCAGCCTCGTCGTGGCCAGAGGCATTGGCCAGTGCGGCGTCCTCATGGCGACGGCGACGGCGACCGCCGCGACGTCCGCGGCGGCGGCGCGACTGCCCACCTTCGGCTTCCAGCGTGGCGCCGGCGGCGGCCTCGGTGTCGGCCCTGGCCTCGGTCACTACCGGGGCGGTCACTGCTGCTTCCTTGGCGGCGTCGGTGAGCGGAGCGGCTGCCGGGCGATCAGTGGCCTGGGCGGCGACGGTCGGTGCGGCCGCGCCTGCGGCGCCCTGGCTTGGCTGGGGCTGTGCGGCGCGTGGCTGGCGCGGCGCCTGTTCTTGGCGCGGCTGTTGCTGCTTGCGCTGTTCGTTCTGCGCCTGGGCGGCATCACCCTTGGCCTGGGGCTGGCGTGCTTCCTGCGGGGGCTTGCTGCCCTGTGCCTGCTGCGGCTGGCGCGGCTGCTGTTGAGCCTGCTCGCTGCCGCGAGGCTGCTGCTGGCGGTTGCCCTTGGCCTGCTGCTGACCCTGGCCCTTCTGGGGCTGCTGCGGCTGTTCGCGGCGAGCCTGCTGCTGGCGGTTGCCTTGCGCCTGGCTGGCCTGGTTGCCGCGGCCGCGCTCGTCGCGGCGGTTGCCGCGGGCGTTGCTGGCCTGGGTCGGTTCGGGCTTGGTGGCGACCGGGGCCGGGGTTGCGGCCGGAGCCGAGGTGCCACGGAACCATCCGACCAGGCGGGCGATCACGCCACCGGCCGGAGCCGGGGCGGCCGCGGGCTGGCGCGCGGGCTGCGACGGGGCCGCCGCGACCGGAGCCGGGGCGGTTTCTTCGCGCAACGGGGCAGGTGTGGACGGCACGATGCCGCTGACGGCCGGCTGTTCGCTGCTGCCCAGGGTCTGGCCCATCTTGGGCACCGGGGTGGCTTCGACCGCGGTGAGACGCTCGTAGCTGGGCTTGCTGTGCTCGCCCATCTCCGATTCACGGATGCGCTGGATCTCGATGTGCGGCGTCTCGAGCTTGTCGTCGGCCACGATCACCACATGGACCTTGTTGCGCAGCTCGATCTCGACCACGCTGGCGCGCTTTTCGTTGAGCATGAAGTTGGCCACGCTCGGTGGTGCCTGCACCAGCACCTGGCCGGTGTTGTCCTTCATGGCGTGCTCTTCGATCAGTCGCAGCGTCGAGAGAGCCAGCGACTCCACGCCGCGGATATGGCCGTGGCCTTCGCAGCGCGGGCAGACGATCTGGGTGGCTTCGCCCAGGCTGGGACGCAGGCGCTGGCGTGACATCTCCAGCAGGCCGAAGCGGCTGATGCGGCCAACCTGCACGCGGGCGCGGTCCAGCTTTAGTGCGTCCTTGAGGCGTTCTTCCACCTCGCGCTGGTGCTTGGGGCTGTCCATGTCGATGAAGTCGATCACGATCAGGCCACCGGCGTCGCGGATGCGCAGCTGGCGGGCGATCTCGACCGCGGCTTCGAGGTTGGTGTTGAATGCCGTTTCCTCGATGTCGCTGCCCTTGGTGGCCTTCGACGAGTTGATGTCGATGGCGGTGAGGGCTTCGGTCTGGTCGATCACGATCGAGCCGCCGGAGGGCAGCCGGACCTGGCGGTCGAACGCACTCTCGATCTGGGTCTCGATCTGGTAGCGCGAGAACAACGGGGTGTCGTCGCGGTACAGCTTGAGCTTGCGCAGGGCCGTCGGCATGACCTGCTGCATGAACTCCCGTGCGTCGTTGTACAGCGATTCCTCGTCGATGAGGATCTCGCCGATGTCGCTACGCAGGTAGTCGCGCAGGGCGCGGATGAACAGCTTCGATTCCTGGTAGATCAGGAACGGGGCCTTCTGGGCCTGGGCCGCGCCGGAAATGGCCTTCCACAGCTGCAGCAGGTAGTCGAGATCCCACTGCAGCTCTTCGGCGTCGCGGCCGAGGCCGGCGGTGCGCACGATCAGGCCGACGTCGTCGGGCACGGTGAGATGGTCCAGCGCTTCCTTCAGCGCCTGGCGGTCTTCGCCTTCGATGCGACGCGAAACGCCACCCGCCTTCGGGTTGTTCGGCATCAGCACCATGTAGCGGCCGGCAAGGCTGATGAAGGTGGTCAGGGCGGCACCCTTGTTGCCGCGCTCTTCCTTCTCCACCTGCACGACCACCTCGTGACCTTCCTTGATGAGGTCACGGATGTTGGCCTTGTTGGGGTCCAGCCCGGGAGTGAAGTACTCGCGGGCGATTTCCTTCAGCGGCAGGAAGCCATGGCGCTCGGCGCCATAGTCGACGAAACAGGCTTCAAGCGACGGTTCGACGCGAGTGATGCGGCCCTTGTAGATATTGGCCTTTTTCTGTTCGCGGGAAGGGATTTCAATGTCTAGATCGTAAAGGGTCTGGCCATCGACAATGGCCACACGCAACTCTTCACGCTGAGTTGCGTTGATCAACATACGTTTCATTGTATTTTTTCCTCGGCTTGCCGCGCGTCGCGTGCCGCGGTGGCGCCGTACTTCGGCGGCCTGCCGGGGATCGCGCCGCTGCGGTTAAGCGGCAACATGTCGGCATCGTTTCCGGTGCCGGGATGATTCGTGGCAATGCGCCTGCCGCCCCGGAACCCCTCAGGAACCGGACAACGGCCACCCGAACCGTTACGATGAAAGGGAGCAGCGACCGGCTGCCAGAGAAGGCGACCGGCGCTATCCTCGCCGACGTCACGAGCGGGCTTCCCGACTCCATCCGAACTTCGGTAGGGCGGGATGAAAGCGCCGGCCGAGTATCCTATTTCGTCAGGTTTTTTTCAATGCAGACGGCAACTTCCCCGGACGCACCTCACGGTGTGCGTCAAGTCGAGATTGGTCCCGAGCGGGACGGTCAGCGCATCGACAATGCGCTCGTCACCCTGCTCAAGGGGGTTCCGAAGAGCATGATCTACCGTTTGCTGCGCACCGGGCAGGTGCGGGTGAACGGCAAGCGTGCGAAGCCCGATACGCGTCTCGCGGCGGGCGATACGCTGCGTATTCCGCCGGTGCGAGTGGCCGAAAAGGCGGTGGGAAAGGGCCCTGCGCCGGGGCTTGTCTCAGCGATCACTGAGTCGATCATTTTCGAGGACAAGCATTTCCTCGCCATCGACAAGCCGGCCGGCATCGCCAGTCATGGTGGCAGCGGGGTCAGCCATGGGGCGATCGAGTTGTTGCGCGCGGCCCGTCCGAACGAGCACCTGGAGCTGGTCCATCGCCTTGACCGCGATACCAGCGGCGTGCTGGTGTTCGCCAAGACCCGGGCCGGCCTCACCGGCCTGCAGGCGGCCATTCGCGAAGGCACGGTGACCAAGCAGTACCTGTGCCTGATGGTCGGCCACCCGCGCAAGGCGAAGTTCAGCGTCAACGCCCCGCTGCAGAAATCGGTGCTCCAGGGCGGAGAACGCATGGTAAGAGTGTCCGATAACGGCAAGCCGTCACTCACTTTTTTCCAGGAAATGGAGCAGTACCCCAGCGCTCGCCTGATGCAGGCAACGCTGGGTACGGGGCGCACTCACCAGATTCGCGTGCATGCCGCGCATGTGGAGCACCCGCTGGCGGGCGATCCCAAGTACGGCGACAAGGAGATGAACAAGAAATTCAAGGAGCTGGGCCTCAATCGCCTGTTCCTGCACGCCTCGCACATGAGTTTTGAGTTGGATGGGCGCGCCTATAGCTTCTCCGCGCCGATGCCAGAGGACTTGAAGGATTTCCTGGATGTGCTTGCCGTGAAAGGAAAAAGAATCCGGCGTCTGCAGGAGCACCTACAGGAAAAAGCGCGCTCCGACCTCAAGTGAGCGCAGTAAGTGGCCGGTAAGCGCGCTTTCCACCAGCAGGGCGGAAAGCGCGTGGGCCACCGCGATGGGCACCAGCCGGGGTGCCCGCATGAAGCACCAGGCCCACCATAGTTCAGCCAGCAGGCACAGCTGCATCAGGGTGCCGTTGGGCGTGTGCAGCAGGGCAAATAGCCCGGCTGTCAGCAGGATGATCACCGGCCGGGGCAGCCGGGTGTGCTGCAGGCGGCCCATCACGATGGCCAGCATGGCCCATTGCTGCAGCAGTGCCCAGCCGAAGTACGCGGCGACGTGCGCCCAGGGCAGGTGGGTCAGCCCGTGTCCGTCGAGCAGGGTCAGTGCAAACGCCACCGGGAGTGGCAGTAGCGGCCACCACCATTCCGCGCGCCGTTGGGGTAGCCAGGACCAGTAGGTCGGCCGCCTGCGCCATTCGCTGATGCCTGCGTATGTTAAAGCCGCGACGAAGGCCACTACGCCCGGGATCGAGGCCTGGCTACCCCAGCGCAACCCGGCGATCAGCCAGAGTGGGCCGGCGGCGATGGCGGCCACTTCCAGCCAGGGGTGCTGAATCTCAACCGTCTGGCGACGCAGCAGCCATACCAGAGCAACCAGGTACAGCACGAGGGCCAGCCAGTCCAGCCAGAGTGGCCAGGGGCTCCCGCCCGCCGATTGCAGGGGCTGGCCAAACGGCAGTACCACGGCCGCAGGCCAGCGCTCCAGCGCCAGGTCGCGCAGGATCAGCATGGCCTCGGCCGATGCATGGGCGGGCAGCCGGACCACCGGGGCGCTCCAGTCGCCGGGAGCGGCCAGTGCCCGGCGCCCGTCTTCAAGGGCCAGCGGCAGGTGGATATCGGCTGCGTCGACAGCGATGTGTTCGGGCAGGCGGATCGGGGTGGTGGCCAGCAAGCTGGCTTCGCCAATCTGCAGGCTGGCGTGCGCGGGAATCTGCAGGCGCAGGCGCAGCAGGTACATGACCGCACCCGGCGGCGGGCACGTGGTGCCGTCCGCGCTGCGCCAGCGCAGGCTGCGCAGGTCGATCCTCGGCTCGGCACTGCCGGGGGCAAGCGTGGCCGCATCGTCGGCGTCGCAGCGCAGGCCATGCTCGGTGGTCTGGTAGCTCAGGCCGAGGCTTCCGGTGGCGCTGCCGTGCAGGCGCAGTTGCAGCCATGGCCAGTGGGCGAGGTCGACCGGCGCGGCCAGCGGCAACCCCACTTCGAAGGGCGAGCCATCCGGGCTGGTGAACTCCAGCCCCTCGCTGCGGTTCGCGAGGATGGCCGAGCCAAATACCCTTCGAGCCACCACGTCGGCGGGCTGGCGCAAGGTCCAGCTCCACAGCGGCTGGCCTTGGCGCAGCGTGGTCCAGGTCGCCTGGGCGTCATGCGAAAGCTGGCCGCGGGTGACCCACGCGGAAATCGTCGCCATGCACCAGAGCAGGACCGCCACGGCCAGCAGGAAGCCGGTCGCGGCAGCCAGGCGATGCATGGTGCGCGGCGTGCTCAATGCTCGAGCAGGGCTTCGACGCGGGCAGCGCAGATGAAGTCGTTGAGCGAGAGGCCGCCGACGTCATGGGTGGACCAGAGCACCTCGCAATGGCCGTAGCCCGCCTGGAGGTCGGGGTGATGGTCTTCCTGGTTGGCCATGAAGCCGACCGCATTGATGAAGCCCAGCGTGTGGTGGAAGTCGGGGAACTTGAAATCCTTGATGATGGCTTTGCCGTCGGCGCCCAGTTTCCAGCCGGGCAGCGCGGCAAGCAGTTCGTGGATGCGGGTGGTGTCCAGCGCGTGCTCCTTGCCCTTGCGGGGTGTGCAGTGCTGGCTGGCCAGTGGGTTCGTGCTCATGGCGGTCGCTCCATGCAGAGAAAGGTGCGAAGCGTCGAAGCTTGGCGGTCAAAAGTCAAAGCGAGCGGTGAACACGAAATAGGACTAAAATGGTGCTGATTAACCCGGACCTATCCGGGTCGTGTTGGAGTAGACATGATTGATATTTCAGAACGCGCGCAGCGGCACTTCCTGCGGCTGCTTTCCCAGCAGGGCATCGATGGGTTGGGCATCCGCCTGCGCGTGACGGCACCGGGTACCGCGGCGGCCAACTGCGAGTTGGAGTTCGTGGAGCCGGAGGAGCTGACCGGGCAGGAATGGACGGTGGTGTGCGAAGGCTTCGAGTTCCACGTCGATGGCGACAGCGCGCCGTGGCTGGAGGGCGCCAGCATCGACTTCGAGCCCAACGCCACGGGTGGGCAGCTGAACATCCGCGCGCCGCGCATCAAGGGCGAAATCCCCGGGCAGGAGGCTGGCCTGGTCGAGCGCGTGCGCTACGTGCTCGAGGCCGAGGTCAATCCCAAGATCGCCTCGCACGGTGGCCGGGTAAGCCTGCTGGAAGTGGATGCCAATGGCGTGGTGCTGCTCCAGTTCGGTGGCGGCTGCCACGGCTGCGGCATGGTGGACGTGACGCTCAAACACGGCGTGGAGAAGACCCTGCGCGAGCGCGTGCCGGAAATTACCGAAGTGCGTGACGCTACCGACCACAGCGGCGGCAGCAATCCGTACTACCGCAAGAAGGAAGGCCAGTCCGCACTGGGCTGAGGCGATCGCTGCGCACGCAACAAAAAAGGCCCGCATCATGCGGGCCTTTTCCATTTGACGGGTGTGGCGCTTACTTGTCGCCCTGGATATGACCTTGCAGGGTATCGAGCTTGGTCGGCAGGCTGGAGAAGTAGGCGGCGACGTCCTGGATGTCCTGGTCGGACAGCGTGGCTACGAAGCCTTTCATGATGGCGTTGTCGCGCTGGCCGGTCTTGTACTCGTGCAGGGCCTGCTGGATGTACATGTCGTACTGGCCGGCCAGGCGCGGATACTGCGGATCCACGGCATTGCCATCGGCGCCGTGGCAGGCGAAGCAGGCGGCGGCCTTCTGCTTGCCGTTCTCCGCGTTGCCGGCGGCCAGCAGCTGGGTGGAAGCGAACGCCAGGACGGCGCCGAATGAAAGCAGGGTCAGAGCACGTTTCATGCGGATCGTGTCCTTGGCTTACTTGGCGAGGCTGGAGAGATAGGCAGCGACGTCGTCGATGTCCTTGTCGGACAGGCTTTGCGCCTGTGCCGTCATCGTCGGGTGCTTGCGCTCGCCATTCTTGTACTCATGCAGCGCGTTGACGATGTACTGCTCGTTCTGGCCTGCAATGCGCGGCACCGGATAGTTCGGGTAGGCGTTGGCATAGCCCGGGATACCGTGGCAGCCGTTGCAGGTGTAGATCAACTTTCGTCCAGCGGCCTTGTCGCCCTCGGCATGCACGCTGGCAGTGGCCAAGAGAGCTGCGGCCACGGTCAGGCCAAGCAGTTGCATTCGAGTCATCAGGATCGTCCCCACGATTCCGCTGATACATGTGAAAGTCGCGAGAGTATAGTCGTTGCTTTCACGGCTGGACAACATGTCGCAAGCCACTGATTTGTATCAGTGCGAGCTTGCTGGGCAGCTGTTTTGCGCGGCCGATCAATACCGATCATCGGTTCATCAGGGCTGGGGATGCACGGCATGGGCGCAGGCAATTCGAAGCGGAATATGCAATGGAAGGCCGCGCTTCGCGGATGGATGTTGGGTCTGGCGCTGGTGCTTTGCGCGCTGCCGGCATGGGCGGCGGGCCCCGCGGCAAATTACCGCATCGTCGGCTATGTGGCCGACGCATCGCCGATGCCTCATGTCAGTCCCGGCAAGCTTGACGTGATCAATTACGCCTTTGCCCGGGTCAAGCCCGATGGCGAGGTGTTCTTTTCCAGTCCGCGCGCCGGCGATTCGCTGGCGGCACTCGTCGCGCTGCGCAAGGCCAATCCTGAGCTCAAGATCATCGTGTCGATCGGTGGCTGGGGTGCCGACTATTTTTCGGACGTGGCCCTGACCGGGGCCACGCGCCAGCGCATGGCCGACAGCGTGGCCTCGCTGGTGGAGCAGCATGATGTCGACGGTGTCGACATCGATTGGGAGTATCCGACCCTGCCGGGTGCGGGCATCAGTCATCGACCGGAAGACAAGCGCAACTTCAGCCTGATGCTTGAAGCCTTGCGCGCCCGGCTGGACAAGCTGGGTGCGGCCCATGGCAGTCGCCACTACTACCTCAGCATTGCCGCCGCCGATGGCGAGTTCGTCGCGGGCATCGAACTGTTGCGTGCCTCGCGTTCGCTCGACTGGATCAACCTGATGACCTACGACTTCCACAACAGCCTTACCGCGACCACCGGGCATCATGCCGGCCTGCACTTGTCGGCGCTGGCACCGGCGGACGATCGTGCGGGCGACAAGGCGGTGGATCAGTTCCTCGCGGCGGGTGTGCCGGCGAAGAAGCTCAATCTCGGCGTGGCGTTCTACGGGCGCGCGTTCACCGGCGTCGATGCGGCGCACGACGGCCTGCAGCAGAAATACGCCAAGTACGCCGGCGATCCGTCATGGCACGAACTGGTGGCCAGCTACATCGACAAGAACGGTTATGTGCGCCATTGGGACGAAAAGGCGCAGGCACCCTATCTGTGGAATGCCGCCACGCGCACCTTCGTCAGCTACGAGGACCCGCAATCGTTGCGCGCGAAGGCGGCCTTCATCAAGGCCCGGGGATTGGGTGGCGTGATGTACTGGGAGCACGGCCTCGACAGCAATGAGCAGTTGCTGGATGTGCTCGACCAGTCGCTGCGTGCGCGGTGATGGTGGCCGCCGCCGTGCGTTCCTGATCGCCGCGAGGACATTCGAGCCCCGCTCGTGCAGGAATAAGGCCGCGTTGCTTTGCGCATCACCCAGGCGACCGGTTCACCTCACCGCGATGCGGCTCCGGCGATCAGAACAGGCTCTTGAAGATATGGATGCCGGCGGTGTATTCGCCAATGATGGTGCCAAAGCTCACCAGGAAGAAGTTGAGCAAGGTGCGCGCCACGCGGTTCTTCCACCAGCCGCGCCAATGGCCGATGTCGTCGCGCAGGGTCTCGAAGTCGGCGACGCGCGGCCGGCGTACCCAGGCCTCCACCATCGCACTGATGCCGCCTGACGGAATGCCGGGGCGGAACGGCTTGATCGGGCCGGCGATGAAGGCCGCCAGGATGCTCAGCGGGTGGGCACCCGCGATGACCGCGCCGAGCGCCGACAGGCCGCCGGTGTACAGCACCCAGTCGCGCACGGCGGCCGCGCCCAGTGACGTGTCGCGATGGAAGGCAAAGCCGATCGCCACGAACACCGCCAGCACCAGGCCAATCGCCAGCCACTTCGGCCAGCGCGCCTTCGGCGGCATCGCGGCGAGCACGGCGGTTTCGGCGGAAGGATCACCCTGCTGCGTGCGCAGTTGTTCGCACAAGCCCTTCAGGTGGCCCGCGCCGATCACCACCAGCACGCGACGACCTTCACTGTAACCGGCCTGCGCAGCCTGTTCGCGCAGGCGTGCCGCCATGTAGCTGTCGCGCTCGGCGATCAAGGCACGGTAAAGCGGGGCCGAGTTGGTGGCGAACTCGCTGAAGGCGCTCTCCAGCATGTCGCCCTGCTTGAGCTTTTCGATCTCGGATTCTTCGATCTCCTGGCGCTCGAACACGCTGGCGATCAGGCCGCCGAGCAGGCCGAAACGCTGCCAGAAGCCCACGCTGTGCCAGGCGCGACGCAGCGTGGTGCCGACTTCGCGGTCCACCAGCCACAGCGGCAGGCCGCGCTGTTCGGCGCCGTCCATGCCGGCCTTCATCTCGGCGCCGGGCTGGATGCCGTACTGCTCGGCCAGGCGCTTCTGGAAGGAGGACAGCACCAGGCTGGCCGCCACCATGCCGGCCTTGCCCTGGCGGATCACCTGGAACAGGTCCATCTGCTTGAAGGCGTCCGGATCGCGCATGCCCTGCGCGCGGCTGTCGCACAGCTCCACCGCGACGGCGTCGAAAGGCTCCAGTTCCAGCAGGGCCTGCACGGCGTCGACGCTGGCGCGCGAAACGTGGGCCGTGCCCAGCACCACGTATTCCACCCCGTCCCGCGTGACGCGCTCGATCGGCTGGTCGTGCAAGGCGGAGGGCAGGGGCGTGGCGATGTCGGAAAGGCTCATGCGTGGCGTCGGTCGGGCGGGGTAAATCACAGCATGGGTACGGCCGGGGCGGGGCACAAGCCGTGGCCCCGGCGATGGCGATCGCGGTTCAGTCGCGGAAGCGCTTGAGCAGATCCTGGTAGGCGTCGATGCGGCGATCGCGCAGGAACGGCCAGATGCGGCGCACGTGCTCGCTGCGGGCCATGTCGACATCGACCACCAGCAGCTCGCGCCCGTCGGTGCCGGCCTGGGCCAGGAACTCGCCCTGGGGGCCGGCGACGAAGCTGGTGCCCCAGAACTGGATGCCGTTGCCCACGCCGGCGGCGTCGGCCTCGTAGCCGGTGCGGTTGCACGAGAGCAGCGGCAGGCCGTTGGCGACGGCATGGCCGCGCTGCACGGTCACCCAGGCTTCGCGCTGGCGGTCCTTCTCGGCCTGCTCGTCCTTCGGGTCCCAGCCGATGGCGGTGGGATACAGCAGCAGGTCCGCGCCGGCCAGCGCCATCAGGCGGGCGGCTTCGGGGTACCACTGGTCCCAGCACACCAGCACGCCGAGGCGGCCGACCGCGGTGTCGATCGGCTCGAAGCCCAGGTCGCCCGGCGTGAAGTAGAACTTCTCGTAGAAGGCCGGGTCGTCCGGGATGTGCATCTTGCGGTACTTGCCCGCGATGACGGCCGAACGATCGAACACCACGGCGGTGTTGTGGTACAGGCCGGTGGCGCGCTTCTCGAACAGCGAGGCGACCACGACCAGCTTGAGCTCTTCGGCCAGCTTGCCGATGCGTGCCGTGCTGTGGCCAGGAATGGTTTCGGCCAGGTCGAACTCATCGACCGATTCGCGCTGGCAGAAGTACGGACCGTTGTGCAGCTCCTGCAGCAGCACGAGCTCGACGCCCTGGGCGGCGGCCTCGCGCAGACCGGCCTCGATGGCGTCGAGGTTGGCATCACGGCTGCCGCGATCGGTTTCCTGCAGCAGGGCAACTTTGAGGGTCTTGCGGGTCATCGTGGGGCTCTCGATCGGGGATGGCCGGCCAGGCAGGCGGACAATTCTAACGGATACGACGCCGCGGCCCCTGAAGAGGCCGTCGGGCGATTCAGCGCCTTATATGGTGGGTCGGGTCGCCGGATTCCAGCCGTGCTCAGACGATGCCGGCCGGCAGCTGCATGGTGATGCAGTGCAGGCTGCCGTTCTGCCAGATCAGCGGGCGACACGGCACCTGCACGACTTCGCGGCCCGGATGGGCCTCGCCGATGATGCGGGCCGCCTCGTCGTCGACCTTGTCGCCATAGGCCGGCACCAGCACGGCGCCGTTGACGATCAGGTAATTGGCGTAGGAAGCGGCCAGGCGGCGACCCTCGTCGAGGATCGGCCGGGCCCAGGGCAGCGGGTACAGCTGGTAGGGGCGGCCGTCGGGCGTGCGCAGCGCGGCGAGCTCTTCGCCCATGCGGCGCAGTTCGTCGAAATGCGGGTCGCTGCTGTCGTCGCAGGCCTGGTAGACGATGCGGTCGCCAGGTGCGAAGCGCGCCAGCGTGTCGATATGGGCGTCGGTGTCGTCGCCCTCGAGGTAGCCGTAGTCCAGCCACAGCACGCGGCGTGCATGCAGGCTGTCGCTCAGGATGGCGCTCATTTCCTCGCGCGACTGCTGGGGATGGCGCTGGACCAGGCAGCGCCAGGTGGTCAGCACGGTGCCGACGCCATCGCTCTCGATGCCGCCGCCTTCCAGCGCCCAGTCGATGCGCTTGTGCGCGGCCTTGCCGAACACGCCTTCGGCCACCAGGCCGCCAATCAGCGCGTCGTCCTGCTCGGCGCCGAACTTGCCGCCCCAGCCGGTGAAGCGAAAATCGGTCAGCTGGAAATGGCCGTCGTCGGTCTTGAGGGTGATCGGGCCGGAGTCGCGCAGCCAGGTGTCGTCATAGGGCAGCTCCACGAAGCGCACCTGGGACAGGTCCACGCCCTCGCCGGTGAGCAGGCCCTGCACGCGCAACTGCAGCGCGTGGCTGGCGACCACGATGATCAGCGGCTGGAAGCGGGTTACCGCCGCGGCCAGTGCCACGTAGGTGGTTTCCACCTCGGCCAGGCGCTCGGCCCAGTCGGTGTCGGCGTGCGGCCAGGCGATCAAGACGGCCGATTGCGGCTCCCATTCGGCCGGTAGGCGCAGGCTGTGGTCAGTCATCGTGGGCAAATCTCAGGCAGGCGGGGACAGCGCTCACCGGCCGCAGGGGCAGGGGCGCGCGGGCTGCGAAGTGTAGTCGAAGCGGCGCAAGGGCGCCGGAAACGGCGACGCGGCCCGCGTCGCCACGGGCCGCGTCGGTCGAAGGCGGCGTGGATCAGTTGGCCGACGACGGATTGGTGTTGTTGCCCGCTGGCGTATTCAGCACGCTGTGGATGACGTGGCTGTTCTCGAAGTACACGATGAAATTGGAGTACTCCCAGCGATTGATCACCGGGTGCTTGCTGTTGTCGCCGCCGCGCGGCGTCAGCTTGCGCTGCGGGGCGCCATACTTCTGCTCGACCTGGCTCATGCTCATGCCGCGGCTGGGCAGGTCCATGCCCTTTTCCTGCTGCACGCGATTGATGAGCACGTCTTCGGCGCGTGCTGGTGCGGGCGCGCAGGCGCCGGCTGCCAGCAGCACGATCATGGACAGGCTGATGCCGAACTTGCTGATACCGTACGTATTCACGGGTCCCCTCTCCGCGCAAGGCGTTGCCGCGCCGTTGTAGCAGAACTGGGTGGGCTATTCCAACGTGAACCTGCGCCGATTGCGATGGGGTGGGCATTAGCGGGGGCGATCCGGTCGCGATGGCCGCTATCATGGGCGGCTGCGGGCGGCAGGACGCCCGGTCCGGATAGGCTTGCCCATGATCTCGTTTCGCCACTTCGCCCTACGCCGCGGCAGCCGTCTGCTGCTCTCCGACATCGACCTGGTGATCCAGACCGGCTGGCGCCTTGGCGTGGTCGGCCGCAATGGCTGCGGCAAGTCCAGCCTGTTCGCGGCCCTGCAGGGCCAGGTGGAGCCCGATGCGGGCGACCTGGACCTGCCGGCCAAGCTGCGCATGGCCTCGGTAGCCCAGGAGACGCCGGCGCTGCCGGATCCCGCCATCGAATACGTGATGGGCGGCGACGAGGAACTGGCCGCGGCGCTGCGCGACGAGCTGGATGCGCAGGCGCGCGGCGATACCGAGGCCATGGCGCGGGCGCACCACCGCATCGAGGAGCTGCATGGCTACGATGCGCGGGCGCGTGCCGGCCGCCTTTTGCATGGGCTTGGTTTTGCGGCCGAGACGCACGAGACGCCAGTCAAGGAGTTCTCCGGTGGCTGGCGTGTTCGCCTGAACCTGGCGCGCGCGCTGATGGCGCCGTCCGAGCTGCTGCTGCTCGACGAGCCGACCAACCATCTCGACCTGGATGCCGTGCTGTGGCTGGAGGAATGGCTGCGCCGCTACCAGGGCACGTTGCTGGTGATTTCGCATGACCGCGAATTCCTCGACGGCGTGATCACCCACACGCTGCACCTCAACGATGGCGGCGCCAAGCTCTACACCGGCAACTACAGCGCATTCGAGCGCCTGCGCGCCGAGCAGCTGCGCCAGCAGCAGATCGCGCATGAGCGCGAGCAGGCCGAACGCGCACACCTGCAGTCCTTCGTCGATCGGTTCAAGGCCAAGGCCAGCAAGGCCAAGCAGGCCCAGTCGCGCGTGAAGCGCCTGGAGAAGCTGGCGGGCACCGAGGCCGTGCGCATGGAGCGCCCGTTCCGCTTCCAGTTCGCCGTGCCGGATCGCCTGCCTGATTCCATGCTGCAGCTGGAAGAAGTGGTGGCGGGGTATCCGGGGCAGGGTGACGAGCCGGAGGCCGTGATCCTGCGCGACGTGCGTTTCCGCCTCGAAGCCGGCGAGCGCATCGGCCTGCTCGGCCCCAACGGCGCGGGCAAGTCCACCTTGGTCAAGACCCTGGTGGGCGAGCTGGCGCCGCTCGGTGGCGAGCGCAAGGCGCACAAGGACCTCAAGATCGGCTACTTCGCCCAACACACGGTGGAGAGCCTGCGCGAGGGCGCATCGCCCTTCGAGCACCTGCAGGACAAGGCGCCGGGTGTCGGCGCCCAGGTGCTGCGCGACTTCCTGGGTGGCTGGAATTTCGCCGGCGACCGCGCGTTCGAATCGGTGGACGGCTTTTCGGGTGGCGAGCGTGCGCGCCTGGCGCTGGCGCTGATCGCCTGGGACAAGCCCAACCTGCTGCTGCTGGACGAACCGACCAACCACCTGGACCTGGACATGCGCGAGGCGCTGGCCGATGCGCTGGCCGAGTTCGATGGCGCCCTGGTGCTGGTCTCGCATGACCGCCACCTGCTTGGCCTGGTCTGCGACAGCTTCTGGCGCGTGGCTGATGGCAGCGCCGAGCCCTTCGATGGCGACCTTGACGACTACGCGCGCTGGCTGCGCAGTCGCGGTGCCGCCACGCGCAAGGGGAAGAAGGAAAAGGAGAAGGAAAAGGAAGAGGCCGAGGTCAAGCCGGTGGTGGAGTCGCCCGAAGAGCGCCGCCGGCGCAACGCGGCCCAGCGGGAAAACGAGAAGGCTGCACGCCAGCGCGTGAAGAAGATCGAGACGCGCGTGGCCAGCATCGAAGGCGAACTCGCCACACTGGAGGCCACGCTGGCCGATCCGGAAACCTACAACGGGCCCACCGCCGAGATGATGCGGCTGGGCCAGCGCCAGACCGAGCTTCGCCGCGAAAAGGAGACGCTGGAAGGCGAGTGGCTGGAACTCTACGAACAGCTCGAGGCATGATGCCGGCAATGAGCACGCCGTCCGTCCAGGCGCTGGAGTTGTGGCTGCCCGACCTGCAGCGCTTTGACTCGGCGCATCCCTTGCGCGCCCTGCTGCGCAAGGCTGACGCCGTGGCGCCCGCCGCGCGCGGCTACCTGGGCGGCCTCACGGCACGCTTCGAGCTGCCGGGCGAATTACCGGCCGGGGCACTCACGCGTGAACTGATCGCCGGCGACGCCGGCGACGATGTGTGGCTGTCCGCCGATCCGGCCTGGGTGCAGCCCGACCTCAACGGGGCGCGACTGCTGGCCTGCGGCCAGTTGCAGTTGGGCATGCCGCAGGCGCTGGCGCTGGCCGAACCCCTGCGCCCGGTGTTTGCGGACGAGGGGATGATCCTGGAGGTGTCGTCGCCCGATCACTGGCACGTGCGCCTGGCGCCGGGCACGCAAATACCGGTGTTCGCCGCTCCCGAGCAGGCTCTGGGCGAAGACCTTTACGAACACCTGCCGCAAGGCGCCGAAGGGCGCCGCTGGCGGGTGCTGCTCAACGAACTGCAGGTATTGCTGCATCAGCATCCGGTCAATGCGCAACGCCGGGCCAACGGCATGCCGCCGGTCAACAGCCTGTGGCTGTGGGGCGGCGGTGCATTGCCCGCCACGGTGAAGACCGCGTTGCACGGCGTGATCGGTGACGACCTGCTACTGGGCGCGCTGGCGCGACGCGCGGGTATGGCCGCTACGCCGCGATCGACCGCCGCCTTCGCCGCCGCCGGCGCCGGCTGGCTGGTCGATCTGCAGGACCTGCCGGTGGACGACATCGCGGTTGCCTGGTGGCCGGCCATCCTCGCAGCGGCGCAGCGACAACCGTTGTTGCTGAGCTTTGCCAGCGGCGAGCGCTGGCTGCATCGACCGTGGCATCGCTGGCGCTTCTGGCGCGGGAGTGCGTCGTGAAGACGTTGCGCCTGCGTCGCCGTCCGCTGCAGGGCACGCCCTCGGGCTGGGGGCTCTCCGTGCACCCCGTGATTCAGCAGGTCTATGCCGCGCGTGGTGTGCTGTCGCCGGAGCAGGCGGAGTACCGGCTGGCGCGCATGCTCTCGCCAGGGCGGCTCGGTGGCGTGGCCGAGGCCGTGGCGCTGCTGATCGAGGCGATCCGCGGCGACTGGTCCATCGTGGTGGCAGGCGACTACGACTGCGATGGTGCCACCGGTACGGCCGTGGCCGTGCGTGGCTTGCGCCTGCTCGGCGCGAAGCACGTCGACTATGCGGTGCCCAATCGCTTCATCCACGGCTATGGCCTGAGCGCGGCGCTGGTGGAGTCGTTGCAGCCGCGTCCGCAACTGATCGTCACGGTGGACAACGGCGTGGCCAGCATCGCCGGCGTGGACACCGCGCGTGCGCTGGGCATGCGGGTGATCGTTACCGACCACCATCTGCCGGGCGAGCAGTTGCCGGCGGCTGACGCCATGGTCAATCCGAACCTGGCCAACGACGATTTTCCAAGCAAGGCGCTGGCCGGCGTCGGCGTGATGTTCTACCTGTTGCTGGCCCTGCGCGCCGCGCTGCGCGAGCAGGGCGCCTTCGCCGAGGGCGGCGAACCGGACTTGTCGGTACTGCTGGATCTGGTGGCGGTGGGTACGGTGGCCGACCTGGTGCCGCTGGACTTCAACAATCGCGTGCTGGTGGAAGCGGGTTTGCGGCGCCTGCGCAGCGGGCAGGGCTGTGCCGGCCTGCACGCGCTGGTGGAAGCGAGCCAGCGCAGCCTGCATGCCTTGTGTGCCAGCGACCTGGGCTACGCGATCGGTCCGCGCCTGAACGCGGCGGGTCGTCTGGAGGACATGCGCATCGGCGTGGAGTGCCTGCTTACCGACGATCCTGCACAGGCGCGCCGTTATGCCGAGTTGCTGAGTTCGATCAACAAGGAGCGCCGCGAGCTGCAGGACACCATGGTGGCCGAGGCCGAAGTGATGGTGGCGCGTGCCGCCGACATCGATGCCGTCGGCGTGGCGCTCTATGAACCCAGCTGGCATGCGGGCGTGGTGGGTCTGGTGGCCTCCAAGCTCAAGGAGCGCCTGCATCGGCCGGTGATCGCCTTTGCGCCTGCCAGCGAGGATCAGCCCGACGAGCTGCGCGGTTCGGCGCGTTCCATCGCCGGCTTTCATATCCGTGACGCGCTGGCCATGATCGATGCGCGTCATCCCGGCCTGATTGTCCGCTTCGGTGGGCATGCCATGGCCGCAGGGCTCAGCCTGCGCAGCGCCGACTACGCGCGCTTTGCCGAGGCCTTCGATGCCCTCGCGCGCGAATGGCTGGACGAGGACCAGCTGCAGGCGGTGCAGCACACCGACGGCGAGCTGCCGATCGGTGCCGTGTCGCTGGATCTGGCGCGTCAGCTGCGCGCGGCGGGGCCGTGGGGACAGGCGTTCCCCGAGCCGGTATTCGACAACCTGTTCGAATGCGCCAGCTGGCAGGTGATGGGTGAGCGGCATCTGCGCCTGAAGTTGCGCGATCCGCGCGACGGCGCCGTGCATGATGCGGTGATGTTCAACGCCTACGACGGACAGCCGCCGCCGGTGCATCTGCGCGCGGTCTATGAGCTGGTGATCAACGACTGGCAGGGCCGCGAGAGCGCGCGCCTGCTCCTGCGTCACATCGAGCCGGCGTAACGCGCCGGCCTAGATCACCAGCTTCAGCAGCTGGGACAGCAGGGTCTTGGCCGGGATCACGGTCAGCCAGATGGGGCCGAAGGGCACCAGGGTGGCGATGGCGAGCGCGATGGCCGAGCGCGGGTCGAACAGCACCGGGCGCATCGAATAGACGTTGGCCACCACGCTGTACAAATCGGTGGTGGAGGAGAAATCGGGTTCCGCCAGCGAGCCGGTATCCACCTTGCTCTGCGGGTCCAGCCATTTGTCCTCGAACTGGTGGCCCAGGCGGCTGGCCAGTCCGCCGTATTCGAACACGCCACGACGCCAGGCCATGAGCAGCGGGCGTGCGAATACCAGCGGCGGGCAGATGAAAATGGCGACCACCACGATCGCGGTGCCGATCGGAACGCCGGCGTGCTCGGTGGGGTTGATGCCCAGATGTAGCACTTCGTTGGCGAAGGTGCCGGCGGTAATCACGCCGATCGCAAACGCCAGTGGCGCGAACAGCCGTGGCGAGAACGACACGAACTGCAGGCCCGCCGCCTTGTCCGGGTGTGATGCGATCAGGTGCAGGTTCATGCGCGAGACACAGTGCAGGAAGCGCGCCCACACGCCGACGCGCCAGATCCAGGCGAGCAGCAGGCCCATCAGCAGCGGCACGCTCACCAGCAGGTGCCACCAGCCGGCCAGCGACAGATGCAAGGGGCCGTTGGAGCGATGCCAGACTGGCAACGCATCCGGACGGATGGTGACGGCGATGACCGCCATGGCGGCGTAGACGATGATGGTCATCGTGGCCGATGGCCACACGCCCAGGCTGAGCCGGCGGGTGGAGGCTACCGCTTCCTCGAAGCGCGCGCTGTCGCCGGGGTCGATGATCTTGGACGTGACGAAGTGCCGGCCGGTGGCATCGAGCATGGGCAGGATGATGTACTCGGACAGGATCAGGATCGGCACCGCCAGCGCAAAGCGGGCGTAGGCCGCCACATCGACGAAGAAATTGAGCGCGGTGTCGTCGCGGGTCACCAGCCAGCGAAGCAGGCAGAGCACCGCCGGAGGGACCCAGGCGATGCCTACGGCGAGGATGACGCGGCGTATCGCCTGCGCGCGATGCTCGGGCTTGATCAGGCGCAGGCGCCTCAGCACGCGTACGTGCTTGGGTTCCTCGAAGATGCTGGTGTCGGTTTCGCTCACCGGGACGGCTCCCGCGGTTTGGGGCGACGCGCTCAGAAATGCCAGGTGACGCTGAAGGACGGGCCGCTCAGTTCCACCTTCCGGAGGAACTCGTCGCTGCCGCTGGCCTTGTATTCGACGTCGCGGTAGTTGAGCGCGATGTCGCCCCAGCTGAAGCCATAGGCAAGGCCCGCCATCACCTGGTAGGTGCTGTCCGAGCCACCACCGCCCACGTCCAGGTAATAGGGGAAGAACCAGTGCTTGTCGGGAAACGGCGACCAGCGTCCATGGATGCCCACGATGCCATCGGTGACATGGGTTTGGCCGCGCAGGTTGCCGCTGTCGGCAATGTTCACCCGGCCGCCATTGCCGGTGAAGGTGAAGTTCCAGTCGAGGCTGCTCTTGATCCACAGGTAGCGCACGCCCACCAGGATGTCGATGTAGCCCTGCTGGCCATGGGCCGCAGTGTAAAGGCCGGCAAAATTCACCATGCCGCCCCGCATGTCCCAGGAGTTGTCCAGGTTGGCGCTGGCGCCGAAGCGTTGGCCGCCGATGTTGGTGAAGTGGCCTTTCTCGTTGCTGAAATCGACCCAGTCGATGTCGCCGTACATGCCCCAGTCGCCCTTGCGCAGGGTGCCGTCGAGCATGAACGCGCCGCTGAGGTTCGACAGCAGGCTGTTGCTCGATTTCTGTTCCACGCTTGGGCCATTGTTGGGCAGCTGGAATCGGGTGTTGGCCGAAACGCCCGGCAGCCATCCATACGGCTGGATGCTGCCGTGCCAATCGCCATCCCAGTAGTTGGGGTTTCCATCATCGGCGCGGGCGACGGTCAGCGTCGCTGAGAGGGTGCAGCCGAGCAGGGCGGCCTGGATCGTGGAAAGGGGGTGTGCGACATGACGCATGATGTGCACCCTTGCTTGGCGGTTGGCAGGTGTGGCTATGGTGGAGCGCACACGCGCGGCATCCCAGCGAACTACTACGTAGGCAGGCCTTGGTAAATTTACGGTTGCGGGCGTGCGTTCTTTCGCCTGACTCGTCGCTAGGTAGTTTTACCTAGGCGCGCTACCGCATAAATGCAGTAGTCGGCGCAGCCGCAAAAGCGTCAAGCTCAGCGAGGCGCATACGCTGCATGGGAGCGGCACCATGAATACGACGAGGCGTTCGTGGTTTTGGCAGATGTGCCTGTGTTGCCTGGCATGGGTGGCGCTCCTGCTCGCAGCACCCGTGGGCGCCCAGGGAGCACCGGGCCCGCAGGCCGTCCAGGGTGGCCAGAAGGTCTTCAACGACCAGCAGCTCGACCAGATGCTCGCGCCGGTGGCGCTGTATCCGGATGCGCTGCTTTCCCAGATCCTGATGGCGTCGACTTATCCGGGCAATGTGGCGGACGCGGCGGCGTGGTCGGCTGCGCACCCGCAGGCCAAGGGTGACGACGCGGTCAAGCAGGTCGGCAATGAGCCCTGGGATCCCAGCGTGCAATCGCTGGTCGCCTTTCCCCAGGTGCTGGCCCAGATGAAGGCGCATCCGGACTGGGTGCAGAACATGGGCGATGCCTTCCTGGCGCAGCCCGACGACGTGATGGCCTCGGTCCAGCGGCTGCGCGCGCAGGCGCAGAAGGCCGGAAACCTCAAGTCGACCGATCAGCAGAAGGTGGTCGTGGAGCAGGCGCCCGCCAGCTCGGCGAACCCGACCATCATCCAGATCGAGCCCACCAACCCTGACGTGGTCTATGTGCCGGCCTACAACCCGACGGTGGTCTATGGCACCTGGGCCTACCCGGCCTATCCACCCACCTACTGGCCACCTCCGCCGGGCTACGCCTATCCGGTGGCGACGGCGCTGGCCACGGGCCTGGCCTTTGGTGCGGGCATCGCCATCGCCAATTCGCTGTGGGGCGGTTTCGACTGGGGCCATAACGACGTGCACATCAACGTCAACCGCTACAACAACATCAACGTCAATAATCGCATCAGCGGCAATGGCAACGTCGCCTGGAACCACAATCCGGCCTACCGGCGCGGCACGCCATATCGCGACAACGCGAGCCGGCAGCGTTTCGGGCAGGGCGTCGGCGGCGCAGGACAGCGCCAGGGCTTTCGCGGCAACGATGCGGCGGCCAATGCCAGCCGCGAACGCGCGCTGCAGAGCTTCGATCGATCGACCAACAACGGGTCGTCGATGGCGGCGCGTCGTGGCGCAGGTGAGAGCGGTGCGGCCTTGAACCGGCCCGGCGGCGGTGCCGGCGCGAACCGCCCTGGTGGTGGCGAAGGCATCGGTGGCAACGGCCGCGGCAACCTTGGTGGCGGCGGTGAAACTGGCAACCGGGGCGGCGAGAATCGCGGCAACCTTGGCGGCGGCGGACGGGAAAGCGCCGGTCCCCGCAACAATGCCTTCAACGGCATGCAGTCACCGGGCTCGGCGCACTCGCAGTTCGACCGTGGACAGGCCAGCCAGCGTTCGATGTCGAACTTCCATGGCGGTGGCGGCGGCGCTGGCAGGCAGGTGTCCCGTCCCGTACCCAATCGTGGAGGTGGTGGTGGATTCCGTCGGCGAGAAGGAGCCTGATCATGAATCGCATCCCTAAGGCTTGTCGCCTGATCGCGAGCGTGGCGCTCTGGATGGGCTGCCTCATCGCTACCGCCGCCATCGCGCAGGAGGCGAGTTATCCCAGTGCCGATGCCGCGGCGAGCGCATTCGTGCAGGCCGTGCGCGCTCACGACCAGGCTGCGCTGGCCAAGGTGCTTGGCGCCAACTGGAAAGACTACATTCCCACCGAGGGCATCCAGCAGGATGACGTGGAGCTGTTCCTCAAACGCTATGACGATGGGCATCGCATCGATACGACGGGCAACACCGCGCACCTGGATGTAGGCAGCGAGAACTGGGTGCTGCCGCTGCCGATGGTGCAGGGGAAGTCCGGGTGGCGCTTCGACCTCAAGGCGGCCCAGCAAGAAATCCGTACGCGTCGCATCGGCTCCAACGAGCTGGCGGTGCAGCAGGCGCTGCTGGCGTATTACGACGCCCAGCGCGAGTACGCCAGCGAAGACCGCGATGGCGACAAGGTGCTGCAGTACGCCCAGCATTTCGTCAGCAGTCCGGGCAAGCACGACGGCCTCTACTGGCCGGTGAGCGGCGATGAGCCGCCGAGCCCTGCAGGACCGAAGTTCGCCGACGTGAAGCCTGGGCAGGGTTACTACGGCTACCACTACCGCATACTCACGGCACAGGGTGCATCGGCGCCGGGGGGCGCCTACAGCTATATGGATCACGGTCGCATGACCAGCGGCTTTGCGCTGGTGGCGTGGCCAGCCGAATACGGCGATACGGGCGTGATGAGCTTCATGATCAGCCATGACGGGCAGATCTTCGAAAAGGATCTCGGCAAGAACGGTGCCGCCGTGGCCCAGTCGATGAAGAGCTTCGACCCCGACAGCAGCTGGCAGGAAGTGGAGCCGGCCAACTGAGGCGTGAGCCGTGCGTTGCGCAGCTTGTGAGCCGCTACGCATCGTGCTGTCCCTTGCGCGGCTTAGGTAGTTCTACCAGCCGGATCTGCGAGTATTTGCGCTATGTAGCCTGCGGCCGATGATGCAAGCTGCTCGCGTACCCGTGCCGATAGCCGCGGGCTGTGCACGCGTGGAGGTCTGCAGCGGGATGTCAAGCGCACGCGCGGCAACATGGACTTTGCTTGCCTTGCTGGCGATGCTCCCAGTGCAGGCGCAGGAAACGCCGCCGGCCAGCGCTTCGACGACGGCTGGCACGCCTCAGGTGGCAGCCAATCCGCTGTCGCCCGATACGCCGACGGCGCCGGCAAAGAGTTCGTGGTGGGACAATTTTCGCGACAGCCAGGACCACGACATCGACATGTCCCGCTGGCTGCTGCAGCACAAGGGCGCCCTGCTGGTACCGATCATCATCACCGAACCCGCGGTGGGCAACGGTGGTGGCGTCGCCGCCGTGTTCTTTCATCCGCCCAAGCAATCGGAGGAGTCGAAGGAGAAGGGCGATCACCTGCCGCCCGACATCTACGGCGTGGCCGCGTTCAAGACCGAAAATGGTACCTATGCCTACGGCCTGGGTGGTTCCTTCCACTTCAAGGACGATACCTGGCGTTATGTCGGCCTGCTCGGCAAGGCGTCCTTCAACCTGGATTTCTACACACAGGGGCTGCTGCTGGAGCCGGCCAAGATCGGCTACAACCTCGACGGCGTGTTCTCCTACCAGCAAGTGTCCAAACGACTGGGCGATACGGATCTGTTCGCCTCCGCGCGCTGGATCTACATGGACATCGACAGTCGTCTCAACCTGCCGGATGACTACCAGTTCTTCGAGCCAAGGGACTTCGCCAAGAAAGCCTCGGGCCTGGGGCTCGGACTCAGCTACGACTCGCGCGACAACACGCTGACGCCATCCAGGGGCTGGCTGTGGCGGATCGAGGGCACGTCCTACGCGCCGGCCTTCGGCAGCGACAATACGTTCCAGACCTATCGCAGCCATGTCTATGGCTACTTCCAGTTCTGGCAGAGCTGGGTACTTGGCCTGCGCGCCGACTATCGCGCCGCGCGTGGCGACGTGCCGTTCTACCAATTGCCCTCGATCGACCTGCGTGGCATCGCCTATGGTCGCTACCAGGACCAGAACGTCGGCATGCTGGAGGCAGAGCTGCGCTGGAACATCACGCCGCGCTGGGCCGTGCTGGGTTTTGGCGGTGCCGGTCGCGCCTGGGGCCGCGCGCTGGATTTCAACGAGGCCGATACCCATTGGGCCGAGGGCGTCGGCTTCCGTTACTTGATAGCGCGCGCCCTCGGCCTGTACGTGGGTGTCGACTGGGCGTGGAGCGAGGGTGATCACGCCTACTACATCCAGGTGGGCAGCGCCTGGCGTTGACGCGCCGGTCGACACCCGTGCTGGCAGGCCTAGCCGACGGTATAGCCCTTGCCCTTCATGCAGGCGCCGTAAGCCTGTCCGTATGCGGCGGCGTTCTGGTTCTGGGTGGCGGCGGCTGCCTCGTTCTGTTCGCGCCGCTGCTGGCGTGCCCGCACGCCGCCGGCGACCACGCCCGCCGTTGCGCCAACCGCTGCGCCGTGCCCGGCGTCGCCGTTGGCGATGCCACCCACTGCGGCGCCGGCGGCGGCGCCACGTACTGCGCCGCCAACGCGCTGTCCTCCGCCCGCGGCAGCACCGGTCTGGGCGGGAGGCGCCGCCTGCGTGGTTGCGTTGTTCTGCGCCCAGGACTGGCATGATGTCTTGTCTGCCTGCTGCTGTTCGGTGCTCTGTCCTTGCGCGGGATAGGCGGCGGGCCATTGCTGGGCTCCGGCCGAGGTGGCGGCAAAGCTGCCGGCCATGGCGAGCGTGCGGAGGATCGATGCTTTCATGATGTCACTCCACGAGTGAATGGATGTTGGGAGGGCGCCCAGGCGGCTCGGCGTGGTCGGTGTGGTTCAGCGGATCACGCCATCGCTCTTGAGCTTGGGAATGAGGGTGGCAGCCAGGTCCTGCACGGCCTTGGGGATGTTGCTGGTGCCGATGCCCGTGGTCGTCACGGTCCATACCACCCGCTGGGTGCGCGCATCCCACACGGTGGTTTCCAGGGTCACTTCATCGTACTGGGTGACGTCGGGCGTGCTCGCCCATGCACCGCCGTACCAGCCGTAGAAACCGCCCCAGCCAGGACCGCTGGGCGTGACGCTGGTCTTCTGCTCGATGCGCTGCACGCGCGTGGCGAGGATCACCTGCGCGCCGCTGGATTTGACGACGTCGCCGAGCTTGGCCGAGGTATCGCCCGCGGGAATCTGCGTATAACTCTGTTCCGCGCTGACGCCTGCGGCCTGGAGCTGCTGGACGAACGTGTCCTCGAAAATGCGCCGGGTGGTGTCGCTCTTGGTGATGCCCACCACCAGCACATTGGATGCCGGAGGGCCTGACCAGCTTGGATCCTTCCACTGATTGCTGATGCTGACGGTGGAGCAGGCAGTGAGTGCAAGCGCCAGGCACAGCAGGACATGTCGCAGCGGTTTCATGACGTCGGATCTCCTGGTTGTCATCGCAAACGGGCCCATCAAGCGTGGATCGCAGAGGCGTCAGGACGCGGCTTCGTCCTTTGCCGCGGGTGCGGCGTCGTAAGGGGCCAGCGGAATCAGGCCGAGCCGTTCGGCTTCGCGGATCAGGGCAACGCCGCTGTGCACCCCCAGCAGGTCGAGCAAGGATTGCCGGTGGCTTTCGACCGTGCGGACCGAGATACCCAGGTCCGCGGCTATCTCATGGGTGCGCCGTCCCCGGGCCATCAGGTCGATCACGTCGCGCTGGCGACGGGTGAGTCGATGCAGCGTGTCCGGCGTCTGCAGCACGGTGGCCATCAGGCCGGGGCTGATGAACTGGTTGCCGGCGGCCACTTCGCCGATGGCGATGAACAACTCGCTGCTCGGCGATTGCTTGAGTACGTAGCCATTGGCGCCGGCCTGCATGGCCTCGCGCACGATCAGTGGCTCGTTGTGGGTGGAAAGCACCACCACGGGAACGGTGCTGCCCTCGTGCCGTAGTCGCCGCAGCGCCTGCAGTGCACTGAAGGGGGGCATGGCAATGTCGGTAATCACCAGGTCGGCTTCATCGGCCAGTACGGCGCCGATCAGCGCTTCGCCATCGTGGACGATCCGCACCGAGCCCGTGCGCTTGGCGATCAGGCCGGCCAGCCCTTCGGCGACGCAGCGGTGTTCGTCGGCCAATAGCACCCTGAGCCTGTGCGTGCTCCTTCGTTTGGTCCGCGGGCTCGCCATGCGTCAGTCCTGGGCAAACGCAGGCATCCACCCGGGCGTGTGGTCGCCTGCGATGGATGTGTCCGGCGAAGTCGCGATGAGGGAGTGGCGGGCTGGAAGGGGGCGATCTCGCAAGGTCGTCATGTCCTGTAGGTCCTGGCCCCGACAGCAAGTCGGCATGCCATCAGCTTGGCCTCTCGCGCGCCGCCAGGTAAGCGAACTTTCACTCAAAACCGCTCAGTAAAATTACCGATCCGGCGTGTGGTGGCCGGGATAAAGGGGGTGTTTGCCACCAGGTTGACGAGGGTTGGCCAGCGACTGCGCCCGGCTCGTCGCGTGGTTTCTTCGTGACGGTCGTCATCGCTGCTAGTCGGTAGAACTACGCAAGTCGTCACGAGGGCATGACGGCCATCGTGGGGAAATGCGTGGCGGACTGGGACCGTCGCTACAGGGCGAATCGGGCCGGATCGGCAACTCACCCGCGCTGCGGACAAGCGGGTTGGTGCATGGAGCAAAAAGGGGATTGATGAACGGATGGGCGCTAGGCGGTGGCTTGCCCTTGCTGGTGCGCGGCACCGGTATGCTCGTCGCCGCGGGCGTCGCGCAATGGCTGTCGCTGATGCTGTGGAATCGCCATGGTGATGCCCAGATGTTGTGGCTCGCGGGACCGCTGCTGCTGGGTGTATTGCTGAGCGACCAGCAGTGCTATTGGTTCGCCCACGATGTGGGCTGGCTGCTGGCGATGGTCGCGGTGCCTCTGATCCAGGGGCTGCCAGTGATCGGCATCGCGGCTGCGTGTGCGACCGCCCTGGTACTCATCAACGGCGTCGCATGGTTGTTCCGCGTGTCGTTTCAGCAGGATCGTTCCCTGGACGATTTCTCCCGCCTGCTGGGCTACCTGGTCCTGGCGGTACTGTTGCTGCCGTTGGTGGCCTCGCTGTTGGTGTCATGGCTGGGGCAGGTATTGTCGATGCCGGTCTGGTTGTCTCGCAGTTGGTGGCACGTCGCCCTGGCCGATGCGCTGGGTTACGTGCTGGTACCGCCCGCCATCGTCAGCCTGGCAAATCCGGGTTCGTCGTTGCGGAGGGATGCGCTGCCGAACTGGAGCGTGTTGCTGGTGATAGTCGTCGCACTGGCGCTCTTGTGGCTGGGGTGGCGCGAGCTGGGCGAGTACGGCACGCTGCGGCCGCTGCTGTTGCTTGCGCCGGTGCCATTGGCGATCTTCGTGGCCTTGCGTGCGCAGATTCCGGGTACCTGCATGGTGAGCCTGGTGATGGGTGGCATCGCCATCGAACTGAGCCTTTCCCGCCAGGGTCCCTTCGTGCAGGACGATGCGGCCTTGACCACGGTGAGCGTGCAGCTGTGGCTGCTTGGCATCGCCATCGCTTCGCTGTTCCTCGCAGCCTTGGTAGAGCAGCGTCGCTCGACCCAGCGGGCATTGTCGGTCAGCAGCTCGGAGATACGCGAGCTGGCCGGCCGCCTGATCGTGGCGCAGGAGCAGGAGCGGGCGCGTATCGCACGTGACCTGCATGACGACATCAACCAGCGCCTGGCGGTGGCGTCGATACGTCTCAGTGCGCTGCGTCGCAAGGTTGATGAGCGCAGTCGTCCCGACGTGAGCCAGCTGCAAAACGACTTGATTTCGCTGTCGGAAGACGTGCGACATATTTCACATGATCTTCATCCCAGCATGCTTACCCAGACTGGGCTGACGGCTGCACTCGCGGGACTGTGCCAGACGCATCGTCAGCGCAGCGGTCCACTCATCGACCTGACGGTGTCGCCGCAGGCCAAGGATCTTTCGGAGGACGTGTCGCTCTGCTTGTATCGCGTAGCCCAGGAGGCGCTGGCGAATGCGGTCAGGCATTCGAGTGCGCAGCATATCCGGGTCGCGCTGCGGATCGGCGAGGATCGCGTGGACCTCACCGTATCCGATGACGGCAAGGGGTTCGAGCTGGACGCGGAGGGTGGCAGGGGGTTGGGACTGATGAGCATCGATGAGCGCGCAAAGTTGCTCGGTGGTAGTTATCGCCTTTGTTCGACTCTGGGGAAAGGGACTGAACTATGCATATGCATTCCGTTAGGGCCAGCGTCGCCGCTGCAAGGCCAGGCCTGATCATCGCTGACGACCACCGCATGGTGGCCGAGGGCGTGCAGCACATCCTGGAAGAGGATTTCGACCTGCTTGAGATCGCCTCCGACGGCGAGGCACTGATCGAGGCGGTGCAGCGGCTGAAGCCAGACCTCGTGGTCGCCGATATCAACATGCCGCGCTGCAGTGGCATGGATGCGCTGAAAAGCCTGCGGCAGGCTGGCGTGTTCACTCGCTTCGTGTTCCTGACCATGCACATGGAGCCCGCGTTGGCGGTGGCAGCGCTGCGCGCGGGCGCGAGTGGATACATCCTCAAGAATTCAGCCGGCGAGGATCTTCGCAATGCCGCGCGACAGGTGATGACCGGCGGCACCTATGTGACACCGGCGCTTGGGGCGCGTTACATCAGCGGGCAGCTTACGGACACCCGCAACCTGACATCCAAGCAGTTGCAGGTGCTGCGGCTGGTCGGGGAGGGCCTGCGCTCCAAACAGATCGCGCTGCAGCTCGGCTTGTCGGTGCGCACGGTCGAGGCACACAAGTACACCATGATGCAGGTCCTTGGGGTGCACTCGACCCTGGAGCTGGTGAGGCGCGCCGAAGACCTGGGGCTGCTGTTCTGAGCATAAAGGCCGTAGGTCAGCGCGGTGCGCACGGGGCGGGGGGCACGGGAGGGTAATTTTACTTAGGGGAACATCGGTTCTCTTTCGGTGGCGCAGGTGTTTGCGTTGGGACATGCTGCGGGTTACCCGCCCCACGTTTCATGGAGACCGGCGTGACGCGAGCCACCCTAGTGCTGGCCGAGGATCATCCTCCTGTTGCCGAGCAGGTTCGTGAGCTGCTGGGCGAGGAGTTCGATGTGCTGGCCGTGGTCGCCCACGGCGAAGCCCTGGTCAAGGCGGTGCGGCGCTTGCGCCCCGATGTGGTGGTGACCGACATCAGCATGCCGGGGATGGATGGCATGCAGGCAGCGCGGGAACTGGTCGGTGAGCAACCCGGCTTGCCGTTGGTCTTCATCACCGTGCATGACGATCCGTTGCTGGCGCGCGCCGCGTTGACGATCGGTCGTGGCTATGTGCTCAAGGCATCTGCCGGCGAGGAGCTGGTTGATGCAGTCAAGGCCGTGCTTGACCATCAGTATTTTGTGTCGCCGGTGCTGGGGCGCGTGGAGACGCTGGTCGGCTCCTGAGGGGTCACTCCATCGTCGCCTCGCGCCCTTGCCGTGGTGGTGATTGCATCAGGCGGTCGAAATCCTCCCATGGATGTCCGCGCAGGCGTTTCAGTCGTCGCGGGGCCGTATCGATGTCGAAAGTCGCGGGCCCTGCGCATTTGCCGAGTTCTTCCCATCGCAAGGGCATGGCCACCGTGGCGCCGGCACGGGCACGCAGCGAGAATGAGGCGATGCTGGTGGCGCCACGGCTGTTGCGCAGGTAGTCAATGAAGATGCGGCGGACGCGTTCATGCTTGGCTGCCTTGGCCGTGAATCCGGAAGGGTCGGCGCTCGCCAGCCGCTTCGCAAAGGCCTGCGCGTACTGCCGCGCATCCGTCCACGCGCACTGCGAATGCAGCGGCACCACCACGTGCAGGCCCTTGCCGCCGGTGGTGCGGACAAAGCTGCGCATTCCATCGTCGGCAAGGCGTTCGCGCACGTGGCGTGCCGCCTCGATCACGTCGCGCCAGGACAGCCCGTCTCCAGGGTCGAGGTCGAAGACCAGGTAATCGGCCTCCTCGAGCGAAGTCGCCCGCGCAGCCCACGGATGGAATTCGATGACGCCGAATTGCACCAGCTCGATGATCGACGTGGGCGTGGCCGGGCAGAGATAGTCGTCGACCTCGCCGTTTTCCTCGCGCAGACGGACATGGCCCGTGTGCTTGAGCCCTTGCATGGGGTGCTTCTGGAAGAAGCCCTTGCTGCCGATGCCTTCGGGAGATCGCAGCACCGAGGTAGGGCGGCCGCTGATGCCGGGCAACAGCCAGTCCATGATGCCGGCGTAATAGCGCGCGATCCGCTCCTTGGTGATGTGCGTGTCTGGATAGATCACGCGCTCGGGGTGGCTTATGGCAATGCCCAGGATTTCGTCCATGCGAAGGCTCCGTGGTGGCTTTGTGTTGCCTCAGGGGTGCCGGGCGGCGAGCAAGGCGTGGAATCGCTCCCGCATGATCGAAGGAGAGATGCCGCGCATCTCCATCATCCGGCGTTCGGCTTCGCGTATCTGCATTTCGCCCGCGGCATGCCTGCGGAGCTGGCCGCGCAAAAGCTCGTTTTCCTGCTCCAGCAATCGATACAGGTCCAGCAGCTCGTCGAATGCGCGGAGCAACCCACTCTGCGGTTCTTCCGTCATTTGTGACATCGCTCATGGCTCCATCTTGGATGTACCGAAACTGCGAGCCAGGCAATTAACCGCGGGTGACATGGCCATGGACGCTTGCTGCGCGGGTTCAGGCTGGGACGTGCCTGTGATTCATGCTCGGCAAGCATCGGTGTATCAGGTGTGAAACATCTGTTCGCCATGCCGCGGATGAGCGAACATGCAAGACCACTGTAGTTTCATTCCTACAATCTGCAGTGTGGATGGCCGATAGGGCTTCCAGGGAAATGAGTGCACTCTTGTTCGGTCCAGCACGGACAGCGTGAGTGGATGTTCCTCACACGATCAAGTGGTGGCGGGGCTCTCTCTTTCGACAGGGTTGGAACATGGTCACCTATTCGCTCAAGCAGTCCGCCGATGGCCGGTGGAGTGTGTGTCGTTCGGGCTTCACCTTGTTCAGTGGTCTTCACCTCGAACCGGCGATCCGGCTGGCCCGCGAGGTGGCGCGTGACGAGCACCTTCGGTCCAGGCGCGCGGTCAGCGTGGAAATGCCCGGGACCGACTCGTCGATCCGCCTGGCGCATTTCGTGCGGACGGCCGATTTGCTGGAAAAGGCAGCCTGAGCACCGGGGCCGGCCGGAACCGGCTGCCGACTCGCTGCTTGTTTCCGAGTGCCGGGGTGGGCAAAGTCGTGCGGTACCCACGGACCGGAGTTCCACATGCGACCCGCCCTGCGTCGTGCCTTGCTCGCGCTGTTCATTGCCGTCGCCTCGCCCGCGCAGGCCGCCAGCCTGCTCATCGACGCACACGTCCACACCATGGACCCGCAGCGGCCCGAGGCCACCGCGCTGGCGTGGGGTGACGATGGCCGCCTGCTCGCCGTGGGAAGCACGGATGAACTGATCCGACGCTATCCCGAGGCCTCCAGGGTCGACGCCCGCGGCGCGACGGTGATTCCTGGCTTGATCGACGCGCACGGCCACATGCTGGGCCTGGGCATGACGCACATCCAGGTGGCGTTGGCGGGTGCGCACAGCAAGGCGGAGATCCTCGAGCGCCTGAAGGCAGGTGCGGCACGCCTGCCCGAGGGGGCGTGGCTGGTCGGCCAGGGCTGGGACCAGAATCTTTGGGCCGACAAGCAATTTCCCGCCGCGGCCGACCTGGATGCGGCGTTTCCCGATCGCCCGGTCTACCTCGAACGCATCGATGGCCACGCGATCTGGGTGAACTCTGCGGCCATGAAGTTGGCGAGCCGACCGCTGGATGGCGACTGGCAGCCCGAGGGCGGTCGCATCGTGCGCCAGGGCAGCAAGGCCAGTGGCGTGCTGGTGGATGGTGCGATGGGCCTGGTGGCGAGCGCCATGCCGCCACTGACCCACGAGCAGACGCGGGAGGCCTACAAGGCCGCCTTCGCCGACGCGGTGGCGGCCGGCCTTACCGGCGTGCACGATCCCGGGGTCAGCCTCGACGACTTCAAGGTGTTGCAGGAGATGGCTGCGAAGGGCGAGATCCCGTTGCGCCTGTTCGAGATGGCCGATGGCGATCACGCGGCGCTGGAGTGGTTGTGCGGGCAGGGCGGGCATTGGGTGGACGGTGGCGGCCGCCTGCAGATGCGCACGGTAAAGCTGTATATGGATGGCGCGCTCGGTAGCCGCGGCGCAGCCCTGTTGGCCGATTACAGCGACGACCACGGCAATCGCGGCATCCTGGTCACCCAGCCTGATGCCTATCGGCACGCCGTGGAAAAGGCCTTCCGTTGCCATGTGCAGGTGGCTACCCACGCCATCGGCGATCGCGGCAATCGCATGGTGCTGGACACCTACCAGGCTGTGTTGGGCGATGCGGCTTCAGGCGATCATCGCTGGCGCGTCGAGCACGCGCAGATCGTCGCGCTGGACGATATCCCCCGCTTCGCGCAGCTGCATCTGGTCGCCTCGATGCAGCCGACCCATGCGACTTCGGACATGCCCTGGGCCGAGCAGCGGTTGGGTGCCGAGCGCCTGAAGGGCGCCTATGCGTGGCAGCGCTTCATCCACGAAAAGGTGCCGCTCGCCTTCGGTTCGGATTTTCCGGTGGAACACGTCAACCCGATGCTGGGCCTGTACGCTGCGGTCACGCGGCAGGATCTTGGCGGCCAACCGCCGGGTGGCTGGCTGCCCGACCAGCGGGTCAGTCGGCAGGAAGCCCTTGCAGGGTTTACCCGTGGCGCGGCCTATGCGGCATTCATGGAGCACGAGGTGGGCATGCTCAAGCCGGGCATGCGGGCCGACTTCGTGATCCTGGATGGTGATCCGATGACGGTGCCGCCGCGGCGTATCGCCGATCTCAAGCCGCTCAGTACCTGGGTGGATGGCAAGGCGGTCTACCGCGCCGAAAAAACAAACGCCGCGCCTTGAGGGCGCGGCGTCTGCCGGGGACGGTGGTGCCGGTATCAGGCGGCCTTGCTGCTCAGTACGCCAATCGCGGCGTGGGCCGACTTCAGCGATTCAGCCTTGTTGTCTTCGCTGATCGCCACGCCCTCGGCGCGCACGAATTCCAGGTCGGTGACGCCAAGGAAGCCGAACACGGCGCGCAGGTAGGTTTCCTGGAAATCCATCGGCGCTGCGGCGCTGCCTGCGCTGTACACGCCGCCGCGGGACGAGGCGATGATCACGCGCTTGCCGCCGGCCAGGCCCTCGGGGCCATTGGCAGTGTAGTGGAAGGTCTTGCCGGCCACCGCGATGCGGTCGATCCAGGCCTTCAGCTGGCTGGGGACCGAGAAGTTGTACATCGGGGCGCCGATCACCACCACGTCGGCGGTCAGGAACTCTTCCAGCATCTGGTTGCTCAGCGCAGTCGCCGGGTCGGCGGCATCGGCCACCGGGGTCCAGTGCGGGAGCGGGTGTGCCACGAGATCGTGGTAGATCACCTCGGCGGCCGGCTCGCTGCGCTTGATTTCGGCGACGATGGCGGCGGTCAGGCCGCGCGAGACGGAGTGGCCACCCAGGGCACTGGCGTCGATATGCAGCAGTTTCATGGTGTTTACCTCAGTCAGAAGCCGGCAACCGGCGACGTGACTAAGGTAGCCATCGGACAATTTGCCGATAAGACGGGTAAAATCGAACGTATTGTTCCCATAAGGAAACGGCGATGACGGTGCTGGACGGGGCCCTGCAGGATCTGAACGACCTCTATTTCTTTGCTGCAGTGGTAGAGCATGGCGGATTTTCCTCGGCGGGACGGGCACTTGGCATACCCAAGTCGCGCCTGAGCAAGCGCATCGCCCAGTTGGAGGAGCGCCTGGGTGTGCGGTTGCTCCAGCGCACCACCCGGCGATTCGTGGTGACCGAGGTGGGCGAGCGCTTCTATGCGCACTGCCGTGCCGTGCTGGAGGAGGCCAGGGCTGCCCAGGAGGCAGTGGAGGAGGTTCGCTCCGAGCCGCGCGGCGTGGTGCGGGTGAGCTGCCCGGTGTCGCTGGTGCAGACCGTGGTGGGGCATATCCTGCCCGACTTCCTCGAGCAGCACCCCAAGATGCAGGTGCGGCTGCTGGCCACGGACCGCCGCGTGGACGTGATCGGCGAAGGCTTCGACGTCGCCATCCGCGTGCGCAGCAAGCTCGATACCGATGCCACCCTGGTCATGCGCACGTTCGGCCAGTCGCGCGTGCTGCTGGTGGCCAGTCCCGACCTGCTCAAGCGCTACGGGCAACTCAAGGAGCCGGCCGACCTGTCCGCGCTGCCGGCACTCAGCATGCAGGAGCACGAAGGTGCGCAGAGCTGGGAGTTGCTGGATGCCGAAGGCGAGCGCATCGTGGTCGACATCCAGCCGCGCCTGATCTGCGGCGACTTCGCGGCGCTGCTGCAGAGCTGCAAGCGGGGCATCGGCGTCACCTTGTTGCCGGAGTTCGTCTGTGGTCCGGCCATCGCCCGTGGCGAGCTGCAAGTGATCCTGCCCGAATGGAGCGTTCCGCAGGGCACCATGCACTTCGTCTACCCGAGTCGTCGCGGCCTGCTGCCGGGCGTGCGCGCGTTCGTGGATTTTCTTGCCGAGAAGCTGCCTGATACGGTGCGCGAGAAGCACGCCCAGTGCAGCAAGTACGTCTGACCGGCGGCTGTCACCGGCGCCGTGTTAGCATCCATCGTTTAGCCATCCAGACATCCGGACCATGCAGATCCAGACCAAGCTTCCGAAAGTGGGCACCACCATCTTCAGTGTCATGAGCCAGCTGGCGCTGGAGCACAAGGCCGTGAACCTGGGGCAGGGGTTTCCGGATTTCGAGCCGCCGCAGCCGCTGCGCGATGCAATCACGCGTGCGATGGCCGAGGGGCGCAACCAGTACGCGCCGGGCATCGGCCTGCAGCCCCTGCGCGAGCAGATCGCCCTCAAGACCGAGCGCATGTACGGCCACAAGCTGAGTGCCGATGCCGAGGTGACGGTGACCTCGGGTGCCACCGAGGCGCTGTTCGCTGCCATCGCCGCGGTGGTGCGCGCCGGTGACGAAGTGATCGTGTTCGATCCGGCCTACGACAGTTACGAGCCGGCCATCGAGCTGCAGGGCGCCCGTGCCGTGCATATTCCGCTTGTGGCGCCTACCTTCGGCATCGACTGGCAGCGCGTGCGCGATGCGGTCACGCCGAAGACGCGCATGATCCTCATCAACAGTCCGCACAATCCGACCGGCGCGGTGCTGTCCGCCGCCGATCTCGACGAGCTGGCCGCCATCGTGCGCGACACCGAGATCGTGGTGCTCTCCGACGAGGTGTACGAGCACATCGTGTACGACGGCGCCCAGCACCAGAGCGTGTTGCGACACGCGGAGCTGTCCGCACGCAGTTTCGTGGTGTCCTCGTTCGGCAAGACCTATCACTGCACTGGCTGGAAGGTCGGCTATGCGGTGGCGCCGAAGGCGCTGTCGGCCGAGTTCCGCAAGGTGCACCAGTACCTCACGTTCTGCACCTTCCATCCGGCGCAGGTGGCCTTTGCCGAATTCATGGCCAGCGCGCCGGAGCATTACCTGGAGTTGCCGGCCTTCTACCAGGCCAAGCGCGACCGCTTCCGCGAGCTGATCAAGCCCTCGCGCTTCAAGCTGCTCGACGTGCCGGGCGGCTATTTCCAGCTGGTGGACTATTCCGCCATCAGCGACCAGGACGATGTGTCCTTCAGCGAATGGATGGTCAAGGAAGGCGGCGTGGCCGCCATTCCGCTCACCCCGTTCTACGACAAGGCTCCCGGCGCGCACCTGCTGCGCCTGTGCTTTGCCAAGAGCGACGCCACCATGGAAGCCGCCGCGGAGCGTCTATGCAAACTCTGAGGGTCACCCTGGTCCAGGGCGCCACGCGCTGGCACGACGCACCGGCGAACCGCGACTACTACGGCGAACTGGTGCGTCGCGTCGCCGGCCAGACCGATCTGGTGGTGCTGCCCGAAACCTTCCTGTCCGGCTTCAGCAACGACACGCACGCCAGCGCCGAGACCATGGATGGCGAAGGCGTGGCGTGGATGCGTGCGCTCGCCGAGGAAGTGGGCGCCGTGCTGTGCGGCAGCCTGGCCATCCGCGAGGGCGACACCGTCTACAACCGCCTGATCTGGGCGCGTCCCGATGGCAGCTACGAGCAGTACGACAAGCGCCACCTGTTCCGCATGGCGGGCGAGCACACGCGCTACGGCGGCGGCAACCGGCGCCTGATCGTGGAGCTCAAGGGTTGGCGCATCCTGCCGCAGGTCTGCTATGACCTGCGCTTCCCGGTATGGCTGCGCAACGGCCGCCGCGAGGAAGCCGCGGGTGGCATGGACTATGACCTGGCCCTGTTCGTGGCCAACTGGCCGGCGCCGCGCCGCCAGCCCTGGCGCACGCTGCTGCGCGCGCGGGCGATCGAGAACCTCAGCTATGTGGTGGGTCTCAATCGGGTGGGCGTGGATGGCAACGACCTGCCTTATGCCGGCGACAGCGCCGTGCTCGATCCGGTAGGCGAGCCGCTGGTGGAGCTGGGGCCGCAGGAGCAGGTGGTGACGGTCACGGTCGACCCCGCGCCGTTGCTCGCGCATCGCGAGCGTTTCCCCGCCTGGATGGACGCCGACCGTTTCGAGCTGGGCCTCGACTGAAGCGAACGCGGCGGGCTAGACCTTGCCCGCCGCCTCCAGTTGCCCGAACTCCTCGTCGCTGAACAGCCGCGAGCGCAGCAGGAAACGCTGGCCCGAGCCGTTCTCCAGCGAAAACATGCCACCGTGGCCGGGCACCACGTCCACCGTCAGCTGGGTGTGCTTCCAGTGCTCAAACTGCGGCGCACTGATGTAGAACGGTGCGCCGCCGATCTCGCCAAGGCAGCGATCCTGGTCGCCGACCAGGAATTCACCGATCGGGAAGCACATCGGGGCGGAGCCGTCGCAGCATCCGCCCGACTGATGGAACAGCACCGGTCCGTGCCGCTCGCGCAGCGTGGCCAGCAGGGCCAATGCGGCAGGCGTGGCAAGCACCTGCGGCGGCACGGTCGGTGCGTCGCTCATGCGCTCATGTCCAGCACCACGCGTCCTTCGATCTTGCCGGCGTGCATGCGGGCGAACACGTCGTTGATGTTCTCCAGTCGGTCGGTGCTCACGGTAGCGGCCACCTTGCCCTCGTGGGCGAACTCAAGCGATTCCTGCAGGTCCAGTCGGGTGCCGACGATGGAGCCGCGCACGGTGACGCCATTGAGCACCATGCCGAAGATGTCCAGCGGGAACTGGCCTGGCGGCAGCCCGTTGAGCGATACCGTGCCACCACGGCGCACCATGCCGAGCGCCTGCTCGAAGGCCTTGGGCGATACGGCGGTGACCAGTGCTCCATGCGCGCCGCCGATCTCGCGCTTGAGATAGGCCGCAGGGTCCGTCGTGCGCGCATTCACCGTCACCGTAGCGCCCAGGCACTTGGCCAGGGCCAGCTTGTCATCGTCGATATCCACGGCCGCCACGTTGCGCCCCATGGCCTTGGCGTACTGCACGGCCATGTGGCCCAGGCCGCCGATGCCGGAAATCACCACCCAATCACCCGGCTTGGTATCGGTGACCTTGAGGCCCTTGTACACGGTGACACCGGCGCACAGTACCGGCGCAATCTCGACGAAGCTCACGCGGTCGGGCAGGTGGCCGACGTAGTCGGCATTGGCCAGCGCGTAGTCGGCGAAGCCGCCGTTGACCGAGTAGCCGGTGTTCTGCTGTTGCTCGCACAGGGTTTCCCAGCCGCCCAGGCAGTGTTCGCAATGGCCGCAGGCCGAATACAGCCAGGGAATGCCCACGCGGTCGCCTTCCTTGACGTGGCGCACGCCGGCACCCACCGCCACCACATGGCCAACGCCCTCATGCCCCGGTATGAACGGCGGGTTGGGCTTCACCGGCCAGTCGCCTTCGGCCGCGTGCAGGTCGGTGTGGCATACGCCGCATGCCTCGATCTTCACCAGGATATCGCCCGCACCCGGGCGCGGCACCTGCACCTCCTCGATCTGCAGCGGCTTGCCGAACTCGCGCACGACGGCGGCCTTCATCGTCTTGTCCATCACATCTCCTCGTTGGCGTACATCCATGGGTGGTGGCCCGCCATTAGGGCCACCTTGCCAGGGCGAAAGCGGCGTTCCCGCCGCCCGTGATCAGAAGAAACCCAGGGCCTTGGGCGAATAGCTGACCAGCAGGTTCTTGGTTTGCTGGTAGTGGTCCAGCATCATCTTGTGGTTCTCGCGACCGATGCCCGACTGCTTGTAGCCGCCGAAGGCCGCGTGGGCGGGATAGGCGTGGTAGCAGTTGGTCCACACGCGGCCGGCCTGGATGGCCCGTCCCATGCGGTACAGGCGGCTCGCGTCGCGGCTCCACACGCCGGCGCCCAGCCCGTACAGCGTGTCGTTGGCGATCTGCAGGGCTTCCTCTTCGGTGTCGAAGGTGGTCACCGAGACCACCGGGCCGAAGATCTCTTCCTGGAAGATGCGCATGCGGTTGTGGCCGCGGAACACCGTGGGCTTCACGTAGTAGCCGCCGGCCAGATCGCCGCCCAGCGTATTGCGCTCGCCGCCAATCAGTACTTCGGCGCCTTCCTGCTTGCCGATGTCGATGTAGGACAGGATCTTTTCCAACTGCTCGCTGGAGGCCTGAGCGCCGACCATGGTGTTGGCATCGAGCGGGTTGCCCAGCTTGATGTCCGCCACGCGCTTGAGCACGCGCTCCATGAAGCGATCGTAGATGGACGCCTGCACCAGCGCGCGCGAGGGACAGGTGCATACCTCGCCCTGGTTGAAGGCGAACAGCACGAAGCCTTCCACCGCCTTGTCGAGGAAGTCGTCATCGGCCGCCATCACGTCGTCGAAGAAGATGTTGGGCGACTTGCCGCCCAGCTCCAGCGTTACCGGGATCAGGTTCTGGCTGGCGTACTGCATGATCAGTCGGCCGGTGGTGGTTTCGCCGGTGAAGGCGATCTTGGCGATGCGCGGGCTCGATGCCAGCGGCTTGCCGGCCTCGAGGCCAAAACCGTTCACCACGTTGAGCACGCCCGGCGGCAGCAGGTCGCCGATGATTTCCATCAGCACCAGGATGCTGGCCGGTGTCTGTTCGGCCGGCTTCATCACCACGCAGTTGCCGGCGGCAAGCGCGGGTGCCAGCTTCCATGCGGCCATCAGCAGCGGGAAGTTCCACGGGATGATCTGCCCGACGACCCCGAGCGGCTCGTGGAAGTGATAGGCCACGGTGTCGTGGTCGATTTCGCTGAGGCTGCCTTCCTGTGCGCGGATGGCGCCGGCGAAGTAACGGAAGTGATCGACCACCAGCGGGATGTCGGCGTTGAGTGTTTCGCGGATCGGCTTGCCGTTGTCCCAGGTCTCGGCGTAGGCCAGCAGTTCCAGGTTCTGTTCGACGCGGTCGGCGATGCGATTGAGCAGATTGGCGCGCTCGGTGGTGGACGTGCGTCCCCAGGCCTGCCTGGCCGCATGCGCGGCGTCCAGCGCGGCGTCCACGTCCTCGGCGCCGGAGCGGGCCACTTCGGTGAGTGGCTGGCCGGTGATCGGTGTGACATTGGTGAAGTACTGGCCACCCTTGGGCGCGACCCACTGGCCGCCGATGAAGTTGGCATAGCGGGGCTTGAAGATCGACTGCGGATCGGTGGCGTAAGGCTTGGTGGCGGGAACGGCATTCATCGAAAGTCTCCTGAAGCGGCCAGGGTGAAGGTCAGCGCGGCTGACGGTGTAACCCTGATGGCAATACCGATGCCAAATCCCCGATGCCGCAATGCGCCATGGCGCCACAGGTGCTTGTCCGGGCGAGGCTTGCCGGATCTTTCGCGCTGCAGCAACGAAACCGATTGCAGCTTGTCCCTGGCTGTGTTGTTTATCGGAACGGTGACCACTACAGCTGTCGCAAATTGCGACAGTGGGATGGAGCGAGATGAGCTTCGTGCAAAGCCAGCGTCGCGTCGGTGAGGCTCGACGGGTGTTCTTCGAGCGGGGTGGCGCGCCCGCCGGGCAGGTGCCGGACACCATCCTGCGCTCCTGGCGTCGCTGCCAGGGCCTGGGCCTGGAGGCCGGTACGCGCCCGCGGGTGGAGCCCGTGCCGCAGGCGCGATTGCGCGAGATGCGCGAGCGCCACGAAACACTGTGGCGCATGGCCCGCGCCGAGCTCGACCTGCTGGCGCCGGATGCCGCGGCCACCGGCAGCATCGTGGTGCTGACCGACGAGCAGGGCTGGATCCTGGATGCAGAGGGCAGTCCGGGCTTCCTCGACAAGGCGGGACGCGTGGCCTTGATGCCGGGCGCCTGCTGGAACGAAAGCCACGTGGGCACCAATGCGATCGGCACGGCCATCGTGGAAGGCACGCCGGTGGAGGTGCGCGGCGGCGAGCACTACTTCGCGCCGCACGGCATCCTCAGCTGTTCGTCGGTGCCGATCTTCGATCCCTACGGCAAGCTGGTCGGCGTGCTCGACATCTCGGGCGAGGCCAGCGTGGCGCACATGCATGCGCTGGGGCTCGCGCGCATGGCGGCGACGCATATCGAGCACCGCTATTTCGATGGGGGTATCGAGGGCAGCGAGTTGCTGCGCCTGCATGCCGATCCGGCCTTGCTGGGCACGGCGGGCGAGGGCCTGCTGGCGTTCCGGGGTGGGCGCCTGAGTGCGGCCAACCAGGTTGGCTTGAGGTTGCTGGGGCTTGATCGCGGCGACATTGGCCGCGTGTCCTATGACGCGGTGTTTGTCGAGCCGCTGCAGCGCCTGAGGCGCGATGGCGTGCTGGTCGACCGGCACGGGCAGGCCCTGCATGGGCGCCTGGATCATGCTGGCGATCCCTCGCGCCGCGTGGCGGCGACCCGGCGTGCGGCGGCTCCCTCGCTGGCGCGCGGCACCGAGGCGCCGTTGTTCGATGCGTCACTCGATGTCGAGCTCGAGCGGGCGCGCCGCGTGCTCGATGCCGGCCTGCCTGTGTTGTTGCAGGGCGAGACCGGCAGCGGCAAGGAAGTCTTTGCGCGTGAGTTGCATCGCCGCTGCGCGCGAGCGCACAAGCCCTTCGTGGCGATCAACTGCGCAGCGTTGCCGGAAGGGCTGATCGAGGCGGAGCTGTTCGGCTACGAGGAAGGCGCCTTCACCGGCGCGCGCCGCAGCGGCAATCCGGGCCTGTTGCGCCAGGCCGACGGCGGCGTGCTGTTTCTCGACGAAATCGGCGACATGCCTGCCAGCCTGCAGCCGCGCCTGTTGCGCGTGCTGCAGGAACGGGAGATGTCGCCGCTCGGCGGTGGGCGCGCGGTCAAGCTGGATTTCGTGCTGGTATGCGCCACGCATTGCGATCTTGCCGTGGCCATGAAAGAAGGACGCTTTCGCAGCGACCTGTACTACCGCATTGCGCATCACATCGTGGCGATGCCACCGGTACGGGAGCATCCTGATCGAGCCGCACTGGTAGAGGCCATGTGGGCGACGCTGGGGCAGGGGCGCCGGCTCACCGATGCGGCGCAGGCGGCCCTCGCGGCCTATGCATGGCCGGGCAACCTGCGACAGCTGGTGGCATGCCTGCGCACGCTGGTGGCGCTGCATGACGCGGACGCGGTGATCGATGCCAATGCCTTGCCCAGTTACATCTCCGCCACCGACCCGCCGGCGGTGCACGCGGCAGCGCCCGAGGCAGGCGCATTGCAGTCGCTGGCCGAGCACGCCATGCGTCAGGCCCTGCGCGATTGCGCAGGCAATGTCAGCCGGGCTGCCCGGCAGCTCGGCATCAGTCGCAGCACCTTGTATCGCCGCCTGCAGTTGCGCGGCGGCGCTTGAGCGTACTCAGAGGATGCCGAGCACGGCCTCCGGCGGACGGCCGATGGCGGCCTTGCCATTGGCGACCACGATGGGGCGTTCGATCAGCCGAGGGTGGCTTGCCATTGCCGCGATGAGCGCGGTGTCGTCCAGCGCCGGGTCGTCCAGGCCCAATTCGGCGTACTCCGCCTCACCCTTGCGCATCAGCTCGCGCGGAGTCATGCCCAGCATGTCGAGCAGCTGGGCGAGTTCCTCCGCGCTGGGCGGCGTCTCCAGGTAATTGACGACATCGCAGACCACGCCCCGCTGCTCGAGCAGGGCCAGCGTGGCGCGCGACTTCGAGCAGCGGTTGTTGTGGTAGATGCGAACCGTCATCAGCGATTGCCGTGACGGTTACCGCCGCGGTTGCCGCCCTGCGGACGACCGCCGCCGCCTGCGCCGCCGCCGTGGCCCTGCGGGCGATTGCCGCCGCGGCCCTGCGGGCGACCACCTTGCCCCTGGCCCGGACGGCCACCCGGCTTACCGCCGCGATTGCCACCTGCGCCACCGCGGCTGCCGCCGCCGGCATTGCCGCCGCCAAAGCCGCCGTAGGCGCCGCCACTGCTGCGGCCTTCGCCGCCACGCGAACCGTAGGGCTTGCCGCCTTCGGCCGAGCGTGCACCAAACGACTTGCCAGCCGGGCCACGGCGGTTGCCGCCACCGGCAGCCCCGCCGCGCGCACCGCCCTCACGGCTGTCGCCGGCGAACCAGGTGCGCACCGACGGCAGCTCCTGGCCCGGTGCCACGCCGCGCTTGTTCTTGCGCTGCATGCCGCCGGCAGGACGCTCCGGACGTGCCACGTTGCCGTTCACTTCCTTGCCGGGCTTGCGGCGCTGCTGCTTGCCGCGCGCAGGTTCCTCGCGGATGCGGTCGTAGGCGCGCAGCTCGCGGGCTTCGTCGTGGTAACCGCCGCTCCAGCCGGCGTTGGTGCCGCGCTCGGGACGATATTCGGTGACGTTGCGCGGCGCGCGGCGCTGGTGCAGCACCGGGCTCAGGGTCAGCACGGGCTGCGGAGCGCCCAGGCCGGTGGTCTTGCGCAGTTCCTTGACCGCTTCTTCGCCCAGCGCCTCGCAATCACCGCGACGCAGGGCGCGCGGCAGTTCGACGGAGCCGTAGCGGATGCGCTTGAGCCGGCTGACCAGGAAGCCCTGCGAGTCCCACAGGCGGCGCACTTCGCGGTTGCGGCCTTCGCGGATGACCACGCGGAACCAGCTGTGGCTGCCGCCACGGCTGATCACGGCGATTTCGTCGAAGCGGGCGGGGCCGTCTTCCAGCTCCACGCCGGCCTTGAGCTTCTCGATCACCTCGTCGGGCACTTCACCGTGCACGCGGCACAGGTATTCGCGCTCGAGCCCGCTCTTGGGGTGCATGAGTGCATTGGCCAGCTCGCCGTCGGTGGTGAGCAGCAGCAGGCCGGTGGTGTTGATGTCGAGGCGACCCACGGCGACCCAGCGCGCACCCTTCAGGCGCGGCAGCTGTTCGAACACGGTGGGGCGGCCCTCGGGGTCTTCGCGCGTGGTCACCACGCCTTCGGGCTTGTGGTAGACCAGCACTTCGGTCTCGTCGCGATTGTCGGTGGCAACGATGAACTGCTTGCCATCGAGCACCACGCGGTCACCCGCGTGCACGCTGGCGCCAATGGTGGCGGGCGTGCCGTTGAGTTCGACTTCGCCAGCCTGGATACGCTGCTCCAGCATGCGGCGGGAGCCGAGGCCTGCGTTGGCCAGCACCTTGTGCAGGCGCTCCTCGATGGCGGGGGTGCTTTCGTCGCGCGGGGTGCGCTTGAGGGTCAAAACGGATTTCTGGGGCGCAGTCATGCGCGGTACTCCTCGGTGTCTTGCGTGGCGGAGCCTTGTTCGGCGTCCGCATCGGTCGCTGCCTCGTCGGCAGTGTCATTCGGGGCATCGGCGTGCGTGGCATCGCCGGGTTCGGTAGCGGCGACTTCCATCGCCAGTGGTTGTTCCTGGGCAGGCGCTTCGATTGCGGCGTCCTTGGACGCTTCATCGCCGGCCTGCCCGGGTGTTTCGTCGGTGGCATCGCCGGCGGCATCGGAGGATTCCTCGCCAGCGACCACCAGGGTTTCCTGTTCCTCGTCCGGATCGATCGGCAGGTCGCGCACCACGCGGGCCGGCAGCGGCTCGGGCGCGATGCTCATCTGCGGATCTTCCATGTCGCGGATTTCCGATAGCGGCGGCAGCTCGTCCAGCGACTTGAGGTTGAAGTAGTCAAGGAAGGCGCGGGTGGTGCCGAACAGTGCCGGCCGGCCGGGCACGTCGCGGTAGCCGACCACGCGGATCCACTCGCGTTCTTCCATGGTCTTGATGATGTTGGAGGACACCACGACGCCACGGATCTGCTCGATCTCCGGGCGGGTGATCGGCTGCCGGTAGGCGATCAGCGCCAGCGTCTCGAGCAGGGCGCGCGAATAGCGACTGGGCTTCTCGGTCCACATCCGCGAGATCCAGGCATGCACGTCCTGCCTGACCTGGTAGCGGAACCCGGAGCCGACTTCGCGCAGCTCCACGCCGCGGCCGTTGCAGTCCTCAGCCAGCGCCTCGAGCGTGCGGGCGATGGCCTCGCGACCGACCTCGTCCTCTTCGCCGAACAGCTCCAGCAGCTGAGGGACGGTCATCGGCTGGCTGGATGCCAGCAGGGCCGCCTCGATGATGGGTTTGAGTTGCTCGATCTGCATGGCCTCGGTTCGGATGCGGATTCAGGGTTGATCCCGGTGCTACTCGGCGGCAGCGGCCGGCTCATCGCCGGCGGATGCTTCGAGTGGCTCCTCGGCGTGCGCGGCCCGGGTGCGGACGTAGATCGCCGCAAGCGGTTCCTCCTGCACGATCTCCACCAGCATTTCCTTGGCCAGCTCCAGCATGGCCAGGAAGGTCACCACCACGCCCAGTCGCCCCTCGCTCACATCGAACAGCGTCTCGAAGCGATGGAAGCGGGTGTCGCCCAGCCTGCCCAGCAGCTCGCCCATGCGCTGGCGAACGCTGAGCGCCTCGCGCTTGATGGCGTGATGCCCGAACAGCTCGGCACGATGCAGCACGTCCTTCAGCGCCAGCAGCAGCTCTTTGAGTTCGAGCGGCGGTGGCAGCTTGATCACGTTGCGCTCGCCCACGTCCGCGTGGGCTGGCGCCAGGTCGCGCTCCATGCGGGGCAGGGCGTCGATGTCCTCCGCCGCCTTCTTGAAGCGCTCGTACTCCTGCAGCCGGCGGACCAGTTCGGCGCGGGGATCCTCCTCCACGCCTTCCTCGGCTGGCGGCCGTGGCAGCAGCAGCCGCGACTTGATCTCGCCCAGGATGGCGGCCATCAGCAGATATTCCGCCGCCAGCTCCAGGCGCATCACATCGCGCATCATCTCGATGTAGTCCATGTACTGCCGGGTGATCTCGGCGACAGGGATGTCCAGGATGTCCAGGTTTTGCCGGCGGATCAGGTACAGCAGCAGGTCGAGTGGCCCTTCGAAGGCCTCGAGGATGACCTCGAGCGCATCCGGCGGGATGTAAAGGTCCTGCGGCATCTGCAACATCGGTTCGCCGCGCACGATGGCCAGCGGCATTTCCTGCTGTTGAGGTACCGACGCAAACGCGTCCTGCGGTGCGGGGACCGCCTGAGGCTCGACTGGCTCAGTGCTCATCAATACCTGTCGTTGGGCCGTCCACGACGGCTTGCGTTGCGTTCAACACGTTAGGAAACGTTATGTCCCATCGGCATTCGTTTGACGAATGTCCCCGCCCGGATCGCGGCCATGGGGTGGCGATCCGTTGAAGCCAACTTGCGCGATGACCCGCCAGTGCGCCTTGCGTCACCGTCGCGGACAACCGAGATGAAAGCGCGCCACCGGCGTTTCGATCAGGCTGGCCGTGAACGACCCTTGAGCGCCTTCTGCTGGCTTTTGGCCATGGCAAAGGCGCAAGCCACATGGTGACGAAACCCGCGTCACAGGGCTTTTCATTGGTCGGCTAAGTGCATCGGGATGGGTGCCGTAGCGGTCGATCCTGGTCGATCGTGCGCGCACCCTTACGACCCACGCGCCCCCAAGATTAGCCGCTGGAGGCCGGCAAGTCCAGTACACCAAAGCCCTTCGGCCCACGGCAGAATAGCGGTTCATGCCGCCCGATGAACGATCCATCATCCATGTCGACATGGACGCCTTCTATGCGTCCGTGGAGCAGTTCGACCGTCCGGAGCTGTGTGGCCTCCCGGTGATCGTGGGTGGCCTGGGGCCCCGTGGGGTCGTCTCCACCTGCAGTTACGAGGCCCGCCGTTTCGGCGTGCGTTCAGCCATGCCGACCGCCCAGGCCCGCCGCCTGTGCCCGGATGGCGTCTACCTGTGGCCACGCATGGCGCGGTACGAGGAAGTGTCAGGGCAGGTGTTCGAGGTATTCCACGAGGTGACGCCGCTGGTGGAGGGGCTATCGCTGGATGAGGCCTTCCTCGACGTCGGGGCGAGTCTTCGCCTGCTCGGCTCGGTCGAGGTGATCGGCCGGCGCATCAAGGAGGCCATCCGCGAGCGCACCGGGCTGGTGGCCTCGGTGGGCATGGGGCCCAACAAGCTGCTGGCCAAGCTGGCCGGTGAGATGTCCAAGCCGGATGGGTTCCGTCGCATTGCCGCGAAAGATGCTGCGGTCGAGCTGGCGCCATTGCCCGTGGGGAGGCTGTGGACGGTGGGCAAGGTGACTGAGCAGGCGCTGCACCGGCTGGGGATTCGCACCATCGGCGAATTGGCAGCAAGTGACACGGCGCGTCTGGCCGGTGCGCTTGGGCGTCAGGCTGGCGTCATGCAGGCGCTGGCCCGTGGTGAAGATGACCGTTGCGTCGAGCCGCAGCAGGCCGAACAATCCATTGGGGCGGAGCACACCTTCGATGTCGACGTGTCCGAGCAGGCGCTGGCCGAATCCTGGTTGTTGAGGCATTGCGAGCGCATCGCGGCGCGCGCACGCGAGCGCGGCCTGTATGGCATGACGGTAACCGTGAAGCTTCGCGAGCCCCCGTTTGTCACGCATACGCGCCAGGCGCAGCTGCGCGCGCCCAGTGCCTCGGTGGCTGATATTCACGAAGTGGCACGAGGCTTGCTTGCCACCTGGTGGAAGGCCCAGCCGAGACCGCGGTTGCGCCTGCTGGGCGTAAGCCTGTCGGGCTTTGCCGAGCAGCGGCAGCCGGACATGTTCGATCCGGTTCCGGCAGTGCGTGCGCCGGATTCGGTGCAGGACCGGATCAACTTGCGATTTGGTTCGGGGAGTCTGGTGCGTGCGGGTGTGTTGCGCACGCTCAAGCAGGATTGAAGTTGAGTGGAGGCGCTCCACATCCCTTGGATGAGGTGGCGTTTTCAGGAAGAAACCGCTGGCGCAACAGGCGCACGGCACGGGGAGACAGGGCAGGATGAGCAAAGCGGAAGACAACGCCAGGAACGGCTCCGACCCGGAGCAGCTGCGGCCTGCGCGCATGCGGATCGAGACCACGGTGCTGATGAGTCGGGGCGACGAGTCGCATCCTACGGAACTGGTGGATATTTCCGCGACCGGCGTGCTGTTGCGTCGCCCACTGGGCTGGAAGGGCGAGCCGGGCGAGAGCTGGATTCTCGACATGATCTTCGGCCATGACCTGCACATCCATCTGGAGGCGCAGGTGGCGCGCATTTCCGAGCGCCACCTGGGTTTTGCCTACACCCGCATTCCCGAGGACAAGCAGGTGCCCCTGTGGAACCTGTTGGGCGGTTACGCCGACATCCTGGAGATGTGGCACGACTGAGGCGGTTCCTGTCCGCTCTCCCGGCGCAGCCTGATTGAGGTGTGCCGGGTCCCGGCCTTGCCGGAGCGGCAGGCGGGCCGGCCGGGTTGCCAGACAAAAAAAACGCCCGCTTTTCAGCGGGCGTTTGCTTTGGCGGGGCGTGGCGCTCAGCCGTGCGCCGCGGCCGGCTTCTTCTCGTCGCGCAGCTCGCGGCGAAGGATCTTGCCCACGTTGCTCTTGGGTAGCGAGTCGCGGAATTCGATGATCTTGGGGCGCTTGTAGCCGGTGAGGTTGTCGTGGCAGAACTGCTTGAGATCCTCGACCGTCAGCTTCGGGTCCTTGCGCACCACGAACAGCTTCACCACTTCGCCGGAGTGTTCGTCCGGCACGCCCACCGCGGCCACTTCGGCTACGCCCGGGTGCTGCATGACCACATCCTCGACCTCGTTCGGGTACACGTTGAAGCCCGAGACCAGGATCATGTCCTTCTTGCGGTCGACGATATAGAAGTAGCCGTTCTCGTCCATGCGGGCGATGTCGCCGGTGTGCAGCCAGCCATCCGGCGACAGCACCTTGGCCGTTTCGTCCGGACGCTGCCAGTAGCCCTTCATAACCTGTGGGCCGCGCACCATCAGCTCGCCCACGTCGCCCTGCGGCAGTGGCTCGCCTTCTTCCGACCAGATCGCCACGTCGGTGGATGGGATGGGCAGGCCGATCGAGGCGTTGTAGGCCTTGAGGTCCAGCGGGTTGATGCATGCGGCGGGCGAGGTCTCGGTGAGGCCGTAGGCCTCCACCAGGGTCACGCCCGTGACCTTCTTCCAGCGCTCGGCCACGGCGCGCTGCACGGCCATGCCGCCACCCAGGGCGAGATGCAGCCGGGAGAAATCCAGCTCGGCAAAACCCGGGGTGTTGAGCAGGCCGTTGAACAGCGTGTTGACGCCGGTGAGCGCGGTGAAGTTGGACTGCTTGAGCTCCTTGACGAAGCCGGGCATGTCGCGCGGGTTGGTGATCAGCCAGTTCAGGCCGCCCAGGCGCATGAACACCAGACCGTTCGCGGTGAGCGAAAAGATGTGGTACAGCGGCAGCGCTGTGATGATCACTTCTTCGCCGGGCTTGGCGTTGCTGCCGATCCAGGCGCCGGCCTGCATCATGTTGGCGACCATGTTGCCATGGGTGAGCATGGCGCCCTTGGCCACGCCGGTGGTGCCGCCGGTGTACTGCAGGAAGGCGATGTCGTCGTGCGACAGCTGCACCTTCGGCAGCGGGTGGCTGGCGCCCTTCGATAGCGCGTCATTGAATCGCACCGCATGCGGCAGGTCGTAGGCCGGCACCATCTTCTTGATGTGCTTGAGCGCGAAGTTGATCAGCACGCCCTTGGCACCCAGCAGGTCGCCGATGCCGGTGGTGATGATGTGCTTGACCTCGGTCTCGGCCACCACCTGCTGCAGCGTGGCGGCGAAGTTGTCCAGCACCACGATGGCCTTGGCGCCGGAGTCCTCAAGCTGGTGCTTGAGTTCGCGGGCGGTGTACATCGGGTTGGTGTTGACCACCACGAGGCCGGCGCGCAGCGCGCCAAACAGGGCGATCGGATACTGCAGAACATTGGGCATCATGATCGCGACGCGATCGCCCTTGCTCAGCTTCAGCACGCCGGTGAGGTAGCCTGCGAACTGGCGGCTGAGTTCATCGATCTGGCCGTAGCTGAACTTCTTGCCGAAGTTCGCGAACGCCGGGCGCTGGCGGAAGCGCTCGAAAGCCTCTTCCAGCACGGCGGCCACGGAGGCGTATTCGTTGGTGTCGATCTGCGCGGGGACGCCTTCCGGATAATGGGCCAGCCACGGACGCTCAATACTCATGTTGGATCCAAAGCTCCTGTATGTAACGGCCCGTGAATCACGATCGCACGGGTAGGGCAAACTAGCGACGCGGCATTGGAGCATACGCGCGCGTATAGCAGCAAGCCGCGCCGCAACGAGATTTTCGGATGCCATCGATAAGAAAAGTGTTCATGCGCGTGCTGCTTTGCAGCTTGATTCTCACGATGGTTGCTGCTTGCCACCGCGCCCCCGACGAAAGTCGGATACGCCAGGGTATCGAGGCCGCCACGCGTGCCGCCGAGCAGGTGGACGCTGGCGGGCTGGGTGATGTGCTCAGCGACGATTTCATCGGCAACGGCGATGCTGCCGACCGTCGTCAGTTGATGGGTCTGCTGCGCGCAGCAGCGTTCAGGGGCGAGACGCTTCATGCGCTGGTCGGCCCGGTGACGGTGGAGTCGCGCGGTGATCGCTACGTGGCGAGCTTTACCGTGACGCTTGCCAGTGGCGGCAGGCTGTTCCCGTCGCAAGCGGGCATCTATAAGGTCGAGACGGCGTGGCGGAAGGATGGCGGCGAGTGGCGTTGTTACTCGGCCACCTGGACATCTGGCGGGTGATGTCCGTGTAGTGCGGGTGCGCACTCTGTGCGCGAGCAGGGTGCCGGCGCGTGCTGGAAGTGCAAAGAAGGTCGCGCACAGGGTGCGTTCGTACAGCAGGATGCTGCACGGAGAAAGCGCCGCCCGAAGGCAGCTAAGGCTGGAGGTGAGTGGCGTTGCTACTCGGCCGGCGGGACATCCGCTGGGTGATTCCCTTGTAGGGGCGCACCCTGTGCGCGACCGGGGCGGCGGTGCACGCCGGGCGTCCAGCGCAGCATGCAAAGAAAACGCCGCCCGAAGGCGGCGTTGTCCCATCCAGCCTGCCTTGTTGAAACTCAGGCGGCCTTCTTGCTCGCGAGCTGGCGCAGCACGTATTGCAGGATGCCGCCGTGGCGGAAGAACTCCCGTTCCTTCGGCGTGAGCAGCAGCACCTTCACGGTGAAGTCCTTCTTCTTGCCGTCCTCGCCAGTGGCGGTGACCTTGGCGGTCTTCGATTCGCCGCCATCCAGGCCGGTGATCTCGAAGGTTTCCTTGCCGTTGAGGCCGAGCGACTGCGCGTTCTGGCCGTCCTGGAACTGCAGGGGCAGCACGCCCATGCCGACCAGGTTGGAGCGGTGGATGCGTTCGAAGCTCTCGGCGATCACTGCCTTCACGCCCAGCAGCAGGGTGCCCTTGGCGGCCCAGTCACGCGACGAGCCGGTGCCGTATTCCTTGCCGGCGATCACCACCAGCGGGGTCTTGTCCGCCTTGTACTTCATGGCGGCATCGTAGATGGCCATCTGCTCGCCGCTGGGCACGTAGAGCGTGTAGCCGCCCTCGACACCGTTAAGCATCAGGTTCTTGATGCGGATGTTGGCGAAGGTGCCGCGCACCATCACATCGTCGTTGCCGCGACGCGAACCGTAGGAGTTGAAGTCCTTCGCGTCCACGCCCTTGCTGATCAGGAAGCGGCCCGCCGGGCTGTCCTTCTTGATCGAGCCGGCCGGCGAGATGTGGTCGGTGGTGATGGAGTCGCCGAACAGGCCCAGCACGCGGGCGCCATGGATGTCCTCGATGCTGCCGGGCTCCTTGCTCATGCCCTCGAAGTACGGCGGGTTCTTGATATAGGTGGAGTCGTCCCAGCGATAGACGGCGCCATCGGGCGAGGCGATGTGGTTCCAACGGCTGTCGCCCTTGAACACGTCGGCGTAGCTCTTCTCGAACATCTCGGGATTGAGGGCGCTGCCCACGACGTCCGAGATTTCCTGGTTGCTCGGCCAGATATCCTTCAGATACACCGGCTTGCCATCGCTGCCGGTGCCCAGCGGCTGCGTGGTGAGGTCGATGTCCAGCGTGCCGGCCAGCGCATAGGCCACCACCCGCGGCGGCGAGGCCAGGTAGTTCATCTTCACATCCGGATGCACGCGCCCATCGAAGTTGCGGTTGCCCGACAACACCGAGGCGACCGCGAGGTCACCCTCGGCAATGCCCTTGCTGCTCTCGGCCGGCAGCGGGCCGGAATTGCCGATGCAGGTGGTGCAGCCGTAGCCGACGATGAAGAAGCCGACCTTTTCCAGCTCCTTCAGCAGGCCGGTCTTCTCCAGGTAGTCGGTGACCACCTTGGAGCCGGGGCCGATCGAGGTCTTGACCCAGGGTTGGGCCTTCAGGCCCTTGGCGGCGGCCTTCTTGGCCAGCAGGCCGGCGCCCAGCATCACGCTGGGGTTGGAGGTGTTGGTGCAGGAGGTGATCGCGGCGATCACCACGGCGCCATCGCCGAGCTTGAAGGTCTCGCCGTCCTTCTCAACGCGCACGCCGCTGTCGGTGATGTCGTTGGCCGGATTGCCGATGGCGGACGAGCCGCCCTCGGCGATGAAGGCCGAGGTTTCGTCGTTGCGCGGCTTGCGGCTGGCGGTGAGCGGGCCCACTGCATCCTTGAAGCTCTTTTGCACGCCTTCCAGCAGCACGCGGTCCTGGGGGCGCTTGGGGCCGGCCAGCGAGGGCTTCACGTCGGCCAGGTTGAGCTCCAGCGTGGTGCTGAAGCGCGGCTCGGGCGCGTTGGCGTCATGCCACAGGCCCTGGGCCTTGGCGTAGGCCTCCACCAGGCGGATCTGCTCCTCGCTGCGGCCGGACAGGTGCAGGTAGTTCAGTGCCTCCTGGTCGATCGGGAAGATGCCGCAGGTGGCGCCGTACTCGGGGGCCATGTTGCCGATGGTGGCGCGGTCGGCCAGCGGCAGGTGCTTGAGGCCTTCGCCGAAGAACTCCACGAACTTGCCCACCACGCCGAGCTTGCGCAGCATCTGGGTGACGGTGAGCACCAGGTCGGTGGCGGTGACACCCTCGGGCAGTTTGCCGGTGAGCTTGAAGCCCACCACCTGCGGAATCAGCATCGACGAGGGCTGGCCCAGCATGGCGGCCTCGGCTTCGATGCCGCCCACACCCCAGCCCAGCACGCCGATGCCGTTGATCATGGTGGTGTGTGAGTCGGTGCCGAACACCGTATCCGGATAGGCCCACTGCTGGCCGTCCTTGTCGGCGGTGAACACCACGCGGGCCAGGTGCTCCAGGTTCACCTGGTGCACGATGCCGGTGCGCGGCGGCACCACCTTGAAGTTGTCGAACGCCTTCTGGCCCCAGCGCAGGAAGGCATAGCGTTCCTGGTTGCGGTGGAACTCGATTTCCACGTTCTTTTCCAGCGCGGCTTCGGAGCCGTACACATCGACCTGCACGGAGTGGTCGATGACCAGTTCGGCCGGCGCCAGGGGGTTGATCTGCTTGGCGTCGCCGCCCAGCTTCACCACTGCGTCGCGCATGGCGGCCAGGTCGACCACGCAGGGCACGCCGGTGAAGTCCTGCAGCACCACGCGGGCCGGCATGAAGGCGATTTCGGTGTCGGGTTCCTTCTTGGCATCCCAGTTGGCCACCGCCTTGATCTCCTTGGCGGTGACGTTGACGCCATCTTCGTGGCGCAACAGGTTCTCCAGCAGGATCTTCAGTGAGTAGGGGAGGGTCTTGAGGTCGAAGCGCTGGCCTAGCTTGGCGAGGCTGGCGATCTGGTACTGGCTGCCGTTGACGGTCAGGGTGTCGCGGGTGGCAAATGAATCCAGCATGGGCTAACTCCTGTTGCTTGAGTCTGGCGAACGCGCGGGGCGCAGCTTGGGGATCCTAAGGCACCGAACGTGAGGGGAATTGCAAGGGGCGTGGGCTGGGCCGTGCGTCATCGCAAGTCTCTCCGTTCGGAGGCACTGGCCCCCAGTTTGGGCCAAAAGCGGGGGCATGCAAGAGACCCGATCGAGGGTTGCATCATCAAGCCATTGCAAGATTTCGAACGCTGGCGGAAGCGTTGTCTTGCGTTGCGGCGCTTGGGTCGCGGCTGGCAAAATAGCGTGCTGTCAGGCTGTCCAAAACGGCCTGGCGACAAGGTTTTGCGCCTTGTCGAACGCCGGTAGCGACCACGCGGAACCTCCCTTGGGCGACCTCCGCTGCGATGGTGCAAACCATCGCTCGCTACCCCTTACGTTGTTCACCGGACGAGATCACATGCTTACAGCCTATCGCCAACATGTCGCCGAGCGCGCCGCGCTGGGTATCCCGCCGCTGCCGCTGTCGGCCCAGCAGACCGCCGACCTGATCGAGCTGCTGAAGAACCCGCCCGCGGGCGAGGAAGCCTTCCTGGTCGACCTCATCACCAACCGCGTGCCGGCTGGCGTGGACGATGCGGCCAAGGTCAAGGCCTCGTACCTGGCGGCCGTGGCGTTCGGCACCGAGCAGTGCGCGCTGATCTCGCGCGAGAAGGCCACCGAGCTGCTCGGCACCATGCTGGGCGGCTACAACATCCATCCGCTGATCGAGCTGCTCGACGACGCCCAGGTCGGCACCGTGGCCGCCAATGCGCTCAAGCACACGCTGCTGATGTTCGACGCCTTCCATGACGTGAAGGAAAAGGCGGACAAGGGCAACGCCAATGCCAAGGCCGTGCTGCAGAGCTGGGCCGATGCCGAGTGGTTCACCAGCAAGCCGGAAGTGCCGGAAAGCCTGACCATCACGGTGTTCAAGGTGCCGGGCGAGACCAATACCGACGACCTGTCGCCGGCCCCCGATGCCACCACGCGTCCGGATATCCCGTTGCACGCGCTGGCCATGCTCAAGAACAAGCGCGACGGCGCCCCGTTCCAGCCGGAAGAAGACGGCAAGCGCGGCCCGATCGCCTTCATCGAATCGCTGAAGGAAAAGGGCCACCTGGTCGCCTACGTCGGTGACGTGGTCGGTACCGGTTCCAGCCGCAAGTCCGCCACCAACTCGGTGCTGTGGTTCACCGGCGAGGACATCCCCTTCATCCCGAACAAGCGCTTCGGCGGCGTGTGCCTGGGCAGCAAGATCGCCCCGATCTTCTACAACACCATGGAAGACGCCGGCGCGCTGCCGATCGAACTCGACGTCTCCCAGATGGAGATGGGCGATGTGGTCGAGCTGCGTCCGTACGAGGGCAAGGCGCTGAAGAACGGCGAAGTGATCGCGGAGTTCCAGGTCAAGTCCGAAGTGCTGTTCGACGAAGTGCGCGCCGGTGGCCGCATTCCGCTGATCGTCGGCCGTGGCCTTACCGCCAAGGCGCGTGAAGCGCTGGGCCTGCCGGTCTCCACGCTGTTCCGCCTGCCGCAGCAGCCGACCGACACCGGCAAGGGCTTCACGCTGGCGCAGAAGATGGTCGGCCGCGCCGTCGGCCTGCCGGAAGGCCAGGGCGTGCGCCCGGGCACCTACTGCGAGCCGAAGATGACCTCGGTGGGTTCGCAGGACACCACCGGCCCGATGACCCGCGACGAGCTGAAGGACCTGGCCTGCCTGGGCTTCTCGGCCGACCTGGTGATGCAGTCGTTCTGCCACACCGCCGCCTACCCGAAGCCGGTGGACGTGAAGACCCACCACACGCTGCCGGAATTCATCAGCACCCGCGGCGGCATCTCGCTGCGTCCGGGCGACGGCGTGATCCACAGCTGGCTCAACCGCATGCTGCTGCCCGACACCGTCGGCACCGGCGGCGACAGCCACACCCGTTTCCCGATCGGCATCTCGTTCCCGGCCGGCTCGGGCCTGGTGGCCTTCGCGGCCGCCACCGGCGTGATGCCGCTGGACATGCCCGAATCCGTGCTGGTGCGCTTCAAGGGCGAGCTGCAGCCGGGCGTCACCCTGCGTGACCTGGTCAACGCCATCCCGCTGTACGCCATCAAGCAGGGCCTGCTCACGGTCGCCAAGCAGGGCAAGAAGAACATCTTCTCCGGCCGCATCCTCGAGATCGAGGGCCTGCCGAACCTCAAGGTGGAGCAGGCGTTCGAGCTGTCCGACGCCTCGGCCGAGCGTTCGGCTGCCGGTTGCACGGTGCACCTCGACAAGGCGCCGATCATCGAATACATGAACAGCAACATCACGCTGCTCAAGGTGATGATTGCCCAGGGCTACAAGGATCCGCGCAGCCTGCAGCGTCGCATCAAGGCGATGGAAGCGTGGCTGGCGAACCCGCAGCTGCTGGAGCGCGACGCGGATGCCGAGTACGCGGCTGTCATCGAGATCGACCTGGCCGACGTGCATGAGCCCATCGTGGCCTGCCCGAACGACCCGGACGACGTGAAGACGCTGTCGGACGTGGCTGGCGCCAAGATCGACGAAGTGTTCATCGGCTCGTGCATGACCAACATCGGTCACTTCCGTGCCGCGTCCAAGCTGCTGGAAGGCAAGCGCGACATCCCGACCCGCCTGTGGGTGGCTCCGCCGACCAAGATGGACCAGGAGCAGCTGACCGAGGAAGGCCACTACGGCGTGCTCGGCACCGCCGGCGCCCGCATGGAAATGCCGGGTTGCTCGCTGTGCATGGGCAACCAGGCGCAGGTGCGCGAGGGTGCCACGGTGTTCTCCACCTCCACCCGCAACTTCCCGAACCGCCTGGGCAAGAATTCCAACGTGTACCTGGGTTCGGCCGAGCTGGCTGCGATCTGCTCGCGCCTGGGCAAGATCCCGAGCAAGGAGGAATACATGGCGGACATCGGCGTGATCAACGCCAACGGCGAGAAGATCTACAAATACATGAACTTCGATCAGATCGCCGACTACAAGGAAGTGGCCGACACGGTCGCCGCCTGAGCGCGGCAAGTCATCGGCAGATGATGAGGAAGGGCGGCGCAAGCCGCCCTTTCTTTTTGGCTGATGTGGTGCCCTTCCTTAGCGGGAGCCCACCCTGTGGGCGGCCGTGGCCCAGCCGCTTCGCGGACCTTTCGCGCACAGGTGGCGTGGCCGGATTGGGTGATGGGTGCGCGCCGCGCGCTCCGGCTCGTTTATGCTTTCGCCCTGTCACAGGCCAGGCCAGCACCCAGCGGATGATCTCTTCCCACCTTTCGGTAGTCTCGATCCGCGACCTGATGCTGGTGCAGGCGGTGCGCCGCCATGGCAGCTTCAACAGCGCGGCGCGGGCGATGCACATCAGTCCGTCGGGGCTGTCGCACCAGGTGCAGAAGGTGGAGCAGGCACTGGGCGCTCCGTTGTTCGAGCGCGGCGGTCGCCGGGTGGTGCCCACCGCGGGTGGGCAGCGGCTGCTCGAGCAGATCGATGCGGTGCTGGCAGCGGCCGAGCATCTGCAGCAGGTGGCGCGGGCGGGCGAGGTGGCCTTTGGCGGTGAATTGCGCCTGGGTGTGCCGGCTTCGCTGGGGCCGTATCTGCTGCCGCACCTGATTACGCCGTTTCCCCAGCATTTTCCCGGTACCCGGTTGAGCCTTTCGGAGGGCAAGCCGCGCGGCCTGTTGCGGCGCTTGAACGAGGGCGAACTGGATGCCGTATTGGCTCCGCTCGCGGCGCCGGTCAGTGGCGTGGCCGTGCGGCCGGTGTTTTTCGAGCCCTGGGAGGTGATGTTCCGCGCCGACCATCCGCTGGCCGGCAAGCGCCACGTGGACCTGGAGCAACTGGAAGCCGGCGACGCCACGCTGATGACCGAGAGTCATTGCGAAGACGTGCTCGGCGGCGGCCACGTGCAGGACGTGAGCCTGGAGAGCCTGGCCGCGCTGGTGGAGCTGCGCGGCGGCTACGCCCTGGTGCCAGCGCTGGCGCACGACCGCCTCGCGTCGATGCCGAACATCGTGTTGTCCAAGCTGAAGGGACAGGCGCCGGGTCGCGAGATCGCCCTTTACTGGCGCGAGGCGTCGCCCTGGCATGTAGACCTGCAGAATTTCGCCGTGTTGTTGCGCAAGTTGGCAAAGCAGCGGCCCGGGCTGCGATTGATCGAAGAGTCGGCTTGAACCTTATAGCCCCTCTCCCCTCGGGAGAGGGGTTGGGGTGAGGGTGCGACGCTTGCGCAACCTTCCACTGCGCCAAGCTCAGAAATCCAGCTCTTGCGACGCGCACAGATAGTCGATCATTGGCGCCACCCGCTTGTACGTATCCACCAGCCATGGCAGCAGTTCGGTGGAGCAGGCCAGCTTTTCGTCGAAGCCCTCGCCGCAGGCAAAGTCCTTGCGCTTGATGTCGTCGATCAGCTCGTGGTTCGGGTCGTAGCCGCGTGGCGGACGCGTCAGTGATTCACCCCAGAACTCGAAGTTGTCGCGGAACGACTTGCTGCGCGTTGCGCGCTTCCACGCTTCCGGATTGTCGGTGAGGAACTCGCGGATGCGCTTGAGCGCATCGGACTCCGGGTGCCACATGCCGCCGCCCGCGAAACAGTCGCCGGGCTGGATATGCATGTAGAACGAAGGGGCGTGCACCTCGTTGCGGCGCTCGTGATAGAAGCGCGCCCCTTGCCAGGGCTTGTACGGCTGCTTGTCGTTGGAGAAGCGCGTGTCGCGATGGATGCGGAACAGCGAGCCACCCACCTTGCGCGGGTCGGCGCGGTAGTGTGGGCTGATCTTGGCGAGCGGCGCTTGCAGGTCGCCGATCAGGGCAAGGAATGGCTCGCGTACGTCGCGCTCGTAATCGTCCTTGTGCGCCTGGAACCACTCGCGGTTGTTGTTCTTGGCCAGCGAGCGCAGGAAACGGAAGGTGGCGGGGGTGAAGTAGGCGTTCGGCATGTCGGGCTCAAGCGGACAGGGGAGTGAACTCTGCGGCGAGCTGCTCGCCCCACAGTTGCAACTGGTCCAGCACGGCCAGTTGGCCTTGTCGCGCAGGCTCGGTGCGCAACTGGGCGATGCGGGCGAAGTATTCGTCGAGGGTCAGGTTGGTCAATGGCGTGTGCCGGTACAGGCGATTCCGACAGAAATCGTTCCAGCGCGCCTGTTCATCCGCGCTCAGGGTTTCGGGCCAGTTGCGGGCGCGGTAGCGGAACAGCAGCTCGGCATAGCGCGGGTCGCGGAACGGGAATTCACGTTGCCCCAGCTGTTCGGGCGGCGTGCCGCGCACCTCGGTCAGCAGGCGCTTGTCTGCATCGGGCAGGAATCCGCCGTACAGGGCCAGCTCCGGGTCCGCCGGTGGCGGCAGGTCGGATGCGCGCTGGAACACGCGGCGCAGCTTGGCGGCCAGCCCCTCGGCCGAGGCGAGCATGTCGCGATGGGCTTGTGCTCGATCCAGGTCGATCTGCAGGCGCTCCAGGTCCACGCCCTTGAGCGTCGATAGCGGCGCCAGCGCCGGGGCCCGGTTGGCGCGCACGGTGCGCAGCGGGATGCGGGTGACGCCTTCCGGGAGGTCGGCGGTGGCGGTGAATACGCGATCGGCGATCTCATCCTCGTCCAGTGCCAGCAGCTCCGAAGGGTCGGCGGCCAGGTCGTACACGATGATTTCTGCCGGGCGCGTCGGGTGCGCAGCCAGCGGCGCGATCACGGCCAGGCAATGGCGGCTGGCGGGGTAGCGTGAGGAAACATGCACCAACGGCGCCATCGTGGTCACGTCCAGCAGCTCGAACACGCGCTGTTTGCGACGCAGGCTGAAGTACCAGTCCCACAGGCGCGGCTGGCGCACGCGGATCAGGCGGGCCAGGTCGATCACCGCATGCACGTCCGACAGCGCGTCGTGCGCGCGCTCCTGCTGCAGGTGGTTGGCCGTTGCGAGGTGCTCCAGCTTGAAGCTGGGCGAGCCATCCTCGCGCGTGGGCCACACGATGCCCTCCGGGCGCAGGGCCTGACACATGCGTACCAGGTCGATCAGGTCCCAGCGCGAGTTGCCGTTCTCCCATTCGCGCCCGTAGGGTTCGAACATGTTGCGGTAGAGCAGCTGGCGGGTGATCTCGTCGTCGAAACGCAAGGAGTTGTAGCCCACGCCGCAGGTACCGGGCTGGGCCAGCTGCTCATGTACGCGGGCGGCGAAGTCGGCTTCGATCACGCCCTCGCGCTCGGCCTGCTGCGGGGTGATCCCGGTGATCAGGCAGGCCTCGGGGTGGGGCGGCATCTCGCGGGGCGGCTTGCCGAAGAACATCACCGGCTCGCCCACGATCTCCAGCTCAAGATTGGTGCGGATGCCGGCGAACTGTACCGGACGGTCGCGCCACGTATCGGCGCCGAAAGTCTCGTAGTCGTGCCAGAAGAAGGTCTGCATGGCGGGATGATCGCATGCCTCTGCGCGGGCCCATACAGGCCCATTGACGAAAAACGGGGTGGCAGGCGGGAGCCTGCTGCTAGACTTCGGCCCCAGGAGGGCGCATGAGCCAAGCGAACGAAGACAATCTGATCTGGATCGACCTGGAAATGACCGGGCTTGATACGGATACCGACTCCATCCTCGAGATCGCCACCATCGTCACCGACAAGGACCTTCGCATCCTCGCCGAAGGCCCGGTGTTCGCGATTCGCCATCCGCTGGAGCGGCTGGAGGGCATGGATGCATGGAACCGCAACCAACACCGCCGTTCGGGCCTGTGGGACCAGGTGGTGGCTTCGGCCGACGACCACGGTGCAGCCGAGCAGGCCACGCTGGATTTCCTCAAGGAGTGGGTGCCGGCTGGCAAGTCGCCGATGTGCGGCAATTCGATCTGCCAGGATCGCCGCTTCCTGCATCGCCAGATGCCGCGGCTTGAGCGTTATTTCCATTACCGCAACCTCGACGTGTCCACGCTCAAGGAACTGGCACGCCGCTGGGCGCCGAGCATTGGCAAGGGCTTTTCCAAGGAATCGGCACATACCGCGCTGTCGGATATCCGCGACTCCATCGACGAGCTTCGCTACTACCGCCAGTTCATGGGGCCGCTGGCCGGCGAGTCCTGATCCAGCCTGTATACGGGAGTTTCCATGTCCCTCGATCTGTTTGCTCCCGTGCTCGATTGCGCCGGCCGGCCGCTGAAGCTCGACCGGCCGCGCGTGGTGGGCATCCTCAATGTCACCCCTGACTCGTTTTCCGATGGCGGCCACCATGCCGGCATCGACGAGGCCGTCGCGCATGGCCTGCGCATGGTGGAAGAGGGGGCCGACATGCTCGATATCGGCGGCGAATCCACCCGGCCCGGCTCGGACGAGGTGCCGCTGGAGGAGGAATTGCGCCGCGTGGTGCCGGTGCTCGAGCAGCTCGCCGCGCGCACGTCGGTACCGTTGGCGATCGATACCTCCAAGCCGGAAGTGATGCGTGCGGCCGTGGCCGCGGGCGCCGGCATGATCAACGACGTGTATGCCCTGCGGCGCGAGGGTGCGCTGGACACGGTGGCGCAGCGGGGCGTGCCGGTGTGCCTGATGCACATGCTCGGCGAGCCGCGCAGCATGCAGGATGACCCGCATTACGACGATGTGGTGGGCGAGGTGCATCGCTTCCTCACCGATCGCCTGTTTGCCTGCGAGATGGCCGGCATCGATCGACGCAAGGTGATGGTCGACCCGGGTTTCGGCTTCGGCAAGACACTCGAGCACAACCTCGCGCTGCTGCGCGCCCTGGAGCGTTTCAGCAGCCTCGGCAGCGGCGTTTACGTGGGCATGTCCCGCAAATCGATGATTGGCGCCATGACCGGTCGCGACGCACCCGTGGATCGCGCGGTGGGATCAGTGGCGGCGGCGCTCATTGCCGCGCAGCGCGGCGCGCGCGTGGTGCGCGTGCACGACGTGGCGCCCACGGTGGATGCCCTGGCGGTGTGGCATGCGGTACAGGCGGGCGACCAGCCGGAGCGGCGCGATACCCGGCCGGCTGCTCCGCGTTGGCCGGACGACGAATAAACAGGTCCGTCGAGGGCAGGGATCACAGGCGCCGGCCGCGACTGGCGCCAGCAGGAGTAGGACGATGACGCAACGCAAATATTTCGGAACCGACGGCATTCGCGGCCTGGTGGGCGAGTGGCCGATCAGTGCGGATTTCATGCTCAAGCTGGGGCGCGCAGTGGGTGTGGTGCTGGCAAGGCACGGTCACGTGCGGCCCAAGGTGCTCATCGGCAAGGACACCCGCGTTTCCGGCTACATGTTCGAGTCGGCGCTGGAGGCTGGCCTGGTCGCCGCCGGTGCTGACGTGGGTCTGCTGGGCCCGATGCCCACGCCGGCCGTGGCCTTCCTGACCCGTTCGCTGCGCGCCGACGCCGGCATCGTCATCAGCGCCTCGCATAATCCGCATCACGACAACGGCATCAAGTTCTTCTCGGCCAATGGCGAGAAGCTGTCCGACGAGATCGAGCTGGCGATCGAGCAGGAGCTGGATCTCGACTTCACCACCGTGCCCTCGGAACAGCTTGGCAAGGCCATCCGCGTGGCCGATGCGGTGACGCGCTACGCCGAGTTCTGCAAGTCCACCGTGGCTGGCGATTTCAGTCTGCGTGGCATGAAGATCGTGCTCGATTGCGCCAACGGCGCAACCTACCAGGTGGCACCGAAGGTGTTTTCCGAGCTGGGTGCGCAGGTCGTCACGCTGGGCGATCATCCCGATGGCTTCAACATCAATCGCGACGTGGGCTCCACTCATCCGCAGGCGCTGCAGCACGCCGTGGTCGAGCAGGGCGCCGACATCGGCATCGCCTTCGATGGCGACGGCGATCGCGTGCAACTGGTCGACCGCAACGGCAAGCTCGGCGATGGCGACGACATCCTCTATGTGCTGGCCAATGCCTGGCACGCACAGGGCCGCCTGCGCGGCCCGGTAGTGGGTACGCTGATGAGCAACTACGGCCTGCAGCTGGCGCTGGGCCGGCTGGACGTGCAGCTGATCCGTGCCAACGTGGGTGACCGTTACGTGCTGCAGCAGCTCAAGACCCACGGCGGCAACCTGGGTGGCGAGACCTCGGGCCACATCCTGTGCCTGGATCGCGCCACCACCGGCGACGGCATCGTGTCCGCGCTGGCTGTGCTCGAGGCGCTGGTGTCCAGTCGCCAGGACTTCGTGGCGGCCCGGCAGGGCCTGCACAAGATGCCCCAGGTGATGATCAACGTGCGCGCCGCCGGTGCCCGCGAGGCCCTGGGCGGGGAGGCCGTGAAGGCGGCCCTTGCCGAGACCGAGGCCGCGCTGGCCGGACGTGGCCGCGTGGTGCTGCGCGCCTCGGGCACCGAGCCGCTGGTGCGCGTCACGGTGGAGGCCGGCGACGAGGCCGAAGTGCGCCAATTGGCCGAAAAGCTGGCAGGTGTCGTAAAATCTGCCGCAGAACGTTCGTGAGCCTGTAAGCAGTTCTTCCCAGGTCGCCAAGGATTGGCCCGACGTGCCCCGCCCCTGCGGTGGCGGATTGAAGAGTCTGCTCAACATCTCCATGGGGCCGCGCCGGCATGGCCGGCCCGGTGGATTGGTCCCAGGGCCCGGCGCGGGCTGCATGGAGATGTTGAGCAGACTCCAAGTGGACCGCACGCACAACCTGTGGACAAGCCATGAAGAAAGTTCCGACCCTCGACATCCGTCGATACGATACCGATCGCGCCGCATTCGTCTCCGAACTCGGCAACGCATATCGCGAATACGGTTTCTGCTGCATCAGCGGCCACGGCATTCCCCGTGAGCTGATCGACGGCGCCTACGATGCCTTCCAGCGCTTCTTTGCGCTGCCGGCCGAAACCAAGCAGAAGTACCACGTGCCCGGCAGCGGCGGCGCGCGCGGCTACACGCCGTACAAGGTGGAGACGGCCAAGGACAGCAAGTACGCCGACCTCAAGGAGTTCTGGCACATCGGTCGCGAGATTCCGCGCGACTCCCGCTTTGCCGACGTGATGCCGCCGAACATCTGGCCGGAAGAGGTGGAAAGCTTCAGGCAGTACGGCTATGGCCTGTTCGACGCGCTGGACCAGCTGGGTAGCCGCGTGCTGCGCGCGCTGGCGCTGCACATCGACCTGCCCGAGAACTTCTTCGACGACAAGATCGACCAGGGTAATTCCATCCTGCGCCCCATCCACTACCCGCCGATCACCGAGGAAAACGTGCCGAACGTGCGCGCCGGCGCACACGAGGACATCAACTTCATCACCCTGCTGGTGGGCGCCAGCGCCGAAGGCCTCGAGGTGCTCACGCGCGAAGGCGAATGGCTGCCCATCACCACCGAGGGCGACGCCATCGTGGTGAACATCGGCGACATGCTGCAGCGCCTGACCAACCACGTGTATCCGTCGACCACGCACCGCGTGGTGAATCCCCAGAACGACAACGCACGCAAGCCGCGTTATTCGGTGCCGTACTTCCTGCATCCGAATCCGGATGTGGCGCTCGATCCGCTGCCGCAGACCATCACGGCGGACAACCCGCGCCGCTACGACACCAGCATCAACTCGCACGAGTACCTGATGCAGCGCCTGCGCGAGATCAAGCTGATCTAACGCTCTTGACCCCCTCTCCCTTCTGGGGAGGGGGTTGGGGTGAGGG
>NZ_QIRF01000014.1 GCF_003332825.1 Dyella sp. C9 | reverse complement strand
GTATAAGCGCCTGGGCGGCTACAGTGCCCAGTACGGCCGCTCCGACGGCGGCGTGATCAACCAGGTCGGCAAGCGCGGCACCAACGAGTGGCATTTCGGCGGCCAGGTACTGTGGTCGCCGGAGTTTGCCCAGGCCGACGGCACCAACACCTACTACACCAACGGCCTGCCCGCCTCGCCGGTGGCCGGCAACCTGTATGACCCCAACAGCAAGAACCGCCAGTGGAGCACCACCTACGATGCCTACATCGGCGGCCCGCTGATCAAGGACAAGCTGTTCCTGTTCCTGGCCGCCGAGGCCTCGCGACAGGACGGCACCACGGTGAACAATGTGTCCAGCGCCAAGCCGGAGGTGAACTACCACTACAACCTGCCCAAGTGGTACGCCAAGCTGGACTGGAACATCACCGACAGCAACATCCTCGAGGTCACCGGCGCCTCCAGCAAGCGCGAGACCTCCGGCACCATCTACGACTACGACTACACCACGCTGTCGCGCGGCAATTTCATCAACTACGATGACAACACCAAGACCGGCGGCGACCTGTACACCGCCAAGTTCACCAGCTACATCACCGACAGCCTCACCTTCTCCGCCCTGTACGGCAAGATGAAGCTGATGAACTACGACGCGCCGGGCAACTACGACGGCAGCCTCACCTACGTCACCGGTACTCAGAACCAGAACTCCGCGTTCAACGGCGGCACGGCCATCGGCAACAGCCAGGTGATCTCCTCGCTGTACAACCCCAACCGCCACAACGACAGCAACAACCTGCGCATCGCCCTCAGCTACCAGCTGGGCTCGCACACGATCACCGCGGGCATCGACAACCAGAATTCGCGCGCGATCGACCAGGGCAGCCAGACGTCCGGACCGGGCTACTACTGGGACTACGCCTACACCACCACGCCGACCGTGGCATTGATTCCCAACCTGGGCGTGGGCGCGCCGGCCAACTATCCGGGTGGCGCCACCGGCTACTACGCCATCCAGTACGTCAACAGCTCGATCGCCAGCGTGCGCTCGGCGCAGCGTGCGCAGTACATCGAGGACAAGTGGCAGGTCACCGATCGCTGGCTGCTCTCGCTGGGCCTGCGCAACGACCAGTTCACCGACTACAACGCCGACGGCCAGGCCTATATCCGCCAGCGCAGCGCACAGTGGGCGCCACGCCTTGGCTTCAGCTGGGACGTCAACGGCGACTCCAGCTTCAAGGTCTACGGCAATGCCGGCCGCTACTACCTGGGCCTGCCGCTCAACCCGGCGTTGAACGCCGCGGGCGCCTACGTGTCCACCCAGCAGTACTTCACCTATACCGGCATCGCCGCCGATGGCACGCCGACCGGATTGACCCCGTTCTCCAACCCGGTGTCGCCGAACAACACCTATGGCGTGTTGCCCGACCCCAAGACGGTGACCGCGCAGAACATCAAGCCGGAGTACCAGGACGAGTTCATGCTCGGCTTCACCAAGGCCATCGATGACCAGTGGGTGTACGGCGCCAAGCTGACCCAGCGCATCCTGCGCAATGCCATCGACGACTACTGCGACGTGCCGGCGATCGAGAACAAGGCCGCATCGCTGGGCTATGACGTCAGCGCCACCAACAGCTGCTACCTGATCAACCCGGGACGGGCGAACACCTTCACCGTGGTCGACACCAGCGGCGCGTACCGCAGCGTCACGCTGACCAACGACGAGATGGGCTTCCCGCCGCTCAAGCGCAAGTACTACTCGCTGGAGGCCTTCCTGGAGCACCCGTTCGACGGCCACTGGTACGGCAAGATCGACTACGTGTTCTCGCGCAGCTATGGCGACACCGAAGGCCAGCTGCGTTCGGACATCCAGCAGACCGCGGCGTCGACCAGCATCGACTGGGACTTCCCGGCACTGATGTCCTCCAGCAATGGCGCGCAGAGCAACGACCACACGCACCAGATCAAGCTGTTCGGCTACTACCAGTTCACGCCGGAATGGCTGGTGTCCGGCAACGTATCGCTGGTTTCGGGCAATCCGCGCAACTGCCTGGGTTACTACGGCCCCAACCAGACCGATCCGGATGGTTACGGCAGCTTCTATCACTGGTGCGGCGGCCAGCCCTCGCCGCCGGGCACCCATCGCCTGCCGTGGAACAAGCAGGTCGACGTGGGCACCACCTACCGGCCGGCCTTCGCCGACCACAAGCTGGGCTTCACGCTCAACGTGTTCAACCTGTTCAACTCGCAGGCCATCCTCAACGCCTACCCGTACTACCAGATCTCGCCAGGCACGCCGGATCCGCTGTACGGCTCGGCCGTGGTTCGCCAGCAGCCGCGTTATGTGCAGCTGAGCGCCACCTACGACTATTGAGTCCAGTTCGGCCCCGGGGCGCCCCTCGCCCCGGGGCCACCGGGTGGCCGGCCAGGCCGGCCGGCCATCCGACCTCTTTCATACCCATGATGACTGCTCACCCGCCAAGGCAACCGACCATGCATACCATCGCCCTCCACCGGAAAGCCGCCCTTGGACTCGCCCTGCTGTGCTCGCTGCTGCCCGCGGCCGTACTGCACGCCGCCGAAGACCCGGAGCCGACCACCATCGCCGACGCGCTCAAGGCCTCGCAGCAGCAGCACCGCCCGGTACTGGTCGATTTCCACGCAGTGTGGTGCTACTCGTGCTACTACATGGCCAGCCACGTGCTCACCGGCCCGGACTGGGAGGCGGTCAAGCGCAAGGCGATCGTGGTCGATGCAGACGCCGACTCGCCCGACGGCCAGCTGTGGATGAAGAAGCTCAAGGCCACCTTCCTGCCCAGTTACGTCGTGCTCGATGCCAACGGCAACGAACTGGGACGCATCTCGGCCGAGCAGCCGCGCGAGAAGTTCTACCCGCAGGTCAATGCCATCCTCGCCACCGGCAACACCCTGGATGGACTCAAGGCGAACGCCGCCAAGGGCTCCGTCGATGCCATCGCCGACGTGCTGGAGGCCTACCAGGCGCGCAGCGAGGGCGAGGCCGGCCTTGCCTGGTTCGCCAACCTGCCGGCCAGCCAACAGCAGGCCGCGCGCAAGCAGGCGCGCGTCACGCTGGCACTGGACCAGCTCGCGCTGGCGAAGGCCGTGGAAGCCAATGACAACAAGGGCATCATCGAGCAGGCACAGAAAGTACTGGCCGGCGACGTCGGCTGCCTGCGCCCGTACGTGCTCGACAACCTGTTCAACGCGAGCAGCAGCCTGCCGGCGGCACAACGCAAGGCCGTGCTATCCGCGCAGCGCCCGTCGTTCGATCGTTACCTGGACACCCAGGTGCTGGTGGCCAAGCCCGCCTGCGCCGACCAGCGCAGCGCCGTGGTCGCGAGCGCCGACCTGGACAAGGCGGTGGGCGACACCGCAGCAGAAGCGCGCGTGCTGGACCGCGCCATCGCGCTGACGCGCGAACGGCTTGGCAACAACCTCGCCAGCGATCGCAACCTGGCCGACAACCTGCGCATGTACCTCACCCGCGCGGGCCGAACCGCCGAGCTGGACGAATACCAGCACAAGCTGATTGCCGCTTATCCGGACGACTACGTATACGCCTACCGTTACGGCCGCAGCCTGGTGGAAGCCGGCAAGCCGGCCGATGCGCTGCCCTGGCTCGCCAAGGCGTCCGATAAGGCTTATGGCGCGAACCGCCTGGCCGTCGCGCTGCAGCAGGTCAAGGCGCTCAAGGCACTGCATCGCGATGACGAGGCGAAGAAAGTGGTCGCCGATGTGCTGGAAACCAATGGCCCCTGGTTCCCCAAGCAGGTCGCGGCACTCAAGGCGCAGCTCAACGCATGACACGAAATAGCCGGCTCACGCACAGCTCGTGGGCCGGCGGGCTGCCGGAAGATGCAGCCACATCGGCGGCCAGTGCATTCAGGGCTTTCTTCGATAGATGCCGGCGAAGCGCACGTTCATGCCGCCACAGGCGCGGTTGTCGCTGACCACGAGCAGTGCGTTCACCAGCGTAGCCCTCACCTTGCACACACCATCGGTGAAGATCGCCACGTTGCGATCCGGCGCGGATGATCCCTCGAAGCTGCCTTCGTTGGCTCCGCCGGGAACCTCTGTCGGCAAAGGGTGCTTCGATGGCCACCAGGCCTCACCTTGTGCGTGGAGTACGGCGCCCTTGACCGTGATATGGATCCGGTCGTCGCCATCGACCCACGCTCCGGACCAGCGCGCCAGCGAGGGGCTGGACTCGACAGGGATGTCCTCCACGCGGTCCTGCGCGATCCAGCCAGCACTGCCGCCAACCTTGTTGGGATAGAAGGCGCAACGAAACATGCCCAGCCGCTTGCCGAGGACCAGCACGTCCCCCGGCACGACGTACGCCTTTTGGCGGCAGACCGCCTCACCACGGGCCGGGCATCCGGCCGAATCATCCTGGAAGTACAGGCGCTCGCTGCCGCCTACGCGTGCCAGCGAAAACGCCACGTCGTCATCGGCGAACAAACCATTGCGGCACATCCGGTCATCGGGCGACTGCGCTCGCGAGACCACCGGCATCACCGCGGCCGCCAGAACGATCATGCCGAGCACCTTGTACATGCGCCTCTTCCTGCGTGTGACGACGACCAGCACCCGGGAGTAACGGAAGGGACGGTCGGCCAGACGGCATCACCCGCCCCGGAATCGTCGACATCCAACCCGAAACAGCAGCATCGCCCGCGGGCCACTGACGCCGCAGGACATCGAAAAAGCCACGAAGCATCGTGACGCCGCCGCCACCGCGCGGCGAATACACGACCGGCCCGCCCATCAATGCAGCAGCTGACCCTTGAGCTGCTCAAGATCGCGGCGCAGCTGATCAAGCTGGGCACGAGCCTCGTCGCGCTCGCGCAGCGCTTGGGCATAGGCCGAGGCAGGCACCACATGCAGGGACATCGCCTTCTTCCTGGCGCGATAACGCCGCGCCCGCTCGGCCGGGCTCAGCGCATCCAGCTTGCGCGGACGCCCGCGACTCCGCTTGAACGTCAATGGCAACGAAATCGTTCCGGGATCGAGTGGATCAACCATGGCGCAGCCTCCTGAAATGTTGAACAAATTTTATGTGACGTCACGTAAAATAGCAAGCAAAAATTTGCCGAAATACAACAACTCAGCAGATGTTTTTGCGAAACGGCAACGCGCCGGGCTGTCGTCCGGAGCGACGGCCGCGCGTTCACATGCCAAGGAGATATCTGTCGTTACCGTGACGCCCAAGGCTGCGCCGGAATGCGCAGCCCAGCCGGCGCTACAGCCCATGCACCGAGGGAAGCCGAAGATGGAATCGTTCTACGAGCTGTCATCGCGGACCATGCGCCGCGTGTACGACTCCCGGATCAATACACCACCAGTACTCGATACCGCGACCTACTTTCCCGATGCCACGCGTTTCCAGGCTGCCTGGCCACAGATTCGCCAGGAGGCGCTGGCGGTGCTGGAGAACTCGCCCTCCATTCCCCGCTTCCACGAAATCATGCCCGCCCAGGCCGAGATCTCGGCCAGCGACGGCAAGGACTGGCGCATGTACCTTCTCAAGGTCTATGGACAGGGCCTGCGCTCGCACCTCGAGGCCTGCCCTGTCCTGGCCTCGATACTCGACGAATGCCCGGACGTGTTGTCGGCGACGCTGTCATTCCTCGCGCCACACAAGCACATTCCCCGGCACGAAGGCCCTTTCCGGGGCATCCTGCGCTATCAGCTGAACCTCGAAGCGCCTCCGGGACCGGACGGCCGGCCGGGCGCGGTGCTATGGCTGGCCGGCAACGAGTACCGACTGGCCCAGGGCGAGAGCCTGTTGTGGGACGACACCTATCCGCACGAGGTGTGGAACCACAGCGAGCACACGCGCATCGCGCTGCTGCTGGACGTGCGACGCCCGGCCATGCCGCTGGACCTGCGACTGCTCTCGCGCGCGGTAACCGCCGGCGTCGGCATGGTCGCCCGCTGGCGGGGACTGGACTGAGGCATCGCCTGGCTCGCATGGGTCCGCACGCCCGGGAATACGGGTCGCGATACCTTGACTGATCCGGGCCGCTCGTGACGTCACGGCCATTTTCCGCCGGCATGCAGGAGTCGCATGCCGGCGAGATCGCGCAGCGCGAACTTCAGCGACTCACGCTGCCAGGGCCTGCGCCACGACGCAGGCCCACTGCACACTGGCGCAATCACACGCTTGCGCCGCTACGGGGCGATCACTGATCACCCCCGTGCAACTCAGGCGCGACGACTGGTTTCGAACAGGAACCACACGCGGCGCTCGGCCTCGTCGATCCAGTTTTCCAGCAGGCTCGCGGTGGCCACGTCGCCGTGCTCGTCGCACAGTTCGTGCGTGGCGCGCATGTAGGCGGCCAGCTGGATATTGTCCTCGCGCAGCTCGGCCAGCATGTCGTCCGGCGTGACGAAATCAGCGTCATTGTCCAGCAGGCGGCGCAGCCGCGCGGCATGGCCCAGCGAGCGCAGCGTGGTGCCGCCAAGCTTGCGCACGCGCTCGGCGATGGGGTCGACCGTGGCGTAGATCTGGTCCGACTGCTCGTCCAGCAGCAGGTGGTAATCGCGGAAGTACGGGCCGGACATGTGCCAGTGGAAATTCTTGGTCTTGAGGTAAAGCGCCAGCACATCGGACAGCAGCGCATTCAGCTCGCCGGAAATGTCCCGGGTGGCATCGGCACCCAGTGGCGAAGGCGTATTGAGGGCGGCCTTGCGGCGCGTCTTGGCTTTGCTTGCATCGCTCATCACGAATCTCCTCTGGCTTGCGTGGGGGATGGGTCTGGAAAAGCTTCAGGTGGAATGTGCGGCCACCGCGGCGTCTTCCTGCCGCAGGTAGGCCGCGAGCGCCAGCACGGGTGGCAAGGCGAAGCACCACATGCTGGTGAAGGCATACAGCACGGCAGCCAGCGCGCAGCCGCTGGCGAAGGCCAGTACCGCCAGGCTCATGCGCACCAGTCGCACGTTGATCGCGGCTTTCTGCTGCTCGCTCACACCATGGATGCGATCGGCCACATCGAGCATGATCTGGGTGGTCGTGCCGGTCATCAGGGTGGATGGCGGTGCACTGCCCAGGTGCACACGATGCACGGCATTCTGGATCGCCATGGCGCTGACGAGGGTCATGCCGGTGACCACCGCCTGCCAGCTGTCACCCTGCCCGAACGGGCCGTGGTACAGCGCCAGCACCGCAGCCACGATGAAAAGCGCAAGCTTGATGAGCAGCAGGTTGCTCACCACCGAGCGCCCTTTCGCCATTAGCCGGTAGCGCAGCAGGCGTGCGCCCATCACCACCAGGCAGAACACCGGCAAGGCCAGCAGCTTGGCCACGATGCCCGAGGTTCCCAGCACCAGAGCTGCGCCAATGGTGACGAAGTTGCCGGTGACATGCGCGGTGAACAGGCCATGCAGGGCCAGGAAGCCGGCGGTGTCGACGTACCCGGCGTTCACGCTGAGTATCGTCGGCAATAGGGGCTTGTCGGTCATGCGCGCGCGGATCCTTTCTTGGCCACGGGTGTTACCACATGAATTTCAGCTCGACGCCAAGATAGTCGGCATCGCGTCCGCCGGCCACCCGGATGGCCCGGCCCACGTCATAGTGCACAGCTTCCACTGCACCGGTGAAGTTCGCGTTGAAAGCGTAATCCGCGCGCAGCTGCCCATAGACGCCGGTCCAGTGCCCGCCCTCGCCCGCCGTGCCCGCCAACGGGATGTTCGGCTGCACGTAGACGGCATCGGCCGTGGTCTCCCGCCACAGGAAACCGACCTCCCCCATGAGGGTAAGCGCCGGCAGCGGCTTCAGCGTGACGCTGGGCTTGATGTGCACCAGGTTGGTGTAGCCGGTAAAACCGGCCAGCGTGAAGTAATAGCCATTGGGAAACAGCGGGTTGAAGGTACCCAGCGACTGGCCACCGGGATGATGGTCACCCGATGCGGCGTCCGCCTGCAGCCCGAGCCGCGGCTGCCAGCCGAACCCTTGCCAGGTATAGCCTGCACGCGCACCCGAGCCCCAGGCATCAATGTCCTTGCTGCCCACCGTGCCGCGCTGCGCCATGCCCTCCAGATCCCAGTCGAAACCGGCTGCATTGCCGGCAAAGCGGGCGTCGTACACCTCACGCTGCTCGTTGCCCGCAGCGTCGAGGTAGTGCGCGTTGTCACGGCTGTACAGGGCGTAATAGGCCGACAGCTCGTCATGCCCCCACACCAGGCGCTCCACGCGCAGCATGTTGAACCGGAAGTGGCGGTTGGAGGTGTCGTCGAACGGATGCTGGTCCTTGTATTGCACCGGCTGGCTGACGAAGCCAATGAAGCGCCACTTCCCGGCTTCCCAGTCGGCCCAGGCCGCATCGAACGACTGGCGCACGTTGGGGCCGTCGCGCAGGGACACGAAGCGCTGCAGGTCAAAGGCGAAATCCTGCCTGCCCACGCGCGCCTTCAACGTGCCGCTCTCGAACTTCCGCACGTAGGCAAGAAAGGCCAGGCGAAGATCCCACGGATTGCGGTCCGCGCCGCCAATCACCTGCTTGTTCACCGTGCGCGCATCCTCCACCTGCACGAAGGCCTGCCAGTACTGCGCGAAGCGCAGGTCCGCGTGCAACTGCAGGCGCTGCAGCAGGTAGGTGTTGTTCGGATTGCCGATGCCGAAGCTCGCCGCATCGGACATCTCCACCCGCTCGCGCAGGTTGGCGCCAAATGACAAATAGACCTTGGGGTCCGCCGTGCTCAAGGCGATGTACTTCAGTGCATCGCCCCATCGCGTTCGCAGGGCGGGATCGGCAAGCACCGACCAGTCCTCCTGCCAGCGATTGCTGCGCAGGACCGGCCGCGCGGCCTCATCCTGCGCAGGCGTCAACGAAGTAGCCTCGGCCGAGGCGTCCTGTGCCTGCGCCATGACCGCCGCGCTCCACGAAGCCAGCCACAGGCCGCCCATGCCTACCAGCCACAGGCAGGCGGAGCGACCAGCCGTCCACGTCATGCCTGATGACCACCCCGCCACCTGCATCGAGTCAATGACCCGCGCTGGCGTGGATCTCCGCAACGTAACCGCCCGGGAACTCCACCACCGCCGAATCGCGATCCCCGCCATGGACCGCCGGCCCCAGCACCTGCGCGCCATTGGCCTTGGCCTTGTCCAGCGTGGCGGCGAGATCGGATACCTCATAGCCCGTCAATTCATGGCCATACGGATACGGCAGATGGCCATCGGTGACATGCACTGTCATCTTGCCGAAGGTGGATTCGATGCGAATGCGCCGATAGGTGTCGCTCGGCCGGCCGATTTCCGCGCCCGGCGCGTGGGCATCATCGGACACCACCTTGCCGTGCGAGAACCTCACGAAGCTGTGCACGAAGGCATCGGCACGATCCGGCGACACATAGACGCGGTTTTCCGGAATGGTCTGGAACGGCGCATAGTTCGGCGGCGTGGTGTGCCAGTAGAGCTGCATGTTGACGCCGCCGGGCCACTGGATGACGGCATCGCGACCGATCGGATCGGGAAAGATCTGCACCAGCACGTCGGCGCCGGAGGCGCGCGCGGCGGCTACGGCCTGGTCGAGATCGGTCACCAGGTAGCCGGTACGTTCCGCACCGAACGGAAACGGAATCGGGGTCTTGAAGCCGAACAGCGATACGGTGCCCACGGGCGTCTGCAACAACTGCGAGGTGGTGCTGCTCGGCGTGGGCGTCACCGTCGCAACCACCTGCTTGGTGCTCTGCCCGCCAAACGTCGCCAGGAAACTCGCCACGAAACGATCCACGTCTTCCGGGGCGACATAGACATGGGTGGTGTCGTACTGCGGCCCCACCGCCACCACCGGCGTCACGGCCTGGGTCACCTCCTTGGCCTCGGCCACACCCATGACCGAAACCGCTGACAGCCCTGACAGCAACAGGCCCAGCACGGCCGTCTTCAGATTTGAATTAATGCGCATGAGTGACTCCTTGGACAAGCCGTGATGGCCCATGAGAAATGAGATGGAATGGATTTGGCGTGACGTCATGGCAAAGACCCTGAAGTGCCCTGGCCGCGTGCGCGCAGGTCGTGCCAGGCCACCAGCAGGAAGCCGCCGACCAGGCCCAGGTGTTCGAAGAAGGCGTTGGTGAGGCCGAACCGTTCGACCGGCGGCGCATCCCAGAAACGGTTGGCCACGAAAGTCGCCAGCAGGGTGAAGCCGGCCAGCAGCAACGCACCCAGCCAGCGCCCGCGGCCGAGCAGGATGGCCAGCGAGCCCCCCAGTTCGAGCACGATGGTCACCACCGTCACCGGAGTGGCCGGTGACAGCCCGAAGTGCGCGGTTTCCGCCACTGCACCGGGGAAGTCCAGCAACTTCTGGATGCCGCCCTGCAGGTAGGCCGCGCACAAGGCCAGCAGCGCGAGCCACATGACCGCCGGCGCAGCGAATCGCCTTGCCAGGCGATCGAACCCCCCTTGCCCGCTCACTGCCGCCATGTCTTCACCTGCCTCATATCGCCCAGCATGAGCAGCCCAGCGCACCCCAGAACGACTTGAGGTCGGCAATCGGCAGCTTGCTCGACCACGCGGTGGCATGGTCATGCCCGTGCACGCCACAACCATGGCTGCAGCCACAAGCGGCCTGCGCCGGCGCCTGCCGCGTGCTTTCGCGTGCCTGTGCCCACGCACCGAAACCGCCATACACGCGCACCGGCGACCACTCCGGCATGGCCGGCGGCACCTCCACTTCGTTCCACCTGTCGAAGTCGCCCGCGCCATACGTCACGCGGCCGCCCACCACGGTAAGCAGCGAAGTGGTGTCGGCGATATCGTCCTCCGCACAGGCAAAGTAGTCGCGGTCGGGCACGATCAGGTCGGCGAGCTGCCCTACCGCGATGCGGCCCTTCTTGCCCTCCTCATTGGAGAACCAGGTGACGTACTCGGTCCACATGCGCAATGCGGTTTCGCGGTCGAGGCAGTTGCGGCGCGGATAGATACCCAGCCCACCCACGGTCTTGCCGGTGACCAGCCAGGCCAGCGACACCCAGGGGTTGTACGACGCCACGCGCGTGGCGTCGGTGCCCGCCGAGGTCTTCACGCCCCTCTCCAGGATGCGCGCCACCGGTGGTGTCGCCTGCGCCGCGGCGGCACCGTAGCGTTCCACGAAATACTCGCCCTGGTAGGCCATGCGGTGCTGCACGGCGATACCGCCGCCGAGCGCGGCGATGCGATCGATCGAGCGCTCGGAGATGGTTTCGGCGTGATCGAAGAACCAGTTCAACCCAGCCAGCGGAATGTCGCGATTGACCTTCTCGAACACATCCAGCGCGCGGCTGATGGTTTCGTCGTAGGTGGCATGCATGCGCCAGGGCCAGCGGTTCTCGGCCAGGATGCGCACCACCGCCTCCAGGTCGCCTTCCATCTCCGGCGGCATGTCCGGGCGTGGCTGCCGGAAATCCTCGAAGTCCGCCGCGGAGAACACCAGCATTTCGCCGGCACCGTTATGCCGGAAGTAGTCATCGCCCTGCTTGTACTTGGAGGTACGCGTCCAGTTGAGGAAGTCGTCCTTCTCCTGCTTGGGCTTCTGCGTGAACAGGTTGTACGCCAGCCGGATGGTGAGCTTGCCCTCTGCGGCCAGCTGTTCGATCACCGCATAGTCTTCCGGGTAATTTTGCGAGCCGCCGCCCGCGTCGATGGCGCCGGTGACGCCGAGACGATTCAGCTCGCGCATGAAGTGCCGCGTGGAGTTCAGCTGATAGTCGTAGGGCAGCTTCGGGCCCTTGGCCAGGGTGGCGTAGAGGATGCTGGCATTGGGCTTGGCCAGCAGCAGTCCAATGGGGTTGCCCGAGGCGTCACGCACGATCTCGCCACCGGGCGGCTCCGGCGTGTCGCGCGTATAACCCACCACCCGCAAGGCAGCGGCATTGAGGATGGCGCGATCGTACAGGTGCAGCAGGAACACCGGCGTATCCGGCGCCACCGCATTGAGCTCCTCGATGGTCGGCAGGCGCTTCTCCGCGAACTGATGCTCGGTGAACCCGCCCACCACACGCACCCATTGCGGTGGCGGCGTGATCGCCACCTGCGCCTTCAACATGGCCATGGCGTCGGCGAGCGAGCGCACACCATCCCAGCGCAGCTCCATGTTGTAGTTGAGGCCACCGCGAATGATGTGCAGATGATTGTCGATCAAGCCGGGCAATGCACGCCTGCCCTTCAGGTCGATCACACGGGTCTGCGGGCCGGCCAGCGGCATGACCTCGGCCGCTGCGCCGACAGCAACAAACGTTCCATCGGCAATTGCCACGGCCTCGGCTTCCGGCCGGGAGCGATCGAGCGTAGTGAAACGCCCGCCGTGCAGGATCAATTCGGGTGCACTCATGATTGCGATTCCTTTGCGTCACGCGACGCCTTGAGCTCGGCCGAGCAAGGCAGCTCGCCGAAGACATGTGGCTTGACCTGCTGGCCGACCCAGCTCGTGGCGGTACCCTGGCGCTGCCACAGGTGTCGCACCAGTGGCGGCACCTGTTCGCCGATCAGGATGCCCAGCAGGCCGATCAGGGCCACCACAGGTGGCGCCGGCGAACGTACCTTGAGCAGGCCATAGACAATGCCGACCAGCAGACCGGCAGCCAACGAGATCACGTAGCTTTTCATCGCACACTTCTCCACGCCGGACACGCCGGCGTCTTGCCGATCAGCCTTCGTGGGCCCCGAACATGGCCTTGGCATAGGTAATGCCCAGGCCGTAGGCACCGCCGAAGCGCTTGGCGATGCCGGTCGTGCTGTCGTAGCTCTCGGTGCGCGCCCAGTCACGCTGAAGCTCGAGCAGGTATTGCAACGAGGTCATCGGGCGAACACCCGCCTGCACCATGCGATCCATGGCGCGGTCGTGCGCTTCGGCCGAAACGTCACCGCAGGCGTCGGCGATCACATACACCTCGTAACCCTGGTCGAGCGCCGACAGCGTCGGGCCGACGATGCAAACCGAGGTCCACAGTCCGGCGAACACCAGGCGCTCCTTGCCGATCTCGTTGACGCGCTTGATCACGGCAGCGTCCTCCCAGGTGTTCATGGACGTGCGGTCGAGCAGCGCCTGGCCCGGGAAGGGATCGGTGATCTCGCTGAACATCGGGCCTGAAAAACTCTTCTCCGCCACCGTGGTGAGGATGGTCGGCACCTTGAAGCTGGCCGCAGCATGGGAAACCAGTGCCGCGTTGTTGCGCAGCAGCGTGGCGTCGATGGAATGGGTGGCAAAGGACATCTGCGACTGGAAGTCGATCAGGATCAAGGCGTGATCCTTCGGGGTCAGCAGCTTCTTGCCAGGAGTGGGGGTTGCGGTGATGGCCATGGGGAACTCCGGTGCGACGGGGGTGACGGGCGCCGGTTTGCGACGGGCAACCGGCGCCCCGGGGGATCACGAACGGATGAACTCGAGCAGGTCCTTGTTGACCTGTTCCTGGTGCGTGGCAGTGAGGCCGTGCGGCGAACCGGGATACACCTTGAGCGTGGCGTGCTTGACGATCTTGGCGGTAAGGCGGCCGGCGTCGTCGATCGGCACGATCTGGTCGTCGTCGCCATGGATGACCAGGGTCGGCACCTCGATCTTCTTCAGGTCGGGCGTGTAATCCACTTCGGAGAACTGCTTGATGCAGTCGTACAGGCCCTTCAACCCGCCCAACATGCCCTGCAGCCAGAACGAGTCGCGCATGCCCTGCGTGGCCTTGCTGCCCGGACGGTTGGCACCGTAGAACGGCCCCGAAAGATCCTTGAAGAATTGCGAGCGGTCAGCCAGCGTCTTGGCACGGATGTCATCGAACACTTCGATCGGCGTGCCGCCGGGATTGCTCGCGCTCTTCACCATGATCGGCGGCACCGCGCCGATCAGCACGGCCTTGGCCACGCGTCCGTTGCCGTGGCGACCAATGTAATGCGCCACTTCGCCACCACCGGTGGAGTGCCCCACCAACACCACGTTCTTCAGGTCGAGCTTGTCGATCAGCGTGGCCAGGTCGTCGGCATACGTATCCATGTCGTTGCCGTCCCACGGCTGGCTGGAGCGGCCGTGGCCACGGCGGTCGTGCGCAATGGTGCGGTAGCCGTGCGAACTCAGGAACAGCATCTGCGCGTCCCAGGCGTCGGCAGTCAACGGCCATCCATGGGAGAACACCACGGGCTGCCCCTTACCCCAGTCCTTGTAGAAGATTTCCGTGCCGTCTTTGGTGCTGAAAGTGGTCATGTCTGAGGTCCGTGTGAAGAGTGAAAGGAAGTGGTGGCGCCAAAGGCGGGTGACGACAACGACAACCCGGCGACCGGCAGCACGCATGCGGCTGAAGCCACCGCCATGCCGCCAAGGAAGGCGCGCCTTCCGGCATCGATGTCGACCCCCTGATCTTTCGTGGACATAGGCATATTCCTTGCGTGTCCCCATGCATTCGCCGACCACCGCTCGGACAACCCTCCCGGCCGGAATCGACGAACCATGCATGCGGCGTGGTGGTGCGGAAGTGAACTGCAGGAGTCTGCCCTGCAGGCACCCGCACATTCTTGTCAGCCCGGGAAAATTACGTAGCCCTCTCGCGGCATATCTGTCCCGCCCGATCAGGCAGGACACACTCAAGCGTGCGGCCGCATGCACACGCCCGTTCCAGCCTTGTTACAAGTCAAGGCCCAGTGATGCTCACTGGTCGAAGAATCCGCGATTGCGCGCAAGTGTCACGGCATGCGTGCGGTCCATGGCGCCCAGCTTGGTCATGATGTTTTTCAGCCGCGCCTTCACCGTGTCTTCCGACACGCAGAGGATGTCGGCGATGCGCTTGTTGGTATGCCCGGTAGCCACCAGCCGCAACACGCTGAGCTCGCGGTCGTTGAGCATCTCCGACCAGGCGTGCGAAGCGATCTCGCCGGCCACTTCCGAAGCGACCACGCGGCGGCCACCCATCACCGAGCGGATCGCCGCGAGAATCTCCTCGCGGGTCGCGGTCTTGAGCAGGTAGGCGCTGGCGCCGAACGTCAGCGCACGTTTCACCCGCGCATCGCCAGGATAGGAAGTGAGCACGATGATGCGTGCCGCAGGGTTTTCGCCGGCAATGGTCGAGATGGCCTGCAAACCATCCACGCCGGGCATCTGCAGGTCGATGAGGGCGACATCCGGGTTCAACTCGCGAAACCTCACGATGGCTTCCGCGCCATCGGCCGCCTCGCCCACCACCGTCATGTCACGGCCGCTATCGATGGCGGCGGCAATGCCGTCGCGCATGACCGGGTGATCATCCGCGATGAGCACCCGTATGGGACTGGGGTCATCTGTCACGACAAGTTCTCTTGAGCCATGACTGCATAGCCATCTTCAACGCACGCAAGGTGACCGGATTCCCGGTCACTATCCCGCCCGGGCTGCAGGCTCTCAACACCCGATCGGGTGATTGTGCGTTCACCATTTGCACCCTATTGGGCGAGGTGTGACGGCACTATGCTGCGCCGTACGATCATCGCCGTCAGGCGGGAGTCGACATCACCATGTGGGGACCAGCTGTGACCCGTTCTTTATGGCCCCGAGGCGCGCACTGGCCAGCCTGGGCGCGAGCCGCGCTGACCGGGCTGTGCCTTGCCCTCGCTGGCATCAGCAGCAGTCATGCTGCCCAGTACGAGTTTCGCCGCAAGCTGTGGACCACCGAGCAAGGGGCACCAGCCGACATCTGGGCCATGGCGCAGGGCAAGGACGGTTATCTGTGGCTGGGCACGGGCCAGGGGCTGTACCGCTTCGATGGTGTGCGCTTCGAGCGTTTCGAGCCCGCTGCCGGCGAATCATTTCGCTCCAACGACATCACCGCGCTGGCCATGCTGCCCGACGGCGCGCTGTGGATCGGCTTCTACTACGGCGGTGCCAGCCTGCTGCGCGACGGCCACCTTCGTCAGTACACGGCGGGTGATTCGTTCCCCGCCGGCACCGTGCTCAGTTTTGCGCGGACCGGCGATGGCGCTGTATGGGCCGCCACCGAAGGCGGCTTGGCCCGCTTCGATGGCCGGCGATGGCATGCCGTCGGCGCGGACTGGAACTATCCGTCCAACCGTGCCGACTGGGCGATGGTCGGGCACGACGGTACGCTCTGGGTCACCACCGGCGAAACCCTGGTGTTCCTGCGGCACGGCGCGCATCGCTTCGAAAGCACCGGGCAGCCTGTCTACAAATACGGCATCGTCGCGCAGGCCCCCGACGGCACCTTGTGGCTGTCCGAACACGAACACGGTACCCGCGCCCTGCCCGGTCTGACCGCCGACCACCCGCAGGTGGACTCCACCCAGGCCTTGCCGGAAAGCGACGCCAGCTGGGCCCACCGCCTGCTGTTCGATCGCTACGGCAACCTGTGGGGCACCAGTGTCGACAAGGGCGGGATCTTTCGCGTGGCATCCCTCGGCCGTTTCAATGGAGGGCAACCACTGCAGCCCGCCGATTTCGCGGAGAAGATCGATCGCGCGGGCGGACTGATGAGCGATCGGAGCGTGCCGCTGCTGCAGGACGCGGAAGGCACCGTCTGGGCCGGCACCAACCTGGGACTGGCGAGTTTCCACCGGAACAACGTGATGGTGCCGTCCGGCGTACCGCTGGGCGCCGCGGCGACTTACGCAATGGCCATGGATTCCACTGGCTCGGTGTGGATCCTCAATGATGGCAAGCTGTTCCGCATCACCGACGCAGGCGCGGTACTGGTACGACACGACCTGCGTGACGTCAGCGCGGCACTGTTCGCCCATGACGGCACGCTGTGGATGGTGGGGCGAAACCAGATGTTTGCCTTGCGTGGCCGCAGTTTCACCAGCGTGCAGCTGCCACCGGGCACGTCCAAGGTCAATGCACTGACGCTCGATGCCACCGGCCATCCCTGGGTGGCCCTGGCGGAGCATGGGATCTATCGCTGGCATGACGGGCAATGGCTTCCGGTGAACCTGGGACGATCGCTGGGCCAGCTCACGCCGACGGCGATGACCGCCGATGCTGCCGGTCACCTGTGGATCGGCTACCCCGACAACCGCCTTGCCGATGTCGCTGGCGAAACGGTGCGGCTCTACACGCCGGCAGACGGCCTGCGCGTGGGCAACATCACCACCGTCAACGCCAGCGGCAAGGATGTCCTGATTGGTGGTGAACTCGGCGTGGCGCGCCTGCATGACGGCCATGTCCAGCCGATGGCGGTCGGCGACAACGAGGCGTTCAACGGCATCACGGGTATTGCCCAGGCCGCCAATGGCGACCTGTGGCTCAATGGCGGCAAAGGCGTGGTCCGCGTCGCGGCACAGGAGGCCGAGGCGAGCTTTGGCCACGCCGACCATCCGCCGGCCTATCGCCTGTTCGACTACCGCGACGGCCTGCCTGGCATCGCGGTGCAGGCGGCCAAGGTGTCCACGAGCCTGATCGACTCCAACCAGCACATCTGGTTCCTGACCAACCAGGGGCCCGCCTGGGTGGCACCAGACGACCTGCACAGCAACACCCTGCCGCCTCCGGTCTCGATCCTGAAGCTCAAGGCCAACGGCGCGAACTACTCGCCCATCGACACGCTGCAGCTCCCCGAAGGAACCGACAGCTTGCAGCTGGAATACACCGCCACCAGTCTCGCCGTGCCCGCGCGCGTCGGCTTCCGCTACCGGCTCGATGGCGTGGACAGCGCCTGGCAGGACGCCGGCAATCGGCGCGAAGCCTTCTATTCCAACCTCGCCCCCGGCGAGTATCGCTTCCGGGTGGTGGCCGCGAACGACGACGGCGTCTGGAACACCCGGGGAGCCGAGCTGCGCTTCACCATCCGCCCGTGGTTCTACCAGACCCTGTGGTTCCACGTACTGTGCGCGCTGGCCGTACTGGCGCTGGTGGCGGCTTTCATTGCCTGGCGCATGCGACTGTCCGCCGAGCGCGTGCACCTGCAACTGACCGAACGCATGAACGAGCGCGAGCGCATTGCCCGCGACATCCACGACACCCTGCTGCAGGGCGTGCAGGGCCTGCTGCTGCGACTGCAGGTCATGCTTGCCGACATGGCGCCCGACGACAAACGCAGGCTCGCGCTAAAGACCGCGGTGGAACAAGCCAGGCAAATGGTGATCGAGGGTCGCGGCAAGATCATCGCCTTGCGCGGTGACGGGCCCCAGTACACCGAGCTGGTGCAGTCACTGCTGGCGGTGGGCGAAAACCTCGCCTCGATCTACCCCACCGCCTTCCATATCACCACCGAAGGCAAGCCGCGCGCGCTGCTGCCCAGCGCCTTCGACGAGATCGTGGATATAGTCCGCGAGGGTATCCGCAACGCCTTCATCCATGCGCAAGCTGCGCGCGTGGACGTGCATGTGGCTTACGAGGCACGGGCCTTGCGCATCATGGTTACCGACGACGGCGCCGGCGTGGACGACGCCACACTGCGGGCCGCCGCCGAACGGGGCCACTGGGGCGTCGTCGGCATGCGCGAGCGGGCGCAGCGACTGGGCGCACAGCTCGTACTGCGTCGCCGCCAGCCGCATGGCACGGAACTGCAACTTTCCGTGCCATGCCGCGCTGCCTACAAGCCTGCCGGGCAGCGCGTGGGCCGTCGTACGCCGCCCGTCGCCCAGTGAGGCGGCGGACGGGAGATTTACCTCGCCTCGCTTTCCATCAGTTTGTCGACAAGGCCAGGCGGCACTTCTTCGTAGTGGTCGAACTCCATGGTGAAGGTGCCACGACCTCGGGTGGCCGAGCGCAGGTAATTGATGTACCCGAACATCTCGGCCAACGGCACGAAGCCCTGCACGAAGGCCTGCGCGCCTCGCTGCCCCTGGTCGCTGACGTTGCCGCGACGGCGGTTGATGTCGCCGATCACGTCGCCCAGATAGTCCGGCTCGGTCACCACCTCCAGCCGCATCACCGGCTCCAGCAGCTTGGGCTTGCTCAGGCGCTGCGCTTCGCGGAAGCATTGGCGCGTGGCGATCTCGAACGCCAGCGCCGACGAGTCGACGTCATGGAACTTGCCGTCGATCAGTCGCGCCTTGAAATCGACCACCTCGTAGCCGGCCACTTGGCCTTCGCGTGACTCCACCGTCACCGCGTGTTCCACCGCAGGGATGTATTCGCGTGGCACGCGACCGCCAACGATCTCGTCGGAAAACACCACGCCCGTACCCGAAGGCTGCGGCTCGAAGATCATGGTGACCTCGGCGAACTGGCCGGAACCACCCGACTGCTTCTTGTGGGTATAGGTGTGCTGCACCTGTTGGCCGAAGGCCTCGCGGAAGCTCACGCGGGGTTTGCCCATGTTGGCGTCCACGCCCAGCTCGGTGCGCATGCGGTCGATGGTCACCTCCAGGTGCAGCTCGCCCATGCCCTTGAGCACGGTCTCGCCGGTTTCCTTGTCCACCTCAAGGCGCAGCGACGGATCGGCCTTCACCATCTTGTAGAGCGCGGCGGAGAGCTTGTCCACGTCGTTGCGATGCTTGGGCTCCACCGACACGCTGATCACCGGGTCGGGGAAGCGCATGCGCTCGAGCAGCGCTGGGTGCGCCGGATCGGTAAGCGAGTCGCCCGTCTCGGTTTCCTTCATGGAGACGAAGGCACAGATGTCGCCGGCCCTCACCTCGTCGATCTCGCGGGTGGCGTTGGCCTGCACCTCGACGATGCGGCCCACACGCTCCTTCCTGCCGCGCGTGACATTGAGCAAGGTGTCGCCTTTCTTGATCACGCCGGAGTAGATGCGGCAGAACGTGAGCGTGCCGAACTGGTCGTTGATGACCTTGAAGGCCAGCGCCCGCGCGGGCGCCTCGTCGACCACGCCCTGGTCGCCGATCACATGGCCGTCTTCGTCGACCAGCGCAATGCCGCCGTTCTCGCCCGGATAAGGCAGGTAGTCGATCACCGCATCCAGCAACTGCTGGACGCCCTTGTTGCGATAGGAGGAACCGCAGAACACCGGCACCAGCTTGCCGGACACGCAGCCCTTGCGGATGCATCGCTTGAGCGTATCAAGGTCGAACTCTCCCGTCTCGATGAGCTTTTCGAAGGCGGCATCGTCCATGGCCAGCGCGCGCTCCACGGTTTCCTGGCGAAGTTCGGCCAGCCGCGCAACCCACTGCTGGTCACCCGCCTCGCTGAACTTCACGCGCCCGGCAATCTCCTCCAGTGGCACCGTGTCCCAGGGGCTGTCCTTGTCATCGCCCTTCCACAGGTAGCCCACGCCGGCCACCAGGTCGGCCATGCCGATGAACTCGTCATGGCTGCCCAGCGGCACCTGGCACAGCAGCACGTTGGCGCCCAGGCGCTCGTGGATGCCCTTCACGCTGTGCTCGAAGTTCGCCCCGATGCGATCCATCTTGTTGACGTAGCACAGGCGCGGCACGTTGTACTGGTCGGCGAGCCGCCAGTTGGTTTCGGTCTGCGGCTCCACCCCGGCTACGCCGTCAAACACCACCACGGCCCCATCGAGCACGCGCAGGCTGCGGTTGACCTCGATGGTGAAGTCCACGTGGCCTGGGGTGTCGATCAGGTTGATCTGATAGCCCTTCCACTCGGTGGATACGGCCGCGGACTGGATGGTGATGCCGCGTTTGCGTTCCTGCTCGAGGTAGTCGGTGGTGGTCGAGCCCTTGCCGTCCTTGGTGTCATGCACGTCGACGATCTGGTGCTTCTTGCCGGTGTAGTAGAGCACCCGCTCGGTGGTGGTGGTCTTGCCAGCGTCGATGTGGGCGATGATGCCGATGTTGCGGTACAGCGTTAACGCCTTCTGCCTTGCCATGAGGTCCTGTCCTGAAGATCCAGCCCAAGCCGGGCCTGTGAACCGGACCTGTCAAAGCCCTTCACCTCGCCTGGCGCCTCTCTTCACATAGGGTCTTCCAGGCCGGCATCAATGCCGCGTGAAATCGAGGCCTGGCGGGCCCTCCCGGGGCCAGAACCGTGACCCGCCCCTCGCCCCGGACGGGGCGGCCCGGAAAACCACCGCCCCGTCAAGCCCGTGGCCTCCACCCTGCTTATGACGATGCGACATGAGCAGAGAACCAATCGTCATTGGATTTATTTGGACGTCTATACCGCTATTGACTCCAAATTGTCATAACGACTAGCCTGCAATTGTTGCACTGCATCACTTACTCTGGGGACCACCTGCCACATGCACAAGAACTCACACGGCGCGCTCACCGCGCCGAGCCTGCTCGCTTTTGCCCTCATCGCCACCATCTCCAACGCCGCCGCGCAGGATGCCGCGCCGGACAACGCCAAGAAGCTCGACACCGTGATCGTCACCGGCACGCGTGCCGACAACCGCACGGAAAGCAGCTCGCTGACCCCGATCGACGTGGTCTCGGCGCAGACGCTGCAGCAGACTGGCACCACCGAGCTGGCCACCGCACTGGCGCGCATCATTCCCTCGCTGACCTTTCCGCGCCCATCGGCTTCCGATACGGCCGATTCGCAACGCCCGGCGCAACTGCGCGGCCTCTCGCCCGACCAGGTGCTGGTACTGGTGGATGGCAAGCGCTGGCATCCGGGCGCCATCCTGCTCACCAACGGCGTGCTGGGCCGCGGCTCGCAGGCGGTGGACCTCAACACCATCCCGATCGGCGCGATCGATCACATCGAGGTGCTGCGTGACGGCGCATCGGCGCAGTACGGCTCCGACGCCATCGCTGGCGTGATCAATATCGTGCTCAAGAAGGGAGGCCAAGGCGGCGAGGTGGACGTCAGCGGTGGCCAGTATTCGGCCGGAGACGGCCGCCAGTGGCTGGGCTCGGCGAACTTCGGTATCCCGCTCAACAACGACAAGGGCTGGATCCGCTTTACCGTCGAGGACGGCAACCAGGACTACACCAATCGCTCCGAACCCAATCGCACGCGCCCGTGGGAGGGCGTGACGCAGCGCTTCGGCGATCCGGCGGTGAAGGACCGCAACCTGTTCGTCAACGCGCAATACGACATCACGCCAGGCATCCAGTTCTACGCCTTCGGCCACTACAGCGACCGCGACACCACCTCGCCGGCCTTCTTCCGCAACGTGGCCAGCAGCAATTCCGTGCCCTCGCTGTATCCGAACGGCTATCTGCCGCTGGAGCAGGCCGATTCCACCGACCGCGCGCTGGTGTTCGGCCTGCGCGGCAAGACCGAAGGCGGCTGGCGCTGGGACGTGAGCGGCAACATCGGCGGCAATCGCGTCTCCTATGGCACCAAGGACAGCGTCAATCGCGCCTTCCTGCACGACTTCGGTTACAGCCCAACCAGCTTTCACGACGGCATCCTGCGCTCCGGGCAGCAGGCCTTCGACGTGGACATCGCCAAGGAGTTCAGCACCAGCTGGCTGCCGAACCCGGTCACGCTGGCGTTCGGCGCCGAATACCTGCGCCAGACCTATGAGATCGACGCGGGCGACCTGCCCTCCTGGTACACCGGCACCTCCGGCGTGGCCGGCGGCGCGCAGGGCTTTGGTGGCTACCAGCCCACCGATGCCGGCTCGTATAGCCGGCACGACGTGGCCGAGTACGTGAGCCTGGAAACCAACCTCACCGATCGCTTCAGCACCTCGCTGGCCGCGCGCCACGAGGACTACAACGACTTCGGCAATACCACCTCCGGCTCACTGGCCGGCCGCTTCGACTTCACCGACCGCTTCGCGCTGCGCGGCAGCGCCTCCACCGGCTTCCGCGCGCCCTCGCTGGCCCAGCAGCACTATTCGTACACCTCGTCGCTGTACTACGGCGCCGGCAACTCGCTGGGCCTGCCGGCGGGCATCTACAACACCGGCCTGGTGCCGGTGAACAGCCAGGTCGGCCAGTTGCTCGGCGCACAGCCGCTGAAACCGGAGAAGTCGCACAACTACACGCTGGGCGCGGTGTGGAACCCGCTGGACGCGCTCAACCTGAGCGTGGACATCTACCAGATCACCATCGACAACCGCATCACCCTGTCCAGCAACCTGGCCACCACCTCGCCCGCCGTGCAGGCCTACCTGGCCGCCAACGGAGTGACCAACACCAACTACAGCGGCATCGCCTACTTCACCAACGCGGTGAACACGCGCACGCAGGGCATCGACCTGGTGGCCGGCTACCTCAGCGATTTCGGCGACGTCGGCACGCTGCAATCCACGCTGAGCTACAACTACAACAAGAACAAGGTCACCGACATCAAGCCAAACCCGGCGATCCTCAACGAGCTGGGCGTAAACCTCAAGCGCATCGACCGACGTGACCAGTACGGCCTGCTGGCCGATACCACGCCGCGCAGCAAGCTCATCCTCAACGAGCTCTACAACGTGGGCCACTGGGGCTTCAACGGCACGCTGACCCGCTACGGCAGCTTCGTCTCGTACAACTCCACCACCGCCTCGCTCGACCAGACCTTTGGCGCGAAGTGGATCCTCGACCTGGCCGTGAACTACACGCTGGACCGCTGGACCTTCACCCTCGGCGGCGACAACGTCCTCAACACCTATCCTGACAAGGTGATCCCCGCCAATAACAACAACAACACCCTGCCCTACTCGGTGTTCTCGCCGTTCGGCTTCAACGGTGCCTACGTGTACGGCAAGGTGGCCTATCGCTGGTAAGCCGGCCCGGGCCGGGGGCCGGGCATGCGCCAGGCCCCGGCCCAACCTTCACTGCGGCGAAACGAAGGCTGTGCCATAGCTACGGGACCACCGTGGTTCCTCGTACACCTTCGGAGTCGCCCATGTCAGAGCAGCAGGCCCGCCTTAGCGGGGAGTTCGTCGAACAGCAGCGCAAGCGGCTGGAGGCCTTGCGCCGCCAGGTCCTCGGCGGGGAGCTGGGCGCCACCGAGCGCCGACGCAGCTACGAGGAACTGCATGGCGACGAGGCCGCCGAGTTCGAGGACCGGGCGCAGGACAGCGAGATCGAGGAAGTGCGGCAAGCCCAGCACGATGTGGACGACCAGCGTGTGGCCAACATCGAGCGTGCCCTGCAGAAGATCGCTGACGGCACCTACGGCTACTCCGACCTCAGCGGCGACCCCATTCCCCAGGCTCGCCTCCAGGCCACCCCGGAGGCCGTGCTCACCATCGAGGAAGAGCGGGCACGCGAGCGTGACCGCTAGCCACCCCTTGAATCCGGCCTGCGCGCCTCGACCTTGAGGCGCGAACCGTCCGGCGGTCGCCGACCACCGGACTCATGACGGATGGCCAAGGAGACCCGCTGTGAGCACCCCCGCCACCTTCGACCTTTCACCGCCCTCGCCGCTGCAGCTCGACCAGTTGACATCGCGACTCACCCCCGACGAACGCGAAGTACTGCTGGATCACGGCACCGAGTCGCCGTTCTGCGGCGTGCTGCTCACCGAGAAGCGCGCAGGCGTGTATTGCTGCCGCCTGTGCGGACTGCCGTTGTTCCTCGCCGGCAACAAGTTCGACAGCCGCACCGGCTGGCCCAGCTTTACCTCACCCTTCAACGAACGCCATCTGAGCTACGTGCGGGATACCAGCTACGGGATGGTCCGCACCGAGATCCGCTGCGCGCGCTGCGGCAGCCATCAGGGCCACGTGTTTGACGACGGTCCGCCGCCCACCCTCATGCGCTACTGCATCAACTCGGTATCGCTGGAATTCACCGCCGCCACCGATCCCCTGCCCGACAAGCTGGAACGCGGCGCCCCGGAGGGTGCTGTCTGGTCCTTCCATCAAGCCTGACCCGACGCCAGGATCCCACCATGACCACGTATTCGCGTTACCGCCAGCCCATCTGGCTCGCCGCCGGCGTGCGCACGCCGTTCGCCAAGGTCGACACGGCACTGGCATCGTATGACGCCATCTCGTTGTCGGTGCCGGTGGTGCGGCACATGCTGGACAGCCTGCCCAACGGCCAGCGTCCCGACTTCGCGGTCTGGGGCACGGTAGTGCCCAACCTCACCTTCAGCAACATCGCGCGCGAAGTGCTGATGGATGCCGGCGCTCCGGCCACCATTCCCGCGTTCTCCACCATCATGGCCTGCTCCACCAGCATGATCGGGATGATCGAAGCCGCCGGCATGCTCGACGACGACAGCATGCAGCTGGCACTGGTGGGCGGCGTGGACAGCCTCAGCCGCATCCAGCTCGGCCTCAACCAGCGTCTTTCGGACTGGATACGGCAGTTCCAGAAGGCCCGCTCGCTGGGTCAGAAGCTGTCGCACGCGCTGTCGCTGAAATGGGGCGACGTGAGCCTGTACATCCCGGGCATCGTCAATCGCACCACCGGGCTTAGCATGGGCGAGCACACCGAGATCACCGCACGCGACTGGCACCTGCGCCGCGAGGACCAGGACCAGATCGCCTACGACAGCCATCGCCACGCGGTCGCCGCGTGGAACAACGGCTTCTTCGACGACCTGGTGATCCCGGTCGGCGAGTTCCGCCGGGACAGCATCCCGCGCGCCGACACCTCGCTGGAAAAGCTGGCCAAGCTGCCGCCCAGCTTCGACCGCACCAGCGGGTTGGGCACGCTGACCGCAGGTAATTCTTCGCCGCTCACCGATGGCGCGGCCAGCGTTTGGGTGGCCACGCTCAAGGGGCTCGAACGCCTGCATCCGCAAGTGCCGCGCGTGAAGCTGGTGGACTGGGAAATCGCCGCCGTGGACTTCCGCACCGAGGGCCTGCTGATGGCCCCGGCCTACGCCATCCCCCGCCTGCTCGCGCGGCATGGCCTCACCTACCAGGACATCGGCCTGTGGGAGATCCACGAGGCTTTCGCCGCCCAGGTGCTGGCCCACATCGCCGCCCTGCAGAGCCCGGACTTCCTTGCGCACAAGGCCGGCGTCGAGCGCGAGCTGGGCGCATTCCCGCGCGAGCGGCTCAACCCCAATGGCGGTAGCCTCGCCATTGGGCATCCGTTCGGTGCGACCGGTGCGCGCATCCTCAGCCAGACGGTGAAGGAGCTTGCTGCACGGCCACCGGGTACGCGCGCCATCGTGAGCATCTGCGCCGATGGCGGCCAGGGAACGGTCGCACTGCTCGAAGCGGGCTGAGCGGCCATGGCGACCTCCCGCCCTGCGCCAGCCGGGAATGCCGAGGCACGGATCGCGGTGTTCCTGGACCGCTACGATCCAGCCATTGCCGCGCAGTTGCGCGCAGCCCGCGAGCGCCTGCGTGCCTGGTTTCCCCGGGGCTACGAACTGGTGTTCGACAACTACAACGCACTGGTGTTCGGCATGAGCCCCACGGAAAAGCGAACGGATGCGTTCGTCTCCGTGGTGGGCTATCCGCGCTGGGTGACCCTGTTCTTCCTCGACGGCACCCGCCTGCACGACCCTGCCGGACTCCTGCAAGGCAGTGGCAAGCAGGTGCGCAGCATTCGTCTGGCCGACGCAGCGCAGCTCGATGCACCCGACGTGCGCGAGCTGCTCCGGCAGGCCATCGAAACGCGCGCCGCCGAGCTGCAGGCGGCACCTCCGCTGAGCACCATGATCAAGCTGGCGATGGCCGCTCCACGCAACCGGCGGCCATCCGCCGGGACAGCTGCACCGGGCGGCGGCCGCAAGTCGCGCTGAGCGGCGCCCGTCAGAAGTAGACCTGTGCCCGCATCTCGAAAATGTGCGGGTTCACCTGCAGGTTGCCGCGATCGCTGAAGGCCCACACGTAGTTGGCCTGGAACTTCAGGTGCTCACCCAGGTACCAGTTCAGCCCGACGGTCCAATCGTGCTCCTTGCCGCCGGTGATGGCGCCGTCGTTGAGATCCAGCTCGCTGTAGCGCACGGCCACTTCCAGCGCACCCCATGCATGGGTGGGACGGATCGCCTGCAGGTCGCGGCCGTTGTAGCGGCGGTCGGCCACGTTGCCGTCGCTGTAGAAGCGGGACTCGCCGGTGAGCGTCCAGGTGCCGAACACGTAGTAGCCCTGGGTATCGTAATCGGGCTTGCCCTTGTAGCGCTCCACCTGGGCTTGCAGGTATTCGCCCTGCAGCGACCATGGCCCTTCGATCCACAACGCCTCGAAGCCCTGGCGGTCCACCGCCTTGCTGTAGGAAAGCGTGCCCGAATCCACCAGCCGCACCGGCGACAAGCCATCCTCGGGGCGCGCACGCAGGCGTGCCGACGGCGGCACCGTGCCTTCGTCCGCCCAGTCAAGCTTTTCGCGCGACGCCGAAATACCCAGGTGGAGCACTTCGCCGGGCTTGTTCAACGGTACCCACGCGGCGCGGCCGGCCCAGGTACGCCCCGGGTTGTTGCCGTCGAAATCCTTGCGCCAGAAGTAGTCGCCGATGTTCAGGATGAAATGGCTGCGGATCCACGCCCAGTCCACGCCCGCACGACGCCCTTCCCAGACCGCCTGCGTGGGCAGCGCGGTCTCGACGAACGTGGTGGCCGAGGAACTGGTGACGCCCTCGAAACCCACCGGCGTCTTCGAATAGCCGAAGCGGAAATTGCCGATGTCCTTGCCGATTACGCCACCGCTGCGGAATCGCACGAACGCATCCGCCCACTGCTTGGCCTGGAAATCGTACTGGGCGATGGCGTCGTAGACCCCGGGTTTGCGCAGGTAAAGGCCCAGGTAGCGACGGCGGTTGGTGCTGGCGTCCTCGAACTTGCCGTCGTCATTGGAAAACTGATTCACGTCGTACTGATACAGCACAGCGAGACCAAAGTCGGTGCCGTCGGAGGCCGTCACATGGGTGGGCCAGTTGCTGTAGAAATCGTAGTCGTCCGCATGACAACAGCCGGCAACGCCGAGGCCCAGCCAAAGGCCAAGCGCGACTGCCAGGCGCCGCGGCGCCGTCGCGGTGGAATCTCTACGCAATGGGGTCATGGTCTCGCCTCCCAACGAGTGGTCACATGCTGTCCAAGCCCGGCCATGCGCAGAAATGATCATTGTGCATATGCACATGACCCCGACGACGGGCGTTTGGCCGTCCATATGGACGTTTGAACCGGCATCCTAGGCGGCCGCCAAGCTGAATGACTTGCGTCCGCCGCTTGACTGGCACGACACCTGCGAAGGCCGCCATGGTCACGCCCGCTCCACGGCCCAGCCTTTACACCTGCACGCCAGGCCACTGCCTTCGCTGCGCACGGGAAGGCAAAGCGACGACCATGACTACGCATCCCACCTTGATCATCCACAACGCAAAGATTTACACCGGGGTGGCGGCACGGCCGGAAGTGCAGGCCTTGGCGGTGGCGGGCGATCACGTAGCGGCGGTGGGCACCAACGGCCAGATCCGTTCACTGGCAGGCCCTGCGACGCAGCTTGTCGATGCCGGCAGGCGACGGGTCATACCGGGCCTGATCGACTCGCACATGCACCTGGTCCGCTACGGCCCGGGCTATAACCTCGACCTGCGCTGGGATGGCGTGCCAAGCCTGGCCCAGGCCATGCGGATGCTGGCGGACCAGGTGGCGCGCACGCCCGATTCGCAATGGGTGCGCGTGACCGGCGGATTCTGCGAGCTGCAGTTCGTCGAACGCCGCCTTCCTACGCTCGAGGAGCTCAACCAGGTGGCGCCCTCCACGCCGGTGCTGATCCTGCACCTGGGCGATCGCGCCTTGCTCAACGGCGCCGCACTGCGTGCCTGCGGCTATACCCGCGACACGCCGGACCCGCCCGGCACGCACATCGAATGGGACGACTCGGGCGCACCCACCGGCCTGCTGCTCGCCTCGCCGCACCTGGCGCTGCTGGATGGGGCGCTGGCCCACGCGCCGTCGCCACCGTACGAGTACCAGCTCAACGCCATGCGCCAGTTCATGCGCGAGCTCAATCGACTGGGCATCACCAGCGTGATCGATGCCGGTGCCGCGCACCAGCATTATCCGGAGGACCACCGGGTGATCGAAGAGCTGCAGCTGCACCGCCAGCTCACCGTGCGCGTGGCCTACCACCTGGGTGCGAGCACCCCGCACGGCGAACTGCAGGATTTCACGCAGTTGGTCACCACCCTGCAACCCCGCCAGGGCAACGCGTTCTACCAGCTCAACGGCGCCGGCGAACTACTGGTGCACTCGGCGGTGGACTTCAGCAACTTTCGGCAGCCACGCCCCGAGCCACCGCCTGCGATGGAGGCCGACCTGGAGCCGGTCATCCGCCTGCTCGCACAGGCACGCTGGCCCTGGCGCATGCACGCCACCTATGACGAAACGATCGGCCGCGCGCTGGATGTATTCGAACGTATCGACCGCGAGTTCCCGTTGCAGGGATTGCGCTGGTTCTTTGATCACGCGGAGACCGTGTCCTTGCGCAACATCGAGCGCATAGGTCGCCTGGGCGGCGGCCTGGCCCTGCAATCCCGGCTCGCCTATCAGGGCGAATACTTCGCCGAACGCTACGGCGCCCAGGCCGCCGCGCAGGCGCCGCCATTGCGCCAGATCCTCGACGCAGGCGTACCCGTGGGCGTGGGCAGCGATGCCAGTCGGCTTGGCAGTCATGATCCATGGACGACCTTGTACTGGCTGACCACCGGCAAAACGGTGGGAGGCACCACGCAACGGCCACCCGAGCAGTGCGTGGATCGCGCCACCGCGCTCGCCCTGCACACGCGCGGCAACTGCTGGTTCAGCGCCGAGGAAGCCACCAAGGGGCAGCTGGACGTCGGCCAGCTGGCGGATTTTGCGCTGCTCTCCGACGACTATTTCAGCGTGGCCGACGAGGCGATCCGCGAGATCGTCGCGGAGCTGACCGTGGTGGATGGCCACGTGGTGCATGCCGACGGGCCGTTTCGCACCTACGCCCCGGCGGCCACGCCCGCCATGCCGGAGTGGTGCCCGGTGCATCACGGCAGCCGTACATGGCGCGCGCCGCGCACCCGGCATGCGGAAGATGCCCGAACAACATCCCCGCATGCGCTTGGCGGGCGCCCGTAGCGCCGGCGAAGGAGCCAGGGGGTCTTGCAGCCTCGTATCCAGGTTCGCCTGGTGCTTCGAATGGTGCGGGGCCTGGCCAATGCGCGCGTAGCCGCATTCGCCTCCGATGCCGCGACATCCCGACGATGATTCCGTCGCACACATGTTCATCGCATCGCGCATCACGCGGCCAGGTGTGACAACGGACCGCTGGCAGCGCTGCAACCACGCCCCGACAATGCCGCGTCCCGGTAGCCACTCCCATGCACGACCACGATTCCCCACACGCCATTCCCACGCCGCAGGCCAGCGAACAAGCCATCGCCAACCTGGTCGATCGCTTCTACGACAAGGTGCGCGCCGACGCGGAGCTCGGTCCGGTATTCAACGGCGCCATCAGTGACTGGATGGAACACAAGCACACCCTGTGCGAGTTCTGGTCTTCCATGGTGTTGCGCTCGGGCCGCTACCAGGGCAACCCGATGGGCACGCACCGCGCCCTGCCGCCGTTCCCCAAGGCGCTGTTCCATCGCTGGCTGGAGCTATGGCGCGACACGGCCCGCGAGGTTTTCGAACCGCCCGTGGCAGAAGTCTTCATTGGCGCTGCGGCACGCGTGGCGCAGGGGCTAAGCCTGGGCCTCCACCTGGGCTCGCTCGAAGCGCACACGCCCGATGCGCTTCGCTTCACCTCGACCTCCGGTCGCAGCATCGACTGAGAACCAACCGCCCCTTTCCAATCGTCCGGGCCGCCCCCATTTCTGGGAAAATCCCGGGCGCGCACCGGTGCGCGCCCGATTTCTGGAACAGGAAAGGCAACCGTGATTGAGCTGGTAGGTTTCGACGGCGATGACACGCTGTGGCACAGCGAGGGGTATTACCAGTCGGCGCATGGCGAGTTCGAGCGCATTCTTGGCGCGTACGTCGACCTGGCCAATGTGCACATCCATGACCGCCTGCTGGCCACCGAGCGGCGCAACATCAAGCTGTTCGGCTATGGCGCCAAGGGCATGACGCTGTCGATGCTGGAGTCGGCGATCGACATCACCGAGTCGCGCATCAGTGCCGCCGACCTGCATCGCATCATCGAGATCGGCAAGCAGGTGCTGACCCACCCGGTCGAGCTGCTCCCGGGTATTCGCGCCGCGGTCGAGGCGGTGGCGGCCCATCATCGCGTCGTGCTGATCACCAAGGGCGACCTGTTCCACCAGGAGCAGAAGGTCGCCAATAGCGGATTGACCGACCTGTTCCACCGCATCGAGATCGTCTCGGAAAAAGACGATCGCGCGTATCGCAATGTGCTGGACGAGTTCTCGCTGGCGCCGGAACGTTTCGCCATGGTCGGCAACTCGCTGCGCTCGGACATCGCGCCGGTGGTGCAGCTGGGTGGCTGGGGCGTGTACATGCCCTATCACGTGACCTGGGCGCACGAAACCGACACCGACTTCGTCGACCACAGCTCGCGCGTGGTCGAAGTGGACGGCCCCGGCGGCATCGCCGGCGCCCTCGCGGAGTTGCAGGCCCGTGCTGCAAGCTGAGGCCCCGCTTGCGCCCATGCAGCCGCCGGCCACGCTGGAGCATGACCGCGCACGCCTGCGCGAATTCATCGAGGCGCATCCGCGCCTGTTCGTGCTGACCGGCGCCGGTTGCAGCACCGACTCGGGCATCCCCGATTACCGCGACACCCGTGGCGACTGGAAACGGCCGCAGCCGGTGACCTACCAGGCCTTCATGGGCGAGACAGCCACCCGGCAACGTTACTGGGCACGCAGCCTGGTCGGCTGGCGACGCTTCGGCCGTGCGCGACCCAACGCCACGCATCACGCGCTGGCACGACTGGAGCAGCAGGGCCGCGTCACCACCTTGCTCACGCAGAACGTGGATGGCCTGCACCAGGCTGCCGGCCAGCAACGGGTGATCGATCTCCACGGCCGCCTCGACGAAGTACGTTGCATGTCCTGCGAGCAACGGCTGCCTCGCGATGCGTTCCAGCATGCCCTGGTGACCGGCAATCCCGCCTGGGCCGAACTGGATGCAGGCGACGCACCCGATGGCGATGCCGATCTCGAAGGGCGCGATTTCTCCAGCTTCGACGTTCCTGCCTGCCCCGCTTGCGGCGGCATCCTCAAACCCGACGTGGTGTTCTTCGGCGAAAACGTACCGCGCTCGCGCGTTGACGCCGCCATCACATCGCTGAACGCCGCGGACGCCATGCTGGTGGTCGGTTCCTCGCTGATGGTGTTCTCCGGCTACCGCTTTGCGGCCGCAGCCGCGCGCGACGGCAAGCCGATTGCCGCGGTGAACATGGGCCGCACCCGGGCCGACCCACTGCTTGCCCTCAAGATCGAACAATCCTGCGCCCAGGCCCTATCCTTCGTCATCTGAAGCACTGCGCCAGTACGCCGCTCGCGCAATATGACAATTTGATGCAAAGTAGACAGCCCGGTCGTCTGGAATCACTACATGAATGCCAGGCTGCAGCATCGCGTCACCCCATCGCGGGTTTCCCCGGCTCGCTCCAAGATCCGCAAGGAGTCGCCCAGCCAGTTCGACCATGTTCGACTGGCGCTGGACAACTACCTGGCCAAGGCTGCGGATGCACGCAAGCACCTGCTGGAACATCCCTACGACCCGAAGCTGCTGCACGCATGGCGCGTTGGCCTGCGACGCGTCACCGCGACACTGAAGGACGTCGCCGCGCTATCCGATGACGACCTCGATGACGTGCAGCGTTATCTGCGCGTCTGTCGCGAGGCCACCGGCTCCTGCCGCGACCTGGACATTCTGGCCCAGGAAACCCTGCCGGCCTTTCTCGAAGGCGAGCGCGCCGGCAAAGCGGCACCGCTGGCCGAGGCGGTGGCCGCGCAGCAGCTGGAGGCCCACCGCCTCGCTGTCATAGCACTGAAGAAGCACAGCCTTGCCGTCCCGCTGCAGTCCTGGCGCCATTGGGCACAGGTGCTGGAGCCGCCGGGCGACGCCAAGGTCCACCATGTCGCCGCGGCGGCGATCGAGCAGCGCTTTGCCGCGCTGAAGAAGCGCGCCTCTCGCCTGGATGGCAGCCAGAAGCGGCTGCACAAGTTGCGAAGCGCGACCAAGCGCCTGCGTTACACCATCGAGCTGTACCAGCACGCATTTCCCAAGCAGGGTCCGTCCGCGTGGCTGAAACGGCTGGCCGAATTGCAGGCCGACCTGGGGCTGGCCCACGACCGCATGATGGGGCGCAAGCTGATAACCGGGATGGTCGACGTCAACTCACCCAAGGGCGCACTCAAGCCCTTCAGGCGCTGGAGCAAGCAAACCGCCTACGACGCCACGCACAAGGCCACGCAGTCGCTGGCCAAGGTGCAGGAGTTACGCCCTTACTGGCGCAAGCACGCCCACTGAGGCCGTCAGCGCCGCGCGCGGAAAAAATCGCGCAGCATGGTCGATGACTCCTCCGCCAGCAGCCCACCCTCCACCGTCACGCGGTGGTTGTGCCGCTCTGACACTAGGGTATCGAACACACTGCCCGCCGCTCCTGTCTTGGGGTCGGTGGCCGCATAGACCACGCGACCGATGCGCGCATGCACCAGCGCCATCGCGCACATCGCGCAAGGCTCCAGCGTCACGTACAACGTGGCACCCGGCATGCGGTAGTTCGACAGCTTCTCGCCCGCCGCGCGCAAGGCCATGATCTCGGCATGGGCACTGGGATCATTGAGCGTGATGTTGCGGTTCCAGCCCAGTCCGATGATCTCGTCGCCCTGCACCAGCAGGGCGCCCACCGGCACTTCGTTCTCGGCATCACGGGCATGCGCGGCCAGCTGCAATGCACGACGCATGTAGCCTTCGTCTTCGGCGGAGAACGTCGTGGAAAGGGGGAGTTCGTCGGTCATCAGGAAGCAGGACAGGTGATGCGGCATGCCATTCTAGCGTCCATCCCACCATTCAACCGCGCAAGGCAGACACCGATAGCCTTGCCACGTGGCATTTCGCCCTCAGGTCATAGCACCAGACCCCGCGGAGGAACCCCAGTCCATGTCATCAAAACCTGCACCCACCGCCCTGATCGTCGGCGCCTCTCGCGGACTGGGCCTGGCCCTGGCCGCCGAATACCTCAAGCGCGGCTGGCAGGTCATCGCCACGGTACGCGGCAACAAGCCCGGCCCGCTGCAGCAGCTGGCATCCGACCCAGGCGGCCGGCTCGAGATCGAACAACTCGACATCAACTCGCCCGCTCAATTGCAGTCGCTGAAAAAACGGCTGGTCGACCGAAGCCTGGACCTGCTGTTCGTCAACGCCGGCGTGGCGATCGAGGCTGAGAAACCCATCGGCGAAGTGAGCACCGACGCTTTCGTCGAGACCATGGTGACCAATGCACTCAGCCCGATGCGTGTGATCGAGGTGTTGTCGCCACTGGTCGCGGTCGACGGCAGCATCGTGGCAATGTCCTCGGACCTCGGCAGCGTGGGCAACAACACCGACGGCGGCTGGGAGGCCTCCCGGGCCAGCAAGGCAGCCCTCAACACGCTGATGCGCAGCTTCGCTGCGCGCCACGCCGGCGACCCGCGCTCGCTGCTGCTGATCGCGCCGGGCTGGGTACGCACCGACATGGGCGGAGCCGAAGCAACCCTCACCGTCGAGGAGAGCATTCCGCGGGTGGTGGACGTCGTTGCAGCCCACGCCGGCCATCATGGCCTGCAGTTCCTCAACTACGTCGGCGAAACCGTGCCCTGGTAGCCCCGCTGTGGCGGGAAGCGGATGGCGTGAGGCTAAGCGTGCCCGTCTGCCGCCTTCGGTCGATCAGGCCGTCGAGCCCCCGGGCGCGCGCTCCTGCGCGCCTTCCATGCCGGCCAGCAGGAACGCGCGATCGACCAGGCGGGCCGCATCACCCGGATGCTGGACCGAGCCGACGAACAGCGCGCGCATGTAAAGCGGCGCCAGCACGACCTCGATGACCAGGGCAGCGCTGGGAACCACTTCGCCCCGGCTGCGCCCCGCCTCGAGCATGTGCTTGAGCTCGGCCAGGCGCCGCCCCACCGGCGTCTGCATGATGTCCTGCTCTTTCGCCGCGACCTGCGGAGTGATGCTCATCACCCGCATCAGGGACAGCGAGTGCGGGTCGCCGACGCTGCGCGCGATCGACGATGCCCAGGTGATGAGATTGTCCCGCACCGATCCGCCGGTCGGGATGGGTTCCTCACGGACAAGCCGCTCCACCGCGACATCGGCCAGCAGGCTTCGGATGTCGCCCCAGCGCCGGTACAGGCTGGTCTTGTTGACCGCCGCGCGCTCCGCCACCTCGAGCATGGACGGGATCTCGCCCTGCCGCTCGGCCAGCAAGGCCTCCACCGCGTCGAACACCGCGTCCTTGACCCGTGCACTGCGACCGCCGGGGCGCTTTTGTGAAAGCTCAGCCATGGCCCATTAAAGCAAATTTAGTTGCCTTTGGTCAAAAAGTATGCAAAAGTTACTAAAGTTGCCTTAGTGAGCACGCGACTCATGCCCAGGATCCCTCGGGCAGGCCCGCAAGCGAGACGACTGCCGCGGCCCGGCCACGGTCCGGCGATCACCTGCTGTCCTGACGGCACCGCTCACGCGCCACGACATGGACGCCCCTCACTCCCCGCTTCCCCGAGGTCATCGCCATGATTCACCCCGCCATTCCAGCCTCGTCCTCCAAACCCTCCACCCTCCTCTTCCCCGGCGACGAACAGTTCTGGTTCGAGACCGTTCGCATGTTCGGCGCCGATGAGTATGGCGGCGCCTCGTTCGGCGAGGTCTTGGCCGTCAGCACCCGCATCGCCGCGGGCGACTACGACGGCTGGTACGACGCCTGGAACGCCATGGCCGAGCGCATTGCCGCGGAGGCCGATGGGCAGATCGCCCGCAACCACCGCATCAGTGCGCGCGATAACTATCTTCGGGCCAGCAACTACTACCGCGCGTCGGAGTTCTTCCTGCATGCCACGCCGCAGGACCCGCGCGTCCGCCATGCCTACGAATGCTCGGCGGCCTGCTACCGGGCCGCGGCAGCGCTGCATGATCCCGAGATCAGGCCGGTGGAGATTCCCTATGAAGGCACCCGCTTGCCCGGCTACTTCCACACCGCCGGCGAGGGTGTGCGGCCGCTGCTGATCATGCATACCGGCTTCGACGGCTCCGCCGAGGAAATGCACTGGAGCGGCGCGCGGGCAGCCGTGGAACGCGGATACCATGCGCTGTGCTTCGACGGCCCCGGCCAGTTCGGCCCCTTGCACAGGGAGGGACTGGTGTTCCGGCCCGACTGGGAGAACGTCGTCACCCCGGTGGTTGATTTCGCACTGACGCTGCCGGGCGTCGACCCGTCCCGCATCGCCTTGCGTGGCGAAAGCCTTGGCGGCTATCTCGCGCCGCGTGCAGCGGCCTTCGAACATCGCCTTGCCGCGGTCATCGCCAACGACGGCCTCTACGACTACGGCGCACCCCACGTCGGCCGCTTGCCCGAAGCCGCGCGGGAGGCCTTGGTTGCCGGACAGAAGACGGGGCCGGTGCCGGCCATCGACCAGGCGATGGAAGCGGCCATGAAGACATCGCCGGTGATGCGCTGGGCAATGACCCACGGCATGTGGTGCTTCGGTGCCGCCACGCCCAGTGAGTACATGCGCAAGACGCTGGACTACACGCTGGCCGGCGGGATCGCCGAACAGATCCGTTGCCCGGTGCTCGTCTGCGACGCGGGAGACGACCTGTTCTTCAAGGGCCAGCCCCAGCAACTCTACGATCATCTCACCTGCAAGAAGGCACTGATGATCTTCACCGAAGCCGAGGGTGCGGGCTTCCATTGCGAAGTGGGCGCTGCCCGCCTGGCCAACGCCCGCATGTTCGACTGGCTGGATGAAACGCTGGGGATGTGAGCAGCCTCCCCGGCCTTGATGCCGGCGAGGCGTGGGTGACACTCCGGCGGAGTGTCACCACGGAAAGGGCGGCTACGCCGCCGTCACTCCCACTCGATGGTGGCCGGCGGCTTGCCACTGATGTCATAAACGACACGAGAAACACCGCGCAACTCATTGATAATACGATTGGAAACCTTGCCAAGGAAGTCGTACGGCAGGTGCGCCCAATGCGCCGTCATGAAGTCGATGGTTTCCACCGCACGCAGCGCGATCACCCACTCGTAGGCACGGGCGTCGCCTACCACGCCCACCGACTTCACCGGCAGGAACACCGCGAAGGCCTGGCTGGTCTTGTCGTACAGGTCCCAGGCGCGCAGCTCTTCGATGAAGATGGCGTCGGCGCGGGCCAGCAGCTCGGCGTATTCCGGCTTCACCTCGCCCAGGATGCGCACGCCCAGGCCCGGACCCGGGAACGGGTGGCGGTAGACCATCTCGCGCGGCAGGCCGAGTTCCACGCCGATGCGGCGCACCTCGTCCTTGAACAGCTCGCGCAGCGGCTCCACCAGCTTGAGCTTCATGTGCTCCGGCAGGCCGCCCACGTTGTGGTGGCTCTTGATCACGTGCGCCTTGCCGGTCTTGCTGCCGGCCGACTCGATCACGTCCGGGTAGATGGTGCCCTGCGCCAGCCACTTCACCTGCCCGTGGCCGGCGTTGGTGACCTTGGCCGATTCCTCGTCGAAGATCTCGACGAACAGGCGGCCGATGATCTTGCGCTTGGCCTCCGGGTCCGCCACGCCTTCCAGCGCGGTGAAGTAGCGCTCGGCGGCGTTGACGCGGATGACCTTCACGCCCATGTGCTCGGCCATGGTGGCCATCACCTGGTCGCCTTCCTGCCAGCGCAACAGGCCGGTGTCGACGAACACGCAGGTCAGCTGCTTGCCGATGGCACGATGCAGCAGCGCTGCCACCACCGAGGAATCCACGCCACCGGACAGGCCCAGCAGCACGTGGTCGTCACCGACCTGTTCGCGCACGCGGGCGATCTGGTCCTCGATGATGTGCGCGGCGGTCCACAGCGTCTGGCAGCCGCAGATTTCCGTGACGAAACGCTTGAGCAGGTGGGTGCCCTGCTTGGTGTGGGTCACCTCCGGGTGGAACTGCACGCCGTACCAGCGCTTGTCCTCGTTCTCCATCACCGCGACCGGGATGCGGTCGGTGGTGCCGGTGATGACGAAGCCCGGCGGCGCCTTGGCGACGTGGTCGCCATGACTCATCCACACGTCCAGGCGATGATGGCTGTCGTGGTCGCTCAGGCCAGCAAACAGGCGACTGGTCGACACGATGTCCACTTCCGCGTGGCCGAACTCACGCGCGTCGGCGGCTTCCGTTGCGCCACCGAGCTGCGCGGCCAGGGTCTGCATGCCGTAGCAGATGCCGAGGATCGGCAGGCCGGCGTCGAACACTTCCTGCGGCGCCTTGGGCGCACCCGGCAGCGTGGTCGACTCGGGGCCGCCGGACAGGATGATGCCCTTGGCGCCAAACGCGGCGATTTCCGCCGGATCATGATCCCAGGCCCAGATCTCGCAATACACGCCGATCTCGCGAACGCGGCGGGCGATCAGCTGGGTGTACTGCGCACCGAAGTCGAGGATGAGGATTTTGTCGCTATGGATATCGGTCATGGCGGCGAGTGTCAGAGTTCGAAAATGAGAAAGGTCGGAACGCCGTAACGCCCCGACCTGCGAATGCATTCATGACCGTCATCCCGGCGAAGGCCGGGATCCAGCGACTTTTCCCGCAGCGCAGTAGGCGCTGGATTCCAGCTTGACCAGCCCTTCGGCTGTTGAAGAGCTCCTCGCTGGAATGACGACTCAACATGGACATGATGCTGCGAGACGTGTGGGTCAGCGCTCGCAGCATGCTTGCTCCCGGTCTCAGGAATTCAGCCGATAGTTCGGCGCTTCCTTGGTGATCTGGATATCGTGCGGATGTGCTTCGGTCACGCCGGCGCTGGTCACCTTCACGAACTGCGCCTTCTGGCGCACGTCCTCGACCGTGGCCGCACCCAGATAGCCCATCGAGGCGCGCAGGCCGCCGATCAGCTGATGGATGATGTTGCGCAGCGGACCGCGGTACGGCACGCGACCTTCGATGCCTTCGGGCACCAGCTTGTCGGCGTCGGCTTCGTCCTGGAAGTAACGGTCCTTGGAACCGAGCGCCATCGCACCCAGCGAACCCATGCCACGGTAGCTCTTGTACGAACGACCCTGGAACAGCTCGACATCACCCGGCGACTCTTCCGTGCCGGCGAACATCGAGCCGAGCATCACGGTGGACGCACCAGCGGCCAGCGCCTTGGGGATATCGCCCGAATAGCGAATGCCGCCATCGGCGATCAGCGGAATCTCGTCCTTCAGCGCGGTGGCGACCAGGTCGATCGCGGTGATCTGCGGCACGCCCACGCCGGCGACGACGCGCGTGGTGCAGATGGAGCCCGGGCCCACGCCCACCTTCACCGCATCGACGCCGGCATCGAGCAGCGCGCGCGCCGCCTCACCGGTAACGATGTTGCCGGCAATCACCTGCACCTGCGGATAGCGCTTCTTCACCCACGCAGCGCGCTCGATCACGCCCTGCGAATGGCCGTGGGCGGTATCCACCACCAGCACGTCCACGCCGGCCTCGACCAGCGCTTCCACGCGCTGCTCGGTGTCGCCACCCACGCCGACGGCGGCACCGACGAGCAGGCGCTCGAGGCGGTCCTTGGCGGCGTTCGGGTTGTCGCGGGCTTTCTGGATGTCCTTGACGGTGATCAGGCCACGCAGCTGGTAGTCGTCGTTGACCACCAGCACCTTCTCGATGCGGTGCTTGTGCAGCAGCTGCAGCACGTCGTCATGACTGGCGCCTTCGCGCACGGTCACCAGCTTCTCCTGGCGCGTCATGATGTTGCGGACGGGGTCTTCGTGCTTGCGCTCGAAGCGCAGGTCGCGGCTGGTGACGATGCCGACCAGCTTCTCGCCTTCCACCACCGGCACGCCGGAGATGTTGTGCGCACGGGTCAGGCGAAGCACCTCGCCGATCGAGGTCTGCGGGCCGACCGTAATGGGGCTGCGGATCACGCCGGCCTCGAACTTCTTCACCAGGCGCACTTCGGCGGCCTGCTGTTCGGCGGTCATGTTCTTGTGGATGATGCCGATGCCGCCCTGCTGGGCCATGGTGATGGCGAGGCGGGCTTCGGTCACCGTGTCCATGGCGGCGGACACGATGGGGATGTTCAGGCGCAGGTTTCGGGTGAGCCGCGTGGAGGTGTCTACGTCACGTGGCAGGACGGCCGAATGGGCCGGAACGAGGTAAACGTCGTCGTAGGTGAGAGCCTCGGCGAGGATGCGCATGCGAAAAGTCCCGCTGCAAAGATGAAATTATACGCCGGATGGCCCTCGCCCGCCACACGGTGCATGAACGATCTGTTGCCACGGGCGCAACGACGGCACGCTCAGCCGTGCTGCAACAAGGCGCGCTCCTCGGCCGCCTCCAGCGTGTTTTCCAGCAGCGTGGCCACTGTCATCGGGCCCACGCCGCCCGGCACGGGCGTGATCCAGCTGGCGCGTTCGGCGGCGGCGGCGAAATCCACGTCGCCCACCAGGCGGCCGTCTTCGAGGCGATTGATGCCCACGTCGACCACCACCGCGCCTGGCTTGATCCACTCGCCCTTGACCAGACCCGGCTTGCCCACCGCCACGATGACGATGTCAGCCTGGCGCACGAAGTGCTCCAGGTCGCGGGTGAACTTGTGGCAGCAGGTGGTGGTGCAGCCGGCAATCAGCAGCTCCAGCGCCAGCGGACGGCCTACGTGGTTGGACACACCCACCACCACCGCATGCTGGCCGCGCACCGGGCGATCGGTATGCCCGAGCAGGGTCATCACGCCACGCGGCGTGCATGGACGCAGGCCAAAGCGACGCAGCGCGAGGCGGCCCACATTCACCGCCTGGAAGCCGTCCACGTCCTTGGCCGGATCGATGCGATCGACCAGGGCATCCTCGTCGATGTGATCGGGCAGCGGCGACTGCACCAGGATGCCGTGCACGGCCGGATCCGCATTGAGGCGATCGATCAGCGCGAACAGTTCGTCCTGCGTGGTGCTGCTTGGCAGGTCGAAATCGAAGGAACGGAAACCGACCTGGTGGCAGGCCTTGCGCTTGTTGCGCACATACACCGAGGAGGCGGCATCGTCGCCCACCAGCACCACCGCCAGGCCCGGCGCATCCAGGCCCTTGGCCTTGCGCTCGGCGACGCGGCGCCCGATCCGATCCATCAGTTCCTGTGCAATGCGCTTGCCGTCGAGGATGCGTGCGGTCATGGTCGGGGCTGCCTGCAAAGAGACGTATTATCCCGGCTCACCCTCATGCATACAAACAGGATCGCATGAACGCCCTCGCCCGCCCGACCGAGCCGCTCGAACTGGTGACGCCCGCCCTGCGACTGCGGCCCTGGCAGGCCGACGACGTGGACGCGCTGTGCGAGGCGGTGGGCGAATCGCTGGATACCGCGGGCCGCTGGCTGCCCCGGCTGCAGGCCGGCTACCGCCGCGAGGACGCCGCCAACCGCATCGCCCTCTGCCGGGAAGGCTGGGCACAGGGCGCGATGTACGCCTTCGGCGTCTTCGATGCGGCTGGACGACTCGTCGGCGACATCTGCCTCAACCGGCTGGACGGCGATCGCCGCAGCGCGAACCTCGGCTACTGGGTGCGCCAGAGCGAGCAGCGCAAAGGCATCGCCCTGGCCGCCACCAGGGCGGTGGCCGAATTTGCATTTGCCACCCTGGGACTGGTGCGCATCGAAATCGTGGTGGCCGTGGACAACCAGCCCAGCCGGCGCACTGCCGAACGGGCGGGCGCCTATTTCGACGGCATCTCACCCGACCGCATCGTGGATCGCGACCAGGCCAAGCCGGCCGCCGTCTATTCCCTGCTGCCACCCGATCCCGGCGGCCCGATCCCCGCCCCGGATCTGCACGACGGCACCTGGCGACTGCGCGCCTACCGCCCCGACGAGGCCGAGGCACTGCATGCGGCCCTGCACGAGTCGATGGACACCATCGGCCGTTGGCAGGGCTGGTGCTCACCGTCCTACGCACTGGACGATGCCCGCCAGTGGATCGCCCGCACGCGTCTCGCCTGGCGTGGCGTGGGCGACGAGTGCGCGCTGGCCATCGTGGACAACGCCGACCAACTGGTCGGTAGCATCGGCCTCAACCATTGGCAGTCGGACTACCGCATGGCCAACCTCGGCTACTGGGTGCGCCAGTCCCGCCAAGGCCAGGGTGCAGCCGCAGCCGCCGTGCGCCTGCTGGCCCGCCATGCGCTGCAGGTGCCGGAGCTGCAGCGGCTGGAAATCGTCGCCGCGGCAGACAACCTGCCCAGCCGGCGTGTAGCGGAGAAGGCCGGGGCCCGCCTCGAAAGCATCGCGCGCAACCGCCTCAGCCTTCGCGGCGAAGCACAAGATGCGGCCATCTATGCGCTGGTGACTGGCGACCTCGATTGAAGCCGCTCAGCCGGCGGCTGCGCAAAGCTGCTGGATGTCCTCGTAGCCGCGGAACTCGGCCTGCGCGCCACAGCCCGGACAGGCCGGATCGCGCGGAAGGCGCGTTTCGCGAAAACGCATGGCCAGTGCGTCGAAGCCAAGCAGTCGACCCACCAGCGGCTCGCCGATATCCAGCACCAGCTTCAGCGCCTCGGTGGCCTGCAGCAGGCCCACGATACCGGGCAGCACGCCAAGCACGCCGGCTTCGCTACAATTGGGCGCCTCGGCCGCCGAGGGCGGCTCGGGAAACAGGCAGCGGTAGCAGGGGGAGTCCGCGCGTCGCGGGTCGAACACGCTTACCTGCCCCGTGAAACGCTCCACCGCGCCATAGATCATGGGCAGGCGCAGGCGCTGCGAGGCCGCCGCCACCAGGTAGCGCGCCGGGAAATTGTCCGCACCATCGATCACCAGGTCGTGCCCGCCCAGCAGGCGCTCCACGTTGTCCGCCTGCAGACGCTCGTTGCGCACCTCCACCTGCACGCGCGGGTTGAGCGCAGCCAGTGCGATGCGCGCCGACTCGGCCTTGGACATGCCCACGCGTGCATCGGCGTGGATCACCTGGCGATGCAGGTTGGAGCGGTCCACCACGTCATCGTCGATCAGGGTCAATTGACCGACGCCGGCCGCCGCCAGATACAGCGCGGCCGGCGCCCCCAGGCCACCAGCGCCAAGCAGGGCGATGCGCGCCTGGCCCAGTCGCGCCTGCCCCGCCTCACCCACTTGGGGCAGGCGCAGCTGGCGGGAGTAACGCTCGGCCGCATCGGCATCCAGCGCCCCCAGCGCCACCGGCAAGCCCTCGGCCTTCCAGCGGTTGTAGCCACCGGCCACCGACGACACCCGACGGTAACCCAGCCGCTGCAGCGCCTCGGCGGCCAGCAACGAGCGCTGGCCACTGCCGCACAGGGTGACGATGTCGCGCTCGCGATCCGCCTCGATCTGTTCGATGCGCAGCTCCAGGAAACCGCGCGATAGACCAAGCGCGCCCGGCGGCGTGCCGCTGGCGCGCTCGCCGTCTTCGCGTACATCGATCAAGAGGGCGCCGGCGGCCTGCCGGGCCAGCGCCTCGGCCGGCGTAATCTCGGCAATGCTGGTGCGCAGTGAATCCAGCCAGGTTTCGCGATGGAGGCTTGTCATCGAACTAGCTTACGGCGGAGCGCCGACGGCGCCAAATCCATCCAACCGGCACGCCACCTGCAGCTGCAGGCGCGCACCCTGTGCGCAACCGTACGGCATGAGCGCCCGCGCAACCCGGTTGTCGCGTTCACGCGTTGTCATGACGGATTGAGCGCCTTCCACACCCCCGAGAGCGCGCGCAGGGTGCGCTCCCACAGGAGCCGCGAGGCACCTCAGCGCTTGCGCTTCTTCATCTCGCGGATCATGCGCTGGCGCTTGCGCTTCTGGCTGTCGGTCAGCACGTTCTTCTTGCCGGCGAACGGGTTCTCGCCATCGCGGAACTCGATGCGGATCGGCGTGCCTTCCAGGCGATAGCGCTTGCGGAAGAAGTTTTCCAGGTAGCGACGGTAGGCCGGCGCGATGTGCTTGGTGCGGCTACCGTGGATGACGATGGTAGGCGGATTGGTGCCGCCCGGATGCGCGAAGCGCAGCTTCGGCGCATGGCCACGCACCAGCGGCGGCTGGTAGCCCTCGTAGGCGCGCTCGAGCGTCTTGGTGAGCTCGGAGGAACCCAGTTCCCTGGTCGCCGCATGATGCGCGCGCACCACCGCCTTCATCAGTTCGCGCAGGCCCGAGCCATGCAGCGCCGAGATGAACACGGTCTTGGCCCACTCGACAAACTGCAGGCGGCGCTCGAGCGCACGCTGGCACTGTTCACGCTGATACGGATCCATGCCGTCCCACTTGTTGACGGCAATGACCAGCGCCCTGCCCTCGTCGACCGCGTGGCCGATCAGGGTGAGATCCTGATCCGCGAGGTTTTCGCGGGCATCGACCATCACCACCACCACCTGGGCGGCAGCCATGGACTGCAGCGTCTTGATGACGCTGAACTTCTCCACCGCCTCTTCCACGCGGGCCTTGCGGCGCACGCCGGCGGTGTCGATCAGGGTGTACTTGCGGCCATCACGTTCCAGCGACACCTTGATCGGGTCGCGCGTGGTGCCGGCCACATTGGAAACGATCAGGCGATCCTCGCCCAGCAGGCGATTGATCAGGGTGGACTTGCCCGCATTGGGGCGGCCGACGATGGCGACACGGATGCTGTCCTCGTCGCCCGGCTCGACTTCCTCGTGCGCGTCTTCCGGCAGCAGCTTGAGCGCCGCAGCGACCAGATCCTCGGTGCCGCGGTTGTGCGCGGCCGCCAGTGGCAGCGTGTTGGCGATGCCGAACGAGGCGAATTCCGCCATCGCGTTCTGCAGGTCGAGCCCGTCGGTCTTGTTGACCGCGGCAATAATCGGCTTGCCGCTGCGGCGCAGCTCGTCGAGGATGGTGCGGTCCTGCGGCAGCAGGCCATCGCGCGCGTCCACCACGAACACCAGCACGCTGGCTTCCTCGATGGCGAGGCGCACCTGCTGGGCGGTCAGGCCATCGAGGCCTTCCTCGTCGCCGGACAGGCCACCGGTATCCACCACCACGAAGGGGCGTGCGCCGGTGCGGCACACGCCATAGTGACGATCTCGCGTGACGCCCGGCATGTCGGCCACCAAGGCGTCACGGCTGCGCGTCAGTGCGTTGAAGAGGGTCGATTTACCGACATTGGGACGACCGACCAGGGCAACGACGGGCAGCATGAGTCAGACAACCTTGAGTGCGATCAGTGCGCGCCGAGACGGTAAGCGCCGATGCGGCCCTTCACGTCCTCGACGTACACCATGTCACCCACCACCAACGGCTGGGCGCGAATGGCCTTCTTCGACAGGCGCTCGCGAGCCGCCAGCGCACCGTCGCCGGTCTGCAGGAAATGCACGTAGCCCTCCAGGTCGCCCACGACGACGTAGTCACCCAGCACGGCCGGCGCGCTCAGCCAGCGGTACTTGAGCTGGTCGTTCTTCCACATGTCCGAGCCGGCGCTCTTGTCGAACGCCCACACCTGCGATTCGTCATTCACGCCATAGATGGCGTTGCTGCTGACGTCGAGCGAGGTGAAGGTGGAGAACGGACGACCCCACAGCGGGCGGCCGCTGGGGCCATCCACCGCCACCATGTTGCCGTGGTAGGCAGCGCTGTAGAGGGTGCTGCCGTCGAGCAGGATGGCGCCATCGGCGTCAGCCAGGCGATCGATCTCGGTGCGGCCTTCGCCGCTGGCCAGGGTCTGTTCCCACAGCTTTTCGCCGTTGTCCAGGCGCAGCGCCACCAGTTTGCCGGCGTCACTGCCGTAGAACACCACGCCGTTGGCCACCAGCAGCGGGCCGTTGCCGCGCAGGCTGAGCAGCGGCACGGTGTCCTGGTCATACACCCAGCGACGCTCGCCGGTGCTGCTGTCGAAGCCGTACAGGCGGCCGTCCTGGGTACGGGCGATCACCAGGTTGCCGGCAATGACCGGCGAGGAAATCACCTCGGAATTGACCACGGACTCCCAACGCGGACTGCCGTCCTTCGCGTTGACGCCGTAGATGTGGCCGTCCAGCGTACCCACCACCAGCAGATCACCCGAGACCATCGGGCCACCGGCGTACAGGGCATCGGCGCGCTTCTTGTCACCCCAGCCGAACCAGCCCTCGGTGCGCGAGCTCTTGGTCCACAGGGTCTTGCCGCTGGCAGCGTCGATCGCCGCCAGCTTGCCGTCGGTGCTGCAGGCGTAGAGCACGCCATCGGCGAAGGCCGGACGCAGGCGCACGCCGCTTTCGGCGGCACCATGGCCCACGCTCGTGCTCCAGACCTTGGCGACCTGGACGGTGGGCTTGAAATCCTTGGCCAGCGGCGTCGGCGGCTGGACGTTTTCCTTCTTGAACGAATGGCAGCCCGCCAGGACCACCAGCGAGGTCAACGCCACCAGCCAGACGCGCTTCATTGCGCCGCGCTTCATCACTTCAGGTTTCATGCACCCTGCTTTCCGGCCACGGCCAGATCATCGATTTTCATCTGCACGCTGTGAGGCGCGTTCTCACCCAGCGCCGCCTTGGCGGCCACATAAGCCTTGCGGGCGTCGTCCGGGCGTCCAAGCTTGACCAGCACGTCGCCGCGTAGTTCCTGCGCCACGCCTTCATAGCTCTTGGGCGGCATGCGATCCAGGGTGGCCAGCGCATCGGCCGCCTTGCCTTCGCCCAGCTGCACGCGCGCGATACGCAGCTGCGTCAGCGACTTGAGGCTGGCATCGGTAGCATGGCCCTCAGCCCAGTTGAGCGAATCCAGCGCCTTGTCGAGCTGCTTGGCCTGCACCTGGCGCTGCGCGCGATCGCTCACGGCGAACAACGCGTAGGGCGTATCGGCGTAGTCCTTCTGCAACTGCTCGGTCAGCGAGTCGGCATTGTCGTTCTTGCCTGCCGCCGCCGCGGCCTGCACCTGCTGGTACAGGTTGGCGGCATCGCCCTGATGACCAGCCTTGTGCTTGTTCCACTGCTGCCAGCCGAAGATGCCGACCAGGCCGATCGCGATACCGACGACGATGGACAGGCCGTTCTGCCGCAGCCACTGCTGTACGCGTTCGCTCTGTTCGTAATCGTCGTACGCTTCAAATGCCATGCAATCACCCTTGGGGAACCACACGCCAAAGACACCCGATTGCGGTGCCCGTCATGCGGAAAAAGAATCCAGCCCGAGCTGTCCGTTCACCGACGATCGGACAATGGGCAAGCATAACCGATTGTGCCGGACCGCACAGGTCCCTTGGGGGCACGCCGACCGCGAACGCCGGCCCGGCAGGCCGCACGCCACCCTTAGCCAACGCTCTTGCGATCCACGCGATGACCGGATCGGCAGCGGCCGTGCCGACTAGCTCAGCACGGCCCGGGCATCAAGCGCCCGTCGGCTCGGCCTTGCCGTCGTGCAGCTCCACGCGGAAGTGGGCCACGTTGGAACGACGGAAGCCGTCCAGCACCATCGGCTGACCATCGAGCATGACCTGTGCGCCGCTGGCGTTGCCGATGCGCACTTCCAGCGGCTGGTCACTGTGGTACGTCCTGGAGCTGCCAGCCGGCAGCAAACCGTATTCCAGGCGCGAGCCATCCTTGGTGGTAACTTCCACCCAACTGGCGCCCTGCAGGCTCAGCACGAGGCTGTGCGCACCACTGCCCACCGCACCGGTGGAAGCTGCAGGCGCCGCATGCGTGGCGTCGCCACCCAGGCTCGGAAACGGCGCCATCGACGCCATCAGTGGCTGCTGGTCCTGCGCAGGCTGGGCCGGAGCGGCCACAGGCGCCTGCGACGGCGCGGCCGGGGCGGCAGCAACAGCCGTGGCAGCACCGTCGCCAGCCGGACTCACCGAGGAGGCCGAGGCGACCATGGCAGCCGACGACGACGCGGCGGGAGCCGGTGCATCCACCTGGGCCACCGGTGCCGCATCGAGCGGGGCGAGATGACTGACGTCACGATCCAGCGTGCCACGCACGCCCAGCCAGATGGTGGGCACCACGATGGCCGCGGTCAGCACCACATAGGTGGCCGCGCGCGCGTAGTTCTCCAGGAGATAGCGCGAATGCGAAATGCCGCCGGTGGCCACCAGAGTCGGCTCGCTGGTCTTGATTCGCGACAACTCGGCTTTCACCTCGTCCTCGCTGACCGCCAGGTAGCGCGCGTACTTGGTGAGGTAGCCACCCAGGTAAACCTGGTAGTCGATGCCGCCGTACTCGTTGCTTTCCAACTGGCGCACGACCCGCACCGGCAGGCGCAATGCATGAGCGCAGCTCTCGACGTCCAGGCCGCGCGCCTCGCGCGCAGCACGCAAACGCCCGCCCAGGCTGCCAGCAATCGTTTCCAACGAGGAGTGTTCCGTATCCATGGTGGCGCCAGGTGTTTCGAAGGTTGGAAAGGCTCGGTTGCCGCTGTTGGCCGGATTTGACTGCTGGGATGTCATTGGCTTGCAGTTGCGTCGAGGGCGCGCGCCTGCTCCGAATCCGGGAACTGGCTTTGCAGTCGCCTACTGTAGTTGAGAGCAGCATCCCTGTTGCCCAACCGGGACTCAATGTCATGGCCTAGCTTGAGCGCCGGCGCAGTGGGCTGGCCCAGCGCATCGAAGCGCTGGATGAAGGCCCGTGCACGGAACGCATCATTCTGAAGATAAAGCACGTTGGCGAGCTGATACAACGCCTCGCCGTTCTGTGGGTCGATTTCGACCGCCTTGCGGAAGTCCACCTCGGCGCCGGCCAGGTCGCGCGTCCGGGTCAGGCAGATGCCCGCATTGGTCCAGGCCCGGGACGGCGACTGGTAGAACGGGTCGGCCACGGCCTTCTGGAAATACGGCATCGCCTCGGTCGTCTTGCCCTCCTTGCAGAGGAACGCGCCAAGATTGTTGTTGGTTTCGCCCTTGGTCGGGGCCAGTTCGGCAGCCTTGCGGTAATGCAGCTCGGCGTTCGGCGCATCGTTGATGCGCTCGTACAGCACCGCCATCACGGTGTGTGCCGGCACGTAATTCGGATCGAACTGCAGGGCCTTGTTGAGCTTGACCAGCGCATCCTGCAGGTCGCCGTTGGCCATGTACTGCTGGGCCAGCTGCGTATGGATCCGGGCGCCGTCTTCCTTCTGCTCGGCCTTGCTGGTGCGCGGAATCTTGGTCGATAGACCACCGGCATCCGTGGTGGTGGTGGTAACGCACCCGGCCATCGATATGGCTAGGCCTGCACTCAGCAGGATTCGATCAAGCCGCATGACTCGCCCCCTCGTCCAGACGCTTTCGAAACTCGGCCTGGCGACGGGTGCGATCCAATACCTGCCCCTTGAGCTGGCCACATGCCGCATCGATGTCGTCGCCTCGGGTACGGCGAAGCATGGTCAGCACGTTGGCATTGAGCAACTGGGTCTGGAAGGCGCGGATGGTCTCGGCGTCGGAGCGCTCGAAACGCGTGCCAGGAAATGGATTGAACGGAATCAGGTTGACCTTGCAGTTGGGCAGGCGGCGCATCAGCTTGATGAGCTGGCGGGCGTGCTCCGGCTGGTCATTGACACCCTTCATCAGGGTGTACTCGAAGGTGATCGACGTGCGGGGCTTGCGCTCCAGCCAACGCTGGCAGGCGCCCATCAGCTCGGCGATCGGGTAACGCTTGTTGAGCGGCACCAGCTCGGTGCGCAGCTCGTCGTTGGCGGCATGCAGCGACACGGCCAGCGACACGTCGATGGTTTCGGACAACTTGTCGATCATCGGCACCAGGCCGGCGGTCGACAGGGTGACGCGCTTGGACGCCAGGCCGAAGCCCAGGTCGTCGCGCATCAGGCTCATCGCCTTGGTCACGTTGTCGAAGTTCAGCAGCGGCTCGCCCATGCCCATCATCACCACGTTGGTGATGCGACGGTTCTGGTGCGTGATGTTGCCGAGGTATTTGGCCGCCACCCACATCTGGCCGATGATTTCGGACGTGGACAGGTTGCGGTTGAAGCCCTGCGTCGCGGTGGAGCAGAACTGGCAGTTGAGGCCGCAGCCGACCTGCGAGGACACGCACAGCGTGCCGCGGGTCGGCTCCGGGATGTACACCGCCTCGACGGCGTTACCGCCGTCCATGCCGAGCAGCCACTTGTGCGTGCCGTCGGCCGCCCCCTTGTCGAACAGGGTCTTCGGCGGAGCGATGTAGCAGGACGCCTCGAGCTTGGCCCGAAGCGCCTTGCCGACATCGGTCATGTTTTCGAAATTGTCTTCCAGGCGGTGGTAGATCCACTTCATCACCTGCTCGGCGCGATACGGCTTCTCGCCGAGCTGCGCAAAGAAATCCCGCAGGCCCTGCCGATCGAAATCGAGCAGGTTGACCTTGTCGGTGGTGATAGTGGGTGTGGCCTGGTCAGACATTTTTCTTACCGCGCGTGCACTTCAGTGGTCGCGAAGAAGTACGCGATTTCGACGGCGGCCGTTTCGGCGGCGTCGGAACCGTGCACGGCGTTCGCATCAATGGAATCGGCGAAGTCGGCGCGGATGGTGCCCGGCGCGGCGTCCTTCGGATTGGTGGCACCCATCAGCTCGCGATTCTTGAGGATGGCGTTGTCACCCTGCAGCACCTGGATCATCACCGGACCCGAGATCATGAACTCGACCAGCGCGTTGAAGAACGGGCGCTCCTTGTGCACCGCGTAGAAGCCTTCCGCTTCCTGGCGCGACAGCTGCGTCAGCTTGGCGGCCACGACCTTGAGGCCGGCCTTCTCGAAGCGCGCGTAGATTTCGCCGATCACGTTCTTGGCAACTGCGTCGGGTTTGATAATGGAAAGGGTGCGCTCCAGCGCCATGAGGGTCTGCTCCGGGAAAAACGGGTAACTGAATGGGCGGTCCGGTCTATGCCGGCAAGTTAAGCGAAATCCTGCCGAGTTTTGCGGATTTAGCTCACGAAAGTTTGACAGATTCTACCCCATAAGCAACCCGGATGCCGGGACATTCCAACGATCGTTTGACGGGCGCAAATCGACCCGCGTATGCTCAAACGATCGTTTGATTCCGAGCCGAGGCCCCGGTCTATGCCTGCTTCCAGTTCAGCCCAGCCGACCAAGGAACGGATCCTCGGCGCTGCCGAGGAACTGTTTGCCCGGCACGGCTTTGAGGGCGCATCCCTACGCCAGCTCACGGCCGCCGCCGGGGTCAACCTGGCTGCGGTGAATTACCACTTCGGTTCCAAGGACCGCCTCATCGAGGAGGTGTTCCGCCGCCGCCTGGACCAGCTGAACGGGCGCCGCATGGCCGCCCTGAAGGACATCGCCGGACAGCCGGGATCGACCATCGAGGACGTCCTGGCGGCCTTCATCGTGCCTGCACTGGAGCTTTCCCACGATGGCAACGGCTCTCTGTTCATGCGCGTGCTGGCCCGCGCCTTCGCCGAGCACGACGACACGCTCCGCAAGTTCCTGTCGGAAAACTACGGTCACGTGATGCGCCAGTTCACCGCCGAATTCGCCCGCCTGCTGCCCAACCTGAGCAAGGAGGAGCTGTATTGGCGGGTCGACCTGGTCACCGGCGCCCTGACCCACGCCATGTCGGGCTTCGGCATGATCCAGCGAAAAAGCGATGTCACGGAACACAAGCATCGTGAGCAGACCGCCCAGCACCTGATCCGCTTCGCCGCCGCCGGTCTCAAATCCCCCTAGACCCGGCACGCATACCCCTGGCCGGCAACGGCCGCCTGTTTCACCTTCCTGTGTCTTGCACTACGGAGAAACCAATGACCGCTCCATCCACACCCAAGGCAGCACTGCGCATCCGCAAGGCCGCGGTGCTCGGCGCCGGCGTCATGGGCGCGCAGATCGCCGCGCACCTGACCAACGCCGGCGTCGAAACCGTGCTGTTCGACCTGGCCGCCAAGGAAGGTCCCAAGAGTGGCATCGCCCTGAAGGCCATCGCCAACCTGCAGAAGCTGTCGCCGGCGCCGCTGGGCGAAAAGGGCCTGGGCGCTCTGATCATCCCGGCCAACTACGATGAAGACCTCGATCACCTCAAGGACGTGGACCTGGTGATCGAGGCCATCGCCGAACGGATGGACTGGAAGCTGGATCTCTACAAGAAGATCGCTTCGCACCTGTCGCCGACCGCGGTGATCGCTTCCAACACCTCGGGCCTGTCGATCAACAGCCTGGCCGAGGCGCTGCCGGAAGAAATGCGCCACCGCTTCAGCGGCGTGCACTTCTTCAATCCGCCGCGCTACATGCACCTGGTCGAGCTGATCCCGACCCGCCTCACCGACAAGAACGTGCTGGAAGGCCTCGAGGCGTTCCTGACGACCGCACTCGGCAAGGGCGTGGTGTACGCCAAGGACACCCCGAACTTCATCGGCAACCGCATCGGCGTGTTCTCGATGCTGGCCACCATGCACCACACCCAGCAGTTCGGCCTGGGCTTCGACGTGGTCGACGCGCTGACCGGCCCGGCCGTGGGCCGTCCCAAGAGCGCCACCTACCGCACTGCCGACGTGGTCGGCCTGGACACCATGGCGCACGTGATCAAGACCATGGCCGACACCCTGGCCGATGACCCGTGGCACCAGTACTTCAAGGCGCCGGTGTGGCTTTCGGCCCTGATCGAGAAGGGCGCACTGGGCCAGAAGACCGGCGCGGGCTTCTATCGCAAGGCCGGCAAGGACATCGTCGTGCTCGACGTTGCCAAGCAGGACTACCGCCCGTCTGAGCAGAAGGCGTCGGACGAGGTGTCCGCCATCCTCGCCATCAAGGACCCGGCCGAGAAGTTCGGCAAGCTGCGTGCGTCCAGCGATCCGCAGGCGCAATTCCTGTGGGCGACCTTCCGCGACCTGTTCCACTACACCGCCTACCACCTGGCCGACATCGCCGACACCGCGCGTGACGTCGACTTCGCCATCCGCTGGGGCTACGGCTGGAAGCTCGGCCCGTTCGAGACCTGGCAGGCTGCCGGCTGGCAGCAGGTGGCCGGCTGGATCGCCGATGACATCGCCGCCGGCAAGGCCATGAGCAGCGCCCCGCTGCCGGCCTGGGTCACCGATGGCCGCAACAGCGTGCACGGCAAGGAGGGCTCCTGGTCCGCCGCGTCCAGCAGCTACAAGCCGCGTTCGCAGCACCCGGTCTACCAGCGCCAGCTGTTCCCCGATCCGATCCTCGGCGAGAAGTTCGACCAGGGCACCACGGTCTGGGAGAACGACGGCGTGCGCCTGTGGACGCTGGGCGACGACGGCGTGGGCATCATCTCGTTCAAGACCAAGATGAACACGGTCAACGACCACGTGCTCGATGGCGTGCAGCAGGCGATCGACATCGCCGAGCAGCAGCTCAAGGCCGTGGTGATCTGGCAGACCGGCGAGCCGTTCTCGGCCGGCGCCGATCTCAAGGGTGCGCTGGGCCTGCTGCAGGCTGGCAAGTTCGACGACTTCGAGAAGATGGTCGCCAACTTCCAGGCGACCAGCATGCGCGTGAAGCACTCGCTGGTGCCGGTGGTGTCGGCGGTGCGTGGCCTCGCCCTGGGCGGCGGCTGCGAGTTCCAGATGCACTCGGCGCGCACCGTGGCCGCGCTGGAAAGCTACATCGGCCTGGTCGAGGCCGGCGTCGGCCTGCTGCCGGCCGGTGGCGGCCTGCACGAGCTGGCCATCCGCGCCGCCAAGGCCAACCCGGAAGATCCGTTTGAGGCACTGAAGAAGGTGTTCGAGACGGTCGCCATGGCCAAGGTCTCCGGCAGCGCGCTGGAAGCCAGGCAGCTGGGCCTGCTGCGCGACAGCGACGTGGTCGTGTTCAACGCCTACGAGCTGCTCTACGTGGCCAAGAAGGTCGCCCTCTCGCTGGCCGAAAGCGGCTGGCGTCCGCCGATGATGGCCCGCACCATCCCGGTGGCCGGCGATGTCGGCACCGCCACCTTCCAGGCCTCGCTGGCCAACCTCGCCGAGGGCTACTTCGCCTCGCCGCATGACGTGGCGATCGCCACGCGCATCGCGGACACGCTGTGCGGCGGCAAGATCGAGCGCGGTTCGCAGGTCGACGAGGAGTGGCTGCTCCAGCTCGAGCGCAAGCACTTCGTGGAGCTGGCCAAGACCGAGAAGACCCAGGCCCGCATCGCGCACACCATGACCACCGGCAAGCCGCTGCGTAACTGACGAGCCGCCAGGCTCGTCATCCCCGCGAAAGCGGGGATCCAGCGACTTAAAGGCCGCAAAGGCACTGGATTCCCGCTTTCGCGGGAATGACGAGCAAAAGGCGAAAATCGTTATGGCTCGTCACCGCGCATTCCGGTGACGATCAAAAAAACCAAAGTGCGTCGCTGCGAAACACGCGCGACGCCACGGAGCAAACCATGACCAAGCAAGTGCAAGACGCCTACATCGTCGCCGCCACCCGCACCCCGGTCGGCAAGGCGCCGCGCGGCGTGTTCCGCAATACCCGTCCGGACGACATGCTCGCCCATGTGATCCGCGCCGTGATGGCGCAGGCGCCGGGCATCGATCCGCATCGCATCGAAGACGTGATCGTCGGCTGTGCCATGCCGGAAGCCGAGCAGGGCATGAACGTCGCCCGCATCGGCGCCCTGCTCGCCGGCCTGCCGTACACGGTGCCGGGCGTCACCATCAACCGCTTCTGTTCCTCGGGCGTGCAGGCCATCGCCATGGCCGCCGACCGCATCCAGCTCGGCGTGGCCGACCTGATGATCGCGGCCGGCACCGAGAGCATGAGCATGGTGCCGATGATGGGCCACAAGGTGGCCATGAACCCGGCCATCTTCGCCAACAAGGAAGATGTCGCCATCGCCTACGGCATGGGCATCACCGCCGAAAAGGTGGCCGAGCAGTGGAAGGTCACCCGCGAGCAGCAGGATGCCTTCGCGGTGGAAAGCCATCGCCGCGCGCTGGCCGCCATCGCCGCCGGCGAGTTCAAGGACGAGATCACCCCGTTCCAGTTGGATGATCACTACCCCAACCTCGCCACCCGTGGCATCACCACCGACAGCCGCCTGATCGACACCGACGAAGGCCCGCGCGCCGGCACCACGCTGGAAGTGCTGTCCAGGCTCAAGACGGTGTTCCGCAACGACAGGTTCGGCGGCACCGTGACGGCCGGCAACTCCTCGCAGATGTCCGACGGCGCCGGCGCCTTGCTGCTGGCCAGCGAAAAGGCCATCAAGGAGTACAACCTCACCCCGATCGGCCGCTTCGTCGGCTACTCGGTGGCGGGCGTGAAACCGGAAATCATGGGCATCGGTCCGAAGGAAGCGATTCCCAAGGCACTCAAGCAGACCGGCATCAAGCAGGACCAGTTGGACTGGATCGAACTTAACGAAGCCTTCGCCGCGCAGGCGCTGGCCGTGATCGGCGACCTGGGCCTCGACCCGTCCAAGGTAAACCCGCTGGGCGGCGCCATCGCGCTGGGCCACCCGCTGGGCGCCACCGGTGCGGTCCGCGCCGCCACCCTTCTGCACGGCATGCGCCGCCGCAAGCAGAAGTACGGCATGGTGACCATGTGCATCGGCACCGGCATGGGTGCTGCAGGCGTGTTCGAGGCGCTCTGATCGTCCTGGCCGGCAAGACCCGACGGCGCCGTAGCGATACGGCGCCGTTTTTTATATCCGCATGGGAGAGCTGCGGCCTGTATGTGGCCCCCAACAAGCCCGCGCATAACCGGTCGGTCATCCTGGCAAACACTCATGGCCTGGCGTTCGGAGGCACTGGATTCCTGCTTTCGCAGGAATGACGAGCCAGTGCCTTGTACGGCCCGTCACCCCAGCCACCCACGCAACACCCTGGCCGTCATCCCAGCGAACACTGGGATCCTGCGACTTCCGACACGCCATGCGCGCGCAGATCGCCACCACGAGGCGCACGCCGCACCGCGCTACAATCAAGGGTCCTTCCAACCCCGACAGTGCGGACGCATGCGTAACCCCCTGCAGGAACAGCTACTCAAGGCCGGCCTGGCCAAGAAGGGCAAGGTCGACCAGATCGCCCGCGAACAGGCCAAGCAGCGCCAGGGCAAGGCCCCGGCGCAGGTCGAAGCGGACAAGGTGGATACCCAGCGCCTGCAGGCCGAGCGCGCCGAGCGCGATCGCATGCTGGCCGCCGAGCGCAACGCGCAGGCCCACGCACGCGAACTGGCCGCGCAGGTCCGCCAGATCGTGGACGCCAACAAGGTCAAGCGCGAGGGCGAGATCAGCTACCGCTTCAGCGTCGGCGACAAGATCCACAGCGTGCTGGTCAACGAGATCCTGCGGGCTCAGCTGGCCAAGGGGGTACTGGTGGTCGTGCGCGCCGGCGACGGCTTCGAACTGTTGCCCCGCGCCGCTGCCGAGAAGGTGCGCGAACGCGATGCCTCGGCGATCGTGCTCGACCACGGCCAGTCCAGTGAAGCCCAGCCGCAGAGCGAGGACGACGCCTACTACGCCCAGTTCCAGGTGCCCGACGACCTGGTCTGGTAAGGCGCCCTACTTTGGCGCAATCGGATTACCGGAGATCCCGGCCCGACTCCTAAGGTTGGCGTACCCCAACGCCCCTTGCAGGAGATCTCCCATGTCCCAGGTCTGGCTTATCACCGGTAGTTCTCGTGGTTTCGGCAAGGCACTGGCTGAAGCCGTGCTTGAAGCCGGCCACCGCCTGATTGCCACCGCGCGCCAGCCGGCCCAACTGGCCCCGCTGGTGGAGCGCTACGGCGACCAGGTACGGGCTGTCGCCCTCGACGTCACCGATGCCGCCGCGGCGCGTGCGGCCGTACAAGCTGCCGTCGATGCATTTGGCCGCCTCGACGTGGTGGTCAACAATGCAGGTTACGGCAACCTCGCGACCATCGAGGAAGGCAGCGACGCCGACTTCCGCGCCCAGATGGAAACCAACCTGTTCGGTACGGTGAACGTCACTCGTGCCGCCCTGCCCGTGCTGCGCCGCCAGCGCAGCGGCCACATCATCCAGTTCTCCTCGATCGGCGGCCGCATCGGCGTGCCGGGCCTCGGTGCATACCAGGCCGCCAAGTGGGCGGTGGAAGGCTTCTCCGAGGTGCTGGCCAAGGAAGTGGCGGGCTTCGGCATCCATGTGACCCTGATCGAGCCGGGTGGTTTCCGCACCGACTGGGGTGGCCCGTCCATGACGGTGTTCGAGCCCAAGGTCGATTCGGAGTACACCGCCGTGCTCGCGCCCATGCTCACCATGCGCCAGAGCCATGTGGGCCGCGAAACCGGTGACCCCGCGAAGGCCGCGCAGGCCATCCTCACCATTGCCCGCGAGCCGCAGCCTCCACTGCGCCTGCTGCTGGGTTCGGATGCGGTGTTCCTGGCCGAACAGCAGGCCGCCAAGATGGCCGCGGAAGACGCCAAGTGGCGTACGCTCAGCCTCTCCACCGACTTCGAGCTGTCACCGGAGGCGGCCGAGGCACGCGATCGGATGGTGCGCTCGGTACTCTGACTCCAATCACCCCGACCAACCGACGATGAGAGCCGACCAGATCCCGCTCAGCCGTGGCGCCTTCACGCGGATGACCGCGCTCGGCCTCGACGTGCCCGCCGTGCTCACCCACGCGGGCCTGTCGCTGGAGCTGATGTCGGTCGCGCGGCCAGTGGTGACCACCGCGCAGTTCTTCGCGTTCTGGCATGCGGTGGAGGCCATCTGTACCGATCCGTCGCTTGGCCTGCGGCTGGGCGACGGCACGCGCACCGAGGTCTACGACATGGTGACGGCCGCGGCGCTGCATTCGGGCAACCTCGGCGATGCGCTGGAGAAGCTGGCGCGCTACAAGCGCCTCACCTGCCCTGAAGACGTGGTGGTCGAACTCGGCCGCGACGAGGCCGCCGTGTCTATGCGCTGGATGCTCGCCGAGGGCCATACACCGCGACTGCTGGTGGACGCCATGTTCGCCTCCAACTTTGCGCTGGCCGAACGAGGTACCGGTCGCAGCCTGCATCTGCGTCGACTGGAGCTCACCCGGCGCCCGGCCGAAGGTACGCTGCTGGCCGCGCATTTCCGCTGCGAGCTGCGCTTCAATGCACCACAGGACCGCATCGTCTATCAGCGTGCGGACCTGGAGCTGCCGTTTGTCACCCACGACGATGGCCACCTGTCGCACGTGCTGCCCGTACTCGAGGATTCGCTGCGCGAACAGACCGCCGCGACGCCACTGCGCGACAAGGTCTGGAACGTGCTCGCGCGCGGCATGCGCGGCGGCCACCTGCGCATGGCCCAGGTGGCCGATGCCCTGCACCTCAGTTCGCGCACGCTGCAGCGACGGCTCGGTGACGCCGGCACCAGCTATCAACAGGTACTGGACCAGGTACGCCACCATGTCGCGCGGCGGCTGCTCGACGCCACCGACCTGGATACCGGGGAGATCGCCTTCCTGCTCGGCTTCGAGGAATTGAACTCCTTCAATCGCGCATTCCGCCAATGGGAAGGCGCGACGCCGGCACGCTGGCGCCAGGCAGCGACCGGCTGAGCCCCTGGCCATGGGGAGTGCAAGAACCGGAGTGCATCCGCGTCACCCGCCACTAAGCTGCGAGGCGACAACAACGATACGGGTTCACGAATGACCGGCACGCTCTCCGCCCTGGACACACGACTGCAACAGCTCGACTGGACGGGCGTCACCGCGCAACTCGCCGCCGCTGGCAACGCCGTATTGCCCGGCCTGCTGACCGCCGACGCGTGCAAGGCTGTTGCCTCCCTGTACCCACGCAACGACGTTTTCCGCAGCCGCGTGGTGATGGCGCGCCACGGTTACGGCAGCGGTGAATACAAGTATTTCGCCTATCCCCTGCCCGAGCCGGTCGCGCATCTGCGCTCGTTGCTGTATCCGAAGCTGGCGCCCATCGCCAACCACTGGCAGGAGCAGTTGGGCCTGGACATGCGCTTTCCGGCACAACTGGAGGAATTCCTCGCCGACTGCCACGCGGCCGGCCAGGTCCGGCCCACGCCCCTGTTGTTGCGCTACCGCGAAGGCGACTACAACTGCCTGCACCAGGATCTCTATGGCGAGCGCGTGTTTCCGCTGCAAGTGGCGATCCTGCTATCCGAGCCGGGCCGCGACTTCAGCGGCGGCGAATTCGTGCTCACCGAGCAGCGCCCGCGCATGCAGTCGCGACCGGAGGTGGTGCCACTACAACAGGGGGATGCAGTGGTATTCGCGGTGAACCAGCGGCCGGTCCAGGGCAACCATGGTCCCTATCGGGTTGCCATGCGCCACGGCGTGAGCCGGTTGCGCAGCGGGCAGCGCCACACCCTGGGCATCATCTTCCACGACGCCAGCTAGCGTCGCCGGCACGCCCCTTCAGGAATCCTTTAGGATGACGGGCATTGCCCAGCCGCCCCGAGGATCGTGCCGCCGATGCAGAACCACGAACCGACCGCCGCGCCCACCGGCGCCGACCATCACCTGCAGCGAAACCTGCGCAACCGCCACCTGCAGCTGATCGCCATCGGCGGCGCCATCGGCACCGGCCTGTTCATGGGTTCCGGCAAGACCATCAGCCTGGCCGGACCCTCGGTGATCTTCGCCTATGCCGTGATCGGCAGCGTGCTGTTCTTCATGATGCGCGCGATGGGCGAGCTGCTGCTGTCCAACCTGCACTACAAGTCGTTCGTCGACTTCAACTACGACCTGCTGGGTCCCTGCGCGGGCTTCTTCACCGGGTGGACCTACTGGTTCTGCTGGGTGGTCACCGGCATCGCCGACGTGGCCGCCATCACCGGCTACATCCAGTTCTGGGCGCCCGGCGTGCCACTGTGGCTACCCGGCTCGGTGTGCATCCTGCTGCTGCTCGGCCTCAACCTTTTGACGGTGAAGCTGTTCGGGGAGCTGGAATTCTGGTTCGCGCTGGTGAAGATCATCGCCATCGTGTCGCTGATCGCCGTCGGCGCCGTGCTGATCGCCATCGGCTTCACCTCGCCCTCGGGTGCCAGGGCCGCGGTATCGAACCTATGGACCAACGGCGGCTGGTTCCCGCATGGCGCCACGGGCTTCCTGGCGGCCTTCCAGATCGCCGTGTTCGCCTTCGTGGGCATCGAGCTGGTGGGCACCGCGTCGGCCGAAGCGCGCGACCCGGAAAAGACGCTGCCCAAGGCGATCAACTCCATTCCGATCCGCGTGATCGTGTTCTACGTGCTCGCCTTGCTGGTGATCATGACGGTGACGCCGTGGAACCAGGTGGCGCCGGACCGCAGCCCGTTCGTCAACCTGTTCATGCTGATCGGCATTCCCATCGCGGCCAGCCTGATCAACTTCGTGGTGCTCACCTCGGCCACCTCGTCCGCCAACAGCGGCATCTATTCCACCGGACGCATGCTCTACGGCCTCTCGGCCAGCAAGCTGGGCCCACGCCCGTTCGCCAGGCTCAGCAACAACAATGTGCCGGCCAACGGCCTGGCCTATTCCTGCCTGCTGCTGTTCATCGGCGTGTTCCTGCTCTACCAGGAAGGCGACGTCATGAAGGTCTTCACCATCGTCACCACCATCTCCAGCATCTGCTTCATCTTCGTGTGGTCGCTGATCATGATCGCCTACATGCGCTACCGGAAACTGCACCCGGATCGCCATGCGCGCTCGATCTTCAAGATGCCCGGCGGCGTGGCGATGTGCTGGCTGGTGCTGGCGTTCTTCGCCTTCGTACTGTGGGTGTTCGCCCAGAAGGAAGACACCCTGCAAGGCCTGATCTACACGCCGCTCTGGTTCGTGGCGCTGGCGATCTGCTATCCGTTCTACCGCAAGCAGGCCATCGAGCACCGCAGGCACACGCACTGACGGGGAAGCCGGTGTCCAGGTTCACACAGCCCTGTACACCGGCCAGTCCAGCTAGACGTCCGGCTCCAGCAGATCCTTGATTCGCGTGATGCGCGCACGCTGACGCCTGATGTACCAGATGCAGAACGCGATGACCGCAACGATCAGCGGCCCGTTTATCACCAATTGCAACGCCAGCAGCGACTTGAGCTTGGGGTCGGCTTGCCAGCGCGCAGGCTCCAGCTCCGGTAGACCGACCAATACACTCAGGGCCACCCAAGCCAGGGTGCCCCAGAGGTTGATATTCGCCAGTCGTATGCCAGCCGCGGCGCGCTGAAGCGTTAGCCGCAACAAGCTTTGGACATCGCCACTGGAGGCCCGCCAGGTGCCGCGACGCACGTGCAGGTACAGCCATTGAAGCGCAAGCACGAACGCCAGCGTGGCTATGCTCCACAGCTGCCAGCGTCCCGATGTCAGGGTCGCCAGCCGCACACACTGCACGCAGGCACCGATCGAGCCCACTATTTCCAGCGCCACCAGGATGCGCATGCGCCATAGCTTTCTCGACGCGATCCGTTGCAGCCGCGCGACATCCACCTCCGGCTGTTCGCGCCATAGCTCGCCCCACTTGGACCAGTCGTTGCCTTGCTCGCTCATGCCTGTTCTCCCAGCGCCGTTTTCAAGGCACTTTTCGCACGGTTGAGTCGCACCCCGACGCTATTGGCCGTGATGCCGAGCGCATCCGCAATCTCGGCGTGACTGAACCCTTCAAGAGCCAACGTCACGGCCTGCCGCAGGGATAACGGCAAGCACCTCACCGCGTCCTGCAGGCGCATCCGACGTTCTTCGAGCTCCGCGTGTCCTTCGGGGCCGTGACGCGGCTCCACCCAATCGTCGTTCAATGCACTACCCATCGGGCGACGCATCTGACCCAGCACATGCGTGGCGCCACGGTTGTGCGCCACGCGCGCGACGAAGGCACGCAGTGGCGCATCCCCTCGCCATCCCGGCAGCGCTCGCCATAGCGCGAGTGCCATGTCCTGCAGAAGATCGTCGCGCAATGCCAGGTCCGCTTCGTAGCTGGCGGCAATGCGGGACAACAGCCCCGCGTGCTCGCGCAGTACGTCATTGAAGTCCCCGTGCTGTCCATCGCCTCGCATCATCGAATCACGACGCCCAGGCGCGGTTGTCGATGTCCTTCCACATTGCCAGCCAGCATGCGGTTATCCACGGCAGCAAGGGCAGCAGCAACAGCATGCCCAGCGGAATCAGCAATAGGACTGCCATGATCGACAGCTGGATCAACGTATAGGCGACGAACGCTCCTGGCGATCGAACCCAGATGCCCACACTGCTCCACATGGCGCGCCAAGGTGTAGCGCCACGGAACATCACGAACATGGGGGCAAGCGCCAGCAGCATGGCGACAGGGGTGCCCGGCAAAATAAGCAGGCAAATGAACCTATGGTTGGCAAGCTCGGGATGCACCGACATATGGCCCAGCAAGACGGCGTCCACCGCCGACCAGCCGTAGACGGTTGCCACGGCCAGTTGCTGCACGCAAAAAACCATAGGACCGCACAGCGACGCCAACCCCAGCGCGCGCCAGCGGTAGTCGTGGTGCCAGGTACTGAGCGGACTGCTCCATCGCAATACGCCCGACGCCTCCGCAGCCATCAGCCCCTGAAAAACACCAAAACTCAGCAGCAACGGAAAGACCTTGGACAACGCCATGCCCACCAGAGGGACAAACTGCAACGAGGTCTCGAGCAGCATCGGCGCTAGGCAGAGCAGAAATAGGCGCATCGGGTAGCGCCGCCATATGCGCAGGCCTTCCATGCACCAGAGAGCCACTCTGCGCGTAGGCACGGCGAGCGCGGGACTTTCGAACACGACTGCCATCGGACGATCTCCTTTCGTGAACGGGTTCTTCAGGAGAGTCGCTTGGCGCGCCGAAAACCTTACATGGCTTCCACCGCTTTCTTTGCGGCAACAAAAAAAGCAGCCCCGAAGGCTGCTTTTCTGGTGGATCGCGATGCTTCGATCCATCTAATTTGGAGCGGGAAACGAGACTCGAACTCGCGACCCCGACCTTGGCAAGGTCGTGCTCTACCAACTGAGCTATTCCCGCATCGGAGTCGCGCATTGTAATGGGTTATCGTCGATCGTCAAGCACCCGTCACAAATTAATTCAGCCTTCGTCGCGCGGCAGGATGCGACCGGCGCCATCGCCCTTGAGGCTGGGCCATGCCGCGCGCAGGTAATACAGGCCCGACCAGATGGTGAGGATGCCCGCGATCACCAGCAGCGCCTCGCCGATGTGGTACAGCCGCAGCGCTTCGGCGCTCTTTTCGTGCTGAACGATCAGCACCACCAGCGCCACCATCTGCATGACGGTCTTGAGCTTGCCGACAAAGGCCACCTTCACCGTGGCACGCATGCCGATCTCGGCCATCCACTCGCGCAGGGCCGACACGCTGATTTCGCGGCCCACGATGATGGCTGCGGTCACCGCCATCAGGATGCCGGGCCAGCCGCCGCGATGCGTTTCCACCAGCAGGAACAGCGTCACCGCGACCATCAGCTTGTCCGCCACCGGGTCGAGGAAGGCACCGAAGGCCGAGGTGAGATTCATCCGGCGCGCCAGGTATCCGTCCAGCCAGTCGGTGATGGCCGCCAGCATGAACACGATGGCCGCGGTGATGTTGTGCCCGGGAAACTGCCAGTAGAAGACCACCACCATGACCGGCAACAGCAATACGCGGAACAGGGTGAGCCAGGTTGGCAGGTTGATGTGCATAAAACCTTTCCGGATGGATACGTCAGCAGGATAACGGGCGAGTCTTGCAACGGTGTGCTTCGCCGCCCGTCATTCGAGCCTGGGCTGGCACGACGGCGCGGGAACCCCAACGGCCGCCAGCCTAGCCATGCAGCACAGCATAAATGCGTTCGGCCAGTCCGCGATCAATGCCCTTGACCTGCATCAATTCCTCGACACCGGCGGCCTCGACGCCGCCCAGGCCACCAAAGGCCTTGAGCAAGGCCGAACGGCGACGTGCGCCGATCCCCGGCACGTCTTCCAGCACGCTGCGCTCACGTGCCTTCTCGCGGCGCTTGCGATGGCCGCTGATGGCGAAGCGGTGGGCTTCATCGCGTACGGCAGCTACCAGGTGCAGGGCCGGCGAGGCCGAACCTGGATGCAGTTCGCGGCCGGAATCGGCCAGGATCAGGGTTTCCTCGCCGGCCCGGCGCCCCGGACCCTTGGCGACGCCCACCACGTGGATGCCGCTGATGCCCAGCTCCTTCAAGACGTCCAGCGCCTGTGCAACCTGGCCGCCGCCGCCGTCGATCAACAGCACGTCCGGCCGGGCACCCTCGCCTTCGGCCACCTTGCGGAACCGGCGCACCAGCGCCTGGTGCATCGCGGCGTAATCGTCGCCCGGCGTGATGCCGGCGATGTTGAAGCGCCGGTAATGCGATTTCTCGGGGCCTTCCTGGCCGAACACCACACAGGAAGCGACGGTCAGTTCGCCTTGCGTGTGGCTGATGTCGAAGCACTCGATGCGTCGCGGCGGCGTGTCCAGCTCCAGCACCTTCTGCAGGTCGTCGAAGCGCGCACCCAGCGTCTGCCGGCTGGCCAGCCGCGCCGTCAGCGAAGCCTGTGCATTGCGCTCGGCCATCTGCAGGAAGCGCGCGCGTTCGCCGCGCACGCTGGACTTGAGCTCCACCGCATGACCCGACTGCTGCGTGAGCATCTCCGACAGGATCTGCTGGTCCGGCAAGGACTCGCCCAGAATCAGTTCGCGCGGGACCGGGCGATCCAGGTAGTACTGGGCGATGAACTGCTCCAGCACGTCCGCCGGTTCCGCATCCAGCGGCAGGCGCGGGAAGAAATCGCGCGTGCCCAGGCTGATGCCGTTACGGAAGAACAGCACGCTGACGCACGCCATGCCCGACTCGATGCGGCAGGCCAGCACGTCCATGTCCGCGCTCGCGCCCTGCACGTGATGCTCCGCCTGCAGCTTGCGCAACGCCGCCACCTGGTCGCGCAGCGCGGCTGCGCGCTCGAACTCCAGCGCCTTGCTGGCCTGGTCCATCTGGCCGGCCAGCTCATCGATCACCGCACTGCTGCGCCCCTCGAGGAACATCTCGGCGTGGCGCACGTCGTTGCGGTAATCGTCCACCGTGATCAGCTGCACGCATGGCGCCGTGCAACGGCCGATCTGGTGCTGCAGGCAGGGGCGCGAGCGATTCCTGAAATAGCTGTCCTCGCACTGGCGCACCTTGAACAGCTTCTGCATCAGGTTGAGGCTCTCGCGCACCGCGAACGTGCTCGGGTATGGCCCGAAGTAACGTCCCGGCATGTTGCGTGCGCCGCGATGGAAGGCCAGCCTCGGATAGTCCTCGCCACCGGACAGGTAGATGTACGGGTAACTCTTGTCGTCGCGCAGCAGGATGTTGTAGCGCGGCTTGAGCGACTTGATCAGCTGCGATTCCAGCAGCAGCGCCTCGCCTTCGGTGCGCGTCACCGTGATCTCGGCGCGCGCGATCTGCGACACCATCGCCGCGATGCGCGGCTCCATGCGCGGCTTGAGGAAATAGCTGCCGACGCGCTTCTTCAGGTTGCCGGCCTTGCCCACGTACAGCAGGTCGCCGTCCTCGTCGAAATAACGATAGACGCCGGGCGAGGTGGTGAGAGTCTTGACGAAGGCCTTGCCGTCAAAGGCTTGCGGCGGTGTGGACTGCATCGCTGGATTCTAGCCGGTTTCAGCCGCCGCGCAGGCGCGCGATCAGGCCGTCCACGGCCCGCTCGGCAAGCGCTACGGAGTCGCGGAAACCATCGCTGTCGCCGAAATACGGATCAGGGAACTCGCGCGGCGAGGCCACGCCCGCCCACGGCAGGAACAGCTCGGCCGGCGCGCCGCGCCCTCGCCGCATCGAGAGCAGCGCCTCCAGATTGTCCTCGTCCATGGCCAGCACCCAGTCGTAGCCATCGAAATCGCCCGGCCGCACCTGGCGCGCCCGGTGCCGGGAAAGGTCATAACCCGCCGCAGCCGCGGCACGCAGCATGCGCGGATCAGCCCCCTTGCCCGCATGCCAGTTGCCAGTGCCACAGGATGCCAGCGTCACCTCCAGTCCCGCCTCCGCGCAACGCCGGCGCGCTACCGCCTCCACCAGCGGCGAGCGGCAGATGTTGCCCAAGCAGACAAATAAAATCGACTGTTTTTCCATGTCTTTCAGTTAGTTGAGTGACTTTTGGTACATTGCAAAGCGTGCAAAAACGTAACGTCACGCACCAATCCAATCAGACACTTACGCGCCGGCTTCGGAATCGGTTGCGGGGCGACTGATCGCAGGAGTAGGTTGCGCGAACATCCAATAGATCGGGAGAGAGATATGGCACCGAAGAAGATCACCATCAAGCCGCCGACCAAGAAGGAAAAGTCGGATGCTGCCAAGGAACTTCGCAAGGGTCACTCGGCCGGTGGACGTGTGTTGGTAGAGGCGAAGAAGGCGAAGGGCAAATAGCCCCGACTCGAAATCAGGCGTACGTGTAAGCGTACCGTGGGTTCGAATCCCACCCTCTCCGCCATAGATCAAGGGCTTGCAGCGATGCAGGCCCTTTTTCTTTGGGCCGAATTCAGCCTTACCGTAAAAACCACCGTAAAAATCCGAGCTGGATTGGGCCGGATCGGCATTCGCGAAGTGTCCGCCCTGGGTTGCGACTTCAGTCGGTCGTTGCAACACATTGCTGGAATCCCTCGGCCACCCGCCAGCGCCTCTGCTCACTCACGAGAAGCATGACCTCCTCGCACCAGCAGTAAACAGGCCCGTAGTCGGCCACCCGCGCGCGTAGCTCGTTGGCTATGGCTTCCTTCTCCTTGCCCATGCACGCCGCGCGCCGCGGTCACCAGTGACACCACGGCAGACCGTCCAGGCATGCCCGGCCTGTCCCAATAGGTCGTCAGCGGACGCCCCTCATGGACGTCGAGCGACGCCACAATTGCAACGATGAGCGAGGCGCCGGCAGTGGCAAACGTCGCCCGGACGGCGGTGCTCACGACCTTGCGCGCTCCCGGCGCTATTTCCAGAACAGGTACGCTAGCTGCGCGACGAGTAGCGCGATCGTGAGCAGGCACACCCAGTCCTGGAGCGAAATGCGAAGCAACGCAATCCCGACAACGGCACCGGGTGTTGCCATACGGCCGGCCGCAGCAGAATTAATTAATCAATATCAGCTGCCGACATCGTTGGGACAACACCACAAATGGAGGCCCAATGGACGGCAGTACGACCCAACATGAGAACGTCGAAGTGCCCCACGTCGAGGACCTGCTCCCCTACCTGCGGAACGTGTGGCGGGCCGTGAACGGCGACCAGGTCGTTCGGCACCGGTGGTTCATGCGGAAGTCCACGGATTTCCTGACTTTCGTCCAGGGGTTCGTGCCAGGCATTGGCTTCCTTGCTGCATCCCTCACCCTTGCTCCCTATGTCCAGTGTGGTGGGCACCTGTGGCGTTGGGTCGCGATGGTCGGCTTAGCGGTCCTTGGAATCCTGGCTTGCTATGCTGCCGCGGCTCAGTGGTCCCTTACTTTCCGGTGGCGCACAGCCCAGCTGGTCACACGTCGAGGCGCGGCCGTCCTGATGCTGGTGGTTGGCCTTTTCGTCTTCGACATTGGCGTCTGGCACTTTCAGAAGGATTTGAAGGAAGAGCCTGTCTGCATGCCCCAGGCCACCGTCTTCCACTGGGTCAACTGATAGCCGCCAGCACACCAGGCCAAGTCAACCAGCTCGCACAAGAAAGCCCGCGCATGGCGGGCTTATTGATCCGATGAACGAACAACCATCACATCGAAGTAAATAGCCTCGAACCTAAGCTCTTCCTATAGTCAGCCATCGCAAAACCATATGTCTCGGCGACGTTTCTCTCGGAATTCACCTGAATAATATTGGCGCCGTAACCACTTACCGAAATGGATCGAGTGCCAGATTCCGTGGTGATAGAAATATCCGTAGTTATCCAGGCTTTAAGCTGCTGAGTCCACGTAAGTGCTCGCCCAAAGTTGAAGGGCATGTAGCACCAAAATTCCCTAATCGTGACCCGGAGTCGCGGGGCGCCAGGCGGTGCATCGGTATTCGCAACGACACTGTATCCGCGATCATTCATCGCCGCTGTGATCAGCGCTCGCACCTCATCCCTTACAGTTCGATCGTTGGCGACGACCGACACAAGGGGCCCCACCGGCTGGCCTGCGATGGCTCTCGCGCGACCACTTTCGCCCAACTGCCGGATCACGCCTGTTTCGAGACGTGAGCCCGAGCTTTCCGGTAGCGTGTTGAAATCACGCGCATCCACAATGTCGTCGATCACGATCATCCTCGTTTCCGAGGTCACCGCGCCCTCCGCAGGGATGTCCAGATTAACCGGCCTGGTTTTCAGGCCACAGCCCGTTAGTAAGAACAGCCCAAATAGCAATACTCCCTTGCGCATCCCGCTCTCCTTCTGCAAAAAAGTGAGCAGACTAGCGCACATCAAGCGTCATTCGCATTATTTTGCGATCAATCGATCCTTAGCTCCGCGAACGCCGACGAGTCTGGGTTTTCCGCAACCTGTGCAGCCGACAGGTTAAGTACCGTCTACAGGGCAGCGATTCATCGCGAGCGCCAGGCGTGGTTTGCGCGCTTCCGCGCCGGGCTGCGACGATAACGGCAAAGGAGTACCCATGGGCTGCCTGCCGTTACCCATCCTGTTCGTGCTTGGCTTTCTGATCGGTCGCGCCGTGGGCGGCACCGATGGCGCCCTGTGGGGCGCGGGCGTGGGATTGGCGCTGGGACTGGTGCTTGGCAGCGTGTTCCTGGCGCTGGTACGGCGGCGGCGTTGAAGGCCGGCGTTCGGGGCTGCGCAAGACCGCACCCTCACCCCTCTCCCGAGGGGAGAGGGGCTAAAAGCTGGGCGCCATAGGCTAGCGCCCCACTCCCGAAGGGACTGGGCTCAACAGTCAGCCCTGTGCCAACCATTGCTCCGCACGCAGCAGGTCGGCTTCGGTGTCGATGCCGGGCGGGAACGGCTCCGGCGTCAGGCGCACGGCGATCGGGTGGCCATGCTCCATCACGCGCAGCTGCTCCAGCGACTCGGCCTGCTCCAGCGGCGTGCGCGACAGCGTGGTGTAGCGCTTGAGGAAGCCGGCGCGGTACGCGTAGATGCCGATGTGGCGCAGGAACGGCACGCCGTCGGGAAGCGCGTTGCGATGAACCGCGAACGCGTCGCGGGCCCACGGCAGCGGTGCACGACTGAAATACAACGCGCGGCCCTGCGCCGTACGGACCAGCTTCACCACGTTCGGGTCGAACAACTCGTGGGCCTCGGTGATCGGCGTGGCCAGGGTGGCCATCGGCGCATCGTCCTCGGCCAGTGCGCGCGCTACCTCGCGGATGCCGGCCGCCGGCGCGAACGGCTCGTCGCCCTGCAGGTTCACCACGATGGCATCGTCCGGCCAGCCGTAGTGCAAAGCACACTCCGCGAGCCGGTCACTGCCCGAGGCGTGGTCGCTGCGCGTCATGCACACCTCCACGCCCTGCCCGGCCAAGGCATCGGCGATACGGGGGTCATCCACGGCCACCACCACCTGCGTGGCGCCCGCGGCCAGCGCCCGCTGCGCCACCCGCACCACCATCGGCACGCCACCGATCTCGCGCAGCGGCTTGGCCGGCAGGCGGGTGGAGCCGTAACGGGCAGGAATGGCGACGATGAACGGAGGAATGGCGTTGGACATGGCGACCTCAAAGTGAGGCGCCAAGCCTAACTGCAAACCGCTTGCTGTAGGAGCGCACCCCGTGCGCGAAAACCCGGCGGAGCGACGAGGCCGCCAGGGTCGCGCGCAGACTGCGCTCCTGCAGGGCTAGGTGAGCTGGAAACCGCAGCCGTTGGCCAGCGTGGTGAATCCCGGGAACGAGGTGGCCACGTTCGCACAATCGCCGATGTGCACCGGAGCATCCGCCACCAGCCCCGCCACCGCGAAACTCATCGCGATGCGATGGTCGCCATGGCTGTCGATGTTGCCGCCACCAATGACGCCGCCTTCGATGGTCGCGCCATCCGGCGCCTCCTCGATGGATACGCCCAGCGCACGCAGGCCGTTCGCCATGCTGGCGATGCGATCGGATTCCTTCACGCGCAGCTCGGCGGCGCCGCGCACCACCGTACGCCCCTTGGCGGCGGCGGCGGCAACGAACAGCGCCGGGAATTCATCGATCATGTCCGGCACCAGCGCTTCGGGCAATTTGATGCCGTGCAGTGGCGCGTGGCGCACCACCAGGTCGCCCACCGGCTCGCCACCGCTCTCGCGTTCGTTTTCGACGCGGATGTCCGCGCCCATCAGCCGCAGTACCTGCAGCAGGCCGGTACGACGGGGATTGAGGCCCACCGACGGCAACCGCAGTGCCGAACCCGGCACCAAGCTGGCAGCCACCAGGAAAAACGCGGCGGAAGAAAAGTCCGCAGGCACGTCCACGTCGGTGGCGCGCAAGGCATGACCGCCACTGAGGCGTGCACGGCCCGGCTCGAACGCGATCGGCCAGCCGAACGCCGCCAGCATGCGCTCGGTGTAATCGCGCGTGGGGTGCGGCTCGATCACTTCGGTTTCGCCCTGTGCATACAGGCCGGCCAGCAACAGTGCGGATTTCACCTGCGCGCTGGCCACCGGCAAGGTGTAGGAAATGCCACGCAACGGCTGCCCGCCGCGCACCTGCAGCGGTGGCAGGCCATCCTGCGTATCGATCCTTGCACCCATGCGCGCCAACGGTTCGGTGACACGCCGCATCGGCCGCCGGGACAGCGATTCGTCGCCCACCAGCGTGCTGTCGAAGGCCTGCCCGGCCAGCAGTCCTGCCAGCAGGCGCATGCCGGTGCCCGCGTTGCCGCAGTCCAGCGCATGGGCGGTGCCGCGCAAACCATGCAGGCCCACGCCATGCACCACACGCTCGCCATCGGCGGGCGCCTCGATGCGTACGCCCAGCTGTTGCAGCACCTTGGCGGTGGCGCGGGTGTCCTCGCCCTCCAGGAAGCCGCGGATATGCGAAGTACCATCCGCCAGAGCGCCCAGCATCAGCGCGCGATGGGATACCGATTTGTCACCGGGCACGCGCACGCTGCCATGCAGCGCGCGGCCGGTGTGACTGGTCCAGTCGATTCGACTCACGTGAAATCTCCGGCGATCGCCTGCGTGGCGACCGCGTGCAGGTCAGGGCAGCGCCACCGGGTAGGAGCCGAGCACGCGCACCTTGGCAGCGGCCTCGCCCATCTCCTTCATGGCCGCCTGCATCGGTTCGTCGTTGACATGGCCGGACACGTCGATGAAGAACGCGTACTGCCATTTGCCCGAATGCGCAGGCCGCGACTCGATGCGGTTGAGGCTGAGGCCATGCTCGGCAAACGGCTTGAGCACGTCGTACAGCGCGCCCGGCTTGTCGTTGACGGTGATCAGCAGCGAGGTGCGATCGTTGCCCGAAGGCGGGAACAGCGAGCGTCCGATCACCAGGAAGCGCGTGGTGTTGTCGGCGCGGTCCTCGATGGCCTGCGCAACGGTCTTGAGGCCGTACACACGCCCCGCCGTCTCGCCGGCGATGGCGGCGGCGTCATCCGCGTGGCGCGCGAGCCGAGCGGCTTCGGCGTTGCTGCTCACGGCGATGCACTCCACGCCCGGCAGGTTGATGCGCAGCCAGGTCTTGCACTGCTGCAGCGACTGCGCGTGCGCGTAGACGCGCTTGATGTCTTCCAGGCGGCCATTGAGCGAGTGCAGGCACTGGTGCACGCGCAGCTCCACCTCGCCACAGATGGTGGCCTCGGAGGTGAGGAACATGTCCAGGGTTACCTGGATCATGCCCTGCCCGGAGTTCTCCACCGGCACCACGCCGAAGTCGGCATGGCCGGCAGCGACCTCCTGGAACACTTCCTCGATGCTGCCCAGCGGCAACCCGTAGGCGGCGTGACCGAAATGCTTGCGCACCGCCTGCTCGCTGAAGGTGCCCTCGGGACCGAGGAAGCCCACCTTGAGGGGGTCTTCCTGCGCCAGGCAGGAAGACATGATCTCGCGGAACAGCCGCACCATCTCGGTGTCCGACAGCGGGCCGTGGTTGCGATCGACCACCATGCGCAACACGTGCGCCTCGCGCTCGGGGCGGTAATAGTCGATCGCCGAAAGCCCCTCGCCCTTCACGCGGGCCACTTCCTGCGCCCATTCGGCGCGTTCGGAGATCAGCGACTGGATCTGCTGATCGATGCTGTCGATGCGCTCGCGCACTTCGGAAAGCGAGGATTTCTTGTCGGTCATGAGGTGATCTGGAGGGGAAGCAGTCCAAACGGGGAACCGGGGATAGTCCCCGATCTATCGGGAGCCGTGCAACGGTTTCATCCGTGACGTTTCGCGAAATCGCCCATGAAAGCCACCAGCGCCTGCACCGCCTCCAGCGACACCGCGTTGTAGATCGAGGCACGCATGCCGCCCAGCGCCTTGTGTCCCTTCAGCGCCAGCAGGCCTGCGGCCTCCGACTCCTTGAGGAAAGCCGCGTCCAGCGTGCTGTCGTGCAAGGTGAAAGGCACGTTCATGCGCGAGCGCGACGCGTGCTCCACCGGGTTGCGGTAATAGCCGCCCGAGCCGTCGATGGCGCCATACAGCAAGGCCGTCTTGGCCAGGTTGCGCTCGCGCATGACGGCGAGGCCACCCTGCTCCTTCAGCCACTGGAAGGTCAGCCCCGCCAGGTACCAGCCCCAGGTATTGGGCGTGTTGAGCATCGAATCGTTCGCCGCGTGGTCGGCATAGCGGAAGATGCGCGCCATCGGGCGCGTCGCCCGCTCCAGCAGGTCACGCCGGATGATCATCACCACCAGGCCCGAGGGCCCGATGTTCTTCTGGGCGCCTGCGTAGATCAGGCCGAACTTCGACACGTCGATCGGGCCGGACAGGATGTCCGAGGACATGTCGGCCACCAGCGGCACGTCGCCCACCTCCGGAGTGTCGTGGAATTCCACGCCATGGATGGTCTCGTTCGGCGTGTAGTGCACATAGGCCGCACGCGGGTCCAGCTGCCAGGTTTCGCGCGGCGGCAGGCGCAGGTAGTGCTCGCCCTTGCTGCTGCCAGCCAGGTTCACCTTGACGTACGGTGCGGCCTCGCTGGCTGCCTTCTCGCCCCAGTGGCCGGTGACGACGTAGTCGGCGCTGGCGCCCTCGCCGGCGAGGTTCATCGGGATCTGGGCAAAGTGCTGGGTCGCGCCGCCCTGCAGGAACAGCACCGCATAGTTCTCGGGAATCGCCAGCAACTCGCGCAGGTCGGACTCCGCCTGCTGGGCCAGCCCCATGAACAGCTTGCCGCGATGGGAGAGCTCCATCACCGAGGCGCCGCAGCCCTGCCAATCCAGCAGCTCGCGCTGGGCACGCTCAAGGACAGCTTGCGGCAGCGCGGCCGGGCCGGCGCTGAAATTCCAGACTCTGCTCACTGACGACGCCTTTGCGATAGGGATCACCGCATTATGCCGCGTCGCAGCAACGCAGCGTCAACCACACCGCACCTGTCGGCAAATGGCCCGCTCGACGCCCTAGAAGCGCACCAGCAGCGCCACCGCGATGCCCAGCGCCAGCACGGCCGCGGTGGCGATCAGCCACCAGACCTCGCCACGCGGGCCAGCGTCCTCTTCCGGCAGACGCTCGGAAGCCGGATCGGGGCGGGCAATCTCGGGCTCGGGCTCCAGGCCGGGGGCATCGACCACGAAACGGTGCATGCCCAGCCCGATCTGGTCGCCCGGGCGCAACGTGGCCTGGCTGACCGGCACGCCGTTGACGCGCAGCGGGTAGCGGGACGACTGCTGACCGGCCTCGAGCAGCAACTGGCCCTCGCGCCAGAAGATCGCCAGCGAGGCGCTCTCGCCCTGCGGCAACTCGAGCGGGACCCGGCCCAGCGGCCCCAGCTCCAGCTTGTCCTGCAGCGAAAGCACGCGCCCGGACAGCGGGCCCGCCACCGCGCGCAGCGCCACCGTGCACCGCCCCTCGGCGGGAACCGTCACCGGCAGGCTATGCGCGGGCTCTTCCTCCATGCGCAACAACATGCGGCAATCGCCGACGCTGAGGATGTCGCCTGGACGCAACAACGCCTTTTCGCGCACGGGGCGTGCGTTGACATAGATGCGTCCGCCCTGGGGCAGCACCTGCAACACCCAGCCACGCCGGTCGATCTGGATCCGCAGGTGATACGCCCCCGCCTGGTGCGCGGCGAGGATCAGATCGTTGTCCGGCGCGCTGCCGATGCGCAGCGCAGGAGCGTCCCAGTGAAAGTCCTCTCGGGCTGAATTGGGAAACTCGATGCGCATCGCTGAACCGCTGAATAGACGCGGGGACTCTAGCAGATGCGCGCACGTTCTTAGCGCTTCTCCCACAATGCTGCACCGGCCCGTTCACCGTGCCCGAAGGCCGGGTTTGCGCAGTGAATGCCGTACCATGTGTGTTTTAAGCCGGAGCCACTCCATGCCCAAGATCGACATCCGCCGCCCCCACCAGCTCACCGTGGCCGAAGCCCGTGCCGTGGTCGACAAGGTGGCAGCGCGCATGCACGAGAAGTTCGGCATGGAGGGTCAGTGGCAGGGCGATACCTTGCGTTTTTCCCGCCCGGGCGTGAACGGCAGTATCGCCGTGGGCAGCGACGCCGTCCAGGTCACCGCCGAGCTGGGGATGATGCTGGCCCCGCTGAAGGGGATGGTCGAGCAGGAGATCCGTCGCAAGCTCGAAGAGCATTTCGGCTGATGATTCTTTAACCATCACGAATTCCGTGGCATAATCGATGGCTTACGCGGCCATGACGGCTGCTCTTGCCCCCACCGGAACGCATGGCCAAAGACGACGTCATCGAAATGGAAGGCACGGTCCAGGAGACCCTGCCCAACACCATGTTCCGCGTGCAGCTGGAAAACGGCCACGTCATTACGGCCCATATCTCCGGCCGCATGCGCAAGCACTACATCCGCATCCTCACCGGCGACAAGGTGAAGGTGGAGATGACCCCGTACGACCTCACCAAGGGTCGTATCACCTACCGAATGAAGTAAGCCCAGGCTCCTCCTGCAGGAGTGCACCCGGCGCACGAAGCCTACGGGGCGCTGACGACCCAGGGGTCGCTGCCACAGCCCCCAAAAGAAGGCCGCGCCATGCGCGGCCTTTTTCGTACCCCCTCACCGACGACAAGCCGAAGGCACCCGCGTCCGCGCCTGGTTTTTTTGCAGGAATGCACCCTGTGCGCGGTACCTAACGAACCGCTGAAGCCACCGGGATCGCGCAGGGCGCGCCCCAAAAAAAAGGCCGCGCAGTGCGCGGCCTCTTCGTTGCGACCGGGTGCCCGGTACTCAGGACACCGTGGCCGGCTGCGTTTCCGCCGCCTCGGTACTGACCACCAGCTCGCCGTCCTTGACGCTCAGCGAGACCTTGCCGCCCTCGGCCAGCTTGCCGAACAGCAGCTCGTCGGCCAACGGACGCTTCACCTTCTCCTGGATCACGCGGGACATCGGGCGCGCGCCCATCTGCGGGTCGAAGCCATGCTCGGCCAGCCAGCGACGGGCATCGGCGTCGACGTCCAGCGAGACGTGCTTCTCCGACAGCTGCGACTCCAGCTCGATCAGGAACTTGTCCACCACGCGCAGGATGTGGTCGAAGTCCAGCGCATTGAACTGGATGACGGCATCCAGGCGGTTGCGGAACTCCGGCGTGAAGGTGCGGCGGATCACTTCCATCGCGTCCATCGAATGGTTCTGCTTCACGAAGCCGATGCCGCGGCGCGAAGCCTGCTGGGCGCCGGCATTGGTGGTCATCACCACGATGACGTTCTTGAAGTTCGCCTCGCGACCGTTGGTATCGGTCAGCACGCCGCGATCCATCACCTGCAGCAGGATGTTGTAGACATCCGGATGCGCCTTCTCGATCTCGTCGAGCAGGAGTACGGCATGCGGATGCTTGGTCACCGCCTCGGTGAGCAGGCCGCCCTGGTCGAAACCGACATAGCCCGGAGGCGCACCCACCAGGCGCGAGACCGAATGCGCTTCCATGTACTCGGACATGTCGAAGCGGATCATCTCGATGCCCAGCTGCATGGCCAACTGGCGGGTCACTTCGGTCTTGCCTACGCCGGTGGGACCGGCCAGCAGGAAGCAGCCGATCGGCTTGGCCGGGTCGGCCAGGCCCGAGCGGGCCATCTTGATGGAGGCGGCGAGCGCCTCGATGGCCTGGTCCTGCCCGAACACCACCATCTTGAGGTTGCGCTCGAGGTTCTTGAGCACGTCACGATCCGAGGCCGAGACCTGCTTGGCCGGGATGCGCGCCATCTTGGCGACGATGTACTCCACCTCGGGCACGTCCACCTTGCCGGTGCGCTGGTCTGCCGGCAGCAGGCGCTGGCGGGCACCGGCCTCGTCGATCACGTCGATGGCCTTGTCCGGCAGCAGGCGGTCGGGAATGTGCTTCACCGACAGGTCCACGGCGGCCTTGAGGGCCTCGGTGGTGTAGGCGACGTTGTGGTGCTCCTCGAAGCGCGAGCGCAGGCCCTTGAGGATCTCGAAACTGTCGGCCACGGTCGGCTCGACCACGTCGATCTTCTGGAAGCGACGGGCCAGCGCGCGGTCCTTCTCGAAGATGCCGCGGAATTCCTGGAAGGTGGTGGAGCCGATGCAGCGCAGCTCGCCGGAGGCCAGCATGGGCTTGATCAGGTTGCTCGCGTCCATGGTGCCGCCCGAGGCGGAACCGGCGCCGATGATGGTGTGGATCTCGTCGATGAACAGGATCGCGCCCGGCTGCTTCTTCAGCTGGCCGATCACCGCCTTCAGGCGCTTTTCGAAATCGCCGCGATACTTGGTGCCGGCGACCAGGGCGCCCAGGTCCAGCGACCAGATGGTGGCGTTCTCGAGCACTTCCGGCACGTCGCCGTCCACGATGCGCTTGGCCAGGCCTTCGGCCAGGGCGGTCTTGCCCACGCCGGCCTCACCCACGTAGAGCGGGTTGTTCTTGCGGCGGCGGCACAGCACCTGGATGGTGCGCTCGATCTCGTCCTGGCGACCGATCAGCGGGTCGATCTTGCCTTCCAGCGCCAGTTCGTTGAGATTGCTGGCGTATTCGCTCAGCGGGTTGCCCTTGGGCTCCCCGTCCTCGCTCTCGCGCTCGCTGCCCGGCATGCTGCTGGACGGCTCGTCGCCGATCTTGGCGATGCCGTGCGAGATGTAATTGACCACGTCCAGGCGGGTGATCTCCTGCTGGTGCAGGAAATACACGGCATGGGAGTCCTTCTCACCGAAGATCGCCACCAGCACGTTGGCGCCGGTGACCTCCTTACGGCCGGAGGACTGCACGTGGTAGACCGCGCGCTGCAGGACGCGCTGGAAGCCCAGCGTAGGCTGGGTGTCACGCTCGTCACCATGCGGCAGGACCGGTACGGTTTCGGCAATGATCTTTTCCAGTTCGCGCGTCAGGCGCGGCAGGTCGACGCCGCAGGCACGCAGGGCGCCCAGGGCCGACTGGTTTTCCGTAAGGGCGAGCAGCAGGTGCTCCACCGTCATGAACTCATGACGCTGCTCGCGGGCCTGCTTGTAGCACTGGCCAATGGTGACTTCGAGATCCTTGCTGAACATCCGGACCTACTCCGCTTGAATGGTAGGCGGCCACGCCGCGATGACTACCAAATGGGGGTGCTCAGAGCTTTTCCATAGTGCACAACAAAGGGTGCTGATGAGCACGTGAATATTCATTTACCTGAGTGACCTTGGTTTCGGCCACCTCACGGGTAAATACACCACAAACGCCCTTCCCTCGCGTATGGACATGAAGCATGACCTGCACGGCGCGCTCCTGGTCCAGATTGAAGAAACTGCGCAGCACTTCGACCACGAAATCCATCGGGGTGAAATCATCGTTCAGCAGCACTACCTGGAAGAGCGGGGGGCGAGCCACTTCCGGTCGCGAGGTTTCCAGCGCCAGGCCGTGACCGCTGCCTTGTTCGTGTTCGGGTTCGTGAGCCATGGGTTCTACGTGAGATTTCCTGAGGAAAAGTATAACGCCGGGGCCTGCGCAGGGCCTGTGCCCTGGGGCGCAGCGTCCCGTGAAGGCAGCTTGGCTTCAGGTAATGGCACAATGGCCGCTTTTCCAGTGGCGTAGCCGCCGCCATATATCCCCCATGGCCGACTCCTCGCTCATCACCTCCCGCGCCGTCTGGTGCCCGCACGTCACGGTGGCGTGCGTGGTGGCCGATGGCAACCGCTTCCTCATGGTCGAAGAGGAGGTCAACGGCCGCCTCGTCTACAACCAGCCAGCCGGTCATCTGGATGACAGGGAGAGCCTGGTCACCGCGGCCGCGCGTGAAACGCTGGAGGAAACCGGCTGGACCGTCGTCCCCGAGCACCTGATCGGCGTTCACCAGTGGCGCAGCACCGAGCACGGCGACGGCGTGGTGCGTTTCAGCTTTGCCGCCCGCGCGATCGGGCACGACCCTGCCCGCACCCTTGACGAGGGTATCCGGCGCGCCCTGTGGCTGACCCGTGACGAGATCGTTGCGCTGGGTGACCGCCTGCGCAGCCCCCTGGTGCTGATGAGCATCGATGCCTGGCTTTCCGGCCAGCGTCACCCGCTGGCCCTGCTGCACAGCCTGCTGGCCGAGGATGCCTACCCATGAAGGTGATGCTGGGCATTTCAGGAGGCGTCGACTCCTCGGTGGCCGCCCTCCTGCTGCAACAGGCCGGCCATGAGGTCGAGGGCCTGTTCATGCAGAACTGGGAGGAGGACGACCGGGACGGCCCCTGCACTGCCGACGCCGACCGCAAGGACGCCGTGGCCGTATGCGGGCGCCTGGGCATTCCTTTCCATGCCCGCAATTTCGCCGCCGAGTACTGGGACGGCGTGTTCGAGCATTTCCTGTCCGAGTATCGCGCCGGCCGCACGCCCAACCCGGACGTGCTGTGCAACCGCGAAATCAAGTTCAAGACCTTCCTGGACGAGGCCCGGGCCCTCGGCGCGGACAAGATCGCCACCGGTCACTACGCCCGGGTCGATTTCCACGGCGGCCAGTACCGCCTGCTGCGCGCCCTGGACGCGTCCAAGGACCAGACCTACTTCCTGCACGCACTGGGCCAGCAACAGCTGGCAGCCACCCTGTTCCCGGTGGGCGAGATAGAAAAGACCCGGGTGCGCGAAATGGCCCAGGCGGCCGCGCTGCCTACCCACGCCAAGAAGGACTCGACCGGCATCTGCTTCATCGGCGAGCGCGATTTCCGCAGCTTCCTGGCCCAGTACATCCCCGCCCAGCCCGGCCCGATGCGCACCCCGGAGGGTGAGACGGTGGGCGAGCACCAGGGCGTGATGTACTACACCCTGGGGCAGCGCAACGGCCTGGGCATCGGCGGCCGCCACGGCGCCAGCGGCGATGCCTGGTATGTGGTGGGCAAGGACGTACCCAACAACGTGCTTTACGTGGCCCAGGGTGGCGAGAATCACTGGCTGTACTCGCGCCGCCTGCATGCCGAACCGCCGAGCTGGGTGGCCGGTGAGCCACCCGCCCGGCGCTTCCGCTGCACCGCCAAGACGCGCTACCGCCAGGCCGACCAGGCTTGCGAGGTGTTCGTTCGCGAGGATGGGCTGGAGGTGGTGTTCGATGAACCGCAGCGTGCGGTGACCCCAGGCCAGTCGGTGGTGTTCTACGACGGCGAAGCCTGTCTCGGCGGTGCCGTGATCGACCGCACCGACGCCCCGTACGGCGGCTGGAATGATGCAGCCCCATCCCCTCAGTCCCTTGAGTCCCTTTCCGGTGTTTGAAGCCTTTGCCATGAATGAAGAGCGCGTACTGGCCCTGGCCGGACTGTTCCAGGCCACCACGCTCGCCCAGCAGCTGGCCAACGATGGCCGCTGCGACGACATCGCCATGGCCGCCAGCATGGCCAGCGTGTTCCGCATCGACGCCCCTTCGGTGGTCGGCGTGTTCGGCGACGTGGCGGCCGTGCGGCTGGGCCTGCGCCAGCTGATCGCCCTGTTGGACGAGAGCAACCGCGACGTGGCGGTGACCCGCATGGCATTTACCGTGATGCGGCTGGAGCGCAGCCTGTCCCGTCGCAGCGACCTGCTCGACCGCCTGCAGCAGGGCATCGTCGCCAGCCAGCGCCAGGTCGAGCACTTCGGCCCGGATTCACCCCAGGTGATGAAGCGCCTGGCCGACCTCTACGCCAGCACGCTCTCCACCCTGAAGCCGCGCGTGATGGTCACCGGTAATCCGCAGCAGCTGCAGCAGCCTGCGGTGGTGGAGAAGGTGCGTACCAGTCTGCTCGCCGCGGTACGCTCCGCGGTGCTGTGGCGCCAGCTGGGCGGCCGCCAGTGGCAGCTGCTGCTCTATCGCAAGCAGTGCAGCATGCTGGCCCGCGGGCTGCTGACCGGCTCGACCATCAACAACACCTGATTGATATCGAGGCCGGGTTGGGTCGCGCACAGGGTGCGCTCCTACAAGGGGATCGCGCACCGGTGGACGCTACCGTCAATTCACCGGGCCGAATCCCGCTCCCGCCCCGACACGATCAGCCACAACGCGGCCACCACGCTCACCGCCGCCGTCATCGCCACGTAGTGGGCCGGCGCCATGCGCCCTGCCCGCTCGGCCAGGTAGCCGATCAAGGTCGCGGTGCTGGCACCGAACACGGCATAGGCAACGTTGTAGGCAAAGGAAATGCCCGAGTAGCGGATGGGCGCCGGGAACGCCATCACCATGATGGTCGGCACCACACCTACCGCGCCCACGAGGAAGCCGGTGAGCGCGTAGAGCGCCAGGAAATGTGAGCCGCCCGCTGCAAGGTCGGCAAACAGCGCATAGGTAACCGCCACCAGCGCCACCGAGCCCAGCAGCAGCGCCCGCGCGGCACCGATGCGGTCGGTCAGCCAGCCATAGGCGATGCAACCCACGCCCAGGCAGAACGCGGCCAGGCTGTTGCCGAGGAAGGCCAGGTCCGGCGCGATGCCGAACGATTTCTGCACCAGGGTCGGCAGCATCAGGATGAGCACCAGGATCGCCGCCGTCAGCATCCAGGTCACCGCCATCGACAGCACCACGCTGCCGCCATGCCCGGCCAGCACCGTGCGCAACGGCAGTTCGCGGCTGAGCGCCTTGCGCTCGCGCAACTCGGCGAACACCGGCGTCTCGCTCAGCCAGCGGCGCAGCCATACCGCGATGAAGCCAAACACGCCGCCCAGCAGGAACGGCACGCGCCAGCCCCAGCCCATCACCTGGGCGGGCGACAGATGGTGATTGATCCAGGCCGCGGTGAGTGAGCCAATCAGGATGCCCACGGTCAGGCCTGAGGTCAGGCAGGCGCAGGCGAAGCCGACGCGTCCGCGCGGTGCGTGCTCGGCCACGAAGACCCAGGCGCCCGGCACCTCGCCGCCGATCGCCACGCCCTGCACCACGCGCAACAGCAGCAACAACAATGGGGCCAGCGCACCGATGCTGGCGTAGACCGGCAGCAGGCCGATGGCCAGGGTCGGCAGCGCCATCAGGAACACGCTCAGGGTGAACATGCGCTTGCGTCCCTGGCGGTCGCCGAAGTGCGCCATCACGATGCCGCCGAGCGGGCGCGCCAGGTAGCCCGCCGCGAAGATGCCATAGACCTGCAGTTGGGCCAGCCAGGGCGCCGTATCGGGCGGAAAGAACAGGTGGCTCAGTGGCAGCGCGAAGAACACGAACACCACGAAGTCGTAGAACTCCAGCGCGCCGCCCAGCGAGGCCAGCAGCAGAGTCTGGATGTCCCGTCCGGCCAAGGCGCGGCCGGGGCCCGTGATTGGCGAGGTGCTGGCAAAGACTTGCGACATCGGCGGTCCTGCGGGCTCGGTGTGGGCGTCGGGGCAGCATACACAAGGCTGCGGCAATCTTGTCCCGGCGGCTTCATCCAATCGCGATGCCTGGTTTTGCTAGCCTATGCCCGCCCCGGGCCATGGCCAGGGTCAGCACCGGATCGGGAGCACAGTGAAAGTCACGCAGGATGCGCGCGAGCTTTCCCCTGAAACCTGCAAGGAGAGTCCCCATGAGTATGGGCAAGCGTTTGGGAGCTGAATTTTTCGGTACGTTCTGGTTGGTCTTTGGCGGTTGCGGCAGCGCGATCTTCGCCGCGGCATTCCCCGAGCTGGGCATCGGCTTCGCCGGTGTGGCGCTCGCCTTCGGCCTCACCGTGGTCACCATGGCCTATGCGGTGGGCCACATTTCCGGTGCGCACTTCAACCCCGCCGTGACCGCAGGCATGTGGGCCAGCGGCCGTTTTCCCGCCAAGGATGTGGTCCCCTACTGGATCGCCCAGGTGGTGGGCGGCGTGGCGGCAGGCGCCACGCTCTACCTGATCGCCAGCGGCGGGCCGGGGTTCGACCCCGTCGCGAGCGGCTTCGCTTCCAATGGCTACGGTGATCATTCACCGGGGCACTATTCGCTGCAGGCCTGCATGGTTGCCGAATTCGTGCTGACCGCATTCTTCCTCATCGTGATCAACGGCTCCACGCACAGGCTTGCACCAGCGGGTTTTGCGCCCCTGGCTATCGGCCTGACCCTCACGCTCATTCACCTCATCTCCATTCCCATCACCAACACCTCGGTCAATCCGGCCCGCAGCACGGCGGTTGCCGTGTTCCAGGGCAGCTGGGCCATGGGCCAGCTATGGATGTTCTGGCTGGTTCCGCTCATCGGCGGCGTGGTGGGTGGCCTGATCTATCGCCACCTGCTGGACTGGCACGACTGATAAGCGCAGCCCTCTCCCAGGCAGGGAGAGGGCTGCCGGGGCTTACTGCTCGTACAACTCGATCGGCAGGTCATCCGGATCGGCGAAGAAAGTGAAGCGCCGGCCAGTGTATTCGTCCACGCGTACCGGCTCGCAGGCCACGCCCCGCTGCGCCAGCGTGGCGATCACCGCGTCGATGTCCGGCACCGCAAACGCGAGATGCCGCAGCCCCTGTGCCTCGGGTCGTGATGGTCGGGACGGCGCCCCCGGGAACGAGAACAGCTCAAGGCTCACGCCGGGGCTGACTTCCAGGTCCAGCTTCCATGAATCGCGCTCGGCACGATAAGCCTCGCGAATGATGCGCAGCCCCAACGTCTCGCTGTAGAACGCCCTGGACCGCGGATAGTCGGAACAGATCAGGGCGACGTGGTGGATCGCCGTCAGCAACGGGCGCGTCATCCGCTCAGGCCTCGGAGAACGGAAAGCTCAGCACGTCGGCAATCGCATCGGTGCCCACCAGGCACATCAGCAGGCGCTCGATGCCCATGGCGACGCCGGCACAATCGGGCATGGCGTCCAGTACCTCGAGCAGGCGCTCATCGATCGGCACCTCACGCTGACCGCGCGAGCGACGCACCGCATTGTCGCGCTCGAAGCGCTGCCGCTGCTCGGCCGCATCGTTGAGCTCGTGATAGCCGTTGGCCAGCTCGTAGCGGCCCAGGTACACCTCGAAGCGCTCGGCGATCGGCGGATCACCGCGACGCACCTTGGCCAGCGCGCACTGGCTGGCCGGATAATCGTGGATCACCGTGATGCGGTTGGACGGAAAGGTCGGCTGCAGCCGGTGGGTGATCAGCAGGTCCAGCCAGTCGTCGCGGGTGAGGCCGTCCGGGTTGACGTACGAGTCGCCCATCGCCGCCTGCAGCTCCTCGATCGGCGAGTGCGCCGGATCGATGCCCAGTTCGTCGATGAACAGCTGCCGGTAGCCTTCGACCCAGACCTCGGCACGCCGGCCCACCATGGCCAGCGCCGCCTCAACCAGGGCAATGGTCTCTTCCATCAGCCGGTGGTGGTCCCAGCCCACGCGATACCACTCCAGCATGGAGAACTCGGGATTGTGGCGGCCACCCGCCTCGCCGTTGCGGAACACGCGACCGAGCTCGTAGCAGTCGCCCACGCCGGAGGCGAGCAGCCGCTTGAGCGGATATTCCGGCGAGGTGCGCATCCAGCGCTCCGGTGAGCCGGCATCGACGTGACCGCTGAAGCGCGTGCTGAAGCTCTCGATGTTGGGGTCGGTATTGCCCGCCGCGGACAGGATCGGGGTCTCCACTTCCAGCACGTTGCGTTCGGCGAAGAAGCTGCGGATCAGCGCATACACCCGTGCGCGCAGATGCAGCCGGCCGGCGAGATGCAGGTTCATGCCCCGCCCTCGTGTTCGGCCAGCAGGGCCAGCAGCTGCGCCTCGTCCCACACCGGCACGCCCAGTTCCTGCGCCTTGTCCAGCTTGGAGCCCGCCGCTTCGCCGGCCACCACGAAGCTGGTCTTCTTGGAGACCGATCCGGCCACCTTGGCGCCCAGCGCCTCCAGCCGCTCCTTGGCCTCGTCGCGGCTGAGCGAGGACAGCGTGCCGGTGAGCACCACAGTCTGCCCTTCCAGCGCGGCCTGGGTAGTCCTGGACGACTTCGGTATCGCCTCCAGCAGTTCGTGCATCGCCTCGTCGGCCTCGCGCAACGGCTTGAGGTTCTTCTCGTGGGCGAGGAAGGCCTCCAGGCCGGCCGAGGCGGCCGACGGCAGGCCGGCGGGCACCCAGTGCGAGGGCCCGGCGGCGAGCAGCTTGTCCAGCGTGGGGAAGTGCTGGGCGAGCAGCCTGGTGCTCTTGGGGCCGAGCTTGTTGATGCCGGCCATGTCCAGCAGCACCGCCAGGTCCAGCTGCTGGCGCAGCTTGGGCGAGGGATGCGTTTCATCGGAGAACACGATGCCCGAAGCCAGCAGCGCGTCCACCACTTTCTGGTTGCCCTTCTGCGCGAAGAAGCCAGCAATGGACGCCGCCACTTCGTTGCCGATGTCCGGCAGCACGCGCAGCACCGGCGCCGGCATGCGGCGGATCACCGCCAGGCTGCCCAGCCACGTCGCCAGCGTCTTGGCCGTGCTCTCGCCGATATGCATGATGCCCAGCCCGAACAGGAAGCGCGGCAGCGTGGTGTGCTTGCTGGCCTCGATCGCCTCGATCAGGTTCTCGGCCCACTTGGTGGCCACCTTGCCCTGCTTGACCGTCTCCGGCGTGGTGTCGTCGCGCTCGTCCGCGCGGCGCTTCATTTCCAGGAAGTCATCCAGCGTGAGCTTGTAGAGGTCGGCCGGGGTGTGCACATAGCCGAAATCCACCAGCGCATCGACGAAACGCTCGCCGAGACCATCGATGTCCATCGCGCGGCGCGCGGCGAAGTGGATCAGCGCCTCCTTGCGCTGGGCCGGGCAGATCAGTCCGCCCGAGCAACGCCAGGCCGCTTCGCCTTCCTCGCGCAGCAGCGCCGAACCGCAGACCGGGCAATGCGTGGGCATGTGCCAGGGATGCGTATGCGGCGGGCGCTGCTCGGGAATCACGCGCACCACTTCGGGAATCACGTCGCCGGCGCGGCGCACGATCACGGTGTCGCCCACGCGCACGTCCAGGCGCGCCACCTGGTCGGCGTTGTGCAGGGTGGCGTTGGTGACGGTGACGCCGGCCACCTGTACCGGGGCCAGTCGCGCCACCGGGGTGGCGGCGCCGGTGCGGCCGATCTGGATCTCGATCGCCTCGACCGTGGTGGTCTGCTCCTGCGCCGGGAACTTGTGCGCAATCGCCCAGCGCGGCGCGCGCGAGACAAAGCCCATCACTCGCTGGCCTTCGTAGTCGTCCAGCTTGTAGACCACGCCGTCGATGTCGTACGGCAAGCTGTCACGCTTGGCGCCGATGCGCCGATAGTAGGCGATCAGCCCATCGAGCCCCTTGGCGGTATCCACCTCCGGCGATACCGGGAAACCCCAGTCGCGCAGCTTCGCCAGCGTTTTCGAATGCGTCGGCGGAAGCTCGCCGCCCTGCACCTCGCCCACCGCATAGGCGAAGAAGCTGAGCTTGCGCTTGGCGGTGATGGCCGGATCGAGCTGGCGCAGCGAGCCTGCCGCGCCGTTGCGTGGATTGGCCAGGGTCTTCTCGCCGTGCTCGCGGGCGCGTTCGTTGAAGGCTTCGAAATCCTTGCGCAGCATGATTACCTCGCCCCGCACCTCCAGCACGCGCGGCCAGTCGTCGCCGCGCAGGCGCAAGGGAATGGCGCGCACGGTGCGCAGGTTGGCGGTGACGTCCTCACCAGTCTCGCCATCGCCACGGGTGGCGCCCTGCACGAACACGCCGTCCTCGTAGCGCAGGCTGATCGCCAGGCCGTCGAGCTTGGGCTCGACCGAGAACACCGGTTGGCGACGATCCAGCATCTGCTCGATGCGACGCTCGAATTCGGCCACTTCGCGGAAGCGTTCGCGATCGGTGTCGCCGTCCTGCTCGAAGGCGTTGTTGAGCGAGAGCATCGGGATGGCATGGCGCACTTCGGCGAAGCCACCCTTGGCCCGGGCGCCCACCCGGCGCGTGGGCGAGTCGGGCGTGGCGAGCTCCGGATCCGCCTGTTCCAGCGCCTCCAGCTCGCGCAAGGCCATGTCGTAGTCGTGGTCGGTGATCTCGGGATCATCGAGCACGTAGTAGCGGTAGTTGGCGCGCTCGATCTTTTCGCGCAGTTCGGCGGCGCGGACGCGCCCGTCGTGGGCGTGGCTGTGGCTCATGCGGGGCTCCTCATGAGCGGGAGTTTACCGATTCGCGGCGCGTTATAGGCCTCGCCACGCCTTTGCCGCGATCAACGGCGACGCAAAAACACGCCGCCGTCACGCCATGCTCACCGATGCAGGTCGCCGGCAGACTCGGGCTGGTATTCGATGTCGAGCACGCGCAGGCTGCGCACGCGGCCATCAGGCGTCGGCCAGTCGATGCGCTGCCCCACCTTCAGCCCGATCAGGGCGCTGCCGACCGGGGCCAGGATGGACACGGCGCCGGGCGCACCCGCCCCATTCGGGTAGACCAGGCTGATGGTGAGTTCGTCGCTGGAATCCTCATCCTGGAAGGTCACCACCGAGTTCATCGTCACCACGTCGGCCGGGATCGCCGACGGCTCCACCACCTCGGCCCGATCCAGCTCGGCGCGCAGCGCTTCGTACTGCACGGCCTGCACCGGCGGCATGCGCTCCAGCAGCGCTTCGATGCGCTCCAGGTCCAGGCGGGAAATGACGATGGGTGGCTTGCTGCTCATGGTGACTCCTGTCGATGGATGCCCTTGCATCCGTAGTGCGGGTGGCCAAAAAGACGACGCGCCGGGACGAAGCCGTCCCGGCGCGCATGGCCGATGAACCAATGCGGCGCCTCCAGGGCCCCGCCGCGACCCCATGCCTTCTGCCGACGATTGACGCGGCGAGCACATGCAGGCCCTAAGATGAAACGGCCCTGACTTTGGACGCGCCCGCGACCAAAAGCAAGCTGCCACAGCAGGTATCATGGAGGGCCATGCCAGAGAACATCGCCGCCACGGAGGCCAACCTCCCCGTACCGCCCTCAGGCGAAAACGCAGCGGTACCTGCACAACCACCCCAGTCGTCACGCGCGCGCTATCGCGGGCTGATCTGGCTGGTGGCTGCAGCCTTCTTCATGCAGGCGCTGGACTCCACCATCGTCAACACGGCGGTGCCAGCCATGGCCGACGCGCTCAACGTCACCCCGCTGGGCATGCGCACCGCGCTCACCAGCTACGTGCTGACGCTGGCCATCTTCATCCCCGCCAGCCCGTGGCTGTGCGATCGTTTCGGTACGCGACGCATCTTCGCCGCGGCGATAGCCACCTTCACCATCGGCTCGCTGCTCTGCGGCATCGCCCAGACCTTGCCGCAGCTGGTGGCCGCCCGCGTGCTGCAGGGCCTGGGCGGCGCGGCACTGATGCCGGTGGGCCGCTACGTGCTCGTGCGCAGCATCGACAAGCGCGAGTTCGTGAGAGCCATGAGCACGGTGGCCACGGTGGGCCTGCTCGGTTCCGTGCTGGGTCCCCTGCTCGGCGGCGCGCTGGCCGAATACACCTCGTGGCGCCTGATCTTCCTGATCAACGTACCGGTAGGCCTGATCGGCCTGTGGAAGAACGGCAGCGAGATGCCGGACTACCGCCTCGACGACGTGCACGCCTTCGACTTCCTTGGCTTCCTGCTGTTTGCCGCCGCCTCGGCCATGTTGCTGACGGCATCCGAAGTGGCCAGCGGCGGCGGCCACGAATGGGTGCGTATCTCCATCTACGGCGTGCTCGCCATCGTGTTCGGCTGCGTCTACGTGTGGCACAGCCGGCGTACCGATCACCCGGTGGCCGACCTGAGCCTGCTGCGCGTGCGCAGCGTGTGGGTGTCGCTGGCCGGCAACCTGTTCACCCGCCTGGGCGTGTCGGGCATGTTCCTGCTGCTGGTGCTGTTCCTGCAGGTGGGTTGCGGCTGGTCGCCATTGATGGCCGGCCTGATGATGGTGCCGCAGGCACTGGGATCGATCACCGCCAAGTGGGGCATCAACCGCCTGCTCAACCGCTTCGGCTACCGCCGCCTGCTGTTCACCAACACCCTGGTGGTGGCCGCCCTGCTGGCCTCGTTCGCCCTGCTCGGCAAGGGCTCGCCGATGTGGGTGATCGCGCTGATGGTGTATGTCTACGGCGGCTTCATGGGCATGCAGTACACCGCCATGAACACGCTGATCTACAGCGACCTCGACGTGAAATTCGCGTCGCAGGCGTCGTCCATGGCGTCCACCGCGCAATACCTCTCGATGAGCTTCGGCATCGCGCTGGCCTCACTGCTGATGGAGGCCCTGCTGCAGGGGCATGCGCACGACGACTACATCCCCGCCTTCCGCTGGACCGTGCTGCTGCTGGGCGTAGTGACCGCCACCGCCAGCTGGGTGTTCAGCCGGCTCGCGCCTGACGGCCCGTCGCGCCATGCGACGGCAGGCAACAAGGCGGCATAGCTGCGTCCAAGCATGTAGGATGCGGCGCATTCCCCGCTGACTTGTCTTGCGCATGCACCACGCCGGCGACATCCTGCTTACCCTCTTCACCGTCTTCGTCGCCGCCCAGATCGGCGGCGAAATCGCGCAACGCCTTCGCCTGCCCGGAGTGGTCGGCGAAATCGCCGCCGGCTGCATCATCGGCCCCTCGGTATTGGGCTGGATCACGCCCGAGCAGATCAGTGCCGGCACGCCGCTCGACGTGCTCGCCGAGATCGGCGTGGTCCTGCTGCTGTTCTCGGTAGGCCTGGAAACGCGCCTGGAGGACCTCAAGAAAGTCGGCAAGATCGCCTTCCTGGTCGGCGTGCTCGGCGTGATCGTGCCGTTCGGCATGGGCGGCCTGTGGGCACACCACAGCGGCTTCGACTGGAGCCGTTCGCTGTTCGTGGCCGCGGCCTTCGTCGCCACCTCGGCCGGCATCACCGCCCGCGTGCTGCAGGAGCTGGGCGCGTTGCAGCGGGTAGAGAGCAAGGTGATCCTGGGTGCGGCGGTGATCGACGACATCCTCGCCATGCTGCTGCTCGGCGTGGTGGTGTCGCTGCAGGGGGGCGAAGGCTTCGACCTGCTGCACCTCGTGGGCGTGCTCGGTGGCGCCATCGGCTTCATCGCCATCATCGGCATCGGCGGCGCACGCGTGATGCGCTGGAACTCCAGCTGGCTGGACAAGCCGCTCAACCCCGACTCTGCCATGGCCATCGTGCTGGCCCTGTGCCTCGGCCTGGCCTATGTCTCCACGCGCTTCGGTCTCGCCGCCATCATCGGCGCCTTCCTGGCCGGCATGATCGCGTCGGAAACGCGCCAGCAACACACGCTGGAGCGACAGGTGCAGCCGCTGCTGGGCCTGCTCACGCCGTTCTTCTTCGTCATCACCGGCAGCAAGATCGACCTGCATCAGCTGACCAGCCTGGAAGCCGACCTGATGCTGCTGGTCGCCACCGTCATCGCCATCGTGTCCAAGCTGATCGGCGGCTTCCTCGGCGCGCTGTCACTGCGCCCGCGCAGCGCCACCATCGTCGGCTTCGGCATGGTGCCGCGTGGCGAAGTCGGCGTGGTCATCGCCAGCCTGGGTCTTACGGCGGGCGTCTTCAGCGACCAGATCTACGCCATCATCGTGGCGATGTCGCTGCTGACGGCGATGGTGACGCCACCGGTGCTCGCCTGGCTGCTGCGCCGGAGCAATTCGACGCAGGCGCCCTGACAAGCCCGCTCACGTCTCGCGCATGGACTGGTAGCTGGCCAGCGCCACGCCGCGGCTGTGCTGCAAGTCCACCATCGGCGCAGAATAACCACTGCGGCGCAGCAGCGCCGGATCCTTCCACGGCTCGTGCAGCAGGCGCGTGGGCGCATCCGCCAGCTCCGGCAACCATCGCCGCAGGTAGCGCCCTTCGGGATCGAACTTCAATGCCTGGGTGACCGGGTTGAATACGCGGAAATACGGCGCGGCATCCGCGCCGCTGCCGGCCACCCACTGCCAGCCCAGCGTGTTGTTGGCCAGGTCGGCGTCCACCAGCGTGTCCCAGAACCAGCGCGCACCGTGGTGCCAGTGCTGCCGGAGGTTCTTGCACAGGAAGCTGGCGACGATCATGCGTACGCGGTTGTGCATCCAGCCGGTGTGCCAGAGTTCGCGCATGCCCGCATCCACCATTGGAATGCCGGTACGCCCACGACGCCAGCGCAGCAGCAGCGCGGCGTCGTCGGGCGCCCAGCGAAAGCGGTCGAATTGCGGGTTGAAGTTCGCCGTCGGCGTGCCCGGAAAGTGATACAGCAGGTGCTGGGCAAACTCGCGCCACCCCAGCTCGCGCAGGTAGGGCTCGATGTCCGGCCCGCGACGTGCGGCCAGCTGATGCTGGATCTGCCGCACGGATATCTCGCCGAAATGCAGGTGCGGAGACAGGCGCGAGGTGCCATGGCGCGCCGGCAGGTCGCGTGCGATGGCGTAATCGGCCAGGGAGTCGTCGGCGAAGATCTCCAGCAGCTCCTGGGCGCCCGCTTCGCCGGGCCGCCACGCCTCGGCGAGTCCGCCGTCCCAGCGGATGCGGGGGAGTAGCGACAACGCATCCAGCGGCATCCCGCCCGAGATCGCGACAGCGCGCAAGGCCGGCGGCGCGGGCAAGGGATCGGCATCATCCAACCGCGCACGCAGGTTGCGCCAGAACGGCGTGAACACGCGATACGGCTCGCCCTGCCCATTGGCAAGCTGCCACGGCTCGGACCACAGCGACGCATTGAAACTGTGGGCGCCCACGCCCTGCTCGCGCAGCGCGGTCTTCACTGCGGTGTCGCGCGCTGTCGCCGCGGGTTCGTACAGGCGATTCCAGTAGACCGCGCTCGCGCCAGCCTGGGCCACGAGGCCGTGCAGCGTAGACAGGCTGTCGCCTTCTCGCAGGTGCAGTTCGACACCGTGCTCGCGCAGCTGTTGTTGCAAGGCGGCAAGCGAGTGATGCAGCCACCAGCGGCTTGCCGCCCCCGGCGCCCAGTCGCCCTCTTCATGCGGCGCGTGGATGTAAAGCGGAAGGATGTGATCATGCCGCGCGCAGGCGGCGCTCAGGGCCGGGTTGTCGACCAGGCGCAGGTCGCGGCGAAACCAGACGATGGCAGTGCTCATCACCGCAGCTTAGACAGGCCGGGCCCCATTGTGAGCCCGGCCTTTGGGCCATAGCGGCGCCACCGTTGCGGCGGCGCCGTCATGCGAGGCTCAGAGCTCGACGACGTCGAAGCGACGATCGGCCGGAACGTCTTCCTCGTAGTTGACGTCTTCGCGTGCAAAACCGAACAGGCGCAGGAAGTCGTGCTTGTAGCCGGCATAGTCGGTGAGCTGGTTGAGGTTCTCCGTGGTCACGGTCGACCACAGCGCCTTGCATTCCTGCTGCACGTCGTCACGCAGCTCCCAGTCGTCCAGGCGCAGGCGGCCATCGCTGTCGGTCTCGGTCGCCTGGCCGTCCTTGCGGTACAGGCGATCACGGAACATGCGGTTGATCTGCTCGATGGTGCCTTCGTGGATGCCCTTTTCCTTCATCACGCGGAAGGAAATGGCGATATACAGCGGCAGCACCGGGATCGCCGCGCTCGCCTGCGTCACCACCGACTTCATCACGCCGACATAGGCGTCCAGATGCTCGGCCTTATGCTCGGCGACCAGCTGCTTGGCCGTGTTGTCCAGGTGCTGCTTGGCCTGGCCCAGCGTGCCGTGCCAGTACATCGGCCAGGTGATTTCGGTGCCGATGTAGCTGTAGGCCACCGTCTTGGCATGGTCGGCCAGCACGCCGGCCTTGCTCAGGGCGTCGATCCAGAGCTTCCAGTCCTCGCCGCCCATCACCTTGACCGTGTCCTTGATCTCCTGCTCGGTGGCCGGCTCCACCGACGCCTTCACCACCGTGTCGCGGTTGGTGTCGATCGAGTTGGCGATGAAGGTCTCGCCGATGGTCTTGAGCGACGAGCGCACCACTTCGCCCGTATCCGGCAGCTTGCGCACCGGCGAGGCGAGCGAGTAGACGACCAGGTCGATCTTGCCGCCCATTTCGTTCTTGATCATCTCGATGGCGCGCTCGCGCGTCTCGTTGGAGAACGCGTCGCCATTGATCGAACGGCTGTACAGGCCCGCCTGCTTGGCGAACTTGTCGAACGCCGCGGAGTTGTACCAGCCTGCCGTGCCGGTCTTGGTGTCGCTGCTGGGCTTTTCGAAGAACACACCCAGCGTCGCCGCGCCGTAGCCGAAGGCCGCGGTGATGCGCGAGGCCAGGCCGTAGCCGGTAGAGGCACCGATCACCAGCACGCGCTTGGGACCCTCACCCAGGTCGCCCTGCGCCTTGGTGATATTGATCTGCTCCAGCACGTTGCGCTCGCAGCCGACCGGATGGGCCGACACGCAAATGAAACCACGCACCTTGGGATTGATGATCACGCGATGACTCCTGGAGGATGACGCAAACCCGTATGTTAACCCGGGCCCGGGGCCATGCGCTGCCGTAGGGATGCACGCCCCGGGCCGGCGCCGTCGGCTGCGGACGCTCCTTGGCCAGCCATTCACGCCTGTTCGATCCGTCCCGACCTAGCATGCGCTGGCCAGAACCCGGCCGCCCAACCGCCCAGCCCTCCGGAACGGCGACCCACCCAAGGGAGGCGCGCCATGCGGCTCGAACTGCGGGACATCGACGGGGCCAGCACGCTGGACGCATGGTTCGCCATCTACGAGCAGAACTTCCCCCTGCTGGAAGAGCGCGAGTCGCGCGATGGCTTTGCCGCGGTGCTCCGACTCAACGACGAGCCCTCCGTGCAGCACGCCATGGGGCCCTGGCGAGAGTTCGTGCTAGGGATCTATCACGACGATGAACTGGTCGGCGGCCTGGTGTTTGGCGCAACCGCCTCCGCGACGCACCGCTCCGCGGGATACGGGGCGTCCGTGCAGATCATCTACCTATTCAACCAGCTGTCGGTACGTGGCCATCTGCGCTTCGGCTCGGTCATGGCGGCGATGGAGGCGCGCGTACGCGGCCATTACCGACTGGGCCCCACCGAACGCATCGCCTACTTCTTCGAAGCAAACCAGCCGGAGGAAATGACCGAGAACCAGCTGAGCCGCGACGAGCAGATTTCCGGCATGGGGCCCTATGAGCGCTACCGCAAATGGCTGCACCTGCATGCGCGCCCCCTGCGCTTCCACTATGTGCAACCGGCCCTGGACCCTGAGGCCGAAGCCTGCCCCTATCTCGACCTGTTCACGCTCAGCCTCGACCATCCCGAGGGCATGTCCTCCCGCATGTTGCAGCAACACCTGCACGCCTTCGTCTCGATCTCCGTGCTCAAAGGCCGTGATGCCTATCGAGACAACCACTTCGCGGCGATGACCCATGAGCTCGATGAGTGCGAGCGCGTGCCCTACGTGGCCCCGGCCGACGCCAGGCTGCAACGCATCGAACATCGACCGGTTCATGCCGAGTCGATGGCGAGCCTGGTCAACAGCCCGCGCGAAACCCTGCACAACGAATACAAATGGTGGCTGCGTCTGCATCTGCTGGAGGACCGGGCACACCTCGCCAAGGCCGTGATCGGGCTGGCCAACTCCGGCGGTGGCCACGTGGTGCTCGGCTATGTGGATCCGCGCACGCAGGCTGGCGGCGACCGCCACTGGGTTGCCGCCCCCAGGCCGCCCGACTGCCGGGGCTACAACGTGGATGCGATCAACGAAATCATCAGCACGTATGCCTCGCCGGCGGTGCATTGCGATCTCGACCTGGTGTGGAGCGACCGTTTCGGGCAGGAGCACCCCGTGATCACCGTGCCCAGCGGCGGCAGTACGCCGATCGTTCCGTGTCAGGCCATTGTCGTGCATGGTCGCGACGGCAAGCCCAGGACCGCCCTCAGTCGAGGCGCGTGCTATGTGCGCCTGCCCGGCCCGCGTACCGATGCCGCAGTAACGGCAGACGACTGGAGCATCGTGCTGGACCGCGTGGTGCGCGAGCGCATCTCGCAACAGCTGCGCCACCGGCGCTAAGTTGTCGCAGTGCCATGGCGCGTTTAGCCGCAGTTGACGCAAGGCTTGCGAAGATCGACGCATCGCACCGGACCCCAACGATCGAATGGAGGCATCTCGATGAAACCAGCCTTGCTATGGCTGTTCCCCCTGGCACTCGCCGCCTGTTCGCCCGCGCCGCAACAGGCATCAACCCCGCCCCCTGCATCCGGCACCACAGCGCCGGCCCCGGCTGGCAGCTCATCGATGGCTGACACCAGCACGCTGGTCCAGTACCACTGGCGCCTTGCCGAGGCCACCGACAAGAGCGGCAAGCACATCGACGCCCTCTTCGTGCGCAGCGACAAGCCGCTGGAGTTGAACTTCAACGGCGAGCGGGTCAACGTGGTCAACAGCTGCAACAGCATGCTCGGCGGCTATCACGTTGACGGGACGCAGCTGCAGGTGGGTCCATTGGCGCACACCTTGATGGCCTGTCCCGACCCGGCGCTTGCCGCACTCGACGAGGCGATCAGCCAGCGATTGCAGGGCAGCCTGCAATGGAGCATCAAGACACAGGACGCGGCACCGCAGTTGCAACTGGTGACTGCCGGCGGCGATACCCTGCGCTTCGCCGGCGAGGCCACGGCGGAAACCCGCTACGGCGGCCCCGGTGACATCGTGTTCCTGGAGGTGGCGGCACAGGCCGTGCCCTGTCATCACCCGCTGATCCCCAACAAGATGTGCCTCCAGGTGCGCGAGCGCCATTACGACGCCCAAGGCCTCCAGACCGGCACGCCCGGCGACTGGCAGCCGCTCAACCAGGATATCGAGGGCTACACCCACGAGCCGGGCATACGCAACGTATTGCGCGTGAAGCGTTATGCGATCAAGAACCCGCCTGCAGATGCGCCTGACACCGCCTATGTGCTGGACATGGTGGTGGAGTCGGAAAAGGTGGCGCAGTAGTTCCACCGTGATCGGCGCACAGGGCGCCGCTCGCGCAGCGCCGTGCAACGTGCCGGAGGACCGGACTGCTGCCATGCGCTGGCAGCAGTATCGACGCCGGGGGCGGTCTTTCCGCACGTTTTGCAGGCATCATGATGGACCGCGACTCCTCCCCATGGACCGGACATGTCCCCGCGTGCCCATCTTGCTCCTCTGCTGCTCGCCATCGCCGCCCTGCTGGTCGCCATGACCTCGTACCAGTGCGGCGCAGCGCTGGCCAAGCGCCTGTTTCCGCTGGTGGGTGCGCAAGGAGCCACCGCGTTCCGGCTCGGACTCGGCGGACTGATCATGGTGCTGGCCCGACGACCATGGCGCTCCACCCGCACCAATGCGGACTGGCGCGCATTGTGGGGCTACGGGCTTTCGCTGGGCGTGATGAACCTGGTGTTCTACATGGCGCTGCGCACGATTCCGCTCGGCATCGCCGTGGCGCTGGAGTTCACCGGCCCGCTCGCCATCGCCTTGTTCCATTCACGGCGCGCGGTGGATTTCGTATGGATCGCGCTGGCGGTGATGGGCCTGCTTCTCCTGCTACCGCTACGCGAGCAAAGCCATGCACTCGATCCGGTCGGCGTGGCTTTCGCGCTCGCCGCCGGCGTAGGCTGGGCGCTGTACATCCTGTTCGGCCAGAAGGCTGGCATCGCCTATGGCAAGGACGCGGTCACGCTGGGCATCGTCATCGGAGCGCTGGTCGCCGTTCCCGTCGGCATCGCCCACGCCGGCACGGCCCTGCTGTCGCCGTCCCTGCTTCCGCTGGGACTGGGAGTGGCGGTGCTCAGCTCGGCGCTGCCGTACTCGCTGGAAATGATCGCCCTCACCCAGCTACCCGCGCGTACCTTCAGCGTACTGTTGAGCCTGGAGCCGGCCGTGGCTGCGCTGGCTGGCGTGGCTTTCCTCAGTGAACAGCTGAGCACCCAGCAGTGGGTCGCCATCGCCGCCATCATCGTCGCAACCGGCGGCACAGCCCTGGGCGCGAGCAAGACGGTGGCGGAGCCCGTAGCCCATTGAGCGCGAACCAACACGCGCCCCTGCCATGCCCGGATGAAACGCCGCCACACGCCGCCTCCCCGCGAACAGACGGAGCGGCTTGCTGGTAACCGTACGAAGCTCAGATGCCCGCTCTCGCGGAGTCGCCAGGCGTGCCCTCGGCCAGAGGCCCCTCAGCGACGTTTTCTCAGCGGGTCGAGCAACGGCTTCAGTCCGTTGTGGTCAAGCTCGAGCGCCAGCGCCAGCAGGTTTCCGAGATCGCCAGGGGGAAAGCCCTTGCGGGCATACCATGCGAGGTAAGCCCCTGGCAGGTCGGCGATGAGGCGCCCCTGGTACTTGCCATAGGGCATGGTCATGGTAACCAGTCGCTGCAAGTCTTCTGGCTTCATGGCGCGCACCACCGCAAACGATCCGCGTGCGGCAAAACCTCTTGATTCAGAACCATCACCGTGTTGACTCCATGATTGATTCTGGGTTTCCGCAGATCGTCGCCATCAGACATACGGTGTCCCGGCAAGCGCGACGTTGACGCCGGTGAAACCGCGTTCCAGCACACCCACCAGGGCCTTCATCGGCTTGCGATTCTCGCGAAAGGCCGCAAGCGCCTCGCCATAAGCGACCACCAGCGTGCCCATCAGCATCGCCGCCGCAAGTCGTCCAGCGGGATCCGTTCGCGGCCTGCCCACCGCGTCGGACAGCATGCCAGCGAGATCATCGGCAAGCGTCACCTGCAGCTCCTGCGCCCTGGTGGTAAGCGCGGGACTCTCCGCCACTGCGCGCCAGAACTGCACGGGCCGCTCGGTGATCCGGAGCAGCGGATGCTGGCTTTCCACCAACGCGCGCACCAGCGCCTGGAACGCGTGCACAGGCGCCTGTCGGCCACGCTGGGCCAGTGCCTGCCGCACCAGCTCCAGGACTTCTTCCTCGCGGTCGAAGACCAGGTCCTCCTTGCGCGGGAAGTAGTTGAACACCGTTTTCCTGGCGACCGCCGCCGCGCGCGCAATCTCGGCGACCGAGACGTTTTCGAAGCCGCGCTCAACAAAGAGACGCGTCGCGATGTTCGAAATCGCCTGCCTTGTCGCGGCCTTCTTGCGATCCCGAAGACCAGGTGGATTTGAAGCGTTCACGATCATCCTTCCGACAAATCTTATACTGAGTGTAATATTTTTACCAGGCCGGCGCCTCGCAGGCCTGGCACCCTGTGGAGGGAACTAACTTGGTTTACGACGTCATCATCGCGGGAGCAGGTCCCGTGGGGCTGTTTCTTGCCTGTGAGCTTCGCCTCGCGCATTGCTCCGTACTCGTACTGGAACAAGCCCGGGACCCGCGCCACCCGCTGAAGCGCCTCCCGTTCGGCATGCGTGGCCTTACTGCCCCCACCCTCGAAGCGTTCCATCGACGCGGACTGCTGGACGAGGTCGCCACCATGCAGCCTGCCAAGGCAAGCCCGAACCGCCACACCTCGGGCGCGGCGCATTGGATCGACCAGCCCCGCCGCCCCGGCGGACACTTCGCGGGCATCCAGTTCTACCACGACCACATCGACACCTCGAACTGGCCTTATCGTCTGTCCGGCCCCGCCGGCACCAGCATGGCCGTGGACATGGAGTCCCTCGAAACCATCCTGGCCGCTCGTGCCATCGCCATGGGATGCGAGATCCGCCGCGGCGTCGCCGTTGAGCATTTCGAGCAAACCATGCAAGGCGTCACCGTTCGCGCCGCGGGTGAGACCTTTCACGGCCAGTGGCTGGCCGGCTGCGATGGCGGCCGCAGCACGGTCCGCAAGCTGGGTGGCTTCGCCTTCGTCGGTACCGATCCCGAGTTCACCGGTTATTCGGTCGAAGTCGACCTCGCCGACCCCGACCTGCTTCGCCCCGGCCGGCACTACACCCCCACGGGCATGTACACCTACACACCACCCGGAACCGTCGCGATGGTCGAGTTCGATGGCGGTGCGTTCCATCGCATGCAGCCCATCACGCCCGAACACATACAGGCGGTGTTGCGCAGGGTATCCGGCACCGGTGTCACCGTGACGGCGATGCGTCTTGCAACGACCTGGACGGATCGCGCCTACCAGGCGACCCCTTACCGCAATGGACGTGTGCTGCTTGCCGGCGACGCCGCGCACATCCACTCCCCGCTCGGCGGCCAGGGACTCAACCTTGGGCTCGGCGACGCGATGAACCTCGGATGGAAACTGGCCGCCACGCTCCGTGGCGACGCGCCGGAAGGCCTGCTCGATACCTACGGGAACGAACGACAACCGGTCGGCGCGCAGGTGCTCGACTGGTCCCGTGCACAGGTGGTGCTCATGCGTCCCAGCCCGAGCTCCCGCGCACTGGAGGCCATCATGCGCGACCTCATCAATACACGTGACGGTGCCACGTACTTCGCCGAACGGGTTTGGGGCGTGTCCCTCCGTTACGACCTCAAGGCCGAGCATCCGCTGGTGGGGCGCAGCGCTCCTGACTATGAGCTGGCCGATGGAAGCCGACTCGGCGAGCGCCTCAGGACAGGACGCGGCCTGTTGCTGGACTTCGACCACCGTGCACCGCTACAGCCACTGGCGAGCCGATGGGGCGATCGAGTCGCTTACGTTGCAACCGGCGCCAGGGATACGCTGGGCGTGAGCGCCGTGCTTGTGCGGCCCGATGGCGTGGTGGCCTGGGCCGCCGACGCCAGCGCATCGCCTGATGACGTTGTCCGGGCGGCCACACCATGGTTCGGTGCACCGGCCCAGGCGACCGGCGCGCTGTGCATCTAATTTTCACGCCCCAGTAGTCATTTTTTGTAGCTGCCGTGGGGTGAAAGCCGCTCTCCGGGGGCTCCAGGACTGTGCCGCTCCGGCAAGTCACCCGTTTGGCTCCGATAAGCCCCAAGGTTGTTGCGGGCGTAGCAACCCTCCGGATGCGGCGAATGAGCGTTCCATGTCCGCGTCATTCGCTCACCAGGAATCGTTCCGGCTCGTTTGCGCGTCTATGTCCGTGAGGCAAACCGACGGATACGCTTCGGTCTCACTGCTGGGGTATCGATCATGCGCATGGCAGCTCATCGTATCGCGGCCACCTTGCCGTCAGTCGGCTGGAAGACGCGATTGGCCATTGCTTGCATCGGCTTCTGTGCAGCCACAACCCTGTGGTCGCAGACACCGCAGCTATCAGCCACCACGCAGCAGTTCGTGAAATATCGACAACCCGTGCTGGCCATTACCCACGTCCGCGTGATCGACGGAAATGGCTTGCCCGCCAAGGAAAACCAGACGGTCGTCATGCGTGACGGCCGCATCGTCAAGATCGATGCGGCTGTGCAGCCGCCAATGGAGGCCACCGTCATCGACGGTAGTGGACGCACGCTCATCCCGGGCCTGGTTGGCATGCACGACCACATGTTTTATCCGTCACCCAAGGTCAACCCGCAGGCCAGTTACTCGAGCATCCTTCCCGAACAGGCCTCGAGCTTTCCCAAGCTCTACCTGGCGGCGGGCGTCACCACGATCCGCACCACGGGCAGCACAGAGCCATATACGGACCTGGAACTGAAGCATGACATCGATACGGGGTATATCCCGGGCCCCAAGATGCACACCACGGGGCCGTACCTCGAGGGTCAGGGCGCGGTATTCCCCCAAATGCACGAATTGGCGGACGCCGCCGATGCCACGGCTACGGTCAACTACTGGATTGGAGAAGGAGCGACCTCGTTCAAGGCGTACATGCACATCACCCGCGCCGAGCTCACGGCGGCGATCGCGGCAGCCCACGCACGAAACATCAAGGTGACCGGGCATTTGTGCGCGGTCGGCTTCAGCGAAGCGGCCGATCTTGGCATCGACGATCTCGAGCACGGAATAGTCGTAGACAGCGAATTTACACCCGGCAAACAGCCGGACATCTGCCCGGATCGCCAACTCGTTCTAGCCAACCTGGCGACGATGACCGTCGATGATCCCCGTATCCAGCACCTCATCAAATACCTGATATCGAAGCATGTAGCCGTCACCTCGACCCTGCCCATCTTTGAGACATGGGTACCCGGCCGCGCACCGATCGTTCCACGCATACTGGATGCCATGTTGCCGGAGGCAAAAGTGGAGTACCTGGCGCAGCGCGACCGCGTCAACAAGACGACCGATTCGCCATGGCCGAAGGTATTCAAGCTGGAGGAGGACTTCGAGCATGCCTTTGCCAAGCAGGGCGGCACCCTGCTCGCCGGCCTGGACCCGACCGGCTATGGCGGGGTCATCGCCGGTTATGGCGACCAACGTGAAGTGGAACTGCTGGTAGAGTCCGGCTTCACCCCGTTGCAGGCCATCCAGATCGCCACCATCAACGGTGCACGTTTCCTGGGCGAAGACAAAGCCACTGGATCCATTGAAGTGGGCAAGGCCGCTGACCTGGTGCTGGTCAACGGCAATCCCGACAAAAACATCAACGATATCGAGAACGTCGAGTTGGTGTTCAAGGATGGCGTGGCCTACGACCCGGCCAAGCTGATCAAGGCGGCCAACGGCACGGTCGGATTGCGTTAGCCCGGCGGGGCGCCACCTCCACGACAGTTCGTCACACGTCCGAATCCGCGCGGCACACTCCTGCGTCCGGATTGGCGCTCACGCCTTCTTCAAGAAGCAGACCTTGAGTACCAGGCCCTTGATCTTGTCCGAATTCCCCTCGATGTGCTCGGCATCACCGTCCACCAGGCGGATATTCCGGATCACGGTGCCCTGCTTGAGCGGAATCGATGAGCCTTTGACCTTCAGGTCCTTGATCACCACCACCGAATCGCCGCCTTGAAGCACGTTGCCGTTGACATCGCGCACCACCTGCTCGGAATCCTCCCCCTTGGCAGCGATCTGCGGCCACTCGTAAGCACAGTCGGGACAAATGAAGTTGTCACCATCGGGATAGGTGTTTTCCATGCCGCATTGCGGGCAAGCTGGAAGGTCGGGCGTCATCACGGGAAAATACCTTGTCGAAAGCAAAGAGAGGGTCACGCCCGGATGCACGGGCGCATCATCGATCCGGAAGCCCGCCACGCCCATCGCCACGAAGCTGCGCCCCGCCAGGAACGCGCACCGCACCCGAGGCCCGGATCAAGCTCGCTTGTCAGTGCAACAAGCGCACGGCGCCTGATCAAGCAAAGCGGTCGGCCAGCGCGTCAGTGGCCAGGACCAACTGATCGACGATGGCCGGGTCAGCGGCGCTGTGGCCTGCCATCACGATGTGCAGCTTGGCTTCCGGCCAGGCGGCAGCGAGATCGCAGGCAGTTTTTACCGGGCAAATGATATCGTAGCGGCCGTGCACGATGGTGGCCGGGATGCGCCTGATGGGCGCCAGCCCGCGCAACAGCTGGTTCGGCTCCAGGAACATGGCGTGGCGGAAATAATGCACCTCGGCGCGCGCCACGCTGATGGCCACCTTCGGATCCTTGAAGTTGCCCGGTTCGTCGGGATCATGGATCAAGGTAGTGCTACCACCTTCCCAGTTGCCCCATGCCATCGCCGCGGCCAGGCGTACGGCCTCGTCGTCGCTGTCCAGGCGGCGCCAATAGGCTTCCACCAGGTCGTGATGCTCGTCCTCGGGAATGTGCGTGAGATAGCGTGCCCAGCGTTCCGGAAATATCCAGGACGCGCCGCCACCAAGCTGGTTGAACCAGCTCAACTCGCCCTGCCGCGCGAGGAAAATGCCACGCAGCACCAATCCCAGGACCCGCCCTGGGTGCGCCTGCGCGTAGGCGAGCGCCAGGGTCGAACCCCATGAGCCGCCGAACACGACCCATCGCTCGATGCCCAGCTTCTCGCGGATCGCCTCGATGTCCCCCACCAGATGGCGCGTCGTGTTGTTTCGCAGGTCCGCATGCGGCGTGGACCGGCCCGCGCCACGCTGGTCGAACAGCACGACGCGATAACGGGCGGGATCGAAAAAGCGTCGCTGGAACGGCGACAAGCCCGCGCCCGGCCCGCCATGCAGAAACACCACCGGCAACCCCTGGGGATTGCCGCACTCTTCCACATACAGCTCGTGGATATCGTCGACGGCCAGTCGCCATGTGCGATAAGGCTCGATCTCGGGATACAGCTCGCGCACCGGTTTGCTCCCTTGGCAATGAGGCGAGCATACCCACGGGCCAGTGGTCGGCGAAAGTAGTGACCCTCCTCCTCGCCACGTCCCGCAGAGGCAGCGGGGACAAATCCACGCAAAGCCACCCAACATCCAGCTCGCACCATGGCGAGCGTCCAGCAAGCTGCCCAGGATTGATCGAAAGCGGACGCTTCCAGAATCACTATTTCGCCCAGATGAGCACCTTGTGCATTGGCTGGACCTGCCCAACATCCGGCGGACCGCAATCCGGAGGCAACTTGCACACAAAAGTGAAGCTGGCGAAAGGGGCTGATCCGCCCGGAGCCGGGAAGGACAAAGGATTCCTGGAGGCCGCAGTCATCGATTCGTTACAGGCCTCGATGCTGGGGTAAGTCTTGACGAAGACAACTTCGCCTATTGCGGAGTTGTCGCCATGTCTTGTGCCGACGACCACCACCCCGGACACGCAACCTTCCGCAAGCGCACCAGATGACGCGACGATCAGTGCCATCGAAATCCATATCCGTCGATACATGAGAGCCCCTAAGTCCAACAAAGGCCGAACCATAGTCGTCCGAACCACGTCCGCTTCGGGTTGGAAGTGGACCTAGCGAAGCCTCTTTGAATCACTCAAGGAGTTGAGCTAGTGCGTTGAAACGACCAGACTCGTTCAATCATCAGTTGCCCCTTGGCTTCGTTACCCCAGAATTCGCCGGCATGTCTTGGCGTATAGATGCCCTCGATGTCCACGTCAAACTCGACCAACCGGTGCGAAATCATGTGCTCATGAGTCGCTTCGTCGAAGCGAGCAACGCTCGGATCCACTGAGTCGCTCATTCGAGGGTCTTCCTGGATGACCAACCCTTTGCACCCGGGATCATCGAGAAAAGCGGCATGCCTAAGATCGGTTATGTAGTGTGCCTTGATGCGAATACGGATTGCTTTTGCGGGCCCACCGTCTTTCAACAACTCGCAGACCGAGATAGTCGCCTCGTTGCCATTGGCCGCATGATCCGTCGCGAGCGAATGCGATGCCGTAGCAGCCAGAAGAAGGCCGACTCCAAAACCAAAGGACGCGAACCGCATGCCAACCTCCCCATACGTTGCCATGCCAAAACAGGCGCTCCGCTATAAATACCGAAATCTCGAACTACGATCGGCCAGTTCATGCCTGAATGACTGGCGCAGCTAGCCCTATGCACTCGAACTCTGTCATGGCGGCCTCGCCATGGCACAGCGGCACCGCTGCTTACTTCGAGGTCACCTCAACCACGGACACCACGCCAAACTGACCAACCTTCCTACGAGCAGCATCCCGATAAGGTTCCAAGGCACGATGGTTGTTGCAGCTCGAGAACGAAAAATCGAACACTGGCGATGAGTTCTCATTGTCGACCCGAATGGTGACCGTCGACATCCCGGTCTGATCAAGTATTTCTAGAAAACCTATGCTCAACGAATCTGACGACTCCGCCCCGCCCACGTAGCCAGCACCCAAAATCGAGGCCTCTTTGCCGGACATCAAGAATCTTATGAAGTCTTGACGTTGCTGGGGCTGGATCGTGACCCGTAGCTTGATTAGACTGACCTGACCTGATGCGCAGTAAGTCTCGTTGGACGCGGCAGATCCCGCCCACCCAACAATGACCAGCATGAATAGCACGTTGGAAAATACTGATCGCATCGATTGCCTCCCGTCTTTGGGTGGGTAGCTACCCAACTCTTTAGGCATCTAATGGCGATGACGAAATTGCCAGGTCTATTCGTCACGACAGACGGCGTCCCCGCATCCAGCACGGCTATTCCTCCCTAGTGCCGTGCATTGCGCCCGGCTGGCGGCAAGTTCTAGCGACACATCCTTGCGCTGTCAATGCCCCCTCAAAATCTCAATCCATTGCACAATGGCTCGCACAAGTTGCGCGCCGCCAGAAATGCCCCGCGTATCGTCTTCGGTGGCGTGCGAAAAGCGGGCCTTCTGCGCAGTCCGCTTTGGGGCGGAAACGGACGATCCAATTTTCCCGCCAACGCTAGTCAATGTCGTCGCTCCACCGCTCAAGGCACCTCGTCAGCACTCCCCGCCTTCTTGTTGCCAACCGTCAACAAGGGAAGGTACCGGACGGAAAGATAGGCCACGCAAAGGGGGAAAAGAAAATAGCGTGACGTGATCGACAGCAGCTGTGAAACGAGGCCGTAGGAACCGCCGATCCCATCGCCACCAAAGAATGAGAAGTACCAGAAGGCGGTGAACGCGATGAGCGTAATGGCATCGGCAGACGACTTCGCTGCGACCACGCCTTGGAACTTCGGAAACATGCGCACAAAGAAATGCCAGGTGATAAAGCCAGACAGAAGCATCAAGACCGGAAAGAGAGCCCAGCAACTAGTGCCGAGGCCCTGGGCTATCAAGGCAATATCTGCGTGCGTGGTGATCGCGCGGATAGGCACATAGCTCCAGACGTTCGCCGCACACATCAGGGACAGCCAATAGATGAAAGGCAGCACTGCTGATGATCTGGCGCTGAGCCAGGGCACCACGGCGTACAGCAGGAAATACAGGAGCCCGTTTCCAAGAAAGGGGCCCGCAAAGGCGATCACTGCCGCACTGATGCCGTGTCCGGCAGCAAAGATGGGTGCGTAACTGACGTTGTCGGAAACGTCACCAAGGAAGATAAAGTTGTAGACGCTTGGCGGTCCATAGTCGATATCAAAGGGCCTCTCCATCCACCCCAGGCTCCAGGCCATCACACTATGCGCATACTCATGACTTAAATAGGCGAGAGCATGAGCTACCAACGCCAAGAGAAATGAGGCAGCCACAAAACCTATATTGGCCAGACCCAGTGCATGTCGCGTGGAGTCACCCGATCGAGCGGTCATTTAGCCTCCGATGGCAATCGATCAATTAGCGATGCCGCCCAATGGGCAGAACGTCCGATCATCAATGAATGGAAACGTTCCGGATCCTCGCGAGTCCCTGCTCCGGGTCCGAAGCCAACCTTCGCACCGCGCCTTCATTGAGACGATTGTGCCGAGCCACGCACGGTTCTAACAGGGTGTTCGGCTGGAACGACCGTCATCGGAACGTCCGCCAATGGGCGAACCGGCATGGCCAGTGCGCGACTCACCAGCTCCTCGTCCGTCATGGGATCGAGGCATTCGACAAGCAGCCACCGCGCCAGGACGGGATCGGGACAACGGGCGCAAAAATCGATCAGGGCGCGATCGGCAGCTTGTTGATTGAGCCCATGCTTTTTGGGTTGACTCAATACGTCAAGCATGGTCAATAGATTCTCTTTGCTTGCAATCCTGCTCATCCGTGCACCCATCGCCCTTCTGTCCTTGTCTTGGTGAAGTTCGCTGCGGATCGGAAGCGAACGTTGCGCCAGGCCTAAAAGTGTGCCCCTTCGTGACTGATGAGCTCGCCTGTGATTGAGTAATAAAGAACTACATCACCACCTTCGACGATCGATTGCTGCCCGCGGCTGTTCTCATAAACAGGATGTCCTGACACAAACCATCCATCCGAAGTGCGCGAAGCGATGAATTCACATCGAGTCTTGTAATAGCCGCCGAACACCGCTTCGTGGTCCTGGCAATAGCGCAACGTCGCCTGACGGGCGATCTCCACTATTTGGGCCTCCGACATGCCAGATCCAGAATTCGATGCCGCCTGCGCAATGAAGAAAGACGCCAACAGGAAAATAGTATTCATCTGTGTCCTTCCGCCAAGGAGGTATCCAAGAATTGAACCGTCCGCCCCGGCAGGAAGCGAGCACTCAACTCCTGGCCAAGCGCAAGCGTGACTTGCCCACGGCGATACGGAAAATCCAAACGCCCAGCGTGTATGCAGGAATCAAGACTAGGTTAACGCGAGGAGAGGATCCAGCCGGACCTGCCATCCCGGGGTCAGGAATCAACAAAGGCATGGCTTGCAAGAACTCGAAGATGATGACGTAGAGAATCCCTCGCACCAGGACATTCTGTCGGATCGGCCAAATAAACCCAATGGATATCAGGCAGACAACGACAGCTCTGGCTACGATTGGCGCCATCTCTAAACGCTCGACAGCCAACGCCCACGAATTACCCAAGAATCGGGATTGGTTCGCAGTAGGTCATACAGTCCTCCCTCTACCGCGAGCAGCGTGACGACCAGCAAGCGCGCAAAAGCCATAATCCTTTTGAATCGCACGCACCACTCCCTGGAACCGGACTATAAAAATCATCACACGTAAGGTCCCCCCTGGGGCGGAAGAAGACCATCGCGAACGCGAATCCCCCAATGGACGTCCACATCCAAGGTGCGATCGGGGCTGGCAGCAGTTCACTCCATACTGCTCTTCACCGTGGCGGGTTTCCACGGACCAGTGCCCCCTCCTTTGCCCGTTATCCCGCCCTCTGCCCGACGCCCTTCAGCCGGATTGGAGCAGCTCGGTACCAACTCCCTGCGAATTTTCGCCACCCCGCGATCGGGGAGACCATACAGCGGCATATTCACGCATAACGGGAATAAGCACGCAGCTCGATCGTGATCAGCACTGGCGTGGCGTAGATACGAGGACAAGGTCAAGTAGCCCTGTGTTCAAATTTGTCCACTACCGGGGCGGATAGCGTCGAGCAGGGTGCATGGGGCACCCTGCGTTCCCGTCTGCTCTTCATGGAGCGAAGCCTGATTCGCTGCACCTTCCGCCAACAGTGCGCCGCTTGGTTGAATATTCAATACTCAGTGAGTAGCGGCACTGCGGTTTCCAAGCTGCTTCAGGTCAGGGCTCTGGTCCGCCTGGCTGGCGATCGCCGAGGCAGCTGTCTTGGGGACATCGACGAGATACCCGCTGATCTCCACGCCAAGTGCCATGGAATTAGGCGTGTAGCCCGAAAACGCCGGCCCTATCATCAACGCATCCCCATAAATGGTGGTTGGATAGGCCCCATAAAATTCCGTCGGATCCGTGGATGGTTGCGGGGCAAAATAGTCGTAATTGTAGCCATTCGAGCCAAGCTCCGAAGCTACAACAATGACGGGCTGCACATAGGCGCCCGTTGTTGCTGCAAATCCCGCGATATTCACGCTTTGGACAACCAACCGCTTTCCGCTAGGTATCGTGACTGCAGTGTAGTTGAAGTTGTTTAAGTTGATTTGAACCGTAGTTTGAAAAGCATCCTTTGCAATGTCAGCGTTGGTCTGGGCTAAGAGATTCGATGGATGTAACGCTGCGGCAATGCCGAGCAGTGCAATGGTTCCGGCTAGAAAGCTGCGATTGATGTTCATGTAAACCTCCAGGGTTTAATGAATGCCGTGTCGCTTCAGTTAGAACGAAATCACCCTATTTACGCGGCAAACGCCGGCGATCGTCCCGCCGGTGATTGGGCGTGTCAACGCGTCACACCATTGATACACATTGCCTGCCATGTCCTCTTGTTCTTTAACAAACACAGAGCGAGGCGGACCGGCGCGCGCGTTGCCATGCCTTGTATTCCTTAAGCAGTCGGAGCGACATGGCATCCTTGGCCAGTACATCGAAGCCTTATCCAGGCGTTCCGTAGCCGTCCATTCCGCGCCACGCCCGGAATATCCGCCGCAAGTCAGATGCGGAACCGGGGCGATAGCGTCCTTGCCGTTCGAACGGTGCAACGACTGATCTAAGTGCTCCGCTCGTGCATGATGGCTACGGATGCCGCTTCGGGTTCCACGCTTTGTGCACGAACTCAATACGATTGCCATCGAAGTCGGCGACGTTGGCTGCGTAGTAGCCACGGGCAAAGTGGGTACGATCGGCTGGCTTGCCTTCGCTGGTGCCACCGGCCTTGATCGCTGCCGCATACGCGGCGTCGACCAGTTCATTGCTATCGCACACGATGCCTATGTAGAGCCCGGTCTCGCCGGGCTTGCGCTGCCGTAGCCATACGCTTGATCCGACGGCCTTCCCGCTGACATACGCAGCATCAGCGATGCCATAGAGATCCGGGACGTTCTCGGGCCCCGAGGCAGAGTCGTAGTTGCCAAACAAGCTCCAGCCTAGCGGCTTGAGGGCTTCCGAGTAGAACGCCAGCGACTTGTCGATGTCGGCAACGGAGATATAGACGTGATCGATCATGTTTTCTTCCTTTTGTAACTTAAGCGCGCAAACGGAAAAGGTTCGCTTCGCGTCGGAAGCAGACCTCAGCGGACGCGATCAACTACCGTACGGACTTCCACATCCGAGGTGCGGTCGGTGGACGTCTTGGGGGGGTGGTAGTTAGCCCAATACTGCTCTTCACCATGGTAGGCGAGTGTGGCCGTTTTGACCGAAAGCCGACAATTCCCCAGCAGAAACGGTCTCAGCCGGGCCCCTTGGCGGCCCGTCGACCGTAGGCGGGTTAAGGTGCACGCTTTCGGCAGGAAAAAAGAGGGCGGCATTCATGCCAGTACCCGCCAGAATCGTGGACGCCCATGTCCATCTCTACGACATCCAGCAGAACCGCCACCGTTTCCTCGAAAAGACCGACCCCGGTTATGAGGCCTTCGTTGGCAACTACAACAGCCTGCCCAGGCGATACCTGCTGGATGACTACCTCGCCGATACACATGGCTATCCAGTGGATGCCATTGTTTGGCATGAATTCCTGTCGGACGAGCCGTGGCGGGAGGCGGCCTGGGCACAGCAACGCGCGGATGCCGGCGGCTTGCGTCACGCCCTCGTTGCAAAGGTCGATTTTCTCGATCCCGCCCTGGAAGCCGCACTTGAGCGGTACGCAGACCTGCGAAACGTCACGGCGGTTCGGGAACACCTGGTCTGGGACGACAGCCACCCGTTGAAGCGTTTCGCGAAACGGCCCGATCTCATGCGGGACCCCGCCTGGCGACGGAAGCTGCGCGTGCTGGAGCGTCACCAGTTCAAATGTGGACTGGAAGTGTTCTCCAGCCAGCTGGGCGACCTGATCGAGGTCATCCATCAATATCCGAACATCGGCTTCACGATTGCAGTCATGGGCTGGCCCATCGATACGACATGGCCGGGTTTCGAGCGCTGGCGATGCGACATCACAAGCGTGGCCCGCTGCGGCAACGTATGCATGGACATATCTGCGCTCGAATGCGTGTTTGGCATGCAATGGGCGTGGGACGACGCACAGCCATGGATCCGCACGGCCATCGAGTGCTTCGGCCCATCGCGCTGCATGCTGGGCAGCCATCTGCCAATCGCGAAACTCTCGACGGGATTTGGCGAACTGTATCGCCGCTATGAACAAATCACGGAGGGATGCTCGGCGGACGAGATCGACGAGCTCTTCTACGGCGTAGCGAATCGTTGGTTCCGTCCCGCCTGACGCCATCGGCCCAACAAGCGTGCTGCCCGACACCAGCGCGGGCTCGGCAGCCCAGGCTTTTCCGGTGCCCGCGCGGCTGCCTGTTGGACAGTGGCGATCCTCCACGAACCGCTGGAGCCGGCCAAGACGAAAGCCCCGCAGACGTGTCGAATTCGACGCAATCCGTTCGACGCAATACTGAGGCCCTGGAACAGCAGCGCGCCCGGCCAACCTGCATTCCTTCGGTCGGGTGAAAGCCAGGCGGCGGGGCCGATGGATCGAGGACGATCCCGAGACGAACCTGCGCGTGGAGAGAGCGATGCGAAAGTTGATCTTGCTGATGTCCATCTCGCTTGACGGTTTTGTCAGCGGCCCCGAGGGCGACGTCAACTGGATATTCAGCGGCGACCGGGAGGCCATAGCGTGGAAAGTGGACCAGTTGCGGAACGCCGGCCTGCTGGTCATGGGCAGCCGTTCCTTCCAGGCCATGGCGCCCTTTTGGCCCACCGCCACCACGGCGTTCGCGCCACCCATGAACCAGGTTCCCAAGGCGGTCTTTTCAAAACAAGGGAAGGCCATCCTGGAGCCGGCCACCAAGGTGCTCAGCGAGGCCCAGGCCGGGCAGCTTCAACCGGGCGCCGAAAGCTGGGCACAGGCCCAGGTGGCAAGTGGCGACCTCGCCCCTGAAATGGCCAGGCTGAAAGCTGTGGACGGCAAGCCGATCATCGCCCTGGGTGGCGCGTCGTTCGCACGCAGCCTCGTCGCGCTGAACCTGGTCGATGAATACGTCTTGATGGTTCATCCCATCGCGTTGGGGACAGGCGAGCCCATCTTCAGTGATCTCCCCGGGCCAAGGCCACTCACGCTGGTGGACTCCAGGCCCTTCCCGCTCGGCGCGCTGGCCCAGATCTATCGGCCGACCTGACCAAGCCTACGATGGCGTGGCTTGGGGAGCGAATGAAGCAGACCAACGACACCGCCTCCGGAGGCGCGACCACCATCAACCGTTTTCCCGCAAGCACCACCGATGCGCCAGAGATGCCCTGCTCCGCACCACCGACGCAGCCGTCATGGCGGCGACGGATTCCATCCCCCCGACCTACCCCGCTATTGCGCCCTACAGCGCGCGCGACCGTCGCCTTATGGCGGCATTCTCCAGAACCGTCGTGCCGTCTTGCCCATGGAGAAACTCGCCGACAAAGGCCCGGCCGATGTCGTCCTGATCGATCGTGCCGAACGACCCCGGAACAAGGCGCCCCACCAAGGCAAGAAAGCCTGGCGTGTGCACATTGCCGGCAATGATGCCCGGGCGAAGAATGGCCAGGCGCCTGAAGCCGACGCTGCGCACGGCATCCTCTTTCTCGCCCATGATGCGCGCATAACGGATGCGGCTGGTGGCGCTGCTTCCGGCCGCTGAAAGCAGACCAAAGACTTCCACGCCTGCCGCCTTGCAGCCCCGTGCAAATGCGCCGACCACTCCGATCTCCAGCTTCCGCATGTCCTCAACGCTCCATTGCTGGCTGCCCTTGCCTATGCCAATGCACGAGGCGGCATAGAGCGCATCGCCCTGCGCACGCAATGCATGGGCGAGCGCCTCGACGTCACCGGCAAAGCTGGCGCTGCCGGTATCCATGACCACCTGGCGCAATCGCGCATCGTCGACGAGGGCGCCGGTCCGTCGATTCACCAGCACAATCTCCGTGCACGCGTTGCAGGCCAGCAGCGCCCGGACCAAGGCCGACCCCACTTGCCCGGTACCTCCTGCGATCAGGATGCGAAAGCCCATGTCGTGCCTCGTAGTAGTTCTGGATCAGGCCAGCCTCACGAACGGCGGCCTGGTCGCTCAACGTCAATCAGCGGGTGAACGCTGACGCCCATGGAGCGATGGGCCATAACGCCCTGCAAGCCCGCAATGCCTTCGCGGCACCCTGCGCCCGGACTTGCTCGCCACGCCCCAGCGTTGCCAGTTTACCTGCTTGGTATATCGCATGTCCGACATGTGCCCATGGGCAACGGTGCAAATACAACGCCTCCCGCGTGGAGGTCTTCCAGCAAGCGATGCCTGCAAATGCCCGCGAAAGTAGTCGGTTGAATCCCATGACCTCCGTCCTCCTCCATGGGCTATCCGCAGATGCAAGGCATCCAATAACTAGGACAGTTACCTCCTAGGCAGCAGACACGGCCTGTTGCACGCCGACCGTGGAACCTCGGCCATCCGGTCAATAGACGCCTGCCGCAAGCCGTGGTCGCCTAATGCGGTGCCGCAATCCGCGCAGTCCAGAAGAGTGGTGGGTGGCACCAGGGGATGACAACACGGTGAGTGATTGCGCATGGCCTGCGTTCGACGCAAGGGCCTGGCTCACACGGGCTTGTGCGGCTTCAACGCCCGCCGGCTGGAATGGGACCAATCCAGCGAGCGCGGCCAGGGTGAAAGTCCACCGCTTGAGCGGTGAGCTCTCCGCGATAACACAAAGCATGTTGCAAAAGATTCTTCATACAACCAAGGGACGGTGACCCATGGAGAACCCAGCCGCTGAAACCATCCTCGATCGCTTCCTCAAGTGGGAGCAAGAGCAGCGCGACGATATCTACCTGACGCAACCCTACCCCGACGGGACGGTCGTCCATTACTCCTGGGGCGAGGTTGGTGACCAGGCTCGTCGCATGGCAGCCCATCTCATCTCGCAGGGATTGCCGGCGGGGACCCGCATTGCGCTGCTCGGTCGCAACAGCGCGCATTGGATCATCGCGGACCTGGCCATCATGATGGCCGGCATGGTCAGCGTGCCGCTGTACCCCGCGTTCAGCGCACAATCGGTGCAGTTCGTGCTGAGGCATAGCGAGGCCCGGCTGCTGTTGATCGGCAAGCTCGACGGCATCAACGACAACTGGACGAACATCCGCGAACACCTGCCTTCCGACCTGCCACTGCTGGCGCTACCGCTGTCGCCGCGCCAGGACATCCCCCAATGGAACGATGTGATCAAACGGCACGCGCCACTCGCGAACGTGCACGCGCCAGGTCACGATGAACCCGTCACCATCATCTACACCTCGGGCACCACCGGCCAGCCCAAAGGCGTGGTGCTTTCCCATGGCGGCATCGCCGCAGCCTATCTCGCGATGCTGCGCAGCGGCCATTGGGATACGCGCAACACCGCACGTGGCTTCTCCTATCTTCCGCTCGCCCACGCCGCGGAACGCGCCTCGGTAGAGGTCGCTTCGCTGGCGTTCGGCTATCGCGTGTTTTTTGCCGATTCGCTGACCACCTTCGTCGACGACCTCAAGCGTGCACGGCCAACAGTGTTCTTCTCCGTGCCGCGGCTATGGACGAAGTTCCATCTGTCCGTCAATGAAAAGATCTCGCCTGCGAAACAGCGGATGCTGTTCCCACTCCCCCTTCTTGGCATGCTCATCAAGCAGAAGATCCTGCGCGAACTCGGTCTTGACCAGGTGCGGGTGGCCTTCACGGCCTCCGCCCCGCTTCCGGTAACGCTCATGCGCTGGTATCGCAACCTTGGATTGGAACTTCTCGATGTCTATGGCATGACGGAAAACTTCGCCATCTCGCATACCAACCTGCCCGATCGCCAGCGCTATGGAAGCGTCGGGCGACCACAAGCCGGCGTCATGGCGCGCATCGGCGCTGCCGGCGAAATCGAGGTGAAAAGCCCGACGCAGATGCTGGGTTACTACAAGGACCCTGAGCTAACCGCCCGACAGACGACAAACGATGGCTATTTCCGCACCGGCGACTGTGGCGAGATCGACGCGGATGGGTTCCTGCGGCTCACGGGCCGCGTGAAGGATGCCTTCAAGACGCTCAAGGGCGAATATGTCACGCCCGCACCGATCGAGCAGGCGCTCTCCACGCACCCGCGAATCGAGGCCGTGTGCGTGGCCGGCGCGGGCTTGGTCATGCCCTTCGCCCTGCTGATGCCTTCGGCCGAAACCCGCGAAGCCATGGCGGCGGGACGCCTGGATCGCGCGACCTTGGCCCGCGAATTCGACGAGCTCCGTGAACGCGCCAATGCCGCCGCATCCGCGCACGAACGATTGCAGTTCCTTGCAGTGGTCAAGGACGACTGGACCACCGAGAACGCGCTGCTGACGCCCACCCTGAAGATCCGGCGTAGCGAAATCGAGCGGCGCTACACGCCGCTCGCCGAGCAATGGGCAGCGCTTGGCCAGCGCGTCATCTGGGAGGAGTAGCCCCACGCGGACCGGAACCCCGATGAGGCGCGAGCGGACGTCGGCGCGCAAGGTCGGGAGTCCCGCTTGGGCGGCGGCCTTCACGGCTTGGCTGCGAACAGCATTAGGCCACCCCGAACCTTGACCAAATGACCAGTAGGTCTGCTCGGGGCCGGAAGCGGGCGCTTCCAATCCTAAGGCTTTCGTGAGATCGGAGGTCCAAGCTTTGCCAACACCAATGAGGCGATGGTAAAGAGCAGCCACAGGGCGATAATCGCTTCGACAAAGTGCAAAGGGGTCGAAAACCAAGCACCGATGAAACTTGTAGGTGCCAGTTGCTGTCTCTTATAACCATCTGACGCTGCCGACGATCTTACGCGTGGTC
>NZ_QIRF01000013.1 GCF_003332825.1 Dyella sp. C9 | reverse complement strand
GTTGAGTATAAGAGACAGGCCCGAACAGCACCTTGCGCGCCTCCTCGTCGGTGGCCAGATCGAACTTGCCCCTGATCTCGTCGCCCAGTGCATAGGCGCGCTGCGTGGCCGGACGCTCGCGGATGGCCTCGAACCAGGCCTTCAGGTGCGGGAAGTCCTCCAGCGACATGCCCTGGTTTTCGTGGGGCACGATCCAGGGATAGGCCGCCATGTCGGCGATGGTGTAGTCCTTGCCGGCGATGAAGGCGCGGCCGTCCAGGCGCTTGTCCAGCACGCCGTACAGGCGCCGCGTCTCGTTGACGTAGCGGTCGATCGCGTACGGGATCTTCTCCGGCGCATAGCGGTTGAAGTGGTGGTTCTGCCCGAGCATCGGACCCAGCCCGCCCACCTGCCAGTACAGCCACTCCAGCACCTTGTAGCGGCCACGCAGGTCCGTGGGCAGGAAACGGCCGCTCTTCTCGGCCAGGTACTGCAGGATCGCGCCGGACTCGAACACGCTCACCGGTTCGCCGCCGCCGGCAGGCGCCGTATCCACGATGGCGGGCATGCGGTTGTTGGGGGAAATGGCGAGGAAACCAGGCTGGAACTGCTCGCCCTTGCCGATGTTCACCGGCTTGATGGCGTAGGGCAGGCCCGACTCCTCCAGGAACAGGGTGATCTTGTGGCCATTGGGCGTGGGCCAGTAGTGGAGCTCGATCATGGCAATCCTCGGGCGGCGGTCGATCCGTTGATGTTCGGGGCACCAGACGGCGTTTCCAAGCAGGCTGTCCTCCGTCAACCGCCCCCTTTGCGCCCGCGTTCCCGCGCTTGCACATCCACTGGAGAGCCTCCCATGAACCGACTTCCCCGCATCGCCGCGCTCGCCCTGGGCCTTGCCCTGGCCGGCGGCGCCCTGGCCCAGCCGCAGGACAACACGCCGCCTCCTGGCGCGCCCGGTGCCGGTCCGCAGCAACGCGGCGGACGTGCGATGGATCCGCAGCAGCAATTGCAGCGCCTGCCCAAGCAGTTGCAACTGAGCGCCGACCAGCAGGCCAAGATCGGTCCGATCCTGCAGCAACGCGACCAGCAGATGCAGGCCCTGCGCGCGGACAACAGCGGTGCACCCGGTGATCGTCGCCAGAAGATGATGGCGTTGATGCAGCAGACCGACAGCCAGATCGATGCCGTGCTCACCCCGGCCCAGCGCGACCAGCTGAAGGCCATCCGCGAGAAGCAGCAGGAACGCATGGAGCAGCGCCGCGACCAGCAGCACGCGCCGTCGGCCAGCAGCAGCGGTGGCTGAAGCCGTATCCCCGGGGCCGCCGGCATACCGGTGGCCCCCCGCTTCCCGTATCCTGCCCTGTCCCCGCAATCGCAAGTGATGGAGCAGGTATGACACGCGTCGTCGTGGTCGGCAGCATCAACATGGACCTGGTGACGCTGGCGCCGCGTTTCGCCGAACCGGGCGAGACCATCCTCGGCGAGCGATTCCTCACCGTGCATGGCGGCAAAGGCGCCAACCAGGCCGTGGCCGCGGCACGCCTCGGCGCCGAGGTGGCCCTGGTCGGCGCGCTGGGTGATGACGCCTTTGGCGAGCAATTGCATGCCGGTCTCGCCCGCGAAGGCGTGGCGCTGGAGCATGTCGCGCGCATCGCCGACTGCGGCAGCGGCACCGCCTCGATCACCGTCGCTGGCGGCGAAAACCACATCATCGTGGTGCCCGGCGCCAATGCGCGGGTGACGCCCGCGCAGGTCGAAGGTGCGCAGTCGGTGCTGTCGCGGGCCGACGCGATCCTGGTGCAGATGGAAATTCCGCTCGATGCCATCGAAGCCACGCTGCGGCTCGGCCATCGGCTCGGCAAGCCAGTGATCCTCAACCCTGCACCCGCCCAACGCCTGCCGGTGGAATGGATGCAGCTGGCGCGCTACCTCACGCCCAACCAGCACGAGCTGGCCATCCTGCTCGGCGCCGGGGCCAACGAGGATTTCCTCTCGTTGATGCAGCGCTCGCCCGCACCGTTGGTGCTCACCCGCGGCGCCGACGGCGCGTGGTATCGCGACGGCGGCGAACCGGCGCACCAGGCCGGCTTCAAGGTCGAGGCCGTCGACACTACCGGCGCCGGCGACACCTTCAATGCCGCGTTGGCGGTGTTCCTGCACGAAGGCCTGCCCACCGCCGTGCGCAAGGCCTGCGCCGCTGCCGCACTGTCCGTCACGCGGCTGGGTGCACAGGGCGGCATGCCGACGCGCACCGAACTCGACGCCTTCCTGGCCAAGGCGCCCACCGTGTAGGCGCGCACCCGGTACGTGAGGGTCGCGGCCGCGAGCCCGCACGTCCGTCGCAACCTGCACGCTGGCCCCAGGTAACCGGACCTGGCGTCCTCACTACCTACCCCTCGTCCCCGCTCCGATCCGGTCGCGCACAGGGTGCGCTCCTACAGGCGGGGACGGAACGGTGAGGGTCAGTCCGTCGGCCCCGGCGCGATCACCTCGCGCTGGCCGTTGATGCCCATCGGCGAGACCAGTCCCGCCGCCTCCATCGCCTCCACCAGGCGCGCGGCGCGGTTGTAGCCGATGCGGAACTGCCGTTGCACGAACGAAATCGACGCACGGCGCGAGCGCAGCACGAAGGCGGCGGCCTCGTCGTACAGCGGATCGAGTTCGGCGTCGGCACCTTCTTCGTTGAACAGCTCGCCGTTGGCTTCGCTGGGCGGTCCGGCCAGGATCTCGTCCTTGTAGTCGGGCTCGCCGTATTGCTTGAGGTGCGCCACCACGCGGTGCACTTCCTCGTCGGCGACGAAGGCGCCGTGGATGCGCTGTGGATAACCCGTACCCGGCGGCAGGAACAGCATGTCGCCCTGGCCGAGCAGGCTCTCGGCGCCCATCTGGTCGAGGATGGTGCGCGAGTCGATCTTGCTCGACACCTGGAACGCCACGCGGGTGGGGATGTTGGCCTTGATCAGGCCGGTGATCACGTCCACCGAAGGGCGCTGCGTGGCGAGGATCAGGTGGATGCCGGCGGCTCGCGCCTTCTGCGCGAGGCGGGCGATCAGTTCCTCGATCTTCTTGCCGGCCACCATCATCAGGTCGGCCAGCTCGTCGATCACCACCACGATCATCGGCAGCGTATCGAGGGTCTCCGGCACCTCGGGGTGCGCCGGGAACGGGTTGAGCAATGGACGTCCAGACGCCTGCGCCTCGCGCACCTTCTGGTTGTAGCCGGCCAGGTTGCGCACGCGCAGGTCCGACATCAGGCGATAGCGGTTCTCCATCTCGCCCACGCACCAGGCCAGCGCGTTGGCGGCGAGCTTCATGTCGGTGACCACCGGCGCCAGCAGATGCGGGATGCCCTCGTATACCGAGAGTTCCAGCATCTTAGGGTCGATCATGATCATGCGCACGTCGTCGGGCGTGGCCTTGTACAGCATGGACAGAATCATCGCGTTCACCGCGACCGACTTGCCCGATCCGGTGGTGCCTGCCACCAGCATGTGCGGCGCCTTGGCCAGGTCCGCCACCACCGGTTCGCCGGTGATGCCCTTGCCCATGGCCAGGGTGAGCAGCGAATCGGAACCGCGGTAGGCCGTGGAGTCGAGGATCTCCGACAGGGCGATCATCTGGCGCTGCTCGTTGGGTAGCTCCAGGCCCATGCAGGTCTTGCCGGGTATGGTCTCCACCACGCGGATGGACGAGCGCCCGAGGCCGCGCGCCAGATCCTTCATCAGGGCCACGATCTGGTTGCCACGCACGCCCACCGCTGGCTCGACTTCGAAGCGGGTGATCACCGGGCCTGCGGAGGCGCCGACCACGGTCACCGGCACCTTGAATTCGCGCAGCCGTTGCTCGATCAGCTCGCTGGTATCCGCCAGCTGGATCTCGTCGATGGCGGTGAAGTCAAAGCGCGGCGCGCTCAGCAGATCGAGTGGGGGCAACATGGCCTGGGGGCGTTGCCGTACCGGCGGCGCGGCGTGTAGCGGCAGCGTGCTCACCGGGGCCGGCGTCGTGATGTCGTCGTTGGCGGCCCGCCATCGCGCAGGCGCAACGGTCGCGGTGCCGACCAGCTCGACCGCCGAGGACAGCACGGGCTCGGGGCCCGGCTGCGGCTCCGCCAGCGCGACCGATGCCTGCGGCTGCGGCACCGGCTCGGGCAAGGGCGCGGCCGTCACCCGCTCGTGGCTCAGCACATCCAGCGGCGCCACCAGCGCGGCCACCGACGGCAAGGGCGCAGGTTGCACCGGAGCGGTGTAGGGCATCGCTGAGGGTGCAGGCGCAGCGGCCACCACCGACGGCGCCGCGACGGCCGTGACCGGCGTGGCCTGTCGCACCGGCATCACCGGCGCGGGCGAAGGTGCCTGGGGCTTGCCGTGCTTGGGCATCAGCCAGGGCTCTCGAATGATCTTCTCGTCGCGCGCGGCGTGCTTCACCCGCGACGACGCCATTACCGCCGCGGCCGCCGGTGCGACGGGCGCAACCGTCGACGAGGCGCGATGGTTGGAGGGCGCATTGGCAGGCACCGCGGGTTTGGTCGCCGGCGCGACGGCGGCAGCCGTGCGACGCGTGGCCGCCGGAGCCGCACGACGGGGCTTCGCCTTGCGTTCGACGCGACGCACGGCGCCCCCCTGGCGCGGCGCCGATCGCGAGCGGCCACGGCGGGCGGCGATCCATTCCAGCCCATGCTGCAGCAAGGCCGCCAGGCCATCGACCAGGCTGGAGATGCGACGAAACGCGCTCGGCCAGGACACGCCCAGGTACCACGGGAGGCACACCGCAAGCACCGCAAGCATGAGCAGGGAAGTGACAGCCCCACCCAATACACCGCCAATGCCGTTCGCCATGGCGCGACAGACGGCGCCGCCCGCCTGCGGGTCGTCGGTGTAGTGCGCCACCAACAGGCCTTCCAGAGTGGCGCTGGCCAGCAGCACCAGCAGCGCGCCCAGCCAGAAGCGGATCGTCCCGCCACCGTCCGCCTGCCGGCGGCGCAGCACGTAGCGCCGGACCAGCTGCCAGACCAGGGGAATCAGCCAGAGGGTGGACAGCCCGAAGCCGCCAAACAGAAGAGTGAGCATGCCTGAGTAATCGATGCCGCAGCGTGCAAACTCAGCATGTTAGCGCCAACGCATCAGACTCGTCAGCAGAGGGTGGCGTAACACCATGAAATGGCACACAACACCGGCTTATTTGCCGATGCAGAACGAGCTGAAGATAGCTCCCAGCAGATCGTCGCTGGTGTAGGTGCCGGTGATCTCGCCCAGCGCATGCTGGGCCTGGCGCAGCTCCTCGGCGGCAAGTTCGCCGGCTCGGGTGCTGCACAACACCTGGTCGGCGCGATCCAGATGCGTGGCTACCCGTTCCAGCGCCAGAACATGGCGGCGACGCGCACTGAAGGCGCCCTCGCCGCTGCCGGCACCAGCCAGCTGCTTGAGATGTTCGCGCAAGACGTCGAGGCCTTCGCCAGTCTTGGCCGACGCCCACACCCAGATCGCCTCGGCGCGCTCCTCATACCGCGCCCCCGCATGCGCAAGGTCGATCTTGTTCACCAGCACCAGCCGTTCGACGCTGGCGGGCAGGTCCGCGAGCAGTGCGAGATCATGGTCGGCATGCTGGGCATCGGTGACCAGCAGGGCGACGTCGGCACGCGCCAGTTCGCCGTGGGCGCGGCGCACGCCTTCCTGTTCCACCGGGTCATCGGTTTCGCGCAGGCCGGCGGTGTCAGCCAGTTCCAGCGCGATGCCATCGAGGCTCAGCTGTTCGCGCAGCACGTCGCGGGTGGTGCCGGCGATGTCGGTGACGATGGCGCGGTCACTACCCGAAAGGGCGTTCAGAAGGCTGGACTTCCCTGCGTTTGGACGTCCAATGATGGCGACGCGCAAGCCATCGTTGAGGCGCACGCCGCGCTGCGCTTCGCGCAGCAGTTCGGCCAGCTGCGCGCGCAAGGCATCCAGCTGCTGCTGGATCGCCGGGTCGGCGAGGAAGTCGATTTCCTCCTCAGGAAAATCGATGGCCGCCTCGATATGCACGCGCAGCGCGATCAACGCCTGCAGCAAGCCGTGCACCTTGTGCGAGAACACGCCCTCCATCGAACGCAGCGCGGCGCGGGCGCCGGCCTGCGAGCGCGCGGCGATCAGGTCGGCCACCGCCTCGGCCTGCGCAAGGTCGAGTTTGCCGTTGAGAAAGGCACGCTCGGTGAACTCGCCCGGCCGCGCCAGGCGTGCACCCATCGTGCATACCCGCCGCAACAAGGCGTCGAGCAACACCGGGCTGCCGTGCCCTTGCAGTTCCAGCACGTGTTCGCCGGTGTAGGAGGCGGGGGCAGGGAAGTAGAGCAACAGCCCGCGATCGATGAGCTCGCCATTGCGCTCGCGGAAAGCAGTGAAGTGGGCACGACGCGGCTCGGGGTCGCGGCCCAGCAGTTCGCTGGCGATGGCGCGCACGGCGGGACCCGATACGCGCAGCACACCGACGCCGGCGGCACCCGAGGCACTGGCGATGGCGGCGATGGTGTCAGTGGACGTCATGCGGGAATTATGCCGGTTGCCGGACTGCCGGCGGAACGCATTCGCCGTTTCTCACGGCTGGACGTCCCTTCGGCCTTTGTAGGAGCGCACCCCTGAACTCGATTCAGGGGTGCGCTCCTACAGGATAGGCGCCAGGACGGCGAGCCACGGCGCCATCGTCCTCGGCAAAGAAAAGGCCGCATCAGCGGCCTTTTCCTCCGAAACCCGGCGACGCTCAGGTCGCCTTAGCCGCGTCCGCGCGCTCCACGCTGCGCGTGATCAGCCACTGCTGGGCCAGGCTGGTGAGACCGTTGACCACCCAGTACAGCACCAGGCCGGCGGGGAAGAACAGGAACATGAAGCCGAACACTACCGGCATCACCTTCATCATCTTCTGCTGGGCCGGATCCATGCCCGCCGCCGACGGCGACAGCCACTGGGTAGCCAGCATCACCAGGATGTACAGCACCGGCAGCACGAAGAACGGATCGGGCGCCGACAAATCGTGGATCCAGCCGAAGAACGGCGAGTGGCGCAGCTCCACGCTCTCCATCAGCACGCGGTACAGGCCGAAGAACACCGGCATGGTGATCAGCACCGGCAGGCAGCCCGACATCGGGTTGACCTTCTCCTTCTTGTACAGCTCCATCATGGCCTGCTGCATCTTCATCTTGTCCTCGCCGTAACGCTCCTTGAGGGCGTTGACGCGAGGCTGCAGCTTGCGCATCTTGGCGCCGGAGCGGAACTGCGCGGCGGTGAGCTTCCACAGTGCCGCCTTCAGCAGCAGCACCAGCAGGATGATGGCCACGCCCCAGTTGCCGCTGATCGCGTGCAGCTGCGACAGCAGCCAGTGCAGCGGCTGCGCCACCACGGTCAGCCAGCCGTAGTTGGTGGTGAGGTCCAGGCCCGGCGCGACGGTATCCAGCGTGCCCTGCAGCTTGGGACCGATGTACAGGCGCGAAGCGGTGCTCACGCTCTGACCCGGCGCCACGCTCAGCGACGGCCCCACCGCGCGGATCAGGTACACCGGCTGCGCCGTGTCCGGATTGATCACGCTGGTGCTGTAGGTGTTGGCGTCCTGCGCCTGCGGAATCCAGGCCACGAAGAAGTAGTGCTGCAGCATCGACGCCCAGCCGCCGGTGATGGCGTGGTTGAGCGGCTTCTTGGCGAAATCCGCGAAGGGCAGCGTGGACATCTTCTCTTCGGGGCTGTACCAGGCCGCGCCATAGAAGCTGTGCGAGGACGGGTCGCTGAAGTTCTGCCACCAGCTCTTCTGCTGGGCCGGCGCCACGCGCTGCAGCTGCTCGTAGGCATTGCCCTGCCAGGCCGCGCTGCCACCGTTCTCGATCTTCTGGTCGACGGTGACCACGTAGCTGCCGCGCTTGAGCGCGTAGGTCTTGGTGACCTTGAGGCCGGCGGCGTCCTGCCAGGTCAGGTCAACCTTCAGCTCGTCCTGGCCCTGGGCCAGCGCGTAGCTGGCCTGCGCCGCCTGGAACACGGCACGGTGATCCGGCGCCTCGCCCTGGTTGCTGACCAGGCCGCTCTGCGCCACGAAGTACTGCGCGCGGTCGTCATCGAGCAGGCGCACCGGCGCCGGGTCCGGATCCTTCTTGGTGCGTGGTACCGAGGGATAGCCCAGCAGTTCCGAGCGCACCACGCTGCCGCCGCGGGTGTCCACGGTCAGGCGCAGCACGTCGGTGCTGATAGTGACCAGCTGGGCGGTGGCGGACGTTTCGCTGGTGGTGCCCGGCACGGCGGCCGGGGCGGCACCGGCGGTGGCGCCAGGCACGCTGCTGTCGGCAATCGCCGGGGTCGCGCTGCTGCTCGACGTCGCGGCGGCGGCCACTGCCGGCTGCGGGCCGTAATCCTTCTCCCAGGCCATGTACAGCAGGTAGGCCACGGCCATCAGGGCGAACAAGAGGAAGGTACGCGTTTGGTTCATCGCGGAGCAGATCCGGTGGATGCCGCGACACCGGGCCGCGGAGGAGGGTGGAGAAAGATCAACGCACGATTGTGCCGGCCGGGTCGCCGGGCTTCAACGTGGCGTCGAGCCTCACGGTGCGCAGCCTTTTCCACAGCCCATGGAGTTCGGCCAGCAATTCCGGCCCGGGCAGGCTGGCGGCCTGCTCGCGCGCCATCACCATGAGGTCGACGGCCGGAAGCTCAAGGCGGACCTGGCGGAACGATTCACGCACCAGGCGCTTGATGCGGTTACGGTCCACCGCCCGCTTGGAGACGCGCTTGGAGATCGCCAGGCCCAGGCGCGGATGGCCCAGCTCGTTGGGACGATAGCGCACAGAAAAACAGCGGCCGCCGAAGCGGCCGCTGGCATGACGCAAAGCAGCGAAATCACCGGCGCGGCGGAGCCGCGCCTCGCGCGGCAGGCCGGCAGCACGCATGATGGGCGCGCTGCTTACGGGATCAGGCGCTTGCGGCCCTTGGCGCGACGGGCGTTCAGAACCTTGCGGCCATCGGCAGTCGCCATGCGGGCGCGGAAACCGTGGGTACGGGCGCGCTTGAGCTTGCTGGGTTGGAAGGTGCGCTTCGACATGGCTTTGTCCGAAGTTAAGGTGATAAAAAGGTTGGAAATTATGCAGGCCGTTTCATGCCCCTGTCAAATAGGGCGATGATTGGGCTTGACAAAAGGCTGTTTACTTCCTGTGGATATCCGTGTGGATATCCATGCCGACTGGAGGGGTTCGTGCTGCTAGACTTGCCGGTCCACCCCGCGCGTAAGCGCTCCTTCCAGTGGTTGAAGATTTCCCATGAGTGACCTGTGGCGGCGCTGTCTCGAGCGTCTCGAGGGCGAATTGAACGCCGAAGACCTGCACACCTGGCTGATGCCGCTGCAGGCCCGCGATGACACCCACGGCCTGCAGTTGTTTGCGCCCAATCCGTACACCCTCGATACGGTGCGCGAGCGCTACCTGGCCCGCATCGAAACGGTGATCAGCCAGCTGACCGGCCATGAGCTGACGGTGAGGCTGGAGGTTGGCTCCAGTTCGCCTCGCGCCACGGCCAGTGGAAAGCTGGCCGCGCCCGCTCCGGCTGCGGCGCCCAAGGCCGTAGCCGCGGTCGTCGCAGAAGCGCCGGCCCCTGCGTTTACCCACAACCTGGACCCGCACTACACCTTCGAAACCTTCGTCGAGGGCAAGTCGAACCAGCTGGGCAAGGCCGCCGCCATGCAGGTGGCGATGAACCCCGGCCGCGCCTACAACCCGTTGCTGCTGTACGGCGGTACCGGCCTGGGCAAGACCCACCTGATGCACGCCACCGGCAACCTGATGCGCGAGCGCAATCCGGACTTCAAGGTGCTGTACCTGCGCTCGGAGCAGTTCGTCGGCTCGATGATCGAGGCGCTGCGCACCAAGAGCATGGACGAGTTCAAGCGCCGCTTCCGCTCGGTGGACGCGCTGTTGATCGACGACATCCAGTTCTTCGCCGGCAAGGACACCACGCAGGAAGAGTTTTTCCACACCTTCAATGCGCTGTTCGAGTCCAAGCAGCAGATCATCCTCACCTGCGACCGCTACCCCAAGGAAGTGGACAAGCTCGAGCCGCGCCTGAAGTCGCGCTTGGGCTGGGGCCTGTCGGTGGCGATCGAGCCGCCGGACTTCGAGACCCGCGCGGCGATCCTGCTGTCCAAGGCCCACGACAAGGGCGTGGCGGTGGGGGAGAACGTGGCCATGCTGCTAGCCAAGCGCATCCGCTCCAACGTGCGCGACCTCGAGGGCGCGCTCAACACGCTGGCGGCCCGCGCCAACTTCTACGGCAAGCCGATCACCATCGATTTCGCGGAGGAGACCCTGCGCGACCTGCTGGCGACCCACGCCCAGGCGGTGACCGTGCCCAACATCCAGAAGACGGTGGCGGACTACTACCAGGTGCGCCTGCAGGATCTGCTGTCCAAGCGCCGCGTGCGTTCGCTGGCGCGCCCGCGCCAGATCGCCATGGCGCTGTCCAAGGAGCTCACCGAGCACAGCCTGCCCGAGATCGGCGAGGCGTTCGGCGGTCGCGACCACACGACCGTGCTGCACGCCTGCCGCACGATCAGGAAGCTGTGCGAGACCGACACGCGGATGCGCCAGGATTGGGAACAGCTGATTCGCATCCTGACCGGTTGAGTCGTGTCGGCTGTGTACTAAGTGCTTGAAAAGTGCGGTGGCAAGCTGTGGATAATAGGTGGACGATTTGGCCGGAAAAGTTATCCACATCCGGCCCACAGTCATCCACCGCTTGGGAACACAATGTGAGAATCGGCTAATCATTTGATTCTCATGAATTTTTCCGGTTTTCAGAGTTATCCACGCCGCCTACCACCACTACAGAACTTCTTTTAAAAACAGAAAAGCAGGATTGGGGAAGCGCATACATGCAATTCAGCATTCAACGAGAAGCTCTGCTCAAACCGTTGCAGCAGGTCGTGGGCGTCGTCGAACGCCGCCAAACGCTGCCAGTGCTCGCCAACCTGCTGGTGAAGGTCGCTGACGGAAAAGTGTCGATGACCGGCACCGATCTGGAAGTGGAAATGATCGCCACCACCGGTGCCGACAAACTGGTCGACGGTGAAATCACCATTCCAGCGCGCAAGCTGTTCGATATCGTGCGTGCGCTGCCAGACGGTGCCCACATCGAACTGAAGCTCAACGGCGACCGCGTGGCGCTGAACGCAGGGCGCAGCCGGTTCACCCTGGCAACGCTGCCCGCGACCGAGTTTCCGACCATCGACGAGATAGAGCTGGTTGAGCGGGTCACGCTGCCGGAAGAAGTCCTGCGTGATCTCATGGACCGCACCGCGTTCGCCATGGCCAACCAGGACGTGCGCTACTACTTGAACGGCATGCTGCTGGATCTCCAGGAGCACACGCTGCGCTGCGTAGCTACCGACGGACATCGCCTGGCGCTGAAAGAGACCAAGCTGGAAAGCAAAGTCGCCGCGCGTCGCCAGATCATCATTCCCCGCAAGGGCGTGAACGAACTGGTCGGTTTGTTCGAGACGGGCGAAGGGCAGGTTGAGCTGGAATTCGGCCGCAATCACCTGCGCGTGCGCCGTGGCGACGTGGTGTTCACCTCGAAGCTGATCGACGGTCGTTTTCCGGATTACGAAGCGGTGATTCCGCTGGGCGCCGACAAGCACGCCACGCTGGATCGCGAGATCCTCCGCGGAGCCTTGCAGCGTGCGGCGATTCTCTCGAACGAGAAGTACCGTGGCGTGAAGCTGGAGCTGTCGCCGGGCAAGCTGCGTATCGTGGCCCACAATCCGGAGCAGGAAGAGGCCGTGGAAGAGCTCGAAGCGGAGACCGTGGTGTCGGATCTGGCGGTGGGCTTCAACGTGGGTTACCTGCTCGATGCGCTCGGTGCCCTGCGTGGCGAACGCGCCCGCCTGAATCTGCGCGACGCCCAGTCGAGCTGCCTGGTGCAGGAGGACGATAGTGACCAGGCTCGCCACGTGATCATGCCGCTGCGTCTCTGATGTCGAACCATCGTTTGCCGCGTTTGGGCAAGCAGCACAGGAACGCCGGGGTTGTCGCAAGACGCCCCGGCGTTCTTGCGTCAGGAGCCCGCTGACATGTGGCTGCAGCATCTGCGTATTCGTGGCCTGCGCTGCCTGGCCGACGTCGAGGTGGAACTCGATCCTGGCGTAACCGTGTTTGCCGGCCCCAATGGAGCGGGCAAGACCAGCTTGCTGGAAGCCGCCTTTCTGTTGTCGCATGCCCGCTCGTTTCGTAGCGGGGCCAAGGATGCGTTGCTCCAGCGCGGTGCCGACGCCTTGTCGGTGTTCGCTGAGCTGCGGCATGCGGACGGCCAGTCACGGCGGATCGGGTTGGGGCGGCAGGGCGCACGCTGGGAGGCTCGAGTCGACGGATCGACGGCATCGCTCAGCGAACTGGTCGGCGAATGCGCCGTGGTCTGTTTCGAGCCTGGCTCGCATGCACTGATCGCCGGCGGGGCAGAGGAGCGCCGGCGCTATCTGGATTGGGGCGTGTTCCACGTGGAACATGACTTCATGTTGGCCTGGCGGCGCTACCAACGAGCCCTGAAACAGCGAAACACCTTGTTGCGGGCAGCCTCGCTGGTTTCCGACGCCCTGTTTGCACCCTGGGAAGCCGAACTGGCGACCACCGCCACCCAGATCGACGGGCTGCGCGAGGTTTATTTGGCCGCGCTTCGCCCCCATTTATTGTCGTGCATGGAGGCACTCCTGCCTGAGCTGGGCGCCGTGGAACTCCGCTATCGCCGCGGCTGGGCCGAAGGTGTCGAACTGGCCGACGTCCTGGCCAGCCAGCGCGGCCGGGACCTGGCGCGCGGCCACACCACGCAGGGATCCCACCGGGCCGATTGGTCGATTGCCTTCGAACACGCGCCGTTGCGCGAACACCTTTCGCGGGGGCAGGAGAAGTTGACCGCCTTGGCCTGTGTGCTGGCCCAGGCGTCCTTGTATGCCCAGCGACGGGGTGAGTGGCCCGTGGTCTGTCTGGATGATCTGGCTTCCGAACTGGACAGGCCCCACCAGGCGGCCGTGGTGAGCCAGCTGAGGGCCGTGGGGGCCCAGGTGCTGGTGACCGGCACCGAGGTGCCCGAGGCCTTGGAGGGCGGTCCTACGCGCGTGTTCCACGTGGAACAAGGCCGTCTCAACCCCCTGCTATAATCAACCGATTGTCCCCCGTCCGGCCTTGTATGGCGCCGATCCGGACGGGAAAAGGCGCCCAGGAAACGGTCGACGAATGAACGCATCCTACGATTCGAGCAACATCAAAGTTCTGAAAGGCCTGGAAGCGGTGCGCAAGCGCCCGGGCATGTACATCGGCGATACCGATGACGGCACTGGCCTTCACCACATGGTGTTCGAAGTCGTCGACAACTCCATCGACGAAGCCCTGGCCGGCTATTGCGACCATGTCACCGTCACCATCCTCGAGGATGGTTCGGTCAGCGTCAGCGACAACGGCCGCGGCATCCCGGTGGACATGCACCCGGAAGAGGGCCGCTCCACCGCGGAAGTGGTGATGACCGTGCTGCACGCCGGCGGCAAGTTCGACGCGAACTCCTACAAGGTGTCCGGCGGCCTGCATGGCGTGGGCGTGTCGGTGGTGAATGCGCTCAGCTCGCACCTGTGGCTGACCATTTGCCGCGAGGGCAAGGAGTACCAGCAGGAATACGCGCTGGGCGAACCGCAGTACCCGGTCAAGGAAGTGGGGCCGTCATCCAAGCGCGGCACCACCGTGCGCTTCCTGCCCAGCACCGACACCTTCTCCAACACCGAATTCCACTACGACATCCTGGCCAAGCGCCTGCGCGAGCTGGCCTTCCTCAACTCCGGCGTCACCATCGACCTGAAGGACGAGCGCGGGGAAGGGCGTAGCGACCGCTTCGCCTACGAGGGCGGCATCAAGTCCTTCGTGCAGCACCTGGCCCAGCTGAAGACCGCGTTGCACCCCAACGTGATCAGCCTCAGCGCCATGCAGGACGGCATTTCGGTGGAACTGGCGATGCAGTGGACCGACTCCTACCAGGAGACGATGTTCTGCTTCACCAACAACATCCCCCAGCGCGACGGCGGCACCCATCTCACCGGCTTCCGCGCGGCGCTGACGCGCTCGCTGCAGGGCTACATCGAGAAGGAAGGCCTGGCCAAGAACGCCAAGGTGGCGCTGTCGGGCGATGACATGCGCGAAGGCCTGATCGCCGTGCTGTCGGTGAAGGTGCCCGACCCGAAGTTCTCCTCGCAGACCAAGGACAAGCTGGTGTCCTCCGAGGTGAAGACTGCGGTGGAGCAGGCCGTCAACGAGAAGCTGGGCGAGTTCCTGCTGGAACACCCCAACGAGGCCAAGGCCATTGCCTCCAAGGTGGTGGATGCCGCGCGTGCCCGCGAGGCCGCCCGCAAGGCCCGCGAGATGACCCGCCGCAAGGGCGCCCTGGACATCGCCGGCCTGCCGGGCAAGCTGGCCGACTGCCAGGAGAAGGATCCGGCGCTGTGCGAACTGTTCCTGGTCGAGGGTGACTCCGCGGGCGGCTCGGCCAAGCAGGGCCGCAACCGCAAGACCCAGGCCGTGCTCCCGCTGAAGGGCAAGATCCTCAACGTGGAGAAGGCCCGCTTCGACAAGATGCTGTCCTCCGCCGAAGTCGGCACGCTGATCACCGCGCTTGGCACCGGCATCGGCAAGGAGGAATACAACCCGGACAAGCTGCGCTACCACCGCATCGTCATCATGACCGACGCGGACGTGGACGGCTCGCACATCCGCACCCTGCTGCTTACGTTCTTCTACCGCCAGATGCCCGAGCTGATCGAGCGTGGCCACGTCTACATTGGCCTGCCGCCGCTGTACAAGATCAAGCAGGGCAAGAACGAGATGTACCTGAAGGACGACGCGGCGCTCAACGCCTACCTGGTGTCCAGTGCCGTCGATGGCGCCGAGCTGCAGTATGCCGCCGACGTCCCCGGCATCAGCGGCGAGGCGCTGGAGAAGCTGCTGCGCGACTACCAGACCGCGCTGGACCAGATCGAGCGCCTGGGCCATCGCTTCGATGCCACCGTGCTCACCGCCATGCTGGAGCATGCCCCGCTCGAGCCCGCGCTGTGGAATGACGCAACGGCGATGCAGGGCTGGCTGGCCGGTGTGGAATCGCGCCTGGCGGCCAGCGGCCTGGGCAAGCCGCGCTATCGCCTGGCCCTGCGTCCGGCACTGGACGAGCAGCCTGCGGCGATCGAGGTGGTCAAGGAGCAGCACGGCCTCAGCCACACCTGGCTGTTGCCCCAGCCGTTCTTCAGCAGCAACGAGTTCCGCCCGATCCTGCAGGTGAGCCAGCAGCTCGCCGGTCTGGTGCAGGCCGACGCCGTGGTTCGCCGCGGCAACGGCTCGCGCGGCGTGCAGAACTTCGCCGAGGCTCGCCACTGGCTGCTGGAAGAGGGCAAGAAGGGCCGCATGATCCAGCGCTTCAAGGGCCTGGGCGAAATGAATCCGGAGCAGCTGTGGGAGACCACGGTGAACCCGGAAACCCGTCGCATGCTGCAGGTAGGCATCGAGGACGCCTTCGCCGCCGACCAGATGTTCTCCATGCTGATGGGCGAGGCGGTGGAACCGCGTCGCGATTTCATCGAGGCCAATGCCTTGAAGGTCGCCAACCTCGATATCTGATCTTTCGGGGTGGACCTTGTGACGGCGTCGACGGCTGCCCTGTGGTGGCCGTCACGCCGTTTCTTTTGATGTGAAAGTGCTAACGTATTAACGTGTTAGCTCGCGCATACGCCGCGCAGGAAAGCCTGTTTTCCAGGGCAGAAAGTCACGATACACATGACCCTGCTGCTTGAAAATCATGTCCAGTCGCTTGCGTATGGTTCAACTGATTGATTCTTAACAATCTTTGTTGTGGCGCTGCGACTTGTTATCTGCCGCCTAGTCAGGTTACGCTCAGCGATCCCCCGCGTCGTCGGCGCGTGAAAACCCTAACCCCTGAGGACTGCCATGAAGCGTGTTCCCCTGATCAAGATGCTCGCTGGTACGGCGCTGGCCCTGGCCGTGGTGAGCACCCCGGTCATTGCGAGCGACAGCTCTTCCAAGGACAAGAAGGAAGCGCTGTACCCGAACGCTACCCGCAAGGAGCCGAAGCTGGACCTGACCAGCGAGAAGGACCAGAAGGCCATCAACGAAGGCCTTGATGCGGTGAACAATCAGGACAAGGAAAAGGCGATCCAGATCCTCCAGCCGATCGCTGATGGCAGCAAGAGCAAGTACGCCCAGGCGCTGGCCCTGCAGGGCCTGGCGACGGTGCATTACCAGGATGGCGACCTGAAGAGCGCCATCGACCTGCTCAAGCGCGCCATCGACGACGGCGTGATGCCGAACGACACCTTCTTCCAGCTCGAGTACATGCTGGCCCAGTTCTACCTGGCCGACGAGCAGTACCAGCCGTCCATCGACACCATCGAGAAGTGGCGCGCCGAAGGCCGCAAGGAAACCCCCGAGTCGTACGCGCTGGAAGGCAACGCGTACTACCGCCTTGGCAAGTACCCGGAAGCGATTGCCGCCATCAAGAAGGCGCAGTCGATGACCGACAAGCCGAACGACAGCTGGAACCAGATCCTGATGGCCAGCTACTCGGAATCCGGCCAGAGTGACCAGGCTGCGCAGGTGGCCCAGCAGCAGCTCGCCGCCAACCCGAACGATCCCAACGCGCTGTCCAACGCCGTGGCCGTGCTGATGCAGGCGCAGAAGTATCCGGAAGCGATCACGCTGATGGAGAAGTCCCATGCCGACGGTCAGTTCAAGAACGAGAAGGACTACGTCAACCTCGCCAAGCTCTACCTGATCACCGGTCAGAACACCGGCGACGCCAAGCCGTCGGCGGCCAAGGCCGTGGCCGTGCTCAACGAGGGCATGAACAAGGGCGTGGTTGCCTCCAGCTACGACAACTACAAGCTGCTCGGCGACGCTGCCTACATGGCAGACGACTCGAGCACCGCCGTTGCCGCCTACAAGAAGGCCATCCCGTTGGCCCAGGACGGTGAGGCGGCAGTCCGCGCGGGCCAGCTCCTGCTGCAGGACAACAAGTACACCGAGGCCAAGGGCCTCATCCAACAGGGCATCGACAAGGGCGTGCAGCACAAGGGCACCGCCTATATGTTGCTGGCCGAAGCGTGTCGTGGCCTGAAGGACAAGCCGGGCACGATCGCAGCCATGGAGAAGGCCGCACAGGACCCCGAAACCTCTGCTAAAGCAAAGGCTTGGCTGAAGGCGCAGGGAGCGAGCAAGTAAGGCAGAGGTGTAACAACCGTGAGCCGGATAGACGTCTATTCGGATGCCTCGCGGGAGCTATACAAATGCCATGTGCTGTTGTACCGTTGAAACCTTTCCGTGCTCTCGTCCAGTGGCAAATGTCATCCCCTTTTGGATCGATATTGCCAGTGGAATCCGTGACCACGTCTCACCGATTGATTAGCTCCAGATAGTGACAGATGGCCTCAAGTAACGAAGCAACCGGCCAAGGGCCGTTCAATTGGAGGCGTACCTGGGCGCTGGCTGTTGCCATCGCGCTGCATGCGTTCGCGTTCCTGTTGCTGGTGGCGCCTATGGCACCGCCGAAGCAGGTGCAGAAAGAGAAAGAACGCACTGTCCAGGTGAACTTCATCGAGCCACCGCCGCCGCCGCCGGCCGTGGAAGAGGCGAACACCAATGCGGTCGCCGCTGCGCCGCCGGCTCCGCCTGCTCCCCCGGCTCCGCCGGCCGACATCGCAGCGGGTCAGGACGTCAGCTACAACAGCCGTATTCAGCCCAAGTATCCGCCGCAGGCTATCCGCCAGCGTCACGAGGGCACGGTCACGCTGATGATTCTGGTTGCTGTGGACGGTACGCCGAAGGACATCAAGGTGGAGTCGTCCAGCGGTTATCGCGAGCTGGATCAGGCCGCGATTGAAACGGCACGCAAGTGGCGCTTCAATCCGCAGATCAAGAATGGACAGAAGGTGGAAGCTTTCGTCCGCGTACCGGTCAATTTCAATCTAAACCAGCTGTAACTTAGGTTACGGTCAATCAGTTCACGCCTGACTTTCCAAGGGTAGCGTTATGTTCCTGCAAACTTCTCCGGCCCCCGCGGGCGGTACCACCAACGCCGAAGCCATGAAGTCCATGGGCTTCGACCACCTCATCCACAACTTCGATTTCCTTGGCTGGATCGTGTTCGTGGTGCTGGTGGTGATGTCTTTCTCCTCCTGGTACTTCATCGTCGCCAACGCGATCCGCAACTCGATGGTTCGCGGTCGCGCCGACAAGGTCATCAACGGCTTCTGGTCGAATGGTTCGACCCAGGACGCCATCCGTGAGCTGGAAGCCCAGCCCAAGGGCGAACCGTTCTCGAAGATCGCCCTCGACGCCGCTTCGGCCGTCGCTCACCACCAGCAGGCTTCGGCCGGCGGTGGTCGCCTCGCCGAGTCGCTGAGCCGCTCCGAGTTCATCGATCGCGCCCTGCGCCAGGCCGTGGCTCGCGAGAGCTTGCGTCTGGAAGGCGGCCTGACCCTGCTCGCCACGGTCGGTTCGTCGGCTCCGTTCATCGGTCTGCTTGGTACCGTGTGGGGCATCTACCACGCGCTGATCAAGATCTCCGCGTCGGGCAACGCTTCGATGGAAGCCGTGGCCGGTCCGGTGGGTGAAGCTCTGATCATGACCGCCTTCGGTCTGTTCACCGCTATCCCGGCCGTGCTCGCCTACAACTTCTTCAACCGCTCCAACCGCCTGACCTACGCTCAGTTCGACGAGTTCGCGCACGACCTGCACGACTTCTTCGCCACCGGCGCGCGCGTCGAAGGCAAGTGAGGATCTGACCCATGGCAATGAGCACCGGAGGCAATGCCGGCGGTCCGATGTCGGAGATCAACGTCACGCCGCTGGTCGACGTGATGCTGGTGCTGCTGATCATCTTCATGATCACCGCGCCGCTGATGTCCCATCGAATCACGGTTGATCTGCCGACTGCCAATCCGAAGGTTTCGGATACGGAGCCGGTGGAGCCGATGGACTTGGCCGTGAAGCCGGATGGCACCCTGTACCTCAATGACATCGAAGTCACCGAGGCAGAGCTGAAGGCACAGTTTGCGGTTGCGGCGGCCAAGGCCCCGCAGCCGGAACTGCAGATCCGTGCGGACAAGACCACGGAATACAAGGTCGTGAAGAAGATCCTGGCCGACGCCAAGGAACAAGGCATGGTCCATGTCGGTTTCATTACGACCGGCAAGGAGTAAGAGTCATGGCATTTAGTTCTGGAAGTGGTAAGGGGCCAATGGCCGACATCAACGTCACGCCGCTGGTCGACGTGATGCTGGTGCTGCTGATCATCTTCATGATCACGGCCCCGATGCTTACCCATAAAGTGAAGATCGACCTGCCGCAGCCGAACCCGAACGTGGTCCAGCCGGAAAATCCGCCGGAACCCGTTCGACTGAAGATCGACCAGTCCGGTGCGCTGTACTGGAACGATACCCCGGTCGATGAGCTGGGCCTCAAGGCTCAGCTGGCGGTGATTGGTGGTCTGGGCGATCCGGCCAAGCAGCCGGAAGTGCAGATCAATGCGGACGACAGCGTGGCTTACGAGCACGTCGCCCGTGTGCTGGCCGATGCGAAGAGCTACGGCCTGACCAAGATCGGCTTTACCGAAGGTCAGTGATTCAGCTGTAAACCGCAGTAACACTACCCTTTGAGCCCCCGCCCAGTGCGGGGGTTCTTTTTTGGGTGCTCGGGACGCCTGGCGCGGATGTTTGGACGTCCAGATGCAGCGGCTGGATTGATCGCGCACAGGGTGCGCTCCTACAGGGTGGCGTTCGGCTTGCAGGAGCGCACCCTGTGCGCAATTCAACGGTCCGCCGGACCGAACCCTCTCAGCGCAGGATCTGCAGGTAGTTGCGCACGGTGGTGGCGAGGCCTTCGTACAGTGCCTCGCCGATGAGCGCGTGGCCGATCGACACTTCGGCCAGGCCAGGGATCGCAGCCTTGAACGTGCCCAGGTTGACCTGGCTGAGGTCATGTCCGGCGTTGACGGCCAGCCCGGCATGTTGCGCGCGGCGGGCCGTGTCGGCACAGCGTTCGAGTTCCTCCTGCACATGGCCCTCGGCAAACGCATGCGCATAAGGACCGGTATAGATCTCGATGCGCTGCACGCCGATCGCGGCCGCTGCCTCGAAGCCAGTGGCGCCGCTGTCGACGAACAGGCTCACGCGGCAACCGATCTCGCGCAGTTCGGCCACCAGCGGGCGCAGGATGTCGATGTCGCGCTCGAGGTCGAAGCCGTGGTCGGAGGTGATCTGGCCATCGCCGTCGGGCACCAGGGTCACCTGGGTCGGGCGTACTTCGCGGGCCAGTGCGATCAGTCCCGGGTAGGTGCCGCGGGCAGGCGCGAACGGATTGCCTTCGATGTTGTATTCGACTCGTCCGCGCAGCACGGCGGCCAGTGCGCGCACGTCGTCGGGACGCACGTGGCGCTGGTCGGGGCGCGGATGCACGGTGATGCCCCCGCAACCAGCGTCGATGCAGGTATGGGCGGCATGGACGATGTCCGGCTCGCTGCCACCGCGCGAATTGCGCAGCACGGCGATCTTGTTGAGATTGACGCTAAGCAGGGTCATGGGAGTGGCGGTACTCGCTGGCAAGGCCGGAACACGACGCCTGGAAGGCGGCGGGTTGCAAACAGTGCGCCGATCACGTGGGCTCGGCAAGTGTCCACAGCCGGACGTGGCGCGGCTCGCCGTGCCATGCCAGCGCACCGATGTGCGCGGGATCGAGCATCAGCCGCTGCAGCTGCCACTGGTCGGCCGCGTGTCCTTCGAGGCGGCCTAGCGTGGGCAGTTCAGGGGAACCGCCGATGCTGAGGCGGTCGAGCCCAAACGCAATACCGCGGCCGACGGCCTTGAGCACGGCCTCCTTGGCGGTCCAGATCTCGAGGAAGGCCCGATCACGCCGCGCGGGCTCCAGGCCCTCCAACACAGCCGCTTCATCCGGGCTAAAATAACGGCGGGCGATTTCCAGCGCGCGGGGATGTTCGCGCAGCCGCTCCAGATCGATGCCTGGCACGATGCCCCGGGCAATCGCGATCAATGCCTGATCCCCGCTATGCGACCAGTTGAACGAAAACGCTTCATCATGCTCAGGCGCCAGCAACGGGCGGCCATGGGGAGCCAGCTCCAGCCGCACGGCGTCGACCGGTATGCCGAGATAGGTGGCCAGCATGGCCAGCAGCGGCGCACGGCCACGGTGGTGGTCGTAGGCCAGGCGCCAGACGTGAATCTCGTCATCACCCAGCCGCTCTGCTACTTTCGCTGGCGTCTGGCCGTCGTTCGTCATCATCCGCGCATGGTGACGGGTGTGTGGCGCTACTTACAAGCACGGCGGACGCCCGCCATCCGCGCGCGCCGCCTGGCTGCAGACTATCGCAGGGACGCCCTCATCACGGAGTACCGCGCTTGATCGCCGGATGGCTGCTGCTGCTGGTTTCGTTGCTCTACGTGGGCCTGCTGTTCGTGGTGGCCTACGCGGGCGATCGCCGTCCGTTGTATCCGCGCCAGCCGCGCCTGCGACCGCTGGTCTACAGCCTGGCACTTGCGGTGTACTGCTCGTCGTGGACGTTCTACGGCGCGGTGGGGTCCGCCGCGCGCGACGGGCTCGGTTACCTGCCGATCTACCTCGGCCCGATCCTGCTCTACGTATTCTTCTTCGGCTTGTTGCGCCGGCTGGTGCTGGTGGCGCGACAGCGCAACATCACCTCGATCGCCGACTTCATCGGTGCGCGCTTCGGCAAGTCGCACGGGCTGGGCGCGCTGGTGGCGATCATCGCGGTGATCGCGATCGTTCCTTACCTGGCACTGCAGTTCAAGGCGGTGGCCATGTCCTACGCCGTGCTTGGTGGCTTCGGCACGCCGGGTGCAGCGCAGTTCGGCGACAGCGCGCTTTGGTGCGCGATCCTGCTGGCGACCTTCGCGATCCTGTTCGGCACGCGCACCATCGATGCCACCGAACACCATCACGGCATGATGCTGGCGATCGCGGTGGAGTCGCTGATCAAGCTGCTGGTCTTCATCGTGCTGGCTGTCTACGCCCTGCACCGCGGCCCCGGCCTGGCGGCCACCGCGCAGCTCCCGCTGCAGCAGCTTTCGCAGGGCGTTTCGCCGGGTTTCATGGCGCAGACGCTGCTCGCGTTCTGCGCGATGTTCTGCCTGCCGCGGCAGTTCCAGATCGGCGTGGTCGAATGTGAGGACCCGCGGGACCTGCATCGCGCGCGCTGGCTGTTTCCCGCGTACATGGTGATCGTCAGCATGGCCGTGCTGCCCATCGTGGCGGCGGGCCTGCACCTGCCCAGCGTGCAGCTCGGCAACAAGGATGCCTGGGTGCTCACCTTGCCGATGGCGTACGGCGACCGCGGCATGGCCCTGCTTGCCTTCTTCGGTGGTTTCTCCGCGGCCACCGGCATGGTGATCGTCGCCTCGGTTGCGCTCTCCACCATGATCAGCAACGACCTGATCATGCCGATGCTGCTGCGCATCCGTCGCCTGAAACTGGAACAGCGCGCGGACCTGTCGCAACTGGTGTTGCTGGTGCGTCGCGTCGCGATCATCGCGCTGGCCACCATGGCCTACGTGTATTACCGCGTGGTGGCCGACACCACCAATCTCGCCGCCACCGGCCTGCTGGCGTTCGCCGCGGTGGCGCAGTTCGCCCCGGGCATCGTCGCGGCACTGTACTGGCGCAGTGCCAGTCGCAAGGGCGTTGCAGTGGGCCTGGCCGCGGGTTTCGTGGTGTGGGCGTACACGTTGTTGCTGCCGGCGATGGACCGCTCGGCGCACTGGCTCGATACCGGTCCGATGGGATGGGGCTGGCTGCATCCACAGGCCCTGTTCCACCTGAGCGGCTGGGACCCGATCATGCACGGCACGTTCTGGTCGCTGCTGGTCAACGTGGCCTGCCTGATCTTCGTCTCGCTGCGCTTCCGCCCCACGCTGGAGGAGCGCCTGCACGCCGCGATGTTCATCGACCCGTATGCGATCGACAGCCGTGGCGCAGGTGACTGGCGCGGCCGTGTCGCCGTCGGTGACCTGCGCACCATCGCCGAACGCATCGTGGGCGAGCGCACCAGCCAGCGCGCCTTCGACGACTACGCCGAACGCCGCGGCAAACCCTTGCAGCCGGGCGAGGCCGCGGATCGCGCCCTCATCCAGTACACCGAACGCCTGCTCGCTTCGGCGGTGGGTGCGGCGAGCGCACGGCGCATCCTGATGGGCGCACTCTCGGGCTCGGGCCTGGACATCGCCGAGGCGATGGCGCTGATGGACGAGGCCTCGCAGGAACTGCGCTTCAACCGCGAGCTGCTTTCCACCACGCTGGAGAATGTCTCGCAGGGCATCAGCGTGGTCGACGCGCAGATGCGCCTGGTGGCGTGGAACCGGCGTTACCTGGAACTGTTCGATTATCCCGATGGCATGGTCTACGTCGGCGTGCCGGTGGCCGACCTGATCCGTTGGAACGCCGACCATGGCGAATGCGGGCCGGGTGAAGTGGAAGCCCATGTGGGCAAGCGCATCGCGCACATGCATGCCGGCTCGCCGCATCTGTTCCAGCGCGTTCGCCCGGATGGCACGGTGATCGAGATGCGTGGACGCCCGCTGCCGGGAGGCGGCTATGTCACCACCTACACCGACGTGACCGCCTACAAGCACGCCGAGCAGGCCCTGATCGATGCGAACGAAACGCTGGAACAGCGTGTGGAACAGCGCACGGCCGAGCTCAGCGATGCATTGAGCGCCACCGCCAACGCACGCCGCGACGCGGAGATGGCCAATGCCTCCAAGACGCGCTTCCTCGCCGCGGCCAGCCACGATTTGCTGCAGCCGCTCAACGCGGCGCGCCTGTTTACTTCTGCCTTGCGCCAGCATCCGGGACTCGACGCCGAGGCGAGCCAGTTGGCCGAGCGCATCGAAGCTTCGTTCCGTGCGGCCGAAGACCTGATCGACGCGCTGCTCGACACTTCGCGCCTGGACGCCGGCAGCTATCGTGCCGACGTCAACAACTTTGCGCTGGCCGACCTGTTCGATTCACTCAAGGCGCAATTCGCCGTGCTGGCCGAGCGGCGTGGGCTGCAGTTGCGGGTGGTACCCACCCGGCTGGCCGTGCGCAGCGATCCGCAGCTGCTGCGTCGCGTGCTGCAGAACCTCATCTCCAATGCGCTGCGCTATACGCACACGGGGGCGATCCTGCTGGGCGCGCGACGCATGGGCGACGAGGTGCGCATCGAGGTCTGGGATACCGGGCCGGGCATTGCACCGGAACAGCGCGCGCGCATCTTCGGCGAGTTCCAGCGGCTTGATCGTCCCTCGCCCTGGGGCGAGAAGGGGCTCGGGCTGGGCCTTTCCATCTGCGAGCGCATCGCGGGAATCCTGCACCACCAACTCGAACTGGTATCGCGTGAAGGCAAGGGCAGTCGCTTTGCGATCCGCGTGCCGCGCGTCGAAGGCACCGTGCCACGCCGGCGCACGCCGGTGCACCCGGTATCGGGTGAACAGTTGCCGCTGACCGTGCTGTGCCTGGACAACGACCCGGCCATCCTCGATGGCATGCGCGCCTTGCTGCAGCGCTGGGGCGTGGAGTGCCGCACGGCACTCGATGTGGTGCAGGCCGAACAGGAGTTGCGGCGCGGCGGCGTGGACCTGATCCTGGCCGACTATCACCTCACCGACGATCTTGATGGCCTGCAGGCCCTGGACCAACTCGGCGCAGCGATCGGTGACCTGCCGCCGGTGGCGATGATCACCGCCGACGGCAGCAGCGAGCTCAAGCAGCGTGCGCGTGCACTCGGCTATCCGGTACTGCACAAGCCGGTGCGCCCGGCTGCCTTGCGTGCGCTGCTGAGCGCGCTGGTGCGGCGACAGACGCCGGCGTGATCCGTAGGGGCGGAACGGTCGTCGCCCTTCACCGCAGTGAAGAGCGTCGCGGCTTAATCGTCCTCGTCGTTCGGCATCGACGGCATCGCGTCCTGGTCGATCGCCAGATGGCTGGCGGCCAGCGCCACCTGGGTGCGGTTGTTCACGCCGAGCTTGCGCATGATGGCGGTCATGTGCGCCTTCACCGTCGCCTCGGACACGCCCAGGTCGTAGGCGATCTGCTTGTTGAGCAAACCCTCGGCGATCATGGTGAGCACGCGGAACTGCTGGGGCGTGAGCGTGGCGATGCGATCGGCCACCGCGGCCTCGTCCGGCTTCAATTCCACGCCCCCACCGACCAGCTGGTGCGGCAGCCACACGTCGCCATCGAGCACCTTGCGGATGGCGGTGATGATGTCTTCGCCGGAGGTGGACTTGGGGATATAGGCCGAGGCGCCGTGTGCCAGCGCGCGGCGTGCCACCGATACATCCTCGTGCCCCGAGACCACGATGGTCGGCAGGCCGGGAAACTGGCCGCGGATATGCGCCAGCGCGGAGTAGCCGCGCGCGCCAGGCATGTGCAGGTCCAGCAGCAGCAGCTCGGCGTCGGGATACTGCTCGATCAGGCCGAGCAGGCTGTAGACGCTGTCGGCGCAATGCACGCTTGCGTTGGGAATGGCCGCGAGCACCGCACGCTGCAGTGCGTCGCGGAACAGCGGGTGGTCATCGGCAATCAGTACGTCGGGCATGGTCGTTCGGTTTCCCGGTAGTAGCGCACGCTGTGCGCGACAGTGCTCCGTTGGCGCCGTCGCGCACAGCGTGCGCTACTACAGCAGGTGGCTGGGTTACTTGATCAGTCGTTCGTCCACCAGGTTCTTCACCACGCCCGGATCGGCCAGGGTGGAGATGTCGCCCAACTGGTCGGGCTGGTTCTCGCCGATCTTGCGCAGGATGCGGCGCATGATCTTGCCCGAGCGCGTCTTGGGCAGGCCCGGCGCCCACTGCAGGAAGTCCGGCGTGGCGATTGGTCCGATCTCCTTGCGCACCCAGGCGACCAGCTCCTTGCGCAGTTCGTCGCTACCAGTCTCGCCGGCGATCAGGGTGACGAAGGCATAGATGCCCTGGCCCTTGATGTCGTGCGGTGCGCCAACCACGGCGGCCTCGGCCACCTTGGGGTGCGCCACCAGCGCGCTTTCCACTTCGGCGGTACCGATGCGGTGGCCGCTGACGTTGATCACGTCGTCGACGCGGCCGGTGATCCAGTAGTAGCCGTCCTCGTCGCGGCGCACGCCATCGCCGGTAAAGTAGTTGCCCGGGTAGGCGGTGAAGTAGGTGTCGATGAAACGCTGGTGGTCGCCATACACCGTGCGCATCTGGCCCGGCCACGAATCGGCGATCACCAGGTTGCCTTCGGTGGCGCCCTGCAGCACGTTGCCCGAGGCGTCGACCACGGCCGGGATGATGCCGAAGAACGGCTTGGTCGCCGAACCGGGCTTCTCGTCGGTGGCGCCGGGCAGCGGAGTGATCAGGATGCCGCCGGTCTCGGTCTGCCACCAGGTGTCCACGACCGGGCAACGCTCGTCGCCGACCACGCGGTAGTACCACTCCCAGGCTTCCGGATTGATCGGCTCGCCCACCGAACCAAGCAGGCGCAGGCTGGCGCGCGAGGCCTTCTTCACCGGCTCCTCGCCTTCGCGCATCAGCGCGCGGATGGCGGTGGGCGCGGTGTAGAACAAGGTGACCTTGTGCTTGTCCACCACGTTCCAGAAGCGGCTGGTGTTCGGGTAGTTGGGCACGCCGTCGAACATCACGGTGGTGGCGCCATTGGCCAGCGGGCCATACACCACGTAGCTGTGGCCGGTGACCCAGCCCACGTCGGCGGTGCACCAGTACACATCGTCTTCACGCAGGTCGAACACCAGCTCATGCGTGTAGCTGGCGTAGACCAGGTAGCCGCCCGAGGTGTGCAGCACGCCCTTGGGCTTGCCGGTGGAACCGGAGGTGTAGAGGATGAACAGCGGGTGCTCGGCCTCCACCGCGATGGGCGGGCAGTCGGCCGATTGGCCGTCCATCAGGGTGTGGTAGTAGCGGTCGCGCGGCGACTGCATCGGCACCGCGCTGCCGGTGCGGCGCACCACGATCACCGTCTCCACGCTGTTGGTGCCGGGGCGTTCCAGCGCGGCATCCACGTTCGCCTTCAGCGGGATCTTCTTGCCGCCGCGCACGCCTTCGTCGGCGGTCACCACCACCTTGCAGGTGGAGTCGGCGATGCGGCCGGCCAGCGAGTCGGGCGAGAAGCCGCCGAACACCACCGAGTGCACCGCGCCGATGCGGGCGCAGGCCAGCATGGCCACCGCGGCCTCGGGGATCATCGGTAGGGAGATGGCCACGCGATCGCCCTTCTGCACGCCCAGGTGCTTGAGCGTGTTGGCGAACTTGCACACCTCGGTGTGCAACTCCTTATAGGAGATGTGGCGCGAGTCGCCGGGATCGTCGCCCTCGAAGATGATGGCCGTCTTGTCGCCACGGGTGGCCAGATGGCGATCCAGGCAGTTGGCCGACACGTTCAGCTCGCCGTCCTCGTACCAGCGGATATGCAGGTTGTTGGGGTCGTAGGAGACGTTCTTGATGCGCGTGGGGGCCTTGCTCCAGTCGAGGCGCTGGCCGACCTTGCCCCAGAAGCCCTCCGGGTCCTGCACCGATTCGGCGTAGAGCCGCTCGTAGTCGTCCTTGCGGATGCGGGCCTTGGCAGCGAACTCGGGCTTGACGGGGTAGAGCTTGGTCATCGTGGGGCTCCTGCGGCCGGGGCACCGGCCTCCTCATGCGTGGTGAATGCCGCGGCGGCAGGTTTGCCGGCGGTAGCGCCCGAGTGTAGCGGTTGGCCGGTGATCGGTACGTTTCGGCCTTCTTTCGACTTTGGTCGAGGTTAGACCAATGGGGAATAGGCGCTCGCGTTGCAGCATGGACATGCTCGATTCGTCATCGACCTGGGGAGGCACGCCATGACACGTCCGAAGACCGTGCGACACAGCCGGCTGCTGGTACTCAGCATCGCCTGCGCACTGGGCCTGCCGTTGGCAGCCCATGCCCAAAGCAGCACCCCGAGCAGCACGCAGAGCAGCAAATCGAGCACCCGCGAACAGCAGCTCGAGCAACGCGTGAACCAGCTCGAGCAGGAGCTGGCCGAACTGAAGGCCATGATCCAGGAACAGAAGGCCGCCACCACCCAGGCCACGCAGACCGCGCAGACCGCACAGGTCACTGCGGAGCAGGCCAATACCACGGCGCAGGCCGCGCAGACCAAGGCCGATTCGGTACCCAAGCCGCAGTTCACCACGGCTTCCGGGCTCACGGTGGCCTTGCATGGCTTCATCAGCGCCAGTGCCTTCGGCCAGGACCGTACCTTCTCCAACTACGGCAACGGCCAGAACGCACTGGTGCCGGCACCACAGACGCCGGCCAACATCGCGCAGGGCTACAACGGCACGCTCAGCGGCGTGGATGTACGCAACACGCGCTTCTGGCTCGATTTCAGCGGCGCCAAGCTCACCGACGACTGGGGCGGCGGTGGCCGTATCGAGATGGACTTCTTCGGCGGCAACAACGGCACCGGCGCCTATTCGCAGCAGCAGCCGATTCCGCGCCTGCGCCAGGCCTATATGGACATCACCAATCCCGACTACGGCAGCACCATCCGCATCGGCCAGCAGTGGGACTTCATGTTCCCGCTGGAGAACGTAGCCACCTCGTTGACCCACATCGCCTTCCCGCTGGGCTATGGCGTGGGCTTCGTAGGCTGGCGTTATCCGGGCGTGGCGTGGATGCAGGATCTCAACCACGGTTCCGATGGCGTGAAGTGGCGCCTGGACCTGGGCGTGTTCGAGGGTAGCTGGAACGGTCCGCAGAACGAAGCCGGCACCTCCAACGTCAATTACCTCAACGCAGGCGCTGCAGACTTCCGGCCGCAGGTGGAGGCTCGCCTGCACGTGCAGGGCAGCGACTGGCTGGCCTACCTGGTGGCGCATTACTCCACCATCGACCTCAAGGGCGTGGGCGACATCAACCCCACGCCGCTGCGCGACACGCTCAACAGCTTCGGCTACGAGGTGGGCGCGCAATGGAAACCCGGACCGTGGACCTTCAAGGGCCTGATCTACTCCGGCCGGGCGCTGGGCGAGATCTTCGGCGCCATGTCGCAGTTCGGCAATATCAACGAATCGGGCGGCTATGTGCAGGCGTCCTACAACTTCACGCCGAAGTGGAGCGTCAACGGCTTCTTCTCGATGGTGCGCCCCAACGGCGACCAGGTGATCCGCTGGACTACCACCAGTGCGACTGCCGGTACCGCCTTGCTGCGCGACAACCAGTCGGCGCTCAGCCTGCAGTACGCCTCGGGCAACTACGAGCTCGGCATCGAATGGATGTACGACAAGGTGCGCTGGCAGCTTGGTTCGGCCGGCAACCCTCAATACACCAACGGCAACCAGGTCAGCCTGAGCGGCCTGTATCACTTCTGACGCTATCGGGCGGCCGTGCGGGAGGCGTGGCTGCCTGATCGAAGGACGGGGCCAAGGGATCACCCCGTCCTGCCAGCGGAGAGAGAGGCACAGGGCGGCATGGCCGCTCCAGTGGCTTGCACCCTGAAAACCTGATCCATCTTCCCGACCGGCAGTTCCACCTTGAGGGCAACATCATGGCTACGACCGCAGTCGACACGCGCGGATCGCTCGACACCGGCCACCGACGAGTGATCCTGGCTTCCAGCCTGGGCACGGTATTCGAGTGGTATGACTTCTATCTGTATGGCTCGCTCGCCGCGCTGATCGGCAAGCACTTCTTCACCGGACTCAACGAGACCAGCCAGTTCATCTTCGCTTTGCTCGCGTTTGCGGCCGGCTTCGCCGTACGTCCGTTCGGCGCCATCGTGTTCGGCCGCCTCGGCGACATGATCGGACGCAAGTACACCTTCCTCATCACCATCATCATCATGGGCCTGTCGACCTTCCTGGTCGGCGTGCTGCCCGGCTACGAAACCCTGGGCGTGGCAGCACCTACCCTGCTGATCGCACTGCGCCTGCTGCAGGGCCTGGCACTCGGTGGCGAATACGGTGGCGCGGCCACCTACGTGGCCGAACATGCGCCGCAGGGCAAACGCGGCCTGTACACCAGCTTCATCCAGATCACCGCGACCTTCGGCCTGTTCCTGTCGCTGCTGGTGATCCTGGGGACTCGTCTGGGCCTGGGCACCGAAACCTTCGATGCCTGGGGCTGGCGCATTCCGTTCCTGATCTCCTCGTTGTTGCTCATCGTGTCGGTGTACATCCGCATGCAGCTGCATGAATCGCCGGTGTTCCAGCAGATGAAGGCCGAGGGCAAGCACTCCAAGGCGCCGCTCACCGAAGCCTTCGGCCAATGGAAGAACCTCAAGCTGGTGATTCTCGCGCTGCTCGGCGCCACGGCCGGCCAGGCCGTGGTGTGGTACACCGGCCAGTTCTACGCGCTGTACTTCCTCACCCAGAGCCTGAAGATCGACGCCACCACCGCCAACCTGCTGATCGCCGCGGCGCTGGCGATCGGCACGCCGTTCTTCGTGCTGTTTGGCTGGCTGTCCGATCGCATCGGCCGCAAGAGCATCGTGCTGGCCGGCTGCCTGCTGGCGGCGCTGACCTACTTTCCGATCTTCAAGGGCCTAACCCACTACGGCAATCCGGCCATCGAGCAGGCTGCCGCCACGTCGCCGGTGAAGGTGGTGGCCGATCCGCAGGCCTGCAGCTTCCAGTTCGATCCGGTCGGCAAGAGCAAGTTCACCAGTTCCTGCGACGTGGCCAAGAGCGCGCTGGCGAAGAAGGGCATCCCGTACTCCAACATCACCGCCGAGCGTGGCGCCATTGCCGAGGTGAAGATCGGCGACCAGACCATCAGCTCGTTCGAGGGCGGCTCGCTGGACGGCAAGGCCTTCGCCGACCAGAGCAAGGCGTTCGGCACGCAGCTGGCAGCGGCGCTGAAGACGGCCGGTTATCCGGAGAAAGCCGATCCGGCGCAACAGAACAACCTCATGCTGGTGATCCTGCTCGCCATCCTGGTGCTGTACGTGACCATGGTCTACGGCCCCATCGCGGCGTGGCTGGTGGAAATGTTCCCCACGCGCATCCGCTACACCTCGATGAGCCTGCCGTACCACATCGGCAACGGCTGGTTCGGTGGCTTCGTACCCACCATCGGTTTCATGCTGGTGGCGTGGAAGGGCGATATCTACTACGGCCTGTGGTACCCGATCATCGTGGCCGTCGCCACGTTCTTCATCGGCCTGTTGTTCCTGCGCGAGACCAAGGACGTGGATATCCGCTACTGATCCATTCGAGGTCGTCATCGGCGAAGCGCGGCGGGTCACCGTCGCGCTTCGTCGTTTCCGGTACTCCAACCCGGGGGGCGCTGGGCACTAAGATAGGCCCGCACTGGCGAACCTCGGGGACGGCATGCCGAACGGCGTACGCAAAAGGACGGCATCACGAGTGCGACTTCGGCGGCGCTGGCGCCGTGCGCTGGGATGGACCGCGCTGGTGCTCGACCACCTCAAGCCCGTGCGCGTGTCGCTGCTGGTGCTGGCGGTGGTAGTGGTGGTTACCTTCGGCGTCGACCAGGCCGCCGAGCTGTTCATGATCGCCTTGTGGACCGATCCCAGCGAGGCGCGCTACATCGCCTTGCTGCTGAGCAGTGCACTCGCCGGCCTGGCCATTTGGCACGCGGCGCGCAACGCGTATCGCCTGCGCTATCCGCGCTGGCCGTCGCTGCAGGATGCCCGGGCTGCCGGCCTGCGCGACTGGCTGCCGCGCATCCTCGGCGCGTCGGTGCCGCTGCTGGTGAGCCTGGGCTACGTGCTGGCGCTGCTGAAGCTGCCGCATGGCCCCTGTGGCATCACTGATCACTGTGTGCGGCGAAGCTGGCGGGCGCTGGGGCTGCTGGGCGAATCGCTGGTGCTGATACTTTTCTTCATCACGCGCCGCCGCCTGTGGGGCACGCTCGTGCGGCGCATGCCGCGGCTGGTCACGCTGGCGAGCCAGCCCTCCGCGGAAAAGCGCGTGTGGCGCGTGCGCGACATGGGGCGCACCACCGTGCTGCTGTATGTGGTGGTGGTCCTGCTCAATATCCTCGCCACGGTACTCATCGCGCTGCGTCCCGAGGCGCTCGATGGCATCGGTCCGCTGGCGATACTGCTGATCGCCGAAGCGTTTCTCTGCTACAGCGGCGGCCTGCTGTGCATGATCGGCGACCGCCGAGGCGTGCCCTTGCTGTCCATGCTGCTATTGCTCAGCGCGACGCTGCACTGGCTGCATCTGAACGACAACCACAAGGTGCGCCAGTATCCCGGGATGAGCACGCACCAACATCCGGCGCTGCAACCTCCGGATACGCGTCCCAGTTTTGACGCCTACATGGACGCATGGCTGGACGATCGCTGCGCCGCGCGCCGGCCTTGTCCGGTGATCCTGGTCTCGGCCGAGGGCGGCGGTATTCGTGGTGCCGCATGGACCGCGCTGGTGCTGAGCCGCTTTACCGAAACGGTGGGCAAGGGCGTGGCGCCGAATGGCGAGCCGCTGTTTGCGCGCTATCTGTTCGGCGCCAGCGGCGTCTCCGGTGGTAGCCTGGGCCTGGCCACCTATGTGAGCCTGCTGGCGCAGCCGGATGCCGACACACTGGAACAACGCGCACAAGCCATGCTGGGCCACGACTTCCTGGCGCCCACACTGGCCAACGCGTTCTTTGTCGACTTCACCCAGCGCTGGTTGCCGGGCGCCTGGCTCGATGACCGGTCGCGCGCACTCACCCGCGCCTGGGAGGCGGCCGCGCGCAAGCAGGGCACGCAGGCATTCGAGCAGCCGTTCGCTGCGCTGTACGCCAACGGCGGTGCGCAGGCGCCCGCGTTGCCCGCACTATTCCTCAACAGCACGTCGGTGGCCGAAGGCAAGCGTTTCATCCAGCATCCGTTCCAGCCCATCGCCACCCCGCAGCGCCAGGCGTGGACCGCGGGCTTCGACGGGTCGAGCTGGCTTGATCCGCGCGTGCCGCTCAGCGAGGTGGTGCTCAACAGCGCACGCTTCACCTATGTAAGCCCGGCCGGCACGCTGGAAACGCATGCCACGAACCCGCCGGTGCCCGGTCGCCTGCAGCTGGTGGATGGCGGCTACTTCGAGAACTCTGGCACCACCACCTTGCTCGAGCTGATGCGCCTGCTGCGCCAGCGTGCGGTGCAACGCGGGCTCGCCCTGCGCTTCATCGTCATCCACATCAGCAACGATCCGCAGATGGGCGACTTCATCGACCGCCACGACCGGGCGCATCCCATGCCGTTGTACACCGCGGTCTGTCCCCCGGTGCCCGGGCCGGTTCGTGACAGCGTGCGTGGTGAGGCCTCAGCGCCGTTCGAGGCATTGCTGGACACGCGCAGCGCGCGTGGCGAGTACGCCCGCGTGCAGTTGCTGCATGCCTTGCACCCCGACGACGCCCATCCGGAGCAGGGCGACGTGCTGTGGCATTTCCGGTTGTGCCCCGGCAACTATCCGATTCCGCTGGGCTGGACCATTTCCGCGCCGGTATTCGTCGAGCTGGATCGGCAGCTGGGCCAGTACCCGCTGGCCACCATGAGCGCGGCGCTGCGCCAGCAGCTGGCACCGTGAGCCGGTGTCGCGCGCACTGAGACATGGCGCGCGCACACTGGCGGCATGTCCGAATCCCTCCTTCCACCGCAGGCCCTCAAGGGTCGCGGCGCCGCTTCCAATCCCGAAGGGCGTTTCGAGTCGATCCGTCATCAGGCGGAGGATGACGGCTGGCAAAGCCTGCTGCTGGACGAGTCGACGCCACGGCCCCGCACCGAGGTGACCGAGGAGAGGGCGCGCAGCGTCATCACCCGCAACGACTCGCCGGACATCCATTTCAACCAGGCGCTCAACCCCTACCGCGGCTGCGAGCATGGCTGCATCTATTGCTTCGCGCGTCCCTCGCACAGCTATCTCAACCTGTCGCCTGGCCTGGATTTCGAAACCAGGCTGCGCGCCAAGAGCAATCTTGCCGAAGTGCTGCGGCACGAGCTGGCGCGGCCCGCTTACGTGGTGAGCCCGATCAACATCGGTAGCAACACCGACCCCTACCAGCCAATCGAACGGCGCTGGAAGCTCACCCGCGCCGCGCTCGAGGTACTGGCCGAGTGCCGGCACCCGTGCACCATCGTCACCAAGAACGCGATGGTGGAGCGCGACCTGGACATCCTCGCGCCGATGGCACGCGAAGGGCTGGTGCAGGTGTTCGTCTCGGTGAATTCGCTGGACAACCACCTGGCGGCCAAGCTCGAGCCGCGTGCGAGCGCGCCGCACCGTCGCATCAAGGCCATCCGCACGCTGGCCGAGGCGGGCGTGCCGGTCGGCGTGCTGGTAGCGCCGATCATTCCCGCACTCAACGATCGCGACCTGGAAGCCGTGCTGGAACAGGCTGCCGATGCCGGTGCGCGTTGCGCTGGTTACACCACGCTGCGCCTGCCGTACGAGCTGAAGGCGCTGTTCCGCGAATGGCTGGCGCTGCACGCGCCGCAGCGCGCGGCGCACGTGATGAGCCTGGTGCAACAGATGAACGGCGGTCGCGACTACGACAGCGACTTCTCCACGCGCATGCGGGGGCAGGGCGTGTTCGCCGAGTTGATTCGCCGGCGCTTCGACGTGGCCTGCCGCAAGCACGGTTTTGGCCGCGCGCGCGAGCTGTGGCTGGATACGACCCGGTTCGTGCCCCCGCGCAAGCCGTCACCGCAAGGCCAGTTGTTCTGAGCAGGCCTGCTCCGTCGGGGAGCAGGCTTTTCTTCAGGCATTGGGAATGAAGGCATGCGGTCGCCGGCGCCACCCTTGCCAGCCGCGCCGCAGCAGCCACGCCAGCAAGGCGGCGAGCGCAACCCACAGCCCAAGCAGGACGGCTGTGTACAACGCCGGCGGCGTCCACGGTTGTCGGCTGATCATGCTGCCGGGTATGTAGGAGGCGCCGCCGATCAGCACACCGAGCGCGGTCATCACTCCGGCCAGTGCCCAGCCCGACAGGGGACGGCCACCGATGACGCACAACAGGCAGGCCACCAGGCACAGGGCGCTGCCCAGTCCGCTCATCACGATCAACAGCAGCGCCGACGCGCCGACGTGCATGTAGATGGCAGCGGCCAGCAGCAACGTGCACAACACTGCCTGCAGCAGCAGCGGGCGCAGCAGGCTGGTGCGCAACAGCTGGCGTTTTGCCTGCGCCTGGTTGCCAAGGCCTGGCAGCAAAGCGAGCAGAGGCAGCTCGGTGTTGGCCTTGCGCCAGCGTTGGGTGAGCGGCATCACGATGCCGATCGCCACGCCCATGCTGCCGTACAGGCAACCCCAGCCCAGCGACACCGCGGCGAGCGACCACAGCATGCCGCTGGACGTCAGGTGAGAACGGTTGAAGACCAAGGCGATCACGGCTGCGGGTACCAGCAACATCAGCAGCGTCGGCGCCAGCGTGCGCACATGGCCCATCAGGGTCTTGGGCAGGTAGCTGTTGCCCAGTGCAATGCGCAGCGCGGTGGCCGGCCGTTCGGGGCCCGCATGGCGAAGGTCCACCTGCGGCTGCATCCAGTCCGGACGCTGGCGCACCTGCTGGGTGCTGTCGATGCCGGCACTGCCCCAGCCATTGCCCCAGCCACTGCGCCGGTATTGCAGCACCATGGCGTCGCTCAGGCCGGTGGTGCTGGTGCTTTCGCTGTGGAGCAACCGCCGCCAGCGCAGCACGCTGAGCAGGGCGAGCGCGGCAACCGCGTACGGCGCCCAGGCAAGAAAGCGCGGATCGGTGGGACCGGGAATGGGCAGCGTCTCGGCAAAGCTACTGTGCAGGGCCGGCAACAGGCCGATCACCATGGCGAAATAGCGTGGCAGCAGGGCAAAGCTCAAGCCTCCCAGCAGGATCAGGCTGAGCAGCAAGGCGGTCGCCAGCATGTCGCCGCCGAACAGGCCGCACAGCGCGGCGGCCGGCAGTACGCTCAGCGCGGCATAGAACAACACCGCAGCTTCCACCGTCCGCTGCACGCCCGGCAGGCACAGCCGCCGGGCATCGATGGCCAGCAACACCAGGCTGGACAGATAGAACGCCCACACGTAACCGATGCCGGCGCCGTACAGCGCCATGACACCCCAAAGCCAGTTCGGCTTCGACGTGAAGATGGCGAAAACGATGCCGCCGCCGATGCATAGCGCCAACACCGCCAGGGTGACCCAGCGCATCGCGGCGTGCGAGCACCGCAAGGGAGCCAGCAACAGGGCGCGGAAGTTCATCCGGCGATCTCCACGAAGAGGTCTTCCAGTCCCAGTGCATCGACACGCGCACCGTGCAACGCGCTGGCTTCGGGCCAGCGCCCTTGTGCATCGCGTTCGATCACCAGGCTGAGGCTGCCGTCCGCATGGCGGTGGTGCCCGAGCGACTGCTTGGGTGCGGCCGCGGACATCGACGCGGGCAACCACAGGCGCGCGAAGCGTTCCTTGGTTTCATCCACGCCACAATGCAGCAGCACCTTGCCCTCGTGCAGGAAGGCGATCTCCGAGGCCACGCGTTCAAGGTCGGACACGATATGCGTGGAAAACAGCACCGTGGTGCCGGCTTCTCCCGCACGCAGCGCGATCTCGCGCAACAGGTCGCGGCGTGCCACCGGATCGAGCGCGGCGGCTGGTTCATCCAGCACCAGCAGTTCCGGTTGCGAGGCGAGGGCGCGAATCAGGTCCACGCGCTGGCGCTCGCCCGGCGAGAGCTTGCCGAGCACTTTCCTGGGGGCGATGTCCCAGTCGCGCAGCATGTCGCGCGCAAAGGCGGCATTCCATCGAGGGTAGAAGCGGCCCACATACTCGAGCATCTGCTGCGAGGTGAGCCAGGCCAGCGCCTCCGGCTGCTGGGGCACATAGGCGAGCCGTGTCTTGCTTTGATCGGAGAGCGCCAGCGCCGGCTCGCCGAATACGCGGCAGTCGCCCGAGCTGGGCTGCAGCAGGCCGAGCACGGCGCGGATCAGGGTGGACTTGCCCGCACCGTTGCGGCCGATCAGCCCCAGCACGCTGCCAGGCTCCAGGGCCAGGTCGACACCGGACAGCACGGTCTGGCCGTCGTAGCGGTGAGTGAGCCCGCGTACCTGCACGGGCGCCTCCGGGGTCACGGCGGAGGCTTGAAGCACGGCATTCATCGACTACTCCTTCAATCGGACGAACGGACTACAGTGGTTGGTACGGTGAGCGGGACGATGGCCTCAGCGCTCGCCCATCAATTTGCCGAGGCGGCGCAACACCAGCTCCACCGGCAATTCCAGTTCACCTGCCTGGCGCGCCACGTCGGCCAGCTGCGGTTCCAGCAGGGCCATGCGTTGTGCCGTCGTGGAGCTGCCGCGGCCCTGCGGCGCCACGGTCATGCCCTTGCCGCGCAGGCGTTCCAGCAATCCCTCCGACTCGGCCATGCCGTAGGCACGCGACACGGTCATTGGGTTCACCGCGTGGAAGCCGGCCACCTCGCGCACCGACGGCAGCAGCTCGCCGGGCGACAGCTGACCGCTGGCGATCAGCCGGCGCAGCTGCTCAACGATCTGCCGATAGATCGGCTCGGCGGAGGTGGGTTGTATGGCGAAGATCGAGGCATCCATGTGTATTAATACAACAATACACTTGGGCCGCCGTCAATAGTCCTTGAGGCAGGGGCAACAAAAAGGCCGCCGGTGCGGACACCGGCGGCCTGTGGATAACTGCGTGGATTCAGCGCGAGGCCGGCAGGTACTTCTCGAACCACAGCAGCGCGCGCTGCAGTACGTCGCGCTGGTGTTCGGGGTCGACGAAGTGATGGCCTTCGTTCGGATACACCACCAGCGACGTCGGCACGCCTTGCGCGCGCAGCGCATGCCAGTACTCGAACGACTGCGGTGCGGGGCATTCGGCATCGCGGTCGCCGACCACCACCAGCGTGGGCGCCTTCGACTGCTTGATGTAGTTGATCGCGGAGCTCTTGGCATAGGCCTGCGGGTCGTCATACACCGAGGCGCCGAAGAACGGGATCATCCACTGGTCGATCAGGTTCTGGCCGTAGTAGCTCTGCCAGTTGGCGATGCCCGCACCCGCCACCACCGCGCGGAAGCGCTGGGTCTGGGTCGGGATGAACATGCTCATGAAGCCACCGTAGCTCCAGCCGGTCAGGCCCAGGCGCTGGTCGTCCACCGGCAGCTTCTTCTCGATGGTGTCGATGCCGGCGAGGATGTCGCGCAGGTCGCCGTGGCCGAAGTCCTTGCGGTTGGCCTGCACGTAGGCTTCGCCCTGGCCGAAGCTGCCGCGCGGGTTGGGCATGAACACGAAGTAGCCCAGCGCCGAGAACGGCGCGCCGCCGAAGCCGACGCCCGGCCAGCGCGGAATCACCGCACTGGACGGGCCGCCATGCACGGTGACGATCATCGGGTAGCGCTTGTGGGCGTCGTAGTTGGCCGGATACAGCAGCCAGCCCTGCACGTGGCGGCCTTCGTTGTCCCACTCCACCGATTCGGCCTGGCCCCAGCCCGGCTTGAGCGCGACGTTGAAGCGCGTGACCGCACCCGGCGCGCTTTCGCCCAGCATGCCGGCATGGACCTCTGGTGCGGCGGTGTAGGAGCTCTGCACGAAAGCCACCTGGCGATGGTCGGCGGACAGCGACAGCGCCATCTCCGCGCTGCCGTCGCCGATGCTGGCGGGCAGAGTGAACAGCGTGCGCGTCGGCGTGGCCTTGTCCGCGGCGATCGCATACTCGGCCACCTGGCTCTGGCCATTGCTGACCTGTGCCACCAGCAGCTGCTGTGCACCGGTCCAGGCCAGCCAGGCCGGAGTGACGCGGGTGCCCGGGGTAAGATTGGTCGGTTCGCCGCCGCCGGCCGGCACCGTGTAGATGTCGCCACCGGTCGCGCCCTGGTCGCTCATCAGGCCGCCGATGAAGGCGATGCGCTGACCGTCGGGCGAGAAGCGCGGCAGCGCGATCTGCAGGCCGTGCAGTGAACCGCTGGTGGCCGCCGGGTCGAGCACCATGCTGGCGCGCGCATTGGCCTGCGCATCCTGTACGTAGAGCTTGGCCACCCACCAGTTGTTGTCGCCCGGCGGTGGCGCGCCAACGTAGGCGATGCGGCGGCCATCCGGCGACCAGCTGAATTCGTAGGCGTTGGTATCGGCTGTGGTGAGCAGGCGCACCGCGCCGCCCTGCGCATCGACGGCGGCGACGCGCTGCACTTCCAGGCCGTCCACGCCGATCTCGCCTGCCGCGGGCTTGGCGGCATACAGCGCACTCGAGCGCCGGGTGCCGTTGGGCACATACAGGAAGCCCAGCTGCTTGCCGTCCGGCGACCAGCTCAGTGCATCGGCGATGCCGGGCAAGCTGGCCACATGCGAAGGCACGGCCTTGGCCTGCTGCACGTCCGCCACAAGCAGGTCCTTCTGCTTGCCGCCGCTGGCGCAGTCGGAGAGGAATGCCAGGTGGCGCGAGTCCGGGGCCCAGGCGATGTCGCTCTGGTTGCAGCTGCCCGGCGGGTTGCTGCCGATGGCGTGGGCGTCGCTGCCGTCGATCTTCGCCACTTCGATGCCGTCGCGGCCGTTGGTACGCACCACCCAGGCCAGCTGCAAGCCATCCGGCGACACCTGCACGGCGTCGACCTGGCGCACCTTGCCCAGCTCGGTGAGCAACTGCTCGATGCGCGGGTCGACCGGCGCCGTGGCCGCCATGGCGGCGGGAGCGAGGGCTGCGCCCATCAGCAAGGGCAACAGCTGGCGAGTGGGTTGGAGCATGACGAAACGTACCGGTTGCGTGGAAAACCCAACGCTAGCAGGCGCCGGCACGTCCCGCCAGAACGCTCAACGCGTTGCAGGCGTGGCGACGGCGGAGCTGGCTTGCAGCTGGCGGGTCACCTGGACGGCGGCGATCTTCGCCTTGATTGCCGGCATGGCCGCCAGCGCGGCGCGCTCGCCTTCCATGATGGCCTGGTTCTTCTGCTCGAAGTCGGCCGCGCCGATCTGGTTTACCTTGGGGCGGATCACGATGTCCGCGCGAGCAAGTTCCTGTTCGCCCAGCTTCTGGCCCATGATGCTGATCGACTGCCCAACGATGTTGAGCATGCCCTGCGGGTTGCTGCCGTCGGCCTTGCTGGAGATATCCACAGCAATCACCACGTCGGCGCCCAGCTGGCGCGCCGCGTCGACCGGCACCGGGCTCACCACGCCGCCGTCGATGTAATGCTTGCCGTTGATCTCCACCGGTTCGAACACGCCGGGAATGCTGCTGGACGCACGCACCGCCTGCCCCGTGTTGCCGCGCACGAACACCGTGCGCTGCCCGGTCTCCAGCTGCGTGGCCACGGCGGCGAACGGCACGGGAAGCTTGTCCAGCGCCCGGTTCTTCACCAGGTGGGTCACGTAATCCTGCAGCTTCTGCCCCTGCACCACGCCACCGGAGAACAGGTGCACGTCGCGCAGGCTGCTCTGGTCGAGCGAGAAGGCCGTCTCCTGCAACTGGAACGCATCCATGCCGCTGGCATACAACGCGCCGACCACGCTGCCCGCACTGGTGCCGGCCACCACGTCCGGATGGATGCCGTTGGCCTCCAGCATCTTGATCACGCCGATATGCGCGAAGCCCTTGGCCGCGCCACCGCCCAGCGCCAGGCCAATGCGCAGCTTCGCCACCGGCGGCGGCATCAGCGGTGCGGGCGGTGGCGTGGGCTTGGTGCCGCCAAAACAGGCGCACAGCACCAGGCTGGCGAGCAGGGGCAGGAGCGGGCGGAAGCGGCGGGTGGACGTCATGGCGATGGATAACGCGGCTCGAAGGGAAGGGGCCACACCGGTAAATCCCGGTGGCCCCTGGCTGGCGAGCGAGTGTACGACCGCCAGGGTGCGCGATGCTGTCAGGGCAAGGCGATGGTTGGTTGCCGGTCAGCTGTGAGGCCAAACGGTGGCGGGATCCTGCACGCAGGCTGACAGCGGTGCCTCAGCGGGAAGGCATCCGTTGCCCGGCGTCGAAAGCCAGCTTGAAGCGCGGCCAGAAGTCGTCACCCCATTGCTTGAGCTTGGCCACGTAGGCGACTTTCTCCGGGTAACGGCCGATCGTCCCGGGCTGCCAGTCGCTGTCCGTGTAGGAGGCAACGTTGCTCGAGGTGATGTGATCCTCCTCGGGGCTGAACACGTAGCGCACTTCCAGCAGGCCCCAGGTTTCTGCGCGCGTAAAGCGAAGCGAGATCATTTCCTGGGGATAACTCACGCCCTTGGCGGCAAGATCACCGGCCGCGGCGCGCTCCAGCGGCGGCAACTTGTTGGAGCGGTCGGCCCATGCCTGCAGTGGGGCCAGGAAGGAGTGGTCCAATAGCCAGCAGGCCTGGTGCCCGAAGGGTTCCGAGGCTTCATTGACCAGGACGTTGGTGTTCTCGTTCTTGTGGTCACAGCCGGGCGTGGCGCGGAACCCGGCGCCGGGAGCGGACGTGCTGCGCCCCGCCGTGATGCGCACATAGCCCACCAGGCGGCGGTTCTTTACCCGTCCCAACATCAGCATTTCGCCATCCGCGGTGCTCTGCTTGAAGCGCGCATTGGCCAATTGCAGCCAGTCGCCGGGCGGCAACGGCACATCGAAACCATCGACGCGAAGCGAGCCGCTGATGCGACGGCCCGCCACGGCGTTGTCGAGTTCGTCCGCAGATGCACCATGGCTATCGGGTGTGGCCAGCGACAATATGGCCGTCTGCACCGGTGGCGCCGTGGCTGGTGCCGTGACCGCGGTAGCGGCTGGCGCCGTCGCCTGCATCGCGGAGGGGGCGGCCGCGGGCTGTGGTGTGTAGCGGGCTGCGGGAGACACCGCAGCCGCTGCTCCGTGGTGGCCCACTGCACGGTCTGGTGGAAACAGCAGGCACAGCGCGGTCAGCAGCGCCGCCGCCAGGCCGGTCAGGCGCCACGCCGGTGCGCGCTTCCACAGCCGGCGAAGGGTACGCAGGGGAGATTCGGTGGTGCGGACACTCACGTGGCGGGCCTCGCCACCACCCGGCCGTCGATGGCAACCAGTGAAACCTTGGTGTGGCCCTTCTGCTTGGCCTCGATCAAGGTATCGGCGATCGATTCCTCCGCGAGGCGCACGATGTCTCGCGCCGAGGCGCCGGTGCCCAGCTTGCCCTGGCGCCGCATCATGTCGAACAACAGCTCCGGATCGATGCCGCCAAGCGCCACGTCCAGGCCATAGCCCTTGATCATGGCCTCGATTTCCAGCGCGGTGACGCGGGCCACATCCAGGCCGGAGAGTGGCCGGAAGATGAAGATGCGATCGAGGCGGTTGATGATCTCGGGGGCGAACCCCGATTCACGCAGTGCATTGGTGGATGTGCGGCGAAGTTCGTCGGCGTCGTTGCGATGCTGTTCGATCAGCGACTGAAGTCCATCGGTGGCCGCGTTCGTCGTGAGGATGAAAATGGCCTGCGTGGTGGAGATCTGCTTGCCGTCCGATGCCTCGGTGATGAAGCCATCATTCCACGCCGTCAGGAAGTTCTTCTGCACATCGGCATGGGCCTTCTCGATCTCATCGAGTAGCACGACGGCCTCGGGGGCATCGCGCAAGCCGGCGGTGAGCTTGCCGTAGTTGTCCGAGCCAACATAGCCCTTGGATGAGCCGAACAGCTGGGTGGCGCCGTGGCCGCCGCTGGCGAACTGGGTCATATCGAAATGCAGCAGCTTGCGTTGCAGGCAGGTGCTCAGGCACTTCGCCAGGTAGGTCTTGCCGGTACCCGGCGGGCCAGCCAGCAGGAACACGCCCACCGGTTTGCCGCGCTGCTTGAGCGCCAGCCGGCGACGGATCTGCGCAGCCATGTCGTCGCATACCGCGTCCTGCCCGATGACCTTGCTCTTGAGCGTGAGCGCCAGCTGCTCGGCATCGATGAAAACCGCGTCCGGCTGTTCGGCGAGGCGTGCTTCCAGCGCGGAACGATTGGTCAGACGATCGAGAATGTCCATGAAATGACCCCCTGCGCCGGCCTCCGGAAAGGCCAAGCTCTGGCGCTCGCGGAAATAGCCCATGAAAAACAGCAGCCAAAGTGGCATCGCGATACCGAGCGACCACCATGCATGGCCATGAAGAAAGCCGGTGACTTGGTGCACCATGCCGTCCAGTGCGCTGCTGCTCGGCGTGTGCTGAAGCCAGAATTGAGCGACAGCGATGGCAGCGATCAACAGGAACGCCACCGGCATCAGGCGGGTGGCCAATGACCCAAGCCAGCGCATCAGTCCAACCTCACGCGCAGGCCCAGTACTTGGCCTTCGCTCATGATGGGAAATACGGCTTGCGACATGCCCGAGGCGAGGCCGACGGTAATGCCGCCGCCGTCGCCGTCCTTGACGCCGGTGACACGGATCACCCCATCGGCAGCGACGGGAACGGCAAAGGTATCGCCGTGCTTGGTCAATCGCACGGTACGCGAATAGCCACCGCTGTCGATGCGTACCACGTCGCCATCCTCCGCGTCGGTATCCCATAGCCGGACCCACACCAGCTGCACCCGCTGAGGCGCCGCTTTGGCCTGCGCTTCAGGCTGGACAGCGGGAGCCGTGGCATCCGCTTGCGCCGGTGTGGCCGCCGCCGTGGGCATCCCGGGCGAAGCGGGCCTGCTCAGGTCTGCGCGTAGCGACTGAAGTGCGGCAGGATCGAGTTGCATATCCTGCAGCGCCCGATCCACATCGCTGTCGGCAACCTTCGAGCCGATCAGGGAGTCGAGCGAATGGAAAACCTCCAGGCGCGTCTGCGCCTGCTCAGGCGAGACATCGTCGCCCGACTTTGCCCAGCCGTTGGACAGGGTGTAACCGCCCGCGATGAGCATGCCCAGGATGATGGTGGGAAGCAGCGCCTTGGCCGCCACCGACAGCGTCCCGGGTGCGCTGTCACGACGGGGCGTGGCCGCATTCGCAACTCGTCGCGATGCCGTACTCTCGTTCACCTTGCATCCCCTGACATGCTTGATGGACCCGGCCAATCACCAACACGGCAGTGCGGGCGCCGATCAGTTTGCCTTTCGGCCTTTTGCCATGGTGCCTGCGATGGGCGGATTGACGATCGCGGCATCCACCGTGAGGCCGGGAACAGCCTCGGTGACGCGCACCAGATTCATCTGGTTGATCACGCCGAGAAATCCGGGGCGAAGCTGCTTGTTGTTCGTGGCAAGGTTCTTGGCGGTGAACTGGAAGCTGGAGCCTATCGTCCACAGTCCTTCGTTGATGTTGAGATGCCTCACAAGCGCGATGGCCATCTCTTCGAAGGTGATTTCATAGCGCGTAGCGTTGGCCATATCCATTTCCCAACCGAGTGAAGGCAGCCATGGCGCGTCGCGGATCCTCGCGCTGCAGCAAGCCACCGGGCAGTGATCTTGCTTGGTTGGCGAGGCGAGGGCAAATAAAACGGCAGCTTCGAAAAAGACTTCGAAGCTGACGCATTTTCTTGCTGAAAATCGGGGGGCTTGCCACGGCCCCGACCACATCGCCCCGGCGCGTGCTTGGTTACGGAAAGGCTGGTGCGATGCCCGGCGCAGGGCCGATCAGACCGCCTTGTCCGCCTCGACGTGGTAGTGCGTGGCCACTTCCACTTCCTTCTTCGAGCCGAGGAACACCGGTACGCGCTGGTGCAGGCCGGTCGGCTGCAGGCCCATGATGCGTTCGCGGCCGGTGGTGGCGGCGCCGCCGGCCTGCTCGATGATGTAGGCCATCGGGTTGGCTTCGTACATCAGGCGCAGCTTGCCGCCCTTGGACTTGATCTTGGCGTCCAGCGGATAGAAGAACACGCCGCCGCGGGTGATGATGCGGTGCACGTCGGCCACCATCGAGGCGACCCAGCGCATGTTGAAGTCCTTGCCGCGCGGACCGTCCTTGCCCGCCAGCAGCTCGCCGATGTAGCGCTGCATCGGCGCTTCCCAGTGGCGCTGGTTGGACATGTTGATGGCGAACTCGGCGGTCTCTTCCGGGATACGGATATCGCGGCGGCTGAGCATGAAGCTGCCCACTTCACGGTCCAGCGTGAACTCGTGCGTGCCGTGGCCGAAGGTCAGCACCAGCACGGTGGCCGGGCCGTACACCACGTAACCGGCGGCCAGCTGGGTGGTGCCGGCCTGCAGGAAGTGCTCGGCCTTGGGCTCGGTGATGCCATCGGGGCAGCGCAGCACCGAGAAGATCGTGCCGACGGAGATGTTCACGTCGATGTTGGAGCTGCCGTCCAGCGGATCGAACAGCAGCAGGTGGTTGCCCTTGGGGTACATGTCGGGGATGGGCTGCGGATCTTCCATTTCCTCCGACGCGCAGGCGGCGAGCTGGCCACCCCAGGCATTGGCCTCCAGCAGGATCTCGTTGGAGATCACGTCGAGCTTCTTCTGTGCCTCACCCTGGATGTTGCCGGTGCCAGCCTCGCCCAGCACGCCGCCCAGCGCACCCTTGTTGGTGGCCACCGCGATGCGCTTGCAGGCGCGGGCGACGACCTCGATCAGCAGGGAAAGCTCGGCATTGACGCGGCCGGCGCGGCGTTCCTCGATCAGGAACTGGATCAGCGAGATGGACTTCATGGCGAACCCACAAGCAAAGGGACGCCTATTGTCCGGCCGGCCCGCGCGCTTGTCAGCTCAAAGTGTGACCAGTGCATTCATCTCCGCGCCGCAGAACCCTTTTCCGGCGAAACCAGTTCCCCGCCCCTCGTCCCTGCTTCGATCCGGTCGCGCACAGGCTGCGCTCCTGCAGGGGGCGTCGGCCCTGCTGACAACACGTTGGCAGCAGGGGGTGACCACACTGGCCTCCGTCAAAAGGAGGGATTCTCATGCGCGACACGGTGTATTTCCTGGTGTTCGACGGTTTTGCCGACTGGCACGCGGCGCAAGCCCTGTGCGAGATCCGGCGGCCGGGCGAGTGGCGGTTGCAGACGGTGGGCTTCTCGCTGCAGCCGGTACTTTCCATGGGCGGCCTGCGGGTGCTGCCCGAACTGACCCTGGATCAGCTCGATCTGGCGCGTGCCGCGCTGCTGATCCTGCCCGGCGGCCACCTGTGGGAGCACGGCTACGGCGAGGAGGCGGTGGACGCCGCATGGCGCGTGCATGCCGCCGGCGCACCGGTGGCCGCGGTGGACAGCGCCGTGCTGGCGCTGGCGCGGGCGGGTTTGCTGGAGCATCGCCGGCATACCGGCAACTGGCCCGGCCACATCGGCAGCTTCGTGCCGGAGTACCGCGGTGCCGACCAGTACGACCCGCAGGTGCTGGCGGTCAGTGACGAGGGGGTGATCACCGCCAGCCAGCTGGGCAGCGTGGAATTCGCCCGTGAGGTGATCCGCACGCTCGATCTCTACGGCCCAGCCGATCGCGAGCACTGGTTCCGGCTGTTCAAGCACGCCGTACCGCCGCCGTGGTGTGCCACCGAAGCCACCGCCGCCGCGGCCTGAAGGAGACCGACCATGCCTTTCCCGTTCGGCAAGATCCTGATGGCCTACCGGCCGCTGTACCTGCGCGGCCTGTTGATGGACGGCCAGTACCGGCTACCCGCCGCGCCGGCCGAGCCGCAGGGCGGCAAGCGCATCAGCACCGAAGTGCCCGCACAACCCGCACGCGCGACGACCAAATCCTTGCGAGGAGCAACCGCATGACCCGCACCTACCATGGCAGCTGCCACTGCGGCGCCGTTCGCTACGAAGCCGAGCTGGACCTGGCTGCCGGAACCGGACGCTGCAACTGCTCGATCTGCCGCAAGCTGCGTTTCTGGGGCGTCATGGCGCGTCCCGAGCAGTTCCGCCTGCTGTGCGGCGAGGACGCGCTCACCGATTACCAGTTCGCCACCCATAGCGCCCACAACCTGTTCTGCCGCCATTGCGGCGTGCATGCCTTCCATCGCGGTTTCGTCGAGGCCATCGGGGGCGCCTACGTGTCGGTGAACGTGGCCTGCCTGGACGATGTCAGTGATGAGGAGTGGGCCGCCGCGCCGGTCGGCTACGCCGACGGCCGCGACAACCAGTGGCGCCGCACCCCGGCCGTCACCGCCTACCTGTAATGCCGGGCGATGGCCACGCCGGCCATCGCCACCTGCCTCGGGAGAGCCGCCATGACCGCCGATAGCCGCGTCACCTTCTACCACGCACCCAACAGCCGCTCCGCCGGTACCCGCGCCTTGCTGGAAGAGCTGGGCGTGGAGTACGACCTGCAGGTGCTCAACTTCAGGCACAACGAGCAGCGCCAGGCGCCCTACCTGGCGGTCAATCCCATGGGCAAGGTGCCGGCCATCTGGCATCGCGGCGAACTGGTGACCGAACAGCCAGCGGTCTTCATCTACCTGGCCGACCTGTATGCGGCCAAGGGGCTGGCACCGTCGGTGGACGATCCGCTGCGTGGCCCTTACTTGCGCTGGATGGTGTTCTATGGCTCGTGCTTCGAGCCCGCCCTGGTGGACCGCTCCATGCAACGCGAACCGGCCAAGCCCTCCACCAGTCCCTACGGCGACTGGGACACCATGCTCGGCACGCTGGTGGCGCAGCTGGAACATGGCCCGTACCTGCTGGGCGAGCGCTTCAGCGCGCTGGACGTGCTGTGGGGCACCGCGCTGCGTTGGACCACAATGTTCAAGCTGGTGCCGGAATTGCCGGTGATCACCGCCTATGTCGAGCGCATCAACTCGCGACCCGCGCTGCAGCGTGCGGCGGCGCTGGATGCCGAACTGGCGGCCGCGCAGGCGGCGTGAGCACCGCCATGCCGGCCGGCAGGTCTTGCTCCAACCGTGACTCCCGGCGCTGGCTGCCGCTGCGGCGCTCGGCCATGATGTACCGATGCGTCGCGCCGACCGGCTCTTCCTCATCATCCATGCCCTGCGTGGTCGCCGCACCGCGCTGCAGGCGCGCCAGCTCGCGGGCACGCTTGGGGTCTCCCTGCGCACGGTCTATCGCGACGTGGCGGACCTTCAGCTCTCCGGCGTGCCGATCGAAGGCGAGGCCGGCGTCGGCTACCTGCTGCGCAAGGGATCGGACATACCGCCGCTGATGTTCAGTGCCGACGAACTCGAGTCGCTGGTGGTGGGCACACGCTTCGTGCGCGCGTTCGCCGGGCAGAAGCTGGCCGAAAGCGCGCAGGCGGCGCTGCTGAAGATCGAGGCCGTGCTGCCGCCCGACCTGCGCGAACGGGCAGGGCGTACGCGCATCTATGCGCCGATCTGGCGTGACCAGTCCAAGACGGAGTTCGCGGCGCTGATCGATCGCCTCAACGCCGCCATCACCGACAACCAGGTGCTGCGGCTGGAATACAACGACGAGGCCGGGCGCGCCAGCACGCGCGAAGTCGAACCGCTGTGCCTGGCCTTCTGGGGCGGCGCCTGGACGCTGGGCACCTGGTGCCGCCTGCGCGTGGGCTTCCGAAATTTCCGCCCCGACCGCATCGCCGCGCTCACCGTGACCGGCGAGCGCTTCGGCAGCATGGACGGCCGCAACCTCGAGGCCTACCTGCAGGCCATGCGCGGCTACTACGAAGGCATGGAAGGCTAAACGTCACTTCCCTGTAGGAGCCACCCTGTGCGCGACCGGATCGAAGCAGGGACGACGGATGGGTCGTGGGGGCGCCAAGTCCGGCCACCCGGGGCAAGCCTGCAGCCTGCGATGGACGTGGTGGCTTGCGCCCTCGCTACTCGTCCCTCGCCCCTTGGCGTTTCGCTTCATGGGGTTTTCGCGCTCAGAGCCTGCCCTGAACTCGATTCAGGGGTGCGCTCCTGCAGAGAGCAGGGCGCCGTCGCCGCACGAGAGACCTGCTGGCGTTGCAATCGGCTAACCTCGGCGCAGCCGTCTCGCGCCGGAGCGACCGATGTCCACCACCGTGACTCCCGCCGTCACTTCCACCTGGCGCCTCGACCTGGTGGCCGGGCTTTCCATCGCCGGCCTGCTGATACCCGAAGCGGTGGCCTATTCGGGCATTGCCGGCTTGCCGCCGCAGGCCGGCGTGATCGCGCTGTTCGTGGGCCTGGCCACCTATGGCCTGCTGGGCCGCAGCCGCTACGCCATCGTCTCGGCCACCTCCTCGTCGGCCGCCGTGCTGGCCGCCGGCACGCTGGCGCTGGCGGGCAACGACAGTGCCGCCCGCGTGGCGGTGGGGGTCACCCTGGTGCTGCTGGCCGGCCTGTGTTTCTTGGTGGCGGGTGCGGCGCGGCTGGGCGGACTGTCCCACCTGATCGCGCGCCCGGTGCTGCGGGGCTACACCTTCGGCCTGGCCTTCGTGATCGCGCTCAAACAGTTGCCGCATCTGTGCGGCGTGGCCGACGTGCATGGGGACTTTGTTCCCGTGCTGATCGGCCAGCTCGCCACGCGGGTACCGCAGATGAAAACGGCCGCCGTGTTGGCTGGACTGGTGGCGCTGGCCCTGTTGTTTGCCTGCGAACGGTTCCGCCGGTTGCCAGGCAGCCTGTTGGTGATCGCACTGGGCGTGGCCGCGTCGGGCTGGCTGGCGGAGCGCGGGGTGGCGCTCACCGGGGAGATCCAGCTGGGTGCCGCGCTGGGCTGGCCGACCTGGCCACGCAGCGACCAGTGGCTGCCCAGCGTGGAACTGGCCGCGGCGCTGCTGCTGATCCTGTTCGCCGAGTCGTACAGCTCGATCCGTGGCTTCGCGCTGAAGCACGGCGATCAGGTCGAGCCCAACCGCGACCTGCTCGTGCTCGGCGTGGCCAATGTGATCTCGGGTGTGCTGCATGGCATGCCGGTGGGCGCCGGCTATTCCGGCACGTCGGCCAACGAGGCGGCCGGTGCGCAGTCGCGCCTGGCCGGCCTGATCGCGGCCGTGTGCGTGCTCGTGCTGGTGCTGCTGGCGCTGCGCTGGATCGAGCGCATCCCGCAGCCGGTGCTGGCCGCCATCGTGATCCACGCGGTGAGCAAATCCTTGCGGCTGGGCAGCTTCGCGCCCTACCTGCGCTGGCATCGCGACCGGCTGGTGGCGCTGGCTGCCGTGCTCGCCGTGCTGTCGCTGGGCATCCTCAACGGCCTGCTGTTCGCCATCGCCTTCAGCCTGGTGATGCTGTTGCGCCAGCTCGCTTCGCCGCGACTGAGCGTGCTGGGACGGCTGGCGCAGGGTCACGACTTCGTCGACATCGAGCAGCATCCCGAGGCGTGCCAGCTGCCCGGCCTGCTGATCGTGCGGCCGGAGGAGCCGCTGTTCTTCGTCAACGCCGAGCCCATGCTGGCGCAGGCGCGCGACCGGGTGGAGGCCACGCCCGGCCTGCGCGCCGTGGTGCTGAGCCTGGAGGAGTCGCCCGACCTCGATGGCACCGCCCTGGAGTCCATCGGCGATTTCGTCGCCTGGCTGGACGCTCGTGGGATCGCCCTGCGCGTGGCACGATTGAAGGATGCCGCGCGCGACGCCCTGTCACGCATGGCGCTGCCCCAGCTTCCGCCACAGGCGCTGGATGACTGGAGCGTGGAGGATGCCGTGTCGGCGGCATCGGCCACTTCGTCTTCATCCAAGGAAACCCCGTAGTGAACAAAGCACCTCGCATGACCTGGCTGGCCGTGGCCGCCCTCGCATTGACCGCGCCGGCCTGGGCCGAGCAGAACGCGGATGCCCGCTTCAAGCAGATCTACGATCAGGAATGGGCCTGGCGCAACGGCCAGTCCGGCATCTCCAGCTCGGGCGAGGCGCAGCCGAACGGCTCGCGCCTGGACAACGTCGATGCGGCCAACCAGCAAAAGCGCCTGGACTACTGGCAGAAGACCCTGACCAGCCTCAACGGCATCGACGTGAAGCAGCTCGCGCCCGAGGATCAGGTCAACTACGCGGTGTACCGCGCGCAGATCCAGAACCTGCTCGCCGCGCAGCAGTTCAAGCAGTGGCAGATGCCCTTCAACAGCGACTCGGCGTTCTGGAGCGACCTCAGCTACGTGCTGGACACCGACAACCTGCGCACCGAGCAGGACTATCGCCGCTACCTCGAGCATCTGGGCCAGGTGCCGGCGTATTTCCAGCAGCAGATCGACAACATGCGCGACGGCCTGGCACGCGGCTTCACCGTGCCGCGCGAGGTGCTCAACGGGCGTGATGTCTCCATCGCGGCGGTGGCGGAGCTGAAGGATCCCACCAAGGCCAGCTTCTACGAACCGTTCGAAAAGCTGCCCTCCAGCATCAGCGCGGCCGACGCCGCCAAGCTGCGCGAGGACGCCAGGCAGGTGATCGCCAACAAGGTGATCCCGGCCTACGGCAGCCTACTCACCTTCTTCCGCAACGAATACCTGCCCAAGGCGCGCACCACGCTGGCGGCTGAAGCCATGCCCGACGGCAAGGCCTGGTATCGCCAGCAGATCATCGAGTACACCACGCTGGATCTGGACCCCGACACCATCCACAAGGTGGGCGTGGAGCAGGTGGCCAAGATCCATGCCGAGATGGTCAAGACCATGCAGGAGACGGGCTTCAAGGGCAGCTTCGCCGACTTCCTGCATTTCCTGCGCACCGATCCGCAGTTCTACGCCAAGACGCCCGACGAGCTGCTGATGCGCACTGCCTGGGTGGCCAAGCAGGTCGACGCGCAGCTGGGCAAGGAGTTCGGCCGCCTGCCGCGCCAGCGCTTCGCCATCGTGCCGGTGCCGGCCGATATCGCGCCGTACTACACCTCCGGCCGCGGCGGCGCGGGCACCTACCTGGTCAACACCTACGACCTGCCGTCGCGCCCGCTGTACAACATGCCGGCGCTGACCCTGCATGAGTCGATGCCCGGTCACTCGCTGCAGCTGGCACTGGCCGCCGAGCAGCATGGCCAGCCGGCATTCCGCCGCGAGGGCTACATCTCCGCCTATGGCGAGGGCTGGGGCCTGTATTCGGAATACCTCGGCAACGAGATGGGCATCTACAAGACGCCCTACGAGCGCTTCGGCTATCTCACCTACCAGATGTGGCGCGCCTGTCGCCTGGTGGTCGACACCGGCATCCATCACCTGGGCTGGACCCGCCAGCAGGCGATCGACTTCATGACCCAGAACACCGCGCTGTCCGATCGCGAGATCGCCAACGAGGTGGACCGCTACATCAGCTGGCCGGGCCAGGCGCTGTCCTACGAGCTGGGCTACCTGAAGATCCTGGAACTGCGCCAGAAGGCCGAGCAGGCGCTGGGGCCGAAGTTCGACATCCGCCACTTCCACGACACCGTGCTGCAGATCGGCTCGGTGCCGCTGCCGGTGCTGGAGCAGCGCATCGACCGCTTCATCGCCGAGGGGGGGCCGGAACCGGACTTCGGCTGCGACTGCGCCAAGGACAAGAACGTCAAAGCCCCGTAAGCTCCCGCGCCAGCACCATCCATCGTTTCGACAGGGGAGTCGGGGGACATGACGGATACGGCAGGCGTATTGGGGTTGGACTGGCAGCGGGACATCCGCTATCCCGTGGTCTACAAGGTGACCACGGGATGGCGCATCGCCATGGTGGCATTAGCCTTGTTCTTCGCGGGCGCGGGCGTGGTGATCGCATTCACCGCGTCGCAGCGCTCGCTGGAGGCAAGTGGCGTGCTGTTGCTGGGAACGTTCGTACTGATACCGCTGGCGCTGGCGGTGTACTGCGTGAACTACGCGCTGGGCGCCAGCCTCACGCTGGAGCGTGACGCCATCGCCGTGTGCAAGCCGTTCGTGGATAGGCGCCTGACGCGTGCGCAGATCCGCGGGCGACGCGTGGTCCAGGCGCGCAACGCGAACTACAAGCAGGTCGTGCCGATCGACGGCAGTCCGCTGATGATCGACGCTACCTCGTTCGGCCTGGACGACCGCTTCCAGGCCTGGTTCAACGCGCTGCCCGACCTGGACCAGGTCGCACGCGAGGAGACCCTCGCCGAGGTCGCGAACGACCCGACGCTTGGCAGCAACCCGCAGGAGCGGCTCGCCCGGCTGCAGAAGGCCCAGCAGCTCGGCAAGGCTATCGCCTTCGCGCCGTTGCTGGTCCTTATGTGGGTCATGATCATCCCGCAGCCTTACGGGTTGGCCATTGCCTGCGCAGCGCTGCTGCCCTGGGTGGCCGCCGTCCTGGTCTGGCTGAAACCCGGCCTGTTCAAGCTCGACGGCAAGCAGGGTGATGTGCGGCCCAATGTGGCGGGCTTGCTCGTCACGCCACCGCTGGCACTGGCCCTCCGCGCCCTGCTGGACGTGGATATGGTCGATGTCGGAACGCTGTTCCTGTGGGGCGCACTCGCCAGCCTGCCGTTATGGCTGGCTGTGGTATGGGCGCCTCGTACCGAGGCAGTACGGGGGCGGCGCTGGGTGCTGCCGATGCTGATGCTGCCCTTCATGCTGGCCTACGGTGCTGGCCTGCTGGCCATCACCGACATGATGTTGGACGCGGCGCGGCCACAGGTGATCCCGGCCACGGTCACCGGCAAGGACGTCAGCCGCGGCAAGTCCACCACCTACTACGTCCACCTGGCGCGCTGGAGCGCGGCCATCGACAAGAATCGCATCGCCGTGCCGCGTGCCTACTACGAGGCGGTCGAGCCGGGCGATACGGTCTGCGTGCGCTTGCACCCGGGGCGTTTCGGGCTGCGCTGGGTCCAGTTGGGAGGTTGCGGCTGACGCCGCAACCGTTCAGGGCCTGGCGGGCGGCGCGGTGCCGGTTTCCGCATAGCGCTGCAGTCGCTGCAACTGCTCGCTCAGCACCGCGTCCACGCCGGCGGCCAGCTTGTCCAGGCCGCTCGCGCTCGATCCGTTCACCCGATACTCGAATTCCAGGGCCGTGCCCTGGGCCGACGGCTTGAACGTGAAGGTCATCACCGCCTCCACTGCCATGGACTGCAACGGTCCCAGCGGCGCTTCCAGCCGCAACACATGGCCAGGCGCGGCCCAGATGACCCGTCCGTGCGCCACGCTGTACCCGCCCCAGCGTTCGCAGAAGCAGCCCCCCGCCTCGGGTTGCAGGCTGAGGTGGGTGGCGTCGCCGGAGTAGGTGTGCGCGCCATTCCACCAGTGGCCGATGTCCACCACCGTCGCGTAGAGCTGGTCGGGCGGGGTACGGACGTCCAGGTGGTCCTGCAGCAGCAGGTGGTCGGCACCGGCTTCCTTCACCTCGGCGCGCGCGCCGGTGGCGCACAGGGCGAGGGGGCACAGCAGGGCGATCAGGCAGGTGCGCATGACGGCCACTCCGCGGGAGAGGCCGCGAGTATCCGCCCCTGCCACCCGTGCCGGGCATTGGCCGGATGGCGGATGCCGCCCCGTGCAACTGGCGAAAAATTCACCCATACAGTAAAATCAATTCCAACTTCACTGGGAGAGTCAAGCCATGGCCGCTCATCTCCAGCCTGAAAGCATTCCCGGCGCCGACCTCGGCGGTCCGGCCCTGCGCGCCTTCTTCAACCTGGCCGAGCGCTGGAACCTGCGCATCGCCGACCAGCGACGCCTGCTGGGCGATCCCCCGGAATCGACCTTCTACAAGTGGAAGCGCCTGCAGTCCGGCACGCTGGGCCGCGACACGCTCGAGCGCATCAGCTACCTGCTGGGCATCTTCAAGGACCTGCAGATCCTGTTCCCCGACCCGCAGCAGGCCGATGGCTGGGTCCACCGCGCCAACCAGGCGTCGTTGTTCGGTGGCCAGTCGGCGCTGCAGCGCATGCTGTCGGGCAACGTGGCCGACCTCTACGTGGTGCGCCAGTACCTCGACGCGCAGCGCGGCTGGGGCTGAGCGCCAGCCAGGCGGCCCCCATCACCCTGCGGTCCAGGTCGCAGCCCGCGATACGGCCGCCCGCCATACTTCCCGCCTCTGGCAGACCGCGTGAGTTGCACCGTCATGGCCGACTTTCCACCGCTCAAACGCATCCGCTGGAGCCATGCCTATCGCATCGTGCCCAGCCGTTTTCCGCCGGTAGGTGTGTTCGACCGCATTGCCGAACCGGGTGACCTGGAGGCGCTGTATCGCATCGAGGCGATGACCAACCCGCGGCTGCGCAACGAGATCGGCGAACTGCAACTGGTGCCGCCCGAGCGCCGGGTGAGCGGGCCGGGCACCACGCCGGTGATGGCGGCATTCACCCATCTCAACCCCGAAGGCAGCCGTTTCTCCGACGGTAGCTGGGGCGTGTTCTACGCCGGGCACAGCGTGGCCACCGCGGTGGAGGAAACCGTCTATCACCGCGAACGCTTTCTCGCCGCCACGGCGGAGCCGCCCTGCGACATCGAGATGCGTTGCTATCGCACCAGCATCCAGGCCCGGCTGCACGACCTGCGCGGCGGCTGGAAGGCCGAACACGATCCGGACAACTACGCAGCGGGCATCGCCCTGGCACGACGACTAAGGGCCGACGGCTCGGACGGGCTTGTATACGACAGCGTGCGCCATCGCGGTGGCGAATGCGTGGCGGTGTTCTATCCCGACCGCGTGGGCCCCTGCACGCAGGCGCAACACCTGATGTACCGCTGGGACGGCAAATGCATTGCCCAGGTGCTTACGGTCGACGAATGGAAGCGAGGCTGAGCGCGCCCCAAAGAGAACGGGCCTCCCATTGCGGGAGGCCCGCCCAGCGTCCCTGCCGGTAACCCTGAAACTCAGAAGCGATAGCCCAGGCTCACGCCGTACACCAGCGGGTCGATCTTCGCCGTGCCCACCTTGGTGCCGTTGACCTTCACGTCACTCTCGATATCGACCCAGCGCAGGTCGGCGGTGAAGATCCACTTGGGGCTGAGCTTGACGTCGATACCCGCGTGGGCGGCCACGCCCCAGCTGTTGGCGATGCTGACGCTGGCGCCGCTGAGCGCGCCGGCGCTCTTGGTATCGAAGAAGTTGGTGTAGTTGAGACCGATGCCCAGGAACGGCGACACCTTGGCGTCGGGCAGGAAGTGGTAGTTGATGCCGAGCGTGGGCGGCAGCTGCTTGGTCTGCGCGACCTTGCCCAAACCCGAGAGCTTCACGTCATGCTGGAATGGCCAGGCGGCCAGCAGGTCCACGCCGATGTTGGGCGTGATCAGGTATTCGATGCTGCCGGTCGGGCGCACGCTGGTGTCGATACTGGCGCGGGCGCCGGCGAGCGTGCCGTTGTTGCTCTTGGGGTCGACCGCATGCACGCCGAAGCGTACCACCCAGTTGTCGTTGGTGTCGGCGTGGGCCGCGGGGGCGGCAAGCGAACCGAAGGCGGCGGCGATCACGAGGGGAAGCAGGACTTTCATGGGATTCATCCCTGTAGGTTTTTTCGAGGGGTGAGGCCATGTTCGTGAGAATTTCGTTGTGCCCCTTTGATGTGGATCAACCAGCTCTAGGGCATACGGACGCAGGGCGTGACGCCAAAAAGAAGGCCCGCACGGGGCGGGCCTTGATCCATCCCGTGGATGCGACGGGATTCAGGTATCCGCGTTGGTCGCCCAGCCTTCACGGTTGCCGCGGGTGAACACGCGGTCGCCGTCGAGCACGTCGCCGGCCGCGTGCGGCGGCTGTTCGCGCAGGCGCGCATAGATCGGCGTGAAGTCCGGCCGGGTCGCTTCGAACAGCTGCTCGAAGCTGTCGATCACGAAGTAGGTCTGCTGGTAGGTGTCGATGCGGTAGCGCGTGCTCATCACGCGGTCCAGGCCAAAGCCGATGCGATTCGGCGATGCCGAGTCGAGCGAGTAGATCGACTCGCCCTTGGAGCTCACGATGCCCGCGCCATAGATGCGCATGCCCTCGGCCGTGTTGATCAGGCCGAACTCCACCGTGTACCAGTACAGGCGGGTGAGATTCATCAGCGCTTCGGGGCCGATCGCGAAGGCCTTCATGCCGCCCTTGCCGTAGGCCTGCATGTAGTCGGCGAACACCGGATTGAGCAGCAGCGGCACATGGCCGAAGAGGTCGTGGAACAGGTCCGGTTCGCTCAGGTAGTCCAGCTGGTCGGGCTTGCGGATCCACCAGCTGACCGGAAAACGGCGATGCGCGAGGTGGTCGAAGAACACCTCATCAGGCAATAGGCCCTCCACCGCCACCAGCTCCCAGCCGGTGGCCTGGCCGAGCACCTTGTTCAGGTCGGCGAACTTGGGGATGCCGCCATCGCCCAGGCCAAAGCGGGCGACGCCGTCGAGGAATTCCTGGCACGCCCGACCGGGCAGCAGTTCGCGCTGGCGCTTGTACAAGGTGTCCCACACCTCATGGTCGGTACGGGTATAGCCGGACCAGGGCTGCTCGACGACGCCGGTGGCATACACCGGCACATAGCCACGGTCGGTCTGCTGATGTTCGACGCGGCGGGGTGTGGTGTTGTCCATGGCGGGCTCCTGGCGCTGGGCCGTGGTATTTCCGGGATGGTCCAGCATAGGGCCGAGGCCACGCATGATGGTTGTTTTGTTGCTTCGTTCACGCGCAAGTACGCAATAATCTTGCGTAGGTATCTAGTAATGTGAGTTTTGCGTGCCATGACGAGCCTCGACCGAACCGACCTGCGCATGCTGGCCGTGCTGCAGAGCGAAGGGCGCATCACCAACGCCGAGCTGGCCGAGAGGGTCAGCCTGTCTCCCTCGGCCTGCCTGCGCCGCCTGCAGCGGCTGGAAGCGGAAGGCGTGCTCACCGGCTACACCGCCCGGGTCGATCCCCAGGCGGTGGGGCTGGGTCTGGAGGCCTTCGTCCGCGTGCAGCTCACCAAGCATGAGAGCGCGGCAGTGGAGCGCTTCGTGGGCTTGGTCAATGACTGGCCCGAGGTAGTCGCCTGTTACGCCCTGACGGGCGACATGGACTACCTGCTGCATGTCTATGTGGCTGACTTGCAGGACTTTTCGCGTTTCCTGCTCGACCGGTTGCTGAATGCGGCAGGGGTGGCTGACGTCAATTCCAGTTTCGTCCTGCGTACAGTCAAGCGCTCGGCGGCTTTACCCCTGGCTCAGTTGGAACGCTGAGCCCTGTGGCACGGGGACGCAGGGGCCCCGCTAACGCTAAACTAACCCGACTGATGAACACCCACACCGTTTCCGCCCCGGCCCGACGCGACTTCTTGCGACCCCTGCGCTACGCCTGGCGCGTGCCGCTGCTGCTGCTGCACGTGGTGCTGGGCATCCTGCTGTGCACCTTCATCCTCAGCTGGGGCCGCGACGCGGTGATGAAGAACGGGCGTGAGCCGTTTCCGCACCGCACCATCCGTTGGTGGTCCACCGCGCTGCTGCGGATCTTCGGCCTTCGCTCGGTACGCGTGGGCAAGCCGCTGTCCGACCCGGTGCTGTTCGTAGCCAACCACACCTCCTGGCTGGACATCGAGCTGCTGCATAGCCAGCGCGCCGCGTGCTTCGTGGCCAAGGCCGAGATCGCCAGCTGGCCGCTGGTGGGCTGGCTGGCCTCATCGGGCGGCACCATCTTCCACCGTCGCGGCAACAATCATTCGCTGGCGGCGGTGATGCAGGTGATGGTGGACAGGCTGCGCGTCGGACGCTCGGTGGCGGTGTTTCCCGAGGGCGGCACCGGCCACAACGGCGTGCTGCGCGTGTTCCATGCGCGCATCTTCCAGGCGGCCCTGGATGCGGAAGTCCCGGTGCAGCCGGTGGCGCTTCGCTTTGCCCGCGATGGCCGGCGCGTGATCGACGCGGGCTTCCGCGAGCACGAGAATTTCATGCAGAACTTCCTGCGCCTGCTGGGCGATGCCCCGCTGGATGCGGAAGTGCATTTCCTCGAGCCGGTGCCCTCGACGCCCGATGCGCGCCGCCGCATGGCCGAACTGTCGCGCGAGCGCATCGCGCAGGCGCTGGAAGACCAGCCGGGTCACGAAGCCCGCCCATGAACCTGCCGAAGGGGAAGGACTTCCTGCCGCCGTGGCCGCTGCGCAGCGGCCACGTGCAGACCATGCTGTCGTCCAGCGGCGTGCGCCGGTTCCTGTTGCCGCAGGCCGCACAAACGGTGCTGCAGGGCGCCGAACCGGTGATGGTGGATGGCGGCGACGGCGTACGCCTCACCGGTGCCTACACCGCGCAGCGCACGCAGCCGCGCTCACGGGGTCTGGCCGTGCTGTTCCATGGCTGGGAAGGCAGTGTCGACTCCACCTACGTGCTGCAGACCGGCAGCCGCCTGCTCGCCGATGGCTGGGACGTGTTCCGGCTGAACTTCCGGGACCATGGCGACAGCCATCAGCTCAACGAGGCGCTGTTCCACTCGTGCCGCATCGACGAGGTGGTACATGCGCTGGGCGACATCGCCACGCGTTATCCGGGCCGTCCCATGGCGCTGGCCGGCTTCTCGCTGGGCGGCAATTTCGCACTCCGGGCCGCCCTGCGCGGACCGGCCGCCGGGCTGCCACTCAGCTATGCGCTGGCCGTCTGCCCCATCATCGATCCCGGCGAGGGGCTGTTCTCGCTGGAGGAGGCGGCACCCTGGTTCTACCAGGCGTACTTCATGCACAAGTGGCGACGCTCGCTGCAGGCCAAGCAGGCGGCGTTTCCGCATCGTGAGTACTTCGAGCTGTCGGAGCTGAAGCAGAACCTCCGGGGGCTCACCGCGTCGCTGGTGGCACGGCATACCGACTTCGGTTCGCTGGAGGCCTATCTGGACGGCTATTCGGTGGCGGGCCGCGCGCTCGAGGGCCTGCATGTGCCGGTGACCATCCTCACTGCGCGCGATGATCCGGTGATTCCGGTCGATGCCTTCGAGCAGCTGGAACTGCCGGCGAACGTGGAGCTGGACATCGCGGCGTACGGCGGCCATTGCGGCTTCATCCGTGGCTGGGACATGACCAGCTTCACCGACGACTACATCGCTGCGCGCTTCAATGCCGTGGCGGTGGAATGATTCACTGCCGTTGAGGCGCAGCGCGGTTTGACAGGAGCGGATGCCGTGCGCAGGATTCGCCGCGACGGCGCCCTGGCGGCCCGATCCACCACGGAGGCAGCGGACATGTCGAACCAGGCGCGGGGAAGCTTCGAGGTGAAAGTCACGCCGCAGCCGCCGCAGGACGGCGTGGGCGATCCCGCCGTGGGACGCATGGCGATCGAAAAGCACTTCCACGGCGATCTGCAGGGCGTCGGCAAGGGCCAGATGCTGGCGGTGGGCACGGCGGTCGAAGGTTCGGCCGCCTATGTCGCGCTGGAACGCGTCAGCGGCAGCGTGCATGGACGCCATGGCAGCTTTGCACTGCAACATAGCGGCACCATGCATCGTGGTGCACCGCAGCTTTCGGTGACCATCGTGCCGGACTCGGGTACGGAACAACTCACCGGGATTGCCGGTCGCCTGGAAATCATCATCGCCAACGGCGAGCATGCCTACGTGCTGGAATATTCGCTGCCCGTGGCTTGAGGCAACATCGACGACGGCGATGCGCCACCCGTGCCGCCTCGGGCATTTCCCAGCGGCCGGCGCTGGCGCTACGCTTTCGCCTTCTTCTCCCGGAGCCGTCGTCCATGCGCAAGCTGATCGTCGTGCTTTCACTGCTGCTGGGGATACCCGCGGCCACGGCCGCACCCCAGCTGGACAAGCTCACCTTGCCGCCGGGTTTCCACGTGGCGGTGTATTCGGACCAGGTACCCAACGCCCGCGAGATCACGCTTGGCGCCAAGGGCACCGTGTTCGTCGGCTCCAACAGCGCGGGCAAGGTGTATGCGCTGACCGACAGCAAGGGTGACGGCCACGCCGACAAGGTGCGGGTGATCGCCAGTGGCCTGCAGCTGCCGGTGGGCGTCGCGTTCCGCAATGGCGACCTTTACATCTCGGCGGTGAGCAAGATCCTCGTGTTGCGTGATATCGAGAACCATCTCGACGATCCGCCGCAGCCGCAGGTGGTCTACGACAAATTCCCCACCGATACGCATCATGGCTGGAAGTTCATCGCCTTCGGGCCGGACGGCAAGCTCTATGTGCCGATCGGCGCGCCGTGCAACATCTGCGACAAGGGCAACGCGTACGCCAAGATCACGCGCATGAATGCCGACGGCAGCGGTCTGGAAGACGTCGCCTACGGCGTGCGCAACACGGTGGGCTTCGACTGGCAGCCGGGCAGCCGGCAGCTGTGGTTCACCGACAATGGCCGCGACCTGATGGGCGACGACATGCCCAGCGACGAGTTGAACCGGCTCAGCCGCATCGGCGAGCACTTCGGGTATCCGTACTGCCACCAGGGCGACACGCTCGATCCGGAGTTCGGCAAGGGCAAGAGTTGCAAGGACTACACGCCGCCCGTGCTCAAGCTGGGCGCGCACGTGGCCTCGCTGGGCATGCGCTTCTACGAGGGCAGCCAGTTTCCTGCCGCGTACAAGGGCGCGATCATCATTGCCGAACATGGTTCGTGGAACCGCACCAAGAAATCCGGTTATCGGGTGATGACGGTGCGCCTGCAGGGCGATAAGGTGCTTTCGTACGAGCCGCTGCTCGACGGCTTCCAGCAGGACGAGCAGGCGTGGGGTCGCCCGGCCGACGTGCAGCCGCTGCCCGACGGCAGCCTGCTGGTCAGCGACGATCTTGCCGGTGCCGTTTATCGCGTCACCTACGCCAGGCCCTGACCCACTCCCCTTTTGAATCCGCGCCCCTCCAGGAGAACGACCTTGCAACTGCGCAGCGACAACTTCGAACATGCCCAGCCGATTCCACCGCGCTTCGCCTTCGGCAAGCAGGCGGCACCGTTCGCGCTGTCGGACAACCTGAGCCCGCACCTGGCATGGAAGGATGCACCGCGCGCTACACGCTCGTTCGTGCTGACCTGCTTGGACTTCGACGTGCCCAGCAAGCCCGACGACGTGAACAAGGAAGGCCGCACCGTGCCGGCGGACCTTCCGCGCGTGGAGTTCGTGCATTGGTTGATGGCCAACATTCCCGTGGAGTGCGGCGAACTGGCCGAAGGCGCCTGCAGCGATGGCATCGTTCCGCGCGGCAAGCGCGCGCCGTATGGCCCGCCTGGCAGCGTCCAAGGCATCAATGACTACACCGGCTGGTTCGCGGGCGACGCGGACATGAAGGGCGAGTACCTGGGTTACGACGGTCCGTGTCCGCCGTGGAACGATTCCATCGTGCACCACTACCACTTCCGGCTGTACGCGCTGGACGTGGACAGCCTCAAGCTGGCTGACGGCTTCACGGTGTCGGAGCTGCGGGCGGCGATGGACGGCCATGTGCTGGCCGAGGCTGAATTGATGGGTACGTACAGCCTCAATCCAGCAGTGGGCTGAATGCAGCATGGGCGCAGGGTGAACGGGGTACAACGCGCGTTCGTCGTCAGCGAATCTTCACGCCCGCAAGGCATGGGCTGTGGGTGAATGATCGCGGGGCGATGCGCTGCCCCGTCATGAGGAACGCACCATGCTCCACTACGCCCTGGTCTTTCTGGTCATCGCCATCATTGCGGCACTGTTCGGCTTCACCGGTATTGCCGGCACTGCGGCCGGCATCGCGAAGATTCTCTTCATCATCTTCCTGATCCTTGCCGTCATCGCCTTCTTCCGCCGCGCAAGCTGAGCGGCGGCGTGCCGGGGCCTGATGCCCCGGCGCGCGCCCGGCTGGCAAGTTTGGTTACAGTGCATAACCCGCCTCATCGGAGAACGTCATGAACAAGCAAGTCCAGGCGCCTGAGGGAAGCAATGCCGCCGACCGGATCGAGGAACGCGCCGAGCGGATCAAGCAGGCCACCTCCAGTGCCGTGAGCAGCACCAAGGAAGCGGTCGACCGCGCAGCCGACCATGTCGAGGAAAAGCTACATCACGCCACGGACAAGGCCGCCGATGCCGCCACGCGGGCCAGCGCCAAGGCGGATGAATACCGCGAACGCGGTCGCGAGGCTTATGACCAGGCCATCGACCGCGCCGATGAGTGGCTCGATCGCGCGCGTGACTATGTCCGCGAGAAGCCGGTGCAGTCCGTGGCCATCGCCCTTGGCGCCGGCTGGCTGCTTGGCCGCATACTCCGCCGCTGATACCCAGGTGACGAGGACAGCGGATGGACCAGACCGGACGCGATGACGCGCCCGCGGCACCCGAGGAGACGCCGGTACCGCCACCGCCGCCCGGGTTGCTGGATGATCTCGGCCGGCTCGGTCGCGCCTTTCGAAAGCTTTTCGGGGCCCAGTTGCGCCTGCTCGCCGCGGAGTTGGGCCTGGCGCGCAGCGCGGTGCATTGGCTACTGGTTGCCGGCCTGGTCGCCACGGTGGCTGGCGTGGGCCTGGGGCTTACCCTGCTCGGGCTGATCGGCTGGTTGCTGGCGCAGTGGTTCGATTCCTGGACCTGGGCACTGGTGTCCTTGGCGGTGGTGGAGCTGGCCTTTCTGGGCGCGGCCATCCTGCTGTTCCGGCGCTGCATGCACTGGATGACGTTGCCCGCGACGCGGAGCGAATGGAGTGCGATGATGCGCGAGGCCCTGCATCGCCCCGATCCGCAGGGCGAGCGCGGCCCGGAGGACGTGCCATGAGCCTGATCAAGCAGCTGCATGCCGTCCATGCGGCCCGGAGCCGAGCCGAAACGGCCCGTCACGAACTGACCGTGCCGGCGCAGGCCTTGCTGTCGCGTGGGCAGCGTTATCCGCTCACTACGGTGGGCATGGCTGCCGGCGCAGGTTTCGTGCTTGGCCAGCTCAACGTGCATCCGTTGCGCGTGCCGGGGCTTGGCACCCTGTTCAGTGGTGCCGCGGCCGAAGTGGTGGGCCAGGCCGCCAGGTTGCTGGCGGATTTTGCGCAAGACAATTTCGATTTCTCATGAGTGGACCCGAATCGTCGCAGCCGCCCGGCGTCGAAGGCGTCGTGGCGCAGGTGGAGGTGCCCGTCGAGGCGATGGTGCCGCCGCGTGAGCCACGGCCTCAGTTGATGCGCGTGCAACGAACGCAGAGTGCGCGCCGCAACCTGCGCAGCATCCGCATCGTGCTCAATATCTTCCTGGCGCTGGCGCTGCTGTACACGGTGACCATCACCAAGCAGTTGCTCATACCGCTGGTGCTCGCCTCGTTCATCGGGCTGGCGCTCAACCCGATCGTGGCGCGCGGATCGCATCTGGGCATTCCACGCTGGCTTGGTGCCAGCGTGTTGATGATCGCGTTGATTGCCGCCATCAGCACCGGCATCGGCATGCTGACGCAGCCGGCCCTGGGTTGGTTCCACGAGGCGCCCACGGCGATCCGGAGTTTCGGGCCGAAGCTGCGCTCCATCATGCAGCCGCTGGAGGCGGCCAATCGCGCGACACAAAGCCTTACCGGGCAGGCGCGCGTGCAGCAGGGCACGCCGCCGTCGATCTCGATCACGGCATGGGACGTGGTGGCGACCACGCCCAAGGTGTTGGCCGGGGTGCTGACCGTTGTGCTGCTGGTGTTCTTCTTCCTGGTATATGGCGACCTGATGTTGCGGCGCCTGGTGCAGGCTTCGCCCACGTTCGGCCATCGACGACACGCGGTCTCCATCGTGCGTGGCATCCAGTACGAGGTATCGCGCTACATCCTGACGGCGACGCTCATCAACTTCGGTCTTGGCGCAGTCACCGCCGGCATGCTGTGGCTGTACCACATGCCCGATCCGTTGCTGTGGGGCACCGTGGCGATGCTGGCGAACTTCATTCCGTACGTCGGAGCCATCAGTACGACCACGGTGCTGGCCTTCGTTGGGCTGCTCAACTTCAACGACGTGGGTTCGGCCCTGCTGCCCGCACTCACCTTCGCAGGCATCACCGCGTTCGAGGGCAATGTGGTGACGCCGCTGATCCAGGGGCATCGCATGCGCCTGAGTCCGATCGCGATCCTGTTGTGGCTGCTGATCTGGGGCTGGCTGTGGGGCATTCCCGGAGCGCTGCTGGCGGTGCCGATGCTCACCAGCGCCAAGCTGGTGGCCGAGCGCGTGCGCGGCTGGCGCTGGTTTGCGTTGATGGTGCAGCGCTGATGAGAGCCCTGGAAGTCAGAGGCGTACGCGCTTCGGACTTCGACGAGTGGAAGCTGCTGTGGGACGGCTACAACGCGTTCTACGGCCGCACTGGCGCGACCGCTCTGCCCGACCAGGTGACGCGGGTTGCCTGGGAACGCTTCCTGGACGCCGAAGAACCGATGCATGCGCTGGTAGCGGAACGCGACGGCAGACTGCTTGGGCTTGCCCATTACCTGTTCCACCGCAGCACCATCAGCATAGGCAACAACTGCTACCTGCAGGACCTGTTCACGGTGGAGGCGGCGCGCGGCATGGGCGTTGGGCGGACGCTGATCGAGGCCGTGTACGAACGTGCAGGGCAGGCAGGCTCACCACGCGTCTACTGGCAGACGCATCACAGCAATACCGTGGCCATGCGCCTGTATGACAGCCTCGCCGAAGCTTCCGGCTTCGTGGTTTACCGAAAGCCGATCGTGTAATGCCCGCTGGACGGCATGCTGCAGCACACGCGCACGCCGACCGATACACCTGGCGCATGACATCCGATGCGCCCGTCTCTGAGTCGTAAGCCTCGAGCAAGCAAGCGCCCGTTAAGCCGCATGGATGTCCAAAGAGCGGACATGCGATAGCCGGTGTCTTCCACTTTTCGTTGCTGAAACGTCGTAAGTCCTACAGGCGCAATCCCGGTTGTCACAAGACGGTTAATTGACCGCGCGATGATCGTGGTGTTGCTGGATCGACTACGACGACGGAAAGCACATGAAGCGGCGTGACTTCATCAGGATGATGGGTGGCATGGCGGTCGTTACCGCCGGTTTTGCGGCGATGCCTCCCAGCATTCGCAAGGCGCTGGCCATCGGCGCCCACGTGCGCACCGGCACGATCGACGATGTGCAGCATGTGGTGATTCTCATGCAGGAGAACCGTTCGTTCGACCACTACTTTGGCAGCCTGCGTGGCGTGCGTGGTTTCAAGGATCGCTTTCCGATACCCACGGTGACCGGCAAGCCGGTCTGGCACCAGTCGAACGGGCAGAAGGAGATCCAGCCGTTTCATTTGGACGCCACTACAATGAATGCCGCCCTGGTGGCCTCGATGCCGCATACGTTCCCCGACGCCCAGGCCGCCTGGGATCAAGGGCGCATGAGCGAATGGACGCGCTACAAGACCGACGCCTCGATGGGCTACTACACGCGACAGGAAGCACCGTTCCAGTACGCGCTCGCCGATGCATTCACGCTGTGCGATGCCTACCATTGTTCGCTGCATGCATCGACAGGGCCCAACCGCATCGTATTCTGGTCCGGCTCCAACCACGACCCGTTGCTGCGCAATCGAGGCATCAACACCGACGAGCGATCGGCCGAGGTACTCAACCTGCGTACGGCCATCTCCGGCACGTTGCCCTCGCCAGGCTATCAGTACCAGGGCGACCCATTCCTGTGGCCGACCATTCCGGAGTTGCTCGAGTCGGCCGGCGTCAGCTGGAAGATCTACCAGGATCCCAACGAGAACTGGAACGGCCTGATGCACGGTGCCCTGGCTTCGCCCAGCTTCCGCCAGGCCAAGCCGGGGTCGCCATACTATGAAAAAGGCATGCGGCCCTATTCGGTCAACGATCTCAGGGACGACGTGCTGGCCGATCGTTTGCCCTCGGTATCCTGGGTGTTGCCCACACCGTTGAAGTCGGAACATCCCGGGGCGCCGTCCAGCGCGGCGCAGGGCGGCAACTTCGTCGAGCAGGTGCTGGCTGCGCTGACTGCGAATGCGGAGGTGTGGAGCAAGACCGTGTTCTTCCTGTGTTTCGACGAGAACGATGGCTTCTTTGACCATGTACCGCCGCCTGCGGTGCCGTCGGTCTACCCGGACGGGAGCTTGGCCGGAAAATCGACCATGGATGTCGCCGGCATGTATTTCGTGGCGGACACCGACAAGCATCTTCACCCGCAAGACCACGCGGCAGGCAATATTCGCCCGTGGGGACTTGGCCCCAGGGTACCGATGTACGTCGTCTCACCGTGGAGCCGAGGGGGCTGGGTCAACTCGCAGGTCTTCGATCACACCTCCGTAGGCATGTTTCTGGAGAAGCGCTTCGGTATCGAGATTCCGGCAATAAGCGACTGGCATCGTTCGATCAGCGGCGATCTCACCTCCGCCTTCGACTTTGCCGATCCCAACAACACGCCGTGGGATGCATTGCCCGACATGAGCGACTACGCACTGATCGAGCTGCATGCCAAGACGATGCCCAAGGCAGCCCCACCTGCCGAGCCGCAGCCGTTGTCCCAGGAACCGGGCGTGCGACTATCACGCGCGTTGCCGTATGCATTGGATGTGCGGCTCGCCCAGCGTGACGGCGCCGTTGTATTGGCCTTCGAGAACACGGGCAAGCAAGGAGCGGTGTTGCATGTCTACGATCGCCGCCATCCCGCGCAGTTGCCGCGTCGCTACACAGTGGAGGCGGGCGCCTGGCTGGAGGACGATCACTGGAAGCCTACGGGTGAAGACATGGGTCGCTATCACCTGGAGGTCCACGGTCCGGCGGGCTTCTACCGCGAATTCAGAGGCCACCTCGCCGAGCGCGGGGAGGTGGAGGTTGAACTGTTGCATGACGACGACAGCGCGATCGGTTTGGCTGTACGCCAGCCTGGCGAAGGCGAGCTTCCGGTGGAAATCATCGCCAACGCCTACATCGACGGTGGCCCGTGGAAGCGGGTGATCACAGCTGCCACGGAGTTCCGCCAGCTGTGGCCTTCGCGGGAGCAGGGTCACTGGTACGACTTCACCGTCCGGGGGCCTGGTTTCGAACAACGCATGGCTGGCCGCATCGAGACCGGCCGACCCAGCATCAGCGACCCGGCGATGGCCTGAGCCTCACCGCGGGGACGCATGGGCTCACCAGTCGATGCGCTGCCGATCGCGGAAAAAGCCCCCTGTAACGCCGGGTCGCGAGGGCAGCGTGGCGGCCCAGACGATGCCGGCGGCGCCCTCGGCGATCGGGCGCCCGCCGTGGCCGCCCATGTCGGTGGCGACCCAGCCCGGGCATACCGCGTTGACCAGGATGCCGCTGCCCTGCAGTTCCATCGCCAGCATGCGGGTGTGGCTGTTGAGCGCGGCCTTGGAGACACGGTAGGCGGGGCAACTGGCGCCTTCGCTGTCCATCGCGCCGCAACCGCTGGAGACATTGACGATGCGCCCATAGCCGTGGCGCTGCATCAGCGGCAGCATCGCTTCGCTCAATTGCCAGGCGCCGAGCAGATTGGTTTCCAGTGCCTGGCGCACGATATCGATGCTGACCGACGAGGCCTGGTCGTCGATGTCGAAATAGGCGCCGGCGTTGTTGACCAGGATGTCCAGGCGCCCGTACTCCTGCTCGATGCGCCGGGCCAGTGCCTGCACCTCGTCGCCGGAGGTGACATCCAGCGGCACGGCGATGACCGTGCCGCCGTCGCGCCGCAACAGCCGTGCGGCCTTCTCGCCGGCGCCTGGCCTGCGTGCGCCCAGCAGTACCGTCACACCCAGGTTGGCGAGCTGACGCGTGATCTCAAGGCCCAGTCCGCGATTGGCGCCGCTGACCAGCGCCACGCGCTGCGACAGTTCCGGTTCGGGCGCCGTGGTGCGGCGGCGTGGCGGCCTCCCCGGAAACGTCGCCACCGCGTTCATGGGGCTGCGGCCAGCTGGTCGCAACGCTCGCTGGCGCAGGCCTGCCAGCCGCCGCCGAGCGCCTTGTACACCGCCACCGCGCGCAGGTTGATCGATGCCTGCGCATCGGCCAGCGAATCCTCCGCTTCCAGCTGGGTGCGTTCGGCATCGAGCAGCTGCAGGAAGTCGGCGGCGCCCTCGTTGTAGCGGATGCGTGCGAGGTCGGCGGCGCGGCGGCTGTTGGTCACCTGGTCCTGCAGCTTGAGCACGCGGTCGCGCTGCAGGTTGTAGCCGACGATGGCGTTGTCCACGTCCTCCACCGCCTGCAACACGCTGCGCTGGTAGTTGGCCAGCGCGGCATCGGCACGGGCCTCGCTGGCCTTCACGTTGGAACGCACGCGTTGCACGTTGAGGCCCGACCAGGTGATCGACGGCGCGATCGACCAGGCCCGCGATTGCGCGCCGCCGAAGTCGTTGCTGCGTCCGGCGAGAAAGCCGATGAAGCCGCCCAGCGAGATGTGCGGGTAGTAGTCGGCCTTGGCCACGCCGATGCGCGCATTGGCGGCGGCGAGTTCGCGCTCGGCCACCCGCACGTCGGGACGGCGTTGCAGCACGTCACCGGCGTTGCCGATGGCGAGTGCCACGTCGATCGGCTTGAAGCCCTGCGGCGACAGGTCGATGTCCAGCTCGCCCGGTCGTTCGCCCAACAGCACGGCGACGCGGGCGGTGTCGTTCTGGGCCAGCGTCTGCAGCGTGGGCAGCTGGGCTTCGACGAACTTCAGTCGCGCGGTGGCGCTGGCCACATCCTGTTCCGAACCGGTGCCGATGTCGGCGCGGGCATGGATCAGGCGCAGCGATTCGCGCTGGTTCTCGATGTCGCGATTGGCCACGTCGATGCGCAGCTGCACGCCGCGCAGGTCGAAGTAGTAGCGCGCGACCTCGGCGAACAGCGTCACCTGTGCGTCCTGCAGCGAGGCTTCGCTGGCGCCCGCATCCGCGCGGGCGGCCTCCACCGAACGACGGATGCCGCCGAACAGGTCGATCTCCCAGCTGGCGTCGAAGCCGGCCTGGTAGCTGGTGATGGTGGTGCGCTGGTCGGTGAAGCCAGGTTGCTGTTCGCGGGAACGCGAGTAGTTCGCCACCGTTTCCACGTCAGGAATCTGCTGCGACTTGGCCACGCCCAGCAAGGCGCGCGATTCGCGCAGGCGGGCGTAGGCGATCTTCAGGTCCGGGCTGTTGGCGGCGGCACGCTGGATCAGTGCATCCAGCGTGGGGTCGTTGAACTGCTTCCACCAGTTGGCCTGGAAACTCTGGGTGGTTTCCTGCTCGGCGTTGACGCCCTGCACGGCCACCGGCTTGTCCTGCGGCGCGTGGTAATCGGGACCGACGCTGACGCAGCCGGAGAGCATGATCGCGGCGGCCAGCGCGCTGAGCTTCCTGGCTCCCACTCCCCTCAGGGGAGAGGGTTGGGGTGAGGGGCGGGTGCTTGCGAGCACGTTCAAAAGGGCGAGCTTCGAGGTGGAGCGATTGCTGGCGTGGCCCCTCACCCCGGCCCTCTCCCCGGCGGGGAGAGGGCGAAGTGCGGTGGCGAGGATCTTCAAGAAAGACATATCAATGCTCCTCAAGGAGGTTGCCGGCCTGCGCGAGGCGCGCGGCCTTGCGGGCGCGGCGGCGTTCGCTCATGCGTTCGCCCCAGCCGCGCACCAGCACGTAGAACAGCGGCGTGAAGATCAGGCCGAAGAAGGTGACGCCCAGCATGCCGGCGAATACCGCCACGCCCATCGCATGGCGCATCTCCGCACCCGCGCCGTGCGAGGTCACCAGCGGCACCACGCCCATGATGAAAGCGAACGAGGTCATCAGGATCGGGCGCAGTCGCAGGCGGGCCGCTTCCAGCACGGCCTGCACGCGGTCCATGCCCTCGATGATCTGCGCCTCGCGGGCGAACTCCACGATCAGGATGGCGTTCTTGCAGGCCAGGCCGACGAGAACGATCAGGCCGATCTGGGTGAAGATGTTGTTGTCGCCACCGGACACCCACACGCCGGTGATGGCGGACAGCAGCACCATCGGCACGATCAGGATCACCGCCAGCGGCAGCAGCAGGCTTTCGTACAGCGAAGCCAGCACCAGGAACACCAGCAGCACGCACAAGGGGAACACCAGCACCGCGGTATTGCCGGCGAGGATCTGCTGGTAGGTCAGCTCGGTCCATTCGAACGACATGCCGTTGGGCAGGTTGTCGCGCGCGAGCTTCTCGATCGCTGCCTGTGCCTGGCCGCTGCTGAAGCCCGGCGCCGGGCCACCGTTGATCTCGGCGGTCGGGTAGCCGTTGTAGTGCTGCACGCGATCCGGGCCCACGCCCTGGCGCACGGTGAGGAAGGAACCCAGCGGCACCATCTCGCCGGTGGCGCTGCGCGTCTTCAGTTGCAGGATGTCCTCGGGCTCATGGCGGAAGCCGGGCTCGGCGGACACGTTCACCTGGTAGGTACGGCCGAAGCGGTTGAAGTCGTTGACGTAGAGCGAGCCGAGGTAGGCCGTCATGGTCTGGTAGACGTCGGACAGGTCGATGCCTTCGGCCTTGGCCTTCTCGCGATCCACGTCCGCATCCACCTGCGGCACGCTCACCTGGTAGCTGGAGAACAGCCCGGCCAGCTCGGGCACCTTCATGCTGGCGCCGATCAGGTTCTGCGTCTGCTTGTACAACTCCTCGAAGCCGGCGTCGGAACGGTCCTCGATCTGCATGCGGAAGCCGCCGATGGTGCCCAGGCCCATCACGGGCGGCGGCGGGAACACCGCGATATAGGCGTCCTGGATCGCCGCATACTTCTGGTTCAGTGCTGCGGTGATGGCCGCGGCCGAAAGCGAGGCATCACGACGCTCCTCGAACGGCTTGAGCGTCACGAACACGATGCCGGAGTTGGTGCTGTTGGTGAAGCCGTTGATGGACAGGCCGGGGAAGGCCACGGCGCTTTCCACGCCCGGCTGCTTGAGCGCGATATCGCTCATGCGACGGATCACGTCTTCCGAACGGTCCAGCGAGGCCGCATCGGGCAGCTGGGCGAACGACACCAGGTACTGCTTGTCCTGCGCCGGCACGAAGCCGGTGGGTACGTGCACGAAACCGAACATGCCCAGCAGCACCAGTCCGCCGTAAATGATCAGCGCGATGGAGCCCTGGCGCAGGATGCGCTGCACGCCGCCGACGTAACGATTGGCGCTGCGCACGAACAGGCGGTTGAACGGACGGAACAGCCAGCCGAAGCCACGCTCGATGGCGATGCTGAGCTTGTCCTTCGGCGCGCCATGTTCCTGCAGCAGCAGGGCCGAGAGCGCCGGGCTCAGGGTCAGCGAGTTGAACGCCGAGATCACCGTGGAGATGGCGATGGTCAGCGCGAACTGGCGATAGAACTGGCCAGTGAGGCCACTGATGAAGGCGGCCGGCACGAACACCGCGCACAGCACCAGCGCCGTGGCCACGATCGGCCCGGTCACCTCGTTCATCGCCTTGCGCGTGGCTTCCTTGGGCGAGAGGCCATGCTCGATATGGCGCTCGACGTTTTCCACCACCACGATGGCGTCGTCGACCACGATGCCGATGGCCAGCACCAGGCCGAACAGCGACAGCGCGTTGAGCGAGAAGCCCGCCAGCAACATCACCGCGAAGGTGCCGATCAGCGACACCGGCACGGCCACCAGCGGAATGATCGAGGCACGCCAGGTCTGCAGGAACAGGATCACCACCAGCACCACCAGGGCGATCGCCTCGAACAGCGTATGCACCACCGCCTCGATCGAGCCGCGCACGAAGATGGTGGGGTCATAGACGATCTGGTAGTCCACGCCCTGCGGGAAATCCTTCTTCAGGTCCGCCATCAGCGCGCGGACTTCGTCGGAGATCTGGATGGCGTTGGAACCCGGGCGCTGGAAGATCGGCAGCGCCACCGCCGGCTGGTTGTTGAGCAGGCTGCGCAGCGCGTAGTTGTTGGAACCCAGTTCCACGCGGGCGACATCGCGCAGGTGGGTGACGGCGCCGTCGGCGTCCTTGCGCACGATGATGTTGAGGAAGTCCTCCTCGGTGATCAGGCGGCCCTGCGTGTTGATGTTGAGCTGGAAGGCAGCGGTGTTCGGTCCCGGCGGCGCATTCAGCGCACCGGCCGCGACGGCCACGTTCTGTTCCTGGATCGCGTGCACCACGTCGCCGGTGGTGAGCTGGCGCGAGGCGAGGCGATTGGGGTCCAGCCACACGCGCATGCTGTATTCGCCGGCGCCGAAGATCTGCACGTCGCCGACGCCGTCGAGGCGGGCCAGCTGGTCCTTGATGTGCAGGCGCGCGTAGTTCGACAGGTAGAGCATGTCGTAGCGCTTATCCGGCGAGATCAGGTGCACCACCATGGTGAGGTCGGGCGAGCTCTTCTGGGTGGTGACACCCAGGCGCTGCACTTCCTCGGGCAAGCGCGGCAGCGCCTGCGACACGCGGTTCTGCACCTGCACCTGCGCGTTGTCGAGGTCCGTGCCCAGCGCGAAGGTGACGGTGAGCGTCATCGCACCGTCGCTGGTGGACTGCGAGCTGGTGTACAGCATGCCTTCCACGCCGTTGATCTGTTCTTCCAGCGGCGTGGCGACGGTTTCGGCGATCACCTTGGGGTTGGCGCCGGGATAGCTGGCGCGCACCACCACGGTGGGCGGCACCACTTCGGGGTATTCGCTGATCGGCAGCTTGAACAGCGCGATGCTGCCCGCGATCAGGATCAGTACGGAGAGGACACCGGCCAGGATCGGCCTGTCCACGAAATATTGGGCGAGTTTCATTGCGTTCGTCCTGGTTGCTCTTGGGCACCATTCCCGCCTGGGGCGGGGACTTCGGGAGCCTCTACGCGCGATGCGGGGACAGAGCCTCCCTGGCCCTCTTCCCAAAGGAAGAGGGCGTTCATGACTTGCTGGCCGTTCTCCTGACCCGTCATCCCTGCGAGGGCAGGGATCCAGCGCCTTTCACGCGGCAGAGGAGAGTCACTGGGTCCCTGCCTTCGCAGGGACGACGAGCAAAAGCAGTTACTGCTCCTGCGCGGCGTTCTTGCCCGAAGCGCCGCCCACAAGGGCGAGCTGCTTGTTCGGCTCGAGGCTGCGCGTCTGCATCGCCACCTTGGTCGGGTTCACTTCCACGCCCGGGCGCACATGCTGGATGCCGCTGACTACCACCACGTCCTTCGCATCCAGGCCTTCGGTGACCACGCGCAGGCCGTCCAGCAGCGGGCCGGTGACCACGCGGCGGTATTCCACCTTGTTGTCCTTGCCCAGCACATAGACGAACTTGTTGCCGAGGTCGGTGGCCACCGCACGGTCATCCACCAGGGCACGCGGCGTATGGCTGTCGCTGCGCAGCTGGATGCGTACGTACAGGCCCGGCGTGTAGCGTGCGTCGGCGTTGTCGAACACCGCGCGCAGGCGAATCGTGCCGCTGCCGGCGCGCAGCTGGTTGTCGACAAAGTCCACGCGACCGGCGTGCGGGAAACCCTGCTCGTCGGCCAGCGCCATGGCGATCTCCGGCGAGCCGCCGTGCTCGCGACGCAGGCGGTCGAACTTCAGGTAGCTGTGCTCGTCCACGTCGAAGTAGGCGTAGATCGGGTCGATGCTCACCACGCTGGTCAGCACGTCGTTGCTGGTGACCAGATTGCCCGGTGTCACCAGGGCGTTGCTCACGCGGCCATCGATCGGCGCACGGATCTCGGTGAAGCCGAGGTTGAGCCGGGCGGCGTCCAGTGCGGCGGTGGTGGACGCCACCTGCGCCTTGGCACTTTGCGCGGCGGTGACCTGGCGATCGGCCTCTTCCTTGGCCACGGCATGCTGCTCCAGCAGCCGCTGCGCGCGTTCGGCGTTGGCCTGGGCCAGCACTTCCTCGGACCTGGCCTGGCTGAGGTTGGCGCTCAGCCGGTCCACTTCGGCCTGGTACGGGCGCGGGTCGATACGGAAGAGCAGGTCGCCCTTGCGCACGATCGCCCCTTCCTTGAAGTGGATCGAGTCCACATATCCGCTGACGCGCGGGCGCAGCTGGATGGTGTCGACCGCCTGCAGGCGTCCGGTGAATTCGTCGGCATCGTCCACCGGGCGCACCAGCACCTGGGCTACGGTGACGGCGGGTGCCGGTGGCGGGCCGGCCTGTGCGTGGGTGTCACCGCTATGGCCCAGCAGGGCCCAGCTTCCCCCCACCACGGCCAGGGTGAGCAGGGTAAGGATCCATCGTTTCTTCATCTCGGCCTCCCAGAATGGGCCCGTGAGGTCGGGAGACCTCCGGGCAGGGGCGAGAGATTAGGTGTACGATACGGTTCAATAAATACCTTCTTGTGCAATGCAATAGTGACTGTCAGTCACGAATGGGGTAGAAAACCAGCCTATGGAAGACTTTGCCGCAATCTCCGCGTTCGTCCGCGTGGTCGAGGCCAAGAGCTTTGCCGCGGCGGCTGCCCAACTGGGCATGACTCCCTCCGGTGTCAGTCGCGCCGTGTCCCGACTGGAGGAACAGCTGGGTGCCCGGCTGCTCTACCGGTCGACGCGTTCATTGCGTTTGACCGATGATGGGGCGTCTTTCCATGCACGTTGCAAGGAGATCCTTGCAGATCTCGCCGAGGCCACCGAGGCCCTCGGCTATGCCGCGCGCAAGCCTTCCGGCAAGCTGCGCATCGGCGTGCCTGCCTCGGTGGGGCGCACCGTGATCATTCCCCGCCTGGCCGAATTCGAGCAGCGCTATCCGGATATCCGGCTGGAGCTGGCCATGTGCGACTACCCCTACGACCTCAACGAGGAGGGCATCGACTGCGCGGTGCGCGTGGGGCCGCTGGAGGATTCCAGCCTGATCGCACGCAAGATCGGCTACCTGCGCAATGTGATCATTGCCTCGCCGGACTATCTGGCCCGCTACGGCTCACCGCAGAGCATTGAAGACCTTAAGAATCATCGCTGCATCAACTACGTGCAGCCCAATGGCCGGCCACGCCAGTGGCAGTTCGACACCCCGAGCGGCCAGGTCGGCATCGACATCGAGGCGCACATCCTGATCAACGACGCCGAATCGGTGATCCAGGCGGTGGTGTCCGGGCTGGGCATCACCCAGGCGCCGCACGTGATCGCCGCCTGCATGCTGGAGTTCGGCAAGCTCGAGCTGGTGATGACGGACACCATTTCCACCGGCAAGCCGGTATGGATCGTCTACCCGCAGAAGAAGCACCTGTCCGCGCGCGTGCAGGCCTTCATCGAATGGGTGCGCGAGGTGTTCGAGCAGACCAGCGAACCGGGCAAGCACAAGAAGCCGGCGCTGGCGGAGCCGGCGCGCCTACGCGCCTGAGCCTGACCCTACTGTTGTAGGAGCGCACCCTGAGCGCGATCGGGCTGGCATTCCCCATGGAGTGGTCCCGCGGCGCCGGTCGCGCACAGGGTGCGCTCCTACAGGTGTTTTATCGATCAGGCGCCGGCGGGCATGAACACCAGCAGGGCGAGGCCCAGCGCGATGCGGTAGATCGCGAACGGCGTAAAGCGGTGGCTGCGGATATAGCCCAGCAGCCACTTCACCGCGACGAAACCCACGACGCCCGACACGATGAAGCCCACGATCAGGGCGGTCCAGTCTTCGTGCAGGCCGCCTTCCTTGGCCACCTTCAGCAGCTCGTAGCCGCTGGCTGCGTACATGGTGGGGATGCCCACCAGGAAGGCGAATTCGGTGGCCGCCGCGCGGTTGCTGGTGCCCGCCAGCATGGCGGTGAAGATGGTCGCGGCCGAGCGCGAGGTGCCGGGGAAGATGCCCGCCACCATTTGCGCCACGCCGACCAGGATGGCCACGCGCCAGGTCACCTCGGTGCGATCGGGCTGGCGTGCGGCGAGGCGCTCGGCGGCAAGCATCCAGATGCCGCCGATCACCAGCGCCCACGCCACCGGCGTCACCGCCTCGGGCAGCTTGAAGCCGAGCTTCACCGCAATGAAGCCAAGCACTGCGGTGATCAGGAACGCCACCGTCAGCTTGGCCAGGTAATCGCGGTTGGCCGGGTCGCGCCACTGGGTGAACAGCTGCCAGATGCGGCTCCAGTAAATGAAGGTCACCGCGAGGATGGCGCCGGCCTGGATGCCCACGTTGAACAGGTCCGAGCGTTCGCCGAGGCCGAACTTTTCGGCGATCAGCAGGTGGCCCGTGCTGGAGATGGGCAGGAACTCGGTGATGCCCTCGATGATGCCGAGCAGGATGACGTTGATCAGGTCGCTCACGGAAACTCCAGGAAGTTGGCCGGCACCGGTTCCATGCCGGCGCAAAGCGGCATAGCTTAAGCGACTGGAGTGGCGTTTTTGGGGCGGTGCAGGTGGCCCGCGGTGCTCGTCCCTGCGGATGCCGGCTGAGGGCATCTGGGAAAGGCGCCGGATGACTCGCTACGCTCATCATGGCGACATCCTGCAGGCGTGCCCTGCGCTGCGTATGCAGGCCTGACGAGTTCAGGATATTTGCACCAATATGGTGCTTATACGTGTTTCATCATCGTGCAATACACAGGGATCACGATCGGTCGTGATAGCTTAACTCATTGATGTAGAAAGAACTGTCTGCTTGGCACGCGCCTTGCTGAATCGCCTTCGTTTTCTCACCTTTAGCCCGTCGAGGTTGTCCATGTCGTCCGCCGTCCAGAAAGTGCTCGATCTGATCCAGGAACACGAGGTCGAGTTCGTCGACTTCCGCTTCGCCGACATGCTCGGCAAGCACCACCACGTGACGTTCCCGGCCCACGCCATCGACGAGGGCACCTTCGAGGACGGCAAGATGTTCGACGGTTCGTCGATCGCCGGCTGGAAGGGCATCAACGAGTCCGACATGATCCTGCTGCCGGATCCGGACACCGCGTACATCGATCCCTTCAGCGCGCACACCCAGATGATCCTGCACTGCGACGTGCTCGAGCCGTCCACCATGCAGGCCTATGGCCGTGACCCGCGCTCCATCGCCAAGCGCGGCGAAGCCTTCCTGAAGTCCACCGGCATTGCCGACACCGCCTTCTTCGGTCCGGAGCCGGAATTCTTCATCTTCGACTCGGTGCGCTGGCAGAACGACATGGGCCGCGTGTTCTACGAAATCGGCTCCGAAGAAGCCGCGTGGAGCTCGCGCTACAAGTACGAAGACAACAACACCGGCCACCGTCCGGGCGTGAAGGGCGGCTACTTCCCGGTCAGCCCGGTCGACTCGCTGGGCGACCTGCGCGCCGACATGTGCAAGGTGCTCGAATCGCTGGGCCAGGTGGTGGAAGTGCATCACCACGAAGTGGCCAACGCGGGCCAGTGCGAGATCGGCGTGAAGTTCAACACGCTGGTGAAGAAGGCCGATGAACTGATGACCATGAAGTACGTCATCAAGAACGTCGCCCACCAGAACGGCAAGACCGTGACCTTCATGCCCAAGCCGATCGTCGGCGACAACGGCAGCGGCATGCATGTGCACCAGTCGCTGGCGAAGGACGGCAACAATCTGTTCGCGGGCGACCTGTACGGCGGCCTGTCGCAGACCGCGCTGTGGTACATCGGCGGCATCTTCAAGCACGCCAAGGCCATCAACGCGTTCGCCAACTCCACCACCAACAGCTACAAGCGCCTGGTGCCGGGCTTCGAAGCGCCGGTGATGCTGGCCTACTCGGCCCGCAACCGCTCGGCCAGCTGTCGCATCCCGTACGTGTCCAGCCCGAAGGGTCGCCGCATCGAAGTGCGCTTCCCCGATCCGATGAACTCCGGCTACCTGGTGTTCACCGCGCTGATGATGGCCGGCCTCGACGGCATCATCAACAAGATCGACCCGGGTGCGCCGAGCGACAAGGATCTCTACGACCTGCCGCCGGAAGAAGAGAAGAACATCCCGCAGGTGTGCTCGAGCCTGGACGAAGCGCTCAACGCGCTCGACAAGGATCGCGACTTCCTCAAGGCCGGTGGCGTGTTCACCGACGACTTCATCGATGCATACATCGAGCTGAAGATGCAGGAAGTGACGCGTTACCGCGCCAGCACGCACCCGCTGGAATTCCAGATGTACTACGCGCTCTGATCGCGTAAACGCTGTGGGTGGGAGGGACAACGGGCGCTTCGGCGCCCGTTGTTTTGTGCGTCGACTGCAATATGCGACAGGTAGCCGCGCTGCGTGGGCACGAATGCCATCGCGGCGACCTCGGCGTGATGTCGGAAAGTATCCGGCCCGCCGTGTTTCACCCATCAGCGGTCAACGGATCGTGAGGACATTCACGATTCGTTGACCGCCGTCGCGCAGCGTGGCCGTCCATACGAATGTTTCGCCTCGCGGCAAAGCCACTTTGCCCGTTCAACATGGCGCGCTCTAAGTAGTTCTTCGGTTGTCCGGAAAGGGACGCGCTCCGATCATGTCTGCTCCCGCGTTTTGCAATCCATTCCGGCTCGCCGTGCGCGCCCTGCGCATCGGCAAGGGAGCACAGCCTTGGACAAGCGTCATGCGGTTTCTCGCGGCTCGGCCGCCCGAAGCGTGGCGATCGACCATCGTCACCGTTCATTGGCACGGGCCATTGCCCAACGCCTGCCCTCGACGCGCGAATGGGCACTGGGCTCCGCCGGTTTGCTGCTGGCCTTGCTGTCACCCGGCATGGTGCGCGCGCAGGCGACCCAGATTGGACCCGGCAACATCACCACGGGCCAATCCGTCGGCGCGGCTAATTCGCCGGCGACCGTGGTTGGCAACACGACCATCACCACCACCAGCACCACTGCCACCAGCGTCAATGGCGGTGGCGAACTGATCTTCGATCCATCGACCGGCGCCATCGCGGTCACCACCACCACCGGCACCGGCATCTACGACCGGGAGGGCACCGTCGACGTGCTGTCGCCCGGCCTCACCGTGACCTCGGGCGGCGGCTACGCGATCTTTGCCTATGCCACGCTCGAGCGCGCCGCTGCCACCACTACCATCAGCCAGGGTGCCAACCTCAACGTCACTGGTGTGGGTGCGGCGTTGGCCGCCAACGGCCTGGCCGCGACCATCAATGCCAACAACGTGGCGATCAACCTGAGCGGAGGCTCGGGGCGCGGTGCAGTCGCGCAGGACGGCGGCACCATCACGCTCGCGGGCGGATCCATCACCAGCAGCGGAACCGCGCTCAATGCGCTGGCGTTTGGCGCGGCAAATACATCCGCCGCGGCGGCGACGCCCAGTACGCTTACCGTCACCTCGCCCGTGACCGTCAACCTGAATTCGCCCGGCGCGATCGGCGTCTACATGTACGGTGGCGGCGTGGTGTCCTTGCCCGCCAACCAGACCTTCAACTTCAACCCCGGCAGTGGCGTCGGTGGTACCGGCATGGTCGTCGACAATAGCCAGGTGCCAACGACCGCCCTCGGTGCCGGCCTCACCTTCAACTTCAATGCCGGCGCCAGCGGCGCGCAGAACAGCGGCATCGGCGTGCTCGTCATCAACGGCGGCAGCGTGACCTTGAACAATCTGACCGTGGCCGGTTCCAACGCTGGTGTCGGCGTGATGGTACGCAACGGTTCCAGTGCCACGCTGAGTGGCGGGACGATCACTATCGGCGCCACGCCGACCTGGTCGTTCTACACGCTCAACAACGGCGGCACCCTGGCCAGTAGCTCGGGCGGCACCGTGGGACCCACCTACCAGGTGACCGCAGGCACCAACAATGCCGGCCTGCGCTCCGATGGCGGCGTGCTCACGGCAAGCGGCATCCAGGTGACCGCCAGTGCCGCCAACAGCGCCGGCGCCTATGCCTGGTCGTCCACCACGACCAGCGGCAGCAGCAACTACGCACCGGCGGTGATCAACCTGACTGGCGCGACCATCAACAACACTGGTAGTGGATCGTTCGGGCTCTACGCCACGGATGGTGGCCAGATCAGCACGTTCGGCGGCAGCTCACCCACGACCATCACTGCAAGCAACGGCACGGCGGTGCGCCTGCTCAACTACGGCACGCGTACCACCGTGCCGTTCATCAGTCTTTCCGATACCGACGTGGTTGCTACCGGCGCCAGCACGCGCGCGATCTCGTCGAGCAATGTTTCGGCAAGCCAGCAAAACGTGATTACGCTCAGCAATACGCAGGTGTCGTCCGACTTCTGGGCCGTGCTGGGTTACGGTCCGCTGCAACTCAATGCATCGCAAGGCAGCCTGGTGCAGGGAACGACTGGGCTGCTGTACGCGGGCCTGTCGAGTGGCTCGCAGTCGACCTATGTGCACCTCAATGCCGACGACAGCACGCTCAGCGGGCTGGCCGAGGCCGGCACCACCAATCTCGCCGACATTTCGCTGGCCAATCATTCGAGCTGGACGGGCGAGGCGTACTACGTCACCAATGTCAACGTGGATGCCACCAGCAGCTGGACGATTCCAGAAGACTCGTTGGTGTACCAGACCCTCACCAATGCCGGCCTGGTGCAGTTCACCGCTCCGGATGCCTACAAGCAGCTGTACGTGGGCTCGTACGTCGGCGCGGGTGGCACGCTGGGCATCCATACCTATCTGGCCGACGACAGTTCGCCGACCGATCGGCTGATCATCAATGGCGGAACGGCCACCGGCCACAGCTTCATTGCGGTCACCAACACCGGTGGTCCTGGCGCGCTGACCTCGGGCAACGGCATCCCGGTGGTGGAAGTCACCGCGGGTGGCACGACGAATGCGGATGCGTTCAGCCTTGCCGGACCGGTCGTGGCCGGACCCTACGAGTACACCCTGGCGCGCGGCGGTATCTCGGAAGGCACGGAACAGTACTGGTTCCTGCGCTCCACCCGGGACTGCGGCACGGTGAGTTCACACCCCGATTGCCCCGCACCGCCGTCACCACCGTCACCGCCTGCGCCTCCCGCGCCTGAACCTCCGGCTCCGGACCCCGCCGATCCGCCTACGCCCCCTCCTGTACCGGGCCCGGCGGAGCCGGAGTCGCCAACCGCGCCGGAAGGCGTTCCCAACTATCGCCCCGAGGTTTCGCTCTACACCGCACTGCCTGCGCTGGCCTTGCGCTACGGCTGGGCCACGCTGGACAACCTGCACGAGCGCGTGGGCGACGAGGAACAGTTGCGTGACCGCAGCGACCTGCGCGACGACAACTACCTCAACGCGCTGTGGGTGCGCGTGATCGGCGAGGATGGCAACGTGCGCGGCGCCTCGCAGGGCATCTACAACGGCAGCCCGCAATACGACTACAACATCATGGCGTTCCAGGCTGGCATGGACGTGTTCGCCGAGGAGCACGAGAACCAGCAGCGCGACCACGCCGGTTTCTACCTGGGCACCGGACGCATCCGCAGCGATGTCGACGACTGGGACGGCAGCGATGCCGGCCGCGACGAAGTGAAGGGGCAGTCGCTTGGCTTGTACTGGACGCACTTCTGGTCCGAAGGCCAATACCTCGACGCCGTGTGGCAGGGCACCTGGTCCAAGCAGAGCGCGATGTCCAATGAAGGCCTGGAGCTGCATCGCTCGGGTTTTGGCTGGGCCGGATCGGTGGAGGGCGGCTACCCGTTCCACGACGACTCGCAGGTGTGGGAACCGCAGGCACAGGTGATCTACCAGCGCTTCAACAACGGCCAGGCCAGCGATGCGGCAGCCACGGTGCAGTTCAATGACATCACCTCGCTGGTGGGGCGCGTGGGCCTGCGCTGGGCCAATACCTGGACGCTCGATCCCACCTCCGACGGCATACGCCGTCTGTTCACGGGTTGGCTGCGCTTCAACCTGTGGAAGGAATTCCAGGGCCAGCCGACCACCTCGTTCTCGTCCGAAGATGGCTTCGTACCCTTCGACGGCAGCATCAAGGGCTCGTGGTGGCAGTTGAACGGTGGCATGACCTGGCAGCTGGACAAGAACACCTCGTTCTATGCCAACGTCGGTTACCAGAAGGGCTTCAACAGCCAGGGTTTCCATGCCTGGGATGGCAAGGTGGGCTTCCGCTGGAACTGGTGAGGGAACCGTCTTCAACGCGGAATGCCCGGCCCGGGGCCGCACGGCGGACTATCGATATGCATGCGTGAGCAGCGGTACACGCCACGGCGCCTGCGCGCGTTTGTCGGGCATGTATGGTTGTGCCGGCACACATCAATGAGTTCCCTGGTCCCTCGCTGGATGGTGACCGGACCTTGGCGCGGGACAGACAGGATGATCAGGAACTGGCAGGTCGTTGGGCTACCCATCATGATCAGCGTCGCGCTGGTCGCATGGCCGTTGCCGGTGCGCGCGTGGCCGACCACCGGGGCAATCAGCCTGGCGGCAGGCGTGGCGGCCCTGTCGATGATGGGTCTTGCTGCCGTGTTGAGCGCGCGGCTTGGCGTGGTGGAGTCGTTGTTCGGTGGGCTCGATCGCGTGTACCAGGCGCACAAGTGGCTGGGCATCTGGGCGCTCGGCCTGGGCTCGTTTCATCTGGTGTTCCATGCCGGCGTGCAGGGTGTCGACAACACGGCCATCCTCCCGCTGCCACGCGACCTCACGCATTTCGTTCGCCAGGTTTGCTTTGTCGGCCTGATGTTCATCGTGCTGCTGGCGCTCAATCGCAATATTCCCTATCGCGTGTGGCGCTGGTGGCACAAGCTCTCAGGGCCACTGTTCATGGTGGTGGTGCTGCATTGGCTGAGCATCAAATCGCCGATCGCGCTGGGCAGTCCCTCTGGCCTCTGGCTTGCCTTGACGGCGTCGGCGGGCGTATTGGCGGCAACCTACAAACTGCTGCTCTACCGCTTCGTCACCGGACAGGCCGAGTACCGCGTGGTCGCAGTGACGCCGGGCAAGGCGGCCATCCATCTGGAACTGGAACCGGTAGGGCGCCCGCTTAGCTTCGAACCCGGCCAGTTCGGCTTTCTGCGCATGAAGGCCGATGGCCTGCGCGAACCGCATCCTTTCACCATCGCCAGCGGCAATGGCCCGAACGGGCGCGTGGATTTCGTGATACGTGCGCTCGGTGATTTCACCGGCAGGCTGGTGGCCGACATCCGCGTCGGCATGGTGGCGGACATCCTGGCACCGCATGGCCGCTTCGTGCGCGATGCGCAGGCCGGGCACGAGGTGTGGATCGGCGGTGGCGTCGGAATCTCGCCATTTATCGCCTGGCTCAAGGACGATCGCGTCGGCCACTTCGATCGCGTGACCCTGTTTTATTTCTACACGCCCGGACGCGAGTTTCCGGAGGTGGCCGTGCTGCAGGCGATGGCCGAAGAGCGGGGGGCGGCCTTTGTCGCGGTGCCAGATGGCCCGGTCAGCGACCGCTTCCGGCAGCGCTTCGATGCCATCGCGCGCAACGTCGGTGTCGCCGCGGTAAAGGTCGCCTTTTGCGGTCCGCCGGGCCTGCTGCACGTGATTCGTGCACAGATGCGCGAACAGGGCTTGCCGGCATCAAGCCTGCGCTACGAGTACTTCAACTTCCGTTGAGCGGCGCGCTCAGGGCGTGGGCTTGAGGTTGACGGCGCCGGGTGGCAGTGGTTGGTTCCATCCAGGTGCCAGTACTCGCCAGCCATCGAGCAAGAACACCGCATCTTGCGGATGTGCCGCACGGGCCACGCGTTCGGCGATAGACGGATCGAGGACATAGAGCGTTTGTGGTTCCGGCGTGCCATTGTCCAGCAGCTGCAACTGATGAGCACGGACGCGGTTGAACACTTTCCAATCGGCGCGTGCCACCTGAATCGCATCGGTGCCCATGTGATGTTCGAGCGCGTAGCGCGCCAACACCTCCCAGCCGGGTGCCAGCAGCCGCGTGGGCACGAGACGCAGGCGCGTGTAGCGCTGGCCGGCATCATCCCAGAACGGGCCCTGCAGCTGCGTGGCCTGGTCGACCGTGGCGCGCGTGAGCAGCAACTGGTGCAAGTTGCGCAGTCCTGGCGCGAGATCGATGGCCTGCAGCAGGACGGCAACGCCCAGCAGCGGGACCAACCAGCGCGTGGACAGGGTGCGCGCCAGTGCCCCGATGGCTGCGACCAGCAGCATGTAATAGCTCACCCAGAACAGACGACCTGTGGCCTGGATGGAGGAATGGGCCAGTCGATCGTGCAGCCAGGATGGGAGCGGCAGTTGCCATTCGTGCATGCCCAGTCCCACCGAGGGCGTGATCGCGAACAGCGTGAGTCCCACTGCAACTGCCACCAGTGGCCACCACAGGCGTCGCTGCCTGGCCGCAGCCTGCTTCAGCCCGGCGATCAACCCGGCCAGCAGCAGCAACAGCCCGCCCACGCCGAAATAGTTGAAGCCCTCGTACTCACCATCAGCTTGTGCGAAGGCCAGACCAAAGCGCGACCAGCCACCGCCGTTGAACGGTGCCAGCAGGTTCATCTTGTAGTAGCCGAAGCCCTCGGCCTGCATGCCGCGACTGGAGATCATGAAGAAGCCTGCGAGCCACGCCACCACGGCCGTCGCCAGCATCACTTGCAGCACTTCACGCGCCAGCTCACGCCAGGGCATCGACGTGTTCTCCCCATGGCGCGCCAGCCATAGTCGCCGCAGCACATCGGCCACCCAGATCGCAGCCACCATCAGGAATACATAGGCATGGATCACCATCGAAGCGGCGACCAACACGGTCCACCATCCTCGCTGGTGCTTGCTCGACGGACGCAGATAGAGGTATAGCGCGGCCAGAATCGCCCAGTGCGCGACCAAGGCCATGTGACCACCCAGGCGCATCAGCATCGGTGGTGCCGCTACGAAAAACAGACATCCGAGTATGCGGGCCGCTACGCTGTCCGTGCTGAGGGACAACAAGTTCCAGGCGAAGTACGCCTGCAGGATGAAGCAGGCCAGCACCCACGGACCAAAGTACTGGAAAGGCTCGGGCAGCCATGCCGCCACCGGCTTCAGCAGCATGGCCAACAGCGGAATCGAGTCGGAGTAGTAGACCGACGAATGGATCTCCAGGCCATACGAAGGCGTGGCGCCAAAAGGGAGGGTCCATGGATCGTGGCGGTAGAACGCCCAACCCAGGTAGCTTTGCGCCAGGTCGGCGTGCTGCAGCCAGCATACGTTCGTGGGCCAGAGCATCGCTCCACCGGTGACCAGCATGGCTGCGAGCAGACCCAGCGTCAGCGGCAGGACAATCGACCATGGACGGCGAAGGTGCCGGGGTGACGCAGCGTGCATGCAGGGGCCTTGGCGGAGGTAAAGATACCGAGGCGGCATGATGCCCCGGGCGAGGCGGCCAAGCATAGACAGCCCGCGCCGCTGCAAGGAACCGTGCTCCGGAACGCGGTTTCGCGAGTGGTGGGTCAGACACCCAGGCTCTTACACAGTCGCTGTAATGCGGGCAGCAGCGCCTCGGGTTCGCGCAGTGCCTTGCGGGCGCTGCCCACGGCCTGGCGTACGTGCCCGGGCGTTTTCCGCCCGGCGATCAGTGCAATGGCGGGAGTACGACAGGCCAGCAAGGCATCGGCCCAGTCGGCCGGTTGCAGGGTGCGGAAGCGGGCGGTAAGCAGACGGCTGGCCCGGAACGGCGTCACCATCTGTTCCAGTTGCGCCATCGCGGCAGCGAACCGGGCCGGATTGCGATCCTCGACGGCAGGGTCCAGTGCTTCGGACAAGGCAGCGAGTGCGTCGGCCAGGCGGCGGCACAGCACGTCGCCGGAACGCACCGGCAGCACGAACCATGCGGCGGCCAGGCCGATCACCGCACCGATGGCGATTTCCTCCAGGCGCAGCCACAACATGGCCGCGGGCGGCGCCGAATCGGAAAAGCCTTGCAGCAATGCCAGGGCGAGCGTGACAAACAGCGCCCACCAGGCGTAGCCGAAGGGGCGCAGCCACACGCCGAAGAACAACGCGCCGAGGATCAACAGGGCGTGGGCGGTCGGATCGCCTCCGGCATGCAGGCTCAGCGACATCGCCAGTACCGTGCCACCCGCCGAGCCCAGTACGCGCAGGCCGCTCTTGAAGGCCACGTCGAGCCGCCCGCGATTGCCACTGTTGACGATGAACGCGGTAAGTACGATCCAGCTCCAGCGCTGCCCGAAGCCGAGGTAGCCAACCACGAAGGCCAACGCCAATGCCACGCCCATCTGGATGGCCATGCGGGTACTGGCCACGGGCCTGAGCGTGCTCTCCGTGGGAGTGGCCAAGGGTTGCTGAGCGGGTGCTTGCACCGGCGGCTGCAGGCCCAGCCGGCGCGCCAGCAGGTGAAACACACTGACCCACAGCAGCGCGAGCAGGGCGACCAGCAACGGCACGACGACCGCAGGCAACCGGCCAGTCGGCTCGGCATGGATGTGCGGCACGGTCAGTAGCGTCACGAAGGGCAGGGCGATCAGGCTGCCGGCCCGGCGCGCCATGGGCCCGAAGCGGCGCAGCCAGATCGACGCGAACATGCCGGTCACGAACACGGCGGCACCGATCCACGGCGCGTGGCGGAGCAGCATGCCCACACCCAGCGCGACGAAGGCCACCACCGGCAGCACGACGGCGGCTTCCAGGCGCCCGCGCAGGTCGCGATCAAGCTGGCTGCGCGACAACGACAGGCTGAGCACCACCGCGAGCACGGCCGGCCCCGGGCCGGGTGCCAGCGGCAACGTGCAGGCGAGCGTGGCGAGTGCGGCCGCCATGGTGGCGATGGCCTCGACCAGTGGCTGCAGGAGCGCCGACGCCTTCGCGCTGGCCATGCGTATCCATGCGGGGCTGACTGTGGCCATGCGCGCTACCGGGAGGAGGTCTCCAGCGTCAGGCATCCATCGAGCCGCGGCCGGGGTGCAGCGACTATAGCGGGACTGATCCTGCATCACGACGACGATCGCCCGACCCATGCCTCGCGCGTGCAAGTGCTCGATGGAAAGCCCGCTGCATTCAGGGGCGATGCGCCGGCCCAGGCATAGGCTGGCCACATCGCCTGTATCGCCCGAGGAGTTTTCCCATGTACGTCGCAGGCCTGGTCATCCCCGTGCCCGGGGACAAGATGGACGCCTATCGTGAGTGGGCGGAGAACGGCGCGAGGATCTTCAAGAACCATGGATGCCTCGAGATCGTCGAGTGCTGGGAAGACTACGTGCCCGACGGCAAGCTGACCGACTTTCGCCGCGCGGTCGCGGCGAAGGAGGGAGAGAAGATCGTCTTCACCTGGCAGATCTGGCCAGACAAGGCCAGCTTCTACGCCGCCGAGGCGAAGATGCACGCGGACGGAAGCCTGGAGTCCCCCAACGAACCGCCGTTCGATCCCCGGCGGCTCATCCTCGGATGCTTCCAGCCGCTCTTCATCATGGAACGGGAATGAGCTTGCAGTCGTCCAGGCGCGAGGGCCGGAACGATCTGCGCGCCCACCCGATCCTTGCCGTCATTTCCCAGGTAGGCGCCGACATGCGCCACCCCTCGGCACCATGGATTGAACTCGACCCATTGCACCAAAGCAGCGCACTGTCCATTATGGTGCAATGAGCGAAACGGCAGACCGTAGCTGGGCCGAGCCGCTGGCCACCGGGGTGGCGCTGGCGGATGCGCAGTTGCGCCTGCGCTGGGTGAATCCGGCGTTGGCGGAGTTGCTGGCGATCGGGCCCCGCACGGCGGTGGGGCAGTCGCTCGCAGTGTTGCTGCATCGACCGGAATGGATGACCCTGGCCGAGCGGGCCCTGCATGAGCCGAACTCGTTGCAGCTGCGCGGCATCGAGGTGCCATCCAGCCGTGGCGATGCCGGTCGCATGGACGTTTCGCTGCAGCCATTGGAAAGCGGCGATCTGCTGGTCGAGGTGCACGCGCTGGCGCCGCCGGCCAGTGCCGAGACCCCGTTGTCCGCGACCCTGCGCGGTTTTGCGCACGAGGTGAAGAACCCGCTGGCCGGTCTGCGCGGTGCGGCGCAACTATTGCAGCGACGCGTGGAAGACGGCCAGCTGCGCGCACTGACAGCGCTGATGATCGCGGAAGTGGATCGCCTCACTGCACTGGCCAACCGGCTGCTGCGCCACGATGGTGCGGCGGCGCGGCTGGGGCCGGTGAACGTGCACGAGCAGCTCGAGCGGTTGGGTGAACTGCTGCACGCCGAACCGGTGCCACCGACCATCCGCCACGACTACGACCCGAGTCTGCCCGACATCCGTGGTGACGCCGATCGCCTGCTGCAACTGCTGCTCAACCTGGCGCGCAATGCCCTGGAGGCCGGTGCGCACACGCTGACCTTCCGCACGCGCGCCGAGCCCGCGGTGCGCCTCGGCGAGCGCGTGGTGCGCATGGCGCTGCGCGTGGACGTGATCGACGACGGTCCGGGCGTGCCGGCGACCCTGCGCGACACCCTGTTCGAACCGCTGGTGTCCGGCCGCGCCGACGGCAGCGGGCTGGGCCTGGCGCTGGCGCGCGAGATCGCGCGCGAGCATGGCGGCGAGCTGCGCTACGCCAGCCGTGCGGGCGAAACGGTTTTCTCCCTCTATTTGCCGATGGGGCATCACCATGACTGAGCCGCGTCCCGAGATCTGGATTGCCGATGACGATCGCGGCGTGCGCTTCGTGCTGGCCGAGGCCCTGCGCGACGCCGGCCTCACCGTGCGCGAATTCGGCGATGGCGAGGAGGTGCGTGCGGCCTTGCGCGATGCGCGCCCGTCGCTGTTGCTCACCGACGTGCGCATGCCGGGCGAGGGCGGCCTGGCGCTGCTGCAGGCACTGCATGCCCAGGGCGTGGGGCCGGTGATCGTGATGAGCGCCTATACCGACGTGGCGACCACGGCAGCGGCGTATCGCGCGGGCGCGGTGGATTACCTGGCCAAGCCGTTCGATCTCGACCAGGCGGTGGCCGCGGTGCAGCGTGCGCTGGCCGATGTGCCGCTCGATGCCGTCACTCCGGTTTCGCCGGCGCCCACGCACGCATTGCTGGGCGAGAGCGCGGCGATGCGCGAAGTGTTCCGCCTGATCGGCCGCGTCGCGGCCAGCGACCTCAATGTGCTCATCACCGGCGAAACCGGTACCGGCAAGGAGCTGGTGGCGCGCGCGCTGCACGAGGAGAGCGCACGGCGCGACAAGCCGTTCGTCGCGCTCAACACGGCGGCCATCCCCAGCGAACTGCTGGAAAGCGAGTTGTTCGGCCACGAGGCGGGTGCGTTCACGGGGGCGACCCGTCGGCACGCGGGCCGTTTCGAGCAGGCCGAGGGCGGTACGTTGTTCCTCGACGAGATCGGTGACATGCCGCTGGCGCTGCAGACGCGGCTGCTGCGCGTGCTGGCCGGTGGCGAGTTCTACCGCGTGGGCGGGCGGCAACTGATCCGTGGCAATGTGCGCATCATCGCCGCCACGCACCAGGATCTGGATACCCGCGTCGCCGCCGGGCAGTTCCGTGCCGACCTCAAGCATCGTCTGGACGTGGTGCGCATCGAGCTGCCGCCGCTGCGACAGCGCCGCAGCGATATCCCGCTGCTGGCGCAACACTTCCTAGCCAGCGCGGCGCAGGAACTGAAGCTGCCGCCCAAGCGCTATTCGAAGGCTGCGCTGAAGGTGCTGGCGCAGCGCGATTTCCCCGGCAACGTGCGCGAGCTGGAAAACCTTTGTCGTCGCCTGGCGGTGATCGCGCCAGGCGCCGAGATCCTGCCAGCCGACCTGGGCAGCCAGGCGATGGCATCGAATGCGGGCGGCTGGACCGACGCCCTGCGCGAGTGGGCCAGCCAGGCAATCGCCGATGGCGAACTCGACATCCACACCCGTGCCCGCGAAGCACTGGACCAGACCCTGCTGCAGGCCGCGCTGGCTGCGCATGATGGACATCGCCAGCATGCCGCCGCGGCGCTGGGCGTGGGCCGCAACACGCTCACCCGCAAGCTTGGCGCTTCGCGTACGCGCCGTCCCGGCAAATCCTGAGGCTTCATCATGACCATTACGATTCGTGCCGCGACACGCGCCGACATTGCCGATATCGCGCAGTGGAACCAGGCCATGGCTTGGGAAACCGAGCACAAGGCGCTGGACGGCACGCGACTGGAGCGCGGCGTCAGCGTGGTATTCGACGAACCGCGCCGCGGCTTTTACCTGGTGGCGGAACTCGACGGCGTGCCGTCCGGCTGCCTGCTGGTGACCTACGAGTGGAGCGACTGGCGTGCCGGGGACTTCTGGTGGATCCAGAGCGTGTACGTGGTGGAGGCGGCCCGTCGCGCCGGCGTGTTCCGCCGCCTGTACGAAAACGTGAGGCAGCGCGCGCAGGCAGCGGACGCCGTGGGGTTGCGCCTGTACGTGGAAACCGAAAACGAGCGTGCGCAGGGCACCTACGCCAACCTCGGCATGGCGCGTTGCGCGTACTACATGTACGAAGCGGAGTTCCCGCGATCGTGAGGCGGCCCCGGGGCTAGGGCAAACCGTCGTCGCCCGCCTGGCCCTGCAGGGCCACCGCCGGGGCCGGCAACAGGTGCTTCTCCAGTTCGTCCGGCGGCAGCGCGGTGCCGAACAGGAAGCCCTGCAGCAGCGAGCAGCCGGCTTCGCGCAGGTGCTCGGCCTGCGAGGTGGTCTCCACGCCTTCGGCCACCACGCTCATGTCCAGGCTGTGCGCCATTGCGATGATGGCGTCGGTGATGGCCGCATTGTCGGCGTCGGTGGCGATGTCGCGCACGAAGGTACGGTCGATCTTCAGCGCGTCGATGGGGAAGTACTTGAGGTACGAAAGGCTGCAGTAGCCGGTGCCGAAGTCGTCCAGCGCCAGGCTAACGCCGAGGTCCTTGATCCGCTGCATCAGCGCACGGCTCTGGTCGCCGGCCGACATCACCATGCGCTCGGTGAGTTCCAGCTCGATCAGCGAAGGTGGCAGCTGCGCTTCGTCCAGCGCGGCCTTCAGCGTGGTTTGAAAGCCAGGGTGCTGGAACTGCGGGGCCGCCACGTTGATCGCCACCACGATCGGGTGGCCATCGCGATACCAGTTGCCCGCCTGGCGACAGGCCTCGCGCAGCACCCACTCGCCCAGCGGCACGATCAGGCCGCATTCCTCGGCGATGGGGATGAACTGGTCGGGCAGGTAGACGTCCTGCCCATCGACCTGCCAGCGCAGCAGCGCCTCGGCCCCGACGATGGCCAGGCTGTTGGCGTCCACCTTGGGTTGGTAATGCAGGCTGAGGTCGCCACGGCGCAATGCGCGACGCAGGTCCTGCTCGATGCGCAGGCGCGCAGCCGGCCGCTCGCTCATCGACGGCGTATAGAAGCGATAGCCGTTGCGGCCATGCATCTTCACCTCGTACATGGCGATGTCCGAGTTGCGCAGCATCGCTTCGGCGTCCTGCGCGTCGTCGGGGTACACGCTGATGCCCGTGCTGAAGCTGATGGTGCTCTCGCCCACCTTGCTGGCGGTGGAGGCCTGCCACAGGCGTGTGAGTTTCTCGCACAGCTGGCTGGCGCCGGTGCGCCCGTCGACGTGCGACAGCAGCACCACGAACTCGTCGCCGCCCACGCGGCTGACCGTGTCCTCGTTGCGCAGGCTGGCGCGCAGGTGGTCGGCAAAGGTGCGCAGCAGGGCATCGCCGGCCACGTGACCCAGTGAATCGTTGATCTGCTTGAAGTTGTCCAGGTCGATGTGCAGCAACGCAGCCTGGGTGTGGCGACGCGCGGCCGAGGCCAGCACCTGCTCCAGGCGCGCCTGCAGCAGGCTGCGGTTGGGCAGTCCGGTCAGCGTGTCGTGCTGGGCCAGGTGCGCCATCTTCAGCGCCAGCGCACGCGTTTCGCTGACGTCATGGAACACGAGCACGCCGCCGATCACGCTGCCGGCGTGGTCGTGGATGGAGGCGGCCGAATCCTCGATGGGCGTTTCGAAGCCATTGCGGTGCAGCAGCACGGCGTCGCCCTTCAGCTCCACGATGGCGTCGCGGGTGATGGCGTCCAGCAGCGGACTGTGCAGCGGCTCGCGGGTGTTCGCGTCGATCAGCCGGAACACCTCGCTCATCGGCTTGCCCACCGCTTCGGCGTGTGTCCAGCCGGTCATCGCCTCGGCGATCGGGTTCAGCGAGGTGACCTGGTGCATCAGGTCGGTGGTGATCACCGCGTCGCCGATCGAGCGCAGCGTCACCTCGGCCAGTTCGCGCTCGCGGAACAGGGCCTCCTCATAGGCCTTGCGCTGGCTGATGTCCTGGATCTGCGCCACTGCGTGGTAGGGCTCGCCATCGCTGTTGCGCACCACGGACACGCTGAGCAGCACGTATACGCTGTGCCCGTCGCGATGGACGTAGCGCTTCTCCAACTGGTAGGTATCGCGATCGCCGTGTCGCAGCGAACTGGACAGCTCGCGCGATACCGCCAGGTCGTCGGGATGGGTGAGATCGAGCAGGGACAGCGTAAGCAGCTCCTGTTCGCTGTAGCCCAGCATGTCGCACAGCGCATCGTTGACGCGCAGCATGTAGCCGCCCGGGGTCACCAGCGCCATGCCGATCGGCGCGTGCTGGAAGGCCCCAAAGAAGCGTTGCTCGCTCTCCCGCAGCTGGGTTTCCAGCGCATGGCGCGCTGAAATGTCCACGAACACCGTGAATACCCCGCGCACGTGGCCATCGTCATCGAGGTCGGGCTGAAAGTTGCCGTGCACATAGGCGCGGCTGGGGCCATCGAACAGCTCGCCTTCGAACTCGGCGGGCGTGCCGTCGAGGGCCTGCTGCAGGCAGGCGCCGGCCACCTCGATGCTGGCCTTGTCGATGACCTCTTCGACGGTGCGCCCGAGCATCTGGCCGGGGTCCATCCCCAGCCAGCTCTGGTGGGTGGCGTTGACGAAGCGGAAGCGGCGCTGGCGATCGATGTAGGTGATCAGCGCCGGCGCCCCATGCAGCACATGGGCGGGCCAATGGGATTCGCCGCCGGGCGGAACGAACTCGCGATCAGTTTGCCGCATCTATGCTGTCGCCGTTGACGCTTCCCCGCGCCCATCGCGGCATCATGCGCCAAGACGTGTGTACTTTGCATCGCTGGGCCCACGCCAGCTCAGGGCGTGGGCCTACAGCTCAGTGCAAGGCTTCGGACGGAGCCCCCAGCAGGCCATCAGCGCCCAGCTGGATGCGCCCCAGCGCATGCAGGTCCGGGCTGATGCCGAAGCGGTCCGACAGGGCCGCCACCAGCGATCCCAGTGCGCGCGGGTGCAGCGGGTAGCCATGCGCCAGCATGCGGGCGCGACCGCCCTCGCCACGCTGGGCCACGGTGACCGCCACCACGCCCAGGCCCGCGGCTTCATGGGCGAACAGGGCCGGCGCGTCGTAACCCGGCTCGGTCGCGGCCAGCGTTTCCACCAGGTAGCCGGGCGTGGGCTCGCCGCCCTGCAGTACCAGCGGCAGGTGATGGGCATCGAGCAGGGCGGCGTACTGGCGCAGCTCGAACACGATGCCGGCCAGGTCATGGGCCCGCTCGGCGGGGTCGCCGGCGTGGCTGCGCAGCCAGCCGGTGGGCGACTGCGCCTCCACCTTGCCCTCGTGGTAGCGCAGGGCCAGGCCACGGGCGCTCATGGTGGGTTCCTCGCGGTAAGGCGTCAGCAGCGCGGCTTCCAGCAGGGTCCACAGCGGGGCCAGGTTGACGTGCTCATATTGCACGCAGGTCAGTGCCAGCAGGTCGTTGCGGCTCAGGTAGCGGGCGTGCTCGAGCCGCACCCCCAGGTGGCGCATCAGCCAGTCGGCGGTGCGGGCACCGGCTTCGCCGCGGCCGACCAGCTCGACCTCGAGCTTTTCGGAGAGCGCCTCGGCCAGCTCCTGCGGGGCCAGCAGCGACATCGGCAACAGCCGCATCGGGCCATCGGCGAATGCGGGCTCCGGCTCCAGCGGCTGGGCCGGCATGCGACCCTCATGCGTGCCGAAGGCCACCACATTGTCCAGATGACCGCGCGGCACCCGGCGGGCCAATTCGTCCAGCGTGGCCCACACCGGAAAACCAGGGCGCAGCAATTCCACTGCGTCGAACAGCGCGCCGGCGACGGCCAGGCGGGCCTCACCCACCTGCGGGACCAGGGCCTGCAAGTCTTCGGCCACCAGCGAGGCCAGTTCAGCCGCTTCATCGCGGCTCAGCGTGCGATGGGAAGGTGCGTCCCCGGGCGACAGTTCAAGAGCCAGCACCACCGGCAGTGCGACGAGTGTTTGAGCTTCCACGGATGACAAACCCGAACGGTAAAGAACCGAATTCTAGCATTCGCGACTTTTTGGGCTTCCGCGGCGTGTCGGCGCCGGTTAGCCTTGTCGACTCGGCTTTTTCGGACTGTTCCAGCCATGGAAAACACGCTCAAGCGCGTCGGTGTGATCGGCGGCGTTCGCATCCCGTTCTGCCGCAACAACACCGCCTACGCCGATGTCGGCAATTTCGGCATGTCGGTGAAGGTGCTGGGGGCGCTGGTCGAGCGTTTCGGGCTGCATGGGGTGGAACTGGGCGAAGTGGCGATGGGGGCGGTGATCAAGCACTCCTCCGAGTGGAACCTGGCCCGTGAAGCGGTGCTGTCCTCGGGGCTGGCCGCCACCACCCCGGCCATCACCACGGCACGTGCCTGCGGCACCTCGCTGGACAACGCCATCATCATCGCCAACAAGATCGCCACCGGGCAGATCGAGGCAGGCATCGCCGGCGGCTCGGACACCACCAGCGACGTGCCGATCGTGCTGGGCGAGCGTCTGCGCAAGCGCCTGCTGGCGCTCAACCGCGCCAAGACCTGGCAGGACAAGCTGCGCGCTGCTACCCAGGGCTTTTCGCTGCGGGAACTCAAGCCGGCCTTCCCGGGCGTGGCCGAGCCGCGTACCGGCATGTCGATGGGCGAGCACTGCGAAAAGATGGCCAAGGAGTGGCATATCAGCCGCCAGGCCCAGGACCAGCTCGCACTGGACAGCCACCACAAGCTGGCGGCTGCCTATGAAGCTGGCTTCTTCGAGGGCCTGGTGGTGCCGTTCCGTGGCCTCAAGCGCGACGGCTTCCTGCGCCCGGACAGCACCATGGAGAAGCTCGGCTCGCTGAAGCCCGCCTTCGACAAGACTTCCGGCCACGGCACGCTGACTGCCGGCAATTCCACCGGTCTGTCCGATGGCGCCGCCGCAGTGCTGCTCGGCACCGAGGAATGGGCTGCCCAGCGCGGCCTCAAGGTGCAAGCCTGGTTCCGCGACGCCGAAGTGGCCGCGGTGGACTTCGTGCACGGTGAGGGCCTGCTGATGGCCCCGACCGTGGCCGTGCCACGCATGCTGGCGCGCCATGGCCTGAGCCTGCAGGATTTCGATTTCTACGAGATCCACGAGGCGTTCGCCGCCCAGGTGTTGTGCACCCTGCGGGCGTGGGAAAGCGCGGACTATTGCAAGCACCGCCTGGGGCTGGACCAGCCGCTGGGCAGTATCGATCCGGCCAAGCTCAACGTGCATGGCTCCAGCCTCGCGGCCGGCCACCCGTTTGCGGCCACCGGCGCGCGCGTTGTCGCCACGCTGGCCAAGCTGCTCGAAGAGAAGGGCTCGGGCCGCGGCCTGATATCGATCTGCACCGCGGGCGGCATGGGCGTCACCGCCATCCTGGAACGCTAAGCGGCGCCTGCGCGTCGCGCCCGAGTCCCATGCTTCGCCTGCGTACCACCACCGGCTTGAGCCTGTTGGCGCTGGCGGTGGGTGTGGCCGGTACCGCCTGGCTGAGCGGCCTCACCGGCCACTGGGCCGGCCCCCCAGCCGGCCAGGCGTCGGCCCATGTGGATCGCATCCGTGCCGTCTTGCGGCGCCGTCCCCGGCCGTCCCATGAGCCGATGGCGGCCGTACGTGCCGGTCCGCCGGCACAGCCTGGCGCTGTCGCCCAGGGTCTGCCCATGCTCACCCCGCTGGAGATGCCACCGCTGGCGGCCTCGCTGTGGAAGCGCGAGCCCCTGGTCGATGGGCAGGTGCGCCTGCGCCTGGCGATCGATGGCAACGGTGGGGTCACCCGCGCCGAGGTGGCCGAGGGCAGCGGCCACGAGGCGCTGGACCAGCGCGCCCTGCGCACCGTGCAGCACTGGCGCTTCGCCGTGCCGGCGGATCATCCCGCCGGGTTGACCGGCGAGCTGCTGATGCGCTTCGAGGCGGACACCGCGCCGGTGGCCGGTCCGCCCTGAGCTTCCCTCGTCCTTTCCGTAGGAGCGCACCCTGTGCGCGACGGCCCCGCTGCGAGGTGGTGGCGGTGTGATCGCGCACAGGGTGCGCTCTTACAGAATGCCTTTTACGCCGGCGCCGAAGGCGGTGATCAGGCGGGTGTAGATCAGCTTGGACGAGACCGCCACTTCGGGGAAGTCGCCTACCGGCGTGTAGCAGCTGAAGAACGCCGGATCGCTGGGGCGCATCGGGGTACAGCCGGCCTTGAGGTCGTAGCTGGTGGCGTAGCGGTAGGGCCACAGGTCGAAGATCGGCAGGCTGGCCGAGAAGTCGCCGATCGCCAGGCTCAGGCTGCTTTGCTGACGGGGCGCCACCACCCAGGCGTTCTCCGGCAGGGTATCGCGCAGGATGCTTTCGCGCAGCTCGTTGGCGAAGCGGGCATCGTAGACGATCACGCCGGCCTCGGTGTTGTAGTGGTCGGAGCGTGGGTCGAAGTTGTGCGAGCCGACCATGGCGAAGTCATCGTCCACCACGATGGACTTGGCATGCAGGCCAAAACGCCGGCCTGGGGTGGTCAGCGGCGCCGGGCGGTTGCGCCGGGCCTCGCCACGGCTGCCCAGCAGCCCGCGCTCGGTGCCGATGCGTCGCCGCGCCTCGTGGCCGTCCGCGCTGGGCGGCACCGGTCCCTCGTCGAGCGCCGCCTCGGCATTGTCTTCGGCCGGGTCGGCCGCGCGGGGCTTGAGCTCGTAGATCTCGAAGCCGTAGTCCTTGAGGTAGCGCTTGCGGTGCTTGTACGACAGCGCATACACCGCGAACGCGTCGGTGGAGGCCAGCGAGTTGGTCGAAACGATGATGCGCGGCGGTGTCTGGCCCTGGTGCAGGCGCTCGAAGATGGACTGGGCACGCTTGCTGAGCACCAGGTAGGGCGTCTGCAGCACCACCTCGTGCTGGGCGGCGCCGACCATGCGCATCACGTGGGCGGTGAACTCGCGTGCGTCGCGTTCCTGAGGCTGCTCGGTCTTGGCGGGCAGGTCGCTGAAGAAATCGACCTTGCCCGTGCGCAGCGTCTCGCTGACCAGGGCGTCGTCCAGCCAGTCGCTGTCCTCGGCTTCCTCCAGCACGCGGGCCACGCGCTGCGGATGCGCGTAGTGCGGTGCCGGCAGCGGCGTCGGCACGTCGGCGTCGAGCAGGTGACGATTGACGTCGCGCAGGTGGGTCAGCGGCACCGAGCGCTTGTGGTTCCAGAACGTCTCGAAGCTGGACGCCATGGCGTGCGCCGCCGGACCGCCGACCATCACGTCGCGGTCCACGTAGTCGAAATCGTTGTCCCAGTCGAAGTAGCGGTCCTGGTAGTTGCGGCCGCCGGTGATGCCGATGGTGTCGTCCACCAGCAGCAGCTTGTTGTGCATGCGCTGGTTGAACTTCATGAAGCAGCACACGATGCTGGCGCTGAACTCCACCACCGAAGTCTGCGCCTCGTGGAAGGTGGGGTTGTACAGGCGTACCTCGAGGTTCTCGTGCGCGGTGGCCAGGCGCTCCAGCAGCACCGGGTCGCCGAACGAGAACAGCTGGTCGGCGAGGATGCGCACCTTCACGCCGCGTCGTGCCGCCTTCAGCAGTTCGCTCAGTACCAGCTGGCCGGTGTCGTCCTGGTCCCAGATGTAGGTCTGCACGTCGATGCTGTGCTGCGCGGCGCGGATGAGGTTGATGCGCGCCACCATCGCCGCTTCGCTGTCGTTGAGCAGGGTGACCACGTGCACCGGATCCTGCTCAGTGGAATCGGCCATGGCCTGGTTGGCCGCATCGAGCAGCGGCGAGTCGATCGCGCAGTGGTCGCTGCGCGCGCAGCTCAGCTCGTGCGAAGCACCGGCGGCCACCACCGCGTCGGCGCGCCGGACGCGTGAAGGCGACACGCTGCATCCCGACGAGACCAGGATCGCAACGAGCAGAAGGAGAAGGGCGATCCCGCGCTGGCGCATCCGCCGATGATACGGGGTGGCCTCAGCGCTTGGCGTAATCGAGGCTGATCAGCATGCCCAGTTCCACCTTGTCGGACACGGCGGCCCGGTGCCCGCTCATGCCGAAGTCGCTGCGCTGGATGGTGCCGTGCACGGCGATCACGCATTGCTGCGGCGATTCCAGCGGGCAGTGCGACGGCAACAGTTGGAAATGCGCCGGCCGCGTGATGCCCCGCAGGGTCAGCGTGCCATCCAGGCTGCCGCCCTTTTCCAGCATCGCCAGCGCGATGGGTGCGGACACGAAGTGGATCGAAGGATAGTGCGAGACGTCGAAGAACTCCGGTGCCAGCACCCAGCGGCGGATGCGGTCCGAGTCCATGTGCACGCTATCCACGGTGATATGCGCATCCACCACGGCAGTATCGTGCAGGGCGCTCAGGGTGACGTCGCCGTCGATTTCCTGGAAGCGTCCGGCGATCTGGCTGAGCCACAACAGGCGCACGCCGAAGTCGGCATGCGAGCGCGCCGGGTCAATGCGGTAATCGGCGGCGCGCGCAGGCAGGATGGCCAGCAGCAGGAGACCCACGCAGCTGGCGATCTGCCAGATCATGGGGACCAGAAGGCATCCAATCGTGCGTTGCCCGGCTCCAGGGCACCGGCCAGGTGCAGCACGGCCAGTCCGGCCGGCGGCATGCCGCGAAATTCGTCCGAGCGTCCTTCCACCAGCAGCGCCACCAGTCGTTCGATGCCTGGATTGTGGCCGACCAACATGACCGTACCGGCATCGCCATGCTGGTCGAGCAGGGCCAGCAGCTCGCCCGGCGTGGCTTCGTAGATGTCGTCGGAAAACTCCAGGCTGGGCGCGTGCTTGAATGCGGCCAGCGCCAGCTCGGCGGTGCTGCGCGTGCGCTCGGACGGGGAACACAGCACCCGGTCGGGCTTCACGCCGTGCGAAACCAGCCATTTGCCGGCGGCCTTCGCCTCCTGCTCGCCGCGCCCGCTAAGGCGCCGCTTCTGGTCGTGGCTACCCGACGTGGCCGGCTGGGCCTCCGCATGACGCAACAGGATGAGTTCGTGCATGGCTCTACTCCAACTCCAAGGTCGTGCTGAGGCCGTGAAATGGGCGCTCAGTGCTGGCGCTTGATCCAGCGCAGGAGGTGCTTCCAGTCCTCCTGGTGGCTCCGGACGTTCTCCGAAGCGTAGTCAAAAATGCCCTTGCCGAGTGCGGTCAGCAGCACATAGGCCTGGCTGTCACGCAGTTGTGCCACCAGCGGAAAGGGCGCGCCCTCGGCCAGCTGCGCCATCGCGTCCTGGCTGGCGTTGGTCCAGGGCTTGAGGCGGTTGCCGACCAGGCCCACCGGAAGCTTGCCGCGCTTGATGCGCCCGATCTGCTTGAGGTGGTCCAGGAAGTCGAACGTGGCATCGAGGTCGAAGGTTGACGGCAGCACCGGCACCAGCAGCACGTCGGCCTTCTCCAGATAAGGCTCGAGGTCGCGCTCCTGCGAACCGGCCGGGGTGTCGACCAGTACGCGCTGGGTGTCTTCGGGGAGTTTTTCCAGGGATTTGCGTCCGCCCTCAATGGCGAGCACGCCGGGTACGGTGTCGGGGCGGCGGCTGGCCCAGCGGTAGCCGGACTGCTGGCGGTCGGCATCGACGATGGCCGTGTGCTTGCCATCCTGGGCCCAGTGCGAAGCCAGCTGGGTCACCAGCGTGCTCTTGCCACAACCGCCTTTGCTGCTTGCTACCAGTACCGTCAGCATGATGCCGCCCCAGTGTCCAAGCCGGGCCTCAGCCTACACGATGGCCGGGGCCGGGGGGCAAGCGGCCGGCTCAGCCGGCCTTGGCGGGCTGCCAGTCGTCTGGCGCGTCGACGCTGATCTGGTAGTCGTGCAGCGCAGTGAGCATCAGGCTCATCTGGGTGCCGCCGGAGCGGGCCAGCACCAGCAGGTGCTGCGCCAGCGAGGCATCGCCCTGGGCACGCTGCGACAGCTCCGAGAAGTTCTGCACCTGCCACACCAGATTGCGGCGGGCGCGGCGGGCGTCCTCCTGCTGGGCCGGGTCGTCGGCCAGTACTTCGCGCAGGTGCAGGCCCAGCGAGCGCGACAGCGGGCTGGAGCTCCACTCCAGCACCTTGCCCAACTTGAGGCAGTCGGCCTTCAGCGCGGCGTCGCCGGCACCTTCCTCGCACAGGCGCGCGGTGGCCTGCAGCGCCGGTTGCGGCTGGGTCTCGGCCAGGCCGAACACCATCATCAGCTGCACGCCGGCGCCACCGTTGGCCGACAGCGGGTTCACCGTGGCGGGTGGCGGCGGCAGCATGATCACGGTGGTGGCCAGCGCCTTCAGGCTGGCGCCGGTGTAGTCGTCATAGATCTTGGCGCCGGCGGCCTTGGCCAGGTCCTCGCGCATGGCGTCGGCCTTGCCGTCACGGTCGTCCTGGCCGAGCTTGAGCAGCCATACCGCGGCATTGTCAGGGGCCTGGGTCAGCAGCCGGTTCATGGCGTCGGTGTTCGGGCAGGCGCTCGCCTTGGCGTCACAGTCGGTGAGCTGGATCCAGCTCACCTCCGGCCCGGCCCCGGGAGCTGCCGCGGCCCGGTGGATCAGGCTATGGAAACTATTGAAATCAGGCAGGTTGTTGAGCGGACGGGCCAGCAGGGCGCCACCCAGCAAGGGGATCGGCTCGGCCTGCGGGGCGATCACGCTGACCAGGTCCTTCTGGTAGGCCAGCAAGGCCTGCCGGCGGGCGGCGGCCTGCTTGTCCACGGGAGCGGCGGGGGGCTTGTTGGCGGCAACCACCGGAGCGGTAAGTGCGGCAAGAACCAATCCGAGCGTCAGCAAGTGCCGTCCACGCATGGGTCATTCCTTGTGAAAAACGAAGCGGTCAGCATACTGCTCTCGCATTAAGCTCGCCTGATCCGCGGGAAGCGGCGAGCGGGACAACGCGTCCTGGCTTGCTAGCATGGCCGCTTCGCGACGCCCCGGGATGGCTCGACATCCTGCGCAGCACAGGAGAACGCTAGTGAATGAGATTTCGATGTTGGCCGACGGACGCGCGGCGCCCTGGTTCGTGGGCTGGGGAACACTGGCGCTGATCAACGCCGGGCTGGCCCAGGGCAAGAACCGCAGCGGCCTGTTGTGGTTCCTGTTGTCGGTGTTCTTTGGCCCGTTCGCCACGCTGGTGCTGGTGCTGCTGCCGAAGGCCCGCCAGACGTTGTTCTGAAACCGGGGGTGGGGGATGGAATGTGGGGGGCGCCAACACCAGTGCCCCGGCGCCAGCCCCAGGCTCCAACGAAACGGGGCTGGCCGCGGCGCTCGCAGGCGCCGGGACCAACCCCTCTTGGCCTGTCGGCGAGCCGGGGGCCTTGCGCCCCCGTTACCCGCCTCCCGACCCAGCGCTTACTCGCCCAGCGCTTCGCGCATGAATTCCGGCTGGGCCAGCGCCGCCTTGTGGATGTCGGCGTTGTAGTAGCGGGTGGGGAAGTTCTTGCTCAGCGCGCCGCGTTCGCGGAAACCGGTCAGGTCGCCGCCCTTGCGCACCATGGTGCAGCTCCACCAGCCGGTGGGGTAGCACGGCTGCGGGAACGGCAGGGTCTTCACCGCGCTGAAGCCGGCGGTGCGCATGGCCGAGCGCATGGACTTGATCAGTTCCAGGTGGGCAATCGGCGACTCCGACTGCTGCACCAGGATGCCGCCGTGGCGCAGGGCCTTGTAGCAGCTGGCGTAGAAGGCGGCGTTGAACAGGCCTTCGGCCGGGCCGACCGGGTCGGTCGAGTCGACGATGATCAGGTCCAGCGATTCCGGCTCGGCCTCGGCCATGTACTTGATGCCGTCGATGAACAGCAGCTCGGCGCGCGGGTCGTTGTTGGAGTCGCACAGCTCGGGGAAGTACTGCTCGGCCAGGCGGGTGACGCGCTCGTCGATCTCCACCTGCACGGCGTGCTCCACTTCCTCGTGCTTGAGCACTTCACGCAGCGTGCCACAGTCGCCGCCGCCGATGATCACCACGCGCTTGGCGCGCGCATGGGTGAACAGCGCCGGGTGGGTCATCATCTCGTGGTACAGGAAGTTGTCGCGGCTGGTCAGCATCACGCAGCCGTCGATCACCATCAGGTTGCCCCAATCGGTGGTCTGGTAGATCTCGATGGTCTGGAACGGCGTTTTCTCGGCGTGCAGCAGCTTCTCGACGCGATAACCGATGGAGGAGCCGGAGGCCTGGTGGGCTTCGGTGAACCAGCTGGGATGCTGCGACATGGGGACGTTCCTGACGATATAGATGGGTGCAAAGAGCGCGAATTGTAGCCGAACCGGCGCCGCCGTCCCGTCCAGGGCGGCCCCGCCGTGGGCACATTGTCACAAGAGGCCGTTACAATAGCCGTCCGGACCGCCGCGCCAAGCCGCTTGCGGGCCGCCCGAGTCAGCCCGGCCCCGCGGCGTGCGAGGCTTCCGGCCGGCTGACTTTGCTTTCGTCAAGGCTCGCCGCTGCGACGACATGTACAGGGTGTAACACGCCCGCTTTAAAAGGAGCCCTCCATGTCGAAGCACTGGAACATCGACGCTGCCCGCCATACCTACGCCGTTCCGCATTGGAGCGACGGCTACGTCGACGTCAACGACGCCGGCCATATGGTGATGCGCCCCAAGGGCGCCAACGGCCCGGCCCTGTCGCTGCCGGTCATCGTCGATCGCGCCCGCGCCGAAGGCCTGCGCCTGCCGTTGCTGGTGCGCTTTCCGGACATCCTCGCCGATCGTTTGAAGCGCCTGCAGGACGCCTTCGCCAAGGCCATCGGCGAGTGGAGCTACGCAGGCGGCTATACGGCCGTCTATCCGATCAAGGTCAACCAGCAGCGCGGCGTGGCCGGCGAGCTGGTGGCCGCGGGCGAGCATGGTTTCGGCCTCGAAGCCGGCTCCAAGCCCGAGCTGATGGCGGTGCTGGCCATGGCGCGGCCGGGCAGCATCGTGATCTGCAACGGCTACAAGGACCGCGAGTACATCCGCCTGGCGCTGATCGGCCTCAAGCTCGGCCTGCGCGTGCATATCGTGATCGAGAAGCTCTCGGAGCTGGACCACGTGTTCACCGAGGCCAAGGCGCTCCATGTCGAGCCGTTGCTTGGCGTGCGCGTGCGCCTGGCTTCCATCGGCGCGGGCAAGTGGCAGAACACCGGCGGCGACAAGGGCAAGTTCGGCCTCTCGCCCAGCCAGGTGCTGACCCTGGTGGAACGCCTGGAGCAGGCCGGCCTCAAGCACACGCTGAAGCTGCAGCACTTCCACATGGGCTCGCAGATCTCCAACGTGCGCGACATCGCCAACGGCATGCGCGAGGCCACGCGTTACTTCGTGGAACTCAAGCGCATGGGCGTGCCGCTGGACATCGTCGACGTCGGCGGTGGCCTGGGCGTGGACTACGAAGGCTCGCGCTCGCGCAGCCACAACTCCATCAACTATTCGATCGAACAGTACGCGGCCACCATCGTGCAGTCGCTGGCCGAAGCGGTGGCCGAAGCCAACCTGCCGGCGCCGCACATCATCACCGAGGCCGGCCGCGCGATGACCGCGCACCACGCGGTGATGGTGGTGAACGTTACCGAGGTGGAACCGGTGCCCGAGGGCAACATCCCGTCGGCCCACGAACACGAGCCGGCCGTGCTGCGTCGCCTGCGCGAAACCTGGGACGAACTCGACCAGCGTCCGGCGCTGGAGCTGTTCCACGAGGCCCAGCACCACCTCGCCGAAGGCCAGACGCTGTACGCGCTGGGCCAGCTCAGCCTGGAGGACCGCGCGCGCCTGGACGACATGTACTACGCCATTGCCAACGCGGTGCGCACCCGCCTGCTTCCCGCCGAGCGCTCGCATCGCCAGGCCTTGGACGAGCTGGACGAGAAGCTGGTGGACAAGTACTTCGTCAACTTCTCGGTGTTCGAGTCGGTGCCGGACATCTGGGCGATCGACCAGATCTTCCCGATCGCGCCGATCGCGCGCCTGGACGAGGAACCCACCCGCCGCGGCGTGATCGTCGACCTCACCTGCGATTCGGACGGACGCATCGACGACTACGTCGACGCCGAAGGTGTGGACGTGAGCCTGCCGCTGCACGCGCTGAAGGACGACGAGAGCTATCGTCTGGGCATCTTCATGGTGGGTGCGTACCAGGAAACGCTGGGCGACATCCACAACCTGTTCGGTGATACCGATGCGGTGAACGTGCGCGTCGATGGCGATTCGTATGTTTTCGCGCACAAGCGCCGTGGCGACACCACCGACCTGATGCTCGACTACGTCGGTTACGACCTCGAGGCACTGCGTCGCAGCTACCGCGAGCGTATTGCCGCGGCGGGCTTGCAGGGCGAGGCGGCCGAGCAGTTGTTCGTCACGTTGAACGAAGGTTTGACTGGCTATACCTATCTGTCCGAGGGTGCGCACTGAGCGATTCGGACGCGAGGCGCTTCCTATCCGTCATCCCTGCGAAGGCAGGGATCCAGCGACTTTCAGGCGCATGAAGTCACTGGATGACCAGCTTCGCTGTTGTAAAGCACTCCTGCCTTCGCAGGAATGACGAGCAGGGAAGGGCGCCGTTCAAGCTGTCCATTCGTCGCATGGATGCGCGCCACATGGCTGTGCCAGTCTGTTTCGTCTGGACGGACAGGCAACACAGTCCACAACCTGATTCCGTTTCTGCTTTCCCCGTTCCCCATCGACAGGAGTGGTTATGGCAAGTCTCGACGGCAAGGTGGCACTCATCACTGGCGCGGCCAGCGGCCTGGGCAAGGCGATTGCCGAGTTGTATGCGAAGAACGGCGCGGCGGTGGCCATTGCCGACATCAACCAGCAGGCGGCGGACGCCACGGCCGCCGAGATCAACGCGGCGGGCGGCAAGGCCATCGGCATCGCCATGGACGTCACCAACGAAGATGCGGTGAACGCCGGCACCGACAAGGTGGTCGCCGAGTTCGGTCACCTGGACATCCTCATTTCCAATGCCGGCGTGCAGATCATCAACCCGATCGAGCAGTTTGCCTTCGCCGACTGGAAGAAGATGCTGGCCATCCATCTCGATGGCGGCTTCCTCACCACCAAGGCCGCGCTCAAGCACATGTACAAGGGCGACCGCGGCGGCATCGTGATCTACATGGGTTCGGTGCACTCGCACGAGGCGTCCAAGCTCAAGTCCGCCTATGTCACCGCCAAGCACGGCCTGCTGGGCCTGGCACGCACGCTGGCGAAGGAAGGTGCGGCCCACAACGTGCGTTCGCACGTGATCTGCCCGGGCTTCGTGCGCACGCCGCTGGTGGAAAAGCAGATTCCCGAGCAGGCCAAGGAGCTGGGCATCAGCGAGGCCGACGTGATCAAGAACGTCATGCTCAAGGACACCGTCGACGGCGTGTTCACCACCGTGGAGGATATCGCGCAGACCGCCTTGTACCTCGCCGCCTTCCCGTCGGCGGCGCTCACCGGCCAGTCGATCGTGGTCAGCCACGGCTGGTACATGCAGTAAGCGTCATGGCGGTCGCACACGATCTTCCCACCGCCGACACGCTGGCTGCGGCGGTGAAGCGCGACTACCGTACCGTGGCCCTGGTGCTCCAGGGCGGCGGTGCGTTGGGCGCTTACCAGGCCGGCGTGTACGAGGCACTGGATGGTGTCGGCATCCGGCCCAACTGGGTGGCCGGCATCTCCATCGGCGCGCTCAACGCCGCGATCATTGCCGGCAATCCACCCAAGCATCGGGTGGAGCGGCTGCGCGAATTCTGGCAAACCATCTGCCGCCCCCCACTGTTGCCGATGTGGCCAGCGGTGCCGCTCGACCCCGGTGCGTGGGAACTGCCGTGGCAGAACGGCATGAGCGGCTGGGCCGCCCTGCGTGCCCTGGTCGAGGGCCAGCCCGGATTCTTCGTGCCGCGTCCGTTTCCGTTGTGGCCGTGGCGCGCGTCGCCGACCACGGCCAGCTGGTACGACACCTCGCCGTTGCGGCAGACGCTGGAGCGGCTGGTGGATTTCGACCGCATCAACCACAAGACCGCGATGCGCGTATCGGTGGGCGCGGTGAACATCCGCACCGGCAACTTCGCCTACTTCGACAACACCGAGGGCGAACTGCGGGTGGAGCACTTCATGGCGTCGGGCTCGCTGCCGCCCGGGTTTCCCGCCACCGAGATCGACGGCGAGTTCTACTGGGACGGCGGCATGGTTTCCAACACGCCGCTGTACAAGGTGCTGTACGAAAGCAGCAGCCGTGACGCCCTGGTCTTCCAGGTCGACCTGTGGAGCGCGCGTGGCGAGGTGCCGCGTGACCTGGCCGAGGTCACCTCGCGTGCCAAGGACATCCAGTATTCCAGCCGCACGCGCCTGATCACCGAGTACATGGCCATGCGCCAGCGCCAGCAGCGCGTGCTGCACGACCTGATGGCGCTGGTGCCGGAAGACCAACGCAGCCGCAAGGCCTATCGCCAGGCGGAGATCTACGCCAGCGGCGCGCTGGTCAACCTGTTCCACCTGATCTACCGCAACAAGCCGTACGAAGGGCACTACAAGGACTACGAGTTCAGCCTCGACAGCATGCACCAGCACTGGGAAAGCGGCATGGACGACATGCGCTGCACGCTGCGTGAGCCACAGTGGTTCACCAAGCCCGATGCGGAGCACCCGTTCGTGACCCACGACGTACACTGCGAAGATTGACCCACCAGGAAACACCATGAGCCTCAAGGCAGCATTCATCGGACTCGGCGCCATGGGCACGCCGATGGCCGGCCATCTGAAAGCCCACGGCCTGCTCCACGCCGTGTCCAGCCGCACCCAGGCCAATGCCGACGCGGTGGCGAAGGAACTGGGCGTGTCCGCGCCTTCGTTGGCCGAGATCGCCGCGCAGTGCGATGTGATCGCCTTGTGCGTCACCGCCGATGCCGACGTGCTGGGCGTGGTCGACGCGCTGGTGCCGCACCTCAAGGCCGGTACCATCGTGATCGATCACTCCACCGTCGCGCCGGATACCGCCAAGCAGGCGGCGGCGAGGCTGGCGGCAGCGGGCGCCAGCTTCCTCGACGCGCCGGTGTCGGGCGGCGTCGAAGGTGCGAAGAACGGGAAGCTGTCGGTCATGGTGGGTGGCGACGCCGCCGTGCTCGAGCGTGCGCGTCCAGTGCTGGAAGCCTATGCACTGCGCATCACGCACCTGGGTGATGTCGGCGCAGGGCAGGCCACCAAGGCGGTGAATCAGATCCTGGTCGCCGGTATCGCGCAGGGCGTGTGCGAAGGCCTCGCGCTGGCCGAGGCACTGGGGCTGGACCCGGAACGCCTGATTCCCACGCTCGGCGCGGGCGCGGCCGGCAACTGGTTCCTGGAAAAGCGTGGCGCGACCATGCTGCGCAACGAGTTCAGCGTGGGCTTCAAGCTGGGCTTGCTGCACAAGGACCTGGGCATCGTGCGCCGCATTGCCGAAGGTGCCGGCACCAGCCGCAACGTCATCGAGCGCTCGCTGGCCGACTACGCCGAGCTGATGAGCCAGGGCTATGGCGACGACGACATCTCGGGCCTGATCCGTCTCAAGCGCAAGGGTTAAGGAGTCAACGCCCTCGCTGCTCGTCCTTCGCCCCTTGGCGTTGTGCTTCGCAGGGTTTTCGCGCACAGAGCCTGCCCTGAACTCGATTCAGGGGTGCGCTCCGGCGGGGATCGGGCGTTCGTTCGCGAGACATAAAAAAGGCCGCGCATGGCGCGGCCTTTTTGCGACCCGTACGGCCAGGCTTACTTGCCTTCCTTCAGCGCAATCGCGTTGATGCCCGCCGACGCCAGGCGCTGCTTGGCCGATTCCAGTTCGGTGGCCGAGTGGAACGGACCCAGGCGCACGCGGTTATAGGTCTGGCCGTTCACGCTGACCGGCGCCACATTGGCCACGAAACCCTGCATGGCGAGCTTGGCCTTGAGCGTTTCGGCATCGGCCGGGCTGGGGAACGCACCGACCTGCAGCAGGTAGCCGCCACCGGCAGGGCTGGCGGCCGCCGGGGTCGCCGGAGCCTGCGCATGCACCGCCGACTCGGGGGCAGGCGTGATCGCCTCGCTCACCGCGGCGGGGCCCGGTGCCGGCTTCTGCGCCGCCACCTGGGCCTGCTGCTGCGCTGCAGCCTGCGCGGCCTGCTGGGCCGCCTGCTGCTTCTGCTGCTGCTCGGCCTTGGCCTGCGCGCTGATCACCGCATCGGGGATGCGTACTTCCTTTTCCGACAGCACCGAGTAGAAGTCGTACTGCGGCTTCTTCGGCGCCGCGGCGCTGCTGTCGGTGGCCGAGGTCGACTCGTTGCCTGCGGCACCGGCATCGCTGCCGCGCTGGGCGGTGGCCTGCGCATTGGGCTGCGGGCCGTCGTTGGGGCGCGGGGCCATCGGCAGGTGGCTGCGCGCGGCGAACATCAGCACGGCGCCGATCAGGATGCCGATGACGGCCCAGCCCCAACCCGGCATGCCACCGCTGTTGTTGCGGACGGCCTGCCGGCCCTTGCCCTTGCGTGCTGCCATTTACATGCTCTCCGGGGCGCTGAGGCCCAGCAAATCAAGACCGTTCTTCAGGACCTGGCGCGTCGCCACGATCAAGGCCAGGCGGGCGTCGCGCAGGTTCGCATCGTCTACCAGGAACTGATGCGAGTTGTAGTAGGTATGGAAGGCGTTCGCCAGCTCGCGCAGCCAGGTGGCGACCAGGTGCGGCTCCAGGTTCGCTGCGGCGGTCTCGACCAGCTCGGGATACTTGGACAGCTCGGTCAACAGGATCTGCTCGTGTTCGTTGTCCAGGCGCGCCAGCTGCGCCAGTCCATTGTGCAGATCAAAGGTGAACCCTTTCTCGCCGGCCTGCCGCAGCACGCTGCACACGCGGGCATGGGCGTACTGGATGTAGTAGACCGGGTTGTCGTTGCTCTGCGAGCGCGCCAGGTCGATGTCGAATACCAGCTGCGAATCGGCCTTGCGGGCGATCAGGAAGTAGCGGGTCGCGTCGCGGCCGGCTTCCTCGATCAGGTCACGCAGGGTGAGATAGCTACCGGCGCGCTTGGACAGCTTCACTTCCTCGCCGCCGCGCATCACCGTCACCATCTGGTACAGCACGTAGTTCGGCCAGCCCTTCGGGATGCCGGTATCCAGCGCCTGCAGGCCGGCCTTCACGCGGGCCAGCGAGCCGTGGTGGTCCGAGCCGAGCACGGTCACCGCGTTCACGTAGCCGCGCTGCCACTTGGACAGGTGGTAGGCCACGTCCGGCACGAAGTAGGTGTAGCTGCCGTCGGACTTGCGCATCACGCGGTCCTTGTCGTCACCGAAGTCGGTGGTGCGCAGCCACAGTGCGCCGCCTTCTTCATAGGTGTGGCCGTGGGCAACCAGCTCGCGCACGGTCTCTTCCACCTTGCCGTCGGTGTACAGCGAGGATTCCAGGAAATAGGTGTCGAAGCCGACGCCGAAAGCCTTCAGGTCCAGGTCCTGCTCGCGGCGCAGGTAGGCCACGGCGAAGTGGCGGATCGCGTCCAGGTCGTCCGGGTCCTTGGCGCCGGTCACCACGTGGCCTTCCACCTCGACGCTGTCGCCATTGAGGTAGGACTGGGCCACGTCGGCGATGTAGTCGCCGCGGTAGCCGTCTTCCGGCCAGCCGGCGTCCGCCGGGCCCAGGCCGCGTGCGCGCGCCTGCACCGAGATGGCCAGGTTGTGGATCTGCACGCCGGCGTCGTTGTAATAGAACTCGCGCTTGATCTTCCAGCCGGCGGCGTCGAGCAGGCGCGCCAGGCAGTCGCCCAGCACTGCGTTGCGGCCGTGGCCCACGTGCAGCGGGCCGGTCGGGTTGGCCGAGACGAATTCCACACCGGCGGTCACGCCCTTGCCGCTGGTGCCGCGACCGTAGGCATCGCCCTCGGCCATGATGCGGCGCACTTCGTCGTGGTACGCGCCCGGCGCCAGGAAGAAGTTGATGAAGCCGGGACCGGCGATGTCCACCTTGCCCACCAGCGTATTGGCGGGCAGCGCAGCCACCAGCTTCTCGGCCAGTTCGCGCGGCTTGGCGCGGGCCGGCTTGGCCAGCAGCATGGCCGTGTTGGCGGCGAAGTCGCCGTGGTCGCGGTTGCGGGCGCGCTCGATCACGAAGTTCGGCACTTCGAGGTCGGCAGGCAGGATGGAGTCGTTCTGCAGGGTACGAATGGCCTGCAGCAGCAGTTCACGCAGCTGTTCTTTCACGGCGTTGGTCGGGCGACGATGGAACCCGCAATCCTATCAGACCGGGGCCGTGCAAGCCGGATGCGGCGCGGCTTGGCGACGCTGCTGCGCTGCGGGGGAGAAGTCTGTGGATAAGTCTGTGGGGAATAACGAGGTCCCTGGCGGCTGTCGTATGGTTTTCCCGGCGGAAATCGTTGTGTCATGAAAAATATCAATGTAAATCAATGCATTGAAAATCATACTTGAGGGTGTGGGCAGCAAGTCGACGGAAAGTGGCGTCTCAGGCCGAATGTGCATAAGTCGTGGATCGGCGCGGCGGGGCGATTCCTATCGGTAATGACCTCGCCACGTCATGCCCCTGTCATGCGGCACCGCCACACTGCGCCCCGTCTCCCCGGCACCTCCCCGCCGACGGAGGCGGGGAGACCGCCGTCCATCTCCTCTCTCCCCACAAAAACGGCCAAACGGCGCGGATCTCCCCCCGCGCCGTTGTTTTTTTCGGGGTCCGTCGCCTTCCCAGCATGCCCAGTGCCGCCATCGACACCGGCGCGCCGCAGCCGATCACCAGGTGGTCCAGCACCCTTACCCCCCCCAGTTGCAGCGCCTCGCGCAGTTCGCGGGTAATGGCGCGGTCGGCCTGGCTGGGCTCGGCCACGCCCGAGGGGTGGTTGTGGGCGAGGATGACAGCGGAAGCGTTATGCCGGAGACAGGCCCGCACCACTTCGCGTGGATGAACGCTGGCGCCGTCGATGGTGCCGCGGAACAGCTCCTCGAAGGCCAGCACGCGGTGGCGGTTGTCCAGGAACAGGCAACCAAAGACCTCGTAGGGCAGGTGGCGCAGCTGGGCGCTGAGGTAATCGCCGCTGTCGCGCGGGTTGCCCAGCAAGGGGCGATCCGCCAGTTGTTCAGCGAGGGAGCGGCGGGCGAGTTCCAAGGCGGCCATCAGGCGGGCGCGCTTGGCCGGTCCGATGCCGCGCAGGCGTAGTGCGGCGCCGTGGGGGTCGCCCAGCAACGTACCCAGGCGGCCGCCGGTGGCGAGCAAGTCACGGCCCAGGGCGATGGCGTCCTTGCCCGGCAAGCCGCTACCCAACAGCACGGCGATCAGTTCGGCGTCCGACAGCGCGCCGCAGCCGCGTGCCAGCAGTTTTTCCCGGGGACGTTCCCGTTCCGGCCATTCGCGAATGCTCATGCGTCACAGGCTGACGGCGCGATGGGTCGCTGCCCATCGGATGATTACGGCAAATGCCGTCGGCCCATAGGCTAGAGGCGGGTGGGCGGCGACCCGCTCAGGGTTGGGCGGGAAGTCGCGTGGCGAATTCCGATGCGATCCAGTCGATGAATACCCGCACGCGCGGCGAAAGCTGGCGGTTCTGCGGGTAGAGCACGTACACCGGCGACGGCAACGGAGGGTGGTCGACCAGCACTTCGACCAGCCGACCGCCGGCGAGGTCGTCCTGCACCCGATAGCGCGGCACCTGGATGAGCCCCAGTCCTTGCCGTGCGAGGGAGACGTACATCTCGGCGCCCGCCACGCTCACCGCGTGAGGCAGCGTGACCTGCCTGAGCGTGCCGCCCATCTGGAATTCCAGCGGGATCACCGCTCCGGATGCGGACGAGACGAAGCCGACCATGGCATGGGCCTCCAGCGCATCTGGCGAGGCCGGCGAGCCGTGGCGCTCCAGATAGCCGGGGCTGGCGTAAGTGCCTTCCTCCAGCAGCGCGATCTGGCGGCCGATCATGCTGCTGTCGGTGGGCCGGCCGACCCGCAGCACGCAGTCGACGCCCTCGCGGACCAGATCGACGAAGCGGTCGCCTTCGCCGATGCGCAGCTGGATGCGAGGGTAGCGTTCGAGGAACCCCGGCAGGCCAGGCAGCATGAAATGGCGCGCCAGCGTGCCATGCACGTCCACCCGCAACAGGCCGCCGGGCCGGGCGCCGGAGAACGCGGCCTCGGCCTCCTCGACCTCGGCGAGGATGGCCAGGCAGCGTTGGTAGTAGGCCTCGCCATCGAGGGTGGGACGGACCTGGCGGGTGGTGCGCTCCAGCAGGCGCACGCCCAGTCGCGACTCCAGCCGCTTCACCACTTCGGTCACGGTGGAGCGGGGCAGTTCCAGGTCCTGGGCGGCCAGGGTGAAGCTGCGCCGCTCCACGATGCGGGTAAACAGGCGCATGGCATCGAACTTGTCCATGACATTGTTCCCGTTATCCGAATGATGTTGGCGGATTTCAGCAGATTATCCGTCGGGAGCAAAAGACCATCCTTTCGCCACACCGGCAATGGGCCGGTTCAACCTGAGGATGCCTCCCATGTCTGCCCAAGTTTCCAACGTTGCCCTGGTCACCGGTGCGTCCCGCGGCATCGGTGCCGCCGTAGCCGAACGTCTCGCCCGCGATGGTTTTACCGTGGTCATCAACTACGCCGGTGATGCGGCCTCTGCCGAGGCGCTGGCGCGCAAGATCGAGGCGGCCGGCGGCCGCGCGCTGACCGCCCAGGCCGATGTGGCCGATCCGGCCGCGGTGCGCCGCATGTTCGACGCGGCGGAAACGGCTTTCGGTGGTGTCGACGTGCTGGTCAACAACGCCGGCATCCTGCAGCTCTCGCCACTGGCCGATGCGGACGACGAGCTGTTCGACCGCACCATCGCCATCAATCTCAAGGGCACCTTCAATACGTTGCGCGAGGCGGGCCGCCGCCTGCGCTCCGGAGGCCGCATCATCAATTTCTCCACCAGCATCGTCGGCACGTTGCTGCCCACCTACGGTATCTACGCGGCCACCAAGGCGGGCGTGGAAGCGATGACCCACATCATGGCGAAGGAACTGCGCGGCCGTTCGATCACGGTCAATGCCGTGGCGCCCGGCCCGACCGCCACCGAGCTGTTCCTCAAGGGCAAGACGCCCGAGCTGATCGACCACATGGCGAAGATGGCGCCGCTCGAACGGCTCGGCCAACCCGGTGACATCGCCAACGTCGTGTCATTCCTTGCCGGTCCGGACGGTGGCTGGGTGAACGGCCAGGTGCTGCGCGCCAACGGCGGCATGGTCTGAATCGCCCCGTTCCTTTCCCGTTCCCGCGCGCCGCCCTCGGCGGCCGCGCCTTTCCCGGAGATTCCCCATGAAACACATCATCGTGATTACTGGTGCATCCAGCGGCTTCGGCCTGATGACGGCGCACGCGCTGGCCCAGGCGGGCCACACGGTCTACGCGGGCATGCGCGAAACGGCTGGACGCAACGCGCCCCGCGTCGTCGAGATGCAGCAGTACGCCAACGACCACGGTGTGGAGCTGCACGCCATCGAGATGGACGTGGCGTCGCAAGCCTCGGTCGACGCCGCCATCGCGCGGATCATCGCCGAGCAGGGCCACCTCGACGTGGTTGTGCACAACGCGGGGCACATGTCCTACGGACCGGCCGAAGCCTTCACCCCCGATCAGTTCGCCGCGCTCTACGACGTCAACGTGCTCAGCACCCAGCGCGTGAATCGCGCCGCGCTGCCGCAGCTGCGCAAGCAGGGCAGGGGACTGCTGGTGTGGGTGTCTTCCAGCAGCACGCGTGGCGGTACGCCGCCCTACCTGTCGCCGTATTTCGCGGCCAAGGCCGGCATGGATGCCCTGGCGGTGAGCTATGCCGGCGAGCTGGCGCGCTGGGGCATCGAGAGCTCGATCATCGTGCCCGGCGCCTTCACCCAGGGCACCAATCATTTTGCCCATGCCGGCGCGCCGGCCGACGAGGCAGTGGCAAAGGCCTACGCCGAGGGCCCGACGGCGGACTTCGGCGAGGTGGCCTTCAAGGGGCTGGCTGCCCTGGAACCGGACGATGCCGATCCTCAAGCCGTCGCCGCCGCCATCGTGACCGTCGTCGATACGCCGTTCGGCAAGCGTCCGTTCCGCGTGCATGTCGATCCCTCGCAGGATGGCGCGGAGATCGTCAACGGCGTGGCCGATCGCGTGCGGGCGGAACTGTTGCGACGCATCGGGCTGGAGGACATCCTCCGTCCCCGCGTGCTGGCGTGACGCGGTGAAGACCATGACCCCTCTCCCCTCGGGAGAGGGGTTGGGGAGAGGGTCAGCCGCTTGCGCGACCTTCCCGCTTTACCGAGTCAACCTGACGATTCCGGTAAGCTACGCCGCCAAACGGTTTGTCAGGCCCACACCATGAGTCTTGCCCAACGCCGCATCCTGCTGGGCGTGTCCGGCGGCATCGCCGCCTACAAGTCCTGCGAGCTGGTCCGCCGCCTGCGCGACCTCAGTGCCGAGGTGCGCGTGGTGATGACCGAGGGCGCCACCCATTTCGTCAGCGCCACCACGTTCCAGGCCCTGTCCGGCCAGCCGGTGCGCATGAGCCTGTGGGATGCGGAAGCCGAAGCGGCCATGGGGCATATCGAGCTGGCCCGTTGGGCCGAGCGCATCCTGATCGCCCCGGCCAGCGCCGACCTGATCGCCCGCCTGGCCCATGGCTTTGCCAACGACCTGCTCACCACGGTGTGCCTGGCCAGCGCGGCGCCGGTCTACGTGGCGCCGGCCATGAACCAGCAGATGTGGGCGCACCCGGCGGTGCAGGCCAACATCGACACGCTGCGCCAGCGCGGCGTGCACTTGCTGGGTCCGGCCTCGGGCGACCAGGCCTGCGGTGACATCGGTTCGGGCCGCATGCTCGAGCCCATGGAACTGCGCGAGGCCATCGTCGCCTCGTTCGGCCAGCCGTTGCTGCGCGGCCTGAAGGTGGTGATCAGTGCCGGGCCGACCTACGAGGACATCGACCCGGTGCGCTTCATCGGCAACCGCAGTTCGGGGCGCATGGGCTTCGCCGTGGCCGAGGCGGCCGCGCAGGCCGGCGCCGAGGTCACGCTGGTGGCCGGTCCGGTGAGCCTGCCCACGCCGCCGGGCATCCGCCGCCGCGTGGATGTGCGCAGCGCGGCGCAGATGCGCGACGCGGTGGTCGACGCCACCGCCGGGGCCGACATCTATATCGCCGCGGCGGCGGTGGGCGACTACCGCCCCTCCGAGGTGGCCGACCACAAGCTCAAGAAACACGATGGCGCACCGCTGGAGCTGCGCCTCGCAGAAAACCCCGACATCCTGGCCACGCTGGCTGCGCAAACCGTGCGCCCCTTCTTGGTCGGATTCGCCGCAGAAACGCATGATGTAGAGCGTTATGCGCGAGACAAACTCAAGCGCAAGGGATTGGACATGATTGCCGCCAACCAGGTGGGTGGTGGCCTCGGTTTCGAGGCCGCCGACAACGCTCTTACTCTTTACTGGCCCGATGGCGCCGCCGAGCTCGCGCGCGCGTCCAAGACGGAGCTGGCCCATCAGCTGGTCGCGCAGGTCGCCGAGCGGTATCGGGCGGTGCGCGGATGATCGATGTCGAACTGAAGATCCTCGACCCGCGCCTGGGAGACACCATCGAGCTGCCGCAGCCGGCTACCGCCGGCAGCGCCGGCATGGACCTGCGCGCTGCCATCGAGGCGCCGCTGACCCTGCAGCCGGGCGAAAGCGCGCTGGTGCCCAGCGGCATGGCCATCCATATTGGCGACCCGGGCTGGTGCGCACTGATCGTGCCGCGTTCGGGCCTTGGCCATAAGCATGGCCTGGTGATGGGCAACCTGGTCGGCGTGATCGACGCGGACTACCAGGGCCCGCTGATGATTTCGTGCTGGAACCGCGGCGCGCAGCCGTACACCATTGGCGTGGGCGATCGCATCGCCCAGCTGCTGCTGGTGCCGGTAGCGCAGGCGCGACTGAAAGTGGTACAGGAGTTCGCGCCGTCGCAGAGGGGCGAGGGCGGGTTCGGTTCGACCGGGGTCAACTAGGCTCGCCGCACGGGCACCGGCTTGCCCGTGTCCGCGCGTGGCCTGACAACCTGCTTGGGGACAGGGCATGGCGAAGATCAGCTTGGGCGGACGATCGTCCATGGCAACGATGGACTGGCGGCGCCTGTTGCCGCTGGCGGCGGGCACCTTGCTGGTGCTCGTGGGCCTGTTCTGCCTGTGGCAGAGCTGGGTGATCGCCGACGAAGGCAGCGTGGTGGAACGCGTGCACGCGGCACAACGCAAGGTGGCCAAGACGCTTGCCGTCGAAATCGCCACCCAGCGTGAGTCGGTGGACAAGGCGGTGGCCGGGCTGGATCCAGCCACGTTCGCCGCCGATCCGGCACAGGCGGCCGCGTTGCTGCGTCAACGCATTCCATCCGCGCAGGCGGTGGACGTCTACAGTGGCGGTCTCGACGAAGTCATCCACGCCAACTACCGCAGCTTCGGCTACGGCAAGGCGGCGCAGCTGCTGGCGGCCCAGACCGCCGACGGCAAGCCACTGGCACAGACCGTACCTGCCGCAGGCGGACGCGTGTTGGGCGTGGTGACGCCGGTCGGGCCGGCGACCCATCCGCTGGCCTGGGTGTGGACCGCCTTGCCGTTTGGGCCGGTGGAACAAAGCTTCGAGGCGGCCTCTCCCGAAGGCGGCCGCCTGGAACTGCGCCAGGGGGACGACCGTGGTGACCTTCGCCTGCTCGCGATCGGTCCACGTTCGGCCGTGAGCGAAGCCGGCGCCGGCCAGCCCATTGATGGCACCACGCTCAGCGTGGGCGCGGCCTTGCCGGAAGCCTTCATCGTGCTGCCCCGCGTGTGGCCGCTGGCGGCGCTGCTGGGGGTGATCTCCCTCGGTGCGGGCCTGTACCTGTTCTGGTTGCGCATGCATCCACGTAGCGCTCGTGCCACCAGGGACGACGGCGAGATGCTTTCCGACCTGCTCGATGAGCCACCGGCGACGCCGAAGGCCACTGCGCCGCCGCGCCTGGCCGCACCGGCTGCGGCGCCCGCGCCAGCTGCGCCAAAGCCAGTCAGCGTCGATCCCTCCATGTTCCGTGCCTACGACGTGCGCGGCGTGGTGGGCAGCTCGTTGACCAAGGACGTGGCCCGCCTGCTCGGCCAGGCGATCGGTTCGCTGATGCGTGAACGTGGCCTGCCCGAGATCGTGGTGGGCCGCGATGGCCGCCTGTCCGGTCCCGAGCTTGCGGGCGCGCTGTCCGATGGCCTGCGTGAGGCCGGCATCGACGTGATCGACATCGGCGCCGTGCCCACTCCCGTGCTCTATTACGCGGCCTATCGCTTCAACACGGGTTGTGGCGTGTCGGTCACCGGCAGCCACAATCCCCCGGAGTACAACGGCTTCAAGATCGTGGTGGGGGGCGAGACGCTGGCCGAAGGCGCCATCCAGGACCTGTACCAGCGCATCGTCTCGGGTCGCCTGGAGCGCGACGGCAAGGGCAACTTGCGTCATCTGGACGTGGTGCCCGACTACATCGATCGCATCACGTCCGATGTGCAGGCCGAGCGGCGTCTCAAGGTGGTGGTCGATTGCGGCAATGGCATCCCGGGCGAGGTGGCGCCACAGGTGCTGGAGGGCATCGGTTGCGAGGTGATTCCGCTGTATTGCGAGGTGGATGGCACGTTCCCCAACCACCATCCCGACCCGTCGGACCCGCACAACCTGGAAGACCTGATCTTCGCCGTGAAGCAGACCGGTGCCGACCTTGGCCTGGCCTTCGACGGCGATGGCGACCGGCTCGGCGTGGTGACGCGGGACGGCGAGATCATTTACCCCGATCGCGTGCTGATGCTGTTTGCCCGCGACGTGCTGTCGCGCCAGCCGGGCGCCACCATCATCTATGACGTGAAGTGCACCGGCCACCTGAAGGGCACCATCCTTGACGCTGGCGGCAGTCCGCAGATGTGGCGCACCGGCCATTCGCTGATCAAGGCGCGCATGCGCGAAACCGGTGCGGAACTGGCCGGTGAGATGAGCGGCCACTTCTTCTTCCAGGAGCGCTGGTACGGCTTTGACGATGGCATCTATGCCGCGGCGCGCCTGATGGAAATCCTGGCCGGCGACCTGGAAGAGCGTACGCCCGACGAAATCTTCGCCACCTGCCCGAAGGGCGTTTCCACGCCCGAGCTGAAAGTGGCGATGGCCGAGGGCGCGCACTACCGCTTCATGGAGAAGTTCCGCGAGAAGGCCAGCTTCGGCGATGCCACGCTCACCACCATCGACGGCGTGCGTGCCGACTGGTCGGATGGATGGGGCCTGGTGCGCGCGTCCAACACCACGCCGACGCTGGTGCTGCGTTTCGACGCGGACAACGAGACCGCGCTCAAGCGCATCGAGCAAGTGTTCCGCCAGCAGCTGCTGGCGGTGGATGCTTCGCTGAAGCTGCCGTTCTGATCATGGCCGGCCCCGGCGGCAGCCGGGGCCACGGCCTCACTGGCCCGGCTGTTGTTTGGCTTGCGCAGCCTTCAGCTCGCGATAGTGGGCCAGGTCCTGGGCGTTCTTCTGCACGGCCGCGTCGCGTTCGCTCTGCTGGTGGTCCAGCACGTCGCGCTGGCGGGCCACTACGTTGCGCTGCTTGGCGATGCTGTCGTTGAGCGGCTTGGGTACCGGCTGCTTGGCGCGCTCGAGGTCACCGGCGCGGGTCAGCAGGTCGGTCAACGCCTTTTCCTGGCTCTTCAGGTTGATGCGGGTGGTGTTGATCTGCTGGTCGATGGTGTCGAGGTTCTGCTGCTGGATGGTCTTGTAGGCATCCTCGGTGGGGTAGGCCGCCAACATCTGCGCGTCGTTGCGCGCGCGTTCCTGTGCGGCGTGCGCCTCCGCTGCCTGCTGGTCGGCCACCTTTTGCGCGGCAGCGCGCTCCTCCGGGCTGAGCTGGCGGTCCACGTGCTGCACCACCAGGCCGCGGTCGTTGACCAGGTCGTAGCCGTACTTCAGTGCATCGCTGGTCAGGCTGTCGCTGTAGTGCGGCAGGCCGGTGGCATCCTTCCATCGATACCGGTAGCTGCTGGCCTTCTGTGCCTGCGCGTGTGCACCGGCGGTCAGCGCGAGCATCGCGATGACGAAAACTGTTTTACGCATGACTTCCCCCTTGTCGGCGGAGTATAGCCGTCGAGCCGATGACAACCGCGATCTCGCCACGAGGTCATCGGCACGCACTGTGATGGGTTTGGCTAACGCTGCCGGATCAGGTATTTACGCCGTATTGCTGGCGGTACGCGAGCAGCCGCGCGTGCTCGGCGGCCAGTTCGGGCCGTTCGCCGGCATAGGACAGCACGTCGCCCAGGCTGGTGATCGCGATCACTGGAATGCCGAACTCCGCCGTGACTTCCTGCGCGGCAGACAGGTCGCCCTGGCCACGCTCCTGGCGATCGAGCGCGATCAGCACGCCGGCGGGGGTGGCGCCCTGTGCGCGGATCAGCGCGAGCGACTCGCGCACCGCGGTGCCGGCAGTCATCACGTCGTCCACGATCAACACGCGCCCCTTCAGCGGTGCGCCCACCAGCACGCCGCCTTCGCCGTGATCCTTGGCTTCCTTGCGGTTATAGGCCCACGGAAGATCGCGGCCATGCTGGTCGGCGAGCGCGATGGCGGTGGCCGCGGCAAGGGCAATGCCCTTGTAGGCCGGGCCGAACAGCATGTCGACCTCGATGCCGGAGTTGACCACGGCGGCGGCATAGGCGCGGCCCAGCTGGGCCAGCGCGGCGCCGGAGTCGATGCGGCCCATGTTGAAGAAGTACGGGCTCTGTCGCCCGGACTTGAGCGTGAAGTCGCCAAAACGCAGCACGCCGCGCTGCAGGGTGAGTTCGATGAAATCGCGCTGGTAGTCGTGCACGGCTGCTTTCTCTAGGTCGGATTCGAGCGGGGGAGGGCGCGCAGCATGAGGTACTGTGGCCCGGAACGCCCGCCATGGTACAGCCCCCCGGTCTCCTGGAAGCCCGCGCGCCGATAGAGCGCGAGGCCCGGCGCATTGCGCAGGTTCACCGTAAGCGCCACGTCCTTCGCCCATGGGTAGCGATGCGCCATGTCGTGCATGGCGGCCTCCAGCGCACGCGTGCCCAGGCCACGGCCTTGCCATCGCGTGTCGATGAAGAACGAGCGCAGGCCCAGCGTGGGGCGAGCGAACTCGACCTCGGCAAGGGTGTTGGCGTGCCGCTCTATGCGATAGAAGCCCATCGGCTCGCCATCGCAGAGGATGGCCATGGGTTCGCTGCCCGCGCAGCTTTCCGCATCCACCAGTGATACGGCGATGCGGCCAACGAAGGCGTACTGCTCGTCGTGCACGCTCAAGGCCAGCAAGGCATCCCTGAAAGACGCCTCTACGGGTGCAACGCGGATATCGGGGGTCTCAGCCATGGTTGCTATGATGGCGCATCCATCGGAAGCCAGGGCACGCTCCTCATGCGCATCATCAGCCTCAACGCCAACGGTATCCGTTCGGCCGCCACCAAGGGCGTGTTCGAATGGCTGCGTCACCAGAAGGCCGACGTGGTCTGCCTGCAGGAAACCAAGGCGCAGGAGGACCAGCTCACCGATCCGATGTTCCGCCCGGATGGCGCGCACTGCTTTTACCGGGACGCCAGCAGCAAGAAGGGCTACAGCGGCGTGGCGATCTACGCCAAGCGCGAGCCCGACGAAGTGCTGACCGACCTGGGCTGGGATGCGTTCGACAACGAGGGCCGCTACATCGAGGCCCGCTTCGGCAAGCTCAGCGTGGTTTCGCTGTACGTGCCCTCGGGTTCCTCCGGCGAAGAGCGCCAGCAGTTCAAGTTCAAGGTGATGGACTGGATCGCGCCGATCTTCGCCGAATGGATGAAGAGCGGCCGCGACTACGTGCTGTGCGGTGACTGGAACATCGTGCGCAGCGAGCTGGACATCAAGAACTGGCGCTCCAACCAGAAGAACTCCGGTTGCCTGCCGGAGGAGCGCGCCTGGCTCAACGACCTGGTCGACAAGCACGGCTGGGTGGACAGCTATCGCACGCTGCACCCCAAGGGCCAGGACTACACGTGGTGGTCCAACCGCGGCAACGCGCGGGCCAACGACGTGGGTTGGCGCATCGACTACCAGATCGTGACCCCGGGCCTGCGCGATCGCCTCAAGCGTTGTTCGGTCTACCGCGACGAGCGCTTCTCCGACCACGCGCCGTACACGGTCGACTATGCCGACTGAGGCGGGCGTACCGGCAGTGCGCAAGCCGTCGGTCTGGCGTGCGTTCACCGAGCCGGCGGCGTGGACCATGTGCCTGCTCGGGTTTTCCTCCGGGCTGCCGTTCCTGCTGGTGTCAGTCACGCTCTCGCTGTGGCTGAAGGAGGACGGCATCGCGCTGAAGGATGTCACCATGATCGCCAGCGCCGGCATGAGCTACGCGCTGAAGTTCCTGTGGGCACCCTTGCTCGACCATTGGCGCCTGCCGTTGTTCAAGCGACTGGGGCAGCGTCGCGGCTGGCTGTTGTTCGCCCAATTCGGCGTGATCTGCGGACTGGTGCTGATGGCGCTGCTCACCCCACGCCAGCTGCAGCCCTTCGTGTTCGCGACCTTGCTGGTCGCGTTCATGGGCGCGACCCAGGACATCGCGATCGACGCTTACCGCATCGAGATCGCGCCGCCCTCCGCGCAGGGCGCGCTGGTGGCGACCTACGCACTCGGTTATCGCCTGGGCCTGCTGCTGGCTGGCGCGGTCGCGTTGATCCTGGCCGATCACGTCGCCTGGACCTGGATCTACCTGCTGATGGCGGTGGCGATGGTGGTGCCGATCGTCACCACGTTCGTCATGCGAGAACCCGACATCGTGCGCTCCACGCCGCCGAGCTGGCGCATGGCGATGCGCGAGAGCGTGATCGACCCGTTCACCGACTTCTTCCGCCGCTACGGCTGGGCCCTCGCCGGGCTTACTTTGCTGTTCATCCTGCTGTTCAAGCTGCCGGAACAGTCCATCGGCACCATCTTCAACCCGTTCATGCGCGACATGGGCTTCAGCAAGACCGAGATCGGCGCGGTCACCAAGATCTACGGTGTCTGGGTCGGCATCGCGGGCGCCTTCGTCGGCGGCGCGGCGGTGGCGCGCTGGGGCGCGTGGCGCACCCTGGGCGTGTGCATCGTGCTCGAAGGCTGCAGCAACCTGCTGTACCTGCTGCTGCTCGGCAACCACGGGAATCTGGCCCTGCTGACGTTGGCGATCTCCGGCCAGAACTTCGCCGAAGGCCTGCTGGGCCCGCCGACCGTGGCCTTCCTCTCCCTGCTGGTGAACCGCCAGCACACGGCCACCCAATACGCGCTGCTCAGCTCGCTGGTGAACATGCCGGGCAAGGTGCTGGGTTTCTTCGCCGGTGGCCTGGTCGCCGTGATGGGCTACGGCGGCTACTTCGCCATCACCGTCGTCTCGATGATCCCCGCGATGCTGCTGTTCGCCGCGCTGTGGCCGCGTTTCGGCCGGGATCGCCCGGAGGACCAAGGCACCCCGGCAGGGTGAGCCCTGCGTGAGAATCAGCCAAGAGGTCGATACTTCCGGCCTCGGCGCTGTGCCAAGATGGTTCTTACAGGGGGCTTATGATTGTGGGAGGGAGCGTCCGTGCCGGACCTCGTCATACGCCATATCGACAGTCTCATGGCCGAGCGCATCAAGGCGCTGGCCAAGGAGCGGCAGTGGTCGATCAATGACGTGGTGCTGCATGCACTGCGGCATGGGCTGGGCATGGCCTCGCCCAACCTGTTTGCCGAGACCATGCTCGATCCGGGCGACCTGACCACCCTGGGTGGCCAGTGGGACGCCAAGGAAAAAGCCGCTTTCCAGGAAGCCGTGCAGGCGCTTTCCCGCGCGCCGTCGTCCGATCTGGCCAAGGTTCGCCCCCGCGTACTGGGCGACGACCAGAGCTGATCAGCGATAGGGTGCGGGGTAGACCGCGCCGAGTACGCGCGGCCCGCGCGCACCGGTGACCGCCGGCAGGTTGCCCGGCAGCCCGAGCAGCCGTTGGCGGGCCAGCCAGGCAAATGCCGAGGCTTCCAGGTAATCCGGGTCTACGCCTTGGCTCGCGGTGCTGATCACCGCGCGCGGCGCCAGCAGCTCGCCGAGGCGTCGCATCAGCAGGCCGTTGTGCACGCCGCCGCCACAGGCCAGCACGTCCACGGTGTCCGCGGCATGGCGCACGATGGCCTCGGCCACGCTGCGCGCCGACAGTTCGAGCAGGGTGGCCTGCACATCGGAGGGCGCCAGCGATGCGATGCGCAGATGCGATTCCAGCCAGGCCAGGTGGAAGTGCTCGCGGCCCGTGCTCTTGGGCGGTGGCAGCGCGAAATACGGATCGGCCAGCATGGCCTCCAGCAGGGCCGGATCCACCTGGCCCGAGGCGGCAAAGGCGCCATCGGCGTCGAAAGCGCTGCCGCGATGGCGCAGGTGCCACGCATCCATCAGTCCATTGGCGGGGCCGGTATCGAAGCCGAACACCCGGCCATCAGCACCCAGCACGGTGATGTTGGCGATGCCGCCCAGGTTGAGCACCACCCGGGTGTGACCCGGTCGGCCCAGCAGCATGGCGTGCACGGCAGGCAACAGCGGCGCGCCCTGTCCGCCGGCGGCCACGTCGGCACGGCGGAAATCGGCCACCACGTCGATGCCGCAGCGCTCGGCGATCACCGAAGGGTCGCCCACCTGCAGGGTGAAGGGTTGCTCGCCGGTCGGGCGATGCCGCAGCGTCTGGCCGTGCGAGCCGATCGCCCGCACGGAAGCGCGTCGCCCCTCGTTGCGCGTGAGCAAGGCCTGCGCCGCGTCGGCAAAGCACTGCCCGATCGCCACGTCCAGGCGCCCGTAGGCGTCGAGGTCCAGGCGCTCTTCATCCTGCGCCACGGCGAGGATGCGTGCGCGCAAGGCGTCGGGCCAGGGGTGGGTAAGGGCGTCGACCAGCTGTGGCCGGTCATGCTCGAAGCGCACCAGGGCGGCATCGATGCCGTCGGCGCTGGTGCCTGAAATCAGGCCGAGGTAAAGCGCCGAGGCGTCATTCACAGGTGATCAGTCGTCGTTGCGTTTGGTACCGCTGGCCTTGGCCAGCTTGATGTTGGCGTCCAGCGTCTTGAGGCGGGCCAGCTGCGGCTGCACCACCTGGCTCCGGAACTTGGCCAGCTGCGCCGCGGGCAGCGGCTCAGGCTTGGGCAGGGTGACCGTCTGCGGATCGCGCTGCACGTCGTTGACACGGAATTCGTAATGCAGGTGCGGGCCGGTGGCGAGGCCGGTCATGCCGACATAGCCGATCACCGAGCCCTGGCTCACGCGCTGGCCTACCTTCTCATCGCCAAAGCGCGACATGTGGCCATATGCCGTGCTGATGGAGCCGTTGTGCTGGATGACCACGAAGTTGCCGTAGCCGTTCATCCAGCCCTTGAACTTGATCACGCCATCGCCCGCGGCGTGGATCGGCGTGCCGGTGGGCGCCGCGTAGTCCACGCCCTTGTGCGCACGCATCAGGCCCAGGATCGGGTGCATGCGCGCGGCGCTGAACTGCGAGGAGATACGGGTGAAGTCGACCGGGATGCGCAGGAACGACTTCTGGATCGGGCGGCCGTCCTCGCTGAACCAGCCGTAGCTGCCGTCGTCCTTCTTGAAGCGGTAGGCGGTGTAGCGCTCGCCCTGGTTCACGAACTCCGCCGCCACGATGTCGCCTTCGTGGAGGTAGGCGCCGTCGCGGTATACGTCGTCGTAGATGACCGTGAAGCTGTCGCCCTCGCGCAGGTCCTGCACGAAGTCGATGTCGTATTTGAAGAGTTCGGCCAGCTTGAGCACCATCGCGTTGCTCATGCCCGCCTTGGCGCCGGCGGCGAACAGCGAGCTGTCGATGGTGCCGTGCGCGACGTGCTCGCGGTGGTCGACCTCGCGCGCCTCGGCGGTCACCGTGGCCTTGTCACCGTCGAAGCGCATGGTGGTGCGGTTCGCCTCGTCCTTGTCGAAGCGGATGCCCTTGAGGCTGCCGTCGCTGTCGAGCAGGAAGTCGAACTCCTGGCCCGGGCTGATATGGTGCAGCGACTTCGCGTCACCGGACTGGTCCACCACGTGCTGTACATCGGTGAGGCTCAGGCCCTGGCTCTGGAACAGGTCGGACAGCGTCTGGCCCGGTTGCACCTGCACGATATGCCAGTCTTCCACGGTCGGCGCGCGGGTGGCTTCGGGCGCGGCCTTGGGCAAGGCCAGCGGCAGCACGGCGTGGGCGGTGGACGTGGTATCCGGGCGCATCGCGCTGGCCCACGCGGGAATCAGGAAGCCGGAAACGGCGGTGATAAGAAGCGCGGTGCCTGCCAGCATCCAGCGTTCGCGGTGCCAGCGGATCGGTTCTGCGTCACCATGGCAACCAAAGGACCAATGGGCGCAACGTTCGTAAAAGTGAGAGTGACGCTGCTGCGCCCTGCGGCGCATGGCCAGTTTGCGCGCTGAACGCGCGGTCTCGTTTCTCTCACCCATGCCCGGTGTTCCCCAGGTACCAAATTTCTAATTGCCGCGTACCATAGCGGCCCTGTGCAAAGGGCGTCAACGCCTTTTCCATCAATGGGTTGCGCGTTCTTTTTGATTAACACACAATTAACGGAATCGCCCGGGAAGCTATGATTTCCGGTGGGGTGCAAACAACGAAAATTTGAGGAATACATGAACGAGCTCGATCAGGCGCTGGCCACCATCGCGCGAGGCGCCGACGAAATCATCAAGCAGGAAGAGCTGGTCGAGCGCCTGAAGCTCGGCCGCCCGCTGCGCATCAAGGCCGGTTTTGACCCGACCGCGCCGGACCTGCACCTGGGCCACACCGTGCTGCTCAACAAGATGCGCCAGTTCCAGGACCTGGGGCACCAGGTGATTTTCCTCATCGGCGACTTCACCGGCATGATCGGGGACCCGACCGGCAAGAACGTCACGCGCAAGCCACTCTCGCGCGAAGACGTGCTGGCCAACGCCGAGACCTATGCCGAGCAGGTCTATAAGGTGCTGGACAAGGAGCGCACCGAGCTGCGCTTCAATTCCGAGTGGTTCGGTCAGATGAGCGCCGCCGACATGATCAAGCTCGCCGCCCAGCACACCGTGGCGCGCATGCTCGAGCGCGACGACTTCTCCAAGCGCTTCGCCGGCCAGCAGCCCATCGCCATCCACGAATTCCTCTATCCGCTGGTGCAGGGCTACGACTCCGTCGCACTCAAGTGCGACGTTGAGCTGGGCGGCACCGACCAGAAGTTCAACCTGCTGATGGGCCGTGCCCTGCAGGAGCACCACGGCCAGGCGCCGCAGATCGTGTTGACCATGCCGCTGCTCGAGGGCCTGGACGGCGTCAACAAGATGTCCAAGTCGCTGGGCAACTACATAGGCATCAATGAGCCGGCCATCGACATCGTCACCAAGACCCTGAAGATCGGCGACGACCTCATGTGGCGCTGGTTCGAGCTGCTCAGTTTCGAGACCTCGCTGGAGGACATTGCTCGCATGAAGCAGGAAGTGGCGGACGGCGCACTCAATCCGCGCGACGCCAAGCTCAAGCTCGCGCGCGAACTGGCCACGCGCTTCCACGATGCCGCCGCCGCGGAGCAGGCCATTGCGGGCTGGCATGCTGTGGTTCGTGGCGAAGGAGACACCAGCCTGTTGCCGCTCACCGAAATCGCGGTGCCTGCCGAAGGTCTGCGTTTGCCTGCATTGCTTACCGCAGCGGGCATCACCGCGAGCAACTCCGAAGCCAATCGCAAACTCAAGGAACGCGCCGTGCGCATCGACGGCGAAGTCGTCGAAGACGCGCAACGGGTGTTTTCGGCTGGATTTGAGGCAGTTCTGCAGGTCGGCAAGCGCAACTTCGCCCGCGTGTTGTTGAAGCAAGGCTGAGCTTTTCGCGACGACGCACCGTTGTCGCGAACAAAAAACAAAAAGAGTTTCGCGTGAGAACAACGTCTTACGCGAAACACGAAAAAAAATTTCAGAAATTGCTTGTCAAAGGGTGGGGGGCTCCCTATTATTCGCCTCCCGCCGCTGGCATCGCCCTCCGGACGGCAACAACGACAGCAAAAATTCTTCGCTGAAGGTGTTGACGGACTGGAAAGATGATGTAAGATGAGCGGCTCACTCGGAACGAAATGTTCCAACGCTG
>NZ_QIRF01000012.1:97013-130558 GCF_003332825.1 Dyella sp. C9 | reverse complement strand
CCCCACCCCTCCCGCGCCCATGTCTGCCTCTCTCGTCGTCTCGGAGTTGTGAATACCACACAGCGGCCCGCCCCCGGGGCGGGCCACCTCCCTCCCCGGTTTTCCGCCATCCAAGGCACCCGCCGGTGCGAACTGGCACAATGTCCATGTAGCCGCCCGGACCCGTGCGGGGTCTCCTGCGGCGCAAAGGATATGGCTTGGACCGGCTGACCGCCCGACAACTCTACGATGGTGTCCACGAGCGCATGGCGCTGCGTTGGGTTTCCGGCATGCGCGGAGAGTCGCGCGTGCTCGAGCAGGCTGCCACCACGACGCGCCGTCCGTCGCTGATCGGCTACCTCAACGTCATCTACCCCAACAAGATCCAGATCATCGGCACCGAGGAGCTGAACTACCTCGACAGCCTGGAGTCCCGCCAGCGCTGGGAGGCGATCAACAAGATCGCGGCCTACCAGCCGGTGGCGATGATCGTGACCAAGGACCAGCCCATCCCCACCGACCTGCGCGAGGTGGCGGAGGAAACCAACACGCCGTTGTGGATCAGCTCCAAGCGTGGCCATGAGCTGCTGACCTGGATGCAGTACCACCTGGCGCGCATGCTGGCGCCCAAGATCACCCTGCATGGCGTGTTCCTCGAGGTGTTCTCGATCGGCGTGCTGATCACCGGCGAGTCCGGCTCGGGCAAGAGCGAGCTGGCGCTGGAACTGATCAGCCGCGGGCATCGCCTGGTGGCCGACGACGCCACCGAGTTCACCCTGATCGCCCCGGACGTGATCGACGGCACCTGCCCGGAGCTGCTGCAGGACCTGCTGGAAGTACGCGGCCTGGGCGTGCTCAACGTGCGCGAGATGTTCGGCCACACCGCGGTCAAGCCTTCCAAGTACCTGCGCCTGGTGGTGCACCTGAAGCCGCTGCGCGAGGGCGAGGACACCGACGGGCTCACCCGCCTTACCGGCGACATCGGCCATCGCGAGATCTTCGAGGTGCCGGTGCCGATGATCACCATCCCGGTGGCGCCCGGCCGCAACCTTGCCGTGCTGGTCGAGGCCGCCGTGCGCAACCATGTGCTCAAGAGCAAGGGCATCGACCCGGCGCAGACCTTCATCGACCGGCAGGCGCACCAGATGCGCCGCCTGCCTCCCTGGTGAGCCATGAGCGACACGACGCCTTCCGCCATCACCCGTGACCCGGACGCGATCAACCTGATCGTGCTTACCGGCATGTCCGGCGGCGGCAAGACGGTGGCGCTGCGCGCGCTGGAGGACCTGGAGTTCTACTGCGTCGACAACCTGCCCACCGCCCTGCTGCCGCAGCTGGTGGCCGCGGTCAGCCGCAATGTCGAGAGCAAGCGCCGCAACATCGCGGTGGGCGTGGATGTGCGCAATCCCGGCGAAGACCTGCAGCGCATGCCGGCCATCCTCTCCGAGCTGGCCTCCTCGGGCGTGCACGCACACCTGATCTTCCTGGACTGCCGCGACGACGTGCTGATCAAGCGCTATTCGGAAACGCGCCGCCGCCACCCGTTGTCCTGGCAGGGCCTGTCGCTGGCTGACGCGATCGCCGAGGAGCGCCGCGTACTGCGCCCGCTTTCCGCGATCGCCGACAAGGTGATCGACTCCAGCGACATGAACGTGCACCAGCTACGCCGCCTGATCGCCACCGGCTATGCCGAGGCCACCGAAGGGCTCACCCTGATGTTCCAGTCGTTCGCGTTCCGGCGCGGCCTGCCACTGGACGCCGACTTCGTGTTCGATGCGCGCTGCCTGCCCAACCCGCACTGGAAACCCACCCTGCGCCCGCTGTCGGGCAAGGACGCAGCGGTGCGCGACTACCTTGATGAACAACCGATGGTGGCTGAATACTTCGCCGACACCGCGCGCTGGCTCGACACCTGGCTGCCCCGCTTCGATGCCGACGATCGCAGCTACGTGACCATTGCCGTGGGCTGCACCGGCGGTCGCCACCGCTCGGTCTATCTGGTCGAAAAACTGGCCGCCCATTACCGTGCGCTGCGCAGCGGCGTGCTTACCTTCCATCGCGAGCTCGAGTGATAGTCATGCTGTTGATGCCTACAAACCGGAGCGGCAAGCCGTCATGAGCGTAGGGGTGCTGTTGATGACGCACGAGGCGGTCGGCCAGGCGCTGATCTCGGCTGCCCACCACGTGCTGCCCAAGTTGCCCTTGCGCGTGGAGGCCGTGGAGGTACCGCCGCAGGCCGACCCGGACGTGATGCGCACGCTTACCGCGCGCCACGCCCGCTCGCTCGACGAGGGTGATGGCGTGCTGGTGCTGGCCGACCTGTACGGCGCCACGCCCTGCAACATCGGATTGTCGCTGAGCGCGCTCGGCGTGCGCTTGCGCTGCGTATCGGGACTCAATCTCCCGATGCTGCTGCGCGTACTCAACTATGCGGAAAAGCCGCTGGATGAACTGGCGGAAATTGCGGCCAGCGGTGGCCGCGGGGGAATCTTCATCGATCATGCGTGAACAAGAGATTGTCGTTTCCAACAAGCTGGGCCTGCACGCCCGTGCCTCGGCCAAGCTGGTTCAACTGGTGCAGGGCTTCAAATCCACCGTCTGGCTGGTCAGCAAGGGCCGCGAGGTCAACGCGCAGAGCATCATGGGCGTCATGATGCTTGCGGCAGGCATTGGCACGCCGCTGACGGTACGCGCCGAGGGTCCGGACGAGGAGTCCGCCCTCGATGCCGTGGTCGCCCTGTTCAACCGCAAGTTCGACGAAGGAGCCTGAGTGGGGAAACAGATCGCTCGCGCCGCGCCCCTTGAGGCCGTGTTCACGGCCCGGTGGGCTGCGTCGTGCGATCTTTTCCGTTCGGGATTCGACACGCTGGCCGGATGCCGGCGTTACGCGTGGCCGGACCGGCCATCCCGCCAAGGAGGGTATGCATGAGACAGATACTGACAGGCACCACGGCAGCCAGGGGCATGGCGCTGGGTCGTGCGCGCCTGGTGCAGCCCAGCCGTTATCTGGTGGATACCCGCCCGCTGGGCGAGGACGAAGTCGAAGAGGCGCTGGCCAAGCTGCACCACGCGCTGGAAACCGCCCGGCAGGAGCTGCGCGAACTGCGTGGCAAGCTGCATGGCGCGCTCGCGCGCGAGGTCAACGAGTTCATCGACGCGCACAGCCTGCTGCTCGATGACCCCGAACTGCTGCGCGGCCTGGATGACCTGGTGCGCATCGGCCATTACCGCCCCGGCGCGGCGCTGAAGAAGCAGCGCGATCGACTGGCCGCGGTGTTCGAGGCGATGGATGACCCTTACCTGCGCTCGCGCAAGGAAGACGTCGACCAGGTCATCAGCCGGGTCATCTCGGCCTTGCAGCGACAAACCAGCCGCGAGGAGCGCAAGCTGGCCGCGCGAGTGGGCGAGATCCTCATCGCCGACACCATTGCGCCCGCCGACATGGCGCACCTGGCCGGCAGCGGCCTGCTCGGCGTGGTGGCCAGTTCCGGCAGCCCGTATTCGCACAGCGCCATCCTCGCGCGCAGCCTGGACCTGCCCATGCTGGTCGGCGCGCGCGATGCGCTGTCCACCATCCACGACGACGACCTGATCCTGCTCGACGCCGAGCGCGGCGAAGCGGTGCTGCATCCCACCGCGCAGGATCTGGCCCGCTACCGCGCCTGGCAGCGCGAGGCGGCGCAGGAAGGGCGCCGCCTGGCCACGCTGGCCAACGTGCCCACGCGCACCCGGGACGGCGCCGAGGTCCGCCTGCTGGCCAACGCCGAAATGCCGCCCGACATCGCCATGGCCCGCTCGCGCGGCGCCGATGGCGTGGGCCTGTATCGCACCGAATTCCTGTTCCTTCGCCAGAAGGGCCTGCCCACCGAGGACGAGCAGTTCATCGCCTATCGCGACCTTGTGCTGGGCATGGGCGGCCTGCCGGTGACCATCCGCACGCTGGACCTCGGCGCGGACAAGGCCGACGCCGCCGGCCTGGTGTTGCGCGGCGAGGACAACCCGGCGCTTGGCGTGCGTGGCGTGCGCCTGTCGCTGCGCTATCCCGCGGTGTTCACCACGCAGATCCGCGCCATCCTGCGCGCTGCCTGCTATGGCCCGGTGCGCGTGCTGGTACCGATGGTGACCCAGCCGGACGAACTGATCGCCGTACGCACGCTGTTCAAGCTGGCACGCCAGGAACTCAAGCGCGAGAACGTCGACCTGCCCGAGAAGCTGGCCCTGGGCGCGATGATCGAGGTGCCGGCTGCGGCGATCAACGTGCGCGCGCTGCTCGAGCACGCCGACTTCCTTGCCATCGGCACCAACGACCTGGCCCAGTACGTACTGGCGGCCGACCGTGGCAACGATGCGCTGGACAACATCTACAACCCGCTGCAGCCGGCGCTGCTGCGTCTGCTGTCCTACGTGATCGCCGAAGGCCGCCGCGCGAAGAAGCCGGTGAGCCTCTGCGGCGAGATCGGCGGCGACGTGAACTTCACGGCGCTGCTGCTGGCGTTGGGCCTCAACGAATTCAGCATGCACCCCAGCCAACTGCTGCACGTGCGCGACCGCCTCGCCACGCTGGACCGTGCAAACCTGCGCGCCAACGCTCCGCGCATCCTGCGTTCGCGCACGCATGAGGAAGCCGAAGCGCTGCTGTCCGACATCGTCGGTTGATACGCTCCCGAAGATACGTTCGTCCCCTGTAGGGGCCAGCCCTGTGGACGGCCGCGGTGCCATGTCGTCGCTGCTGCGCAGGGTGTGCTCCTGCTGGTGCAGTGAGGTCAGCCGCGACCGTCTGCACTGGCGAGGAAGGCCTCGATCAAGGCTCCCCGATAACGTTGCCGGTGCAGCAGCAGCGACAGCTTGCGCTGCAGGTCGAGGAATGGCGTCCTCAGCACCCTGAGCCGACCGTTGGCCGCGGCATCGACCACTGCCACTTCGGGCAGGCAGGCGATGCCGAGACCTGCGATCACCGCCTGCTTGATCGCTTCGGCCTGATCCAGTTCCAGCACGGTTTCGCCGGCCGGCAGCATGGACAAGGCGCGCTCGCTGAGGCTGCGCGTGGCCGAGCCGGGTTCGCGCAACACCCAGCGCGCGCCGGCAAAGTCGTCCGGTTGCAGGCGGCGCTTGCGTGCCAGCGGATGATCGGGCGGCGCGCACACCACCAGCGCGTCGTCGCGCCAGGGCTGTACTTCCAGCGCGGGGTGGGCCACCGGCCCTTCCACGCAGCCCAGCTCCAGCGCGTGGTCGAGCATGGCGGCCACGATCTCGGCCGTGTTGGAGACGCGCAAGCGCACCGACACGTGCGGATGAGCCCGCACGAAATCGCCCAGCAATTCGCCCACGCGGTAATTGCCCACCGTATTGCTGGCGCCCACGCGCAACTCGCCACCCAGCTCCGTGTCGCCGCCGCAGCCGACCCGGCCGAACTCGGCGTAACGCTCGAGCAGTTCCTGGGCCAGCGGCAACAGCTCGCGGCCGCGCGTATTCAGCCGCAGGCGACCCCGTTCGCGCGCGAACACCGGCGCGTCGAGCTGCCGCTCCATTTCGGCCAGGGCCATGCTCGCGGCCGGCTGGGTGAGGTGCAGCACTTCGGCGGCGGCGCGCACGCTGCCAAGGCGTGCGATCTGCACGAATACCTCGAGCTGGCGCGGGCTGATGTTGATCATCAATAGTTCTTATCGAATGAATCAATTATTCAAAATTTTATTGATTACATGACCGCCGGACAATAGCCGTGTTGCAGGAGAACAGCATGAGCGCCACCGCCATTCCGGCCCCCCCCGCCCCTTCCTTATCCCAGCGCCTCCCCGGCCTGTTGCTGGCCACAGCCATCGCCGCCGCGGCGCTGGGCCTGGGCAAGCTCGCCCCGCTGATCGGCGGCCCGGTGTTCGGCATCGTGCTGGGCATCCTGGTGCGCAATACGGTGGCGCCCGGCGGCACCTATACGCCGGGCATCCAGTTCGCCGGCAAGCAGGTGCTGCAGTGGTCGATCATTGCGCTGGGTTTTGGTCTCAGCCTGGATCAGGTGGCCAAGACGGGCCTGGAATCGCTGTCGGTGACCCTGGTGACCATCACGGTGGCCTTCCTCACTGCCTGGCTGCTGGGCCGCGCGCTGAAGGTGCACGACAAGCTGAAGATCCTGATCGGCGTGGGCACGGCCATCTGCGGCGGTTCGGCCATCGCGGCGGTCACGCCGATCATCAAACCGGACGAGCACGACACCGCGTTCGCCATCTCCACCATCTTCCTGTTCAACCTGGTCGCGGTGCTGCTGTTTCCGCTGCTGGGGCATCTGCTGCACCTGTCCGACCTCGGCTTTGGCCTGTGGGCCGGCACCGCGATCAACGACACCTCTTCCGTGGTGGCCGCGGGCTACAGCTTCAGCAAGCAGGCGGGCGACTACGCCACCATCGTCAAGCTGACCCGCGCGACGCTGATCATCCCGATCTGCCTGGCGCTGGCCTTCGCCACCGCGTGGAAGCAGAAGAAGCAGGGCGCCACCGATTTCAGCCTGCGCCGGATCTTCCCCTGGTTCATCCTGTGGTTCCTGGTGGCTTCGGGCGTGCGTACCGCAGGCCTGGTGCCGGTGGTGATCCAGCCGGCGCTGCACATGGCCGCCGAGTTCCTGATCATCGTGGCACTGACCGCCATTGGCCTCTCCGCGAACCTGCGCAAGATGGCTTCCACCGGCGCGCGTCCGATCCTGCTGGGCCTGGGCGTGTGGGCCGCGGTCTCGGTGAGCAGCCTGCTGGTGCAGCTGGTGATCGGCCAACTCTGAACCCGAGCTTCGCGCGAATCGACCACAGGCCCCGCTTCATCACGAAGCGGGGCTTTTTCCTGGGGCTCCCGGCCCCTTGCTGCGCCGGGTCGAACGGATGGCTAAGCTGCAGTTTCCGTCACGCCAGGAAGTGCACCATGCTGCTCGAAGGTCGCTGTCACTGCGGGAACATCCATTTCGCACTGGCCTGGGAGCCCGAGCCGGAAAAGATCCCGGCACGCGCCTGCGACTGCACGTTCTGCCGAAAGCATGGTGGCGTCTGGACGGGCACGCCCGATGGCGAGCTCGACCTGCGCGTGCGCGATGCCACGCAACTCACGCGCTACACGTTCGGCACGCATTCGGCGCAATTCCTGGTGTGCCAGCGCTGCGGCGTGGTGCCGGCCGTGCTGTGCGAGATCGATGGGCAATGGCACGCCGTGGTGAGCGTCCACGCACTGGAAGACGTCGGCCCGGAGCGTTTGCAACACGTGGCTGCGAGCTTCGGCAACGAGGACAAGGCCAGCCGCCTGGCACGGCGGCAGCGCAACTGGATTGCCCGCGTCAGCTATCGCGAAGGTCGAGCGGCAGCCCGTATCACTAGCCCAGCACCTGGCGGATCAACCCGAACGCGCCGGCCAGCGCCGTGCCCGCCGACGCCGGCAAGCCATGCCGGGTGACGATGTAATCGGGGGTGTTCCAGGCGACCCAGGTGGTGCCGAGTTCGTCCTCCCACACCAGGGCCTTCAACGGCAGGTCCAGGCCTGTCAGCGGCTCCACCTGCATCAGCGGCGTGCCGGCCTTGGGGTTGCCGAACAGCAGCAGCTGTTCGGGACGCATGCTCAGACCGGCGCGCCCCGCATCGCCACTGAAGTCGATGCGGGCAAAGAGCGTGATGCCGTGTTCGTCGAGCAGTTGGACCAGCTTCTCCACGGTGTGCCGCACGTCGAGCGCAGACCGGCACATTTCCACTCCACGTGCTTCCGAAGTCGCCGTCATGGACCTGTCTCCTCACCACCGCCAGCCGCGGATCGGGCCAGCGGGGAGCCTGATAATCCACGCCGCTGCGTCAAGCCCACGCATGCAAGGCACGCCTCCGCCGGAGGCGTGCCCGTGGTCGTTCAGCGCATGCCGCCGCCGGCATAGAGCAGCTCGCCGGTGAGCCAGTACGAGTCGTCCGAGGCCAGGAAGCTGACGATGGAAGCGATGTCGTCTGGCTGGCCGATGCGGCCCAGCGGGGTCTGTGCCACGACGCCGGCATGGAAGTCCGAGCCAATGAAGCCGGCAGCGTGGGCGCCCTCGGTCTCGACCATGCCCGGATTCACCGCATTCACGCGGATCTTGCGGGGGCCCAGATCGCGCGACAACACGCCGGTAATCGCGTCCACCGCCCCCTTGGTACCCGTATAGACGGCACTGTGTGGCGGCACGACGCGGGTGACCAGCGAACTGACGTTGATGATGCTGCCACCCTCGCCCATCACCGCCGCAGCGGCCTGGGTCACCAGCAGCAGGCCCAGCACGTTCACGTTGAACTGCTTGTGGAAGTGTTCCTCGGTGATCTCTTCAAGCGCGCCGAATTCATAGACGCCGGAATTGTTCACCAGGATGTCCAGGCGTCCGAAGTGCCTGGTGGCCGCCTCGGCAATCCCCTTGGCGTCGGCGGCCTTCGACACGTCGCCGCCCACGGCAACGGCCTTGCCGCCCGCCTTCTCGATCTCGGCGACCACCGCATCCGCGCCCGCCTTGCTGGACGCGTAGTTCACCACTACCGACGCGCCTTCGGCGGCCAGCGCCTTGGCAATGGCGGCGCCAATGCCCTTGGACGCACCCGTAACGACAGCAACTTTACCTTTGAGCTTGCTCATGACGGCTCCTGTGGGAAGTCAGGTTGGGAGAGGCTGAAGAAGGTCTAAACTTCAATAGTTCGCAACATACGAACTTATGAACTAGTTTTCAAGGCCTGCTAAAATGAAACCATGAGGCCGCTGACCCACCCGTCCATCGAAGACATCACCGTGGAGGGCATCCTGCACGCCCTGTCCGACCCGGTGCGGGCCGCCATCTACGCCCGGCTGGCCTGCGCCGAGCGCGCCAACACCTGCTCGGCGTTCCTGCAGTTGGACGACCGCACCATTCCCAAATCCACCCTGTCGCAACATTTCCGTGCGCTGCGCGAAGCGGGCTTGATCCGCAGCGAACGTCGCGGCGTGGAAATGCTCAATACCACGCGCTGCGAGGAGATCCAGCAGCGGTTTCCGGGGCTGCTGCAGGCGATCATCCAGGCGCACAGCATCCAGTCGGCGGGCCACGGCAAGCCGACACCCAGGCGCAAGGGTGCGGCGGCGAAGGCCAAGGCGGGCTGAGGAAGGCTTGCCGTCCCTGCGCGGGGGTAGCGCCGTAGCGAAACGCGGCCGCGCACAGGTTACAGGGTTGCATGGGCCGCCGAGTTCCGGCGGGTCTTCAAGAAAAACGGGGCACGGGTTCCATCCCATGCCCCGCCGGCAACAGCATCCCTGCCCCACTACGCAGCGGCGCCCTCCCTTGCCCGACTGCGCAGATGCTCCTCGCACAGTCGCTCGACCAAGGCACGGTGGTCGGGCAGGTCGGTCAACGCTTGCGACGCGGCACGCTGGATCATGGCGAACTCGCGGCGCGCCTCTTCCGCACGGGGATAGGCGCCGCGCATGGGCTCCAGGTCGGTTCGGAATTCCATGCCGTACAACACGTACTGCCAGCTCGATACCAGGAACATCTCGAAATCGTTGACGAAGTCCAGCCGATGCGGCGGGCGGTGCTTCCACTGCGCCAGCTTGTCCTGCAGCGTCTGCGGGATGCTCGCGGGGTCGGTGTTGTCGATCCAGAACGGCGAGTCGCGACGCTGGCTCAGGCAATAGTGCATCTTGATGAAATCGATGATGCGGTCGTAGCGGGCCACCATCATTGCGTTGAAGTGCGTTGCCGCACGCTCCATCGCATCGGTGTCCGATGGCAGCAGGTGGGTGAGCAGGTAGGTGGCCAGTTCGACCAGCGCGATGCCGGTGGATTCGAGTGGCTCGACGAAGCCACCGGCCAGCCCCACGGCAACGCAGTTCTTGCGCCAGTGCTCGGGGCGATATCCCGTCTCGAACTTGATATGCAGCGGCGTCAGCTCATCGGCGACGGGCCCGAGATAGCGGCGGAACACCTGCTCGGCGCGCTCCTGGCCGGTATGGCGAGACGAGTACACGTAGCCCACGCCGCGGCGCTTCTGCAGGCCGATGTCCCAGATCCACCCGGCCTCCTGCGCCGTGGAAATGGTGTAGGACGGAATCGGCGTATCGGCGCGCTCGTAGGGCACCTGCATGGCCACCGCGCGATCGGCGAACAACACGTCGCGTCGGCTACGGAACGGCGACTGCATCACGCCACCGATCAGGCTGCCCCGCAAGCCGGTGCAATCGACGTAGAGGTCGGCGCTGAGTTCGCCCGCGGAGGTGATGACGCGGGCGATGGCACCCTGCTCGTCCAGTTCAGTGCGCTCCACCGTCGCCACGTGACGCTTTACGCCCAATGATTGCTGGCCATGCTCGGCCAGCACGCGTGCGAAACAGGCGGCGTCGAAATGGAACGCATGGTTCATCGGCCCCTGGTAATCCGCATCGGTGGCGCGTTTGGGCGCGCGGAAATGATCCACCAAGGTGGACTGCATGCACACCGCGTCGGCGAACGGCATGCCATGGGGCGCCTCTCCCAGCAGCCAGTACGGCAGCAGTTCAGGGCCGCCAGGACGCTGGCTGGGCAGACTGAAGGGATGGAAGAAATGATCGCTGCCCGGCGTGCCCGGTGGCCGCACCCAGTGACGGTAGTGAATGCCCTGCTTGTAGGTCGCGGTGGCACCCACCAGGAACCGGCGCTCGTCCAGCCCGATGGCCGACAAGGTGCCGCGGATGGAAGGAAACGTCGCCTCGCCCACGCCGAGCAGGCCGATGTCCGGCGATTCGACCAGGTGCACCTGCACGCTGTCGGGATGCACTGCATTCACGGCCTTGGCGAGATAGCAGGCGGCAAGCCAACCCGCCGTACCACCACCGACCACCAGCACATTCTTGAGGCGAGCCATGTGTTCTCCCTAGCCGACCCGGCGCGCGTATCGATCACGCCGATCACAAAGAAAAAAACCGGATCCCCCAAAGGGATCCGGCGAATACGCCATTCATGGGGAGGGCTGGCGAAGGCCTGGAACCTGTCGCCGGCAGAACGGCAAAACGTTGGCGGCGCGGGCACGGTGGGACGCCGCCGGCATACGATCAGAACCAGACGCCCAGCTGGATGCCATAGGTACGCGGCGCCAGGTACTGCGAGACGTACTCGAACGAACCATCGGGCATCAGGAAACGCCCGGCGCTGGTGCGCACCCTGCCGTCGGTGATGTTCTGCACGTAGGCATTGACCCACCACTTGTCACCCGGCTCGGTGTAGCGCAGCGAGACGTCGCCACGGGTGTAGGCCTTCTGCTTGTCGCCATCGCCGAGGTTGAAATAGCTCAGCCACTGGGCGCTCTGGTATTGCGCGCTCAAGCGCGGCGTGAGGCGGCCGCCGTTGCCCAGGTGGAAGTCATGCTCGTAGATCGCGGTAAGCGACACGTTCGGCGCATGCGGCAGGTCGTTGCCCGTCACGTTCATGCAGCTGGCCAGACCCGACTGCGGGGGGCACGCCGGCAGGCCCTGGTAGTCGTTGCTGCCCGCATAGATCAACGTGCCGAGTTTCTTCTTCGGGATGGCCGAGAAGATCAGGTCCGCGCGGTCGTCCTTCTGCTGATAGGCCAGTTCCGATTCGAAGCCCAACACCTCGGTGCTGCCGCCCACGTTGGAGAAGCCCAGGCCAAGGTTGCCGTTCGGATAAGTGATCGGCGCGGACAGCTGGAAGTTCTTGAAGTCCTCGTAGTAGATGGCCGAGTTCCACGTCATGTGGCCGTCGAGGAAGGTGAACTTGCTGCCGATCTCGTAGTTGGTGAGCGTCTCGGGCTTGTACAGCGCACCGCCGTCCTGCGTGCCGCCGGACTTGTAGCCGGTGGACACGCTCGCATAGAGCAGCCCGTTCTCGCCGACATCGGTGTCTACGCGCGCCAGCCAGGTGGCCTTGCTCTTGCTGTATTTGGCGCTGTTGTAAGTGGACACGGCAAAGCCGTTCTCCGGGCCCGGAATGGTGCTGGGCGCGATCGGCACCTGGGGCACGGTCGGGTCGTAGTCCCAACCCCAGTTGACGCCGCCGTCGTTTTCCTTGGTGTCGTGCGACCAGCGCGCGCCGGCAGTGAGGCGCCAGTGGTCGGACATGTGCCAGGTGGCCTGGCCGAAGATCGCCGACGACTCCACCGTTTCCTTCGGCTGGATGAAGGAACCCTGCCAGGCCACGGTGCCGTCCTGGGTGCCGTTCATCTGCGGGATGTCGAAGCGGATGTTGTTGTCTTCGTACGCGTAGTACGCGCCGACGATCCAGTCGATGGTCTGCTGGCCGCGCGACTTGAGATCGATTTCCTGGCTGTAGCTTTCGTAGTTCGAGTAGTTGGTGCGGTCATCCTGGTAGACGCCGCCCGTGGTGAAACTGGTGGGCACCTCGACACCGACATCCTGGTCGTAGTCGCTCTTGCCCGAGTAGCGGTTGTAGCCGGCGATGTAGCTCAGCTCGAGGCCGTCGTTGATGTCCCAGTCCATGCGGCTGCGCACCGTCTTGCTGGTGCGGTCCAGGTAAGGCGCCACGTCGATCAGCGCCGACCAGAAATCCTGGCCCTGGCGCGGCGTCTGCATCAGGCTGAGGCTGGGCGTGCCACGGTCGATGAAGTACTCGTAGGAGATGTTCCACTTGAACGCATCGCTGGGCTGCCACAGCGCGCTGACGCGAACCGCCGACTGGTCCTGCGCGCTGTACTTCTGGCCGCCATGGATGAACTGGTCGGCATTGATCGGCTGGAACTTGGCCGGGTCGCCGCCCGCGGCCAGGTAGGTCGCCTGCTGCTGCGCCACCGACGGCAACTCGCTGGCGGGATTCTGGTAGTCCACGTAGCCGTCGTGCTGTTCGTGCACCACCGCCACGCGCATCGCGAAGGTGCTGCTGATCGGCAGATTGAACGCAGCGCGTGCACCCATCTGGTTGTAGTTGCCAGCCTCGACCTGCGCGTTGCCGTAGAAGCCCGCGTTGATGTCCGGCTTGGCGGTCTGGAAGCTGATCGCGCCGGCGGTGGAATTGCGGCCCCATAGCGTGCCCTGCGGACCACGCAGCACTTCCACACCATCCATGTCCAGCAACAGGCCGGAAGCAGCCTCGGCGCGCGGCGCGTATACGCCGTCGACGAAGGTGGCCACCTCGGGATCGGCGTACTCGGTCTTGGCGCTGTCGTTGCCGATACCGCGCAAGGTAAGGGTCACCACGCCGTGGTCGCCTTCACTGGTGCCCTGCAATCCCGGAACGAGCTTGGTGAGGTCCTGTACGGTCATCACGCGCTCTTTGTCGAGCGTGTCGGGCGTGATGGCGCTCACCGCCACCGGCGTCTTCTGCAGCGGTGTCTCGCGCTTGGTCGCGGTTACCGAGATGGCATCGAGCTGCTTGACCTTCTTGTCCGCCGGCTGGGCCGCACTGGGTGTGGCCTGGGCCTGCGATGAGCCGTCCTGATCGGCCGCCAGCACGGTGCCCGGGGCGAGCACCAGAGACATGGCGACGTACAACGCCGAGTAGCGCAACTTCATTTGGCTTCCCCTCCAAAACATTCGATGGTGTTGTGTCACCGCCCTCGACGGCGACGCGATTGTTCTAGCCCCCAAGTGACAGCGCTGTCATTTTCATGGATGACAGCGCTGTCATGGGGATCATAAAGCGGTTGCCACGCAGAAGCTTGACGCGTGGCAACAACTCTCAACCACAAGACAACATATTGATTTTGTTCATTTAATTTCAGAAGCAACGGCAACATTGACCGGCTTCTTGTGCACAGCAAATGGACGTCCAGGCGTCCCCATCGCAATTCACCGCTGGCGTGCCAGATGACCTCGGATGGTTGAACGATTCGCCGCATCATTCTGCGACGCAGTCAACAGGGCCCTTCCCTACCCCGTGTGTTTCGCGGCCTCGACGCGTTTCACGCGGCGATATCCGCCCTTCGCTGCCTGTGCGCCCAAGGGGCCGCAGGCGGACCTACCTGGCGCAGTCGATCACACGATCCACGTCGGTCCCCAACGCCACGCGACTGATCGCCAGCTCGCTGCCCTTGCCTGCGCTCCATACGAAAGGCTGATCGATGTGATGCATGTCGGCACCCGCGGCACGGAAGCACTTCAGCGGCACACCCACGCGTTGCCACTGCCCGACGGGCAAGGTGGCCAGCTGCGCGCCGAGTTCGATGCGACCCTGGCAATGCTCGCCGCAACCCATGGCGATGGAAGCCTCGTGCGCAGGCAATGCGTCCACGCGCAAGGTGGTCACGAGCATCACGTCGCCGTTGGTCTGGCGGTCGAGATCCAGCGTCGTGCGGGCACGCACGTCCAGTTGCGCACCGGATTGAGCCCAGACGAATCGTCGAGCGTCTTCCTGCGCTTTGTAGTCGAGCGCGCTCATGCGCAGGCTGCCGTCGCTGGTGCCCACGGCCGACACGTCACCCGAAACCGCCATACCGGTCGCTCCCACCAGGCTCAGGCTGTAGCCGTGCACGGCCTTGCCGCGATCGAGGTAATTGCCCACCGGCACCAGGTCACCGCTGATGCCCGACTGCTCGGCAAGTGCGGGCACGGCGGCGTGGCTCGCATAATTGAGGCCATAGCCCAGCGGGAATTGCGCTGGCGGCCCCTCCACCGCGGTACTCGGCCAGCTATAGGCCAGCGTGCCGCGGAAGTCGTGGGCGACCTTGCCGTTCGCCTGGCGCAACAGCACATCGGCCACGCCACCGCCCTCGCTACCCGGCAACCACGCAGCCACGAACGCATCCGAAGCGTTGATCTCGCGATTGACCCACAGTGGACGGCCACTCAGGAACACCGACACCACCGGAATACCCTGCTGGCGGAAGTGGCGCATCAGCTCCAGTTCGTGCTCGTCTCCGGGGTGAAACATCAGGTTGGGGATATCGCCCTGGAACTCCGCATACGGGTCTTCGCCGAACACCACGATGGCCACGTCGGGACGAGCGGTGTAGTGTCCGTCCGCGGCGATTTCCACCGCGCCGCCTGCGGCCTTCGCCTGTTCGGCGATGCCGGCGCCAATGGATTGCGCGTTCGGGAAGTTGGCGTTGGTAAGCCCCGTGCCTTGCCAGTTGAGCGTCCAGCCACCGCTCTGGCGCGAAATATTGTCGGCCCCGTCGCCGGCCACGAGGATGTGCTTGTGCGGGTCGATCGGCAGCACGCCGCCGTTGTTCTTCAGCAGCACCAGCGATTCACGCACAGCGCGGCGCGCGATGGCGCGGTGCGCGGCGCTGCCCAGCACCTGCTCGGCATGCACCGCCAGTGGTTGTGCGGAAGGCAGGCCCGCCTCAAACAGGCCCGCGCGAATTTTCACGCGCAGGATGCGCGCCACCGCGTCGTCCACGCGCGCCATCGGGATCACGCCCGACTTCACCTCGGCCAGGGTGTGCTCGTACAGGCCACGCCAGCTGTCTGGCGCCATCAGCATGTCCATGCCCGCATTGAACGAGGCGGGACAGTCTTCGTTGCTGCAACCGGGCACCTGCCCGTGTGCATTCCAGTCGCCGACCAGGAAGCCCTGGAAATCCATGCGCTGTTTCAGCACGTCGGTCAGCAGGCCCTTGTTGCCGTGCATCTTCTGTTGGTTCCAGCTCGAGAACGAAGCCATCACCGACTGCACGCCGGCGTCGATGGCCGGCGGGTATCCCGCCACGTGCAGGCGCAGGGCGGCCTCGCTGAGCTGGGCGTCGCCCTGGTCCCTGCCATCATGCGTACCACCATCAGCAAGGTAATGCTTGGCCGTGGCAATCACGTGCGAACCGTCGAGGAATTGTGGCGTGCCGACCTTGCCCTGCAGGCCCTCCACCATCGGGCCGGCGTACGCCGCGACGATGCGCGGGTCCTGCGAATAGCCTTCGTAGGACCGCCCCCAGCGAACATCCTGCGGCACTGAAAGCGCGGGCGCGAAGGTCCAGTTGAGGCCGGTGGCCCGCACCTCCTCTGCCGTGGCCTGGCCGATCTCGCGGATCAGCCCCGGGTCATGCGCATTGCCCAGCGCCGAGTTCTGCGGGAACAACGTGGCACCGACGGCGCCGTTGTGGCCGTGCACGGCATCAATGCCGAACAGCACCGGAATCGCCGCGTGTCCGTCGCCGCCATCCATCGAGGCGCGATAGAACGCATCGGCGGTGGCCTTCCACTGCGCCGCGTTGGCCGTCAACTGCTTGTCCGGCTTGGAGTTGCCGCCCGCGAGGATGGCGCCGAGGTGATACTTGCGCACGTCTTCGGGCGTCACGCTGAGGATATCGGCCTGCACCAGCTGGCCCACCTTCTCCTCCACCGTCATCTTTGCCATCAACGCACTGACACGATGCTCCAGCGCCGCGTCCGGCGGCAGCGGCCAGGTGGCGCGCGGCCACTGCCCCGGGTGCACGGTGGTGCTGTCTTCGGCCAGGGCTGCCCGACCGGCCATGCCGGCCAGCGCCAGGGCGATGGCCACGGGTGCAAAACGCAAACGACGAACGGACGCCGGCACAGGTCTCTCCCTCAGGCAACGATGGGCCCTCCCTCGGGGCCTCGGCCATGCAGACTGACAGAAATGACAGCGCTGTCAATTTGCGGCGCAGCACGCACGGCAAAAAATAAATTTCATAAGTAACAATGTGTTATTTCACAAAGCCACGGAACATCAGGGCAAGCCTGGAATGCGGCCTCTGCGGCCGTCTCCGTCGATGGAGAGCCGTCCCGGGACCGGCGGGGGAAGGGTCGATCAGGGCGCCGCGGCGGTGGATTCGCGCTGCATCAGCTCGTAGGGAACCTGCACGAGCAGGCCCGGGCCGCGCCCGCGCAGCAGGTCCATCAACTGCAGCGCCGCGAGCTTGCCCATCTCGCGGCTGGGTTGCCTTACCGTGGTCAGCGGCGGCCACAGCTGCACGGCCATGGGCGTGTCGTCGAAACCGCAGACCGATAGGTCGCGCGGCACCTTGAGCCCGCGCTCGTTGGCGGCCCACATCACGCCAGCGGCCATGTCGTCGTTCGCCGCGAAAATCGCCGTGGGGAGCGCGGGCAGTGCAAACAACTGGCGCGCCGCGATCACGCCGGAGCCGAAGGTGAATTCGCCCTGCACGACATAGTCCGGATCGAGCGGAATGCCCGCGCCCGCCAGCGCATCCTTGTAGCCGGCCAGGCGCCAGCGGCTGGCGCCGTGGTCGGCGATGCCGACGATATGCGCGATGCGGCGATGGCCCAACGCCACCAGGTGCTCGACCAGCGCCCTGGCCGCCTGCTGTTCGTCCATGCATACGCCGATGGTGCCCTTGTGTTGCACCGGCGAGATGCTCGCGTGTGGCACGCCATGCTCCTTCAGGCGCTGCAGCAACGGCGCGCTATCGGTGAGCGGCGGCGTGAGCACGACGCCATCGACGTGATGATCGGACACCAGCGCATCCACGCGGCGAGTGAAATCCTTGTCGCGCATGCGCACCGGGCTGACCATCATGCTGTAGCGATGTGCATCGCAGGCATCGAGCACGCCATCCTGGATCTCGGCCAGGTAGGTGGATGCCGGGTTGTTGTTGTTGTCGTAGAGCATGGCGACCAGGAACGATCGACTGCCGGCGAGCCCGCGCGCAGCGGGGCTGGGCCGGTAGTTCATCGATTCCATCGCGGCGAGAACGCGCTGGCGCGTGGACTCCTTGACCGACGATTCCTCGTTCAACACGCGGGAAACCGTCTTGGGCGAGACACCCGTCGCGCGTGCCACATCTTCCAGGCGTACCCGCATGTTCCCTCCCGGCAAGGCCTTGCTGCGCGCCGACTATGCCTGCCGCGCCCAGGGCTTTACAAGAACCCGCGCATGACCGGGCAAGCAGGCATGCCCCGGCTGTTTTGGGCGCGGCCGTGGCACTGCGGCGAGGCGTACCGCAGCCATCCAAAGGCGGCGATCGTCAGGCCTTGCCCTGCTCCGCCAGGGTGAGCGCGACCTTGTCGCGCAGGTATACCGGCAGCGCATGATCGGGGCTGAGCGTGCGGCCCGCGGCGAACTCGATGGCCGCCAGTTCTGCCACGCAACGGGCCTGTGGAAAACGGCTGCCTTCGGCGCTGCGCAGTTCGCCGGTGAGCCGCGGACGCAACACCTCGGCATATGTCGCCCAGCCGCTGCCCACCACATGCCAGTGCGAGGCCTCGGGCAATACCAGCGCCTCGGGCGTGCACACGCGCTCCTGATCGAGTGCAACCAGGCCGCCGTTGTCGTCGCGGCGATAGCTCGCCGCATAGATCTCGCCCATGCGGGCATCGATCACGGCGAGGATTGCAGCGTCATCCTCCGGCGCCTCCAGCGCCAGCGCAGCCAGCGAGGACACGGTGATGACCGGGACATCCAGCGCCAGCGCCATGCCCTGGGCCAGCGAGACGCCAAGGCGCACCCCGGTGAAGGCCCCGGGGCCACGCCCCACTGCGATCACATCCAGTGCATGCCGGCCCAGGCCCGCTTCGGCAAGCAGCGCATCGGCCATGGGCAACACCAGTTCGGCGTGGCGGCGCGGCGCGATTTCGCTGCGGGCGATCACCTCGTCGCCGTGGATCAGGGCGACGGAGCAGGCTTCGGTGGCGGTTTCGATGGCTAGCAGGTTCATGACCGCCCCATGATAACCGGTGCCGGCTCGGCGACGCTCGGCAAGGTGGCGTACCAGTCGATGCGACGGGTCAGGTACATCAGCAGGGCCACGGTGACCACCAGCACGATGGCGCCGATCAGCAGCGCATACTGTTCCGCCGCCAGCACCACATAGAGCATGGCGTACACCGCCGCCAGCGCGCCGCCCAGCCACAGCCCGGCCCGACGCTCGCCCAGCACCGCCGAGGCATAGCTGCCCATGATCAGCACCACTGAGAGGGAGGCCACCGCGTAGGCGGCGCCGAAACCGATCTGCTCGGACAGTGCCAGCAACAATACGTAGAACGAGGTGAGCGCCGCGCCGATCAGCAGGTACTGCACCGGATGCACGCGCAGCCGCCGCAATACTTCCACCAGGAAAAACGCCACGAAGGTCAGCGTGATGAACAGCAGGCCGTATTTCCCTGCCCGCACGTTGCGCTGGTACACGTCCACCGGCTGGTACAACGCCACGCCAAACGCCGACGCCTGCACCATGGACTCGATCCGGCCCTCGCTGGCATGCCACGACTGCCCATAGCGGCGATTGAGTTCCAGCATGTGCCAGCGCGCGGAGAAGCCGTGGGCATCCACCTTGCGCTCCGCCGGCAAAGCGCTGCCGATGAAGCTGGGATCGGGCCACGGCGCCTGCATCGTCACGTCCACCGACCGCGCCAGCGGCAAGGCGCGCAGCGACTGCGTCCCCGCCAGGCGCAGACTGATGGCGAACTCGATGGGCTGCCCCGACAAGGCGTCCAGATCCACGGGCACCGTCACGGTGGACCACGAGCCACCGAAACTCGCCGCCGACGAGGTGAACTGTTGCGGCCGGCCATTGATCAACAGCTGGTTCACCTCCTGCAGCCCTTGCAGGTCACCCAGCACCAGGCGCAGCTCGGCCTTGTTGCCATCCCAGCTGGCCGCGTCGTGCTCGCGTGCCTGCACGATGTCGGCCGGCAGGAAGCGGCCGTGCAGTTCCACCGTGGCACCGAACACCGGCGCTTCGTAGATGCCGTAACGCCGCTTGTCGGTGTGCATGCCGATGCGGGTGCTGGCGGTGTCCGGCAATACGTAGGTGACGTCGCCCTGCGTGCGCACCACGCCCTGGCTGTCGGCCACCGGCTGGCGCGTGGGCACGGCCAGCACCAGCCCGCCTATCACCTGTTCACCACCCCAGCCCTGAGCGATCTGGTCGACGGCTGCCTGCCGCATGCCCTGGCGCTCCACCACCAGCGACTGCACCTTCCACAGCGGCAGCAGCATCAGCAGCGCCAGCAAGCCCAAGCCGAGAATTCGCGCTGTCCAACCGCGCATCCAGTGCCCCATGTCCTTCACTCCTGAAAAGGGAGTACCCATGGAAACGCAGGCGCGGGCAAAGGCGCTGGCCGCCTGATGCCGGGCAGCCAGCAAACTCTGGCGAAACGACGATCAGGCCGCCGGGGGCTCCCACAGCTCGATGCGCGTGCCGTCAGGATCGGTGATCCAGCCGAAGCGACCGTACTCGCTCTCTTCCACGCGCTCGTCCACGGCGACGCCGGCGGCACGCAGCTTGGCCAGCAGGGCATGCAGGTCGTCCACGCGCAGGTTGATCATGTAGCTCTGCGTGGTCGGTCCGAAGTATTCCGTGTTGGCGGCGAAGGGCGACCACAGGGTGTAGCCGGCACGCTCGCCATCCTCCGACCAGCGCGCACCGCCCCAATCGTCGACCGGCAACCCGAGGTGCTGCGCGTACCACTGGCTCAACGCCTTGGGATCACGTGACTTGAAGAAGATGCCGCCTAGTCCGATGACCTTGGCCATATGCCTGTCCTCCGCCCGTGGCTGGTGCACCATGGTCATGCCGGTGCCGCCCCGCGTCCAGTGCCGCCGCTACGGTCGAGCGGGCCCCTGGGTGGTGAAGAACGCCTGCACGTCGGCCAGCTCCCGCGTGCGCGGCATGGCCGGGAGGCTGGCCAGGAACAGCCGTCCGTAGCCCTTGCTGGTCAGGCGCGGATCGCACAGCACCAGCACGCCGCGATCATGCACATCGCGGATCAGCCTGCCCGCGCCCTGCTTGAGCGCAATCACCGCGCTGGGCACCTGCCAGCCCATGAAGGGATTGATGCCCGCCTGCTCCAGCGCCTCGAGCCGGGCCTGCAGTACCGGGTCGTCCGGCGAGGCAAATGGCAGCTTGTCGATCACCACCACGCTGAGCGCCTCGCCGGCCACGTCGACGCCTTCCCAGAAACTGGCCGCCCCCAGCAGTACACCGTGGCCGCTGTGGCGGAAATCCTCCAGCAGTTGGTGGCGCGGCGCGGTGCCCTGCACGAACAATGGCCAGGGGACGCGATCCTGCAACAGCTCGGCGGCGCGACGCAGCGCACGATGCGAAGTGAACAACAGGAAGGCGCGGCCGTTGGAGGCGTTGAGCACGGGCAGCAAGGCGTCGATCACGCGGTCGGTGTAATCGCGCGCCGAGGGATCGGGCAGCGATGGCGGCAGGTAGCACAGCGCCTGCCTGGCGTAATCGAACGGGCTTTCCACCTGCAGCGTCTGCGGATCGTCGAGCCCCAGCTGCCGCGCGAAGTGATCGAAGCTGCCGGCGACCGACAAGGTGGCCGAGGTGTAGATCCAGCCGGCCTGCGTCTGCTCGCGCATCGCGCGCAGCGGTGCGGCGAGGTCCAGGGGCGTGGCATGCAGGGCGAGGCCGCGCGGAAACAGCTCATACCAGCGTACGTCGCGCTCGCTGTCTCGCTCGGCGATGCGGTCGAGCCGTTCGCTGAGCACCGCGGCGCGTTCATGCGCGTTGGCGAAGCCACGCGAGCGATCCGCCTGCGAGGCCAGCCCGTCGGTGAAATCCGCCAGCACCTCTCGCAGCTCGTGCAGGCCCTGCGCGATGGCGCCCACTGCTTCCAGCTGGTGGAACGGACCGCGTTCGGGCAAGGCGTCCATCGCCAGGCGCAACCTGCGCACGGCATCCTGCACCGCTTCGGCCGGCTCCAGCAGCAGGCCGATGGCGCCGGTGACGCCGTTGCATTCGGCCAGGCTGTCCTGCGCCAGCTCGCTGATCTGGCGCGCGCTGATGCTCTGCGAGAAGAACTGGCCGGCCAGTTCCGGAATCTGGTGGGCCTCGTCGAGGATGAAGGCGCTGGCGCCGGGCAGGATCTCGCCGAAGCCCTCCTGCTTGAGCGCGAGATCGGCGAACAGCAGGTGGTGATTGACCACCACCAGGTCGGCTTCCTGTGCCTCGCGGCGCGCCTTGATCACATGGCAGTCGTCGTAGAACGGGCACTCCACGCCCAGGCAGTTCTCCGGTGTGGAGGTCACGCGCGGCCACAGCGGCGACTCCTCCGGCACCTCGGCCAGCTCCATGCGGTCGCCGCGTCGCGTGCGTGCCGACCACGCGCGCACCGCCGCCAGCTGCGCGGCCTGCGCGCGATCGAAGCTGGCGCCTTCGCGCACGGTCTGGTCGAGCCGGTACAGGCACAGATAGTTGGAGCGCCCCTTGAGCAAGGCCGTCTTCAAGCGCGCGTCCAGCACCGAGCGCACGCGTGGCAGGTCGCGGAAATACAGCTGGTCCTGCAGCGCCTTGGTGCCGGTGGAGACGATCACCCGCTCGCCGGAAAGCAGTGCCGGCACCAGGTACGCAAAGGTCTTGCCGGTGCCGGTGCCTGCCTCGGCGATCAGCGTCTCGCGCTCGGCAATGGCGTGCTGCACCGCCTGCGCCATGGCCTGCTGGGCGGCGCGCGGTGCGAAATTGGGTAGCTCGCGGGCAAACGGGCCTTCCTGGCCGAGCAGCGCGGCAACGTCCTCGTGATCGATCATCCGCCCAGTATCGCCGACCCGGGCATCACCTGCGAATGCCCTAGACTGCAGGCGGCCCACCATGGAGCAACGCCATGTCCACGCCCATCGCCGGCATCGGCCAGATCGCCGTCACGGTCAGCGACGTCGACGCCGCGCTTGCGTTCTATCGCGACATCCTCGGCCTGAGCTTCCTGTTCCGCCCCGCCCCCAACCTCGCCTTCCTCGATTGCGGCGGCGTACGGCTGATGCTGTCCACGCCGCAGGGCGCCGGCGCGGTGGGCGGCAATTCCATTCTCTACTTCAGGGTGGGCGACATCGGCCGCACGTTCGCCGCACTGCTCGATCGCGGCGCCGTCGGCGAGCGCGAGCCGCAGGCCACGGCGGAGCTGTCCGACCACACGCTGTGGCTGGCCTTCCTGCGCGATCCGGACGGCAACCTGGTGGGGCTGATGGAAGAGCGCAGGCGCTGACGCCCCCGCATCTGCGCGAGGGCGTCGGCCTTTCGCTCAGTAGCGCTGCATGCCTTCCACGTGGCACTGCGCCACCGACTTGCTGGCATTGGCCGCGCCCGATTCATCGCCCGCGTGCTCGCGCAGTTCCACGATGGTCTGCCAGTTGCGCGCGCACAAGGGGCCCAGCTTCGGCCCCAGGTCCCAGGAGCGCTGGGCGAGCTTCTCGGCGCCGGCGTAATCCTTCAGGCGAATCGCCAGTTCCGCGCGATCCTGCAGCAGGTCCGGCGAATCAGGGCTGATCTTCAGTGCCTGGTCGAGTTTGCCCGCGGCATCCTGGTACTTGCCGGTGCGCATGTCGCCGTCGGCCGAATCCTGCAGTGCGGCGACGCCCGGATCACGCAAGGGATTCACGTCGATGACCGACTTTTCCTTCTCGCCCGCGGCGTGGATCGCCGCCAGCATCTGGTCGTCGGACACGGTGGGACGGGTGGCCTGTGAAGGCGCGACGGGCTGGCTGCAGGCAGCCAGCAGCGCCACGGCAAGCGCAGCGGGCACGGCAAGGGCGTGAAGATGGTGACGCGACATGATCAATCTCGGATGGGTGCTGTGGAGGCCGGCGCCGGGGCCTGGTCACCGCCGCCAAACAGATTGCCGACGTGCTGCCAGAAACAGCCCTCGGCATCTTGCGACAGTGTACCGGCGACCACCGGCAATTCACGCGCTCCCTCGCACCCCTGTTCCGTGCGCTTGCCATCGGCCGGATTGATCCAGGCCATTTCCAATCCATCGCCCGGTGCCGCCGACAACGGCTTCGTCGGCAGCTTGCGGAACAGCTCCTGCCAGGCCCGCAGGCTGCCGGTCGCACCATACAACCCGCTGGGCTTGTTGTCATCGCGGCCCATCCAGAACACCGCCAGGTGCTCGCCGGTGAAGCCGGCGAACCAGCTGTCGCGCATGTCGTTGCTGGTGCCGGTCTTGCCCGCCGCATTGAGGTAGGCCAGGCCGGAGCTGCCGATCGAGGCCGCTGTGCCGGAGCGCGCCACCTGCTGCATGGCCCACGTCACCAGGCGCACCGCCGGCTGGTATTCGCCGGGGCCGGTCTTCACTTCGTAGCGCTTGACGGTCTGCCCGTTCGCATCGACCACGCCGCGCACCGCCACCAGCGGCAGCGCATGGCCATCAGCGGCGATGTATTGGTAGAGCTGGGTGGCCTGCAGCGGCGACATGTCCAGCGCGCCGATCAGCAGCGACGGACTCGGGTTGACATCAGTGAGGCCGAACGACTGCAGGAAAGCGCGGATGCGCGACACGCCCACGTTCATGCCCAGGTTGATGGTCGCCAGGTTCCACGAATGCACCAGCGCATCGACCATCGGCACCGAGCCGTGCACGTCGCCCTCGTCGTTCTTCGGCGTCCAGTAGCTGCCATCGGGCTGGCGCATGCTGACCGGCGAATCCTCCACCGGGCTGCCAAGGTTCCAACGCTCCGGGTTGGTCAGCGCCACCAGGTAGACCAGCGGCTTCACCAGCGAGCCGATCTGGCGGCGCGCATCCAGCGCGCGATTGAAGCCCTGGTCGCCTGGCTCCTTGCTGCCCACGATGGCGAGCACGGCGCCGGTCTGCGCCTCGGTCACGACCGCCGCCGCCTGCGCCGCCGCGCCGCGCTTGCCCAGGCCGCTGGTGGTGGTGGTGATGGCCTGCTCCGCATACAACTGGGCGGCCGGGTCCAGCGTGGTGAAGATGCTCAGGTTGCCGTTGGACAGCGTCTGGTCGTCGAAGTCGCTGGTGATCTGTGCACGCACCAGCTGCATGAAGGCCGGGAAACGGTTGTGCGGCAGCTGGCCGTTGGTGACGATGCCCAGTGGCGTGGCCTTGTAGCCCGCGGCCTGGTCCGCCGTGATCAGGCCGGTCTCGACGAACTGGTCCAGCACCAGGTTGCGGCGCGACAACGCGCGGTCGGGATAACGGCGCGGATCGTAGTAGCTCGGCCCCTTCACCATGCCGATCAGCAGCGCCATCTCCTGCGGCTTGAGGTCTTCCATGCGGCGGCCGAAGTAGAACTCCGACGCGGCGGCAAAGCCGTGCACCGCCTGGCTGCCCTGCTGGCCGAGGAATACCTCGTTGACGTAGGCCTCGAGGATGCGGCTCTTGTCATAGTGCGCCTCGATCAGGATCGACATCAGCGCTTCGTTGAGCTTGCGCGAGAAATTCTGCTCGCGATCCAGGAACAGGTTGCGCACCAGCTGCTGGGTCAGCGTGGAGCCGCCCTGCACGGTGTGGCCGGCACGCAGGTTGGCGAAGGAAGCGCGCAGGATCGCACTGAGGTCGATGCCGAAGTGATGCTTGAAGTCGCGGTCTTCCACCGCCTGCAGGCCATCGAGCAGCAGCGGCGGCACGTCGGCCAGGCGCACGATGCGGCGCTCTTCCTGCTGCGAGCCGTAGAGGGTGGCGATGCGCGCCGGGTCGAGGTGGGTGAGGTCCAGCGGCTTGCCGGTAGCCAGGTCCTTCACGCTCGCCACCTGGCCCTTGCCCAGCGCCACGCGCACCCGCTTGGGCACTTCGCCGCCGTCCGGGCCGGCATAGCCGCGCGAGGCGATGGTGTAGGCCCCGCTCTCCTTGGTCCAGGTGCCGGCCACCTGGCCCTTGCCGTCGTTGCTGTAGCCGGCGAAGGTCAGCTCGAGCTCCAGCGCCGCCGGCGACATCGGCTCGCCAGCCGAGAGCGGCAACGGGCGCGCGTACACGCGCGTGGGCACGGCGAACACCAGGTCGTTGAAGCGGTCCTGCACGCGCTTGTTCAACACCAGCGTGTAGGGCAGCACGAAACCGAACAGCAGGCCCATGCAGACCCAGAACGGAATGCGTACCCAGGGCCAGATGGCGATGGCGAACGAGCGGAGGCGGGAGAAGAAGGCCAAAGAGGGAGAATCCTGAACAGGAAGGCCCGGGGATCATAGGGCCTGCAAACCGGCGGGCATCTGAACGCAGCCCACGGTTTGTGGCGCCTGGCGGGCGATGGCGGGGCAGCCGGAGGACCGCATGGCCTGCCCCAAGGCGGGAAATTACAGGGACGAACCCGGGGTCCAGCAGCCGGCGTCGGGCCGGAACGGGCGTGGCGAGACGCCCAGCAGGCGCTGCAGCTCGCCGTTGTCGGCCACCAGATTGGCCTCCAGTCGCGTGAGCGGCCCGCGCAGGCGCGGCACCGCCTTGCGCCCTAGCCGCAGCAGCCAGGCGGGCAGCGGCACCGGCAGGGTCGGCAGCGGCAGGCTGCGGCGGACCCGGGTAAACATCTCGCCCGCAGTGATCCGCTCTCCGCCGCCGAGCGGCAGCACATGCCCCGCGGCTTCGGGATGGTCGAGCGCCGCCACCACCGCTGCCGCGATGTCGTCGGCATGCACCGGCTGGCGCAGGCCACGTCCGGCGGGCAGGGGAAATAGCCGCAGGCGCATCGCGCGACGGGCGATCGGGGTCAGGCTTTTGTCGAGCCCCGCCCCATAGATCAGGGTGGGACGGAACACCGTCCACAGTGCGCCCTGGCGTTCGCACACCTCCGCCAGCGCCGCTTCGCCGTCGCGCAGGGCCTGCGAGATCGCCCGCTCGGCGGCCACATCGGAGTTTTCCTTGGACTCGGCGCTCATCGAACTGGTCGCGATCACCCGGGTACCCGGCGACAGCGGCACCGAACCCAGCCATTGCGCGAAGGCCAGCAGCGGGCCGAAGCTGATCACGGCCAAAGGCCGGCCCACATCGGGCACGCGATCGGGCAAATGCCCCTGCAGCCAGCGCAGGCCCGGCTCGGCCGGTTGCACGTGCCGGCTGAGCGCGACCACGGTTTCACCGCGCGCCACCAGGCGGGGTAGCAGGAAATGGCCAATCTGACTGCTGGCCCCGAATACCACGATGGTCATGCCAGAACCCTCAGCCGCCGGACTGCAGCCGCGCCATCAGCGAGGCCAACCGCGGATTGCCCGGCGCGAGCTTGCGCGCGCTGTCCAGCGACTGCGCAGCCCCAGCGCGGTCGCCGCCCTGCAGCTGCTGCTCGGCCTGGTCCATCCAGGCGCCGGCCAGGCGCAGACGGAGTTGGCCCTGCCCGGCGTCGCCGGGCGACAGGTCGGAGAGGTCGGAGAGGCGTTCACTGGCCACCGACAGGTTGCCGCTGGCCAGCGCCTGGTTGAACTGGCCGATCGCGAGATTCGGCAAGGTCTCCAGGCCATGGCGCGCGGCATCGTTGTTGCCGTCGATGGCCAGCGCCTGGCGATAGAGGTCATATGCGCTCTCGCCCGGCGGCAGCATGATCTTGCCCTGCCGGGCGGCCGTATCGGCGCGCTGGATGGTGCGGGCCAGCTCGGCGCTCTGCTGCGGGCTCAGCACCGGATGCTGCATGGCCGCGCTGTCGTTGGCGCTGATGTCGCTGGCTGCCTGCGCGGCGGCGGTCTTGCGCGCGTCGCCCAGGCGCGCCCGCGCGGCGGCAAGGTCGGCCGAGCGCGGGGCCAGCTCGGCGGCCTGGTCGAGCAGCTTGCGTGCGTGCTCGCTGTCGCCACTGTCCAGCGCCGCGTCGGCCTGCACGATCAGCGCCTGCGCCACCTGGCCAAGGCCGGCCTTGGCGTCGGCATTGTCCGGATCGATCGCCAGCGCCGCCTTGAAATGCGCCAGCGCGGTGTCGTCGCCGTCGCCAGTAATGCGGCCGGCGCGCAGCGCGTCCTGCCCCTGCTTGATGGCGTCGGCCAACTGACCGTTGTTCTGCTGGTCCACCTGCACCAGCGCGGCGCGCAAGGCCGGCAGTTCACCGTAATTGGGCAGCAGCGTGCCAAGACGGTCGATCAATGCGGACGCCGTGGCGTGGTCGCCCGCATCCAGCGCCTTGTGGGCCTGCGCGGCGAGTGCGTCGCCCACCTTGTCCAGGCCATGCTGGGCCACGGCATTGTTCGGGTCGGCGCTCAACACCTTGCGATACAGGGCGCCGGCGCCGTCATCGCCATCGAGCTTGCCCGCATCAAGGGCGGCCTGCGCATTCTCGATCAGCTGGTCGGTCTGCACCGAGCCGTTGCGGGCGGCAGCCAGCGCCTGGGTGAGACGGTCGACGTCACTGCCGCCCCCGAGCAACTCGCGCGCGGTGGCCAACGCCTGGTCGGCATCGTCGAGCTTGTGGGCCTGCAGCGCCGCGTCGGCACGGGCGATCTCGGCAAGCCCCACCTTGCGCAAGCCGTCGCGGGCGCGATCGTTGTCCGGTTGCAGGGCACGCGCGGCCTCGAACAGCTCGCGCGCACTGGTGCCGTCGTTGCCGTCCAGGCGGCCTTCCTGCAGGGCGGTTTCGGCACGGCCCAGCACGCCATCGAGTTCGGTGCTCGGCACCAGTCCGCGCAACCGGTCCTGTTCCATCCACAGCGTGGTACCCACGCCGATCACCACCAGCAGGGCCAGCGGAATCAGCCAGCCGCGGCGGCGTGGGCGCGGCGCTGCCGGCGGACGTGCGTGCCCCGTGCGGCGCAGGTCGGGATCCAGCGTGAACCGGGGCAGCCCGTCGTCACCCTTGCCGGAGGGCGCCGGCTGGTCCAGGTGGTCGAGGTCGCCCAGGGTGGGCTCGGTGCGGCCCTGCGACCCGTGGTCGTGCTGGTCTTTGCGTCCGTTCATGGGTTCACGAGGGTGGAATCAATCAGCGGCAGCTTAAGGCAACACCGATGAAGTATCACTGTCGCCACCGCTCCGGTCTGCCCGCAGATCGCCGGGGTGTCGTTCACGGCGGACCGGCAAGCCGTGGGCGGACGGCGGCGGCCCGCCTATGGCCTGTCAACGCGCAGCGTTCAGCCGCCGCTGACGCGACGGGCGTCGACCACGTTGGGCAGCGCCACCAGCCGGCCCAGCAGCCCCGACAACTGCTCGAAATCACGCACGCGCAGGGTGAAGCGCATCTCCACTTCGCCGGTGCGGCTGAACACGCGGCTGGACGAGGCGATGATATAGGTGCCGGCATTGCTGATCAGGCTGGTGACGTCCTTCTGCAAGCCCTTGCGATCGTAGCCATGCAGCTCGATGTCCACCTCGTAGGCGCGCGCCGATGCCTTCCCCCACTCCACCTCGATCACGCGATCGGGGTCGCGCCGGGCCAGGCGCAACAGGCTGGGACAATCGGCGCGATGCACGGACACGCCGCGCCCCTTGGTGACGAAACCGCGCACCGGATCGCCCGGCAACGGCTGGCAGCAGCGTGCCAGCGTGGTCAGCAGGTTGCCCACGCCTTCGATGCTCAACGCACTGTGGTCGCGCGGCAGCTGACGTGCCGCCGGAGGCGGCGCCGACTGGGTCACGGCCGGCGCCGGTGAAGCCGCCTCCTGCAGCACGCGCGAGATCTGTCCAGGGGCCACTTCACCCAGCGCCAGCGCCACCAGCAGCTCGTCATGCGTCTTCAAGTGGAAGTGCGCGGGAAGCTTGCCGATGTCCGCAGCAGGCAGCGCCAGCCGCCTGATCTCCTTTTCGAAGATGGTGCGGCCGGCGGCGAGGTTGGCGTCGTGGGCAATGCGCCGGAACCAGGTGCGCACCTTCTCCTTGGCGCGCGAGGTATGCAGGTAGCCGTGGTGCGGCGACAGCCAGTCGCGGCTGGGCTCGGCCACCTTGGCGGTGAGCACTTCCACGCGGTCGCCGCTGCTGGGCTGGAAGGTCAGCGGCACGATGCGGCCGTTGACCTTGGCGCCGCGGCAACGGTGCCCCACCTCGGTATGCACGTGGTAGGCAAAGTCCAGCACGGTCGCGCCATGCGGCAAGTCCACCACCTCGCCCTTGGGGGTGAGCACGTAGACGCGGTCTTCCAGCAGCTCGGTATGCAGCTCGGCGGCGAGGTCACCCTCGCTGTCCGGACGCGGCTCGAGCAGGCGGCGCATCCAGGCGATCTTCGCCTCGAATTCGCTGTCGCCGCTGCCGCCTTCCTTGTAGCGCCAGTGCGCCGCCACGCCCAGCTCGTTGACGCGGTGCATCTCCTGGGTGCGGATCTGCACTTCCAGCGTCTTGCCGCGCGGGCCGATCACCGCGGTATGCAGCGAGCGGTAGTCGTTGCCCTTGGGGCGCGCGATGTAATCGTCGAACTCGCCGGGCAGGTGCGGCCACAGCGTATGCACGACGCCGAGCGCGCCGTAGCAGTCGGCCACGCTGTCGACCAGCACGCGCACGGCGCGGATGTCGTAGAGATCGGAGAACTCCAGCGCCTTGCGCTGCATCTTCTTCCAGATCGAATAGATGTGCTTGGGTCGGCCGGCCAGGTCCGCGCGGATGCCGGCGGCATCGAGCGCACGATGCAGCACGTCCAGCGATTCGCGGATGAACTCCTCGCGATCCACGCGGCGCTCATCGAGCAGGCGGGCAATGCGCTTGTACGTATCCGGTTGCAGGTAGCGGAAGCTCAGGTCCTCCAGCTCCCACTTCAACTGCCAGATACCCAGGCGATTGGCCAGCGGCGCATGGATGTCGCGGGTGAGTCTTGCCAGCGGCTGCCGCTCACTGTCCGGCCAGGTGCTGGCCGCGCGCATGCGGGCCAGCTGGCGCGCGAGCAGGATGAACACCACGCGCAGGTCACGGATGATCGCCAGCAACAACCGGCGCAGGCCCTCGGCCCCGTGGTCGGCGCCGTGCTGGGCATGCAACGCCCACACCCGCTCGGCGGCAACCTGGCCACCGACCAGTCGCTGCAGTTCAGCCGGCAAAGTGGGCTCACGCAGGGTCCACAGCGCCGGATCGACGCGTGCCACCTCGAACCACAGCGCGGCGGCCTGGGTCTGCGCGTCGCAACCGAGCATGGCCAGCAGCTCCAGCACGTCGACGCACTCGGCCTGGTTCACCGGCAGCGAGGCACACGCGTCCAGCGCCTCGCCCAGCACGGGCGGAACGCTGCCGGCGCGTTCGCGCCACTCGGCGAGACCCGAGCTTGCATGGAGGGCGGCCTGGACCATGCCGTGCATTCTAGTGCACCCGAGCCTCGCCGCCCCGCCCTCGCATGAACCAGCGGTTCATGCCGTGTATGCTGCGCCAGCGAGTTTTCTTCCCAGTTCGAGAGGATTGCCCCATGCGTCTGCTCCGCTTGCTGCCCTTGCTGATGAGTGCTGTCCTGGCTGTCCCTTCACTGTCCCTCGCTGCGGACCAGTACGTGCCGCTGCAGCAGCGCATGAGCCCCGAGGAGTTCAAGGCCGCAGGCCTGGACAAGCTCAGCCCCGAGGAACTGCAGAACCTCGACAATTGGCTGAGCGGGCACGGCAAAGTGGTGACCAAGGTGGTGGACCAGGCCGGCAACCCGGTGTTCTACCCGACCAAAGAGAAGGCTGGCCCGGTGCAGGCGCGACTGCAGGGTGAATTCGCCGGCTTCAGCGGCCACACCGAGTTCACCCTGGACAATGGGCAGGTCTGGAAGCAGGCTGACACCAGCCGGCTTTCGTGCATGAGCAGCACCAACCCGAAGGTGACCCTCCGCCGTTCGCTGATGGGTAATTGGATGGCGGCGGTCGATGGCTGCAACGACACCACCAGCATGGTGCGCGTCAAGTAGGAGCGCACCCTGTGCGCGAAAAGCCTGCGAAGCGGTGAAGCCGCCACCCTGGGCTGCGCGCGAAAACCAAACTGCTGACCACACCCCCGCGCCGCGGCCGCGCGACGGGTGCGCTCCTACAGGTTTTCCAGGGCGCGGGTGAGGCGTTTGGCGGACACTGGTTCTGGCGTCTTCAGCTCCTGCGCGAACAGCGAGACACGCCATTCCTCGATCAGCCAACGCAGCTCGTCCAGTCCAGGCGTGCCGGCGGCCCGATGCTTGAGGTAATCGCGCCAGAACGGCAGCACCTGCAGCATGCGCTGCTGGTCCTTGGCCGGATCCTGGCGCAGGCGTTCCGCGCGCAGGCGCATGGCCTTGAGGTAGCGCGGATAGTGCGCCAGTCGTGACGTCGGCAGCTCGCGCAGGAAGCCCGGCACCAGCAGGCCGTCCAGCTGTTCACGCAGATCGTCGTAGCTGGCGCGCGCAAAGCCCATCAGCGGCGGTTGCAGCCACGGCTTGAGATCGGCCTGGGCTTCGATGATGGGCTCGGCCAGTTTCAGGCGATCCACCGCCGCGCCGAACAGCTCGCGCGCCGCCTGCGTATGCAGTGCCTCAAAGGTACCGGCCGTGCGCACGTCCAGCACGTGGCGTTGCAACAGGTCGCTGAAGCCGCCTTCCACGAGGTCTTCCCGCAACCCGTCCACGCCGCCCAGCGGCGCGTACTTCAACGCCAGCGGGTTGCCTACCGGCAGGCGTCGACGCGCCTGCTTCATGTCACTGGCCAGCGCATGGCGCAGCAGGCGCACCACGCCCTGCACATGCGCCTCGCGTGCCTCGTCGCTGCGCTCGAACACGCGCAGCGCCACGGCATCGCCCAGGTCCACCAGCGCGGGATAGGCCAGCAGGCCGCCCGCCGAGCGCACCTGCGCGGGAATTTCCTCGAAATCCCAGCTCGCAATGTCCTCGCGGGTGAGTTCGATGTCGGTCTTGCGCGAGAACGCCTCGCGCGCCTGGCCTTCCCATTGCGCGCGTATCACCGCAAGGTCGCGACCGGTGGCCAGCGTCTTGCCGTTCTCGTCGTGCAGGCGGAAGCGCATGCGGAAATGCGCCGGCAACTCCACCACGTCGAAATCGGCCACACCGACATCGACGCCGGTGGCACGCTTGAGGAACACCGCCAGCGCTTTGTGCAGCGGCTCGTCGCGCGGCGCTTCGGCCTCGACGAAGGCGCGGGCGAAATCCGGCGCGGGCACGAAGTTGCGGCGCAGCGCCTTGGGCAGGCCGCGGATCAGTTCGGCCACCTTTTCAGGCAACAGGCCGGGCACCAGCCATTCGCAGCGCGCGGCGGGCAGCGCATTCAACATGGCCAGTGGCAGGTGCAGCGTCACGCCGTCGGCATCATCGCCAGGCACGAAACGGTACTCCAGCCGATACTTCTGCGGTGGAACATCGAGCGACGCCGGAAATGCCCTGGGATCGAGCCCGGCACCACTACTCATCACATCATCGAGCGACCAGCGCAACGCAGCCTGCTCGGCCGGGCGCGCCTTGCGGTACCACGCATCCAGCGCGCGGCTGTCGGCGATGTCCTGCGGCAGCTTGCCTTCGAAGAAGCCGACCAGTTCGTCCTCGGAGCGCAACAGGCCCTCGCGGCGCTGCTTGGCCTCTATAGCGAAAACTTCTTGCAAAATGCGCTGGTTGGCGCGCACGAAGTCGGCGCGCGCGTCGATATCGCAGCGAACCAGTGCCTCGCGCACGAAGATTTCGTGCGCCAGCGCGGGGTCCTGCTGCTGGAAAGTCACCGGGCGGCGCTCGACCAGGGTCAGGCCGAACAGGCTCACCTGCTCGTAGGCCACCACGTGGCCTCGCTTGCGCGACCAGTGCGCATCGCGGCAGGAGGCGCGCAGCAGGTGCGAAGCCTGCTGTTCGATCCACAGCGGTTCGACGCGGGCGCACATCATGCCCCACACGCGGCCGCCCACGTCGAGGATCTGCGCGGCGAAGATCCAGTTCGGCGGCACCTTCGACAGGGAAGATCCGGGGAACACCTGGAAGCGGCGCTCGCGCGTGCTGCGGTAAACGCCCTTCTCGTCCTTGTGGCCAACCTGCGTGGGCAGGCCGGTGAGCAGGCTGCGGTGGATGGATTCGAATTGGCGCGCGGCGGCGTCGCCTTCACTCTCTCTCCCCTCCGGGGAGAGGGTTGGGGCGAGGGGCGGGTGCTCGCGGGAGGACTAGCTACCACCGTTCTTTTCGCCGCGGCCGGCCGCCTTCTTAGACGATC
>NZ_QIRF01000012.1:0-97003 GCF_003332825.1 Dyella sp. C9 | reverse complement strand
TACGTTTGCATGACTTATATCTGCCGGGCTGGTGGGCTCGTTGATGTGTATACGAGACAGCCCGCTGACCCCGGCCCTCTCCCCGGAGGGGAGAGGGGGAGGTGGTGGCGGCGTCGAGCTTCCACCCCAGCTCCTGCACCACCAGCAACAGCTGCCGGTGCAGTTCGCGCCATTCGCGCATGCGCAGAAAGCTCAGGAAATGCCGGTTGCACCAGTCGCGCAGCTTGGACTGCGTGAGGTCTTCGTGCGCCTTGCCGTACTCACGCCACAGGTTGAGCACGCCGACGAAATCGGACTTGGGATCGGCGAATGCCGCGTGCGCCGCATCGGCCTGCTGGCGCGCGTCGGCGGGTCGCTCGCGCGGATCCTGGATGCTGAGGAAGGACACGATCGCCAGCAGCTCTCGCAGGCTTTGCAGCTGGTTGGCCTCCACCAGCATGCGCGCCAGCTGCACGTCGATCGGCAGCCTGGCCACGGTGCGGCCAATCGGGGTGAGCCGGCGCGCGTCGTCGATCGCGGAGATCTCGGCCAGGCGGCGGTAACCGTCGGCCACCACGCGCGGATCGGGCGCCTCCAGGAACGGGAACTGGTCCACCTCGCCCAGTTGCAGCGAGAGCATGCGCAGGATCACGTTGGCCAGCGAGGAGCGCAGCAGTTCCGGGTCGGTGTAGGCGGCGCGGCCGTCGTAATCGACTTCGTCATACAGGCGATAGCAGATGCCCGGACCCACGCGGCCGCAACGGCCCTTGCGCTGGTCGGCGGCGGCGCGGGAGATCGGCTCCACGTGCAGGCGCTCGAGCTGGCTGCGCTGGCTGTAGCGCTTGACGCGCGCCTGGCCCGAGTCGATCACGTAGCGGATGCGCGGCACGGTCAGCGAGGTCTCGGCCACGTTGGTGGCCAGCACCACCCGACGCTTGGTACCCGGCTTGAACACCCTGTCCTGGTCGCCGGCCGAGAGGCGCGCGTACAGCGGCAGCACCTCGGTCTCGCGGTACTGGCGGCGCGACAGCAGCAGGTGCGCATCGCGGATCTCGCGCTCGCCGGGCAGGAAGATCAGCACGTCGCCGCGCGGGTCGTCGTGGGTGATCTCGTCCAGCACGGCCGCCACGTGATCGGCGCCACCCTGTTGAAGATCCCCTGCCCGCTGTCCGCGTCGCGCGGCCACGTCGTCCACCGAACGCCAGCGCACCTCCACCGGATAGGTGCGCCCCTCCACTGAAACGATGGGCGCGCCCTCGAAGTGCGCGGCGAACCGCTCGGTGTCGATGGTGGCCGAGGTGACGATGATCTTCAGCGACGGCCGCTTCACCGCCAGCCGCTTGAGGTAGCCCAGCAGGAAGTCGATGTTGAGGCTGCGCTCATGGGCCTCGTCGATGATCAGGGTGTCGTAGGCACTCAGCCAGGGGTCGCCCTGCGTCTCGGCAAGCAGGATGCCGTCGGTCATGAACTTCACCAGTGTGCGCTCGGACACCTGGTCGTTGAAGCGCACCTGGAAACCGACCTGGTCGCCCAGCGGCGTGGCCAGCTCCTCCGCCACGCGGCGCGCCACCGAGCGGGCCGCCAGGCGGCGCGGCTGGGTGCAGCCGATCATGCCGGCCTCGCCCCGGCCGGCGGCCAGGCACAGCTTGGGCAACTGGGTGGTCTTGCCCGAGCCGGTTTCGCCCGCGATCACCACCACCTGGTGCTTGCGGATCAGCTCGATGATCTCGTCGGCACGGGCTGTGATGGGCAGCGACTCGTCCAGCCGGATCGCCGGCTTGGCCTCGGCGCGAGCCTGCCGCCTCGCACGGGAGGCCTCGATGTCGGTGGCCAGCGCCGCCAGCTTCTTCTCGTCGAAGCGGCGCGTGAGTTCGCGCCAGCGTCCAAGCAGGCGACCGTAGTCGCGGCTGGAAACCTGGTCGAGGGCCTCGCGCAGCGGACGCAGTCGCGCATCGGCAGGGGCGTTGTTGGAAGCAGGGGATGGGCTCATCGGACCGCACATGATAGCCGGTGGGCGGCATCACAAGCGCCGGCCACCGAGACGCCGCCACCAGCCCGCCGGTTGGGACCACCCGGCAGCGGGGCCGTGGCAGGTTGTCGCTCACGCCTCGCAATGCCGGCGCATCACCACCAGATATGCAGCCGAAGCCCCCGCACCACCCGATAGCCACCGGCTATCAAAGGCATCGGGAGGATTCATTTCACGCGCATGCCGCGCCTGACTAAGCTGGATCCAGGTTTCATCCCCCGCCATCCAAAGGAGCACACCATGGCCATTTCCATCGGCATCGCCAAGAAGGACCGGGAACAGATCGGTCAGCACCTGTCCAAGCTGCTGGCCGACACGTATTCGCTGTACCTGAAGACCCACAGCTTCCACTGGAACATCACCGGCCCGCATTTCAACAGCCTGCACACGATGTTCGAGACCCAATACAACGAACTGTGGCTGGCCGCCGATGAGGTCGCCGAGCGCATCCGCACCCTGGATGTGTTCGCCCCCGGCTCCTACAGCCAGTTCGGCAAGCTCACCTCGATCAAGGAAGAATCCGGCGTGCCGGACTGGAAGGACATGGTGGGCCAGCTCGTCGAGGGCCACGAGATCGCCGCCCACACCTCCCGCGAGGTGATCAAGGTGGCCGACGCGGCCGGCGACGAAGGCACCGCCGACATGGTCACCGGCCGCCTGAAGGAACACGAGAAGACCGCCTGGATGCTGCGCTCGCTGCTCAAGTGAGGCCTGTGGCCCCTTTCTCCGAGGGCTGAAGAAAGGTGGGGTGGGGAGCGAGCGATGCCCCTCACCGGCATTGCGGCGAAAGCTGGCATCCCGCTGCTGTCAGCGCGAAGGGGGTATTGCGGCCAAAGGCACGGGACTCCAGCTTTCGCTGGAATGACGAAGCTGGAGGCTGTCGCCGGGGAGTTCGCCCGGCCCCCCGCCCCAGCCAAGGTGTTCTCCTCACGACTCCTGAACATTTGCAGCCGGGCCTGCAAGCCGCAGCGCTCCGCGCGGACCCGGACGGCCCTGACCTCGGGCTGACCACTCCATCTCCCCTTTATTGAGCGAAAAGCGCCTGATGGTTAAGCTCCTCATGCTTTTCGGCCTCGTGTGAGGCAGCCACGGGGACCGTTTTGAGCGCGACAGTTACCACCCACGACAGCCGGCACCCGCTGCTTGCAGCCATCCTGCTCGCCCTGATCGTGGCGGCCATGAACATCGGTCTCTGGTGGTGGAGCAATCTGCCGCACGGCCCGGAAGACTGGAATGGCCCGATCGGCGGCTTCGCCCTGTCGGCGTTCCAGCGCTACCAGAATCCGCTCAAGAACGACTTCCCGTCCGATGACGAGATCGACGGCGACCTGAAGCTGATCCACCACTACACCTCGCGGATCCGCACCTATTCGACCCTGCAGAACCCGCAGGTGTACCGCCTGGCCGAAAAGGACGGCCTGCAGGTGATGGCCGGCGCATGGATCGACCGTCGCCTGGACAACAACGAGCAGGAAATCGAGACGCTGATCGCACAGGCGCGGCGCTATCCCAACTCGATCAACCGGGTGGTGGTCGGCAACGAAGTGCTGTTCCGCAACGATATCCCGCCCGAGCAGCTGATGGCCTATGCCGACCGCGTGCGCGCCGCGGTCCGCCAGCCGGTGACGATCGCCGAGCCTTGGCACATCTGGGCCAAGTACCCCGAGCTGGCGCAACACGTCGACTTCATCACGGTGCACCTGTTCCCGTACTGGAACGGCATCCCGGTGACCGGCCCGGGCAAGGGCCTGGAGGCGTTCCCGGCCGTGGCGGATGCATTGGGCAGCTACGAAACGCTGCAGAAGATGTTCCCCGGCAAGCCGGTCGTGATCGGCGAAATCGGCTGGCCCTCGAACGGTGACCGCTTCAAGTACGCCGACCCGTCGGTGTCCAACGAGGCGATCTTCCTGCGCACGTGGTTCAACGAGGCCAAGAAGCGCAACATCGACTATTACGTGATGGAGGCGTTCGACCAGCCCTGGAAGGAAAAGCTCTCCGGCCGTACCGAAGCCTACTGGGGCATGTTCAACGCCGATCGCCAGATGAAGTTCCCGTTCACCGGCCCGGTGACCGAGGACACCGCCTGGCCGTGGAAGGCGCTGGCCGCCAGCCTGCTGGCGCTGCTGCCGATGATCTGGTTCGCCAGCCGCTACAGCCGCTTCAAGCTGATGGGCCGCCTGTTCTTCTGCGCGCTGATCCAGCTCGCCTGCGGCCTGATCGTGTGGTCGGCCACGCTGCCGTTCAACTTCTACCTGAGCTGGGTCGACTGGACCATGCTGGTGCTGCTGTTCCCGGCCCAGATCGCGATCCTCGCCATCCTGCTGATCAACGGTTTCGAGTTCACCGAGGTGCTGTGGCGCCGCAGCTGGGTGCGCCATGCCGGCCTGCTGCCGCCCGATCCGGTGGAAAAGCAGCCGTTCGTGTCGATCCACCTGGCCTGCTACAACGAGCCGCCGGAGATGGTGATGATCACCCTCGACTCGCTGGCTGCGCTCAAGTACGAGAACTTCGAAGTCCTGGTGATCGACAACAACACCAAGGACCCGGCGATCTGGAAGCCGGTGCAGGAGTACTGCGAAAAGCTCGGTCCCAAGTTCCGCTTCTTCCATCTGGAGCCGTGGCCCGGCTTCAAGGCGGGCGCGCTGAACTTCGGCCTGAAGGAAACCGATCCGCGCGCCGACGTGGTGGCGGTGATCGATGCCGACTACGTGGTGCGCGAAGACTGGCTGTCGTCGCTGACCGGCTACTTCCACGACCCGAAGGTGGCCGTGGTGCAGTGCCCGCAGGCGCATCGCGACTTCGAGCACAACCGTTTCCGCCGCATGACCGCGTGGGAATACGACGGCTTCTTCCGCATCGGCATGCACCACCGCAACGAACGCAACGCCATCATCCAGCACGGCACCATGACCATGGTGCGTCGCTCGGCACTGGAAGGCACCGGCGGCTGGTCGGAATGGACCATCTGCGAGGATGCCGAGCTGGGCCTGCGCCTGATGCATGCCGGCTATGAGTTGGTCTATGTCGACGAGCTGATGGGCAAGGGCCTCACCCCGGCCGACTTCAAGGCGTACAAGAGCCAGCGCTACCGCTGGGCCTTCGGCGCCATGCAGATCCTCAAGGGCCGCTGGGACTGGATGACCAAGAAGGGCCCGCTCTCGGGCGGCCAGCGCTTCCACTTCCTCACCGGCTGGTTCAGCTGGTTCGCCGATGCGCTGCACCTGATCTTCACCATGATGGCGATCTTCTGGACCGCGGGCATGGTGGCTTTCCCGACCGTCTTCAGCCTGCCGATGCAGCTGTTCCTGATCCCGGTGATCGGCTTCTTCTTCGCCAAGGCGATCTTCGGCATCGTGCTGTACCGCGCGCGCGTCCCGTGCGGCTGGTACGACACGCTGATGGCATCGCTGGCCAGCATGAGCCTGTCGCACGCCATCGCACGCGGCATCCTGCACGGCCTTACCCGCGAGAAGACCTCGTTCGTGGTGACCGCCAAGAGCCGTCGCCTGGGTGGCAGCAACTTCGCCGCCTTCGCACCGGTGCGCGAGGAACTGCTGATGGCCATCGCGCTGCTGTGCTGCGTGGTCGGCATGGGCCTGCGTTTCGGTACCCACTACGTCGAAGGCACACTGTGGATGTTCATCCTCAGCGCCCAGTCGATTCCTTACGTGTCGGCGGTGATCGGCGCATGGATCGCGCACAAGGCCGGCGACAAGGCGGGCTGATCGCGGTCCGCTGCGCGGGGCGTCGTTCACCGGCGCCCCCACCTTGATCGGCTAAGCTTGGGTCCCGCGTGTCATCGGCACGCGCCAGCCACTTCCAGGACGGAAAACAGGACCGCATGCGCCGACTTCGACGCCTGACGCTGCTACCGCTGCTGCTGGCCCCGCTGCTCGCGCACGCGGGCGTGCAGCTGGTGGTGGACGGGGTGGACGATCCGCTGAAGCTGGCCGTCACGTCCGGCGTGGACATCTCCCAGTACGCCAATCGCGACGTGACCGAGGCGCAGGTGCGCCGCCTGTACGGCAAGGCGCTTGAGCAGGCCCGGAGCGCACTGGAGCCCTATGGCTACTACGAGGCCAACGTCCAGGGCCAGCTCGACCCTGTAGGCAACGACTGGCGCGTGACCCTGCATGTGCAGCCCGGCGCGCCGGTAAAGGTGACCGCGGTCGACCTGCAACTGGACGCCACCGCCGCTGCGATCCCGGCGATCCGCCGCGCACAGAAAGCCATCGAGGATCTCAAGGGCGAGGTGCTCAACCACGGCACCTACGACAGCGACCGCGACGCGCTGAGCGGTGCGCTCACCGCCAACGGCTTCCTCGACGCGCGGCTGGTGACGCACCGGGTGGAGGTGAACCGCGGCGAGCGCAGCGCGGTGATCCACCTCGCCTGGCAGGCAGGCCCACGCTATCGCTTCGGCCAGGTGCACTTCGAGGGTTCGCAGTTCCGGCCGGGCTTCCTGCAGCGCTACGTGCCATTCAAGTCCGGCGACTACTTCGCACAGGACAAGCTGCTGCAACTGCAGCAGGCGCTCAACGGCGCGGATTATTTCTCGGTGGTCAACGTGCTGCCCGACGTGGACGACAAGAAGAACGGCGTGGTCGACGTGAAGGTGGAGCTCGTTCCAGCCAAGCGCTCGGTCTACACCGGTGGCCCGTTCTACGGTACCGACACCGGCGCGGGCATACGCCTGGGCAGCGAGCGGCGCTGGGTCAACGATCGCGGCCACAAGTGGAAGAACGAGCTGGTACTGGCGCAGAACCTCAAGACGGTCAGCACGCTCTACTCGGTGCCCATGCCCGGCCCCAACCAGCGCAGCTTCAACTACGGTGCCACCTACCGCGACTCGGACACCGACACCTCGCACTCCAAGACGCTGGAGATCGTGGCCAACGAAACACGCGAGTGGTACGGATGGGTGCGCACCATCGGCCTGCATGCGCTGGACGGCACCTTCACCGTGGGCCTCAAGAGCGGCGAGCCCGACAATACGCCGGGCGTGGACCACGGCCAGAGCAACCTGTTCTATCCGGAAATTTCGCTGTCGCGCAAATCCGGTGACAACCCGATCTTCGTGCGCAACGGCTGGTCGCTCACCTTCGCCGCGCGCAGCACGGTGGGCTCACTGCTGTCCGACGCCCGCTTCAGCCAGGTCACCGCCGACGGCAAATGGATACGCTCGTTCTGGGGCGACAACCGCCTCATCCTGCGTGCCTCGGCCGGCGCCACCTGGACCAATGATTTTTCCGACCTGCCGCCCCAGCTGCGCTTCTTCGCCGGTGGCGACCGCTCGGTGCGTGGCTATGGCTACCAGAGCATCGGCCCGGAGAACGCCTATGGCCGCGTGATCGGCGGCAAGAACCTGCTGGTGGGCAGCACCGAGGTCGAGCATTACTTCACCCGCAACTGGGGCATGGCCGCCTTCGTCGATGCGGGCAACGCCTTCGACGGCACCGACTATCGTCCCAAGATCGGCACCGGCCTGGGCGTACGCTGGCTGTCGCCGGTGGGTATGATCCGGGTGGATCTGGGCACCCCGGTGAACGACTCGCAGAAGCACGGCGTGGAACTGCACGTGGTGATTGGCCCGGATCTGTGAGATCGACGCGATGACCGACGCGACCAACCCACCCTCCCCGGCTCCCGCGCCACGGCCACGGCGGCGCTGGCTGCGCTGGAGCCTGCTCGGCGTATTCGTGCTGCTGGTCGCGCTGGCGTCGTTCGTGGCGTGGCTGCTCACCACCGCGGGTGGCCTGCGCTTTGCAGTGGCACAGACGCAAAGCCTCACCCATGGCGCGGTCAGCGTGCAGTCGGCGCAGGGCCGGCTGCTGGGCCCGCTGGACCTCACCGGCGTCCGTTACGCCGATGGCGAAGGGCTGGAGGTCAAGGTAGCCCAGGCCCACCTGGAATGGCGCGCAACGGCCGCGCTGCGCAAACGCCTGCACGTCACCGTGCTGGATGCGAGCGGGCTGGAGATCACCCTGCCGCCCAGCCAGCCGGAGCCACCGGAAACCAGCAGCAGTCCGTGGTGGGTGCCACCGTTCGACATGGTGGTGGACCGCGGTCATCTCGCCGGCGGACGAATCAGCCGCGGCCAACACCCGATGTTCATCGCCGACCGACTGGATCTGGCTGGCAGCTGGACCGGCCGGGGCCTGGAACTGCGCCAGCTCACCTTGCGCGCACCGGATGGCCAGGTCGACCTGGATGGCACGCTGGTGGTGGCCGGCAACTACCGCGGCGACAACACCACGCGCTTCCGCTGGATGCTCGATGGCACCACCTACGCAGGCCTGCTGAAGGCGCACGGCGACGGCCATGCGGCGCGTGCCGACGTGCAGCTGAGCGAACCCATGGCCGCCCAGCTGCAGTTGCAGCTCGCGCAAACCGGCAACTACGCGTGGACCGCCCGCCTGGACGCGCCGGGTTTCAACCCCAGGCCGCTGTTGGGCGACAGTTCGCTGACCTCGCTGGCGGTGGCGCTGCAGGGCAAGGGCGACCAGCACAGCGCGGAGATCACCGGCCAGCTCGGCCTCAACGACTACCAGCTGCAGCTGCATCCGCTGCGTGGCCACTTCAGCGACGACTTCGACACGCTCACCGTGGACCAGCTGGCCGCCAGCTCGCCGCAGTTCAAGGGCGATGTCACCGCCCATGGCGTGGTGCAACTGGACGCACAACCGCTGTCCGCCGACCTGGACGTGGACTGGAGCGGCGTGGAGCTACCCGAACAGCTCGCCGGCCAGCCCTTGCTCAGCCACGGCAACCTCAAGGCAAGCGGCAGCGTGGACAAGTTCCACGCCGATGGTGCGCTCGCGCTCGGCATGCCGGGCAAGCTCGCCGACATCACGCTCAGTCTCGATGGCAGCCAGCGGCAGATCGACCTGCGCGCATTGACGGTCAAGCAGCCGCAAGGCCAGCTGCAGGCCCAGGGCGCCCTGGTGCTGCAGCCGGACCTCGGCTGGCAACTGCAAGCCACCGCCACTCGCTTCGATCCCGGGCACCTGCTGGCGCAGTGGGACGGTTCACTGGATTTCGACATCGCCTCGCAGGGCACGCTGCCGCAGGGCCATCCCGACGTCATGCTGGAAGTACGCAAGCTGGATGGCCGCCTGCGCGACCGCGTCGTGCATGGCGACGGCAAGCTGCACCTGCCCCCCGAAGGCGTGGTGGAAGGCCAGCTGCACCTGGTTTCAGGCGGTAGCGATGTACGCATCGACGCCAAGCCCGGGCAAAGCAACAACGTCACCGCGCAACTGGCCGTGGCCACCCTGGCCGACTGGCTGCCCGATGCCGCGGGACGCCTGCAAGGCACCGTGCACCTGCGGGGCACCTATCCGCGCCTTGCGGTCGATGCCAACTTGCAGGGGCAGGCGCTGGCCTACCAGGGCCAGCAGGTCGGCAACCTGCATCTGCTCGCCAACGTGCCGGACATCAGCCATCCCGGTGGCAAGCTCGACCTCACCGCCGGCACCGTACAGGCCGGCGGACTCGACTTCAGCCAGGTGAGCGTGCATGGCGACGGTACGGCCGAGCGCCACAGCCTCACGCTCGATGCCCGCGGGCAACCGCTGTCCGCCGAGCTAGCCCTCAGCGGCAGCCTGAAGGGTTCGGCGTGGAACGGCACGCTGTCCACGCTCAACCTCGACCTTGCCGGCCTTCCCCGCTGGCGGCTGCAGCAGTCCACCGCGCTGTCATACAACGATGGCGCCATGTCGCTTTCCGAGCTGTGCCTCACCGCCGGCGAACCGCTGCTGTGCGCCGCGGCCAAGCAGGACAAGGCGGGCAACCTCGATGCCAGCTATCGCCTGCACGGCCTGCCGCTGGCCTTGCTGATGAGCGCCATCAGCACCAGCAAGCTGCCGATGCGGGTGGAAGGTTCGCTGGATGGCAGCGGCAGTGTTCGCCGCAACGCTGCGGGGGCACTCAACGGCAACGCGTCGATCACCTCGGCCAAGGGCTCGATCGCCTATGTCGACCATGCCGACCAGCCGCTGCTCACCTATGACAACCTCGCGGTCAATGCCCAGCTGAGCCCCTCCAGCCAGCGCATCGACATGCGCGCCGGGCTCACCAACAACGGAAGGCTGGACGGCGAGCTCACCATCAACGGCGCCCAGCAGGCCTTGGGTGGGCACGCCTCGCTGCACGTCACCAACCTCGCCCTGCTGGAGATCTTCACCACCTCGGTGGTCAACCCCAAGGGCGCGCTCAGTGGCGAGTTCGGCTTCGCTGGCACGCTATCGCAGCCAGTCATCACCGGGCAGGCCGCACTCAGCGACTTCGCCGCCGAGATTCCGGCCATGGGGCTGAGGCTCAGCCAGGGTCGCATCACCCTCACCACGCGCGATGCGCGCACCTTCCACCTCGATGGCAGCGTGCACTCCGGTGACGGCGACCTGCTGCTGGCCGGCAACGCCTCGCTCGGCGCGGATGCCCAGAGCGTGCTGTCAGTCAAGGGTGCCAATGTACGGGTGGTCGACATTCCCTCGGCCAAGGTGGCGGTGTCGCCTGACCTGTCGCTGCGCCACACGACCGACGGGCTCGACATCACCGGCGCGGTCAGCGTCGACAGCGCCGAGGTGAATCTCGACAAGCTGCCCGGCGCGGGAGCCACCAAGGCCTCGCCCGATGTCGTGGTGGTCGATGCCCCGCAGGCCGAAGACACCGCCACGCAGATGCCGATCACCGCCACCGTCACCGTGCACCTGGGCAACAAGGCGCACCTGGTGGGCATGGGCCTGGACGGCAAGTTGCACGGTCAACTGGTGGTGAGCGAACGCCCGGGACGCGCCACCACCGGCCAGGGCCAGATCCAGGTCGACGGCACCTACAAGGCCTACGGCCAGAACCTGCAGATCGACCGCGGCCAGCTGCTGTTCGCCAGCACGCCGATCGACAACCCCGGCCTCAACATCCGGGCCATCCGCAAGCTCAACCCCAACGCCACCATCGACGATGGGCAGCAGGTGGGCCTCAACATCGCGGGCACGGCGCAGCGCCCGGTGCTCACCGTGTTCTCGCAACCGGTGATGGAGCAGTCCGACGCGCTGTCCTACCTGGTCACCGGCAAACCGCTGTCGCAGGTACGCGGCGGCGAAGGCAACATGGTGGGTGCGGCCGCGCAGGCGCTGGGCTCGGCCACCGGCAACCTGCTGGCCAAGAGCATCGGCACGCGACTGGGCGTGGACGACATCGGCGTCAGCAACAGCGACGCGCTCAACGGCGGGTCGGCCTTCACCGTGGGCAAATACCTCTCGCCCCGCCTGTATATCAGCTACGGCGTGGGCCTGTTCGACCCCGGCCAGGTGATCACCCTGCGCTACCACTTCAACGCACGCTGGAACTTCGAAGCCCAGAATGCCACCGATTTCAGCCGCGCCAGCCTGAATTACCGCTACGAGCGGTAGCCTAGGCCAAAAGTCATGCCCCACCCGCAAGACCCGAGGGTCTATCGTTGTCCCTTTCCCCACCCAGGAGACCGCCCATGCGGCCATTTCGTTGGATTCTCACTGCCGCCGCGCTGACCACCAGCTGCGCGCTGGCCGCTTCGCCGGCCGCCCCCGCTGCGGCGCAGACCCCCGCGCGCAGCGCCAGCGGCGTCGACCTGGCCGGCATCGACCACAGCGTGCTGCCGGGCAATGACTTTGACAACTACGCCAACGGCAACTGGAAGAAGACGGCCGAGATCCCAGCTGATCGCTCCAGTACCGGCGTGTTCCTGCAGGTGTTCCTCAAGGCCGAGCAGCGCAACGCCGACCTGATCAAGAGCGCCGCCGCCAGCAACGCCCCGGCTGGCAGCAACGAGCGCAAGATCGCCGACTACTACGCGGCCTTCATGGACGAGGCCACCATCGAGAAGCGCGGCCTCGCGCCGATCCAGCCCGAGCTGAAGCAGATCGACGCGATCGCCAGCAAGGCCGATCTGGCCCGCGTGCTGGGCGAAGGCCTGCGCGCCGACGTCGATCCGGTCAATGCCACCAACTTCCAGACCGAACACCTGTTCGGCCTGTTCGTCTCGCATGGTTTGGACGACGCCAGCCACAACATCCCATACCTGCTGCAGGGCGGCCTGGGCATGCCCACCCGCGACTATTACCTGTCGCAGGACAAGGCCATGATCGACACGCGCCTGAAGTACCAGGCCTATGTCGCCGCCCTGCTCAAGCAGGCTGGCATCGCCGATGCGGATACCAAGGCGAAGAACATCCTCGACCTGGAAACCAAGATCGCCAAGGCACAGGTCGACATCGTCGACAGCCAGGACATCCACAAGGCCAACAATCCGTGGGCGCTCGGCGACTTCGCCAAGAACGCACCGGGCCTGGACTGGAACGCCTACTTCAAGGCGGCCGGACTGGACCAGCAAAAGATCGTCGACGTGTGGCAGGTGCCGGGCATCAAGGGCCTATCCGCACTGACCGCCAGCGAGCGCCGGCAGACCTGGAAGGACTATCTCACCTTCCACGCCCTCAACGAGAGCGCCGCCCTGCTGCCCAAGGCCTATGCCGACCTCAGCTTTGGCTTCTATGGCCAGACGCTGTCCGGCACGCCGCAGCAACGCGATCGCTGGAAGCGCGCAGTGGCCAGCACCAACGTCTCGCTCGGCGACGCGGTGGGCCAGATCTACGTGAAGAAGTACTTCCCCGCCTCGTCCAAGGCACAGGTCGAGCAGATGGTGAAGAACATCCTCGCCGCGTTCGACGAGCGCGTCGACCACATCGACTGGATGACCCCGGCCACCCGCCAGAAGGCCAAGGCCAAGATCGCCAGCATCCGCGTCAGCGTGGGCTATCCGGAAACCTGGCGCGACTACGGCTCGCTGGAGATCCGCCCGGACGATGCGCTGGGCAACCTGCAACGCGCGCAGAAGCACGAGTACGAACACCAGCTCGCCAAGCTGAGCCAGCCGGTCGATCGCGGCGAGTGGTGGATGACGCCGCAGACGGTGAACGCGGTGAACCTGCCGCTGCAGAACGCGCTGAACTTCCCGGCCGCCATCCTCGAAGCGCCGTTCTTCGATCCCAAGGCCGACGCCGCCGCCAACTATGGTTCGATCGGCGCCATCATCGGCCACGAGATCAGCCACAGCTTCGACAACCTCGGTGCCGAGTTCGACGCGCAGGGCAACCTCGCCAACTGGTGGACGCCGGAAGACCAGGCCCACTTCAAGGCCGCAGGCCAGAAGCTGGTCGAACAGTTCAATGCGTACGAAGCCCTGCCGGGCCTGCACGTCAACGGCCAGCAGACGCTGGGCGAGAACATCGCCGACGTCTCCGGCCTGACCATCGCCTACCTCGCCTATCACAAGTCGCTTGGCGGCAAGCCGGCGCCGGTGATCGATGGCCTCACGGGTGACCAGCGCTTCTTCCTCGCTTTTGGCCAGAGCTGGCGCGAGAAGATCCGCGATGCGGCACTGCGTGCCCGCGTGATCGGCAACGAACACGCGCCGGGCCGCTTCCGCGCCCAGACCGTGCGCAACCTCGATGCCTGGTACGACGCCTTCCAGCCCAAGCCGGGCGAAACGCTGTACCTGGCACCGGCCGATCGCGTGAAGATCTGGTAAGCCAGGGTTCGATCGAGTGATGGGAGCCACGTCTCGCGAGAGGCGTGGCTCTTTCGTTTGGTGGAGTCGCGCGCGGGGTGCGCTCCTACAACCTCGCCGGCCTCGGTGCCAGCACCGCCAGCACGATGGCCAGGATGAACAACGCCGGCACATCGCCCCACAGATGTCCCATGTGGCCCGGGTGACTCAGCGCCTGGACCGCCATGATTCCCCCATGCACCACACTGGACCACACGGCGAACCAGATCAGGCTGAGGTTGGCCAGCGGGTCGCGCGCCGCGCGTATGAGGAATACGCCGAGCGTGGCGTAGACGCCCACGATCATCATCGGGTAGTCCGAATAGCCCTCGTGCCACACCCATCCTGACGGCCAGACCTGCATCAGCGGATAGACGGCCAGGCACACGATGCCCAGTACCACCAGGGCGATACGCAGCAGCTTCAGACGCGACGTCTCGTTCATGGCACCCACCCACGACAGTGGAGAGGCCGCCAGTGTACGCCGGCGCCCGTGCCTCAGAGTTCCCGCGTCATGAAGACGCTGTAGGTATCCTCGACGTAGTCCCCGAATGGGCCACACGGCACGAAACCGAATTGGGCATACAGCGCCCGTGCCGGCACAAAGGCCGCGGGCGCACCGGTTTCCAGGCTCAGGCGGCGATACCCCCGCCGCTTCGCCTCGTCCAGCACGTGCCGCAGCAGGCGCGCCGCCACGCCCTTGCGGCGGTGGTGCATGGAGGTGCGCATGGACTTGATTTCGCCATGCGTGGCATCGAGCTCGCGGAGCGCCCCACACCCCAGCAGCTGTCCGTCTTCCCACACCGTCCAGAAGGTGATCTCCGGTCGCCGCAGCCTGTCCAGGTCGAGCGCATGGATGCTCTCCGGCGGCGAATGCTGCTTCATGTCATCGAGGTGTTCCTGCAGCAGTGCGGCGATTTCGGGACCGCTCAGGTCATCGACGTGTATGTCCACTTGCTCTCCCATCCCGCGCCATGACGCTCAGGCGACACCCAGCCCTTCGATGCCGACGATCTCGTGTCCATCAAAACCGGCCATCTCGGCAAAACGGCGGCCACGTTCGGCGTAATCGTGGAACTGGTCGAAGCTGGGGGCGCCGGGCGACAGCAGGATGGTGCCCCCCGCAGGCGTCAGCACGCGGGCCCGCTCCACCGCGGTCGCCACGCTGGTGGTTTCCTCCACCGCGATGCCGGCCGCGCGCAAAGCCTGCGCGATGCGTGGCCCATTCGCGCCCTGCGCGAGGATGGCGTGCGGGGCATGGGCCTGCATGGCGGTGACGAACTCGCTCCAGTCCAGGCCGCGATCATGGCCGCCGACGATCACCGTCACCTGCTGCCCGGCAAGGCTGCCCAGTGCGGCGAGCGTCGCCTGCGGCGTGGTGCTGATGGAGTCGTTGATCCAGTAGTGCCCGCCCTGCTCGCCCAACGGCTGCAGTCGATGCGGCAGCGGGCGGAAGCTGGCCAGTGAGGGTGCCGCGGCCAGGGCATCGAAACCCATCGCTTCCAGCGCAGCCAGGGCGGCGCAGGCATTCAGGGCGTTGTGTTCACCAGGTGCACGCAGCAGGCCGGCATCGAAGACGGGCTGGGTGCCGCGATGGATCACGCCACCCTCGACATGCCAACCCGGGGCCTGCCCGAACAGCAGCCGATGCGGATGACCCTGCGTGCGTTGCAGCAGCGAGGCTTGCAGGCCATTGACCAGCAACTGGCGCGAGACATCCATCAGCTTGAGCTTGTCGGCGATGTAGCGCTCGCGCGAACCGTGCCAGTCGAGGTGTTCCTCGTACAGGCTGGTGATCAGGCCCAGCTCCACCGGACCGGCCTCGCCGGTCTGGAAGCTGGACAGCTCGATGGCCCAGAGGTCCGCCTGCGTATGCAGCAGCTCCAGCAGCGGCATGCCGATGTTGCCCGCAAGCACCGTGCGCACGCCCAGGCTGCGCGCCAGATGCGCGAGCAATGCGGTGGTGGTGCTCTTGCCCTTGGTGCCGGTGACGGCAACCACGCGGGCATCCGGACGCTCGGCAAACCACAGCGCCGTACCCGACGTGACGCGCACGCCGGAATCCTGCAGCGCCGGTTTGTAAGCCGAAATGCCGGGCGACTTGACGACCACGTCGAAGGCGGCGAGTGCAGCCGCATCCGGCTCTTCGCCGCGCACCTGCAAGGTCGCATCGAACGCCTGCGCCGCATCCACTTCCCCGGCGCTGCAGAACAGCGTCAACGGCAGTTGCGGCAGGCGCGAACGGATCGCCGTGATGGCCGCGCGTCCCTCGCGGCCAAAGCCCCACACCGCCACGCGCTGGCCGGCGAGATCACCGATCCGCAGCGGCGCATCGCTCACGCGAAGAAGGCCAGGGCCGGCTGCAGGCGCTTGGGGATGCGCTGCTCACCCGAGGGCAGCAGCCAGGGCTCCAGCGCCAGTTCATTCACGTCCAGCTGCGGCAGGATCTCGCTGCGGAAGCGCGCCACCAGCGTGTCTTCCTGCCATTCCGAACGCTGGCTCAGCGCATACATCGCGGCGCGCGCCGCGGCGCCCTCGCCCACGCACTCGAACGGCTTGTGATCCTGGTATTCCAGCAGCGCATCGAAGCCGGGCGCGAGGTTCTCGTCGTCGAGCAGGTTGCGCCCGAAGATGGACAGCAAACGCGGCTTGGCCAGGAACGGCGCCAGCGCCAGAAACACAAAGTGGCACTTCGGGCACTGCCCGCACCAGCGATCAGCCGGCTTGGGGCCGAGCAGCTTGAAGTTGCGGTTGCAGCTGGAGAACACGTCGAAGTACGGCGTGAGCCTGGCGAACGCGCGCGTCACCGCCAGCTCCGAATACGGGCGCAGCAACGAGCAATAGTTGAGGTCGGCTGCCACGTGCTCGTGCAGCCAGTCGCCGAGCAGCTGCTCGAAGGTGTAGCCCTTGCTCCACTGGTGGTTCACCTGCTGGCCTTCGTACTCCAGCGTGGCCGCCGAGGCCGAGCGCTCGTTGGCGAAGGCGATGCTGTCGTAGCCGTAGAGGATGGCCGCCACGGCGAGGATGGCCGAGTTCACCGCGGTCACCGGGATATGGCCGTTCCATGCACCCAAGCGGTTGAGTTCGAACAGCCCCGGTGCCAGCTCACGCTGGATGTTGAGCATGGGCAAGCCCGTGCGCTCGGCGCAGGCGGCGATCAGCGGGGAATTGCCGACCCACACGGCGGTGGCCTCACCACTGATGGACTTGATGGCTTCCACCGCCACCAGCGAATCCTTGCCGCCGCCGATCGGAACCAGGGTGCGGGCAGGTAGGTTGAGCTTGGGCGAGATTGGCCCCTCACCCCGGCCATCTCCCCGCAGGGGAGAGGGAGAAGAGGATCGAGGGAAGGCGATGCGGCCACGCAGGTCCAGCCCGTTGCGATAGGCGAACTCGGCCAGGCCGTGCAGGTACAGCGCGTCCAGCAGGTCGGCGGTGGTGGCGTCCAGCGGACCGTCGACCACTTCGATGCGCGGCGGCACGCCGGCCTTGTAGTAGCTGACGCCGGCGATCAGGTGCAGCAGCTTCAGCGCCTGCTCGAAGGCGGCCTGGTGGCCGGCCGGGATCGCGGGGGCATTGGGAAAGCGCACGCGCTCCACCAGCTCCTCGCCATGGTCGAAGCCATACACCAGCTCGGCCACGCCATCGGCATAGCTGCAGCGCACGAAGCGGAATACCTGGGTCAGGCGGGGTTGGATGTGGGTCGTCACGCCTCAGTCTCCATTGCATGCTCCCTCTCCCCTCCGGGGAGAGGGTTGGGGTGAGGGGCCGGGGCTGGCGAGAGCCTCCAGGATCGCCTCGAGCACGCTGTCAGTGGTCGTCAGTACGTCATTGTTCCAGAAACGCAGCACGCGATAACCCTCTTCCTGGAGTTTTCGCGTGCGCGCCTCGTCATAAATCACCTGCTCGCCATGCTGACCGCCGTCCAGCTCCACGATCAGGCCAGCATCGGGACAGACAAAATCGACGACATACAGCCCTATCTCGTGTTACCTGCGGAATTTCCAGCCTTCCAGCCGGCGATTGCGCAGGTGATGCCAAAGTAGCTGTTCCGCATCAGTTTGAGCTGCGCGCAGGCTGCGAGCTCGATCAACATGTAAACGCTTCATCCGTGAGCGTCCTTGATTGTTGCGTTTGGGCGAGCACCCGCCCCTCACCCCAACCCTCTCCCCGAAGGGGAGAGGGAGTGAAAAGCGGGGTTAGTCGAGGATGATCTCCTCGGCCTCGTCACGCAGGTTGTACGGCGAGGACATCACCTTGCCGTACGCGCCCGCCTGGGCCACCAGCACCACGTCGCCTTCCTGCGGCTCCGGCAGGCGGCGGTCGGTGCCGAGCACGTCGCCGCTTTCGCAGATCGGGCCCACCACCTGGAACAGCGCGGTGGCCGGTTCATCCAGCCGGGTCAGGTTGACGATCTCGTGCCAGGCCTCGTACAGCGCAGGGCGGATCAGGCTGTTCATGCCGGTATCCACGCCGAGGTAGCGGATCTGGCCGTTGCCCTTGCCCTTGGTCTGGGTGACCCGGGTCAGCAGCACGCCGGCGTCGGCCACCAGGTAGCGACCCGGCTCCATCCACAGCTTGTAGTGCGGATAGGCGGCCTTCACCTCGCGCAGCACCTTGTCCAGCGCGGCGATGTCCAGCCGCGCCTCGCCCGGGTGCGAAGGCACGCCAAGACCGCCGCCGATGTCCAGGAAGGTGACGCTGCCGATGCGCTCGGCCAGGCTGGCCAGCTGGCTGTACACCTCGCCCCAGTGGCCGTCATCAAGGATGCCCGAGCCCAGGTGGGCGTGCAGGCCGCGCACGGTAACGCCGTGGGTGTCGGCCAAACGCAGGAACGCGTCCAGCTGCTCCACCGGCAGGCCGAACTTGCTGCCGCTGCCACCGGTGCGCACCTTCTCGTGGTGGCCCAGGCCGCGACCAAGATCGAGGCGCAGCACCACTTCCTTGCCGCGGAAAAGTTCACCCCACTGTTCGAGCTGATAGAGCGAGTCAAGCGACAGCGTGGCGCGCGTGCCGAGTGCCCACGCGTAATCTTCCTTCGGCGCGAAGTTCGGCGTGAACAGCAACGGCGCCGATTCGGGCACCACCGCCATCACCGCCTTCAGCTCGCCCGGCGACACGCACTCGAAGCCGAAGCCCTCCTCGGCCAGCGCCTTGAGGATGGCCGGATGGGTGTTGGCCTTCACCGCATAGTGCAGGCGATCCACCGCCGCCAGCGACTTCAGTTCGCGCGCCTGCTGGCGCACCGTCGGCAGGTGGTAGACGTAGCGCGGCGTGGCTTCGGCACCGAGTTTGAGCAGGTCGGCACGGCGCTCCTCGCGCCACCCCGACGCCGCCGGCGGCAGCACCTCGCCGGTGCCGTACAGCGCCTGCCAGCTGGGGCCGAACAGCGCGCTGTCGTCGGTACGCAAGGCACCGGCGGTGATCAGCAGCTCGTGCAGGTGCGGCAGCAGTTCGTCCACCACGTTTTCATCCACCACGAAGGTGAGATTGAGGTTGTTGGAGGACTGCGAAATCATGTGCACGCGCAGCTGGCCGAACTCGGCCAGCACACCTGACAGCGTGTGCAGCATCGAACGCATGCCGCGGCCCACCAGGGTGATGGCGGCGCACGGGGCGATCACCTTCACCCGGCACACCTTGGCCAGGTCGCTGGCCAGTGCAGCGAGCGCGTCCGAATCGAGCAGGTTCTCGGTCGGGTCCAGCGACACCGTCACGTTGGTCTCGGCCGAGCCGATCATGTCCACCGACAGGCCGTGCTGCTTGAACTGCGCGAACACGTCGGCAAGAAAACCGACCTGCTGCCAGATGCCCACCGATTCCATCGACACCAGGGTGATGCCCTTGCGTGCGCTGATGGCCTTCACGCTGGGCGCATGCTCGCGCACCTCGGGGCCGATCAGGGTGCCTTCCAGCTCGGGCCGGTTGGTGTCCTTGATCAGCAGCGGCACGCGGGGCTCGCGCAGCGGCGACAGGCAGCGCGGATGCAGCACCTTGGCGCCGGTGGAGGCGATTTCCTGGGCTTCCTCGTAGTCGAGGCGCTGCAGCAGGCGTGCGCTGGGCACCTGGCGCGGGTTGGCGGTGAACATGCCCGCCACGTCGGTCCAGATTTCCACGCGCTGCGCCTTCAGCAGCGCACCGAAGTACGACGCCGAGGTATCCGAACCACCACGGCCGAGCAGCACGGTACGACCCTGCGACTCGCGGGCGATGAAGCCCTGCGTGATGAACACCTCGCCCTGCGCGGCCAGCCGCGCGTTCAGTGCCGGATCCGGCTTGGCCTCGACCATCGCCGAGAGCAGCTTGGTGCGCTCGTTCTGGTTCGGCAGCGCGATCGCCGCCAGGCAGTCGCGCGCATCCACCCACTGCGTGGGCAGGCCACTGTGGCTGAGGAACGCCGAACCCAACGCGCTGGACATCAGCTCGCCATGCGCCTGCACCAGCGCCGACCACGCCAGCTCGCCGAGCAGCGCGGGGCCTTCGTCGGCCAGCTTCGCCAGCTCGCTCAGGCGGGCAGCCAGGGTATCCGGAACCGCCAGCTGCATGTGATCGAGCAGCTCGTAATGACGCTGTGCGATCGCCTTGGCAGCCTCGATGCGTTTGCCCTTGTCTTCCTGCGCGCACAGCTGTTTGAGTGCGTCGGTGATGCCGGTGAGCGCGGACACGACCACCAGCACGCGGGCGCCTTCGGCGCGGCGGCTGGCAACGAGCTCACGGATGTTCTGCCAGCGCGGCAGGGTAGCGACACTGGTGCCGCCAAACTTCATCACGATCCAGGATGCGTCAGCAGGAAGCGACGCGGGGCTTTGCGGGTTCACGAGTACCTTCAGTGGTGGTTGGGGAAAACAATCGGGCCAGTGTTGCGCCGCAGCAGGTGGAATGCAACCGCCGCGCGCTCGCGGGCGTTTGGATGGCTAAATGCGGGAGAGTATGGGGTGGCAGTACCGGCACCCTCTCCCCTGCGGGGAGAGGGTTGGGGTGAGGGGTCGGACTTGCCTCAGTGGCTAAGGGAGCGAAAGCCTGCTCTAGCAAAGCGTCCGCAAGCACCCGCCCCTCATCCCAGCCTTCTCCCCGGAGGGAAGAAGGAGAAGTGCAGTCTTACGCCACCACCACAGGAATCTTGCCGATACGCGCCTGCCATTCCTTCGGCCCGGTCTGGTGCACCGAGGTACCGGCGGAATCGACCGCCACCGTCACCGGCATGTCCTGCACCTCGAACTCGTAGATCGCTTCCATGCCAAGGTCGGCAAAACCGACCACGCGGCTGGCCTTGATCGCCTTGGACACGAGATACGCAGCGCCACCGACGGCCATCAGGTACACCGACTGGTGCTTCTTGATCGCCTCGATCGCGGCCGGGCCGCGCTCGGCCTTGCCGACCATGCCCAGCAGGCCGGTCTGCGCCAGCACCTGCTCGGTGAACTTGTCCATGCGGGTGGCGGTGGTCGGGCCGGCCGGGCCGACCACCTCGTCACGCACCGGATCGACCGGGCCGACGTAGTAGATGAAGCGATTCTTGAAATCGACCGGCAGCGGCTCGCCCTTGTTGAGCATGTCGACCATGCGCTTATGCGCTGCATCGCGGCCGGTGAGCAGCTTGCCGTTGAGCAGCAGCACCTCGCCCGGCTTCCAGCTGGCCACGTCCTCGCGGGTCACGGTGTCCAGGTTCACGCGACGGCCCTTGCTGGCGTCGTAGGTGAGCTTGGGCCAGTGCTCCAGCGACGGCGGATCCAGCGCAACCGGGCCCGAACCATCCAGCGTGAAGTGCGCGTGGCGGGTGGCGGCGCAGTTGGGAATCATCGCCACCGGCAGGTTGGCCGCGTGGGTCGGGTAGTCCTTGATCTTCACGTCGAGCACGGTGGTGAGGCCACCCAGGCCCTGCGCACCGATGCCCAGCGCGTTGACCTTCTCGTACAGCTCGATGCGCAGCTCTTCCGCGCGGTTCTGCGGACCGCGCGCAATCAGCTCCTGGATGTCGATGTGCTCCATCAACGATTCCTTGGCCAGCAGCATCGCCTTCTCGGCGGTGCCGCCGATGCCGATGCCCAGCATGCCCGGCGGGCACCAGCCGGCGCCCATGGTCGGCACGGTCTTGAGCACCCAGTCGACGATGGAGTCGGACGGGTTGAGCATGGCGAACTTGGACTTGGCCTCCGAGCCGCCGCCCTTGGCGGCCACGATCACCTCGACCGTGTCGCCCGGCACGATGGACATGTTGATGACCGCCGGGGTGTTGTCCTTGGTGTTGCTGCGCTTGCCGGCCGGGTCGGCCAGCACGCTGGCGCGCAGCTTGTTGTCCGGGTCGTTGTAGGCGCGGCGCACGCCTTCGTTGACCATGTCTTCGAGCGACATGGTGGCGTCCCACTGCACGTTCATGCCGACCTTGAGGAAGACCGTGACGATGCCGGTGTCCTGGCACAGCGGGCGATGGCCTTCGGCGGCCATGCGCGAGTTGATCAGGATCTGCGCCATCGCGTCCTTGGCCGCCGGCGACTCCTCGCGCTCATAGGCGGCGGCGAGGTTGGTGATGTAGTCGACGGGGTGGTAGTAGCTGATGTACTGCAGGGCGTCGGCGACGGACTGGATCAGATCGTCTTGCTTGATGGTGGTCATGGCGGCTGCTTCGACTCCGGGGGAAAGGGCGTCGAAAACAGGGGCGTTGACGACGCACAACCCTCTTATTGTGCCGCAAATGGCTCTCGGCCCCAAAAAGACGGCCGCTTGCGCGGCCGCCGGGGACATCAGAAGCGAAACTCTGCCGTCACGGAGTACGTATTTACGCCGTCGGTGTAACGGCCCAGGCGGTAATAGTCGTAACCCACCCCAAGGCTCCACGAACGCGAAAAGTTGTAGCCCACGCCAAGCCCTGCATACCACTGGGTGCTGTCGCCGCTGGAGCGCCACCGGGTGCCGTCGGCCTCATACTTGTCGGTGACCTTCGCCTGGAACCAGCCAGCACGCGCCGAGATGTACCAGGGTGTCTCGAAGTTGTACTTGACCGTGCCGCCCCACAGCCAGCCCTTGGCAGACAAGGTGTCGCGGAAAGGGGTCTGTACCCCCTGGCCGTTGCCACCGATGGCGGAGTAGGTGCCGCGATAGTCAAGCTGTCCGAGATCCACGTAACCCACTTCGGGCCCGAATTGGAATCCGCCGCTGCGCCACAGATAACCCAGTCGCAATGAGCCCTGTGTGTCGGTCTTGTCCGAGGTCGAGGCCCCCCAGGACGGGGAGGTGAACCTCGATTGCCCAACACTTCCATTGACGAAGAACTGCCCGTCCTGCGCAACGGCTGCGCCCGAACCGAGTAAGAACACGGCCAACGCGGCGGCCGACGTGAGCTTTTTCATCAGTGACGTCCTTGCAAGATGTTGTAGGTGTGGCGCAAGTATCTGCGCATCGCAAGAGTATCCATGCCACCTGAACCAAGATTGACGCGACACCTTTTCGGCCTCCCCGCCAAACCGGGTAGGCCAAACGACGTAGTCGCAACTTATTGCGTCACCTTTTCGCCGCGCTGCGCCATTTCGCCATTTCTTGCGCAGTATCATGCACTTCCGTGTTCTTGCGAAAGCCGCTAGGTTCGCTCCACCAGGTCGGAATTTCTTCAGGGGGCCGCCTGGGCCGTGGGGAAGTGATTACGTCCGTACGACTCGTGGCCTAGCCGGCGCACGGGACGGCCCGATGGTGCCGCCCGCGCCTTGCCGGACAGGCCGCATCTACCCTGGAGAGTCTTCCTATGCACATGAAGTTGCACCGCAAGTCGCTCGCAGCCTCCCTCGCCCTCTTGTTCGCCGCCGCGTCAGCTGACGCCCTCGCCGAGGAGGCCAAGCCCACCGTCGATCTGGGCACGGCCAACAACGCACAAGTCATCAACGTCACCCTGGTACTGAGGCTGCACAACCAGGCCCAGCTTGAGGACTACATCCAGCAGACCGTCACACCCGGCAATCCCCACTACCACCAGTTCATAAGCACCAGCGAGTTCGCCAGCAAGTACGGCGCCACCGATGCCGACATCACGCAGGTACAGGCCTTCCTGAAGCAACAGGGCCTTGGCGCCGGCACGGTGCTGGCCAATCGCATGGCGATCCGCACCAGCGGCACGCTTGCGCAATTCAGCGCGGCCTTCCAGACGCCCATCCACACCTTCGTGTCGCAAGACACAGGGCGCTCTTTCCATCGCCCAACCCAGGCGGTGGTGCTGCCCACCGGCCTCACCAACACGCTGCTGTTCGCCTCGGGCCTGAGCAACGAGCGCAAGTACGTGTCGCATCGCGTCAAGCCGATGGACACGACGCAACCGGCGGTCAGCAGCAAGACGCTGGCCCGCAGCACGCTCAGTGCCACGACCACCACCAGCGGCAACCCCACGGCGACCGGTACGCCCGGCCAGTACACCGTGGGTGACGTGGCCAACCTCTACAACATCAATCCGCTGTACGCGCGCGGCGTCAACGGCAAGGGCTCCACCGTCGCCATCGTCACGCTGTCGAACTTCGACCCGGCGGACGCCCAGACCTACTGGTCCGCCATCGGCCTGCCGACCAAGCCCAACCGCATCACGCAGATCCATGTGGACGGCGGTGGCGTCATCGACGGCGGCACCGGCGAAACCTCGCTGGACGTGGAGCAGTCAGGCGGCCTGGCGCCGTTCGCCGATATCCTGGTGTATGACGCGCCAAACGCAGGCAATGGCTTCACCGATGCGTTCATGCAGGCGGTGGTGGACAACAAGGCCGACAGCATCTCCACCAGCTGGGGCCTGCCGGAGGTCTTCAACTTCGCCGCACTGAACGTGGATGGCGCCAGCCCCACCGATACCACCGATGTGGGCGACCTGCAGACCTTCCACCAGATCCTGCTTGAAGCCGCGATACAGGGCCAGTCGACCTTTGCCGCCAGCGGTGACTCCGGTGCCTACGACACCGTGCGCGACCTGGGCCATGGCCCGGGCGTGGGCACGTTCAATTCGCCGCTGACCGTGGACTCCCCTGCTTCGGACCCGTACATCACCGCGGCGGGCGGCACCACGGTGCCCTTCACCTATCACTTCCGCACCGGCCCGACCAAGTCGCTGACCAAGGAGCGCATCTGGGGCTGGGACTACATCCAGAACTACTTCGACACGTACATCGGCAAGGGCGTGGTCGACCTGTTCTCGGTGGGCGGTGGCGGCGGCGTCAGCGTGTACTGGCACACGCCGCTCTACCAGGTATTCACCCAAGGCATCCGCACCAGCGAGAAGAAGCAGACGCTGGCCTATGACGATCCGGTGGCCGGCGAGCAGACCTACCTGGTGTTGCCCGGCGGCTTCCATGGACGCAACGTGCCCGACATCGCGCTGAACGCCGATCCCGAGACCGGCTATCTCTACTACGCCACCTCCGATGGCGGCTTCGGCGCGGAAGGCGGCACCAGCTTCGTGGCTCCCCAGCTCAACGGCATCAGCGCCCTGCTGACCCAGAGCGCCGGCCATCGCATCGGCTTCTGGAATCCGCAGGTGTACTTCCTGCAGAACGTGTTCGGCTACGGCAAGTGGTCCGCGTTCAACGACATCCGCGACGGCGACAACTGGTTCTACGACGGCAAGCAGGGTTACGAGCCGGGCGCCGGCCTGGGCACGCTCAACGTCACCAACCTGGACCTGTTCCTGCGCAGTTTCTAAAACGAGTTCGACCGCTCGCCAGCGGCCGGCCCCCGAGAGGGTGCCGGCCGTTTTCATTGGCCGTATCGCACCGCAATTTTCCGATGAAGCGCACGCATGCGACGGATCAGTGACGCCACATCTTTCGATCGCGCAGCCCGCGCCACAACATGCTGCGGGCACGAAAGAAGTTGACGTTTTTTCTTTTTATTTCAGGTACTTCCACCAGACACAAAGTGGGGTTAGGGTTAATCCGCCAGTGCGGAGGCATCACAGGGGCGCCTGGGCGATTGGGGAGTGATTTCCGATTCTGCGACCCGCGGCCAGCCGGGTGGCGTGACAGCACACGGGGAGTGCGCCACATCACCTGCAAGACCGTTCCCACCCTTGGAGAACGAACATGCGTAACCCGATGCATCGCAACGCGCTTGCAGCTGCGTTGACGCTGGTGCTCGGTGGCGTATTCGCCACTGCAGCCAACGCCGCCAGCGCCGACGCCACGGACCTCGGAGCCAGCAATGCCAGCCAGACCGTTACTGTTACGTTGATACTCAAGCTGCACAACCAGGCGGCCCTGGAAGACTTCATCCAGCACACGGTCACCCCTGGCGATCCGCTCTATCACCAGTTCCTCACCACCGCGCAATTCAGCGCAACCTACGGTGCGACAGCAAGCGAGATCTCGCGCGTGCAGGCGTTCCTCAAGCAGCAGGGCATCACGGCGGGCGCCGTGGCGGCCAACCATCTATCGATCCAGGCCACCGGCACCATCGCCCAGTTCAATGCAGCCCTCCAGACATCCGTACACGATTACCAGTCGGCGGACGGACGGCACTTCCATCGGCCCAATACGCAACCGGTCATCCCGTCCATCATCGCCGACACGCTGTTGTCCGCCACAGGGCTCAGCACGGACGTGAAGCTGCATCCGAATATTGCGCGTGCGGATCACTTCGGCAGCCTGAAGTTGACCAGCAAGACCGCCACCGCCAACAGCAGCGGCAATGGCACCGCCACCGGAATCCCCGAGGAATACACGGTCGGTGACGTGGCCAACTTCTACAACATCAACCCGCTGTACAAAGCCGGCATCAATGGCAGCGGCTCGACCATCGGCATTGTCACCCTGGCCGCTTTCCAGCCCAGCGATGCGTACGCGTACTGGAGCATGATCGGCCTGCCGGTCAAGGCCAACCGCATCACCGTGATCCCAGTCGATGGCGGCGATACGCCCACCGCGGGTGTCGGCGACGACGAGACCTCGCTGGACGTGGAACAATCCGGCGGTCTGGCACCCCAGGCGAACATCCGCGTCTACGAGGCGCCCAACGTCACCAATGGCAATTTCATCGACGCGTTCTATGCTGCCGTGTCCGACAACATCGCCGACAGCATCTCGACGAGTTGGGGACAGGCGGAGGAAGACCTCTTCCCGCAATTGAATGGTGGCGTCGACGAGACTGGCGTACTGCAGGCCTTCCACCAGATCTTCCTCGAAGCCGCCGCACAGGGCATCTCGCTGTTCGTCGCTTCGGGAGATTCGGGTGCCTACGAATTGGTACGGGAAGGACTGGCCGCCCCCACCTACAGCACGCCGCTGACAGTGGAATCTCCCGCCGACGATGCCTATATCACCGCGGCCGGCGGCACCACGCGCCCCTTCAGCTACAACATCACCTATTTCTTTGGCTCGGGCGGCGGGCCGACCGCGTCGATCAAGCAGGAACAGGTGTGGGGCTGGGACTATATCGCCAACTACCTCAACGCCTACGACCCAACGCCCGGCGGCTGGAAGCAATACCTCTTCAGCTCCGGTAGCGGTGGCGGCGTCAGCATCTACTGGCAGGAACCGTCATACCAGCGCGCCACCCAGGGCATCCGGCGCAGCGAACCGAACCAGTCGCTGGTCTACTACGGTGGAAGCAAGCCGGAGACGATCTTGACGCTGCCGGGGAATTTCGCCGGGCGCAACCTGCCGGACATTTCCCTGAATGCCGATCCCGAAACCGGCTATTCGGTCGTCGACACGGTGGACTTCGCCGCGCCAGGCGTCGCCTATGGCTATGGCGGCACCAGCTTCGTCGCGCCGCAGCTCAACGGCATCACCGCGCTGCTGAGGCAGAGCAACGGTCACCGCATCGGCCTGTGGAACCCGCAGGCGTACCTGTTGCAGAACTTCTTCGGCTACGGGGCGTACTCGTCCTTCAACGACATCAAGGCCGGGGACAACTGGTACTACTACGGCATACCCGGGTACGAGCCGGCCGCAGGCATCGGCACGCTCAACGTGGCCAACTTCGACCTGTTCCTGCACAGCGGTTTCTGACGGCCGCCGCAGGCTGAGCTTGACCGCTGGCCGGCGGCCCGTCGCCGGCCAGCGCCGCGGAACGCCCGCCCGGAACGGAGGGCTTGCCGCTGGACGATCCACCCGCCATCCTCGCCCGAGATTTCCGCAGCGGGTATTCCATGAGCGACACCTCGACGTCCGGCGGCTACGTGCGCCGCCTCCGCCCTTGGGACGCGGCCATGATCGTGGTCGGCGGCATCATCGGCGGCGGCATCTTCCTCAACCCGGGCATCGCCGCCCAGCGCACCGAATCGGGCCTGGCGCTGCTGCTGATGTGGGTGGGCGCCGGCGTACTGACCCTGATCGGCGCACTGTGCTACGCCGAACTGGGCGCTCGCCGCCCGCATGCGGGCGGCAGCTATATCTACCTGCGCGACGCCTTTGGCCCGCTGGCGGGATTCCTGTTCGGCTGGACCATGCTGCTGGTGATCTATTCGGGTTCCAGTGCAGCCGTGGCGACCATCTTCGCCAGCTATGCGGCATCGGTGTTCGGCCTGCCACCGACCATCGCCACGCCACTCGCGGCCGGCGCGCTGGTGTTCGTGGCGCTGATCAACCTGTTCGGCCTGCGCCTGGGCGCACAAGTGCAGAACCTGTTTACCCTGCTCAAGCTGCTCGCCGTCGCCGTGCTGGTGGTGTGCGGCCTGTTCCTGGCGGGTGCCGGTGGCCGCGGACTGCTGGGCACCGACCCGCAGTTCGCGGATGTCGGCTTCATGGGCGCCGCCCTGCCGGTTTTGTTCGCCTACTCCGGTTTCACCTACCTCAACAACCTGGCCGGCGAAGTCGCGGAGCCGCAGCGCACCCTCCCACGCGCGCTGATCATCGGCATGCTGCTGGTGATCGCCGCCTACGCACTGGTCAACCTGGCCTATCTCGCCGTGCTCGGCCATGCCGGCCTGGCTGCCAGCCACACGCCGGCGGCCGACGTGATGCAGCGGGTATTCGGCACGGCGGGCGCGAAGCTGATCGCCATCGGCATCGCCATATCCACGCTGGGCTTCTGCAACATCACCCTGGTGGCCGGCGCGCGCGTGCTGCAGGTCATGGGCGAGGACGGGCTGTTCTTCCGCAGCGTGGCGCGGCTCCATCCGGTGCACCGCACACCCAATGTCGCGCTGCTGCTGCTCTCGGGGTGGGCCGTGGTGCTGGTGCTGTCCGGCAGCTATGGCCAGTTGCTCGACTACGCCACCTTCGGCGACTGGCTGGCCTGTGCCGTAGGCGTCGGCACCTTGTTCTGGTATCGCCACAAGGAGGGCAGCCAGGCCAGTTTCCACGTGCCCGGCTACCCCCTGCTGCCCCTGATCTTCATCGCCACGGTAGGCCTGGTGGTGGTGCAGAGCCTGCGCGCCAGCCCCCAGAACACCGGCATGGGACTGCTGATCATGGCCGCCGGCATCCCCGTCTACGTGATCTGGCGACGCCTGTTCAGCCGCGTCACCTCCTAAGCAGCGCCCTGCAATGCCACAATGGACGGATATGGAAGGAGGCTTTTCCCGATGGCGCACGCGCAAGACCAGATCCTGACGCCCACACCTAGCAACACCATCGTGCCGGAGAAGGTACGCGAAGGCGTGGATCTGGAGATCAATGGCAGGGCCTACCGCCATACCGGCGACGCACAGATGCCCCTGCTGTGGTACCTGCGCGACGTGCTGCGCCTGACCGGCACCAAGTACAGCGGCGAGCACGGCGAAGGCGGCTTCGACCTTGTGCTGGTCAACGGCAAACTGGCTTCGGCCACGACCGTGCCGGTGGCCGAACTGGCGGGCAAGTCGGTGACGACCGTCGAGGGCCTCGTTGCGGCGGACGGCAAGCTTCACCCGGTGCAGCAGGCGTTTGTCGACGAAGACGCCATCGGCTGCGGCTACTGCACGCCGGGCTGGCTGATCGCCTCGGTGGACTTGCTCAACCGCCACCCGCAGCCCAGCGACAGCGACATCGACCAGTTGCCCAACCTGTGCCGCTGCGGCTGCCAGACCCGCGTACGCCGTGCGATCAAGCGCGCTGCCAATGGAGGCCGCGCATGAGCGTCCGCAACGATCACCCCTCCCTCCCCTCGCGCCGCCGCTTCCTGCAGGTGCTGGCCGGCACGGCCGGTGCCCTGATCGTGGGCATTCCGTTGGCGGACGCGGTGGACGCCCCGGTGCCGGCCTCGCTGCAGGGCGACACCCTGTATGGGCTGGGCGCCTATGTGCGCATCGATGCCGACGGCAACGTGGTGATCGGCGCGCGCGATCCGGACACCGGCACCGGCACCGCCACCTCTTTGCCCCGCATCATCGCCGATGAACTCGACGCCGACTGGACCCGGGTTACCGTGGTGCCGCTGGGACTGGGCGTCGAGGACAACAACGGCAAGCCACACTGGACCTATGGCCACCAGACCAGCGGACTTGGCGACTCGATCCCGGCGGCCTGGGGCGACCTGCGCGAAGCCGGTGCACTGGCGCGCTGGCTGCTGTTGCAGGCCGCGGCCCGCCGCCTCGGCGTGCCCGCCGATCGCCTGCGCTGCGAGGAAGGCAACGTCATCGCCCCGGACGGCCGCCGCATCGGCTATGGCACGCTGGCCGATGCCGCCGCCAAGATCCCCCCGCCGGATGCACCGGTGGCGCTCAAGACACCGGATCGCTACACGCTGATCGGACAGCCCGCCGGCGATGTGGACGCGCGCGCCATTGTCACCGGCCAGGCGATCTACTCGTTGGACAGCTACGCCGGCGACACCGTCGTCGCCGTGCTCACGCACTGCCCATGGGTCGATGGCAGCGTGGAGAGCCTGGACACCACTGACACTCTCGCAGTGAAGGGTGTGCTCAAGGTGGTGCAGCTCAAGCCGGAAGCCGGCGTGCCGCTCGGCCAGACCGTGCGCGCGCCCTCGGTGGCCGTGCTGGCGGAGAATACCTGGGCGGCCCTGCAGGGGCGCGCCAAGCTCAAGCTGCAATGGAAAGCCGGCAGCCAGACCGAAAGCAGCGCCTGGTTCGAGCAACAGGCCACCGATGTGATCAACGACAAGGATGCCGCGCCCACCATGCGCGTGCGCGACGATGGCGACATCGATGCCGCCGGCAAGAAGACGGCGCGACGCGTGGAAGCGATCTACGTGCAGCCCTGGCTGGCGCACGCGACGGCCGAGCCGATGAACTGCCTGGCGCGCATCGACAAGGATGGCGCCTCGCTGGTGGTGCCCACCCAGGCGCCTCAGCGTGCGTGGCAGGTGGTGCAACGCCTCACCGGTCTCTCGCCCACACAGATCAGGATCAGCGTGCCCCGCGTAGGCGGTGGCTATGGCCGGCGCCTCGACCACGACTATGTTGCCGAAGCGGTAATGCTGGCCAAGGCGGTGGAGAAGCCCGTCAAGCTGATGTGGACGCGCGACGAGGATCTCACCCAGGACTACTACCGATCCGCCTGCGTGCACAAATTCAGTGCCACGCTGGACGCCAAGCGCCAGGTCGTGACCTGGAGCCAGCGCATGGCCAGCGCCTCGGCGCTCGCACAGCGCGGCATGGCGGACAACCGACTGTGGACTTCCGAGGTGGATGCCCACCAGTTGCCGGCCGGCCTGGTGGCCAACCTGCGCAGCGACTGGTATTCGCTGCCCTCCGTCATGCCTCGCGGCCCGGCCCGCGGCATGCCGCATCTCAGCAACGCCTTCGCGGTGGAGAGTTTCGTTGATGAAATTGCCCACTCGCTGAAGGAAGACCCGCTGGTGACGCGCCTGCGCCTGATCGGCGAACCGCGCATGATCCCGCTCGGCGACGGCCGCACGCTCGACACCGGTCGCCTGATCAACGTGCTCCAGCTGGTAGCCGATCGCATCGGCTGGAAGAACTGGCTGCATACCGTCAACGGTTTCGGCATCGCCTGCTGGCACGTCGATGGAGCCTACGTCGCGCACGCCGTGGAAGCCTCGCTGCAGGGCAATCGCCTGAACATCGAGCGAGCCATTTGCGCGGTCGACGTGGGTCGCGTGATCAATCCCACCGGCCTGGAAGGCCAGGTCGCCGGCGCCACGCTGGATGCGCTGTCCACCGCACTCAACCTGTCCATTACCTACAAGGACAGCCAGGTGCAGCAGCATGGCTGGAAGGATTACCCGCTGGCCAGCATGGCGCAGCTGCCCGACACCACCGAAGTGATCCTGGTGCCGGGCGACCGCGATCCCACCGGCGCGAGCTTCCTCGCCATGCCGACGGCGGCGCCGGCACTCGCCAACGCGGTGTTCCGCGTCAGCGCCGTGCGGGTGCGCCGCTTGCCGCTGATGAAGGAACTGTTGCGCATGCTGTAAGCATCGGGATCTGTCGAATGACAGTCCCCATGCCGCGCTTCCGCGCAAGTCATGCAGGACCTCACGCCAGCATAAAGCGTGAGGGAAATGTGTAGGCAATACGACGAGCCGATGTCCGTCGGGCATCACGTGCGTTGCACCGCCGAACTGACATAGGATGCGTCGGGGCGGCGATTCCCGATGGCCGTCACTCTCGGGCCAAAGGGACCATCAATGCGCCATCCCCTCGCACTGATCGCCTTGCTGTCACTGTGCATCTGCTTGCCCGTGCAGGCACAGCAGCCGACCGAACCGACTGGCGCACACGCAACACCGTGCATCGGACTGGTGCTAGGCGGCGGAGGTGCGCGCGGCGCCGCGCACATCGGCGTGCTGCAGGTGCTCGAGCGCGAGCACATTCCCATCTGCCGCATCGCCGGCACCAGTATGGGCTCGATCGTCGGCGGCATGTACGCCGCGGGATACAAGCCGCTCGAACTGCAGGACATCATCACCACGCTCGACTGGAATGAGCTGTTCTCCGATGACCCGGCGCGCGAAGAAATGCCCATGCGCCGCAAGGACGCCGACTTCCGCTACCTGCTCAATTTCGAGGTCGGCTACAAGAACGGGCACATCATCACCCCCGCCGGCGTGGTGCAGGGCCAGAAGCTGCTGCTTTTGCTGCGCAGGCTGCTGATCTCCACCTGGAACGTGCACGACTTCGACCAGTTGTCCATTCCGTTCCGCGCGGTGGCCACCGACATCGTCGCCGGCAAGCCGGTGGTGTTCGGCTCGGGCGATCTCGCCGTGTCGATCCGTTCGAGCATGTCGGTGCCCGGCGCCTTCGCGCCCACCAATGTCGATGGCCAGCTGCTGGTCGACGGCGGACTGATGGACAACGTGCCGATCGACGTCGTGCGCAACATGGGGGCACAACGGCTGATCGTGGTGAACGTGGGCTCGCCCCTGCTGGAGCGCGAGCAACTCAGCAACCCGGTCGCCGTGCTCAACCAGATGGTCAGCGCGTTGATGGAGGAAAAGACCCGGCGCCAGCTCGATACGCTGGGGCCGGACGATATCCTGATCACGCCACCGCTGGGCAACATGAGTGCGGCCGAGTTCAACAAGGGCGCCCAGGCCATCGCCATCGGGCGCGCCGCCGCCGAGGCCGCGCTGCCGCGCCTGCGCGCGCTGTCGGTGGGCCCGGAGCAATGGGCGCAGTACGAGGCACAACATCGCAAGCGCGACTTCGATCCGGGGCTGGTGGCCTTCCTGAAGGTCGACAGCAGCCATACCGATACTGCCCAATACGTCGACGAACGCCTGGCCAAGGATGTCGGCAAGCCGTTTGATCCCAACCAGCTCGACACCCAGATCGGCAGTATCTACGGGCGCGGCAACTACCAGCAGATCGACTATCGCCTGCAGCAGGACGACGACCAGCGCGGCCTGTTGATCATCCCGCGCGACAAACCGTGGGGACCGGTCTACGGCAAACTGGGTTTCGAGCTCAATGACGATTTCGCGGGCCGCAGCGAGTACCTGATCTCCGGCGAGGTCAACGCCACCAACATGAATAGCCTGGGCGCCGAATGGCGCAGCACGGCATGGGCAGGACGCATCGGCGGTCTCGCCTCCGAGTTCTACCAGCCGTTCTGGCAAGGTGCCGGCGGCTACATCATGCCCTACGCGCTGATCCGCAACGAGGAGTTCCCGGTCTTCACCCCCGACGCCAACCAGCAGTTGGCCGAATACCGCATCAAGCGACGTTACCTGGGCCTGGAAAGCGGCTGGTCGCCCATGACCAACTGGCGCATCAGCGCGGCCATCCAGCGTGGACGCGACAGCGGCGACCTGCGCATCGGCAGCCCCACCGAGTTCCCTGCCAGTGAAACCTCCGAATACAGCATGGCCAAGGTCACCCTGCTGTGGGACAACCTGGACAATGCGCAATTCCCCACCAAGGGTGCGCGTGCCAGCCTGGACTACGAGTGGTACCGCCCGTGGCTGGGCGGCAACTCCACGGCCGACGTGGCTCGCCTGTATGCCGACTGGGTGCCGGACTTCGGCCTGGCCGACACCCGCTACCACCTGCTGCTGGGCATCCACGCGGCGAGCACGCTCAACAACCCGAACAACCAGCAGTTCTTCGAGACACAGACTTTCATCGGCGGCTTCCTCAATCTGTCGGGCCTGCCCGAGCGCTCCCTGTATGGCGATCAGTCCGTGCTCGGTCGCGCCGTGCTGTACCGGCGTACCGGCCAGATGGACGCGTTGTTCTCCACGCCCATCTATGTCGGCGCCAGCGTGGAAGCCGGCAACACCTGGGACAGCAAGAGCCAGGTCCACCTCGACTCCCTGCTGTATGCCGGCAGCCTCTTCCTCGGCATCCAGACGCCACTGGGCCCGCTGTTCTTCGGCTATGGCTATGCCCAGGGCGGGCACAATTCGGTCTATCTCACCTTTGGCTCGCTGCTGCGGCCCTCGCCCTAGCAGCGGTTATCGCGCGTCCTCCACGGGGGATGCTTCACAATGGATCGCCGCCCAAGGGGCGATCGACGAGCGGAGTCCATGTCATGAAATCACTACGCCTGTTACTGATCACCTTCTCCCTGGTGCTTGCGGCCTGCGCCACCAACGTGAGCATCACCAACCAATGGCGCGATACCGCCTGGCCGGGACCGCCGGCCACCCATGTGGTGGTGGTGGGCATCTCGCGCAGCGACACCATGCGGCACGTCTTTGAGGACACCTTCGCGCAGCAACTGCAGGCGGCCGGCGTGCAGGCCTCGGCGAGCTATACGCAGATACCGGCAGGCAGCTCCGGTGGCGTGCAGTTGCGCGACCTGGTGAAGAACAGCGGTGCCCAGGCCGTGCTGGTGACGCGCGTGCAGCGCGTCGAGCAAAAGGTCAACGTGACGTCCAGCGGCCCGATGTACGGCGGATTCTGGGGCTGGTACGGCGGCGCCTGGGCCTCGACGCCCGACGTCACCCAGTACGACGTGGTAACCCTGGAAACCAGCGTGTGGGATGCGCGCAGCGAAAAACTGGTATGGACGGTGACGACCCAGGCCATCGGCACCAAGAACGTCGCCAAGGCGACCACCGAACTGGCGCAGACGCTGATTCCCAAGCTGAAGACCGACGGCATCCTGCGCTGATCTTCATCCCGCTGCGTCGACGCAGTCGCCGCAGCCGAACGCGGGGATGAATCCCGCGAGGAGCATCGCGTGCCGCACGACGCGGCATGCGATCTTCAGTGGAACTGGTCGCTGGCCGGCACCCAGGTCGAACCGCTGTGCGCCGGACCCACCGGCGCCGGCACCACGGTGGCATCGGCTTGGCAGCCAGGCGGCAGCGGACCGCCGGATACCCGGGCCGCGGCGCATTGCGCACTGTTGTCGAGCTTGACCGTCGCGATGGTAGGCGCACCGTTGACGGACGGGGGAGGCACCAGCGGGTTGCTCGGCGCCATCTTCATTTTTTCATAGACCACGTCGTCGACCGGCTTGGCCGGTCCGTCGCCGTTGCCACAGCCGAACAACGCCACCGGGAACAGCGGCATCACCACGCACTCCACGCGCACGCCCCGGGGGAGATGGAACGTGTGGCGCATGGTGGTCTTTTCCACGGCATGGCGCAGGGCGGTGTCGATCGAGCTTTCGCCCAGTGGCGTCCAATCCTTGTCGAAGCGCGTCGGCTGATAGCCGATGTTCGGCGTGCCGTGCGACATCACTTCGGTATCGCCATGCGGCTTGAGCTGCACATAGGTGCCGGTCACGCCTTCGCTCGCGTTGCCCTGCCCCTGTCCACCAGACGAGCCGCTACCCTGCCCCGGCGGCAGCGACAGGTTGAGGCCATTCTTGCCGGCGACGGTTGGCGACTGGTTCACCCCGTTGGGCTGGCCGGGCGTACCCGTATCACTGCCACGCGGCGTGGCATTGGGCGCGCTGCTCACACCCTGTTCGCCGCGACTGGGGCTGGCCTCGCTGGCGGCGCCACTCTCCTTGGCGACCGATGCGTTCTGCGCCTGCGCGGCACTGGATGGCGCGGAGGCATTGGCCTGGTTCGGTGCAGCGGGCGCCGGCGTTTCGGTGGAGATCTGCGGGCGCTCGATCGCAGGCTGGTTGTCCAGCGCGATCGCAGTCGGCGCCACGGTCTGCAACTTGGGCGCCTGCGGGCGCTCCATGCTGGGCTGCGACTGGGGCGGCAACGGCACGGCCTCGAGTTCCGGCTCGTCCACACGAATGGCCGGAGCCTCGACATGGGGTTGCTCGCGCGGCACCACGGCAGTCACCTTGTCGGCCTGTGGCTGCAGGTTGACGGTGGGCGCGGCCTGGGCCGGCAGGGGTAGGGCCTGGATTTCAGGCTCCGCCGGCGCGGCGGGCTCCTCCGGGCGCTGCACCTGCGCAATGCTCGGCTGCGTGTCGGCCACCGTGGGCTTTTCCATCGCCACGGTGGGCGGCGCCACCGTCGGCGCCGATTGCGCCGGCATGTCAGGCAGCGCCAGCGAGGCCTCCGGCGGCGGCGGCTGGTTGCCCTCTGCCTGGGGCTTGCGCACGGGCTCAGGCTGGAACTTGGGCGGCACCGGCTTGGACACCGGTGGCGTTTCCAACGCCACCTCCGGCGGCGGCGGAGCCACTGGCACCGGCGCCAGCTGCTCGGTCGGCGCTGGCTTGGGCAAGGTCACCGGCGGCAGTGGCGCGACCGTGATCTGCGGTTTGGGCGCACTGGCCTTGGCCGCCGTGGCGATCACCGGCGTCTGCAACGCCGGCACCGACAGCGGCGACAACTCGCTGTTGGTGCGCGTCGATGAACTGCTCTGGCGCGCCGTGCGCGGCGCGTTGGACGCGTTGCCGCGGTGCACCGGCCCGACCTGCTTCGGCGGCGTGCCGCGCACCGGTGGCGGTGGCGGTGGCTCTTCCTTGTTCTTCTCGATCAGGCGAGCCACCAGTGGCGCGCTGGATTCGTTGAACTCCTCCATCTCGTAGGCGGGCCCGAGAATGGCACCGAACAGGAACACCAGGTGCACGATCAACGCGCCTACCAGGCCGAGGATGCGCATCCAGCGTTCGCGCGGGCGCTCGGCGCGCCGACGACGATAGACGAACGCACTTTCCGCCGCCGACCTGGGCGATGGAAGCGTCACTGTCAGTCGGTCGATGGGTTCCCTCTCCATGGGCGAAGTGTAGCGGGCTGCGTGGGCGTTCTGAGAAGCCCCGCGCAGCTTTTCGCGGACGGCTCAGTTGCCGCCCTGCGACTCCTGCTGGCCAGCCCGCTCACGCATCTCCGCGTCCACCGAACGGGTCGGCGTGTCGACTGGACAGCCCTGCGGCAGCGGCTTGTCGGCGCGGTAGATCGCGATGCACTCCTCCACGCTCGGCGGCTTGGGCTCGGGGCCGCCCGGCGCCAGCGCGGTGGCGGGCGCCATGTTCAGGCGCATGTCACCGCTCTTGGTCGAAGGCGGAGGCGGCGGGTCGCCACCGCAACCACCGGCAAGCGCAGCCAGCGAAACCTTGCAATGGATACGCACGCCCGGGGCGACGTGGAAGGTGTGCTCCACCGTGGTGCTGTCCACCGCGTGCTGCAAGGCGTCGTCCACCGAACTGCCGCCGCCCTGCGACCAATTCTTGTCGAAGCGGGTCGGCTTGTAGGGCACCGGGCTGCCGTGCTCCATGATCTTGCTGTCGCCTTGCGGCCCCCGCTGCACATAGCCGGGGCCTGCCGGCGCCGGGGCAGTGTTCGCCGAGGGCAGCACGGGTTGGCCCGAGGCGTCGAACAGCTGCGGGGTGGGCGCCGCAGCTGCCGTGGCTGCCGGCGCAGGCGCCGGCGGCAGGCTGACTGTCATGGCGTTGCGTGCCGGTGGCTCGTGCACCGGCGGCGGCCTCACCACCGGGCGCGGCGGCGGGGGCGGAGGCGGCGCCACCACTGGCAGCGCCGGCGGCGGAGGCGCCGCCACGGCCGCCGTACGGCCAGCGCTGTTCTGGCGAGGAATCAGGCGGACCAGCAAGGCGCCACTGCGCTCGGCCTGGACTTGCCTGGATGGCAGCTGCCAGCGCAGCTCGCTCCAGGTGAGCCACGCAAACAAGGCGTGCAGCACCAGCACGATGCCCAGGGCCAGCCAGCGACGCCCCCGATTGGGCGGCGACTTGCGCCAGCGCAGCTGATGCAGCATCGCGCGTGTGGGTCCATCGAGGGGCGCCAGGCCGCGCGTGTATGGCCCGGGTGGCGTCCAACGATGGTGTTCGACCTGCTCGGTATGCTCGATGGGGATTCCCTTCTGTCGTACAGGGGGCTTGCCGCACGGCAGCGTCCTGCCATCCGCACGAGGGTGTGGAGACTTCAGCTGACAAGAAAACCGCCCCAGGGGTTCCCCTTCCCCGCACTGCAGCTTGACCCCGCGCGGCATTAGGGAAAGGCTAGCCAGACGGTCGCCCCGACCGAATCCGCCATGACCGCCCCCGCGTCCTGCACGCCTGGACGACCATGACGGCCCGCCATCGTCAGCCGCCAGCGCGGCTTCGTGCGGCGCCGCAGGTCATCGTCGGCACGAATCCGCGCCTCGCCAGAGGAGGGTCGCATCGTGTCGTACAACACGGAAAACATCCGCAACATCGCGCTCGCCGGACATGCCGGCGCGGGCAAGACCACGCTGTTCGAGGCCTTGTTGCATGCCGGTGGCACCATCCAGTCGCAGGGTTCGGTGGAGCGCGGCACCACCCAATCGGATACCGACGAGCAGGAAAAGGCCCGCGGCCACTCCATCGACACCGCCATAGCCAGCGTTTCCTTCGGCAGCAGCCATATCAATCTCATCGACACCGCGGGTTACAGCGACTTCCGTGGCCCGACGCTGTCCGCGTTCGCCGCCGTCGAAACGGTCGCCGTGGTGGTGAACGCGTCCAACGGCATCGAATACGGCACGCGGCGAATGATGGAGCGTGCCAGCGGGCGTGGCCTCGCCCGCGTACTGGTCATCAATCGCATCGATGCCGACGCCGGCCGGCTGGCGGCGCTGGTAGACGCCCTGCGCGACGAATTCGGCCCCCAGTGCCTGCCGGTCAACCTGCCTGCACAGGGCGGCCAGGAGGTGCTGGACTGCTTCTTCCATGGTGAAGGTGCGACCGATTTCTCGTCGCTGGCCGAGGCGCATCAGCGCATCCTTGATCAGGTGGTGGAGATCAACGAATCGGTGATGGGCCATTACCTGGATGCCGGCGAGGACGACCTGAGCCCGCAAGAGCTGCATGACGCCTTCGAGCAGTGCCTGCGCGAGGGGCACCTGGTGCCGATCTGCTTCCTCAGCGCGCGCACCGGCGTGGGCGTGAAGGCATTCCTCGAGCTGGCCGCCCGCCTGCTGCCCAATCCGGCCGAAGGCAATCCGCCGCCATTCCTCAATGGCGACGACGAGGCCATTACGGTGAACGCCGATCCGCGCCAGCACGCGATCGCCGACGTGTTCAAGATCGTCAACGATCCCTTCGTCGGCAAGCTGGGGGTGTTCCGCGTGTGGCAGGGCACCATCCGCCGCGACACGCAATTGTTCATCGACGACAACAAGAAGCCGTTCAAGGTGGGCCACCTGTTCCGGTTGCGTGGCAAGAACCACGAGGAGATCGAGCAGGCCATCCCGGGCGACATCGCGGCCGTGGCCAAGGTGGAGGAGATCCACTTCGATGCCGTGCTGCACGACTCGCACGACGAGGACCGCATCCACCTTCAGCCCATGCGCTTTCCGCAGCCGATGTTCGGCCTCGCGCTCGAGCCCAGGCACAAGGGCCAGGAACAGAAGCTCTCGCAGGCCTTGTTAAGGCTGGCCGAGGAAGACCCCTGCTTCCGCGTCGAACACCACAAGGAACTCAATGAGACGGTGGTGCGTGGCCTCTCCGACCTGCACCTGCGGGTGATGCTCGAGCGCATGAAGGAGCGCTACGGGGTGGAAGTGAACACGCACCCCCCGCGCATCGCCTATCGCGAAACCATCGCCGGCCGCGCCGAAGGGCACCACCGCCACAAGAAGCAGACCGGCGGCGCCGGCCAGTTCGGCGAAGTGTTCCTGCGGGTGGAGCCGCTCGATCGCGGCGCCGGCTTCGAGTTCGTCGACGAGGTGAAAGGCGGCGTGATTCCCGGCCAGTTCCTGCCGGCCATCGAGAAAGGCATCCGCCAGGCCATGGAGAACGGCGCCATCGCCGGCTACCCGATCCAGGACCTGCGCGTGATCGTCTACGACGGCAAGTACCACCCGGTGGACTCCAAGGAAGTGGCCTTCATCAGCGCCGGCAAGAAGGCCTTCCTCGATGCCGTGGGCAAGGCACGCCCCATCGTGCTCGAGCCCATCGTCGACGTCGAAGTGGCCATTCCGGAGGCGAGCGTGGGCGACGTCACCGGCGGCCTGGCGGGCAAGCGCGCACGCATCCTGGGCACCGATTCGCTGCGCGGCGGTGAGCTGGTGATCAAGGCCCAGGCACCGCTGGCCGAGCTGGTGGACTACCCCACCGAGCTCAAGGCCATGACCGGCGGCCGCGGCCGCTACAGCCTGGACCTCAGCCACTACGAGCCGGTGCCTCCGCCGGTGCAGAAGCAACTGGCCGAGGCCTGGAAGCCCCACGTGGACGAAGACTGAAGCCCGCGCCACCGGCCCCCGCGTGGCACCGGCCATGCGGGGCGCAACGGCGTCCCTGGTGCTTGATGCGCGAGAACGACGCCGCCATGTCATGCATGACGATTGCGTCGGCGTGTCCGGCGCCGGAGGTAACGATGAGCCGCGCCTTTGTGAAGGATGCGGACGAGTCGGTTGGCGAACGCCAGCCCGACATCCCGCTGAGTGAGCATCCGAACTACGTGACACCGAACGGGCTGGCGCAGCTGCGCGCGCGGCTGGTGGCCACGCGCGAACGGCGCGATGCGCTGCGCGCCGCCGCCGACACGCTGCCGCAACAGAGCGAACTGGCGGCGGTGGAGCGCGAGCTGCGCTGGCTCAATGCGCGCGTGGGCAGCGCCATCGAGGTGGACCTGGCGCAACAACCGCGCGATCGGGTGGCCTTCGGTGCGCTGGTGACCGTCGAGGGCGAGGAAGGTGAAGCGCGCTACCGCATCGTTGGCGAGGACGAGGCCGATGTGGAGCACGGATTGGTGAGCTACGTGTCGCCACTGGCCGTGGCGCTGCTCGGCGCGCGGGTGGACGACGAAGTCGTGTGGCAGCGCCCTGCGGGCGACCTGATGCTGGAAGTCGTCGCCATCGACTACCCGCCCGATGACCCGGTTCCAAAAATGTAGGAGCGCACCCTGTGCGCGACTGCAACGCCCATCCAGGACCGCTGCATCCGGTGTTCGCGGGCGCAATGAGTCAACGATTCAACAGGTCGGAGAGAGAGGGGCGCCACCCCTGGCCCTGCGGTCGCGCACGGGGTGCGCCCCCACAGAAGGCGGGCGTGGTTTCAGCGCTTGGACTTCAGCAGCGTACCGGTGCAGTTGCTGGAACCGCACAGGCAGGCCCACAGCTTCTTGAGGCGCGCGGTATGCGGCACGTCCAGCGTGATGCCGTAGTCGTAGGTCAGCTCTTCGCCGGGCTTGATGTTGCGGATGGCCTCGATCAGCACCCGGTCCTTGCGCGGATTGCCGTCGGCGCTCTCCTCGATCACCGCCTGGCAGTTCGGGTCGCAGCTGTGGTTGATCCAGCGCGCCGTATTGCCCTTGCGGTTGGCGTCGATCAGGTACTCGTCGTTGAGCGTGAACAGGAACGTATGCCCCGTCTCGCCGCCATCGCCGTACAACACGTCGGCCTCGGCGTGGGTCATCAGCGTGCCCTTGTATTCGATGATCTCCTCGCCCTTCTTGATCGGGGCGACGGCGAAAACGCCATTGCCATGGATGGGCGAGCGACGGGCGACGATACGACGGGTCATTGGCTGGGACGACTGGATGTGGGAACCGGGGATGATGCCTGCTGCGCTGCGCAATGGGAACCTCTGGCGGCAAGCGGGCTCCATCACGCCAGCGTGATCGCACCCCCGGTGAGATCCATAGGGCGGCAGGACCCCGTGACAGACGGCAAGCCCATCCTGCTAAGATTCAAACAATCGTTTGAGGTGACGCATGCGACGACTGCTCCGCTGTGTAGCGCTCGGTGTCCTGGTGGCGGGCCTGGTGGCCTGTGGTCCGCCGCGCAAGAGCGTGTTCCCGCCCACGGTAAGCATCCAGGAGATGACCACGCTGCCAGACGGCCAGTGGCGGGTCACCCTGCGCATCCAGAACAACAGCTACGGCGAGATGGACTTCAACTCGCTCGACGGCGAGCTGAAGGTGGCCGAACTGATGCCGATCCGCCTGCACGCGCGCTTCGACCTGGACATTCCCGCCTTTGCCGCGGACGTCACCCAGTTCAACCTGCTGCCCACGCCGGAGATGACCGCGGCGCTCAAGGCCGCCGCCGTGAAGGGCAGCGCCGGCAGCGTGCCCTACAGCGTCGCCGGTACCGCCAACGCCAAGCCCGAGCAGGAAAAGGCCGCCCGCGATTTCGAATTCCACGGCAACGACTGGCTCTCGCCCGTGCCGGGTATCCCCAACACCTGGCGCTGATCCCGCAGCGCCCCTGCATCACCACCGAAGGAACTTCGCCATGACGATCTACAAGGCCCCGCTCGACGACCAGCGCTTCGCCCTTTTTGACGTGCTGGACGCCGAATCCACCCTGACCAAGCTGCAGGGCGGCGAAGGCCACACGCGCGATCTGCTCGACGCCGTGATCGAGGAAGCCGGCCGCCTGAGCGAAGCCGTGCTTGCCCCGTTCAACGCCAGCGGCGACGCCGAAGGCTGCGTGTACGACAAGGCCACCCAGACCGTGACCACGCCCAAGGGCTTCAAGGAGGCCTTCAAGGCCTTCGCCGAAGGCGGCTGGACCGGCCTGACCCAGGCCGAGCACTTCGGTGGCCAGGGCCTGCCCAACACCATCGGCACCGCGACCACCGAGATCTTCCAGTCGGGCAACCTGTCGTGGAGTCTGTACCCGCTGCTGTCCGAAGGCGCCTGCCACGCGATGGAGCTGCACGGCACCAAGGAGCAGCAGGACACCTACCTCAAGCCCATCGTGGAAGGCCGCTGGACCGGCACCATGTGCCTGACCGAGCCGCAGGCCGGCTCGGACCTGGGCCTGCTCAAGACCCGCGCCGAGCCCGGCGAGAACGGCAGCTACAAGATCACCGGCACCAAGATCTTCATCAGCGCCGGCGAGCATGACCTGGCCGAGAACATCATCCACCTGGTGCTGGCCCGCCTGCCCGACGCACCGGCCGGCAGCCGCGGCATCTCCATGTTCATCGTGCCGAAGTTCAAGGTGAACGCCGACGGTTCGCTGGGCGCGCGTAATGCTGCCGCCGCCGGCGCCATCGAGCACAAGATGGGCCTGAAGGGTTCGGCCACTTGCGTGATGAACTTCGACGCCGCCGAGGGCTACCTGATCGGCCAGCCGCACAAGGGCCTGGCCGCCATGTTCACCATGATGAACGCCGCTCGCCTGGGCGTGGGCGTGCAGGGCCTGGCGCTGTCCGAGCGCGCGCTGCAGAACAGCTTCAACTATGCGCGCGAACGCCTGCAGGGCCGCTCGCTGTCGGGTCCGAAGTTCCCGGAGAAGCCGGCCGACAACCTGCTGGTGCAGCCGGACGTGCGCCGCATGCTGCTGACCCAGCGCGCCATCGTGGAAGGTTCGCGCACCCTGCTGCTGTACACCTCGCTGCAGACCGACGTGGAAGCCCGCGCCGCCGACGAGGCCACCCGCAAGGCCGCCAGCGACCTGGTCGCGTTCCTGATCCCGATCGCCAAGGGCGTGGTCACCGAGCTGGCTCAGGAAAGCACCAAGGAAGCGCTGCAGGTCTACGGCGGCCACGGCTACATCGGTGAAAACGGCGTGGAACAGTTCGTGCGCGACGCCCGCATCATCACCCTGTACGAAGGCACCACCGGCATCCAGGCCGCCGATCTGCTGGGCCGCAAGATCCTCCAGTTGCAGGGTGCCGGCTTCAAGCTGTTCGCCAAGGAGATCCAGGCGTTCTGCCAGCAGCACGCGCAGGATCCGGCCCTGGCTGGCCTGATCGGCCCGCTGGCCGCGCATACCAAGGAGTGGGCGGACCTCACCTTGTCGCTGGCCCAGCGCGTGATGGCCAACCCGGAGGAACTGGGCGCCGCCGCGAACGACTACCTGTACTACTCCGGCTACATCACGCTGGCCTACATGTGGGCACGCAGCGTGGCGGCCCTGGCCAACAGCAGCCAGCAGGAAGCGTTCAAGCAGGCCAAGCGCGACACCGCGAAGTTCTACTTCGCGCGCATCCTGCCGCGTTGCCTGCTGCACAAGGCGGCCATCGAGGCCGGCGTGGACACCCTGCCGGCGATCGCCTGAGGCGGTGTTCGCTTCGCTTGATGCGTGAACGGGCGGCCCCTCGATGAGGGGCCGCCTTTTTTGTGGGGCGTGCTGCCACGTCGCCCGGCTCTGTGCAGGAGCGCACCCTGTGCGCGATGGCTCTGCGTTTCGATGGGTCGCGCACAGGGTGCGCTCCTACAGGGTGGCCGCCCGCCGGCCGGGCTCCATCAGCCCCCCCCAAGGCCCCTCGCACCGAAGGGACTACCATCCCGCTCCCCCAGGGTGTAGAAACGGCAAACCCCTGTTCGCTAGTCCGGTCCAGCCCGCATGAGCGATGCCACCTACCTGATTCGTCTCGCCGAAGACGACGACGATTTCATTCTTGGCCTGGTGCCCCGCTTCGTGGATTTCACCCTGCCGCCCTGGCGGCGGCGGCACGAATGCATCGAGGGCATCCGCAAGGAGTTGTTGCGGCACCTGGAGGAGCAACCCGCCAACAGTTTCGTGTTCGTCGCCGAGGACGACGACGGCGAGCCGGTTGGTTTCATCCATCTGCAGAAAACCCAGGATTTCTTCACCGGGCGCAGTAACTGCCACATCTCCGACCTGGCCGTGGACGAGCAGTACGAAGGACGCGGCGTAGGCCGGGCTCTGCTCGAGCACGCCGAAGCCTGGGCACGCGAGCACCGCTGCCAACTGGTGACGCTGGCGGTTTTTCCCGGCAACGAACGGGCGCGGGCCATCTACGAGAACGCGGGCTATGCCGCCGACCTGCTGAGGCTGGCCAAGCCCGTCCGCTGACAACGGTCCACAGCAGCGGAAGAGACGCTGGGCCGCGGCGCGCGCGGCCACTCGCTGACCGGAGGCTACGATGAGCCAGCCCCTGCATACCGTGCGTTTCCCCGGGGAAAGCCAGGACTATCGCAACGCCCGCGATCGGCTGCTGCGAGCGGAAATCGAACTGCGTCGCCAGGTCGAGGCCACTGCGGCACTGCGCCGGGCACTGCCACCTGGGGGCCTGGTGCCGGTGGATTATTACTTCGACGACGAAGGCGACGCGCCAACGGACACCGATATCGAACGCCAGCTGCGCCTGTCCGACCTGTTCGAGGGCGGCAAGAACAGCCTGATCATCTACAGCTACATGTTCGGTCCCGCGATGGCGCAGCCCTGCCCATCCTGTACCTCCATCCTCGATGCGCTCGACGGCCAGGTGCCTCACCTGCGCCAGCGCATCAATGTGGCGGTGGTGGCGAAATCGCCGATCCAGCGTGTCCGCCATTTCGCCCGGGAGCGCGGATGGCGCCATCTCCACCTGCTGTCTTCGGCACACAACACCTACAACAGCGACTACCACGGGGAAGCAGCGGATGGTCGCCAGATGCCGGCGCTCAATGTGTTCGAGCAACGCGATGACGGCATTCACCACGTGTGGTGCAGCGAGTTGATGTTCGTGCCGGCCGAACCGGGACAGGACCCGCGCCACGTCGACGCGATCTGGCCACTGTGGAACCTGCTCGACTGTACGCCCGCCGGACGCGGCGGCGACTGGCGTCCCAGTCTGTGGTACGAGCGGCACTGAGGGTGATTACGGCAGGGCCAGGCCCATCTGCCGGAACATCGAAGCGGCATCGCGCACGCCCCAGCGGCGCTCGATATGGCCGCCCTTGACCACGAACCACTCCATGGCAATCAACTCATAAGGCTCGCCGGTCACCGGGCCGCCACGGAACGACGCCACCGACCGACCGCGCTCGGTGTAGCGCACCACGACGGCATCGCCTTCGGCCGCAACGGCGTCCACTTCCAGGCAAACCTGGAAGCAACGCACCAGCTCGCTCCAGATCGGCCGTACCGCATCCACCCCGCCCCAGCCCAAGGCACCATGCACCAGCGCATCCGGCGCAAACAACGCGCACACGCCATCAAGGTCGCCCAGGTTGAAGGCGTCCACGTAGGCCATCACCACACGCTTGTTTTGTTCGGACATGCAGCGGCCCCTTGCGGCAACCGCGAAACGACAGGGGACACGTAGGGGGATACGCCAGATTGCCGCCGGCGGCAAGCATATCGCCCGGGCGTTGCCGGTGGCATGTGCGAGCCTCTGCCGAGATGCCCGCCAGTGCCTTGCGCACCAGCGGGGTGGCGTCGCGGTATCGGACGATACCGCGACGCCCGAACGTCAGTTCTTGACGGCGGAAGCCGCTTCCTCAACCTGCTCACGCTGACTGAGACGCAGCGACACGCGGTCGATGTTGTTCAGCGACAGCAGGTGCGCGTAGATCCAGCCCAGCACGCCTTCGCGCAGGAACTCATGGGTGGTCTTCTCGTCCAGCTGGCGCAGCTTTTCCTCGTTGACCACGAACAGGCCATTGAGGTTGATCGACTTGCCGCCCTTCTCGAGGCGAATGTTGCGCGGCTCGAGAAGGTCATGCTTGCGCAGCTGCTCCATGAACCACTGGGTGCGTGCCACGTGCTGCTGGAACTCGCCCAGGAACTTCACGGCATTGCCGAGCATGTCGGTGTCGGAACCGTCTTCCTTGAACAGGCGGTCACCCTCTTCGGTGCCAAAGCCTTCGTAGGCTTCGTCCAGGAATACGGTGAAGTCGTCGCCCTCGGCACCGACCGGCTTCTCGGCCAGCACGAACGGGTAGCGACGGATGAAGGCCGGGATATAGGTGTTCGCTTCCCAGCGGCCATCCGCGTCCACGAACAGGTTCTCGTTCTGGCGCAGGCCCAGCAGGGCCATCGGACCGGCCTCTTCGATGGTCAGGCCACCAAACAGGATCGGCAGATCGCGCGCAGCGGCCGGAAACTCCACGCCGGTAAGCGGCACCGAGTGCACTGCACCGGCGAACTTCAGGTTCGGCAGCGGCTTGATGCGCAGATCCTTGTGCTGGGTACGGTTGAGCGGAACGGGACGCTCATAAAAAAGAACTTCAGCCACGATTACTACCTCTCCCCTGCCGCGCCGGGGTCGCCACCCAGGCTACCCCTCCCAAACCCGGCTCCGGGTCTACAGATGAACGGACACTATATCAGCGCCCGGCGAGCCCCGCGAAGCCCCCCGTCAACGACAGGTTCCCCCTGCCACGACAACCATTTGCGTGTGTTCTGTCATCGATTTGGTCTATCCTGACCACGTTACGAGCATCGTTGCAGCGCCCGAACGTTCACTCCCCTGGGTTGAAGGACGGTTTTGCATGCTGATGGAAGTACCTGGCCGCGTCGTCGACCTGCATTCGACTCGCGTGCTCTCGCTGGACGCCGCTGGCCGCATTCTCGACTGGATCAGCTGGCAGGAAGCCGTCTGCCTCTACGTCCGTGAGGCCGTGGCCTGGACCCTGGGCGACCCGTGCCTCACCGTACACGGCGGCCACAACCGCATCAGCGGGGTACAGAGCATCCTGTCCCTGCACCCGATCATCGCCAGCACCGGCCACTGCCGCGACCATGCGATCGATCCCTCGCCGGCGCTCACCAATACCGCGCTGTTCGCCCGCGACCGCTACCTTTGCCTGTATTGCGGGGAGCGCTTCAGCCGCGGCGAACTCACCCGCGACCATGTGCTGCCGATCTCCAAGCGTGGCAAGGACACCTGGGAGAACGTGGTCAGCGCCTGTCTCGCCTGCAACCTGAAGAAGGCCAACCGCACCCCGCAGCAGGCCAACATGCCGCTGCTGGCCGTGCCCTACCGGCCCAGTTGGGTGGAGCACCTGATCCTCTCCAACCGCAACATCCTGGTCGACCAGATGGAGTTCCTGGTCAATCACCTGCCTCGTGACCGCCGGGCGCAGATGGCGTCCTGAGCACACGGCCATCCGGGCGCCGGCGTCTCCCAGGATCGGGCCACGCCGACACCACGGCTGGCGGGCGGGGCCAGGGGCGGCGCGCCACGGCACCGCTGCGGCGCGGGAAGGCCGGCTGACTATCGGTGCCCACGCGGCTCGCGCAGCCCGCATCAGCGCGGTGTGGCGCCCTTCGGGGTATGCAAGCTGCCGTTCATCCGCAGGTTTTCACCCTGCCGCCCTTGCCCCGCCCTTCCGCTGGGCCAACAATATGCCAATGACCGACCTGTCCCGCTTCCCCCACCTGGCGAACATCGAGACGCCAGCCGACCTGCGCCGCATCCCGGACGATGAGCTCACTGCCGTCGCCGACGAATTGCGCCAGTACCTGATCGAGGCCGTGGCCAGCTCCGGCGGCCATTTCGGCGCCGGCCTGGGCGTGGTGGAACTGACCGTGGCCCTGCACCACGTGTTCGACACCCCGACCGACCGCCTCGTCTGGGACGTGGGCCACCAGTGCTACCCGCACAAGATCCTCACCGGCCGCCGCGACCGCATCACCACCATCAAGAAGAAGGACGGCCTGGCGCCGTTCCCCCGCCGCGAGGAAAGCGAGTACGACACCTTCGGGGTCGGCCACTCCTCCACCTCGATCTCGGCGGCACTGGGCATGGCCATCGCCGCCCAGCGCAAGGGCGACCCGCGCAAGTTCGTCGCCGTGATCGGCGACGGCGCGATGACCGCCGGCATGGCCTTCGAGGCGCTGAACCACGGCGGCGACGTGGAGCCGAACATGCTGGTGGTGTTCAACGACAACGGCATGTCGATCAGCGAGAACGTGGGCGCGCTGACCAAGATGGCCGCGCGCGCCATGTCCAGCCGCACGCTCAACCAGTGGCGCGAGCGCGCCAAGCGCGCCATTCCCAAGCAGTCGCTGTTCGGCCGCTTCTTCAAGCGCTGGGAAGAGCACGCCAAGGGTTTCGTAGTGCCACCCAGCACGCTGTTCGAGGAACTGGGCTTCCATTACACCGGCCCGATCGACGGCCACAACCTCCCGCAGCTGCTCGCTGCGCTGCGCACGGTCAAGGAGCTGCCCGGTCCGCAGCTGCTGCACGTGATCACCACCAAGGGCAAGGGCTACGCCCCGGCCGAACAGGCGCAGATCGAATACCACGCGGTGGGTCCGTTCGACCCACAGGCCGGCCTGGTGAAGAAGTCCGGCCCGTCCAAGCCCACCTACACCGATGTATTCAGCGACTGGCTGTGCGACATGGCCGCCGCCGACGAGCGCTTGCTGGGCATTACCCCGGCGATGCGCGAAGGCTCGGGCCTGGTGCGTTTCTCCAAGGAATACCCGCAACGCTACTTCGACGTGGCGATCGCCGAGCAGCACGCGGTGACGCTCGCGGCCGGCATGGCCTGCGAAGGCGCCAAGCCAGTGGTGGCGATCTACTCCACCTTCCTGCAGCGCGCCTACGACCAGGCCATCCACGACGTGTCGCTGCAGAACCTGGACGTGACTTTCGCGATCGACCGCGCCGGCGTGGTCGGCCCGGACGGCGCCACCCATTCGGGCAGCTTCGACCTGTCGTACCTGCGCTGCCTGCCGCACATGGTGATCATGGCGCCGGCGGACGAGAACGAATGCCGAATGATGCTCACCACCGGCTTCCAGCATCCTGGCCCTGCCGCCATTCGCTACCCGCGCGGCACCGGCCTGGGCGTGCCGCTGCAGCAGGAGCTGGAAACGCTGCCGATCGGCAAGGCCGAGCTGCGGCGTCGCGGGCACGGCCTGGCCCTGCTCAGCTTCGGCGCCATGCTGGCGCCGGCCACCGAGATCGCTGCCGAGCTGGACGCCACCCTGGTCAACATGCGCTTCGTGAAGCCGCTGGACGAGGAGATGATCCTCGAACTGGCACGCACCCACGAGGCTTTCGTGACGCTGGAAGACAATGCCATCGCCGGCGGCGCCGGCAGCGGCGTGGCCGAGTGCCTGGCCGCGCACGGCATCGTCAAGCCGATCCTGCACCTGGGCCTGCCCGACGAGTACCTCGAGCACGGCAGCCGCGACGAAGTGCTGACCATGGCCGGCCTGGACCTGCCCAGCATCCGACGGGCGATCCGCGCGCGCTTCCCGCACCTGGCGGCCTCGCTCAACCAGGTCACCGCCTGACCCGGCGGGCGGCGCAACACGCCGCCCCGCTTTACTGGAACGGTACGTTGAACGAGACGCCGATGGTGCGTGGCGTGGACTGCTGCACCAGCATGGGGCCGCCTAGCGCGGCAAGAAAGTCGATGGCCTGCGCGTTGAGCGTGCCGATCGCCACGCGACGATTCAACGCGTTGCGCATATAGACGTCCACCGCGACCCCATGCGCAAGGCTTACGCCGGTATTGAGGTCGAGCAGGCCAAAGCCCGGCAGGTGAAAATCCGGATCGCTGGCATCGCCCTCGAACCCGGCATGACGCGAACTGGACAGGCGCTCCGTGGCCCCCGCATAGGCGCCATAACCGCCGAGCTCGAACTGGTACCTTGCCGCCAACGTGCCGGCACTGCGCGCCGAATACGGCAACGGCGCGCCTTTGGCGATGCCGATCTCCTCGTCGGCATCGAGGGTCCGGGCGTAGGTATAGGCCCATGACGCACGCAGGTTCCAGGGACCGTTCTGGTATCGGGCGTTCGCCTCAAGGCCGTTTACCCGCGCGTCGCCCGCATTCTGGATGATGGTGTTCCCCAGCGTGTAGGTGAACAGCTGCAGGTTGTGCCACTCGATGTCATAGACATCCGCGCCGATGTCCAGATGACCGTCCAGATGGCTGCCCTTGTAGCCCAGCTCGTAGCTCTGCAACTTGTCCGACCCGAAGGTATCGGAAGGCGCCGCCGGCACCGGTCCCAGCACGCTGGTCAGCAGCGGCGCCTGCAGGCCCCCCGGCCGATAACCGGTGGACGCCCGCAGGTAATAGCTGTGGCTGTCATCCGGCCGATAGGTCGCGGTGAGCATCTCGGTGGTATCGGAGTTGTGCGTGGCCAGGCGGAATCCGCCCGGGCTGCCCGCCACCGGCCCCTGCTGCTGGCTCGACAGCCGCTGGCTGTCGCCGCTGGCTCGCACGCCGGCCGAAAGGTCCAGCGTCGGCACCAGGTGCCAGGTCAGGTCGCCGTAGCCGGCATATTCATCGAAGCGCGAGCTGTTGGCCTGGCTGATCAGGTAGGTCTGGCCAGGCGCCCCGAGGTTGTCGCCGAGCAGCCCATAGTTGGCCCAGACGTCCTCCCGGTTGAGCCACAGCCCGGCCAGCCAGTCGAAGCGGTCGCCCTTGGGCGAGGTGAGGCGGATCTCCTGCGTGGCCTTGTGCACGTCATAGACCGAGTCAACGTACAGGTCGCTCAGCGGCTGCTCGACGCCCAGCTCAGGACCCAGTTCGTTGAGCAGGTCCAGGAAGCCGTTGGGGTAGTCCTGCACACTGTGGTTTTCGAAGTCCTGGTAGGCGCTGATCCAGTTCAGCGTAGCCCAGCCGAAGTCGTAGCCGACGCGCAGCGAATAAAGCTCAAGGGTCTGCGTGAATGGCTCGCGATGGTTGAGCTCCCGATTGTACGGCCCGCCCGAGATGGGCTGGCCCTGCAGGTTGTAGTCGGCCATCGACAAGCCATCCGCGGCGATGCGCTGCGCCGTGCCGCTCAGGTTGATGCTGAGCCGGTCGGTAGGGGTGACCTGCAGTTCAGCGCGCAGCCCCTGCGTATGCGTGCGATCGGCGCCACCCGCCGCCACCGGGCCGACGGCGTCGTACACCCCGGCGGTGTGCTCGTCCACCACGCTCAAGCGCAATGCGGCGACATCCTTCACCAGCGGCATGTTCAACGTGCCGCGCTCGGTGTAGTTCATGCCGCCGTGCTCGGTATGGGAAATGTCCGCGCCGAACGATCCTGATACGCCGCCGGCATCCGGCGGACGCGTCACATACTTCACCAGGCCCCCCATGGAACCTGCGCCGTAAAGCGTGCCCTGCGGACCATACAGGTACTCGATGTGATCCAGATCGAGCAGCACCGGGTCGAGCAGGAAGGTCGCCGATGCGGCGTAGACCGTGCTCCCGCCCACGGGTACGTCATCGATGTAGAGCGATACGGTCGGACTGGTCTGGTTGCCGGTGGACACGCCTCGCATCACCAGCTCGCCCTGGCCGGTGCCACCCTGCGTGGCGAAGAACACCCCGGGCTGGTAGGAGACATAGTCGTTGAGCGTCTTGGCGCCGATCTGCTGCAATGATTCGGCCGGCACGACGTCGACATGCATCGGCACTTCGCGTGACAACTCCGGCCGGCGATTGGCGGTGACCACTACCTCGCCCAGCGTGACGGTGTTGCGCTGCGGAGGTCGTATTGTAGCCGGCGCGGCCGCCGTGGCTGGGGACGCAGGCTGTGACGGCGCCGCGGCCTGTGCGCCCGCCGGGGCCGCCGGACAACCCAGTACAAGCCCCAGCATCACACCCTGGGCAGCGATGAGGGACGGGGCGCGACGCGATCCACACTCTCGCACGGGCATGACGGCTCTCCCACACTCGGTGGCGGAGGCCCGGAGGGACGCCAGTAACCGGGCCCCTAGCTCGTAACGTGACCAGTCTACGCCGCTGCCGGGAAGTCGCCGAAGCGCCGGATCCGCGCGTTCAGCGATGCGCAGCTTTCGCCCGGCGCTCAGCCTGGCCAGACGCCGCCGCTGACGCGATCGCGCTGCTCCAGGTCCCGGGCAGTGAATACCTCCCGGTAGCCAGCGCCCTTCAGCACGGCGCGCACGGCCTCGCCCTGGTTCCAGCCATGCTCCATCAGCAGCCATCCACCCGGCTCCAGATGCAAACGCGCCTGCGCCACGATGCGACGGATGTCGTCCAGTCCGTCGATGCCCGAGGCCAACGCACTGGCCGGCTCGAAGCGCAAATCGCCCTGCCCCAGGTGCGGATCGCCGGCCTCGATGTAGGGCGGATTCGACACGATCAGGTTGAATCGCTGCCCGTCCAGTGCGGCCAACCAGTCGCCGTGCGCAAAGTTCACGTTGCGCAGGTTCAGTCGCACCGCGTTGCGACGTGCCACGGCGAGTGCGTCGGCGCTGGCATCGGTGGCGACCAGTTGGGCGCGAGGCAATTCTCGGGCGAGCGCCAGCGCGATCGCCCCGCTCCCCGTGCCCAGGTCGGCGATGCGTACCTGTGGCGCAGCCCGTGCCAGCGCCAGTTCCACCAGCAGCTCGGTCTCCGGGCGTGGAATCAAGGTGGCAGGCGTGACTTCCAGTTCCAGCGACCAGAACCCACGTTGACCGGTGATATAGGCCACCGGCTCGCCCGCACGCCGCCGCTGCACCAGCGCCCGGTAAGCATCCCCCTCGAGAGCCGCAAGCACGTCGTCGGCGTGCGCGATCAACCAGCTGCGCGGCTTGCCGAGCACATGGACCAGCAGCAACTCGGCCTCAAGGCGATCACCGAGTTCAGCCGTCGCCTCTGCCAGCGCCTGTCGCACCTCAGCCATGCGCGCGCACTCCATCAGCGGAGACGGACGCTGGGGCGAATCGTGGACAAGGACGCATGTGGACAACCCGGGAATCGGCGGATGGGACGCTATTCTGCCGTCATTGCAGTCGCCGCCGTAACGCGCAACGCCACTCAACCCGCCTCGGGATGCAGGTAGCGATGCACGGCCTGGATCACCACCGACCCCTCGCCCACGCTCGAGGCCACGCGTTTGACCGAACCGGCGCGCACGTCGCCCACGGCGAAGATGCCCGGCAACGTGGTCGCATACGGCGACTCCAGCAAGTGCCCTTCCGCGCAGCGTCCGGTCAGCACGAAACCGTGGTCGTCGAGGGCCAGGCAATCCCGCAGCCAATCGGTGTTCGGCTCCGCGCCGATCATCACGAACATGTTGCCGATGTGGCGGGTGGTCAGCTCGCCCGAATCGCGATGCCGCCAGCTCACCTCGCGCAGGCGTTCGTCGCCTTCCAGCTCCACCACTTCGCTGCGCGTGTAAAGCGTGATGGCCGATGAGCGCGCGATGCGCTGCACGAGGTAGTCGGACATGGTCGCCGCAAGGCCACCCGAGCGCACCAGCATGTGCACATGCGCAGCGATGCCCGACAGGAACACCGCGGCCTGTCCGGCGGAGTTGCCGCCGCCCACCACCACCACTTCCTCGTTGGCGCACAGCTGGCCTTCCATCGCCGTCGCGGCGTAGTGGATACCCTCGCCTTCGTAGCGCGCGTAGCCGGGCACATCGAGCTTGCGATAGCGTGCCCCGCTGGCCACGATCACCACGCGCGCGGTGATGCCCTGCCCATCGTCGAGGCGCAGGTGATAAGGCCGGGCCGAACAATCGACGCTGGCCGCCTGCCGCGACACGGCCAGCCTGGCACCGAACTTCTGCGCCTGCGCCTGCGCCCGGCCAGCCAGGGCCTGGCCCGAGATGCCCGTGGGGAAACCCAGGTAGTTCTCGATCTTCGACGAGGTGCCGGCCTGTCCACCCGGGGCGAGGCCTTCGACTACGATCGTCGACAGCCCCTCGGACGCGGCATACACCGCGGCAGCCAGCCCCGCCGGCCCCGCGCCCACCACCGCCACGTCGTACACGTGCTGGGGATCGATCACTTCGGTGAGGCCCAGCTCATCGGCCAGCTCGCTGGTGCTGGGGTTTTGAAGGAAGCAACGCTCCGGGCAGATGATCACCGGCAACTGTTCGCGGCGCAGCTGGAAGGCCTCGATGAAGCCGCCAGCCTCGGGATCCACCTCGGTGTCGATCAAGCGGTGTGGATAGCCATTGCGCACCAGGAAGCGCTCGATGCGCAACGTGTCGGCGCTATGCCCCGGCCCTACCAGCACCACCCCGCCATAGCCCATGCGGATCAGGCCAACCCGGCGCAGGATGAACGCGCGCATGATGATCTCGCTGATATCCGCTTCGGCAGCCACCATGCGACGGAATGCCTCCTGGTGTATCCGCACCACGCGACTGTCCACGGCCACCCGCGCCGAAGCGAGGACACCGCGCAGGTTGAACAGGTTCATCTCGCCGCTGAACTGGCGAGGGCCGTGCATGGTGAAGACGGTCATCTGGCCGTGGATATCCTGGTCGAACACTTCGATCAACCCATCCAGCACCAGGAAAAAATCCACGCCGCGCTGGCCCCGCTGGAACAGCACGGTGCCGGCGGGCACGAACTCCTCATCGCCATAGGCGGCGATGCGCTGGACCATCGCGGGACTGAGCCGCGGGAACATCTGCTCCTTGCGGTTCATCGGATCGGTGGGGTCGTACACGACTTCGGGCGACGGATCGGACATGCCAGACACCTCGTAAAGGGGCGCGCCGGCAGCAGGGCCGGAGCCATCCTGTGCTCATCGTGATGCGTGCTGCACGGGCGTACCGCCCATGATTGCAGCATCGTGCGCCCGCACACCTGTCACCCGCAAGTCAGCTTCGCGTCGGGCCCATGGCATCGGTCACCGACTTGACGAGACGTTCACGAAACCAGCGATGCGCCTGGTCTCCATCCTTCGACGCATGCCAGTAAGCGCGAATGGAAAAGGCCTTGAGCTGGATCGGCAAGGGCCGCACCACCACGGGCAACAGGCTCGCCAACTGGTCGGCATAGGTCCTGGGCACGGTGAGCAGCAGGTCGGTGGCGGCGGCGATCTGGCAGGCGGAGAAATAGTGCTGGCAGACCATGCGCACCTCGCGGAACATGCCGCTCTGGCCCAGCAGCAGATCCAGCGCATTGGACTCGCCCAGCGGCGAGACCGTGACGTGCCGCGCGCCGAGGTAGTCGGCGCGACGCAGCTGGCGCGCCAGCGGATGCCGCTTGCGCATCACCACGGCGAGCGTCTCGTCCAGCAGGTGCCGATGCGCGATGCGCGGCCCCGCGCGCCAGGGGCGATCCACCACCAGGTCGAGCGTTCCCGCCGCCAGTTCGCGCTCCATCTCATCGGCCGCCACGCGCCGGCTGACCACGCGCACGCCCGGCGCCTCGTGGCCGATGCTCGCCATCAGGCCGGGCAGCACGATGGACTCGAGGATGTCGCGAAAGCCGATCACGAACTCCATCTGCAATTGCGCCGCGTCGAAGCGCGACTGCGCGTGGGTACTGGCCAGCAATCCTTTCAGGTGCGCCTGCACCGCCGGCATCATCGCCTGCGTCTTGTCGGTGGGCAGCAGGCGGTTGCCCTGGCGCACGAACAACGGATCACCCAGTTGGTCACGCAGGCGTCCCAGTGCATGGGTCACCGCCGGCTGGGTGAGGTGCAGGGCGCGCGCCGCCGCGCCCACGCCGCCGTGCGTGTAGATGGCATCGAGTACGCGGAACAGGTTGAGGTCGATGCGACTGTCGCGATCCACGGCGATACTCCATGCGTTCAGCAGGCCGGAAAGTCATTCACACCACGAATGACATGCCATAAAGCATATTCATTTCACTTATCGGATGTCACCGGCGTACGCTGCGGCGGACCCCGGAGAACGCCCCATGGATTTCGCCCCGTCCGAACGTACCCGCGCACTCACCGAGCGCCTCACCCGCTTCATGCGCGAGGAAATCGCTCCCGCCGAGGCGGTCTATGCCGCGCAGCTTAGCGGCAGCGCCGATCATCGCGACTGGCGCCAGCCGGTAGTGATGGAAACGCTCAAGGCACGCGCCCGTGCCGAGGGCCTGTGGAACCTGTTCCTGCCCGATCTCGAGGAGGGTCCGGGCCTGAGCAACCTCGAATACGCGCCGCTGGCCGAGATCATGGGCCACTCCTTCATCGCGCCCGAGGTGTTCAACTGCAGCGCGCCCGATACCGGCAACATGGAGGTGCTGCACCGCTACGGCTCGCCGGCTCAACGTGAACGCTGGCTGCAACCGTTGCTGGATGGCGAGATCCGCTCCGGCTTCGCCATGACCGAGCCGGATGTGGCCTCCTCCGACGCCACCAACATGCGTGCCACCGCACGCGTGGAAGGCAACGAGGTAGTGCTCCACGGCCGCAAGTGGTGGACCACCGGGCTAGGCCATCCGCATTGCCGCTTCGTGATCTTCATGGGCCTGAGCGATGCCGACGCCGATCCGCATCATCGCCACAGCATGGTGATCTGCCCGCTGGATGCACCCGGCGTGCACATCGAACGCATGCTGCCGGTGTTCCACGCCTACGACGAACCCTCCGGCCATGGCGAACTCAGCTTCAACCATGTGCGCCTGCCGCTGGAGAACGTGATACTCGGCCCCGGCCGCGGTTTCGAGATCGCGCAGGGCCGGCTCGGCCCCGGTCGCGTGCATCACTGCATGCGCGCACTCGGTGCCGCCGAGCGCGCGCTGTCGCTGCTGTGCCGGCGTGCGCAGTCGCGCGTGGCATTCGGCCAGCCGCTACTCAGGCTCGGTGGCAACGCGGACGTCGTGGCCAACCTGCGCATGGCGATCGAACAGGCCCGCCTGCTCACGCTCAAGACCGCATGGACGCTCGACACCCAGGGGCCCAAAGCCGCGCTCAGCCTGATCTCGCAGATCAAGGTAGTAGTGCCCGCGGTCGCCCAGCAGGCCGCCGATGCCGCCATCCAGATCCACGGCGGCGCCGGCCTCACCGACGATTTCCCGCTGGCCCAACTGTACGCCTATGCGCGCGTATTGCGCCTCGCCGACGGCCCGGACGAAGTACATCGCGCCGTGGTCGCCAAGCTTGAAGCCAAGGCCCAACTCGCCAAGGAACCCTTCGCATGACCGCCATTCCCGACCAGGCCCGCGCCGTGCGCGAGGAAGACGCCTTCGACGTGGCGCGCGTCGATGCCTTCCTCAAGCAGCACATCGACGGCCTCGCCGGTACGCCATCGGTGAAGCAGTTTCCCGGCGGCGCGTCCAACCTTACCTATCTGTTGAGTTACCCCGACCGCGAACTGGTGCTGCGTCGCCCGCCGCGTGGCGCCAAGGCCAAGTCGGCGCACGACATGCTGCGCGAGGCACGCGTGATGGCGGCGCTCAAGCCCGGTTATCCGTACGTGCCGGCCATCCTCGCGCGCTGCGACGACGAAAGCGTGCTGGGTGCGGACTTCTACGTGATGGAGCGCCTGCACGGCACCATCCTGCGCCGCGACCTGCCGCCCGAGCTTGGCCTGGATCGCGATGGCGTGCACAAGCTGTGCGTAGGCTTCATCGATCGCCTGATCCAGCTGCACCAGGTGGACACGCAGCAGCCCGGCCTGCGCGAGCTGGCCAAGGGCGAAGGCTATATCGCGCGGCAGGTGTCGGGCTGGAGCGAGCGCTGGCGCCAGGCCGCCACCGAAGGCTCCGATCCCTGCGAGGACGTGCTCGCCTGGCTCGATGCCAACCAGCCGGCGCAGGACAACGCCCGCTGCGTGATCCACAACGACTACCGCTTCGACAACGTGGTGCTGTCGCCCGACAACCCGCTGGACATCATCGGCGTGCTCGATTGGGAGATGGCCACCGTCGGCGACCCGCTGATGGATCTGGGTGGCTCGCTGGCCTATTGGGTACAGGCCGACGACGACAAGATCTTCCAGTCGTTCCGTCGCCAGCCCACTCATGAGGCCGGCATGCTCACCCGCGCCGAAGTCGTGGCGTACTACGGCGGGCGCACCGGCATCGACGTCTCGCGCTTCGGCTTCTACGAGGTGTTCGGCCTGTTCCGCCTGATGGTGATCATCCAGCAGATCTACCGCCGCTTTGCACTGGGCCAGACCACCAACCCGCAGTTCGCCGGCTTCGGGGACGCCGCCCGCTACATGGGCATGCGCTGCCGCCGCCTGATCGCGGCGGCCTGAGTCATGCGCGAACTGCTGCTGATACGCCACGGCCAGGCCAGCTTCAGCGCCGAGGACTACGACCGGCTCTCGCCGCTGGGCGAGCAACAGTCGCATCTGCTTGGCGAATGGCTGGCCGCCTGCGGCCCCCGGCCGGATAGCGTGGCGATGGGCCCGCGCGTGCGCCATCGCGACACCACGCGCCTGTGCCTGCAAGCCGCTGGTGTCGATTTGCCGGTGACCACGCTGGCCGGCCTCGATGAAGTGGACCATCTGGAACTGCTGGCCCGGCTGCGCCCCGAGTTCAGCGCACCGGGCTCGCTGCGTGCCGCGATGAAGCAGATGGACGATCCGCATCGAGCGTTCCAGCGTCTTTTCGAGGAAGCGCTGGTGCGATGGACCTCGGGGCGGCACGACGACGAATACCAGCAAAGCTGGCCGGCCTTCCGCGCAGCCGCGCTGGAGGCGCTCAAAGCACTGGCTGAGATGCCCGGCGAGACCGGCTGGGCCTTCACCTCCGGCGGCCCCATCGCCGTGATCGCCAGTGCCCTGCTCGGCGCGCCCCAAACCCATGCCTTCGAGCTGAGCTGGCCACTCGTGAACACCGGCGTGACACGCCTGCGGCTAGGGTCGCGTGGATCGACACTGGTGACCTACAACGCGTGGCCGCACCTGGAGCGCGCGAACGATGCACGACTGGTGACGTTGCGATGAGCCGGCTTTGCCGACACGCAGTTGCGAGACTGGCGGCAGCCAGGATCCCGCGGGGCTGCTCAAACGCACGCCTCCCGTCTCGACGTGCGGGGCACTGGATTCCGGCATTCGCCGGAATGACGGTGAGGACGATAAGCGCTTGAGGACGATAAGGCCCACATGCCGTGCACCCGCCCGTCATGCCAGCGAACGCTGGCATCCAGCGGCTTTCGCGTTCGAAGGTATCCGTCCCTGGCTCATCGACATGACCACCCAACCACACCACCACCCACACTCTTGAGTCAGCGCCCATGAGCACACCCGTCACCTTCGACCTCACCGGCAAGATCGCCATCGTCACCGGCGCCAGCCGCGGCATCGGCGAGGAGATCGCCAAACTGCTGGCACTGCACGGCGCACACGTGATCGTGTCCAGCCGCAAGCAGGCCGACTGCCAGGCCGTGGTCGATGCCATCGCCGCCGGAGGCGGATCGGCCGAGGCGCTGGCCTGCCACATCGGCGAAATGGAACAGATCGAGGCGCTGTACGCCGCGGTCGAGCAGAAGCACGGCCGCCTCGACATCCTGGTCAACAACGCCGCCACCAACCCGTACTTTGGCCACATCACCGACACCGAGCCCTCGGTGTTCCAGAAGACAGTGGACGTGAATATCCGCGGCTACTTCTACATGTCCAGCCACGGTGCCAGGCTGATGGCCAAGGGCGGTGGCGGCTCGATCGTCAACGTGGCTTCGGTCAACGGCGTGGTGCCCGGTTTCCAGCAGGGCATCTACTCGATCACCAAGGCGGCGGTGATCTCCATGACCAAGGCCTTCGCGGTGGAATGCGCCGAGCAGGGCGTGCGCTGCAACGCGTTGCTGCCAGGCCTGACCGACACCAAGTTCGCCTCGGTGCTGGTGAACACGCCGGCCATCCTCAAGCAGGCGCTGGCCCATGTGCCGATGCGCCGCGTGGCGCAGCCGTCCGAAATGGCCGGCGCCGCGCTCTACCTCGCTTCCGACGCGGCCTCGTACACCACGGGTGCGGTGCTGAACGTGGACGGCGGTTATCTCAGCGTTTAACCCATGGAGCAACCCATGACGTCGATTCTCTCCCCACGCGCCGCCGGCAAATGCGCCGTTGTGACAGGTGCCGCCGGTGGCCTGGGCGCTGCCTCGGCGCGCATGCTCGCACGGCATGGCGCCAAGGTGTTCATCACCGACATCCATGGTGACGCCGTTGCGGCGGTCGCCGAGGAGATCAATCGCGAACACGGCGCCACCGTGGCATGGTCGGCCGCCCAGGACGTCAGCGACGAGGCTGCCTGGCAGCGCACGCTGGCCGACGCCGTGAAGGTGATGGGCGCGCTCTCCGTGCTGGTCAACAATGCCGGCGTCGGCTCGCTCGGCGGTGTCGAGCGCATCGAACTGAAGGAGTGGCACCGCGTGATGGGCGTCAACGTGGACAGCGTCATGCTGGGCTGCAAGCATGCCCTGCCCTACCTGCGCGATGCGCAGCCGGCGTCCATCGTGAACATCTCCTCGCTTGCCGCGTTCAAGACCGACCCGGACTACACCGCATACAACACATCCAAGGCTGCGGTCGCATCACTGACCAAGTCGGTGGCGATGGATTGCACGCGCCAGAAGATCGACGTGCGCTGCAACTCCATCCACCCTGCCTTCATCCGCACCGGCATCGTGAAGCCCTTCTTCGACAAGCTGGGCGAGGAGGAAGCCACGCGCAAGCTGGTGCGCGGCATCCCCATGCATCGCCTCGGCGAGCCTGACGACGTGGCCTACGCCGTGCTCTATCTCGCTTCCGATGAAAGCCGCTACGTTACCGCCGCGGAACTCGTCATCGACGGCGGCTCCCGCGCCGTCTGATCCGGAGAACACCATGACCGTCATGAATCGCCAATTGCTGCTGAAGACGCGCCCCGAGGGGCTGGTCAGCCTGGACAACTTCGACCTGCGCGAAGTACCCGTCGCCGAGCTGGCCGACGGGCAGGCGCTGGTGCGCGTGCTGTACCTGTCGATGGACCCCACCAATCGCGTGTGGATGAGCGATATCCCGCAGTACATGCCGCCCGTCGCCATCGGCGAGGTGATGCGCAGCCTGGGCCTGGGCCGTGTGGTCGCCTCCAAGTCGAAGCACTATGCGGTGGGCGACCTGGTGCAGGGACTGGTGGGCTGGCAGGACTACGCCCTGATCGACGAGGGCAAGATGGGCTACTGGGTGAAGCTGCCACCCAAGCCACCGGTCGCACTGCCCACCCTGCTTGGCGCTTGCGGCTTCAGCGGCATCACCGCGTACTACGGTCTCACCGAAATCGCTCCAGTCGAAGCGGGTGAAACCCTGGTGGTATCGGCAGCAGCCGGCTCGGTGGGTTCCATCGCCGGCCAGATCGGCAAGCTGCGCGGCGCACGCGTGGTCGGCATCGCCGGTGGCGCGGAGAAATGCCGCCATCTCGTCGAAGACCTGGGCTTCGACGCCGCCGTCGACTACAAGGCCGAGGACTTCAAGCAGCAACTGGCAGCTGCCACGCCCGATGGCGTGCACGTGAACTTCGAGAACGTCGGTGGCCCGGTGATGCGTGCGGTGCTGTCGCGCATGGTCAATGGCGGTCGCGTGGCGCTGTGCGGACTGATCGCCAACTATGCCAGCGGCGGTCGCCCGTCGGACGACTACAGTGTGATCATCGTCAAGCGCCTCACCGTGCGCGGCTTCCTTGCCTTCGACTACAAGGACCAGGCCCGCGCCGTGCAGGATCTGGTCGGCTGGGTGGTCGGCGGCAAGATCAAGGCCGGTGAAACCATTGCCGAGGGGCTGGAAAACGCCCCCACCGTGCTCAATCGACTGTTTCAGGGAAGTAACACCGGCAAGCTGGTATTGCGCGTCGCGCACGACGATTGAGCCACGCCGGCCAAAAGGCATAGTCAACAAACGTGTGAGCGTGTCACAGCTGGCGTGATACGCTTTCCCGCTACCAGGATGATCGAATCGCCAACTGGCGCCCATCGATCATCGGGTCGGTGTTGGGGACTTTCCTGCAAGGGAATGCTTCAACTCGTGCGGGAGTGCGGTTGGACATGACGCAGGCCTCTCCGGAGCCGGCCTACCGGTATCGCGCGTTCATCAGTTACAGCCACCAGGACAAAGCCTGGGCCGATTGGCTGCACAAGGCGCTGGAGACCTACGTCATTCCCCGGCGCCTGGTGGGCCGCACCACCGCCGCCGGAATCACGCCACGGCGGCTGGCACCGATCTTTCGCGACCGTGATGAACTGGCCAGTGCCACCGACCTCAGCCTGCGAGTCAACGAAGCCCTCGCACAGTCGGCCAACCTGATCGTGATCTGCTCGCCGCGCTCGGCCACGTCACGCTGGGTGAATGAGGAAGTGCTGGCCTATAAGCGCATGGGACGCAGCGAGCGCGTGTTCTGCCTGATTGTCGATGGCGAGCCCAACGCAAGCCACTTGGGCAGTCGCCACGCCGAAGAGTGCTTCGCGCCTGCGTTGCGTTACCGGCTCGATGCCTCCGGCAGGCTGGGCGAAGCGCACACCGAGCCGATCGCAGCGGACGTGCGCCCCGGCAAGGACGGCAAGACCAACGCCAAGCTCAAACTGGTCGCAGGCCTGCTGGACATCGGGCTTGACCATCTCAAGCAGCGGGAACAGCAACGCCGCCAACGACGCATGGCTGCCATCACCGCATTGGCGGTCGTCATCACCGCCATCACGACCACGTTGGCCGTAGTTGCGTTGCGCGCCCAGCGCGTGGCGGAACATCAGCGCGCCCAGGCTGAAGACCTGATCGGTTTCATGCTGGGCAACCTCCATACCAAGCTGGAAGCGGCCAATCGACTCGACATCCTCGACGATGTCGCCGACAAGGCCATGGGCTACTTCAGCTCGCTGAGCGGCGCCGAGGTCACCGACGACTCGCTGGCCGAACGTGCCAAGGCACTCCAGCTCATCGGACGCGTACGCGAGGAACAGGGCAAGCTGCCTGAAGCGCGCCAGGCCTTCGAAGAGTCGATGCGACTGATGCAGCCATTGGTCGCACGCCATCCGGGCAACGCGGAATGGCGGATCGCACTGGCCGACAGTCACTCATGGCTGGGCAATGTCGCCTGGGATCGCAGCGACCTGGCCGAAGCGCTCAGCCAGTTCCAGCAGGCGGCGCCGTTGACCGAAACCGTGGTGCGCCAGCATCCGGAGAACCTCGACTGGTTCAAGCACCTGGGGTGGCTGCACAACAACATCGGCCATGTACTGGAAGCGCGTGGACAGCTGACCCAGGCGCAAGGCCAGTACGCCATCGTGCTTGGCATTTACCAGCAGCTGGCCCAACGCGTACCCGGCAATCGCCGTTATCACACGGAGGTAGCACACGCCTACGACAACCTGGCCGGTATCCATTACGCCCTGGGCGACTTTGCCGCCGCGCAGGACTTCGCCGGAAAAGCCATGGCGCAGTGGCAGGCACTGGCTCGGCAGGATGCCAACGACATGTCGGTGCAGATGTACCTTGCCGTCGCGAGCGCCATGCAGGCCAAGGTGCTGCAGGCGCGCGGCGATACGACGGACTCCACGGCCGCCTACGAGGCCGCCCTTGGCATCGGCAAGCGACTGCTCGCCATCGATCCGACCAGCACGCAAAGCATCGGCAATGTCGCCGTCTTCAGTCGAGGACTGGCCCATCTGCTGCGTCTCGGGGGTGATCCTGCCCGCGCAGGCCAATTGCTGCACGACGCGGCCCAGCTCTACACGCAACTGGTGACCAAGGACCCCGACGAGGCCGCCTGGCAAACCGGTCTTGCAGTAAGCGACCTGGAATCGGGGCGCCTGGCCTGGAAACTGGGTAGCGTCGCCACGGCGCGCAACAACGCGCAAGCGGCGCAATCATTGCTCGCCACGGTAAGGCAGAAGCATCTCGACTCGCTGGCCATTCCACCCTTGCTGGCCGAAAGCCACATCCTGCTCGGCGAACTGCAGGCCGCGAGCGGCGACACATCGGCCGCCGCCGCGCAGTGGCAGGCCGCCATCGGCGCGCTCGAGCACACATCGATCGACACACCCGACGTCGGTTTCGCATGGCTTGGCGCACGCACCGAAGCACTGTGCCTGCTCGGCCGGACGGCGGAGGCCGGCCCATTGATCAACCGGCTCGATGCGCTCGGCTATCGGGACGCGCAATACCTCGCATCCATCCAGGACACGCCATGCCAACCGCTGCGCGAGGCCACTGCCTCGGCGAACGCGATGCATCCATCAAGACATTGACACTGCCCCGGACAGGGCCATGCCGACCCTGCCCGCCACCACAGCTGGGAGATCAACATGACTGGCGATACCACCCTGACCATCACCGTGACGGTTAGCAGCAGCGGCGGCAACTATGAAGTTTCCGTCGATCCCAACAAGCTCAACGTCAACAGTGATGGCACCTTCACCATCGTGTGGCAGGCGGGCAGCGGCGTTTCCTTTACCTTCGATGCCACGAGTCCCGTTTCATTCACCGGTGCCCATACGCCATTGACCACGCCGACATACACCTCCGCCACCAACACGGTCAGCTGCACCGACACGGTCAGCGCCAACGGAGACTATCCTTATGTGCTCACCTTGTGGGTAGGCAGCCAGAAGATCGTCTGGCCATCCGTCACCCATGTCGGCAATGGCGACCCGGAGATCCATAATCATCCGCAATAACCGGTGCGCGCGAACATGACCCCTCTCGTCGTCGGCGTCACCAGCCACCGAAATCTCCGCGCCGACGAAAGCGACGCGATCAGCGAGCGTGTGCGCGCATTCTTCGCACAGTTGAGGCAAGAGTTTCCTACGCTGCCACTGGTGCTGCTCAGCGCGCTGGCCGAAGGTGGTGACCAACTCGCGGCGAACGAAGCGCTCGCCGCGGGTGCACGCCTGGTCGTGCCGCTGCCACTGCCCAAGGAGCTCTACCTGGACGACTTCGTCAATCCTGCGGTGCGCACGAGCTTCGAGTCGCTGTACGAGCAGGCCGACATCGTCCGGCTGCCATTGGCGAGGGGGCAATCGCGCCTGTCCATCGAAAACCACGGCCTGGAGCGCGACCGGCAATACGCCAAGTCTGGCGTGTTCATCGCCAGTCATTGCCACATCCTGCTGGCCATATGGGATGGCAAGGATTCCGGGCGGCTCGGTGGCACGGCGCAAATCGTGAAATACCACCTCACCGGTGCCATGCCGGGCCTGGTCGAACGTCATCGCGTGGCGCGCCACGTGCTGGCGGGTGGCGACGAGCGATTGCTCTATCACATCGTATGCTCGCGCGAGGGCGCCGACGGATCGGTAGCTCCGGGGTTGACCCCACTGGAAACCATGTGGCGCACGGCTGATGCCACATCGACCACCCGCGAACCGCCAGCGGAATTTCGCCTGATGTTTGCGCACATGGCCGAGTTCAATGCCGACGGCGAGAAGTACAGCGAGGACATCGAGGCGGCTGCATCGGAGGATCAGGACGCCATCGCCGAAGCCCCCGAGACCGTCGATCGCCTGTTCCAGTCGGCGGATTGGCTGGCCATCCATTTCCAGAAGCGCGTACTGATGGCCATGCGCACCACGTACACCATCGCCGCGCTGATGGGCATCGCCTTCACGCTCTATGCGCACCTATCCGAGCAGGACAGCCTGATCTACCTGTTCCTGCTGTTGTTCGCCAGCGGCGGAATCGTCGCCTTCCTGGCCCGTCGACGCGACTGGCACCGCAAGTACCTCGACTATCGTGCGCTGGCCGAAGGCCTGCGCATCCAGTCGTACTGGCGGCGCGCCGGCATCTCCACCAGTGCCGACCATGAGTTCGCGCATGACAACTTCCTGCAGCGGCAGAATATCGAGCTTGGCTGGATTCGCAATGTGATGCGCGCAGCCAGCCTGCATCCGCCATTGCGGCCGGCACCCGACGCCTTGGCCAAAGTCATCGCGGGCTGGGTCGGCGAATCGGGCAAGTCCGGACAGCTCCACTATTTCGAGCGCAAGACGGTGGAGCGCACCGGCCTGCACCACATCACCGAGATGATCGGCCTGATCAGCCTGTGGGGAGGCATTTCCATCAGCGTGTTCCTTGCTGCGTTCGCGCTGAGGCTGCCGGAAAACCTGAAGACCACCTTGGTGATGATCATGGCGGTGCTTTCGATTGTGGCCGCCGTACGCGAGGCCTATGCGTATCGAAAGGCCGACAAGGAGCTGATCCGGCAGTACCGCTTCATGCAGCGTATCTTCACCAGCGCCCGGGCCGCGCTCGATCGCACGGACGATCCTGCCGAACAGCGCGACATCCTTCGCGCACTTGGCGACGCCGCGCTGACCGAGCATGCGGAGTGGACCCTGATGCACCGCGAGCGCCAGGTGGAACACAGCAAACTCTAGCCCCCGGAAGGTCGCGGCCACGCCCTGCTCGCGCTTTGATGGTGCATCGACAGGGAATTTCATTGACCGCCCCGCGGCGATACGCTGCCGCGATGCCCGCGTGACACCCCACTGTCCTCGTGGCAGCCCATTGGCCACGGCCCCACATCGACGCGCGCCACGCCGGGGCATCCCCAGTTTCGGCCCTCCGAATGGGCTTGCCCCGGCCCAGACGGAATCGTGGCTCGCCATTGCCCGCCCTGCCGCATGACCCGGTTTTCCGGCACGTTCCGCGGGAAAACCGGACCAGGAGCACGGCGCGCCGGTCAGTTGTTCTTGATCGACGGATTGGGACTGCTGGCCGGTCCGCTGGTGAAGGTCAGGGGTACGCCATACACGTGGCGGCCGAAGCGCGCGAAGAGCTGGTAGTACCAGCGGCCTTCGCTGCTCTTGTCGTGATGATGATTGCGCACCGTCAACTTTTTCCCGTCGACCTTGAGCCCTTCAAAGACCTTCTCTCCGGGCTTCCTCACCAGCCACTGGAACCCTGGTCCGGTGAGACTGTCCAGCTCGCAGAAGACCCCGCTGCTGGCGTTTCCGGAAAGTATCCAGGTAATGGTGTGCACCTGGTCCTGGCCATCCAGCTTGTCGAAGTCCTGGTGGTGATTGCCCTTGTTGATGACGAGCTGGTTGTAGTCGTCGCAACAGCCAAGATCGTGGGCAAGCTCGACTTGCAACTCGATGTGCTTCTCGCATTGCTTGCTCATGGTTGGTTCCAGTGGTTGTGAGTTTGGCGCGCCATCTCGGCTGCCGCCCTTGTTACCCCTGCCTGCCCTGTCCTGCCATTTCAGTGGTCGTCCGTGTCGCTTTGCGCCAGCAACTGCTTTTGCCATGTCGTGTTGACGGGATAGGCAATCCCTTCTTGCTGCAAGACCGCCACCAGCTGCGCATCTCGGAAGCCGCTGCTCCATAGCTGCCGGATCAACCCTTGCACCCCCGTCTTGTCGCCAAGGGCAAGCATCGCTTCGACCTGCAGCGCAAGCAGGCGTGGGTCATCGCGACCGCTGGGCTGCGACTGCGCCGCGCCGATGACGGCACGACGCAATGGCGTGGCGGTGGAAGGATCCGTGCTGATGCTGGCCAGCAGCAACTGCGCATTCATCATCGACAGCAGGGTCGTGCGATCGTGGGGCTGCCGCTCCAGCAGCTGCCCGAGCACGCTCATTGCTGCATTGACCTGCAGCCTTGCCGCTTGCGTGTTGCCCGCAGCCACGGATTGGGCAGCCCACTCCAGCTGCGTTTCGGCCAGCTCTCGTTGCCACCCCGTGGCAGTGGGGCTTTGCGCGACCAACACCTTGGCGAGCGGCAAGGATCGCTCGATCAGTGCCTGCGCCTGTGGCAGATCGCCATTGAGACGCTTCAATCGCGCCAGTTGCTGACTGTAATGAACCAGATCGTCCTGGAAGCCCGTATTGCGTGCGTCCACCTTGATCAGCTCGCAGGCCATGTCCACCGCCTGTTGCAGATGACGCATGCCGATGTCATCCGCACCCGCCAGCGCCAGCGTGCGACCGAGGATGGCGCGTACCGTCAGCGTGGCATCGCGCTGGCTATTGTCCTTGGGGTCGCGCGCCAGCAGGCTGGATTCAATGGCGTCGTCGGCTCGGTATTGCGCAATCGCGGTGGCAAGGTCGCCCTGCAACAGCGCCAGCTTGCCGATGTTGTTGTGCGCGCCGCCGAGTTCGACCCTCCACTCGGCCTTGCTCGGGTCGGCGTCCACCAGTGCTTGTGACAAAGCCAATGCACTGCGGTAAGGCTGCTGCGCCTCGTCGATCTGGCCGCGTGCCTCCAGCACATGCCCAAGATCGTTGTCGATCATTTCCAGCTCGTACTGCAGGGCGAGGTCATGTGTCGCGTGCCGCTCTGCGCCAAGGAGCACGGCCCGCGCCGCATCGAAGACGCGGCCGGCCGCATCGAGCTGTCCCTGGTACCAATAGGTCTGGCCGATGAAGGCAAGGTTTCGCGCATACTGCAGCTGTCGCTCCGTGTCTGCAGGTGCAGATTGCGCCAGCATGGCGTTGAGTTCCGCCGCTGCCTGGAACGACGCGAGCGCGTCCGGCAGACGACCCTGGTTCTGGCGCACCGTGCCGATCTTCTCCAGCGCCTTGGCGCGCTGGGCGAGCGCCTGCGGGGTCACATCCTTGGTCGGCAACGAAGCGAAATAGGACATCGCCTTGTCGTCGACGGCTTGCATGATGTCGATGCGCTGCACCTGGTATAGCCTGTCGTTGAGATCGCCAAGCATGAAGCCGACCAGGTCCTCGGCCTGCCTCTGGTGGCGCTCCGCATCGATGCGCGCGACCTCGGCCGTGTGACGCGCAAACAGGGCGGCGATCGCCAGCATGCTGGTCACGGCCATCACGATCAGCGCCAGCGCGGTGATCGCCGTCATGCGCCGGTGCCGCCGCTGCAGTTCGCGCTGCCTGAGGCTGTCAAAGCCCACGTCGAGCATGCCGGCAATCAACTTGAGCTTGGCCTTGGCCTTGCCGTCCTTGCCCGCCCGCGCGTCAGCTGCGATCGGCTCCGTTGGTTCCGCGGTGGGTTGTCCATGGGCGCCCAAGTGGAATCGCAGCGCCGGCGCAAAGCATTCGAGTGTTTCATTGCCGGGCTGGTCGCTTGCGTTGGGTTCGCCATCGACAATCAGGCAGAACACGCGCTCGCCGCGACCCAGGCGCTTGTAGGCCAACACCTCCTCGTTGACCCAGCGCGATGCCGCCGATCGTGGCGAGCAGATCACGATCAGGTTGGCCGACTGTGCGAGCGCTTCGTTGACCCGTCGGCTGAGATCGGTGGCACTGGCCAGTTCTTCGCGGTCGCGGAAAACCGGCACGAGTCGCTGCGGGATCGTGCCGGCAGAGGTCTTCTCGCCCACCAGGCGGGATGGCACACGATAGGTTTCCAGAGCCTTGTGCAGCCAATCGGCCCAGGACTTGTCCTGGTGGCTATAACTGATGAAGGCGTAGTACCGGTATACCGGCGCCACCGGGGCCTGCGTCATCACGCACTCCGCTACCAAGGGCGGCAGCCGTCCCTAGCCGGGAACTCCCCTTTGCCCTGGACCGGCCCTCAAGCGCCAGCCCGTCGAGAACCCGCAACCGCAGCGTTCAGAATCAACAAGATAGCATAATTAATGTGATGCACATCACATTAATGAGGCATCGAGCCGCTGCGGCATGCCGTAGGTGACGCTCCACGGAGACTCGTTGCGCGAAGCCGGTTGCCTCGGGATGGAACGCGAACGGGACGGAGGGAAATGGCCGGCGCCCACGGCCCTCGTCGCGGATGGCATCGACCGGCCACGGCATCCAGACGTGTGGCCCGCCTGGCGGGAGCCACCCTTGCTGTCCCGACCTCCCGGATGCGACGCTGTCGCCCCAAGGACATCCCGCTCCGGCGCCGTGCCGGGCTTGGGCCACCTACCAGCGAGGGCATTTCATGGGCTTCGTCACGGACCACCCGGTAGTGCTGGCGGTCGTGTCGGCCATTGCCATGTGGATCATGGGCCGGCTTGGCATCGCCCTGTCGCGATGGCAGCGCCCTGGCGAAGCAGAGGTCCGCGAGACCTTCAACGTGGTGCAGGGGGCCACGCTCACCCTGCTGGGCCTGATCATCGGATTCAGCTTCTCGATGGCGATCAGCCGCTACGACCAGCGCAAGAACTACGAAGAAGCCGAAGCCAATGCCATCGGCACCGAGTACGTGCGGCTCGACTTTCTGCAACCGGCCGACGCTGGCAAGGCGCGCGCCCTGCTGAGCGAGTACCTTCGCCTGCGCATCCGCTACTACGGGCCACTGGGTCCAGAACAACTGCGCCAGCTGGATGTGCAGAAGAACGCCGCCCAGGCCGCCCTATGGTCGATCGTCACGCCGCCTGCGCAGCAACAGCCGAACCCGGTGATGGCGCTGGTGGTGTCGGGCATGAACGACGTGCTCAACTCCGAGGGCTATACCCAGGCTGCGTGGTGGAACCGCATTCCCACCGCCGCGTGGATCCTGATGTTCGCCATCGCGCTGGCCTGCAACCTGATGCTTGGCATCGGCGCGCGCGGCTCATCGAGGGAACCTGTCCTGCTGCTGGTGCTGCCAGTGATCATCGGCATCTCTTTCATGCTGATCGCCGACATTGACAGTCCGCGCGGCGGCCTCATCCGCGTGGTACCGCAGAACCTTACCGCCCTGGCCAATAGCCTCGGCCCGCACTGATCAGCCTGAAGCGAAACGCCGGGCGGCACGCTCCGCCCGGCGCTCCGGGCATTGATACCAATCAGCGCCGTACATTTCGCAGGAATACACAAACCCCATGCCAAAAGGATGGTGGAAACCCGTCCCGCGGATCAGTAGATGCCCGCCCCAGCCTGACGTACATCCGTCACGAAGCAATGCATGCCCTGCGGATGCTTCCAGCGGCCAAGGTTGGGAGGGATGAATGCGCCAGCACGGTAGCTTTCCTGCTCCGAGGCCGTATCGAACTGGGCGCATAGTCGATAGGTTGTGGCGTCGACCAGGCCATACCCGTAAGGCTGACCACTCACTGGATCACGATGATGGCTGTCCGAAGGGTCGATGCTTTCCAGCGTTGGCGGCAACGCCTTGTGGGCCGCCCAGTAGCCGGAGATGCCAATGGCCAATTGCCCCAGGTTGCTTGTGCGGATCGTATCCAATCGCAACGCACGCTGGTGCATCGGTGAGCCAAGCACCGACAGGCCCGCGAGAACGGCTGCAAGCACAACCACCGAAACGCCCGCAGACAGCCAGCGGATACCGCGACGCGGACTCATGCGGCACGCTCATCACGGCGAAGGTCCCACAGGTAGTAGCCGAACACCACGGTGGCGATCGCCGCGACCACCAGCACCTTCAATACGAAGCGCGTAGTGATGTCCCCACCCAGCAAGCCATCAACCAGGGTGATCAGGTCGCAGATAAGCACTACGGCAGCGACGAACAGGGTGAGATAAGTCAGCCAGCGGCGCACGGCGGACAGTCGCTTGATGGGCTGTTGCGCCAATTCCTTCCCGATCTTCACCGACAGCAAGAGGAATACCGGGAAGGCGATGACGACCGACGATACCGACCAGCGGATGCTGCGTGAAACGCCGTTGTTGTACGGCGATGCGGCATCGGGAAACGCACGGTTGATCAACTCGAACAGCAGGCTGCCAAGGTGATATGCGGTGAGGTAAAGCGTGGTGAACAGCACCAGGTAGAGGAAAGCCTCACGTGCCGACACATAGGGCCGAGGCCTTGGCACGGGCACAACGAAGTCTACATCGGCATAAGCGGCCATCGCGCCGCGTGTTTGCTCGGGCTCCCAACCCGCATCGCCCAGGGCTTTCTCGATACTGGGCCGTGAACAGCCCCGCCCGAGGGCGTCGCGCACAAATTGCTCCAGATCCTGCGTGCTGCTGGCCATGCATCCTCCGGTTGAATGTCCGCCTTCGACGCTACCGTGCATCCCGCCGCAGCATGCGAGGCGAGAAGCCGCCGCGCAAGCATCCCAACTCGTTCGGACAATGACGGGACAAAAAAAAGGCGCCGGGCGGCTTTCACCGCCCGGCGCCTTTCACTTCGTCACGCTCAGCGCAGGATCGCTGCGGCGTCCTGCTTGGACACCAGCGCCGAACACAGCACGGTGGATTCGCTGGCCTGCGCCAGGCCGCGCTCGGCACCGCTCACCTGCTTGGCGCGATCCTTGAAGAACGCCTGCAGGCGATCAGCCTCATCCTGCGAGCAGCCACCGCCGCCCACCATGTCAGGCAGGCGACCGCCGGCGAAGCTGCCGGTGCGCTCCACGATCTTGTCGTAGTTGCCGGTAGCCCACTGCCACGAGGCATCACGCTGTGCGCGAGTGTCACGACCGCCACGCAACAGCATGGCCATCTCGCCTACCTTCACCTTCTTGTCGAGGGCGAAGTCGCGCACCTGGTTGGCCTGGGCCGGATCGTTCACCGAGCTCAGGCCATCGAGCATGGCGTTGCGCAGGGCCGGATCGCTGGTCTGCGGCAACTCGGCGATCAGTGCATCCACGGCCGGCTTGCCGCGTTCCTGCACGGCCACGCCGAGCGCAGCGCCCAGCAGGTCGGAGTCGGCGGCGGCGAGGTCGAGACGGCCATCGGCCTTGCGCTTGAGCGCGGCATCGCCCTGCTTGAGCAGTTCGGCCCGCACTTCCGGCAGCTTCACCGTCAGTGCGAGTTCGTCCGCCAGCGTGCTGCGCAACAGCGAGTCGCTGTCGGCCTCATTGGGCTTGCGGTGGTAACCGAGCCCGGCCAGGCGCGGCAAGTAGGCGGCCTTGGCCCAGGCGGCCAGCTTGGCGCGCTGCGCGTCGGTCTGTGCCAGGTTGCGGTAGATCCAGTTGAAGCTGGTCAGCGGCGCGGTGGCCACCTCACGCGTCTTGGATGCCGTCACCGGCTTGAGCGCGGCGAGCACATCGCCGGCGTCGAGGTCGCCGTGCTTGAAACTGGCGTACACCGCGTCGGCATAGGCCAGCTGCTCGGCGTCGTCGAGCTTGCCGATCTGCTTGCCCAGCTTGGCCAGGTCGTTCTTGGCCATGGCGAAGCGGTAGTAACCGGTGCCGTTGGCATTGGGCAGCACCCAGGTACCCTTGCTGGCGCCTTCGAGCACCATGCTGCCTTCGGCCTTGTCGAACAGCTCGCAGCTTACCTTGGTGCCGCTGGCGGTGGCGTAGCGCACGCACATCGGCACGCCCCATACCTGCTTGTCATCGCCCTTGCTACCCACCGGCAAGTAGCGGCTCTGGCTGAGGTGCAGCACGGTCTTGCCGTTCTCTTCGCTCAGCTGGGTCTGCACGTACGGCACGCCCGGCTGGTTGAGGAAGCTCTTGAACGCCTGCTTGAAGTCGTCGCCCTTGTCGGCGGCCTTGGCGATGGCGTCGATCAGGTCGTCGGCAGTGGCGTTGCCGAACTTGTGTTCCTGGATGTAGGCGCGCATGCCCTTCTGGAACACCGGCTCGCTGACATAGCCTTCGAACATGCCCAGCACCGCCGCACCCTTCTGGTAGGTGATGCCGTCGAACGCGGTCTCGATGTCGCCGTTGCCGGTGATCGGCTGGCGGATCTTGCGCGTGGTGACCAGGCTGTCGCCGTTCATCGCACCCTGCGCGCCGCGCACGCGGTCGAGGTCGGCGCGGTATTCCGGATGCACCTTCTGCGTCACCTTCTGCTGCATCCAGGTGGCGAAGGCTTCGTTGAGCCACAGGTCGTCCCACCAGGCCAGCGTCACGGTGTCGCCGGTCCACTGGTGCGCCAGCTCATGCGCGGTGACGTTGAACGAGCCACGCACGTAGTTGGCCGGGGAATCCGGGTCGAGCAGCAGCAGCCAGTCGCGGAAGGTGACCAGGCCCGGGTTTTCCATGGCGCCGGCGGAGAAGTCCGGCGCGGCGAGCAGGTCGAGCTTGTCCCACGGATAGCCGAAGCCGTAGTAGTCCTCCAGCGTGTGGATGATGCTCGGGGTTTCGCCCAGCACGTGCTGCATGCGGTGGCCCTCGCCCTTGGCGGCGATGCCGCGCAGTTCCAGGTTGCCCTCGCGGTAGGCGGTCGGCGAGATGTCCGGACCCTTCACCACGTCCCACGGACCCACGCCGAAGGCCACCAGGTAGGTCGGCAGCGGCTTGGTGGTGGAGAAGGTCAGCGTCTTCCAGCCATCGCTGGCCTTCTCTTCCTTGATCTGCTTGGTGTTGGCCACGCCCACTTCGTCATTGGGGATGGTCAGGCGGATGTCGAACGGCGTCTTGAAACCGGGTTCGTCGAAGCCGGGGAACGCATAGCGCGCGCTGATCGGCTCCATCTGGGTCATGGCATAGGGCTGGCCCTCGTGGCTCACCTTGTACAGGCCCTGCAGCTGCTGGTTGAGCGGCGCGGTGTACTCGATGGCCAGGGTCAGTTCCTGCGGCTTGAGCGTGCTGCCGAAGTCGATGCGCACCACGCCTTCCTGCGGTGCCACGTCCACGTACTTGGCCGCGCGGGCCTTGCCGGCCGCGTCGGTCACAGTGACCTTGCCCACCTTCAGCTCGCGGCCATGCAGCCACAGGTGGTCCGAAGCCTGGTCCAGCTTCAGCTTGATCACGGTGGTACCGGAGAAGTCCTGCTGGCGCGGGTCGACCTTGAAGTCGAGCTGGTAGGACTCCGGCACCGCCCAGCGCGGCAGCTTGCCGTGCGGCTGGTCATCGGTGGCCGGTGCGGCCAGGGCGGCGCCGCAGCAGGCGGCCAGGGCGGTGAGGACGAGTGGACGTACGAGACGATGCATGCGCGAAAGGCTCCCCTTGGGACAGACAAACCTTCACGCTAGGTGCTGCCATGACGAACGACACAGTGCCAAAAGGCATGCGGCTGGGACTTGGCTTGCGCCGGGCCGTCGCGAAATACATTGCTCACACCGATGGCAGACCCCATTATGATTGACATGAGCTATCAATCAGGTGGGACGGTGTTCGATGAACCTGCGTGACCTGCACTATCTCGTGGCCCTGGCCGAGCACCGGCATTTCGGCCGGGCGGCGGAGGCGAGCTTCGTCAGCCAGCCGACCCTGTCCACCCAGATCAAGAAGCTGGAAGACGAGCTGGGCGTGGCCCTGGTCGAGCGCACGCCGCGCAAGGTGCTGCTCACCGAGACCGGCCGCGAGATCGCCCGCCGCGCCCGCGGCGTGCTGTCGGAAATCGACGAGATCAAGGCGATCGCCCAGCGCACGCGCGACCCGGAGTCCGGCACGCTGCGCCTGGGCATCTTCCCTACGCTCGGCCCCTACCTGCTGCCGCACCTGGTGCCGCTGGTGCGCAAGCATTTCCCCCGCCTGGAGCTGCTGCTGGTGGAGGAGAAGACCGAGCAGGTGATCAGGATGCTGCGCGAGGGCTCGCTGGACGTGGGCATCCTCGCCCTGCCCCTGCATGAGGACAGCCTGCACACGGAATTCCTGTTCGAGGAACCGTTCGTCCTGGCCGTACCCGAAGAACATCCCCTGGCCCACAAGCAGAAGCGCCTGAAGCTGGACGATCTGGAAGACGAGAGCCTGCTCCTGCTGGAGGACGGCCACTGCATGCGCGACCAGGCCCTGGAGGTTTGCCAGCTGGCCGGTGCCGGCGAGCGTTCCGGCTTTCGCGCCACCAGCCTGGAGACGTTGCGCCAGATGGTGGCGGCGAACGTGGGCATCACCCTGTTGCCCACGCTGGCGATCAAGCCGCCCGTGGCGCGCACCGACAACGTGCACCTGCTGGAATTTGCCGGACACGCACCCAGCCGACGCATTGCGCTGGTGTGGCGCAAGAGTTCGTCACTTGCGCCGTTCCTGACCCGCTTTGCGGAAGTGATCCGCTCGCTGCCGCCCCGCCTGCTGCAGCCGGACCTCGCCGATGCACCGAAGGCCACGGGCGCCGAAAACAAGCCGGCGGCGCGCTGACGCCGCCGGCCATACGCAGGGATCAGCCAGCCCTGGCCACGCCGATCGGGCAGCTCACGCCGGTGCCGCCGAGGCCGCAATAACCATCGGGATGCTTGGACAGGTATTGCTGGTGCTCGTCCTCGGCGAAGTAGAACGGACCGGCCAGCGCAATCTCGGTGGTGATGGGCCCGTAACCCGATCGCGTCAGCTCCTGCTGGAACCGCTTGGCCAACGTTTCCGCCTCGGCCAGCTCCTTGACGTCGCTGACGTAGATCGCCGAACGGTACTGCGTGCCCGCGTCGTTGCCCTGGCGCATGCCCTGGGTGGGGTCGTGGTTCTCCCAGAACACCCGCAGCAGCGTGTCGAGGTCGACCTTGGCCGGGTCGTACACCACGCGCACCACTTCGGTGTGCCCGGTCTGGCCCGAGCACACTTCGCGATAGGTCGGGTTGGGCGTATAGCCGCCGGCATAGCCGACCGCCGTGGTCAGCACGCCGGGAATGCTCCAGAACTTGCGCTCCGCACCCCAGAAACAGCCCATGCCCACCACCAGCACCGCGGCGCCAGGGAAGGCTTCCGCCTGCAGGGGCGAACCGAGCACATGATGTGGGGCGTTGGGCACCATCGGACGGTCGCGTCCGGGCAAGGCATCTTCACGATGCGGCAGGCGTTGCTTGAAAGCGCCAATACCAAGCATGGGGAAACTCCGGTTCAGGAGGATGCAACGGATATGGCGGCCGGTGGCCGCCTTATCAACGCCGCCGGACGCCGCTTCAGTAGTGCAGCAGCGCATACAGGGGCGCACTGTCGCCCCAGCGCGCACGCCCCTGCAGCGCAACCAGTTCGATCACCACGCTGGCGCCCACCAGCTGCGCGCCCAGGCGATCCACCACCAGGCTGCGCGCGGCCGCGAGCGTGCCGCCTGTCGCCAGCACGTCATCGACGATCAATACCCTTTCGCCGCGACGCAGGGCATCGTTACGCGCCTCCAGGCGATCGACCCCGTATTCGAGCTGGTAGTCCACCGAGACCACCGGCGGCGGCAGCTTGTTGGGCTTGCGCAGCGGCACGAAGCCCGCGTGCAGCTTCTGCGCCAGCGCCGCGCCAAAAATGAAACCCCGAGATTCGATGCCGCATACGGCCTGCACCCCGCTGCCCTGCCACGGCTCGGCCAGCGCGTCGATGCAACGCGCGAAGCCGCCGGCGTCGGCGAGCAAGGGAGTGATATCGCGGAAGGTGACACCGGGCTTGGGGAAATCCGGCACCGCGCGGATCAGTGCCTGGATCTGCTGCAACGAATCTTGCATGGGGTGCTCCCTACTGCGCGGGCTGTGCGCCCCGGGGAGCATAACGCCCTGCATCACCGGCCCGGCTAGCCCAAGGCCGGCCAGCAGGGTGCGTCCGGATCATCCTCGGTCTCGCCCAGTACCTGCCGGGCCTCGACCAGCGAAGCCTCGACCTCGCGCACCACCTGTTCTGCCAGCGGCAGGCTGGCCTCGGGCACCAGCACCGCAATGTAGTCCAGGGCCGGCAGCTGGCCGACCGCGCCAGTGAGGTACTCCCCGGCAACGAAGGCGGGAATGTCGGCGCGCTCCAGCGCATCCTTCACCAGATGGGCGTCGATCAGGCTCTCGGCTCGGTAGGCGATGCGCATGGGCTCACGCTAGCGCGGCGGCGGATACGGGGCAAGTTCTTGCCGCCGCTGTGTTTGTGGGGTGAAGACAGCGCCCTGGCTACCACCGCGGGTGCCCGGGGCGCCCGCCGCAGTGGCCCCGGGGCATGGCCAAAGGCACGGTGCCGCGGCTGAAAAACGGACGAAACACCCCCACCTTGGACAAGGTAAACTTGGTCGTTTCCGTCACTGCGTACGAGCTTCGAGTCCCGATGTCCACCGAAAACGCCGCTGTTGCCCCCGCTGTCCCGTCCGCCGCGACCACCTCGAGTCCCGGTGCGGCAACGCAGGCCGAGGGCCAGCGCGACTTCATCCGCCAGATCATTCGGGACGACCTGGCCAGCGGCAAGCACCACGCCATCCGCACCCGCTTCCCGCCCGAGCCCAACGGCTACCTGCACATCGGCCACGCCAAGGCGATCTGCCTGAACTTCGGCATTGCCCAGGAGTTCACCGGCTGGTGCAACCTGCGCCTGGACGACACCAACCCGGGCAAGGAAGACCCCGAGTTCGTCGAGGGCATCAAGGACGACGTGCGCTGGCTGGGCTACGAGTGGCACGACCTGCGCCATGCCTCGGACTACTTCGAGGTGTTCCATGACGCCGCGATCAAGCTGATCAAGGACGGCCTCGCCTACGTGGACGATCTCAACCCGGAGGAGATGCGCGCCTACCGCGGCACGCTGACCGAGCCGGGCCGCAACTCGCCGTTCCGCGAGCGCAGCGTGGAGGAGAACCTCGAGCTGTTCCGCCGCATGCGCGCGGGCGAGTTCGCCGACGGCGCCAAGACGTTGCGCGCGAAGATCGACATGACGTCGGGCAACATGAACATGCGCGACCCGGCGATCTATCGCATCCGCAAGATCGCCCACCAGAACACTGGCGACGCGTGGCCGATCTACCCGATGTACGACTATGCGCACTGCCTGTCCGATGCACTCGAAGGCATCACCCATTCGCTGTGCACGCTGGAATTCGAAGACCACCGCCCGCTGTACGACTGGTTCGTGGACAAGGTCGACCTGGTCAACCATCCGGAGCTGTGGCAGCACCTGCGCGAAGGCGGCTTCCGCACCGAGCCGGCCAAGCCGCGGCAGATCGAGTTCTCGCGCCTGAACCTGTCCTACTCCATCACCAGCAAGCGCAAGCTCGCCCAGCTGGTGAACGAGAACCTGGTGGACGGCTGGGACGATCCGCGCATGAACACGCTGCGCGGCCTGCGTCGCCGCGGCTTCACGCCGGCCGGCCTGCGCCTGCTGATCGAGCGCCTGGGCGTGAGCAAGCAGAACAGCATCATCGATTACTCGATCCTGGAAAACTGCGTGCGCGAGGATCTCGACGCCACCGCGCCGCGTCGCATGGCCGTGCTCGACCCGCTCAAGCTGGTGATCACCAACCTGCCCGAAGGCCACGAGGAACAGCTGACCTTCTCCAACCACCCGAAGGACGAGAGCTTCGGTACACGCAGCGTGCCGTTCTCGCGCGAGCTGTGGATCGAACGCGAAGACTTCGCCGAGGTGCCGCCGAAGGGCTTCCACCGCCTCAAGCCCGAGGGCGAGGTGCGCCTGCGCGGCGTCGGCATCGTCAAGTGCGACGAACTGGTGAAGGATGCCGACGGCAACATGGTGGAACTGCGCTGCACGCTCGACCTCGATACGCGCCAGGGCATGCCCGGCGCCGACCGCAAGGTCAAGGGGACCATCCACTGGGTCAGCGCCAGGCATGGCGTGTCCACCGAAGTGCGCGTGTACGACCGCCTGTTCAACGTGCCCGCGCCGGACGACGAAAGCGATGGCAAGAGCTGGATCGAGCACATCAACCCGGACGCCAAGCGCGTGGTGCGCGCATGGCTGGAGCCGGCCGCGGCCAGCGCCGAACCCGAGCAGCGCTTCCAGTTCGAGCGCCTGGGTTATTTCGTCGCCGATCGCGTCGAGCACACCAGCGACAAGCCCGTCTTCAACCGCACGGTCACGCTGCGTGACGCGTGGGCGAAGCAGGCCGGCTGACGTCGGCATCACAAGGAGAGTTACATGCTGCGTTTGCAGATTCACCTGACCCTGCCGCCGTGGATCGGCGACATGGTCGACACCACCAAGCGCTATCTCACCGACGAGGAGCGCGTGGGCCTGGCCATCGAGCTGTCACGCCAGAACATCGAACATAATCATGGTGGCCCGTTTGGCGCCGCCGTGTTCGACGCCGAAGGCCGCGTGGTCTCGGTGGGCGTGAACCGCGTGGTGCCGCAGACCTGTTCGGTGGCCCACGCGGAGATGATGGCCTACATGAGCGCACAGCAGCGCCTCGCCGCCTTCCGCCTCAATGGCGACGGCAACCGCTACACGCTGGCCACCAGTGCGCAGCCGTGCTGCCAGTGCTATGGCGCCACCGTGTGGGCGGGCGTGGACGAACTGCTGATCGGCGCCCGCGCCGAGGACGTGGAAGAACTCACCGAGTTCGACGAAGGCCCCCTGCCCGCGGACTGGGCCGGCGAGCTTGAACGCCGTGGCATCCAGGTGCGTCGCGACGTCCTGCGCGAGCAGGCACGCGCCGTGCTGGCGGCCTACGGCCAAAGCGGACAGCACTATTGAGCCGCCTGCGCGCCGCGCTGCCATTGATCCTGCTGGTGCTGGCCGGCATCGTGCTGTTCAGCTCCGGCGTGCTCGATCGGCTGCACCCCGAGCATCTGGTGCAGCACCAGGCCCAACTCCGCACCGAGATCGAAAGCGCGCCGTGGCTGGCCCGCGTGGCCTTCATCGGTCTGCTGACGCTGGCGATGTCCACCGGCATCCCCGGCACGGTAATCATCATCATGGCTGGCGGCTTCGCCTTCGGCACGTTGGAGGGCACCATCTACGCCTCCGTCGGTCTGACCCTGGGCACGTTGATCCTGTTCCTGGCCAGCCGCTACGCCTTCGGCGCCGGCAGCAAGCATCCCCCGGCCATCGTGGACAGGCTGCACCATGGCTTCGAACGCCACCCGGTGGCCTACACCATGTTCGTGCGCTTCGTGCCGGTGGCGCCATTCGGGCTGGTGACGGTAGCGCTGGCGTGGCTGCGTTGCCCGCTTTGGCTGTTCCTCGGCGCCAGCTGGCTGGGCGGCACCGTCTCGCTGATTTTCGAGACCTCGATCGGCGCGGGGCTGGGCAAGGCGCTGGCCAGCAGCAACGGCCATTTCGGCCTCGGCCTGCTGATGCAACCGGCGGTCTGGCTGCCGCTGTGCGCCATCGGCGTACTGGCCCTGCTGGCCGTGCTGGTGGAGCGCCTGCTACATCGCCGCCACCGCCCGCATTCACCATCGCCGGACAGCAAGGCCTAAGCCAGCCGGCTCGGCCAATGGGCTAGCTGCCCTACACACCGAATCGCGCTAGGCTGACACGACACTGGCGCACGGAGCGCTGGATTGGGGTGGCGGCCAATGGTTGCAGGGGCGAACTCCCGGGCGGTGCGGTGGTGGAGGCGCACGTCGCTGATGCAGCGGCTGGCGCTGGTGGCGCTCGTGCCCACGATCGTGACAGCCACCCTGCTGGTGACCATGCTCACCCAGCACCAGCTCGGCAGCCTTCGCGGCATGGCGCAGAACACGGCCGACGCCATCGCCACCCAGGCAGCCTCGGTCTCGGCAGCCCCCCTGCGTGACATGCAACGACGCGAACTGGTGCGCATCGCCGAGTCGATCGGCGAACTGCCGCACGTGGCTCGCGTACAGATTCGCGCGGCGGATGGCGAGATCCTCGCTGACGATCTCGGGCGCAGCGGCACCTCCGGCAACGACACGCTGACCGTGATGCGTGACGTCGTCGATACCGATCAGCCGGGTCATCCGGTGCTGGGCTCGGTCATGGTCGATGTCAGCCTTGCCGATGCGATCGCCGCACAGCGAGCCAGCCTGCAGCATGCACTGATTGCCCTGGTGGTCAGCCTGCTGGTGGCGACCGTCATTGCCTGGCAGGCCGCGCGCTGGATCAGCGCCCCGCTGCGCCGGCTGGTCTCCGCTGTGCACCAGTTGGGACGCGGCGACCGCCATGTCGAGGTGCAGGTCACGGACCAGAGCGAGATCGGCGAACTGCAGCGCGGTTTCAACAGCGCGGCGCTGGCGCTGTTTGACGTACAACGCAGCATGGAGCGCGAGATCGAACAGGCGACCGTGGAGCTGGCGCGCAAGAATGCTGCGCTGGAGGCGGCGAGCGTCGCCAAGGCGCGCTTCCTGGCGGCGGCGTCGCACGACCTGCGCCAGCCGCTGTACGCGCTGACGCTGTTCTCCTCCTCGCTGGCGGTCGACGAGAGGGATCCGGTCCGTCTCGATCGCATCGCCCACATCCAGGAATGCGTGGAAGCACTCGACCACCTGTTCAGCGAACTGTTGGACCTGTCGCGCCTGGAGACCGGCGCCATGCAGATCGAGATCACCGAATTTCCGCTTGACCAAGTGTTCGAAGAGGTCAGCCGCAACTTCCGCATGATCGCGGAGCAGCACGGCCTGCGCCTGATCATGCGCGCCACCGACCTGTGGGTGCGCAGCGACCACACCATGCTCGCCCGCATCTTGAACAACCTGGTCAGCAATGCGCTGCGCTACACCAGCCGCGGCGGCGTGCTGGTGGTGGCGCGCCGCCGCCTCGATGGCAGGGTGCGGGTGGACGTATGGGACACCGGCAGCGGCATCGCCCCCGAACACCAGGCGCGCGTGTTCGACGAGTTCTATCGAGTGGAATGCCACAATGGCGGCGAGCACGACACCGGCACGCGTCGTGGCCTGGGCCTGGGGCTGGCCACGGTGCAACGACTGGCCGATTTGCTGGACACCCAGGTGCAACTCAAGTCCACGCCCGGGCGCGGCAGCGTCTTCAGTTTCCAGCTGCCCGAGGTGCCGCCACAGCAGGTGCCCAGTACATCAAGCGACGAGGCGCCGCAGGACGTATCCGGCATGCGCGTGCTGGTGATCGACGACGAACCAGCCATCCTCTCCGGCATCCGCTATCTGTTGCGCAGCTGGGGCTGCGAGGTCGCCGTCGCCGAGGACCGCGTGCAGGCCCTGCTCGCCGCGGAAGAATGGACGGCGCCTCCGGACATCGTCATTTCCGACCTGCGCCTGCGCGATGGCGAGAGTGGCCTGGACGTGCTTGCCGCGCTGGAAGAACACTACCAGCGCGATGGCTGTGCGCCATTCTCGCGCCTGCTGATCACCGGCGAGACGCGCAGCGACCGTCTCCGTGAAATCATGGCGGCGCGGATTCCGGTGCTGTACAAGCCGGTGTCCCCCGAGCAACTGCGCGAGGCCATGATGGCTGCCTGGAACATCGCGCGCGCGGCCGCGGCCTAGGCGCGCTCCTCCACGGGCGGCGCGACCCTGCGCGCCAGCAACCAATCAGCCGGCAGGAAGCGACCGAACAGGTCGTCCACGAAGTCGCCGCCCGCGGCATCCGCGTGCGGCCTCGCGGTGAGATAGACGCCACACCAGTGCAACCGGCGGGCCACCACCACCTCGCGTGCCAGCAGATGACCGAGAAAGGCCTGCAAGCCCCGCTGCAGTGCGTCCAACGACTGCAGGAAGGCGAAGACCTCGCGCCGGCCACGGGCATCGTGGCGCATGGCCAGCGCGGCCATGGCGGCCACTCGCAGGCGCTCGATGATGGTCGAGAAATGGATGTCCATGCGCCAGGGTGCCGAGGCATTGGCATGCGCGCCAGTTGCGCGCCAACCCACGGCGCGGCGCAAGGTCGCTGCCGGCAACGCCGCACGGAAAGCGGCGTATCCGGGCAACGTCTCCAGCCCGGTCACCACCACGTACAGGGGAAGCTGCAGTTGCAGGCGCCGCGCGGTTTCGTTCGCCAGGTCGTGCAGGCGGGCGAGTGCGGCGAGGATCGCCGCTGGCGACTCCAGCAGGTGATCGGCACCGATGCAGATCGCCACGCCATCCAACGGCAGCTTGCGGCGTTCGCGCGCCAGGATCGACAGCGCGCGGGCCCAGGCCGACTCGTCGTCGCGCGGGTTGTCCGGCGCCCGCACCAGCGATGCACCAGGTTCGATCGCGACCAAGGCACGGAACATCCACCAGTGCCATGGCTTGGACGCATCACCGCCGGACATGGCGCGTGCATGGGGAACCTGGGTGGCCGCCTGCAGCAGTCCGCGCACATGGGTGGCACTGTCACCGACGAACAACAGCCAGGGATGCCGCGACAACCGCCGCCACTGGCCGCGACGGCGGAACGGATGCAGCATCGCGCCGCGCACATGGCGTGCCGCATCCGCTAGCGCAGCCCACACGTCACCGACGCCGTAGCCCGCGTCGGGATGGGCGGCCACCCGTGTGTGCACGCGCTTGAGCACCAGCTCCCGCCACGCCACGCTGCTGCTCCATGCCAGCACGCCCATCACGGCGATCAGCACGCCGGCCATGTACCAGGCCTGGGCCGGCACGGAACTGCTGAACACCGGTATCACGAACGCCACCAGCACCAGCAGGACCAGCAAGCCCGCCACCAGGGGCGCGGCACGCCGTCCGCCCCACGGTGCCTGCAAGCGGTGACTCGGCGTGCCCGGCACCTGGTACGGCTGTGGCGTGATCGCCTCGCGCTGCAGCGACTGCAGCACCGCGCCGGCGGTCACGCAGGCCTGGCAATGCAGCGCCTTGATCCGACCCAGCTCGCCGCCATCGCCCTGTTCGTAGTAGTACTGCCCCATGAAACCCAGCAGCAAGGCCATGGCATACACCTCGCGCACCTCATCAGCGTCAAGCGCGAGGCCCGCAAGATGGTCGAAGAACTCGGTCGCCGCACTGCCGGTATGGAAGAGTTCCAGCTGCAACGGACGCACGCTCTGGCCCCTGGCGCTTTCGTGCCGCGCGACGATCTCGTCGAACCAGGCCACCACGGCGAAGCCCGCCATCTCCACGTCGGTCAGCGGCTTGCCCATCGACAGGGCCAGCAGGCGTGCCTGCTCGACCAGCACGCGGGCATGCTCGTGCACCTGGGGCAAGGCCATCGGTGCGGCAAGCCCGGCTGCCTGTTCGTCAACCAGGAGGCCATAGGAGAACAGCGGCGCAAAGCATTCCAGCAGGCGCATGCGGCCTAGCATTGCACACGGCAGGGGACGAAGCTGAACTCCGGCTGCCTGGTGGCAAGCCGGCGGGCGTCCACGGCGGGGCGCACCCCGCGCGCGGGCACACGCCAGGTGCAGCGCCGGCCCAGCCACTGCCTCGCCTGAAACATGGTACGCATGGCTGCTCCCCCATCGCAGTGGGCAGATTCTCACGGGCGGTTCAAGTGGACGGCCATATGACCTTATGGCTAGGCCGTTCGTAGGCGCCACACGGTTGCCGCGCGGGCACGCTGGGGCTATGTTTCACAAGCGGGTATGCAGCGATGGGATCGCCGCATGACGCCATGGGGAACGACATGCGCATACTGATCGCAGACGACCATCGACTGATCGTCGAGGGAGTCAAGCTCAAGCTGGGCGAGCTTGGACCTGACACCGAATTTGTCATCGCCATGGACATGGCGGAACTGCGCGACGCCATCCATGCGCCGGAAGCCGGCGCGCTTGCGCTTGCCCTGATCGACCTGGCCATGCCGGGCGTGCAGGGCAGCGAGCACCTGGCCGAGGTGATCGAAAAGCTGCCGCAGGTGCCGGTGATCGTGCTGTCCGGCTCCGAAGATCCCGTACTGATGAAGGGACTGCTGGCGATGGGCGTGCAGGGCTTCATCCCCAAGGCCTATTCACCCGACGTGATGCTCTCGGCGGTGCGCCTGGTGCTTTCCGGCGGCATCTACGTGCCGCCGCTGCTGCTGCAGGAACGCGGCGACGGCGCCGCGACCGCGGCCGTCGCCACGGCGGCCAGCGCGCCCCCGCCTGCCACCCCCGGTGACTCGCTCGAAGAGCGCCTGCGCAAGCTGCTCACCGAACGCCAGATCGACGTGTTGCGGCTGCTTTCGCAAGGCAAGCCAAACAAGCTGATCGCCCGCGACCTGGGCATCAGCGAAGGCACGGTGAAGATCCACCTGGCGGCGATCTTCCGCGCACTCAACGTGCGCAACCGGGTCGAAGCCGTGGTGGCCTCGCGCCGCATTAGCGGCCTGTAATCCACTGCCTGCATTCACTCCGCGCTGACGGACGCAGCGTATCCTGCCGTCGAACGGGGCCGCCTGCCGGCCCCAGTCCAACGACAACCAGGGGGTTGGGGTGGCACCGAGAGGGCGGGCATCCAGCGTCTTGCGCTGGCCGTCGTGGCCGGTTCCGCGGTGCCTGTGGCTGCCCTGGCTGCTCGCGGCTTCGTTGCTGGCGTGCGATGCCATGGCTGCAGGGCAACCCGGGCCCGCTGGGGGCAATACCCATATCAGCGCCCTCACCTTCGGCATCCTGCCTATCGGCGGCCCGTCGGAATCGCTCGCCGCGTGGCGGCCAATGCTGGATGACCTCAGCCACACGCTGCGCCTGCCCATCCGCAGCCTGTCGGTCAGCACCTATGAAGGGCTGGCCCAGGCCATGGCCGAGGAGCGGGTGGACTTCGCCTTCGTCTCGGGGCGCCTGGCCCTGGATGCGGTGCTCAACGACCGCATGCAGGTGATCGCACAACTCACCCGCGGCGACGGCTCGCGCGGCTATTACGCGGTATTGCTGGTCGCCAAGGACTCGCCCCTGCGCAGCGTGGATGACCTGTTCCGCCGCCCCGGGCAATTACGCTATGCCCGCGGCGAAGTGCTGTCCGTGTCCGGTTACCTGGTGCCGGAGACGCAGCTGTTCGCCAATCGCCGGCTCGACTCGGACACCTTCTTCGCCAGCGTCACCGTGGATAACCACCAGAACAACGCGCTGGCCGTGGCCAACAATGAAGTCGACGTGGCCACCAACAACACCGCCGACCTGGAGCGCTTTGCGCAACGCTTTCCTGACCAGTACGCGCGGCTGCGGGTGCTGTGGACTTCCAGCCTGATCCCCCATGCCGTGGTGGTGATACGCACCGACCTGCCCGCCGATTTGCGCCAGCGGGTCACCGCTGCGCTCACCGCCTACGGCAAGGGCAGGAATGCCGCGGCGGAGCTGGCCAAGCTGCAGATGATCCATGACGTGAGCGGCTTCACTGCAGCAGGCAACGAGGCCCTGGTGCCGTTCGCGGACATGGAGTTCAACCTGGAACGCCGGCGCGCCTACAGCGCGCAATGGGTCAGCGACACCGCCATGCAGGCACGCCTGCACAAGATCGATGTGGAGCATGAGGCGCTGGTTCGCCGGCTGATGGCCCCACCCCTGCCCTGATCCACAACGCATGACGCCTGCGGCGCGCTGCGCCGCCGCTCAGTGTTGCTGCTGCATTTCCTTGATGTTCATGACGGAGCCATCGGGCATCACCATGTCACCCGGATGCTGGCCGGCCGGACATTCGCCCACCCAGCGTCCCGAACTCGTCATGGCCATCTCGCTCTGCCCCATCATGGCGGGGTCGTACTTCATGTGGCCCTCGGTGTGATAGGCCGTGTCGCCATCGAAGCGCGTTTCGCTGTGGCTGCTCATGTTGACGGTGCCGTTGGGGCCATCGATGCGGCATACCGCATCCGATACGACCGTGGTGCCCTGCACGCTGATATTGAACTTGCTGCACATCTGGCCGCTCATCTGCGCGCCCATCTTGTACATGTCCTGGTCGGTGTTGGCATCCAGGCACAGCTTCATCACCTGCGGGCGCCCCCCCATCGCCGAAGTCTGCATCTCCCACAGGCCCGGCTTGCGCTTGGGCAGGTTGGCGGGAAGATCCTGGGCCAGCGTGGCACCGGTCACGCCCACGAGGGCAACGGCAAGCAACAGACGACGACGTGCGGACATGATGGTCTCCATTCGGCCTGACAGGCCATGCGGTGGTGGACGTTAACCCCAAACGCAAGCGGCGTCATGCCCGCCGACCTTCCGCCACCTTGCGCCAGGCTGGCGACGCCGATAGGCCGTTAGCACTATGGCGGCTGGCGCTAGAACGAAGTGCGTATCGTGCGGTCACCACCGTTTCATTAGAGTGCCTGACAGGGCCCGCTTCCAGGGTGGCGCGTCCGCCTGGGCTGTTTCCATCGCTTCCTGCCGCGGGTTCTCCCACTATGCAGCCGACGCACGTCATGTTCTGCCTATGGACCCCGATGCCATGCGGGGGACAAGGCACGCCATGCCCGCGAACAACGGAGGCATGATGCATGGAAGCGCGCGCCCACTTGCTGCCCCGGCTGTTCATCGACGTGGTGCTGCCAGGCACGATTGCCGCACTGGCGCTGGTGCTTGCGCTGTGCATCCAGCAGGCCCACCACCTGGGCGAACGCAACGAGGCGGCGATCAGCCTGCGCATGGAGCGGCTGGTCAACCAACTGGGGGATGACATCACCCATTCGCCCCAACCGATCCTGGACCGTGCCCTGCTGGAGGGACAGGCGGAGCAATGGCAGCGCGTGGAGCTGCACCGGCGTGACGGCAGTTTCTGGAGCAGCGGATCGTCCACCTCGCCCACCCGCACCACTTATCGCAGCGCGCTTGCCGGTGACGGCCACGGGACATCCTGGCTGAGCGTCGAGGTCGACACCCGCGCCCTGCAACACGCGCAAGGGCTGGTATGGCTGCTTGGCGGCCTCTGCGCCGCCGGCATTCTTATCCTGGCGTGGCTGGCACGCGTGACCTTGCGCCACCGCATCATGGAACCGCTGTCGCAGATCCAGGCCGCATTGCGCGAACTGACGCACGCCCGCCATCCCGCCCTCGACGCTGCGCCCACCAGCGCCGAGTTCGCCGACATCCGCCAGTCGGTGGAACAGCTCGCCACCCAACAGGACGAGCAGCGCCGGGACTGGGCCACGCTGCAGCAGGAGAACGCCGCGGAAGCCCTGGACCGGCTGCGCCAGAGCCAGGCCGCCACGCGCAGCAAGTCCCAGTTCATCGCCCTGGTCAGCCATCACTTCCGCCAGCCGCTGCAGGCCCTCGAACTGTTCGCCGGCAGCATCGACAACAGCGGCGACGCCGACCAGCAGTCGCTGTTTCGCCAGATGCGTACCAGCATCGCGGCGATGACCCGCCTGCTCGATGCCTTGCTGGAGATCTCACGCCTGGATGCCGGCGTGGTAGCGGTGAAGCCGGTCGGCTTCACCGCCGCGGAGCTGTTCATGCGCGACCGCACCTCGCTCAACCATGAAGCCGCGCAGCAACACGTCACCCTGATATGGCGCGGCAGCCATCACCAGTTGCATGGCGATGCCGACGTAGCCGCCAACCTGCTCTACCAGCTGGCCAGCAATGCCATCGCCAATGCACCACATGGCCGGGTGCTGATCGCGGCCCGGCGCCACGGCCAGGCCATCCGCATCGAAGTACGCGACAACGGGCCAGGCATCGCCGTGATCCACCAGCAGCGGATCTTCGAGGAATTCGTGCAGCTGCAGGGTGGCGAGAACGAGCGGCGCAGCGGCTATGGCCTGGGCCTGGCGATCGCCGAACGACTGGCGCGCCTGCTGGGCACCCGCATCGGGCTCCGTTCCGAACCCGGCCGCGGCAGCACCTTCTGGTTCGAGCTGCCCCGCATGCCGGTCCTGGAGCGCCACTCCTCCCCACACCCGCCTTCAAGCCCGGCCTGGCGCCAGGCGGGCTGAGCAGGCACACCCTCCGGCCTTGCCTGGGCTCTGTCCACGCCCCCTCCCGCGAATCGCGACCAAAAAAAAGCCCGCGTCGCCGCGGGCCTTTCGATGCTTTGGTGGGCCGTCCGAGATTCGAACTCGGGACCAATAGATTAAAAGTCTACTGCTCTACCGACTGAGCTAACGGCCCATCTTCAAAGGCAAGCCCGCAATTTTAGGGTTTGCGGGCCGGACGCACAAGCAAAGCCGTTCAGGCATAACGGGTGGGGTCAGGCAGCCCGGCCGCCTTGAAACCCTCCGAACGCAGGCGGCAGGCGTCGCAATGCCCGCAGGCACGGCCCTGGGCATCGGCCTGGTAACAGCTCACCGTTTCAGCGAAATCCACACCCAGGCGCTGTCCCTCGCGGGCGATGTCGGCCTTGCTCATGCGCATCAGCGGCGCGTGAACGCGGATGCCGGCCCCTTCCACGCCCGCCTTGGTGGCCACGTTGGCCAGGGTTTCGAAGGCCTCGATGAAGGCCGGGCGGCAATCCGGATAACCGGAGTAGTCCACTGCGTTCACACCGCACCAGATGTCGGTGGAGCCAAGCACCTCCGCCCAGCCCAGCGCGATCGACAGCATGATGGTGTTGCGCGCCGGCACATAGGTCACCGGAATGCCCTGCTCGCCGGTCTGGTCCAGCGGCACGTCGATGTCGGCGGTGAGCGCCGAGCCACCGATCGCACGCAGGTCCACCTGCACGGTCTTGTGCTCGACCGCGCCGAGCAGGTGCGACACGCGCTCGGAGGCTTCCAGCTCCGCGCTGTGGCGCTGGCCATAGGCCACGCTCAGTGCATGCACCTGGTAGCCCTGTTCACGGGCGATGGCGATGGTGACCGCCGAATCCATGCCGCCGGAAACGAGCACGACGGCCTTGCGGGGAGAGGTTTGGGACATGGTTGCTGCATCCACTCTGGGGTTCAGGCCGGTGATCCGGTCGAGTTGCGCCACCAGCAAGACAGGCTGGCACGCTGTAAAGCCTATTGTCGGGGGTTTGGCGCTGCGGCGAAAGTTTCAGCGGCGCGGCACACCGAGTGGCGCACGGGGTGCGCTGCTGCACGTCGAACCTGCATGCGGGGCCACGCCCGGTTGGCGCAACCCGATGCCTCAGTGCCCCGGCGCGTCGTTCCACAGCAGCTTGTGCAGCTGCAGCTGGAAACGCACGTCGAGCTTGTCGGCGATGATCCATTCGGCCAGCTCGCGTGGCTGGATGGCGCCATGCACGGGCGAGAACAGCACCATGCAACGCTCCGTGATGGCGTGGTCCGCCACTACTAGGCGTGCCCACTCATAATCGGCACGACTGGCGATGACGATCTTGACCTGGTCGTGCGGCAGCAGGTGATCGAGGTTGGACCACAGGTTGCGCGCGGACTCGCCGGAGTCGGGTGCCTTGAGGTCCATAACCTTGCGCACGCGTGGGTCGACCTGCGACACATCGAGCGCACCGGAAGTCTCCAGCGACACGTCATGACCCGCATCACACAGGCGCTTGAGCAGGATCAGGCAGCGCTTCTGCGCCAGCGGCTCGCCACCGGTCACGCATACGTGGCGCGCGCCATGCGAGGCCACTTCGGCCACAATGTCGTCGATCGCGCGCCAGTCGCCGCCGTAGAACGAATACTCGGTATCGCACCACACGCAGCGCAGGGGGCAGCCGGTCAGCCGCACGAATACCGTGCGCCAGCCGATCGCATCGGCCTCGCCCTGGATCGAGTGGAAGATCTCGGTAATGCGCAGGCGCTCGACAGGCACCTGTGCAGGCGTGGTGGAAGCCACGCTGGTGTTGCTACTACTCACGACAACCTCAACCTGCCGGCTGCGTTTGCAGGCGGCGCAGGCGCTCCTGGGCCAGGCTGGCTGCCTTGGAACCCGGGTATTTGGTGGAAACGGTCTTCAGCGTGGCCTTGCCGGCATCGACCTGCTTGAGCTCGATCTGGCTGTAGCCGACCTTGAGCATGGCGTCCGGCGCCTTTTCGCTCTGCGGGAACTGGCTGAGCAAGGTCTGGAAGGCTTCCAGCGCCACCTGGTAATTCATGGTGACGTAGTACGACTCACCCAGCCAGTAATAGGCGTTCGGGGTGAGCGAATTGTCCGGGTACTGCTGGATGAAGCCGCGGAACCCGCGTGAAGCGGTGACGTAGTCGCCCGCGCGCAGCGCCTTGAAGGCCACGTCGTAGGCCGCCTGCGCGCCCGCTGCATTGGCCGGGGCAGCTGCGCCCTTGGCCGCAGCAGCAGCACCAGCACCAGCACCAGAAGCGGCTCCGGCAGCAGCGGGCTTGCCCGCGTCTGCGGCGGGTGCCGGTACCTGGGCAGGTGCTGCGGTGGCGGCAGCGGGTGGCGGAGTGGCATTGCCTGCTGCGCCATTGGCACCGCCTTCGAGGCGGCCCAGCCGCGAGTCGAAATCGGTGGCCTGCGCCTTGTTCTTGTCGTTCGCGTCCTGCAACTGATGCTGCAGTTCTTCGATCTGGCCCTGCATCTGCTGCAACTGCGATTGCAGCGCCTGCACCTGGTTCACCAGGGTCGTGCCGCCCTGATTCTGGTTCTGCGCCTGCTGCTCCAGCCGCGACACGCGGTCGGCGAGGCTGAGGCGGGAGTCCTGCGCAAATGCCGGGACGCAAAAAAGCATGGCGGACGCGATTGCGCCCGCCATGCCCATCCTGGCCGTGAAGCTGTTAGCCAGTTGCTTCTTCATTACTTCGCCGTGTAGACGATCTCGACGCGACGGTTCTTGCTCCAGCAATCTTCGTTGTGCTCACGGCACACCGGCTTTTCCTTGCCGTACGAGATCACGTTGAGCTGGCTGGCCGAACCACCGTTCGACTGCAGGGCGCTGGACACGGCGTTGCCGCGACGCTCACCCAGGCCGAGGTTGTACTCGCGGGTACCACGCTCGTCAGCATTGCCTTCGAGGCGGATCTGAGCCGTCGGGCGATCCTGCAGGTACTTGGCGTGGCACGCCATGATCTGCTGGAACTCCGGCTTGATTTCATCCTTGTCGAAATCGAAGTAAACGACGCGCTGACGCAGGCAAGCGTCGGTGTCGAGATCAGCCGGGGTGTACTTGTTGCTGGTCGGGGTCGGCGTGGTGACCGGAGCCTGCTCCGGAGCCGGCTGCGGCTTGACTTCCTGCTTCTTCGAGCATGCGGCCGCGCCAACGCAGAGCAGGGCGACCAGGGCGACGCGAACGGTCTTATTCATGGTGGACGTTCCTTCAAACAGGTTTGAGTTCCGACAGTCAATAATGATTGCGGTTTCGGGACAGTGATCGCCGGTAAACCGGCTGTTATTTTGACATTTTGCTGCCGGCGGTGCGCTGTCTCGCAACCGCCTGGCCCGCCATCCGCGACGGATTGCCACGGACGGCAAGCTGTTTGATCCGGTGTGTCGTTTGCGGCTTCACGCCCGGATCACATGGCCGTGACGCTCGCGCGCCACGGCATGAACTGGTCAACGCTGACGATAGGGACCCCAAGCCGGCTCACGAACGTCGCCATCGGCAAGCACGAGGCGCTGGCGCACGAGTCCATCGGCGGACACGGCGTACAACACGCCGCGCCGGCCTTCGGAGGCGGCGTACAGCAGCATGCTTGCATTGGGCGCGAAACTCGGAGTTTCATCGATCGGACCCGGCGAGATGAAGCGCACCTGCCCACCCAGACTGCGATCCATAATGGCAATACGATACACGTTCCCGTTGCCCTGCACCATCGCGATCTGCTGGCCGTCGTAGCTGATCGAGGCGTTGGCGTTGAACTGGCCCTGGAAGGTGATGCGCTCGGCCCCGCCACCGCTGGCCGACATCTGGTAGAGCTGGGGCTTACCGCCACGGTCGGAGGTGAAGATGATGCTCTGGCCGTCCGGGGTCCAGCGCGGCTCGGTATCGATGGCCAGGTTGTTGGTCAGGCGGGTCTCCGAACGGGAGCCCAGGTCCATCACATAGATCTCGGGGTTGCCCTGGTACGACAGGGCCAGCGCCAGCTTGCTGCCGTCCGGCGAGAACGACGGCGCACCGTTGATGCCCTTGGCGCGTGCCGACACCAGCTGACGCGAACCTGTGGTGATGTCCTGCACGTAGATGGCCGAGTTGCCGCTCTCGAACGACACATAGGCGATCTTGCGGCCATCCGGCGACCACGCCGGCGACAGCAGCGATTCGCGGGAACGCGCCACGACCTGCGGGTTGTAGCCATCCGAGTCGGCCACGATCAGCGAGTAGGTGGTGTTGTTGCCCAGGCCCACGGCGGTGATATAGGCGATGCGCGTCCAGAACGCGCCGCGCACGCCGGTGATCTTCTCGTAGATGGCATCGGCGATCTGGTGGGCCACGCCGCGCAGATCACCGGCCGGAGCGGTATACGCCTGGGCCAGCAGGCTCTGCTGACGGTTCACGTCCCACAGTTCGTACTCCACCCGCATCATGCCGCCACCGGCATCACTGATGCGACCGACGGTGATGTAGTCCTGCTTGAGCAGGCGCCAGGTGGCGAAGTTGATGTCCGAACCCTTTGACGGGTTCTCCACGATTTCGCTCTTGGCCAGCGAGCGGAACTTGCCCGAACGATTGAAATCGTTGCGCATGACATCGGCGATGTCGGTCGGCAGCGGCGCACCGCCCGCCTGCGCGAACGGCACCACCACGATGGGCGTGGCCGACTTGGTCACGCCTTCGACGGTACCGGTCAGGGTCTGCGACTGCGCCGACGCAAGGCCTGCAAACAAAAGGCCCAGAAGGCCAAGCAATAGGATTAGATACCGGGACGGCTTCTTCATGAGGTGCTCACCTATGGCTTGAAATACATATCAACGTTGCGGCTAAAGACACTTTCAAATCCCTTGTATGGCAACGTATTGGCCCGCATTGCGGCGTCTTCGACCGACTTTCTTCCAGCGTCGTCGAAAGGACAGCTCGAGTCGACCTTGGCACTCACGACCTGCCCACCCTGGAGCTGGACGATGTGGAGCAGGCACTGCTGATTGGGGGGAATGTTATCCGGGCCGACCCAGTTCTGTTTGAGCACATTCTGAATAGCTGCCTGGTACTGCGCCCTCAGGCCACTATCCGGACCATTCTGGCCGGTCTGGCGCTGGGCCGCATTGGGCAGGTCGGGCAGCCCGTTGTCCTGGGCGTTCTGCAGGTCCTGCATCTGCTGCTTGGCCTGCTTGGCGCGGGAATCGGCCTTCTTGGTCTGCTGGTCGGCCGCGTCCATCTTGGCGAACAGCTCGTCGATCTGCTTCTGCCGCTCCAGCTTCTGCTTGGCCGCCTGGGCGTCCAATTCGGCGGCGCGCTGCTTCTGCTTCTCTTCCTGTTCCTTCTTGGCCTCCTCGGCCTTGAGCGCGGCATCGGCCACGACCTTCTCCTGGTCGATGACGTCGGGATGCTCGGGCGGCGGCGGCAGCGTCTTGACCTTGGGGGTCTCCTCCGACGGCGGTGGCGGCACGCTCGGCGGCGGCGGCACGGTGGCCTGCACCGGCTTGACCGGCGTCGACTTCGGCGGCGGAGCCGCCGTGGGACCCCCCAGGGTGGCCTCGATGATCTGGCCTTCCAGCTGGAGTGGCTTGGTACAGGTGATCGGGTTCCAGCTCTCCGGCAGGTGCAGGGCCGCAAACACCGTTTCGTAGAACGAGCACGGCACTATCGCGAGCCATAGAAAGCCCACGATACCCAGATGCAGGACAGCGGAAAGGACAACCGCTTTGGAGGTGCCCTTGGGGGAGTCGGCCCTCATTTCTTGTTGCTCGACTCCGGCGCACTCATCAGACCGACCTTGGCCACGCCGGCCTGCTGCAGGTCGGCCAGCACCTGGTACACGCCGTCGTACTTGCCGTCGCGGTCGCCCGCGACGAGCACGCTGACGTCAGGATTCGCCTTGACGAACGCACCGACCTTGACCTTCAGGCTCTCCACGTCGATCGGCTGGCGCTTCTCGGTACCCAGGGTCAGGTACAGCTGGCCGTTGGCATCGATCGCCACGATCACCGGGTCCTTCTTGTCCTGCATCGACTTGGCGTTGGCCTGCGGCAGGTTGATGTCGACGTTCTTGTTGATCATCGGCGCGGTGACCATGAAGATGATCAACAGCACCAGCATCACGTCGATGTAGGGAACGACGTTGATCTCGGATTTGAGCTTCAGGCGCTTGTGGCGCGCAGAACTACGCATCGTTCAGGCCCTCGCTCAGGCGGCCGCGTCGTCGGACTGGATCTGCCGCTGCAGCACCGAGGAGAACTCCTCCTGGAACACCTCGTAGCGGGAGGCGACGCGCTCGACCTTGTTGGCGAAGCGGTTGTACGCCCACACCGCCGGGATCGCGGCGAACAGGCCCATCGCGGTGGCGATCAGCGCTTCGGAAATGTGCGGGGCGACCACGGCGATGGTCACGTCCTTCATTTCACCCAGGCCCTGGAACGCACCCATGATGCCGATCACGGTGCCGAACAGGCCGACGTAAGGGCTGATCGAGCCGACGTTGGCCAGGAACTCGAGGTTGCGCTCCAGGCGGCCGATCTCGCGGGTGCCGGCCACGCGCATGGCGCGCTCGGAGCCCTCGATCACGATGCGCATGTCATGCACGCGGCGCTGGCGCTGGCGCACGAACTCGCGGAAGCCAGACTCGAAGACGTTCTCCATGCCGCCGTTCTCCGAGCCGCGGTTGCTGACCTCGCGGAACAGCTGGGCCAGGTCGGCGCCGGACCAGAAGCGCTCCTCGAAGTTCTCGGCCTCTTCCATCGCCGCCTTCAGCTGCGTCACCTTGCGGATGATGATGACCCACGAGAGGAAGGAGAGCACCAGCAGCACCGCCATCACGAGCTGCACCAGGATGCTCGCGTCCGCGATCAGCTTGAAAATGTTCAATCCACCGTTCATTGCTCGAAGGATCTCCAGCGCACGTACACGAAATTTAGGGGGAAAGGCCGGGGATGAAATCGGCCGGGATCTGCACCGGGCGCATGCGGTTGACGTCGACACACGCCACTCGCACCTGCGCGCGGATCAGCTCCGCGCCATCCGCCCGGCGGATCGTCTGGGCGAAAAGGATACTGGCTGCGCGCCGTTCTTTGACTTCGACGCTCACCGACAGTTCATCATCCAGCAGGGCCGCGCGCAGGAAGTCGATCTGCATCTCGCGAACCAGGAAGGCCAGGCCGGTGGCCTCCTTGTAGGCCGACTGGCTGATGCCCATGGCGCGCAGCCACTCGCTGCGGGCGCGCTCCATGAAGCGCAGGTAGCTGGCGTGGTAGACCACCCCACCGGCGTCGGTGTCCTCCCAATAGACGCGGACGGGCCAGGTGCTGTCTCCTATACACATATGCGAGCCCACGAGCCAGGCAGAACGTGCTGATGGCGTCATCCGCCACCAAAATGATGCTGGGGGGGGGGGGGCGGGGGGG
>NZ_QIRF01000011.1 GCF_003332825.1 Dyella sp. C9 | reverse complement strand
ACTTGCTCTTGCGCATCGTGGGTCTCCTTGGGGCTAGTTTGCCTGGAGACCTCCAGTTATGTGTGGAGTGAGATTACAGGAAGGCGACAGATCGAGCTTGGTGGAGCAGCGCACGGCCAAGGGCAATCAGATTCGGGGCTTGGTCGCCGAATACGGATTGGTGGCATCCAAGGAAATATCGTCTCTGCGGCAGGCGATCTCTGCGTGGCTAGAAGACGCTGATAACGGCTTGAGCATGCGCTTCCGGCAACTACTCGATGGGCTGTGGCGCGATCTTCGGATGCTGGACGGTCGCATCGCAGAACTGGACGGCCAGATCAACGAAGCGGCCAAGGCCGATTCTTCCGCGCGTCGGCTGCAGCTGTTGCGTGGCGTCGGTCCCGTAGTCGCCACCGCACTGGTGGCCTGTGTCGGTGACGCCAGCCAATTTGCCAACGGTCGTCAGATGGCCGCATCGTTGGGGCTGACGCCACGGCAGCACAGCTCCGGTGGACGGGATCGCCTGCTGGGCATCAGCAAACGTGGCGACGCCTATATGCGCTCGCTGCTGGTTCACGGCGCGCGCGCCATGCTGCGAACGGCACCGCGCCACGACGATCCACTGAGCCGATGGGTCACCCGGATCGCGGCTCGCGCCCATCCGAACGTCGCCTGTGTGGCCATGGCCAACAAGACGGCGCGCATGGCCTGGGCCATGCTGCGCCATGGCACCGACTATCAACCGGCCTTGGCGGCCGCCTGAGAGCAACGTCCGAAACCATCTCTTCAACGATTGCGAAGCACCCGAGTGATGACGTACCGGTCGGACCGGCGTCGGCAAAACCCTGAAAGGTCCGTGTGCCTATGAGCACGCCATAGCGATTGGGAGCCGACGCGCGACTAGCTCATCGTGGCCCGGCACCGCCTGACGGTGCAGCGTTTAGAGGCCGGATATACGTATGCAGTCGACACGGACGCCAGAGCTAGGGGATGCTTGGCAAAGGGGAGGAGTCCATATACGAACCTTCGCAACGGAGGAGGGCAGTCAATGACAGAATCCATTGTGGGATTTGTAGCAATTTATCGGTGGCGATTGCACCCAAGAATGGAGGCTCAGTTCATCAAGGGCTGGACGCGCATCTCCGAGCTTTACCTTCATCGGCACGGGTCGCTTGGTTCACGGCTGCATCGTGGCCCAGACGACATCTGGTATAGCTACGCTCAGTGGCCGAACGAAGCTTCCCGGGAGAAAGCTTTCTTGGCAGATACGCTCGACAAGGATGCCGGGGAGCTCATGCGAGGTGCCATTGCCGAGACTCTCCCGGAGATAGTTCTAGAGCCGATAGTTGATTTGATCGTATCGGCTTGTCGTGCGAGCACCGAAAGTTAACCGTTTGGGTTAGCAAAAAATGTCCGCTTCCAACCCAAAGCCGGCACAGCTGCCAAGTCCTAGCGGGTCATCATCCAGAGGCATATGCGCTTATGCATCACTCCAGACTTTGTGCTGTGCTGATCGACTGCAATAGTCCCAATGTGGATGAGGCCGCCAGCTTCTGGGCCGGCGCGCTGGGCCGCGCGGTGGATCCCGATCATCCAGGGACGCGTGGCAATTACCGCATGCTGGAGACGCCACCGGACGAACCCATTGTGCAGATTCAGCGCGTCGACCATGAGAGCAGGGTTCACATCGATATCGAAACCGATGACATCCCCGCAGAGGTCATTCGCCTGGAGAAACTGGGCGCCACCGTAGTCAGCCGCCTGGAACGGTGGGTGGTCATGCAGGCTCCCTCCGGCCAGCGATTCTGCGTGGTGCGTATACAGCGCCCGGGATTTCCCAAAAATGCGAACCGCTGGGATTGAGTTCATCGGCTTCTAGGGTGCGGTAACGATGGTCCACGGCTTACCGATGATGAGTCTTGCAGTCCGGGCGGTTCATCGGCGGGCTTGGAAGGCCCGCCACCGACTGCGGATTCACCAGGATTGGGCAACAACAGCGAGGTCATCGGCACCAGTGTGCGGCTCACACTGTGCCGGAACGCTGTTCGGCTATTGCCGCCGCCTGCAACTTGCGATGCGTTCAGCCGTGTCGTTACAGGGGCGCACCGTGTACGAAGGCGCCGACATTCAACTCGGCCAGTGTCACCGCACCCGCCAGCTCCCGCCAGACGGACATCCATCCCGTCGAAAACTGACAGACGGTCTGCACCATGCTTGTTAGCTTCGAGACGTCACTCGCATCGTCACGCCCAGGCGCTGGCGAGTGATCATGGCCTTCAGGCCATGAAGCGCGGGCCGCGTGTGGTGACACACACACGGCCCGCTGACCATCACCAACTACACCAGAGTTGATCATGGCTATCCGCGATCATACGGCACCTGTTCGCCCGTCCGTTCCCGCTGACAATTCCCTCGCTGGCTCGCTCGATCAAGCACTGGCTGCGGGTGCGGCCTGGCTCGATACCCCTCATCAAAACATCCATGCGGGTCCAGCCCTGACGGAGCGCACCCTCACGCGATGGCGTCGCGGCGGCAGCCAAAGCCACGAGGCTTCGGCCCAGGACGTGCCCGCCATGCAGCCGCCACGGCGGCTTTCGGCGGCAAGAGCCATCCGCCCCGGCGCGGCCATTCAGCGCCATCCGTGGCGTGCCATGCCGCCCGGCCACCGGCCGCAAGTGAGTCTTTCTCCCTCGCAGTGATTGCCCGTGCGGCGTATGGCCCCCAAGGGCGATGCGCCGCATCCAGGTAATCACCGACGACGCCACCAGGCAATGACTGACACGGAGCGCTGCAAGCGCCTATCCGTCCCCCGGGCCGTGTCTGACAGGGAAGACATCTCATGGACCTGATCCAACTGACGCCACGCCTGGACGTGGACCCCGCACAACCGCTGTGCGCCCCCGGACAGACACTGCTGCACGCCTACCTCGCACCCAACGGGCTCAACCCCGCCCAGCTTGCGCGCCGCACCGGCATCCCCGCGCGCCACATCAAGGGTTTCATCGCCGGCACCCGCGCCATCACCCCTAAGCACGCCGTTCGTCTCTCCCTCGTCCTCGACACCACCGCCTTCTACTGGCTGGCACTGCAGGCGCGATGCGATCTGGCGCGGGAACTGCAAGCGCGTCACATCCGTCGGGTTTCAGCGGATTGATCGCGCGGGGCTGTCCGCGGGTGTTCGGGGCGAACGACTGGGTCAAGTTATCGCGAATAGGATCGACCGAAGCTCTTAAAGGCTCACAGTCGGGCAAGATGTCACGACTTGGCGGCGCTCATGAGGATGGGGCGTTCGGTGCGAGAGCGATACTGCTCTATCCATTTCACGGATTGTGCGATGCCTCCGAACGGAAAGAAATGCAAACTCACCTTTCCATGGACCTCTGTCAGGCCGGCGGCCAGACGATCGACAAAAAGATCCGGCCCTGCCATGCCGAGCAGCTTGCCAATAGATATTCCGTACTTGGACCACATCGATGCGCACGCACTCACGCCGCACAACGCGGCATAGCGCGCAAGCACCGCGACACCGGCGGGGCCTGATACGCCAACGCGAACTGGATATCCAATGCCACGCTCGCGCAGCGTCTTCAGCCAGGTCAATAAGGCATCGGCATCAAACGCGAACTGCGTGATGATCAGAGGGTTCATGCCGCGCTCGTCGATATTGCGACACTTGCGTTCGAGCACATTCCAGCGATCGGCTGCGCTCATGACGGAATGATTTTCCGGGTGGCCGCCAATGCCGATGACCTTGATGCCAGAGCGTTCGAAAACGCCCGTTTCTATCAGTGCCGAACTGTCGGAAAACGGCCCCTTCGGGGTGGACGGATCTCCAGCGATCACGAAGCAACGCTCAACGCCGGCTTCAGCAACTGCCCGCCTGACGAACAAATCAAATTCGACGCGCGAGGCGATACGACGCGCAGAAAGGTGCGGCATCGGCTCAAAGCCGAGTTCGCGCACGGCAATCAACGCGGCCAGTCGCGCGTCATCGTCCTCATTTGGCAGGTAGGGAATGGAAATTGTCGACGCGGGCGGTAGCCGGTGCGCCACTGCGGTCAGTGCAGGGATGCTTTTCGTGCTTACTTCCAACGAATAGGCGTCGGTGATGTTGCTGGCGAGGCTGGGCTTATTGGGGCTAATCAAAGGTCTTACCGTGTTTGGCGAATATGGGCGAGCTTCGACATGCCAGTTCTGATTGATCGCGCCAGGACGCATCGCACACCCGGTGGGACCGGTGCCGGCCACCGAATTTCGTATTCCTTGAGCCGATGTACATTGGGGTCGTGGAGGAGGGTTGCGCAGTCGATGCCGGAGGCCGGCTTGGCCTCCATGACCTCGCGCCGGGCGTGGCGTACAGCAGGCATGCAGCAGCGCCTTTGAGGGCGGTTGCATCCCAAGGTGGAGTCCACCCGGCGATTCCTCAAGCAATGCCTATGGCGGCGGCAGGCTCGCGGGCCAATTCAATGAAGGCACGCACGTAGTCTATGGCGATGTCCGCCTCACGCGCCCCCAGAAAGATCTGCTTGGCTATGCCGTGCAAGCCAAGCCGCACGGGCACTACGTCCATCTTGGTGGCGTACTCCTGCACCAGCCAGCGCGGCAGGGCGGCCACCCCTCGGCCACTTGCCACCATCTGCAGCATGATATCGGTGGTCTCGATGGCTTTGTGACGCCTGGGCGTGACACCGGCTGGCAACAGGAATTGGCTGTAGATATCCAGGCGTTCAATGTCTACGGGATAGCTGATGAGTACCTCTCGTGTCAGTTGCTGGGGCTTTACGTATGCCTCCGAAGCCAAGGCATGACCCTTGGCCACGACCAGCACCTGCTCGTAGTCGAACACGGGCTCGAACCTCAGGCCCGGCTTGAACAGCGGGTCGGGCGTGACCAGAAGGTCAATCTCGTAGCCGAAGAGCGCCCCGATTCCGCCGAACTGGAATTTTTGCCTGACGTCCACGTCAACGTCGGGCCATGCCGCCAGATAGGGCGAAACCACTTTGAGCAGCCACTGGTAGCAGGGGTGGCATTCCATGCCGATGCGTAGTGCGCCGCGCTCGCCCTGCGCAAATTGGCCGAGGCGCTCCTCGGCCAGGTCCAGTTGTGGCAGCACGCGGTTTGCCACCGCCAGCAGGTACTGGCCGGCCTGCGTCAGACGGAGGCTTCTGCCCTCACGCAGCCATACGTCGGTTCCAAGCTGTTGTTCCAGTTTCTTCATGCTGTGGCTTAGAGCCGACTGGGTCAGGTTCAGCACGCCCGCCGCGGCCGTCAACGACCCTTGTTTCTCGACCTGCTGGACGATGCTGAGGTGGATGCGCTCAAGCATTCAGATGACTCGCATTCATGGATTGGTGAAATAAAACCATTGTACTTCATCGACGCCCGCCCCCTAAGATCGATCCAGCCCGCACGTTTGAATTTGCCGAAGCGGCCTGGCTTCAGCGAATTCGGGCAATCAATGCGGATCGTCTTGGTTGACGAGCTGCGCATATATCTGCACTTCGCTGGCGCCCATCGGGGCTTTCGGCGTCGCGTACATCCATTCATAAGAAAGAAAAATGACCCGACCCCTACGTGTGGTTGCCGTTTCTGGCGGGCTGCAGCGTCTCTCGAAGGCTGCCGTCCTGGCCGAGTATCTGCTGCGCTTGGTCGGCGACAAAATCCAGTGCGAACAACACCTGATCGAACTGGGTCAGCTCGCCCCGCAGCTTGCCGGAGCGGTTGGGCGCGCCCAATTGCCCGATTCAGTGGAGCAGGAGCTTGCAGCAGTTGAGCAAGCCGACGTTCTGGTGGTGGCAACCCCGGTCTACCGCGGGTCCTACACGGGGCTTTTCAAGCATTTCTTTGACTTCATCGATCAGGACGCCTTGATCGATACGCCGGTGTTGTTGGCTGCAACTGGTGGCAGTGAGCGCCATGCCCTGATGATCGACCACCAGTTACGACCGCTGTTCGCCTTCTTCCAGGCGCGCACATTGCCCTTGGGCGTCTACGCGACCGATAAGGATTACGTCGAGCACCGTTTGCAGAACGAAGCGCTCATTCAGAGGGCCGGGTTGGCGGTCGAGCGGGCATTGCCGTTGTTCCAATTGGCACCCCGTACAAGATCGATGGCTGCCGAGGAAGCGATCGCAGCCTGCTAGATCCATCCAGTCGCTTCGCCGGGAAGCAGCGCCCGCTGGCCAGTGGCTGCTCGAGTCGGACCGCGTTCGAGGCGGCTGGCGTGAGACGGAGTTCCCGTGACATGCGTGCCGCTGGCCCGGGTCCAGATTGAGCGTGCCACCCGAGTGGCGTCAGCGATTGGTGCGGCAGTGAGCAAGCCCCTTGAGCTGCCCGGTAGAGCTGTCGAACGGGAAGGCAAGGAAGAAAATTTGAAGCCACTGAATCAAAAGACGCCTTGGATTCAGATCTTGTCGCAGAACTTACGGTACCGAATCACTATGAATAAAGAGTTCGCATTCCACATTAAGAGTCTTCGTTTCGACGAGAACTATCGTCCGTCAGACAGTACGCGCATAACGACCAACTTTGCGAACTTGGCCAGGGGCGACAGTCGCCAGGAGAACTTGCGCAACACCCTGAGGATGATTGACAACCGCTTCAATGACCTGGCGAATTGGGACAATCCCAAGGGGGATCGCTACTCAGTCGAGCTCGACATCATTTCCGTCGAAATGAGCATTGACGCCAAGGGCGGCGATGGCGTGTTTCCGTTGATTGAGATATTGAAAACAAGCATCGTTGACAAGAAGAACAACGAGCGGATCGAAGGCATTGTCGGCAATAATTTTTCGTCGTACGTGCGCGACTACGACTTCAGTGTGCTTTTGCCAGAGCACAACCATGGCAAGCCCACCTTTAGCACCCCGGATAACTTCGGCGACCTGCACGGGAAGCTGTTCAGGCACTTCGTAAACTCAAGTGCCTATAAGGAAAACTTCAATAAGCCGCCAGTTATCTGCATCAGCGCATCGAGCAGTAAAACCTACAGTCGGACCGAGAACCGACACCCCATCCTGGGCGTCGAGTATCAGCAGGACGAGCCTTCCTCGACCGACCAGTATTTCGAAAAAATGGGCTTGCAGGTTCGCTACTTGATGCCGCGAAACAGTGTTGCGCCGCTCGCATTCTATTTTCTTGGCGACCTGCTTGGCGACTACACCAATCTTGAGCTGATCAGCATCATCAGCACGATGGAAACGTTTCAAAAAATATACCGCCCTGAAATCTACAACGCCAATGCTGCAGCAGGGGCGGTCTATCAGCCCAGCTTGAAGAATCAGGACTATTCCTTGACGAAGATCGTCTATGACCGAGAAGAGCGCAGCCAATTAGCCGTCAAACAAGGAAAGTTTACGGAGGAGCACTTTATCAGGCCATATAAAAGCATTCTCGAACAATGGGCTGCGAACTACGCCCCCTGATCAACCTCATTGCGAAGAACAATTCACGTGAAAAGAACTCTGCCCACTTCAACTGCCGGCAGCTTGCCCAAGCCGTCCTGGCTTGCGCAACCTGAAAAGCTTTGGTCGCCCTGGAAATTGCAGGGCGAAGAACTGATCGACGGCAAACAAGATGCCTTGCGCCTGTCCCTGCACGAACAAGAGCGGGCGGGCATCGACATTGTCAGTGATGGCGAGCAGACCCGCCAACACTTCGTCACCACGTTTATCGAGCATCTCGAAGGGGTGGATTTCGAGAAGCGCGAGACCGTGCGGATTCGCGATCGCTACGATGCGAGCGTGCCGACTGTCGTTGGTGCCGTGAGTCGCCAGAAGCCGGTTTTCGTTGAGGATGCGAAATTCTTGCGGCAGCAAACCCAGAAGCCCATCAAGTGGGCGCTGCCGGGTCCGATGACGATGATCGATACACTTTATGATCGCCACTACAAGAGTCGCGAAAAATTAGCCTGGGAGTTCGCCAAAATTCTCAACCAGGAGGCCAGGGAGTTGGAGGCTGCCGGCGTCGACATCATCCAGCTCGATGAACCCGCATTCAATGTGTTCTTTGACGAGGTGAACGACTGGGGTGTTGCCGCGCTGGAGCGGGCGATTGAAGGGCTTAAATGCGAAACCGCGGTGCACATTTGCTACGGTTACGGCATTAAGGCCAATACTGATTGGAAAGAGACGCTTGGGTCTGAGTGGCGCCAATATGAGGAGTCTTTTCCCAAGCTTCAGAAATCCAGCGTCGACATCATCTCGCTGGAATGTCACAACTCGCGTGTCCCCATCGACCTGATCGAGCTCATTCGAGGCAAAAAGGTGATGGTGGGCGCCATTGACGTGGCAACCGATATCATTGAAACGCCAGAGGACGTGGCCAATACCCTGCGGAAGGCGCTTCGGTTTGTAGATGCCGACAAGCTTTATCCCTCCACAAATTGTGGCATGGCGCCCTTATCCCGGCGTGTAGCAAGGGGCAAACTGAGTGCTCTCAGTGCGGGTGCAGAAATCATTCGGCGTGAACTCTCAGCCTAAGGCCGAACTGGCGTCCTCAGTAACGCAGAGGGGCGGCGGCAGGTCACATGTCTGCCGCCGCGATTTTTGTGGGCCCGCAGTGGCTAAAAAGCGCTTGTGGGGCCGCTGGTCAGGCGGCCACCTCGCGTGTTGCCACCGTTCTCGGCATAGGTGCTGCATGGGCGCTTAGTCGTGGGCGATGTCGCACTTATACGGCCCCGAGCCATCACAAAGCGTCACCAAAAGGAAAGCGCATCCCGAAATGGATGCGCTTTCTTCGTTAGGTGACTGTCGTTGCGTCGATGCTGCTGGGGTTGCGCCACGCGGCGTAGATCTGCGCGCTATCGCCGGGCATGTATTCGTCCTCGGCTGCAGCGGCGAAGAGGGTGATGGACACATCAGCAGGGACGGGCGTGCGTAGTGCGCCATAGCGGGTATGTGCAGTTCGCCCGCGTGCTCAATTGGGCGCCGCCCCCAGGGTTCCGCAGGCCAGCGCGAGCGTGGCCGCGGCGGAGAGTGCCGCACTGTGTGCATCGGCCACGGCGTTGCGGGCCACCAGCAGCTGGCGTTCGGCCGTCAAGACGTCAGTCGATGATCCAACACCCCGGCGAAAGGCGGCGAGGGCGGCGTCATAGGTGACCTGCGATGCGTTCAGCAGTGCGTGCGCCGCGGAGGCGGCTGAAAGGCTGGTGCGCAACCGGGAGCTTGTCATCACCACCTCCTGGGCGGCATCGAGCTTGACGCGGTCAAGCGTCTCCGTCGCGGCATCCGCACGGTTGCGCGCTTGTGCCAATGCGGCGTTTCGAACGCCGCCGCTATACAGCGGCACGCTCACGCCGACCAGGACGGTGGCGCCCCAGCGATGATTGGACAGATTTACCGTGGGTGCCTGGTCGCCGATGGCCGGCACCGCGGAGAGATCGAGATTGCCGCTCGCGTGCGTGCCCACGGCGGATACGAATACCTTGGGCAGGAAGTCTGCCTTGGCCGCCCGCGTGCCGGCATCGGCCACCTTCTGGGCAGCCACCGCCGCCAACACGTCGGGGCGCCGCTCCAGTGCCTGCTGCAGTACGCGCTCGATCGGCTGGTCGAGGTCGGCCGGAAGCGGGCGCCCGGAGACATCGGCAATCTGGATATGTGCAAGCGGCGATATGCCGATGGCGGACAGCAGCACCACATAGGCGTCTGATTGGTCGCCGTCGGCACTGACCTTTTCCAGCTCCGCCTGCGCGGTCAGTTGGCGTGCCTGCGCCACCTCGATGATGGTGCCGATGCCATGCTTCTTGCGGCTTTCCGCGGCCGCCTGGATATCCTGGGCGTCCCTGAGCGACTGGGTCGCGCTCTGGGCCCGCGCGCAGGCTGCCGAATAGGCATAGAACGCGAGGCTGACCGCATGGATCAGCTTCTGGTGCGCGCCGGTAAAACCGATATTGGCCATGACCACACCCTGGTCGGCGGCGTCCACCAGCGCGCTGCGCTGGCCGAAGTCGAACAGCAGCCACTCCAGCGAGAGGACCTGCACCGACCCGGTGAACGTGTCGTTCTGGTTGGCCGACAATCCCAGCGCCGAGGCGCTTCCGCTGGCGGTCTGTCGCGCCCCCAGTGCGGAGGCGCTGATGCGGGGCAGATATGTGCTGCGTGCGATGCCTGCGGCAAGCGCCGCGTTGCGGGCGGTGCTCCAGGCGACGCGGGTGTCGGGGTTGGTGCTCTCCGCCAGGTCGATGAGGTCGGCAAGGTTGTAGACGCGGGCCGAGTCGATGGTGGCCATCGGCAAGCCGCCGACTGATGGATTGGAGGGAAGCACATACCCCTGGGAGGATGCGAGCGATCCGGCGGAGTGCGCAGCAGTCAATCCGCCCTTGGCGTCGACGGCCGGCGACCAGGGCCGGTCGGGCGCCGGCGGAGCCATCTGCAGTGACGAAGTCGCGCACCCGCAGAGCGCCAGCGCCAGCACCGCGGCCAGGTTAATGCGCAAGGTCCTGCTCCTGTCCACCGTGGCCGTTGGCATCCGCCTGTGGTGGGAACGCGTCTGGTCGGCCGCTTTCGATGGCGTCCGCCATCCGGTCGAACCGGCTTGCCGTGCTGTCAAGTTCGCTGCGGCTGTCGGAGTACAGCAGGCTGTATTCAAGTCGTGGCACGCTGTCGAGCAGGGCTTGCCTGCGGGCGAGCCAATCCACGGAGGGGCGCAGCGATGGCGGCTCGTAGTGGGCGATTTCAAGATCGGTGTCGATCCTGGCGATGGCGGCATGCGCCCTGGGCAGCGCATAAAGCCTTTCCGTGTGCGAGGACTTTCGCCCGATGCCGGCAAGCTGCCGGAGCAGGGCCGCCAACGCCGGATCGATACGGCGCGTAATGCTCACTGGCCAGACCGAGACGAAGATGGCGTAGACCACGGCGATGCCGAGTAGGATGCCGATGATGCGATCACGCGCAACGGTCAGGTCGAACGCGGGCGACGAGCCCTGGATCACGCACAGGTAGATGGCAAACGTCAGCTGGAAACCCGCGTACGCGATGCGCGGGCTGCCCGCCGCGATCCAGGCGCCGGCCAATCCTCCCGCGAAGACGAGCACCAGCAGGCCGCCAATGTGTTCGATGGCCGGGGTCAGCCAGACGATGGACGCGATGCCTGCCGCTGCGCCGACCAGTGCGCCGGTCATGCGCAGCGACAGTTTTTCGATGGTTTCGCCGGTGGTGTCGAGCGCGACGATGTAGCAGGTGATCAGGCAGGTATGGATGCCTTGCCAGTCGGTCAACGAGTAGAACAGGTAGCACAGCATCGCCGCCATGGTCACCTTGACGGCGTACTGAAGGTGCTCGGGATTGCTGAACGCGTCTGCAGCGAAAAAGCCGCCCTTGGGTTGGGGCGGGGTGTCGGCGGCTGGCTCCGGGGGTAGCGCGAACCTCGTCAGCACCGCGTTGAAATCGTGGATCAACGAGGATGTCGTACCTGGTGACAGCACGCCAGCAATCTGCACCGGCTCGATCTCGACCGGATAGAGATGGCGGTCGACGATGGTCGCCATGTCGCCCAGGGTGGCCGCCGCCGCATGGCGCCACGGCGTGGACGAGTCGCCCGCGCGATCCATCTGGTCGACGAGAAGCAGCAGCACCTCGGTGGAGCGCGACGCCTGTTTCAGCGCGGCCATGTCGCCGCGGGTCGAGGTTTGTTCCAGTGAGGCCAGTCGCAGGTGCTCCTGTATCTCGGCGTCACCCTCGATGCGCAGGTCGGCAACATGCTGTCGCGAGATTGCATCTGGCGTGGCCAGGAGCGCCTGCGCGGCACGCAGCCTCAGTGCGATGGCGCGTTCGACCAGCCGACGCGGTGAAGGCCCCCACAGGAGGTTGACGGCGACCGAAAGCGCAGCGGGAATGCCCACCAGCAGCCACACGTAGAGCAGCGCGCGCGTCACCAGTTCGCCTTCGGGGATCTTGCCGAGCAGGTCCAGGGCGTAGACCAGGATCAGGGCGATGGTCGACGCCAGGGGCTTGAGCTTGGAGGCGGATGCCAGGAACAACAGCAGCAGGGACAGCGCGGCCATGATCGCCACGCGTAACGGCGGCAGATCCATCGCCACGCCCGCGATCAGCACGAGCAGCCCGATCAGGATGCCGACCAGCACGGTGAAGGCTACGCTGGTGAGGATGCTGCTGGTGCGGTCCGGCTTGTTCATGAAGAACACGACGTAGGCCGAGAGCGCCACGTCCAGGGTGCGGTAAGTCAAGCCGATCCATGCGGTCAGCGCGCAGATCACCGCTAGCCGCAGCGCAAACTCGCCACGCCCGGGCGTGCTGGCGATCAGCTCCCGCCAGCGGGAACTCAGCGCACGCACGGCGATGTCACCGGCAGGCGACGCCATGATCGATCTCGATGATGGCGCTGGCACCCAGGCGCACCAGGTCCTGTGGTGGTTGTTCCAGCCTCACGCGGACCGGGAAGCGTTGCGAGACGCGAACCCAGTTTAGCGACCGCTCGACATAAGGGACGCCGCGAGGCAGGTCGACGCGCTCGGTATCCAATACGCCCGATCCGATACCCGTGACGATGCCTTGCATCGGCCGGGATCGATCGATGAGGGAGTACACCGTGGCGCAATCGCCTACCTTCACGTGCTTGAGCACGGTCTCGCGAAAGTTGCCGACAGAGAACCATTCATCGGAGGCAATCAGCGTAAACAACGGCTGTGATGGCGCGACGATCTCGCCGCTAGTTACCGAAAGTCCGACCACGCGACCGTCATGGGGCGCCAGCACGGTGGTGTGTTGCAAGGCCCGTTCGGCAATCGCCAGCGCGGCGCGCCTGGCTTGCACGGCGGCCTCGGCGCCGGCCGTGGTGTCGACCGCATTGATCGCGGCAGCCTGCTGTTCTCGCGCCTGGCTGAGGGACTTCGCGGCGTCGCGTGCGGCAACCTCGGCCTGGTCCAGTTGTTGCTCGGGAACGTATCCGACTTCCGCGAGCGGGCGCAGGCGCTCGACGGTGCGCTGCGTGAGGGCGGCGTTTTCAGCGGCCTTGCGGGTCTGCTCGGCAGCAATGGTGGCCGCGGAATTCTGTGTCGACACGACGCGGCGCTGGGTGTCCAGCGCAGCCTCGGCCAGGGCAAGGTCGGCGCGCGTCTGTGCCACCACGTCACGATACGGGCCGGGGTCGATCTGGAACATCAGGTCGCCCCGTTTGACCGTGACGTTTTCGCTCACCCCGAGCCGGATCACGCGCCCTCCGACTTCGGAGGCAACGTGGACCACGTCCGCATCGATGGAGGCGGCGTCCGTCGATGGATTCTGGACGGAGTGCCCGATGATGACGGCGAGCATGACGGCTGCGGCGGCGATGACCAGCAATGCGAGCAGTTTCGCCAGGCGGGGCGGGCGATGGTCTCCGGCCGCGCGCATCAGTTGCCCAGCCACATGAGGTCGACCGCGCCCGCGATCAGGATGCCGATGGCGAGGCAGGTGAACAGCGGAAACGGCACGGCAGGCGCCAGTCCGGCCACACCGAAGGCGATACGCGCCAAGATGGCGATCACTATGGCGAGGATGGCGAAGAGCAGCCAGCCGGGGAAATACGCGCCGAACAGTACAAGGGCGGGCGCGGAGTGGGGCGAGCATCCGGCCAGCACTCCTGCCGCGAGGCATGGCCACGCCTGGCGGACCACGGCCTTGCGGTGACACGCGGGCGCAGCGGATGTCGCGTCGATCATTGGCCTGATCCCCTTGCAGCAATCCGCCCGTGCGAGCCCATGGCCCGGCCCGCTGCAGGCAAACTAGACAGCCGGCCAGGTGGGGATTTCGTGAATGCGAAGCCGGGCCACACGCGTGCTGCGACGCGGGCAGGCTCGCCATGCCGGGTATTCCATCGGTGGCTGGGGTTCGCCGCCATCGGTGTCGGTGGGTCAGGTCGTGCGTCGCCGCGCCAAGAGCTGGGATTCCTGCAGGTCGATCTCATAGACCAGGTCACGGATCAGCTCCTGGCTTTGGTGGCCCGTCCGCGCCGCGCCGTACATCTCCTTGCGCTCCGCATCCAGCGCCATCAGGCGCAGCCTGTCCTCGATCTCGCTCGATGGCCGGGCCGACGGATGTTCGGCGATGTTCGACGAGCCGGCAGCGATCCGTTGGCGGTAATCCGCCGAAACCCGCGCCGCGGCCTGTGCGTAGATGTCGGCGTTGAGGCCGCGCGCCGCCGGTTCGCGTAGCGCTTGCTCGATGGCGTCCAGCGCGGCCCGGGCGGAGAGCGAGCGGATGTCGCGCTCTTCCTGGTGCAGGTTGTTGCCTGCGAGCCTGAGTGGCCAGGTGGCCGCCACCAGCCCGACCGGCGCGGCTACCAGCGAGACCACGATCACGCCGGCGGCAATCAGGATGGCCAGGTCACGAGCGGGCCAGGCCACCCCGTCATGCACAGTCAAGGGAATGGCCATGGCTGCCGCAAGCGTCACTGCGCCGCGCGCTCCGGCGAAGGCGGTGATGGCGACCAGGCGCGCTCGGCCGGCACGGGCCGCGCCGGCCAGGTGCTCGCCAAGCATGGAGCGCACGCCCAGGGTCACCCAGGCCCAGGCGGCGCGAATGACGCTGAGGACGACGCAGATGGCAAGCACATAGATCATGAGCCAAAGCTTGTTGTGCTCGCCTGTCTGCTCGATGGCCGCGCCGGCGCGGGAAAGGATGCCCGGCAGCTGATGGCCAAGCAGCACGAAGATCACCCCGTTGCCGGCGAACTGGGCGGCGTCCCATACCGCGGAGCGCCGGATGCGCGTGATGGCGGATGCGCGCCCGGCCCGTTCCTCCATGCCCATGATGATGCCGGCCGCGACGGCAGCCAGGATGCCGGAAGCGCCGACCGCGTCTGCCAGCAGGTAAGCGGCGAACGGAATGATCAGGCTCACCAGGATCTGCGCGCCTACCTCTTCGCCGAATCTTCGCGTGACCCAGTCCTTGGCGACGTTGGTCACCAGGCAGGTGGCGACGCCCGCCAGCAGCCCGCCGACGGCCAGCCAGGCGAAAGTGCCGACGGCACGCCACGCTGCGAATTGGCCGGTCAAGGCTGCGGCCACGGCAAAGCGGAAGCACACCAGGCCGGAGGCATCGTTGAGCAGCGACTCGCCCTCCAGGATCACCATAAGGCGCCGGGGTAGCGGCACGCGCTCTGCCAGCGAGGACACGGCGATGGTGTCGGTGGGTGAAAGAATGGACGCCAGCGCGAACGCCGCCGGCAGGGTAAATGCCGGAATCATCCAGTGAATGAAGAGGCCGGCGCCGATGACCGTGAGCAGCACGAGGCCGAACGACAGGGAGAGGATGGTTCCCTTGTCCCGGAACAGGCCCTCCCGCGGGATGCGCCAGCCATCAAGGAACAGTAGCGGCGCCAGAAACAGCAGGAAGAAGACGCCCGGTTCCAGCGACACCTGGTAGCTGGTCAGTCGCGCCGCCACCGCGCCCAGCGCGATCTGCACGATGGGCAAGGGCAGAGCAGGCGCCAGCGAACGCACCACGATGGAGCTGAGCACGACAAGGGCGAGCAGGAGAACGATGAACGCAATGGTGTCCATGGTGGTCTCCCGGAATCGTGATGTGCTCGTTCGCGCCGGCCCGAGTCCTGTGGCCTATCGCGCCGCGGGCACGCCACGGCGCGCCCGAAGCATCTCCAGCGCATGATCCAGGGAGAGTGACCCGGCCCCGAGCGCCATGATGGCCAGTGCAAGTGATGCCCAGTACAGGTGGAAGTTGACCCACGCATCGGGAAACACCAGTTGGATCACCGCGGTCATGATGAGCAGGCCGAGGGCGGCGAAGCGCGTCGCCAGGCCGGCGAGCAGCAGCAAGGGAAGCACGATTTCCGCGCAGCCCACCAGAAAGGCCACCTGGTCGGGCGCCGGAATGGCATAGAGATGGCCGAAGACATGCAGCTTGAACTGGTCTTCGAACAGATAAGTCGTGCCCGGCGAAATGGACAGGAAGCCATCCCAGCGCGTGCGGCCGGATCGAAGAAAGGGCAGTGCCAGCGCAATGCGTGCGGCGATCGGCGCCAGCGCCAGGCCTATCCAGGTGACGGCATCCAGTATCCGGTCCAGTAGCGTTGCCCCGCCGGGCTGTGATGAGGGATGGGTCATGTCATCCACCTGCCAGATTGGGGTGCGCTTGGGCAAACGAGGCGCCAATGACCAGCCGGGCATCGACCAGCACCGCCATGCTGGCCACCAGGTCGAACGGGTCGTTGCCTGCCAGAGCCCGTTCGGTGGCGCCCACCAGCGAACACCCCCTGGACAGGGCTTGAAAGAACCCGGCGCCGCCCCTGGGCAGTCGATGCACCTCGACGTTCGCCTCCGGCCGGACCATCAGGATGTCCTCCGGACCGTCATCGAGATGGATCTCCCGGTCGCCGGACGATCCCGTGTTCGCCTCCCAGATCGCGAGCGCCGGGAACGCGGATTGAAGTACCCGCACGGAGGGATGCAGCTGGAGCGTCAGTCGGCGCAAGTCCTCGCCAACCAGCGCCTCGCGAAGGCGAGGTGTCGGCAGGGGCGATGCCTCCGCCGAGTGATACGCCTCCACCCAGCATCGCTCGATGCGCGCCACGTCGCCCAGATAAGGCAGTTCGGCGGCGGCGGGAAAAGCATCGATGAAAGCCGGAAAGTCCGCGCCGTAATCGAACATCATCGGGGTGACGGGCGGGTGCGCCATTACATAGTCCCGCGCCATGGCCTTGAAGAAGGCTTTGCCGACCAGGCGTGCCGTGGCCGGGTACGCGTCCAGTAGCGTGGACACCTGTCCCGCCACCACATTGTTCCGGTAGACATTGAAGCGCCGCTCACTCGGCTTGCCATTGGGCCCAATCACGCCTTCGGGCACCGGAAGGCGTGCGTCGAGCAGTGCTTTGCAAAACGCGTGCTGGTGCGAGTGCGCAACCACTGGTTGGGAAGTGTGCATGGTGTCGGGCTCAGAGCGGCATGGCGCGGCGGAGCACATTGGTCCAGAACGCGCGAAGTTGTTCGACGCCACCTGCCGTGGAGCTCCAGAGCGTGGCATCGCTCACCAGCAGCGTCCCCTGGAATACACCGGGAGCTGACTGCAGCAGTGCATCGAACGTGCGCAGACCTTCCAGTTGGGCAGGATGTGCCGGGGCGCTCAGGGCAATGTCCTGCCGCACCAGTACATCGAGCGCGGACAATGCGGGGCCCACGCGCTGCAGGTGTGGCAGATGCGGGTGGGCATTGAAAGCGTTCACGCCCTGCAGGAGATGCCAGCGGTCCAGTGAGCGGTCGGCGTGGAATGGCCAGGGCGCGCTGGATGCGTCGAGCCGCGGGCGAAGCCCGAACTGGTTCTCCACCGGCATGTCCAGCGCCGCCAACAGGGATCGGGCGAAACCGCTGAATCGCTGCTGGGGTGGAATGGTCCGGTCGCCGTGGTGGTAGAACTCCTGCTCCTGCCGTGCAGGCTGTGCGTCCTCGGCAATGCCGTTGACGTCACCGATGTCGTGGTGTGGGCACACAAACAACAGGTGATCGGGGTGCGCCAGGAACCGGCGGATGGCCTCGACTTCCTTGGTGGTCGGTGCCTGGCGACTGCAGAGCGAATCCAGGCTGATGACGATGAGCGTGTCGACGTCGCGCAGCAGCTCATCGTTGATCTCCTGCGCCAGCCCATCGTCGCCCATGCGCTCGATGACCGGTACCGGGTGCTGCGTGATGGCTTCGGCATGCTCGGCGAAGGCTGTGAAGTTGGGTTTCTGGATGTGGTCGAGAAACCCGCCGATGCCCTGGTCGTACAGGTCGATGTGCGAGAACGCCTCATACCTGGGATAAAGCATGCGACGGCTCTCGAACAGCGCCGGGAAGCGGTTGTTGATGTTGGTGAGCGGCGCATCGACCTCGTCGGGCCGGCTCCAGGAGAAGTACAGGACGACTTGCCGCTCGGACATGGACATACTCCGGCCTACCTCGGGGTGCGTGAATGTTGAAGGTCGCCATGCACATCAGCAGACCGCCGCCTGAGCAACGGCATCCGCCAGCTGGGCTTCCGCAAGTAGCGTGTCGAGCCCGGGAATTTCCGCATCCCACTCGATCAGGGTGGAGACCGCCCCCGTCCTTCGCACGGCATGCGCGTAAAGCGACCAGACGGCATCGTCGACCGGTTTGTCGTGCGTGTCTATCAGGAGCGGCGAACCATCGATGTCGCATTCGCGTGTGTGGCCGGCGAGATGGATTTCACCGACAGCCGCCAGGTTGATCTGTGCGATATACGCATACGGATCGAAACCGTGATTGGTAGCCGAGACAAACACATTGTTGACGTCCAGCAGCAGTCCGCAACCGGTACGCCGAACGACCTCGTTGATGAAGTCGGGCTCGCTGTAGCAGCTCTCGGCGAACTGGACGTAGGTGGAGGGGTTCTCCAGCAGTATCTGTCGGCCGAGAAAGGACTGGGTGGTATCGATGTGCTCGACCACGCGGCGCAAGGTGGCAGAGGTGTAAGGCAAGGGCAGCAGGTCGTTGAGGAATCCCGCCGAATGCGTGGACCACGCCAGGTGCTCGGAAAACAACGCCGGCTGATAGCGCTCGATGAGCCTCTTGAGCCGCTGCAGGTGGGCCTGGTCCAGCGCATGGCAGGCCCCGATGGACAGGCCCACGCCGTGCAGCGAGATGGCGTAGCACTCGCGGATGGCCGTGAGGTAACGATGAGGTGGCCCGCCGGCGCCCATGTAGTTCTCCGCGTGAATCTCGAAGAAGCCAAAGGGCGGCCGCTGCTCGAGAATGGCCCGGTAATGCATGGGCTTGAGTCCGGCGCCAGCCCGAAACGACGTCGATTTCGCTGGTCGCAGGGGGAGGGTGCCGCCATGGCTGCACACGTCGCTGATGATCTTCATGTCGAGACTCGGGATGCCATGTCGATACTCGTCGGTGCCAGGGCGGCGAGCCCGCGGGCAGTCATGGGTTGACCGCGGCAGCACATGGGAGGGCGCCCGGCGTCATGACGGTTGGCGGGTCGGGCATCGTGGCGCCCGACCCGCCTGATCGTCAGACCTTGGGCTTCAGGCTGCCATAGCCATTCGGCGTCTTGATCGACTCGCAGGTGCCCTTCGGCACGAGCTTGAACGAGTTGCCCTGGTAGTCCGCCGTGCTGGTGCCTGCGCAAGTGGTACCCGCGCCTGCATAGCAGTCGTTCTGGCCCTTGAGCGCGGTGCCGAAGCACGGCTCCACCTTGCCGGACTTCACCCGTGCGGTGTTCTCCGCCTGGATTTTCTTCTGTTGGGGCGTGAAGTCCTGGGCCATGGCGGCGGTGGTAATCATGCCGCCCATGACAGTGGCGATGGCGCCCGCGACAAGCGCGGGGATCTTGTAGTTTGACATTGGTGTTCTCCATTGTGCTTGGGTGTTGTTGCACTTGAACGTGGCTGCGTGAAAGCCAGTCGCCTACCAAAGACCCGCCACGCGGCATGGGTTCGACATCCGCCAGACATTCCTTTCCTGGGACGCTTCCCGATGGTTCGTGATGCGGGACGCGGCCCTGGCCTGGTCAGTCGAATCCATGGTGCCCATGGCATGCGGCCATCGACGCGGTGTCAGCAAAGATTCGCCACTGACGCGTTTTCCGCGTGAGGGAAGCCTAGCTCCGGGGTGCTTGGCGATGATTGAGCATTCTTGCGTGCGATGGATCGCGATTGCTCAGGAGGTGCGGGCGCGATCCGTGCGCGCATGTCGCGCGCCACGCGGATGCGGCGCGGTCAGCGGGCCTGGGGATTTCGCATGGAAAGTGACGATGCAGGAGCGATCGTGGATGCAGTCGGGTCGACTCAATCGCCAGGCGGTTGGCGCCTGCCCGGGCGACGACGACCTTGCTCCCGCGCGAACGCGGCAGGCGTGCAGCCCGCATGGAAATGGAAGCGTCGCGTGAAATGGCTTTGGTCGGCGAAGCCGGTCATCAGCGACACCTCGGCGAGGGACAGGTTCGTTTCCACGATGAGCACCTGGGCGCGCCGGATGCGGCATTGCTCCACGAAGCTGAAAGCCGTGCTGCCCGTGCTTTGCTTGAAGATGCGGCAGAAGTGAAAGCGGCTTACGTTCACCTGCGCGGCCAGCTCATCGAGGCTGATGCTTCGGTGCAGATTGTCCTCGACAAAGGCGGTGAGGCGCGCCATCTCCAGTCGACCGAGCGAGCGGCCGCGATCGGACTCGATGACGCCGAAGATGTTGTATCGGCGGATCAGGTGGGCGGCGATGGCGGTTGATAGTGCATCGACGATAAGCACCTGGCAGGGGTGAGAGTCCAGTTCCATCTCGGCCAGGAAGGTCTGTACCAGTCGCCCTATGACCGGATCGAACGTCTCGAAGACGTTGCGAAGCTCCACCTGGGGCACCGCGCGCTCACCCAGCTGCTCCGCCGCCGAAGCAACCAGCGAAATCGGCACGCGCAAACGGGCCGAAGGAGTGGCGTCACCCTCCCAGCACGATGGATAGCCGGCCGGCATGATCAGCGAGTGTCCCGCCTTGATCACGCTGCTGTGCGTGCTTCCACCGCGAACCTGGGTCAGCTTGGCGCTGCCGGACGAGCAGTAATGGATCATGTGGTGATCCAGGCCGGCGTAACCTTCGGCAACGCCGGGGTAGGCGCGATGCACATCGACCGTCACGCCGCCCCAGCCGCGTCCGCGCGTAGTCGCCAAGGGCATGTGCGGCCTGGCATACAGGATCTCGTCGATCGAGATCAGCTTTTGATCGAGGGACGAAAAGGTTGCGCTTTCAATGGCCATGAACCTTTCCCGTCAGCAAGAAGCCAGCCCGCTGGCATTCGCGAGTCGATCGGGTCGCGCTCGTGATGGCGCTGTTGTTGCCCATCCACGTCCCGCGCCGCTATCTTGAGCCCAGGCGCCGCCCCGTGTTCTTGCCGCATTTTGCTCCGGGTGGCATGGCGTTGCGTTAGGAAAAGGTGTGCGCCTGCTCGGGTTCCGGGCCTGGGTGATTACCCGGCCTTTTTCTGCGCCCGGCTGGGGGCTGTGCCGGTCCATCGTTTGTAAGCCTGCGAAAACGAGGACAAGTCGCTGAAGCCGAGCGCATGGGCGATCTCGCCCATGGAAAGGCAGCCCTCCGCAAGGAGCGCCTGTGCACGCCGTTGGCGAACGTCATTGGAAATGTCGCGGAACGAAACGCCTTCCTCGCTCAGGCGGCGCTTGAGCGTGCGCTCGCTGGTGTTGAGCAGCGCTGCGAGATCCTTCAGTTGCGGCGGGCGGTCGAACGCATGGGGCGAAAGGTATTCGGCCACGAACGACGCGATGTCGAGGCGCACCCGCCTGCGGGAAAGCAGCTCCGCACACAAGCGTTCGCACATCGCTGCAGTGGCGGCATTGGCCTGGGGCAATGGCCGTTCCAGCAAGGAATCGTTGAAAGCGATGGCGTTGGTGCGCTGCCCGTACAGGATGTGCGCCCCCAGCACCTGCCGCCGGGCCCCGGGGCTTGCATCGGCGGTGACCTCAAAACGTTCGAGTTCGAAATCGCTGCCAATGACATCGCGCAATACCCGGCAAGTAGCCCCCATGGCACGCCCGACAAAAAAGTGCCGCAACTCGATGGGAAGCTCCGGCGCGGGCTTGAAGGTCACCACCTGGCGGTGCCCGTCGCGGGAAAACGTGATGGCAACGTAGGCGTAGGTCAGCGCGAGATAGCGCTGCACCAGCGCAATGGCCTGGTGTCCCGTCGCGCTGCTCAACATGCCGTACCCCAGCAGCCCGTAAGTCGACAGACGGTAGGACAGGCCAAGCTTCAGGCCCAGACTGGCCTCCTGTCCGGTCCATGCCAGCAGGTTCGATGCAACGGCCAGTTCCTGCGCCGCGGTAACCGTGAAATCGGAGTCGGCAAGCTGGCCCGGGGTGAGGCGAGTGCCCTTGAGCAAGGCGGCTGGCGAGATGTTGCGTTCACGCCCATACTCGATCATCAGGAGCACGGAGGCCGGGCTGCGAGCGAAATTCCAGTGGCTCATGACGTGCCGCTGCGACTAGGTTGGCCCGAATTCTAAAGCGAATGGCCTGCCGCGACATGGCCGGCATGGGGGGGCGGTTGCACCATGACACCACCCTTCCTGGTACGAGCCTGTCATGACCACTTCATCACCCACTTATGCAGAGCAGTCCGCGTGGCGTGAGATGCAGCGATTCCTGCCCCAAACGTTCCAATGGGGGCAGGATCAATGCCCGCGCGAGGAATGGTGGGACTGGCAGGGCCACCGCATCCATCTCGACGCGTACCGCAACCCTCAGGCAAAGGTGAAGGTCGTGCTGTTTCACGGCGTCGGCACCAATGGCCGGCAGATGTCGATGATCCTGGGCGAGCCACTGGCGCGACGCGGTTACGAGACGATCTCCATCGACATGCCGGAATACGGCATGACCCGAGTGGCCAAGGGCGCGCTGGTTCGCTATGACGACTGGGTGCGCGCCGGCAGTGATTTTGTCGATGCCGAACTGGCCAGGGACCACCGCCCAGTGGTCCTGTACGGCCTGAGTGCAGGTGGCATGCTCACCTACCACGTGGCTGCCATGAACCGGAAGGTCAGTGGCATCGTCGGCATGACCTTTCTTGACCAGCGTCTGCAGCAGGTGCGCGACGAAACTGCCCGGAACCTGCTCATGAGCCGGATCGGCGTGCCCATGGCTGCGATCGCCGCAAAGACGCCACTGAAGACCCTGCGCATGCCCATGCGCCTGGCCAGCAAGATGCACACGCTGGTCAACAACAAGGCTGCATTGAAGGTCTGGCTGTCCGACAAGAGTTCGGCGGGCAACGCGATGACCATGGCATTCCTGGCGTCCTATGCCGCCTACCGGCCCGCGCTGGAGCCGGAGGCTTTCGACATCTGCCCGATCCTGCTGACCCAGCCTGCGGCCGATCGATGGACGCCACTGCATCTCAGCGAGCCGTTCCTTGGGCGTATCAGGCAGGTTCCGGCAAAAACCGTGATGCTCGAGAACGCGGGGCACTATCCGCTGGAGCTTCCGGGCTTGCCGCAGCTGGTGGATGCCGTGGACGCGTTCTGCCAGGCCGTGACGGGCGAGGCCGGGCGGCGCTGATGCCGACGACGAACGCAGCAGAGAGCGCGAGCGTGGAGGCAGGGGGCGTCCGTAAGCGCAGGCATCGCCCTGATGCGGCTCGGTTGAGCCAACTTTAGGGTCAAGCCTGGCGACGATGAATCAGCCAGTGGGGCCGCGCTTGGTCCTGGAGGGTCTGGCAGCCGTGCCCGGCTCCGAGTGAAGGCGCTCCAGCACCCACTGGGCGCGCTCCGCGCAGCTGACGTCCTGCGGGCGATTCCTGATGCTGTTCAGCACCGTGTTGAGCTGCCGCTTGGTGGTGGCGAGGCGGCGTTGCATGGCCTCGATCTCGGCGAGCTTGCGCTGTATGGCATCCACCAGTTCATCGTGCTGCCAGCCTCCCTTGGATGCGACGGGCAACAGGTGGCGGATCTCGTCCAGGGTGAAGCCCGCATCCTGCGCACTGGTGATGATGTTGAGAGTGGCCAGCGCCTCAGGCGGGTAGTCTCGGTAGCCGTTGGCCTGGCGGTCGACGGCCTGGATCAGGCCGCTGGCCTCGTAGAAGCGAATGCGGGAGGCGGTCAGGCCGCTTTGCCTGGCGAGCTCGCCAATCTTCATGTGTTCGGGCCCGGGAAACGGTTGACCTTAAAGTTAACTTTAAGCTTAAGGTGTGCCTGTCATCGCCGAAGGTACCCCTCATGAACCTGTTCGACAAGCTGGTGCTTCCCAATGGTTCGGTCATCCCCAATCGCATCGGCAAAGCCGCGATGGAGGAGAACATGGCCGACGCCGACCAGGCGCCATCCGAGCCGCTGATGCGCCTGTATCAGGCATGGGCCGATGGCGGGGCCGGGCTGTTGATTACCGGTAACGTGATGGTGGATGGCCGTGCCATGACCGGGCCGGCGGGCGTCGTGCTTGAAGATGCCAGCCGCCTGGAACAGTTCAGGCGCTGGGCGCTGGTCAGTCGCTCGAAGGGCGCGCAGGCGTGGCTGCAGATCAACCATCCGGGCCGCCAGATGCAGGCAAATCTCGGTCAGCCGACCTGGGCACCATCCGCCGTGCCGCTGGAGCTCGGCAACATGTCCAGGCTCTTCAATACGCCCCAGGCGATGACCGAGGCCATGATCGACGAAGTAATCCGGCGCTTTGCCCGCACCGCGAATCTGGCGGAAGCTGCGGGGTTCACGGGCGTGGAAATCCACGCGGCACACGGTTACCTGTTGAGCCAGTTTCTGTCGCCGCTCACCAACCGGCGAACCGATTCGTGGGGCGGTCCGTTGGCTAGCCGCGCGCGCCTGTTGATCGAGATTGTCCGGGCGGTGCGTGCCGTGGTTTCGCCGGCCTTTGCCGTGGCCGTCAAGCTCAATTCCGCGGACTTTCAGCGTGGCGGGTTCAGTGCTGACGACGCCAAGGAGGTGGTGAAGCTGCTCAATGGGCTGGCCGTGGACCTGGTCGAAATCTCCGGCGGCAGCTACGAGGCGCCGGCCATGCAAGGGCAGGCACGTGACGGCCGCACCCTGGCGCGGGAAGCGTACTTCCTGGAGTTTGCCCGTGACATTCGAGCAGTGGCGCGGATGCCGGTGATGGTGACCGGCGGCATTCGCCGACGCCAGGTGGCTGAGCAGGTGATCGACAGCGGCGTGGACATGGTTGGCATGGGCACCGCGCTGGCCATCGATCCGCAATTGCCGGAACACTGGCGGTCGGGTGTCGAGAGTGTGCCAAGCTTGTCGCCCATCACCTGGAAGAACAAGCCGCTGGCATCCCTGGCGAACATGGCTGCGGTACGGCATCAGATGCGCAAGGTCAGCAGTGGCAAGGCACCCAATCCGCGCGTGTCGCCATTGCGCGCCCTGATTGAGCAGCAGGTGTCCACCTCATGGCGCACGCGGCAGTACCGCAAGTGGATTGCCCGGCACTCCATGCAGGGCTCGCGTGGGACGGCGCCAGGCCTGGACACCAGGTCGGCATGACGCGCGCTTTGCCTGCCCATGCGCCACGTTCACGGCCCCCGGGGTCGGCGGCCACTGCGCGCCGCGCGAGTTTTCCGGCGGCCATCGGGACGCTCGTGCGGCGACCGGAGACTTAGCTGGGCGGAGCCAAGGCGCCTTCGCAGGGAAGAAACAACGCACGTACATTCTTGAGCTGATGTGCATGATCGTCCCAGAACGCCCGCAGCTTGCTTTCGACGTCGATGAGCTCGATGCAGTGTGGAAGATGAGGGTGGACGTGATCGACATGCCGAAGAATCGGCCGGCCGCCCGACAGGTAGCCCCCATGTACCCGATGGACCAGCACTTGTTCGATGCCCCTGCCATGGGCGGATTTCATGATGTGCGAGGCCAGGCTTGGCCGGGTGAGCCGATGCCAGAATTTGTCGTGCTCGACCTTGTCGGCGTGATGGAAGTAGAGGCGCAGCGCTGCCAGCTTGTTCATCGTTGCAGTCATGAATGGTTTCAGGGATTGGAAGTGGAGGCAGGGACCCGGCGTGCGCGGCGAAGCGCTGGGATGTCCGCAAGGCGGGTCCCCTCCGGCCAATGCAGGTGCTTGGCGTGACCCACGCGCTGGGCGCGGTAGATGCCGGTGTGACCCGAGAAAAGATAAGCCACCACGCACGCCATTCCGGCGTAGGCGCCGATTTCCGAGCCGAACAGCTCCATAGCCATGATGGTGGAGGCGATCGGCGTATTGGCCGCGCCAGCGAAGACCGCAACGAAACCCAGGCCGGCCAATAGCGGGAAGGGCAGCGGCAGGATGTAGCCCAGCGCGTTACCCAGGGTGGCCCCGATATAGAACAGCGGAGTGACCTCGCCCCCCTTGAATCCGGATGCCAGGGTCATGGTGGTAAAGGCGAATTTACCGCCGAACTCATAGGCGGGCAGCGGATGCAGGAACGCAGCCTGCATGGTGGGTATGCCCAGGCCAAGGTATTGCTGGCAGCCGATGGCATAGGCCGCTACTGCGACAACTGAGCCGCCCAGGAAAGGCCTCAGGGGCGGATATTTGATCGCGCGCTTGAAGAAGGCCGAGAGTGCGTGCGTGGCATTGGCGAATAGCATGCCGACAATGCCAAAGCAGATGCCGGCCACGATGGTCGAAAGCACGCCTTGCCAGCTCATGTGCGGGACGGCTGGCGTTGCGTAGACCGCATGGTGAACCCCAAGATGCAGGGTCACCTGGTCGGCGATCGCGGCGGACAGCATGCAAGGCAGCAGCGCGTCGTAGCGGAGCTTGCCAATGGCCAGTACCTCAAGGCCGAAGATGGCTCCGGCAACCGGCGTGCCGAACACGGAAGCAAAGCCCGCACTGATGCCGGCCATCATCAGGATGCGCCGATCCTCCGCGCCCAGGCCCAGGCGATGGCTAACCTGATCTGCGATGGTGCCGCCCATCTGCACGGCCGTGCCTTCGCGTCCTGCCGACCCGCCGAACAAATGCGTAATGACCGTGCCGCCGAAGACGAGGATGGCCATCCGCTTGGGAACCAGCTTCTTGGGGTCGTGTATTTCGTCGATCAGGAGGTTGTTGCCCCCTTCGACATCCTTGCCGACACGGTGATACACCCAGCCCACGACGAGGCCGGCGACGGGCAGGAGCGCCAGCATGAAGTCATGGGTGGTTTGCTGCTGCGTGGCCCATTCAAGGGACCACAGGAAGAGGGCGGAAGCGCAGCCAATGAGGCCGCCAGTGATGGCTGAGAGCACCAGCCAACGTCCGAGGAAGGGCATCATGGCCGCCTGCTCGGGCACCGTTACACGTTTCATCAGGTCTCCAGGTATGAATGGATCAGACCCGGACAGGTGCAGGCGGCAGGCATAAAAAAAGCCTACGACCTCCCTGCCAGGGAATTCGTAGGCATCATCAGCCGATGTTTTCGGCGGTTCGCGGAGGAATGCCATCTCCGTGGGCGAAGTATAACAAATCACTGTTGCGCCGCAACGCGATCATCGGCGCGCCCCTGGTTGGCCGGCATTCGGGAGCGAATCGGCACGCGCAGGGTGAATGGAGCTTGTGGCGATAGGCGCAGTGTTGACTCCGGCACCGGGACCTTGCTCCCGCCACGGCAACGGTGACTGACGGGCGTTACCGAGGCGCCGCTGGGCCGCTGCATGCGGCCCCTGGCGACTACTCCACTGGCCGGAGCGATAGCCTGCCGATGACCTCATCCGTCGAGAGCAGGGCGTTCGCATAGGCCGGCATGTTGAACTTGAGCGAGGCCTCCATTTCCGCGTGGCCAAAACTGCCTATGGCGTCCTTGATGACGGTCACCTCGTAGCCTAATTCCGCCGCGAACCGTAACGTGGACTCGATGCAGGTGTTTGCGCGCATGCCGATGACTATGAGCTTGCGCAGGCCGTGCTTCTTGAGCTGGAGATCGAGGTCGGTGTTGGCAAACCCGCTGGACATCCAGTGCTCCTGCGCCACCACGTCACCGTCCCTGGGCTCGAAGTCCGGATGAAAGCTGCCGCCCCAGGTGCCATCCGCGAACACGCGGCCCTTGTAGGCACCGGCTTGCACCGGAGGCATCGTCTTCCAGTGGAGATGCATATCGCTCTCGCGCCATCGGTGGTGCGGAGCAATAAACACCTGCATGCCTCGCGACCTCGCGGCGGCGAGCACCTGGCGCATATGCTCGACGACATGCAGCGACTCAAGCGTCTCCCGGCTCAGCTCGTAGAGCTTTCCGCCTTCGGACAGGAAATCGTTGTAAGGATCGACGATGAGCAAGCCGGTCAGTTCGGGCTCGTAAGTCGTCTCGGTCATGATCTGCCCTCGTTCGACGGCCGGGGCCCATGGTGATCAACCCTCAACCCAGGCTTTGGTGAAGGAATTGATAGGTCCTGGCGTGGGCAAGTGATGCCGCAGCCGCGTCGTAGTGTGCTCCGCCGTGCCGCGAGAACGCGTGACGCTGGCCCGGGTAGCTGTAGACGGTTGCATTGGGGTTGCTGGCAAGCACCTCCCTGATGGCGGCCTGTGCGGACTTCGGAATGAACTCGTCTTCCTCGCCCAGGTGCATCAGCAGCGGCGCGCGAAGCCTGCCTGACTCGCCGAGGTACTTGTCGGTGTCGCTGCCGTGGTAAGCAACCGCGGCGTCGACGTCGGAGCGAACCGCCGTCAGGAAGACCATCAGCGCACCAAGGCAGTAGCCAAGAACACCCACCTTGCCGTTGCATCCGGGCAGGCGCGAAACCGCCTTGATGGTGTCCTCCACATCGCGCACGCCCGCGTCGCGATCATAGGCCTGGTAGAGCCGAACCCCGTGTTGCCAGTCCTCCGCGGAGGTGACGCTCAGGCTCAAGCCGGGCTCCAGGCGCCAGAACAAGTCGGGCGCCACTGCAAGGAAACCTTGCTCGGCGAGCTCATCGCAAGTCGCGCGAATGTCGGCATTGACGCCGAACAGCTCCTGCAAGACGACGATGGCCGGGGCTGGCCGCCCTTCTGGCCGTGCAACGTAGGCTCGGAACTCACCGTCGCGCCCTTCTATGGTGACGTAGTCGTTCATCGAAATCTCCCGGCCAGATCGTCGCCAATGAGAACAGTATCATCGGACAATGTCAGTGTTCTGGGTCACCGAGATCAGCCAGCCGGCGCCAGACCGAACCAGAACATTGGTGAGGATGCCGGTGCGGTCCGGCACGGGATCTCCCTTCATTGTGGTTTGACCCACAAGATGCCACGTGGATCTCGTCACAATGACATCCCGACCAAGTTGCCTGACCGTCGTGTCATCAACAGTCAACCGGCTTTTCTTGAAGATCGTCGAGTGTACAAACGTGGTCGCCTCCTTGATGGCTGGGCGACCGCGCCATCGGGTACCCTCGACGTTGACGAAATCGGCATCTTCGGCAAACAGCTTCGCGAAGGCATCCATGTCGTGCTCGTTCCACGCGCGCTCCATGGCCGTAATGGTCGAGCGTGCCGCGTCGGCATCACGACTGTTGCTATCGGCGTGGATGACCGGCATGAAGAGAAGGGCGAGAGCCGCCAAGAAAATGATGCCCGCCTGTCGCAGCAACGTATTCATGCGAAAACCCTCCTGGTTAGGTTTGTCACATTGGTCGTGGCGCATTGAGCCCGGCGACATGCCTCGTGGTGAATCTTGATGCATGCAATTCCGCCCAGGCTTGTGCACCCCATGGGTCAAGTGTCATCGCCACGTAGTGGCCTGGATGGAAGAGTGATCTGACGCAGCCTTATCGTGATGAACAGCAGCCAGCAGATCATGATGACGACGAAAAGCCTGTTCGCCAGACCGAACGGCATGCCACGATGCAGGGTCTTGAGCTGTAAGACCAATGCCAGGGCGAGCAGCAACGCATAGACGGCGCATCCCCGTCGATATGCGCGCCAGCGGGAGTCATGGGATGCAATGACGGCAAGCGTGGCGGCGGCCAGCACAAGGCACGCGACATTGACGTAGAAGCTCATGGCATGGATATCACCAGATGTGGTCGACGGCGCACCCGGCAGGTCGGTCGGGAAAGTCGCGGTGACGACGGACCCCGCCGACGCGATGACGAACATGACTGCCGCCAGCCACGCCGCCACGGACTTCGTGTGGCTGGTCACGAGGGCCAGGCCAAGCATCAGGCATCCGAGGCCCATGCTGGCGAATGCGGTCGTCATGACGCTGCCCCAGGGGCCGACGGCATAGTCGCTGATCATGTGGGCCGACGGTGCATAGTCGGGTCTCAGCACGTGCATTACCGCGAGGCCAACGGCAAAGGCCGCAAAACACGCAACGGCGGCGTTCGCGAAGCGAGCGGCGAACGCATCGTATGTCACGGGCATCATGAACACTCCTTTGCGAGTCGGCCGAGTGGAGTGCGGCGTCAGGCCTGGGGCGTGGCACTGAATTCCACATGCACGCAGATTCGGGCAGGGCGCTCAAACCACACTCGGCGAAACCAGGTTCGATGGTGCGTGCAACACAAGCGGTTGGTGAGTTTACGCGTCCATCTGGCTCAGGCCATTGACCATGATTGCTATGCACATCGACATATCGAGCGTAGCGCCAGGGCCTAATCCATGCCAAATTGACCATCCTGCCCGGCCATTCGCAAGCCGCCGCCTGGAAAAAGTGCCTACAGCGATCCATTGCTGTCGTGGCCATTTCTTCAAGCGCGTCGGCAAAACACCCGGGAGTGAAAGTCTGCGCAGAACGACCGGCGCGACATCAGCGGGGATGTGTGCAACGAGGGTCACCATGACCAGCCGCAGCAACGCGGGCAACTCATTCGTCGAGGCGATCGCAGGCACACATGCCGCACGAATGTGTTCGCGCAATGCAATCCTTGTCCGGGTCAGGATTCGATCGCCCGCTTTATCCGAACTGTGAGCGCATGTAGCTTTCGTAGTCTTCGTCACTCAGCTTTCGGCGTGCGTCGACCAGGTGTTTCACGTCGTTTCCTGCGAAGTAACGCAATCTCTTCGTGCCATCAGTGACAGCGCCGTAAATCACTGCAGCGATGCTTTCTGCACTAGCCATGCCCTTGGCCAGCTTGCCCAGGGCGGCATTGGCCCTTTCCAGGAAGGGGGCATAGCTATCGAGGCCATGGTCGCCAGTATTCAGTTCGGACGAGCGCGCGTGAAAAGCGGTGTCGCCTCCGCCGGGCTCGACGATCTTCACGACGATGTTCTGGGATGCGAGCTCGTAGGACAGGCACTCAGTGAATCCCTCCAGGGCGAACTTGGTCGAAAGGTATATCGAGATGGAGGGCAGTCCGACCAGGCCGCCGACCGAGCTGACGTTGAGGATGAGCCCCTCTTTTTGCTTGCGGAAGATCGGTACGATCGCCCGTATGACGTTCATGACGCCGAATACATTGACGTCGAAGTTGGCCTGGATGCGTTCCGGCGGGATCGTTTCGAATATCCCGTACTGCCCGTACCCTGCGTTGTTGATGACGGCATCGATCTTGCCGAAGTGTTCGATGGTGGCCTTGATGGCCTGATCGATGCTCGAGGGATCGGTCACGTCCAGCTTGGCCACCAACACATTGTCGCGATCGGCGAGGTCTCCAGCGGCCGCAATGTTCCTCATGGTGGCGGCGACATTCCAGTCGTTGTCGGCGAAGAGCTTGGCCGCCGCATGGCCAAACCCCGTGGATGATCCGGTAATGAGTACGGTCTTCTTGTTCACGCTATCCCTCCTCGAATAAGGGAGCTCTTGGCCAGAACGAGGAGACTCGCCTCCTGCTCTGGCATGAGCAATTTCCTGCATTCAACAGTGAGCTGATTCAAAGTCATCGTCCACGCGGCGGAAGCGCTTCCTGTGATTCCGAGCATCGCTCATCCTGAGCGCCACTCCAGGCAGGAATATACGTCGGCCTAATCACGTCCTCGCAGATCAATTCGCTGGACACGAGGCGGAGCGGCGACCCCGGCTCCGCGAAGCAAGGCCAGCCCCGGCCGAGTGCTATGGGATGGAGGATAGAGTCGATATTCGTCAATCAGGCCAAGATCGGTAAGGCGTCCCGCCAAACCCGGCCCACCAAACTCGATGGCAAGTTAACGAGGGTAGAGCAAGGGCGCTGACGACATTCCGCGCCGCCACAGGCGCGGCTTTGCGTCTGTTCACACAGCCTGACCCATCTGCGGTGTCGCATCCGAGAAATGGCCGCCGGAATTATCCGCCTCTCTCGGGCTGGATGCATGCGGTCACGCGCTGTGCCGTTCGGTGCTTCGACTTCAACATCGAGGCAGGGGCGCTTTGCCCGCCTTTGGTGATGGACTCTTGGCGTGGGCCATGCCCCCGCACACCGGCGCACCGCTTGATGAGATCAGATGGATTGTCCGCCGATACCAGGTGTGAGACTCGGGTGTCGACGTCATCTTGACCGGTCCAATGGGACAGTAACGCTGAATGCTACCCGGAGTAGAGTATGCGACGGCGAAGGCTCCTCTTGCTGGCTCCCGCGCTGGCTGCGGGTGTGCCCGCGATGGTTCTGGCCCAGCAGGTCTGCCCCCAGATCCTGTATCCGGACGGGTACGGAAATAGCGGCAATGGCGCGTGCACGATCCCGGCGGGCACCTCCACCAATCGCATTCTGGCCGACGCTGGCACGATCAACGGAAACGCAATTACGGATACGGTGCTCTACGGCAACGCCATCCAGGCCAACGCGGGGGCAGCCATCAACCTTGGCAAGGATGCCACGCTCGGCCCTTCGCGCATCAACGAAGCGTATGGTGGCGGCGGCATCATAGGACTGTATACGCTTGGCGCCGGGGCATCCATCACCACCGACGGCCTGATCGCTGACATGCCGGGAAGCAGTACGGCGATCAAGGCGGAGAACGGTGGCGTCATCCACTTGAACGATGGTACGGAGTTCAATATTCCGGGAGCGGGTGGCGGCGCACACGTCATATGGGCGACGGGCGCTGGAAGCCAGATCCTGTCTGACGGGTTTGTGTTGACAGCGGACATTGGCGGTGGTGGCAATGTAGGCGTGCACAGCGCCAATGGCGGCTATATCGAGATGGATGCAAGCACCATCAGCCTCACATCGAATGGCGGTGGCGAGACAGGCATGCTTGTCGAAGACAGTGCCGAGATCAAGGCGCTAAACACCATGATCACGCTGGACGCCAATAACGCGTACGGCGCCATCGTGAGGAACAACAGCTACCTGTATATGCAGGGCGGTTACTTCGATGCGTACCGCGAAGGCGGGCAGGGGACCATCGGGGTATTCATCAGCGGCAGTGGAACCAATCGCGTAGAGCTGGACGACACCACCATCGAGTCGACCTATGATGCTTTTCAGGTCGACAGCAACGCGACTGCGGATATTACGCTTGACGCTGCCAAAGCAGTGCTCAATGGTGGCGTTGTGTTGCGCACCGGGAGTGGATCGAACACGACGTTCGAAGCGAGCGCCAGTCAGTTCACGGGTGCGATTGTGTCGGCAACGGGTAGCCTGAGCGCAGTCACGATGCAGAATGGCTCGGACTGGGAAGTGACCGCCGACTCAAACATGTCGACGCTCACCAACAGCGCGAGCACGATCCACTTCACGTATCCCTCCGGTGATCCAACCCAGTGGGGAAGTTACAAAGCCATTACGACCGCTGACTACGTCGGTAGCGGGGCGAGTTACCTCGACCTCAATACCTACCTCGGCGAGGATGGCTCGCCGTCGGACCGGCTGGTACTGGTGGGTGGAGCGGCGACCGGCACCACCTACGTTCGCGTGCAAAACACTGCAGGTCCGGGAGCTGAGACTACGGGTAACGGCATCCTGGTGATTGAGGCCGTAAGCGGTGCCGCCACCGCAGTGGGCGCGTTCGTGCAAGAGGGTGAGATTCGTGCAGGCGCATTCGACTACACGCTTCAACGAGGCTCCGTGGATACAAGCTCGCCTCAAAGCTGGTATCTGCGGTCCGGCTTCTCGGTTGCCGTGACTACGCCACCACCGGAACCGCCACCACCGCCTCCGACAACTGGTGGCGGATCCGGTGGTAGTGGAGGCGGAAGCGGCGGCAGTGGTGGTGGATTCGGTGGCAGTGAGTCGGGTGGCGGCAGTAGTGGTGGCGGATCCGGCGGCAGCGAGTCGGGTGGTGGCGGTGGCGAGCCACCAGCACCGCCGCCGGTCGAGCCACCAACGACGGTGACGCCGACGCCCGGGCCGGGTGAGGGTGCCGGAGAGGAGGCTGAGGAGGAGCTCCCGGTGGATCCGCCGCCGGCGGTGCTGCCACCTGGTGAATACCCTACGGTGGGGCCCGAGATCGCGACGTACTCCGTTGTGCAACCCACGGCCAGACAGTTGGGGTTGCTCTCGATCGGCACTATGCACGAACGTATCGGCAACACGGTGCAGGGATCGCCAGATCCGCCGCCGGATGGCCCATTCCAATCGGCATGGGGGCGTATCTACGGCCAGGATGTCACCAATCACTATCTCGCCTTCGTTGATCCGCAGTCCAAGGGTGAGATATTTGGTGCCCAGGTGGGCATCGACGTATGGCACGGCGAGAGCGGCGAGGGGCAGGCCGACACGGCGGGCCTGTACTTCGCCTATGGGCGAGCCAACCTGAGCGTCACAGGGCTGGTGGCCGATCCCGCTGCGCTGGCCTACGACAGAGAACGTACCGGTGATGTTCAGCTCAACGGCTATGCCTTTGCCGGCTACTGGACGCACGTGGGCCCGGGAAACTGGTACATCGATGGCGTTCTGCAAGGCACGCATTACACGGGCGATGCATCGACCCAATACGCAGACCTTTCCACGCCAGGCAATGGTTTCGCGGCATCCATTGAGGGCGGCTATCCATTCCTGCTGGCCGAGCGATCGGGCTTTACGCTGGAACCCCAGTTGCAGTTCATCTGGCAGAGGATTGCCTTTGGCCAGCGCAATGACGGCGAGGGACCGGTGGATCCGGGAAATACGACCGGCACGTCCGGCCGCCTCGGCACACGGGCCCAGTGGACGATAGGACGGAGTCCGGATGTCGTCTGGCAGCCGTATGCCCGCCTGGATTTCTGGCACGACTGGGGCGGGCGAAGCACTACAGACTACGGCGTCGATCAGGTGCCGTTGCTGCAGGGCGCGTCACGCGTCGAGTTGGATGGCGGCCTTACCGCGTCGGTGAACTCCTCCTTCGCGGTCTACGGGCAGGTGGGTTACCAAAAGGCGGTGGGTGGGACCGATGGTGGCGGGCAGCGTCGGTCGGTGGCCGGAAGCCTGGGGCTTCGCTATCGCTGGTAAGAGCAAGAAGTACTCATGTCCACGCTTCGTCCCTGCCAAAACACTGATCCGACCCAGGTGGTCGTGGCGTTGCGCCATGTCGCAGCCACACTGTTGAAGCGTGACCGCGCCGCCATCCATTCGTTGGCACCGATCGAGACGACCTCACTAGCGGGCAAGGCCGTCCGCGACCTGACGCTTTCCATATCGTCACTGAAGTTGTTTGGCCAACCACCGCGAACCTAACCAGCGTCGCCGTCGCGGCGCATCTCATGGGGCATCCGTCGACCGGGGGCGGCACTTCCAAGCCGGCTGGCTATGACAGGCTGTCCGCCCTGGCGAAGCAATTGGGTCTTCCAGTGAAACCGTGGCGGTTCGTATGAGGAAAGCTCGAATTGCGCGTTTTGCAGCAAGGTGAAAAGGATCGCCATGAGCTCCACCCGGGCGAACTGCTTGCCGCCACAGATGCGCGGACCGAGACTGAAGGCGCTGCGTAGGCCGGCCGTGTTTCCACGACTTGCGTCGTCACTCATGTCAAGCGCCCACGGGTCCTCTCGATATCGACGATCGTGCTGAATACCGACGAACGAGATCAATACGCCTTGGTTCGGGGCGATGTCCCGCCCGTCGATGCGGTCGTGGTCAACAGTCCGGCGGGCGATGATGGGCGTGGGCGGATATAGCCGCAGCGCTTCGGAAAGCAGGGCAGAGAGACCGGTGAATTCCGCCAGGGCGCTCCATCCGTACTCTTCCAATCGAGAAGCCAGCGCCATGGCCTGCCCGCGTAATTCCTGCTGTATCTCAGGATGAGCGGCCAGTAGATAGATCGCCCAGCCGGCAGTGGCCGCAGAGGTCTCCGAGCCGGCAGCAAGGAACGAGAGAAGCTCTTGCTCAAGCACGACATCGACATGCGGATTACGATCCGCCGCGATCATGTCGTCCAGCAGAGGGGATGAGCAAAGTCCACCGTCCCGAAATGCCCGCAGATCATCCAGCACACTGCGGCGTAGCGACGGCAGTCGGCGAAGCAGGTCGCGCGGAGCTGACCCGGCGTAACCGGTGGGCACGAAGGAATAGGCGGCGCCATACTCGAGAAGTTCAGCGATATGGCCAAGATCGATGCCGCTCTCGTATAGCGGAATATCGAAGAAATTCTCAACCAGAACCGATGCGGTCATTTGCCTGAGAATCGCATCGTCCAGAATAGTGGCTCCGGCGGCGCTCGCCGAAATCATGCGCTGGGCTGCTTCCGTCGCGTAGCGGCTGGCCAATCGCATGGCTTTATCGCGATCGAAATGAGTCAGGTAGTGGTGGCTGAGCTTCCGCCGAAGCTCCCAGGCGTCTCCATCCTCCGAGAAGCGCGAACGTCCGAGGGTCTGGCGAAACCAGCTCATGTTCTTGCGAAAGTTGCTGGCACGCTGGCACAAAACGTAATTGGCATCCTCGTGGCGCTGAATCAGCAGCGTGGGAATGCCATTGAGTTCCATCTCAACGTTGCATCCGTTGTGCTCCCGGGCATAAACATACAGCGCGTTGCAGATGTCGGACGGGTGCATCATTGATAGCGGTCGATGAGTTCGGCAAGGTCGCGAACGGTATGCAGGCTGATCAGGTCGACGGGGTCAATGCTTTTGCCGAGAAGGTCCTCAAGCTCCGTCGCAATCGTCGCGAATGAAATGCTGTCAAGCTCCTTTATCGATTGCAGGGACGCGTCATCACCAATCATCTCGACGGGAATGAACAGGCTTCCCGACAGAATCTTCTTGGCTTTTTGAAGGGCAATCACGTCATTGGCTCCATGGCGAAGTGGTATCCGCGACTGCGATCAATCGAACTCGCCGGCGGCGTACATATCGCAAAGTTCCTTTCGTGCGATTTTTCCGGAGGTGGTGTGCGGAAGGCTGCGCGGTCTGACCAACAGCACATCGATGTGGATGCCCAGGGCCTGCATCACGGCACGCCCCAGTTTTTCCCGGAGTTCACGCTGCTTCTCTTCCCCCGGAGGCCGGTGTTCGACAAGCAGCAGCAAGGCTTCATGGCCCGCGTCACCCGTGGCGAGAGCTGCCGCGTCACCGACCTTGAGTGGCGCGACGCCCTCCGCGATCCATTCGAGGTCCCGCAGCCAGATATTCCGGCCATTCACCTTCAGCATGTCTTTGGCACGCCCGGTGACGAACAGTTCGCCACTGCGAAGATAGCCAACGTCTCCGGTATCAAGGAAGCCGCGCTCGTCATGACTGTTCCTGGCGAAATCATCCAGGTATTGCGTCATGACGCTCGGCCCTCGTGCCCAGATGTGGCCTATGACGCCCTCATCGACTGGCACACGCTCGGTGTCGCGCACTTCGAGTTCCATGCCTGGCAGTGGGCGGCCGGCACCGACGAAATCTTTCGTGGCATGGCCAGGTCCGGTGGCGATGGCCTTGATCGTGCATCCAGCCTGCTGGGCCAGCTTCACGTGATCGATGCTCGGCAACGCGTCCGCATCGGTCATGCATATGGCCAGGGTGGCCTCAGCCATGCCGTAGCTTGGCTGCATCGCCTCGGCACGAAGGCCAGTCGGAGCCAGCCGCCGCTGACATTCCCGCAGGATATCGCCCTGAATCATGTCTCCACCGAGTCCTGCGATGCGCAGCGACGACAAGTCAATGTCAGCCTGGCCATCATAGCGACGCGCTGCCAGTTGCCAGGCAAAGGCAGGGGCATAGACGATGGTGCTCCGGCAAGCCGACATCAAACGTAGCCACAGCAAAGGCCTGGCCGCAAAACCCATGGGTGACAGGTAGTCCACGCTGCGCTGGCCACACAATGCCACTACCGAAAAGCCGACCAGGCCCATGTCGTGATACAGCGGTAACCACGAGAAGGCGCGGTCTTCAGGGCGCATGCGCAAACCATGGGCGGCGATGGCCGTGGCGTTGGCCATGAGCGCCGACTGGGTGATCACGATGCCCTTGGGCTCCGCAGTGGACCCGGAGGTGAACTGGATATAGGCAATTGGCTGTTGCACGACGGGCGTGGCAGGCCAGGGGGCGGATGGCCCATCCAACAGGTGGTCGAAATCCAACGCGCGGACCGAAAGATTTCGCGTGGCGAGCTCAGTGTCCCGCAGAAAGTGCCTGGGAGCCAAGACCATCGAGGCACGGGCATGCTGGATCAATCGGTGAAGTTGCCTGGCATATTTCTCCGGACTTCCCGCGATGGGTCTCACAGGGAGTGGGCAGGGCACCAGGCCGGCATATTGGCAGGCGTAGAACAGGGTGAGAAAAGAGATGCTGGTTTCGGCGATGAGCGCAACGTGTTGGCCCGTCCGCAAGCCGTTAGACAACAGTTTTGCGGCGGCTGCCCTCGCGTGCTGGCGCAGACCGCCATAGCTGACCGTGTCGTCGATACGGCCATGGCCATCATAGATATTGATGCCCGTCTCGCCCTGGGCCGCATAGTCGAGAGCTTCGACCAGCGATGTGAAGTGGCCTGGGCGGAAGGCAAGTACTGAATTGCACGTCGGCGTCGGCGTCATGGTGCCGTGCCATCTTCGCGCCTGGCATCGCGATGCGCCGCGAACAGCAAAAGGTCCAGGCGACTGCCGTCTACGCCCAGGCACTCACGTTTCAACTTCGCCTCCCATACGAAGCGGGGGTTGTCGACAAAGTTGAACAGCATCGGGATGTTCCTGGAAAGAACGCGGGCGGTGATCTTGTCGATGTTCCGATAGGTGAAAAAGTGGTCAAGAAGCGCATCGATGGTGTGCCAAAGTACGCGCCGGCCACGATAGGAAGCCTCGCCGATGCCGCAGGTGATGTTGGCGCTTCGGTGCTCCAGCGACACGTCCATGGTGTAGAAGCCGATCATCAGCTTGCTTTTCGGATCGAATATGCCGATGAAATGCTGGCGAAGGCCATCAAAGCTCTCGACGAAAGCACGGGTGCGATCCAGGTTGAGCCCCAGAGGCGGGAGATTGAGACCCTCTCGCATCGTCTGGTCGTTGATCCAGTCGACAACACCTGTGGTTATGTCAGCAGGTACGACGCTGCGCAGGAGGTATCCGTTGGTTTCGATGTGCACAGGCGAAGCCTGCAAACCTCTTCGGGCTTGCATGGTACCGGGCGATGCCGTTCGGAACGTCCACTGTCGATCTGGCATGCATTGCGTCCTCGCGATCTAGAATTGCCAGCGCACGTACGCCTTTACTCCGTTGTCGCTGGTATGGCTACCGAGCACGCCGGAGTAGCTCAGCCCTCCATCAAGCCCGTCACCCAACCGGCCGCCCAACCCCACGTCGACCGCAAGCGCATCGCGATCGAGTGCGGCACCCACGACGCCGAAAGGTTCGCCTCCGGCGAACGCCAGCAACTGGGATGGTGAAAGCTGCCCATAGACATGCCGCCACCCCGCGCTGACACGCAATTCGATCGACGAAGAGCCCCAATTCAATGGAGCGACAAGACGTGCGCCCAATGTGCTGAAGGTGTTGGCGCTGTGGTCGCCTTGGCCGGAAAGGGCCGTGGCAGCATCGCCCGTCTCCTGGAAGCCGTTTACGCGCAGGCGCACGTAGGCCGCGTTGAAGAATGGTTGCAGGTCGACATCGCGCCCTGGCATGTCGTAGGCAATCTCACCCCAGGCCTGTGCGGTGCCTGCGTGGAAGTCCGATGACAGGGTGGCCGCGTAACCGGCGAATGCCGGATGGCGCGTCATCGATACGTCGTGCCAGGTATAGGCTAGGCCGCCATTGAAGCGGAACGGACCGCTGTCGTTGCCGGTATAGAGGCCCAGGTGGTAATCGTCACTGGAGCCCGATGAGTTGAGCGAGCCGGCATCGAAGGTGGTATGGCTGTAGCCGCCAACCACACCCACTCGCCACAGGCTGCCGAACTCACGGTCGCCACCGACGAACACGCCACCGATATCGCGGTCGAGTGTGGCGGTATCGTCATGCGCGTCGTAGTCGCCCCAGGATCCGAACGCGTGCGCCCACAAGCCGTTGGCTGTGCTGCTGTCGTTGCCCCCGCTGGCACCCGGGCCAGCCGCGCTGCCATCATCGCGCAGCCGGTAACTCACCGCCTCGCGCAGGAATCGGCTGTCGTCAAGGTAGATGCCACGCAGCGAAGCATAGGCCTCGCCCGATAGCTGGCCCAGTGCACTGCAGGCGCCGGCGTCGCTGGTGGAGTCCATCACGATGGCGCTCAGTGCGGCATTGCCGCCTTGGGTGGATTGCAGCCCAAGCGCGGCGGCATGTGGGTTGCGCGTGCAGGCTGCATCACCCAGTGAGCGGGTCTGGTTGACCTGCAGATAGGCGTGATCGGCGTCGTAGATGTCCTGCAAGGTCGCGAACGGCGACACCGCAAGGTCGCCACCCAAGGTAAAGGTGCCGCTGAGGCCGCCGCTGGCGTCGAGCACGGTGTAGCGCGTACCCAGCGTGTACGGATTGTTGCTGATGCGCGATACCTGCAGCGCCGCCCCGGGCTGCAGGGTTGCCGCACCCTTCACCTGGATCAGGTCCGCGTTCGCAGACGTCGGATCGAGCTGTACCTGGTAGACGGCGCCCGCCGCCTGCTGATAGCTACCCTGTACGGTGAGGGTGCCGATCGAGTGCCCCGGCGCAATGGTCGCGCCCGTCTGCAACGTGGTGGCGCCCACCGTGCCGTTGCCGATCAGCGCCGTACCGTTGGCCAGGCTGACAGCCGCGCCGGGGATGCTGCCGTCTACCGACAGCACGCCAGCCGTCACCTGGGCCGGCCCGGTGAAGCCGCCGTTGCCGGTAATGTCCAGCGTGCCGCCGCCGCTCTTCACCAGGGTGCCGCTGCCGCCCAGCGGGCCACTGAGCGTAAGAGTGGTGCCATTGTCGGTGGTGATTTCGCCCGATGTATCCACGTTCACCGTGCGAGCCGAGCTGAAGCTGGCCGAGTTTTCCAGCGTACCTCCCGCCAGCACTACCGCGCCGGTGGATGCGCCCAGGTTGTCATCGGCTGACACCTCCAGTATGCCGTCCTGGATGCGCGTGCCTCCGGTGTAGGTGTTGACACCACTCAGTACCAGGGTGCCAACGTCGTCCTTGATCAGTTCCGCGCCGCCGGCGATCGACGCATTGATGGTGGCCATGGGAGTGCTGGGCAGCAATTGGCGCGACAGGCCCTCACCGACACGAACATAGGCCTCGCTGCCGACGAGAGTCAGCGTGCCCCCCTGAAGCACATAGCCGCTGGTGGCGAATTGCAACCCGGCAGCGGCAACTGCGCCCAGGCTGTTGTCGATGGTGACTGTGCCAGCATTGCCGGCGAACACCGCGAAGGCACCGTCGGCGTAGGGGGCATTGGGAGTGCCCTGTGCGTTGGTCCAGTTGTTGTTGCCGGCCGAGGCCTGCCAGCTGCCATTCCCGCCATCGATCACGCCGTTGTTCTTGGGGCCGGCGTCGCCGTCCCAGAAGGTCAAGGGCACGCCAGGCTGCGAGTAGACCAGGTTCACCTGCTGCGGGATCGCCGTTTGCACTTCCAGCCCACTCACCGGTGTGACGCCAATGGCCAGGCCCAGATCAGTGAGGCTGCCGTTGTAGTTGATGACACGGTAGATGCCCGGCTCGAACGTACCGCCGGCGGCCTCGGTGATGTTGATCGTCCCGGCCAGCGTCAGGTTGCCGCCCACGTTGAGCAGATCATTGAAGGTGCCGCCAGGCGTATTGGCTTGGCCGAAGTCGTAGGCCAGCATCGAGCCGCCGCTCAACGCAAGGCTGCCGCCTGCTGTCAATGCCCCCGGTTGCTGCTGGCCGGCGCCAGGCGCGACGGTACCGCCGCTGGCGACATTGACGTTGCCGCCCACGGTGCCGCTGCCGCCGAGGGTGCCCCCGTTGTCCACACTGACGGTGGTACTGCCGGCCCCCAGCGTGCCGTTCACCCACAGCGCGCCACCCGCGACGGTGGTGTTGCCGGTATAAGCGCCGCTGTTGCCGGTGAGTACCTCGGTTCCCGCTGCAAGGGTGAGCGGACCGCTGCCGATGAAACTACCGGCAAAGGTATCGTTGGCGTTGGTGAGGGTGAGTTGCGAGCCCCCCATGTGTACCGTGCCATTGCCAGCCAGGCTGATGATGTAAGGGTCGGCATTCGCGGCGCTGATATCGAAGATGCTGTTGTCCAGCACACGGCTTGATTGCGCAATGCTGCCATCGCCGACCAGCGCGAGCGTGCCACCCTCGATGTCGGTTTCGCCCGTGTAGGTGTTGACCCCGGTGAGTGCGAGCATTCCTGGGCCGGATTTGAGCAGCACGCCGCCCCCCGAGATCACGCCACCTTGCGTGGCCGCGGAGCCGTTGTCATTGCTGGCCGTAAGCGTGGCTCCGCCGGCGATGTCGATGCGGTTGCCGATGAGGGTGCCGCTACCGTAGATCAGCCCGCCGCCACTACCGAGTACATCGACCGTACTGCTGCCCAGCGCACCGTCGTACATCAAGCCCAAGGCACCGCCATACAGCTGAGTGGTGCCGCTGAAGCCGCTATTGCCGGTGGCTGCGCCGGTAGGCTGTCCGGTCGGCTGCTCCAGATACGTGGTACCGCTGTAGCTGACCAGGGTGCCAGTGCCCACCAGCGGCACGGAGAACACATAGTTGCTGGCGGTATGGTTGAACACCACGGACGCGCTGCCTGGACCCAGATCGATCTGCGCGGCATCTAGCGTGCCAGGAGCTTGCGCCGCCTGGCCGGCCGGCGCGCCGATATTGAGTGTGCCGCTGCCTGTGCTGGTGGTCCCGAGATAGAGCGTGCCAAGACCGCCGGTGAATGAGTCAAGCTGGTACCAGTAGTTGGTGTCGTTGTAGGCCGTCGCGATGTTGGCGGTGCCGAGCGACAGCAAGCCCCCATTGGACAAAGTGACATTGCCGGTTCCGTCAATGCCGACCTGCAGGTTGCCGATCTGGGAACCATCCGTGGCGGGAGTGCCGAAGTAATTGGTGCCGCCGGCGACGTACCAGATGGCGGAGGCACCGTCGACGAGCACGGATCCGGAACCACCTTGCAGCCCCACTTGGGCAGGCACCACCACTCCCGTGGGTGAGCTTGCCAGGTTTCCATAGGCAGTCAGCATCTTTCCGCCCGAAAGGACGTTGATCGATCCATTGCTGCCCAGGCCGGATCCGATGCTAAGCCCGTTCATGAAATTGGCATTGCTGGCATAGCCGATGGCGTTGACGCCCGAGACATTCAGTATTCCCGTGCCGCCACCGGAGCCAATGTAATTGGGCGTTCCGGTGTCGCCGGTCATCGCACCAATGTTCAATTTTCCGCCGGACAACACGTTGATCGTGCCGTGACTGCCTGCGCCGGCCCCGATGCTCAGGATCGGGCCGGATGCCGGGGCATAGAGCGAGCCAATGGCTCCATCCGAAATATTGACCACGCCCACACCACCCTGGCTGCCCACCAGTAATGGTACGCCCGTCATGTTCACCGAACCGGCGGCTGCCGCTCCACTGGAAGACATGTTCTGCGACTGCACGCTTTTGCCGTAGCCCAATACATTGAACGTACCGGAGCTGCCCAGGCCTTGCCCGATCGACAATCCCACTGCACTAAAAAAATAGAGCGCAGTACCTGGCTTGGATTGGTCTGGCCGCAAGTTGAGCGTCAGCACGCCGGTTCCGCCATTCGTGCCGACATTGACGGTGTCGCTGGAACTGAGATTGCCGTAGCCATAGGCGTCGCTGCTGACGTTCCGGTCGCCATTGATCGTCAGTAAGCCAGCCCCGCCAGAAAGCGAACCATCACCGATGCTCAGGGACTGAACGGACCAGCTGCTCGTGGGTGCGGAGGCCAGAGGGTCATTCAGGGTCCAAACCGCGGTATTGGGCTGGCCGCCGTTCACTACCACGTCACTTCCGCCAGCTAGCGGACTTCCACCGGTCCAATTGTTGGCGTTGGTGACATCGGTACTCACGCTTCCCGTCCATTGGTTGGTCGGGCTTTGCGCGTGGACGCGCTGCGCGGACAGGAGGGAGGCGAGGGCGGCGGTTAGGCTCAGCGAAAGCTGTAGCGGCCGGTGCTGGTACGACACGACACGAAATACTCGTGAATCCGCCGTGGTGCAAGGACGCATGATGCTTGCTCCCGTTCTACGGCAAATGACGGCTCGCCGATCACAATCACACCCGTAATAAACCCCCGGCTGGAACCAATAGCATGCAAAGGCGTGGAGAAAGCATGAAAGACATGCATCGGACGGCTACACCTCGATGCTTGCCCTTGGAATGCCGCATCCGTCGTCCCACGACGCATCGTTGTGGCAGTCATTCGAACAGGCCTGCTTTCTCAGGCAGAGGAGCCCGCGCACCTCGTGCACCAGCCATGCAGGCATGAGTGGCGGCGGGCCGGGATACCTCCGGAATGATCCGTCAGGAGACAACCGGAATTTCACAAACCTTGCCCGCACCCGCCGGACCGAATCGTGGCCCGGCTATCACCTTGTCTTGAAGTGAGAATTGTTTCATCCCTGATGCCGCAAGAGCCTAGTGAGCCATCGTTGGCTGGCCCTCCATGCGGATGCGCCTGAGGAAAAAGGCCAGCGGCACCAGCGTGAGGAAGATCAGGCCCAGCACCTTGAAGTTGTCCAGGTAGGCAAGCAGGCTGGCTTGCTGCTGCAGCGTGCCGCCGACCGTCTGCAAGGCGGCCTGGTTGGCTTGCACGGCATCCATGCCATGTTGAGCAAATAGCTGGCTCGACTGGTTCACGGTGTCCTGGTAGGTGGTCGATCCCGGGGAGAGATACGACACCAGGGTCGACTGGTGTTGTTGCGAACGACGGGCGAGCAGGGTCGTCACCAGGGAAGTGCCGAAGCTGCCACCCAGGTTTCGTGCCAGGCTGACTAGTGCCGTGGCATTGCCGATGCGCGGGCCGCGCGGCACGGATCCCATGGCGATGGTGTTGATGGGTACGAACAGGAACGCCAGGCCAAGGGACTGGTAAATGCGGTAGATGGCGATGGTCTTGGCGTCGACATCGGTGTAGAGGTTGGTCATGTGCAGCATGGCGGCACCGCCCACCGCAAAGCCGATGGCGATCATCAGGCGTGGATCCATCATCGTCACCAGTCGCCCGATGATCGGCATGCAAAGCAGCAGCACGATGCCGCCGGGGGAGATCACCAGGCCGGCCGCCGTCGCGGTGTAGCCCATCAGTGTCTGGGTCAGCTGCGGGATGAGCAGGGTGGTAGCCAGTAGCACGAAGCCCAGCGCAAACATCAGCACGAACGCAATCGCGAAGTTGCGGATGCCCAGCAGCCGGATATCGACGATGGGATCCTTCTCGCCCAGCTCCCACACCACAAAGCACAGCAGCGCGACGACAGATGTCAGCGTCATGGAAAGGATCAGCGGCGAAGCCATCCAGTCGTTCTGCTGGCCACGATCGAGCACGACCTGCATGGCGCCCAGGCCCAGCGCGAGCAGGGCGAAACCGATGCCGTCCACGCGGAAGCCGTTCTTGCGGCGCTTCTCGCGCTCTTCGGTCAGATAGGCAGGGTCGCGCACGATGGTGCCGGCCAGCAGCATGAGCAGGACGGAGATCGGCACGTTGATGAGAAACACCCAGCGCCAGCTGAAATGGTCGGTGATCCATCCACCCAGGGTCGGGCCAATGGCTGGCGCGAAGACCACGGCGATACCGTAAAGAGCGAAGGCCATGCCACGCTGCGCTGGCGGCGCGGCGTCCTGCAGGATCGATTGCGCAATGGGCTGCAGGCCGCCACCGGCCAAGCCCTGCAGCGCGCGAAACAGCACCAGTGCGCCCAGCGTGGGCGCGGCGCCACAGATCAGCGATGCAATGCCGAACATGCCGATGCAGGTGAGGAACAGTCGCTTGCGGCCGATTACGGTCGACAGCCAGCCGGTGATTGGAAGCACCACGGCATTGGCCACCAGGTAGGAGGTGAGTACCCAGGTGGCTTCGTCCTGGCTGGCCGAGAGGCTGCCGGCAATGTGCTGGAGCGCAACGTTGGCGATGGAGATGTCGAGCACCTCCATGAAGGCGGCCATCGCGACCGTGGGGGCGACCAGCCAGAAGCTGGGGCCGCCCCCGGAATGGGTTGCGGATTGCATGGTGGGGTCACCCGTCAGTGCGAGGAGGCTGCAGTGACCGCCGCGGCATCGTCGACGCCCATGCTGGTGTCAGTGCCGAGGTTGGCCGCAAGGATTCGCTTGATGAGCGCCTCGGCACCGCGCTCCGCATGGTCGTATACGCGGGTGTCGTACATGGAAGACGTGGCCGGCTGCTGCGCGAGCATGGCTCCCGAGCCGTCGCGCAGGGAAATCGACACGTCCATGGACAGGCCGATGCGCAAGGGGTGCTGCTTCAGCGCATCCAGGTCAGGCTGGACGCGTACCGGCACGCGCTGCACGACCTTGATCCAGTTGCCGGTCGCATTCTGTGCGGGCAGCAGGGAAAACGCGTTGCCCGTGCCCAGCCCGATGCCCACCACCTTGCCAGGAAAGTCGACGCTTCCGCCATACAGGTCCGCGTGCATCATCACCGCCTGTCCGATGCGCACGTCGTGCAGCTGGGTTTCCTTGAAGTTGGCATCCACCCACATCTGTTCCACGGGAACGATGGACAGCAGCTGCGTGCCGTCATGCACGCGCTGTCCGATCTGCACGCTGCGCTGGGCGACGTAGCCCGTGACCGGCGCGACGATGGTGGTGCGCTGACGTGCGACATAGGCGTTGCGCAAGGCGGCCTCCGCCTGCAGCACCTGCGGATGGGTTTCGGGTGTGGCATTGTCTACCGCCGCAAGCGATGCACTCAGCTGGCTCTCGGCCTGGCGCAATTCGGCCTGGGCTTTCACCGCATCAGTATGCCCGTGCTGCACCTGCTCGATGGATGCGCCCTGATGGGCCATCAATTCCTTGTTGCGCTGGTCATCCAGCCGCGCCTGATCCAGTGCCTGGCGCTTCTCGGCGACCAGCTGGCGATTCTCGGTCACCTGATGAAACAACTGCCGGACCTGCCGGACCGATTGCGCCAGATTGGCCTCGGACTGACGAAGCGCGAGATCCGCGTCGGTGGTATCCAGTTGCACCACGGGCTGGCCCTGGCGCACCAGCTGGGTGGTGTCGGCGGCGATGGAAACCACCGTGCCGTCTACCTGGGGCGTAATGGCCACCGCATTGCCCTGGACATAGGCATCGTCGGTCTCTTCCGACCAGCGGGCGTTGGTCCACCACCAGGCGCCATAGGCGAGGGTGCCGGCCAGGACGATGGTGCCGATAAGCAGCAGCCTGCGGTTTCGGGTGCGCTTGCGCTGCGTGTCTTCAGTCTGCGGGTCGCGGGCCGGCGCGGCGGCCTTGTCGGCGCCGCTCGATGGGTGGGTGTTCGTCATAGGTTGTTGCTCGAAAGAGGGGTCAAGGTGTGCGGTCAGCGCGTCTGCGCCGGTGCCGGTGCCGTGGGTGGTGCTGCGGCCAGGTCGCCAGGCGCGCCGCTCCACCAGCCGCCGCCAAGGCTGCGGTACAGGCCGACGACATCCAGGAATTGCTGGCTGTGCGCATCGATGTTGGCGATGCGGGTGAGCTGTAGTTGCGACTGGGAGGTAAGCAGGTCGAAGTGGGCGGCGCTGCCATGCCGCACCTGTGCATCGACCACGCCCATGGCACCCTGGGCCGCGGCAAGCGCCTCGTCCTGGTCGTGGATGGCCGTCGCATCGTTCTGCAACGCCTGCAAGGTGTTGGACACATCGGCAAAGGCACTGAGTACCGTGTTGCGATAGTCGGCGGCCGAGGCGTCCAGCGCTGCCTTGGCGGCATCGCGCTGGGCGCGCAGGCGGCCGCCTTCAAAGATCGGCTGCGTGAGGCCGGCGCCCAGCGACCAGATCACCGAGCCGGGCTTGAAGATGTCGCTGGCCGTATTGGTGGACGTGCCATACGACGCGCTGAGCGTGACCCGTGGGTACAGGTTGGCGGTGGCCATGCCGAGCTGCGCGGTGGCATCGTGCAGGTTGGCCTCGGCCAGGAGAACGTCGGGGCGCTGGCGTGCGAGCTCCGATGGCACACTGACCGGCACCTCGGGTGGCAGGCGAAAATCCTTCAGGCTCAGCGGTGGTAGCTGGAACTCGCCTACCGGCTCGCCAAGCAGGGTGGCCAGCGTGCTCCTTGTCATGGCCAGTTGCTGTTGTAGCGGCGCCAGCGTCGCGCGGGTGCTCGCCATTTGCGAACGCAGCTGGAGCACCGCCTGGCCGGCAATGCTTCCGGCCTGCACCTGGGCCTCGTAAATCGCCAGGCGGCGGTTGTCTGCGTCGACCATGGCCTGCGTGGCAGCGATCTTGTCGTTGAGTGCGGCGGCGGTGATGGCCGACGACACGACATTGGCCTCCAATGTGATGTACGCGGACTGGTATTGCGCGTTGGCGGCGTCCAGCTTGGCGGCGGCGCTCTCCACCGTGCGGCGGTTCGCGCCTGCCAGGTCAAGATCGTAACTGGCGCTCAGTTCCGTGCTGTAAAGGCCGAATGTCGAGCGGTAGGCCGGGCTGCTGATGCCCAGCACGGCGCCGTTGCCCTGGCTGCGCGAGGCACCCAGGGAGGCATCCACGCTGGGCAGCAGTGCGCCGTGCTGCGCACGCAACTGTTCCCGGGCCTGCGTTACGCGTGCCTGTGCTTCCTCCAGAGTGGGACTGGCGGCGAGGGCGCGGCGGATCAGCTCGTCAGTGACGCTCGAGCCAAAGATGCGAAACCAGTCGTGCTCGATGTCTGCCCCGACGGCGAGCCGGGGCGAGCCTGCCACCGAGGCAGGCGTGACGTAGCTGTCCGCAGCGGGCGCTGGAGGCTTCTGGAAATCGGGGCCGGCAGCGCAGCCTGCCAGCATCAGCAGGGAGGCGACAGGCAGGCCAAGAGCCGCGCCGCGCGCCGGAAGGTATCGAAAGCCTGGTGCCCGGGCGGGCCGGCCTATCCACTGTCTCACCACATTCACCATGTATGTATGTACATACATACATAATAAGCGCGATAATGACGGCTATTCAAGCCACCCGGGAATTCCATGCGCCGTCGGGATCGATCCTCCACCGAGGCAGCCCTTATCGAGGCCGCCAAATCCGAGTTCGTCAACAGAGGCTACGACGCCGCCACCACTCGTGGCATCGCGGATGCCGCGGGTTGCTCGGAGGTGCTGATCCAGCGCTATTTCAACGGCAAGGAGGGCCTGCTGCTCGCAGTCATGCGCGAAGCGCAGGCGGAACCCGGGTTGGCGGATTTCATGGCACGCCCGCTGTGTGCGTCGCTGCACGACGAGGCGCGCGAACTCATGCACAAGGCGATGGACAGCTTTGTCCGGAAGTCCGGCCCCATTCGCATTGCGCTTGCCCGGGCCATGCACGACGAGGCCTTCAGCGAGGAGCTTGCCCGCATCTCGGTCCGTCGCGAACTTCAGCGTGGCTTGCGCCAGCGCCTTGTCCGTTACCAGCAGGCCGGCATGATCGGCGAGGACCGCGATATCGCTGGGCTCGTCGAACTGCTGCTCTCGCTGAACTTCCAGGTCGGCTTCATCTATCCGGTACTGCTGCAGGCAACCGCTGCCAAGCAGCGTCGACTCATCGAGCAGTTCGCGGTGGCTTTTGAAAAAGCGGCATCGTGACGAGCGACTGGCGCGTTACGGGAACAGGGCAGGGTGCGTTCTTTCCGGCGCTCGAAGCAATACGCTGCCATAACCTCAGCGCTTGCGCGCGACGTCCCCGACCAGCTCGATGAGCCAACACAAGCCGGCATCGCCCTGGTGCGCGGTCTTCCATAGCGCGCTGACCTGGTGCGTCGGCGTATCGAACGGCAACGGGCTGACCCGAAGGCCAAGGCTTCGAGCCCAGGTGTCCGCTATATAGTCCGCCACCGTGACCACCACGGCATTGTCGCGCGCGATGAAGGGTTGCGTTGCGAAGTGGGGACTGGAAAACACCACGCGCCGCTGCTTGCCCTGCGCGGCCAGCTGGTCGTCGATGAATCCGTGCAGATCCCCTTTGAACGAAGTAAGCACGTGCGGATAGGCGAGAAAGTCCCGCATGGCTAAATGCTTGCCCCGCGCGCGAACCAGCGCCGGGTTGTAGATGCACACGAAATGCCAGTCGAATAGGGCTCGTTGCTGCAACCACGGCGCATCGGTATCGAACACTCCAAGCGCAAGCTCGATTTCGTTGCGTTCAAGCATGCCAGCCGCACGGTGGCGATCGGTATCCACCGTTATGAGCTTGACCCCGGGCGCCAGCGTGGCCAGCGCCTGCAGCAGGGAAGGGAATAGCGTCACGGCCACCGGCTCGGACGCGCCCAACCGGAAGGTTCGCGTGACCTTGCCCGGTTCGAATGAGGTGCCGGACCGCATCGCCTGGTGAAGGCCGATAAGCAGCGCATCAACCTGTTGGGAAAGCTCCAGCGCGCGGGGCGTGGGCTCCATGCCGCCACGGCCACGCACGAACAACGGGTCGCCAAAAGCATCACGAAGCCGCTTCAGTGCACCACTTACCGCGGGCTGACCCAGGAACAGCCGTTCCGCCGCGCGGGTCACATTTCGCTCCTGCATGATGGCGCGAAAGACCAACAGCAGATTCAAGTCAAAGCGCCGAAGATCATTGTCAATGATGGATGTCATGACCGTAAACGATTTGAGTGATGATGTGCCTAGCATGCACGATGTCGCCATCGGCCGCAGCAGCGGCGTAAGAGGAGGAGATGGCCATGAATGGTGATGGCGGCAAGGTGGTCGTGCTGGGTGGCTCGTCCGGCATCGGGCTGGCTACGGTCAAACGCCTGGCCCGAACGGGCTTCCAGGTGATAGCAACAGGGCGAGACAGCGAAAAACTCCGTGCAGCAGTCGCGGACCTGGACGGCGCAATCCACACCGAAGCCTTCGACGGCGCCGACCGCGGCGCCCTGGACCGTTTCTTCAACACCACGGGAACCATTGACCATCTTGTCATCGCACTCAGCGGAGGCGAGGGTGCCGGCCTGTTCAACGAACTCGACCTGGCTGCGTTGCGACGCGGCTTCGAGGCGAAGTTCTGGCCACATGTGCAGGCCGCCCAGGCGGCGTTGCCCGTGCTGCGCCAGGGCGGCAGCATCACCTTCGTCACCGCGATTTCCGCGCAGATCGCCAACCCGGGCACCAGTGGCCTGGCTGCCATCAACGCAGCGATCGAAGCCATGGTGCCCATCCTTGCGCGCGAACTGGCCCCGTCGCGAGTCAATGCCGTTTCCCCTGGTGTCGTCGAGACACCCTGGTGGAGCGCCATGCCGGAAGCAGCCCGGCGAGCCTTCTTTGAGCAACATGGCAGCGAACTGCCGGTGGGGCGCATCGGCCAACCCGACGAGGTGGCACAAGCCATCGCCTTCCTGATCGGAAATGGCTACACCACCGGCAGCATCATGCAATGCGATGGAGGTTTGCACCTGCTTTAGACATGCGTTGTACCTGCCAGGCGCACAGCCGGCCTGGCGAACGGCGAGTGCACTGGCATCCCCGTTGTTCGTGGAAGTTCAGGCCCTTCACCCACCCATGGAATGCGCCGAAGACGGAAGCGCCCGCCGCCTCGTTCGATGGGCGCACCTTCGTCGCGCGGCACCCAGCCGTGCGATAGCATGTGCCTACACTTACTCCGTAGCGAGGGCGTCATGACCGGCCCACGATCGCTGGACGTCAAGCAGTTGGGCAGCAAGGCCATTGCCGTTATCGAGCGTGTCGGCCTGTTGATCGTCCTTGGGGCGGCGTTGCTTGCGGGGACGCAGGAAATTGCCGATATGTGGCATTCCGGGCGCGTTGGGGTAAGCGACCTGCTGTTGCTCTTCATTTACCTCGAAGTGGTCACCATGAGCTCGGTGTATTGGCGAGTGGGCCGGCTACCGGTCCGTATACCGCTTTACATTGCCATGGTCGCCATATCCCGGCATCTGATACTCAACACCAGCGAGGTATCGCCCTGGATCATCCTGGCGCAGTCGGGCGCCATCCTCCTGTTGGCCGTGGCCGTACTTCTGGTGCGTTACGGCCATACCCGCATGCCTTATACCGATGAGGGTGGCGAAGAGCGGGCGGGTCCAGGCTGACAAACGATGGGTTTGTCCGTGCCGGTCGGCAACGGGAGGTCTACATGCTCGTGGACATCTACCAAAGCAGCACCCATGCCCGGCGGTTTGCCGCTGTCCAGACGGGAAACCCGGTGGCATTTTCCAAGGTTTCCAATGAATCTGATTTCATCGATGCCCAGCTCGTTCTCCAGGGCATTGATCTCGCCTCAGGCACTTACTTTGTCGGACTCGATGCTGCGCCGATCGTCCAGCAGGTGGCCGATAAAGGATTTGCGTTGTTCACGGCGAGCATGCGTTGACCCCTTGGCGGGCGGCCCGGAGGCACATGGCAGGCGTGCTCGCCGGTGATCTCTGGAGCACATGTTAGAGTCCCGCCAGAGGACAGGTACCGGGGGAGCCATGGTGGGACGCGACGACATCACGCCCGACGCGGTGCACGAGGGGATTGCCCGCAACGAGCTCTTCCTTGAGTACCTGCCGACCATCGCGCTGCAAGAGCGTGCGCGCTGCGTCGGTTGCGAAGCGTTGGTGCGATGGAGGCGAGGTGCGGAAGTCATCTATCCCGCAGACTTCATACCCGTCGTCGAAGACACCCCCATTTCCGGCCTGCTGACTTATTGGGTGATCGACACCGTATCCAGGGAACTGGGCGACTGGTTGCGCATACATCGAAGCGCGCATGTCGGCATCAACGTTCCCCCGGAAGTCCTTGGCAGGGGAGGGCTGGAGTACGCCTCCCGCAAAGCGGCCCTGATAGATGTCCAGCGGCAAATCATCCTGGAGATCACCGAAAGAGGTGTGCCGGATCGGCTCGGACTGGCGGAATTGAAAGACCTCGTGCGCGAGCATCGCTTGATAGCGATGGATGATGTCAACCTGGACGAGAGCAACTTCATCGTGCTGTCCCGGCAGCCGGTTCCCGTCATCAAGCTCGACAAGGCGTTCGTGGACAGTCTCACGCGTTCGGGCGGGAAGCGCCTGGCGGAAATTTCCACGTTTATCCGTGTGCGCGGACATTTCGTTGTAGCGGAAGGCGTAGAAACCCAAGAGCAAGAGCACTTGCTGAGGGATGCCGGGGTCCAATACGCGCAAGGCTGGCTCTATTCCAAATCCGTCCCGGCGGAGGACTTCAAGGCGTTCTATGCCTCCCGAACATGAGGCGCGGTCTTGTCCGGCGCCGTCCGGATCTCAAGCGCATCGTACGGAGAGAATTGCTGAACGATCCGTGCACTTTCTCGCGAATACGGTGTGTGGTCCAGCTTCGCCCCCCTGCGCTAGCGATTAGAACTCGTTATCACAGGTATACAAAAGCCTTCAAAGGTGCCTGTCGGAAGCTAGATTCTAGAGTGTCTCAGGAAACGCTTTGAGGTTTTGTCGATCTTCGACACTGAGATTAAGCGGGTGTCCCGATTGCAGGCTTCGGTAGTAGATTTCCCTGTCTATGGCTTCTTCGAGAGTGCTCACGCTTCCGTCATGCATGTAAGGCGCTGTGGCAGCCCCCCCCCGAAGCGAAGGGGTGCGGAACATGCAATGTCCGTGGGGTCGCGCGTCACATTGAAGCGCCCTAGCTTAGCGTCATCAGCGTGTGCGGCGACGCGGTCTCCAATGGCAGCGCCTGCAAGCGAGCGCCGAACGATTTCCAGCGAGAGCGCAGGCAGGCGTTGCGCAACACTGTCCAGTCCAACACCTGTGCGGTGGTACTTTTGATCCGTAAGCGCCGCGGGACTTCCCTCCAATACATGGCATTCAGAACAAAGCGCTTTGCCCTTGAATAGGGTCAGACCTTGACGGGCACGCGCATCGAGTGCGGATGGGTCGCCGTTGAGAGAAAAGCGATCGTAGGCACTTTGACCGGCTCCAAGTGTTCGCACGTAGGCAGCCAACGCCGCTCCCGCCATATCTATGCCGATGGGAATAGGGGACGGAGGTAGTTAAACAGTGCCGCAAAGCGGCGCGATAAGAGCTCACACGACGTTGAGGTGGCGCCGGCCGCGAAGCGATTCATGGCATCGCCATAGTGCAACAAGCTGAGTCACCTCCCAGACGCCATTCCGTCCAGTTTAACTGCCTCCGCCTCTTATTCCGGGCAAGCGTGCACTGTACGCCGGTGTGACCGGGTACTACTAGGTGGACGCTTCCTTGCGCAGCAGCGTGCGGTAGTCGCTAGGCGTCATCCCGACCATGGCCTTGAACTGGCGGGTGAATGCACTTTGGTCGCTGAACCCGCAAGCCTGACCAATGCTGGCGACACTTTCATCGCCGCGCACGCGATGCATGGCCATCTGAATGCGCAGCCGCGTCAGCATCTGCTGCGGGGTAAGCTGAAATACCTGGCGGAAGTAACGTTGCAATTTCGACTCGGAAAACCCGGTGATATCCATCAATGTCTGCATGCGCACGTTTTCAGAGAAATGCTCACTCAGGTAGGTCAGCGCCAGACGCAACTGCTCGTAGATAGGTCCGCGACTGTCGGGTAGCCCAAGATCGCGCGAGATGCCGACGACACCCATGATCTTGCTGTCGATGAATAGTGGTCGCTTGCAGGTCAGGCACCAACCCGGTGCGCGATTGGGAAAGATTTGCAGCTCAAGCAGGTTCTCGATGATTTCACCAGCAAGCACCTGAGCGTCCTGGCGTGCGTAGGCCGCACTGAGGCCGCTGGGATACACATCACTCACACGCTTGCCGATCACCTCGCTGCGCGACTTCAGGCCAAGGCGGCGCACCATAGTGATATTGACGTGGGTGTAGCGGCCCTGTTCGTCTTTGACGAAGAACAGCACATCGGGAATCGCATCGAAAAGTACTTCGATATCCCCGGGACTTATATTCGACAGCGCATTGGCCTGTCCCGGATGAGGCAATGCATCCGATGGCGTCGACTTTGTGCGTTGCTTCACAGCCACAGTGGCGCTACTCCATAGCGAAGACGATGCGGGCAAGGTGGCCGGTAATGAGTAGGCTATCTCCAACCTTGGTTTGCCAGCCACCACTGGCGACAGGGGGCGGCGTCCGCCCGGATCGATTGCTCCCCTGGCGCCGCATGGGGCGGCGCCAGTATTCGGAAGTGTCTTTTTAACGGCCGCCTCCACCTGTTAGCCTCAGAACGTATAGCGCAAATAGAGGTAGGTTGCGCGTGGCGGTTGATACGCGTTGATCGCCAGGTAATTGGTGTTGGGAATCGGCACGTTATTGCTATTGAACCCGCCTGCATCGGCGAGCATGTAGCGGCTCGTTACTGTCTGCCTGTTGGTGATGTTGGTGACTCGCAGATCGAGACTCAGCGTGCCGCCACGCTGGAAGTTCAAGTCGTAGCCGAGGTCCATGTCCAGTCGCATGTAGAACGGCGGGCGCCATGTGCTTCCCTGGGTCTCCAGGTTGCCGCCGCAGTAGTGGGTTACTGCGCCATAACCGGACAGCGTGCTGTTGTTGGGATCGGGATAGATGCCCAGGCAACTGAAGGCCGCGCCGGTATGGGCGTTGAACACGGCGCCCAGACGAAGGCCGGTCTTCCAGTAGTACACGCCATTCAGTACGAAGTTGTTGCGGATGTCGGCGGCGAGATTGCCGTTGAAGCCGTTGGTGAACTGTTGGAAGGTGTAGTTGCCGCTCTGCCCGGGCATCGCCGTGATACCGGCATCGGTTTGCTGCTGTGTCAGGTTGGTGTAACCGTCGTTGTTGCCGTAGAGATGACCCCAGGTGTAACTGGCGCTGAGGAAATACGGCTCGTCATCCGAGCGCGCATGGCTGAGCGTGAAGGTGAGGTCGTAGTAGTTGCGGCGCGCCTTAGGCATTTGCAGGTAGCTGTTGGGTATGGTGATGTCGGATAGCGTGCCGTTACCGTTCAGGTCGTCGCGTAGCACGATCGAGCGACCCGGATTGAATTCGATGCAGCTGCCCGTCAGTCCGCCATAGTTGGGATAGCCATGCGTCTGCACGTAATTGGTTATCGTGCCGACGTTATCGCAGGTCTGGTCCACTATGTTCTGCAGGATATGCGCATCGAACTGGCCCAGAAGCGACCAGGTGGGCGTGAGTTGCTGCTGCGCATAGATCTGGAACTCGTTCTGCTTGGTGTTTTCGAGGTTGCGGCTGGTGACGGTGACAAGCGAAGGCAGCGGGTGGCTGTAGTCGAACGGCTCACCGAGCTGGCTGAGGCCGGTCGGCACCTGGGTGATGGGGTCGCGTCCGGAGTACGAGTAGTAGGTGTACTTATAGGTATAAGCCGAGGCAATCAGGTAATTCAGGTTTGACGGCATCGGCAGGGTGTACCTGCCTGCATTGGCGCCGATCTTGAGTGAACTATCGCCATGCACGTCCCACGATCCACCGATGCGCGGAGACAGCACGTTCATGCGCAGAAAGGTGGTGCCGTCCGAAGCATTGTTGCGCATTTGATCCAGCCGCAAGCCGCCTTCCAGCACCAGGTTGGGCGAGGCTTGCCAGGTATCGTAGGCGTAGTAGCCGTTCTGCACCGAGCGGTAGGTGCCGCCCGTTGCATAGTCGACGGCATAAACAAGCTGGCCGTTTTCCGGAACATAAACGCCATTGCCGAGGTAAGAGCCGGCGTAGGCGCTGTAGTTGAGATACGACCAGTTTCCATTGGCGTTGGAAGTAGGCGCGTAGTGGTAGATATTCGTGTACTTCTCGCCACCGAAGGTGATCTTATGATCGCCGAGGGTATAGACAAGGTCGCCCTTGAAGCCGCGCTTGGCGTAGTAGTAGTCGTAAGGTGAGTACTGGTCGTTGACGCCGCCGTACAGCTGTTGGGTGATGCCAGTGGTCGCATCGTATTCGCTTACATAGGGCACGCCAGCCAACTCATCCGTGCCGACGTAGTCGAATCGCATGCTGCCGGCCATCACTCGTACACTCAGGTCATCGTTGACCTGCCAGTGATAATTGCCGATCAGCATCTTTTGCCGGGAGTCGATGCCGGACCACGCGGGCGGGCCGTAGACCGATGATGGCGTATACGAATCAGCCATCGCATAGGCATTGTAGGAAGAAAGCGTCTTGGTCTTGTACCCGGCCACGTTGAGCGCCTGGCTATCCGTGATGTTCCAGGTCACGTTAAGCAGAGCATTCGAATTGCGCGTTGAGTTGTTGCTGCGCTGTGTGGCGGTATAGGTGGTGGTGGTGGCCGGCGGCTGATTGCCCAGCAATGCGAAGAAGAACAGCTTGTCCTTGACCAGGGCGCCCGATGCCCAAAGGTACTGCGTGGCCAGCCCTCCGGCGCTGTCCGGCGACTGGTAAAGGTAGCGGTAGCCGGCGCTGTTGTAAGAGTCCTTTCCGTTCGGCCTCAGCAGGTTAGAGTTCGGCAGCGAATAGTAAAGGTCGTAACCGGCATGAAAGTCGTTGGTGCCCTGACGCAAGGTGGCGGAGGTGATCGCGCCGGTGGTGCTCGTCCAGCTCAGTGCACCGCTGCCGCTGATGAACTGTGTGCTGTCCACCGCCTCTTGCGGGAACACAATCGCACCTTGGCCGGTGATATCGTAAGTGGTGTCGAATTCGTTGAAGTAGTAACGGTTTTCGGACGGGCTGGCACCGCCCACCTGCGGGTAGGTGGAGCCGCGCACGCCGCCATTGGCGGTGGAGTTCAGATTAGCAATGGCGTAGATGTTGCCCGGATCAATCGGCAGTTGCCGCAGCAAACTGGCGCTGTACACCGTGGACAGCTCCGGTGTGCTCACGTCGATGGGATTGAGCACCGTGGCCAAATGGTTGGCCGTCACCGTCACCGTTGCGAGGGATGTCGCTTTTGCTTCAGTCGCAGTCGCAACGGAGGGCACGATGGCGGAGGTGTTGGGCGACACGCGGATGACGCGGGTATCCAACGTCTTCCCATCCTGGATCACCTTCACCTGGTAATCGCCAGGCACCAGATAATCGAGGTTATAGCGACCGTCACGATCTGGATTGATGTTCTTGGCGTAACCCGTGTTCGGTCGAGTGACCTCGACAACCACGCCAGCGCCGGTTGGCGCAGTACCGTGCAGGCCGCCAGTGATCGACTGCGCATGCAGGCCGCAACAACAGCCGATGGCCAGAGCCAGTGCGGCCATCCGTAAGCCCGTCACGCGTCCTCGATTACTGCCATGCGTGGCGCCAAGCTCACGCTCATGTCTAGTCGCTCCGCGATCATGCTGCGCCATGCTCATCCTCCCCAGGATTCCATTGTGCGTGCCGTGCAACCGCTGATGGCGGCGCGCTAGTTTGTCGACAAATCCGCGGTCATAGCCCGCACCTCTGCCCGCACTGATAACGGCAGTCGGGGTGCAGTCGCTGAAATGAACGATCACGCGGAACGTGCAAACTATGATTCGGCAGTATCGATGCGGTGTATTGAACGAATGGGGCAATTGGCGTGCCGGAATCGGCATAAACATTGCGTGAGCCGGCAAAGACATTGCGGTGTTGCTGGGGGGCATGGGTTCGCTTGCGATCCCGCTGGCCGACAAGTGCTTCATTGGCCCGTGGCTGCGTGCACTGGTGATCGGTTTTGCGCTGTCTTCGGCCGCGGTGATCGCCGCCAGCGGGAGAGGCTGACAATGCCCGTTTTGATTGCATGGCTTGGCGAGATGCTGCTGAGCGTCGCTGAGCGCTACGCCCATAGCGTGCCGGCGACAGATCTACTTGGCGAGTGAAGGCCACCGTAAAAGTACTGGAAGAACTGTAGTCAACGCGCTCGGCAATCTGAGTGATTTCCAAGTCGTCATCGCGCAATAAACGCTTGGCGATCGCCATGCGCCAAGCCTGTACGTGTTCCATGGGGCGAGACTCACAGCTCGGCTGAAGTGGGCAAAAGATGCGGGCCGTGAAAGCGCAGCCTCCCGGGCGAGTGCGACCACTGTCCAGGCGTGTTCGGGGCGTGAGCGGAGTGCAGCTGTGCTGGCCGTGGGTGCGCTCATTGCCGTGCCTATCGTGTTGAAGCATCTGCGCGAGCAGAACATCGCCGCCGTTAGTGGCAGCACGCCGACTGCATCGGGCGCCAAAGGCCCGCAGGCGGACCTCAAGGCGGTCGATTTGGCGTTGCGTCAAAAGGATTACGCCACGTAGCTTCGGCCTCGTGTGGACGGCCTGCCGTGGACAGCGCCGGCTTTTGATGATTTCCGGGTCAAGACGGTGCCTCGCCTGTTCTGCGTGGCCGTGGATGATGGCCGCTGCAGGTGCCATACGGAGCAGGGCACGCGTTACGCCGTCGAGGCGAACCGGTGCCGCCAGATCGCGGCGGACGGGCTCTATAATCCGTTCGTGGACGGTGGCTGATTCGCGCAACGAGAGGCGTCAGCCTGAAGCGGCGAAGCCGCAGGCTGGCAGCAAGTTGAATTACATTCTCGCGTTGCCTCGGCTTCTGTGGTTGCCCCTGAGCCAGCCCTTGCCGCTGACCCGGCACAGGGGCGTCAAAGTGCTCCGGCATATCGGCACGGTCCGCACCCAACGGTGGTGGGCAAGGTGGAGTGCAAGAACGGCCTGCTTTACTGGCCTGCTGATGCAGGGGTGCGACCTGCCGAGGCGCAGCACAACTTTCCCGACGCGGCTCGGTGCGAAATTCAAGTTGAGCCTGTTCGCCCTCAAGACTCCGAAGCCAGCGAGCGAACGCCCTGAGGGTGGTGGGCGTGATCTGGCTTTGGCGGAAGGCTTCGCCGGGCGGAATCAGGCGGTTCTGGCGGATACGCCAGCCAAGCCATGCGCCGGCAAGATCGTGCCGGCCTTCGACCTGATCCTGTAGAAGCTGGGCGATTTCTCGCAATGTCACCATGCGGCCGGCGGGCGTGGTGAACTGTTGCAACTCTTTAGCGTCCACGCGCGCTCGCACACCAAAGAAGTCGCCGGCAGGATCAGGCCGTAAATAGCACGGCGTCAAAAGATGACCGAATAAGCGGACATGACACGATTAGCGGACAAACGACAGAATTAGCGGGATGACGACAAAAGCCGTGCCAGCGGCCAGCCTCATCAAGAATTTCGCATAATGTATATTATGTAAAATTGCGAAATGGGCTCAATCAGCTGTCGTTCTGTCGTCACCCAACTAACCATGTCACTCACCCGAACTTGGCTGAGGAACGCTGATCGTGTTGAAGGTCGCACGTCAAGGAAGACAAGCGACGGCCAATTGGCCGCCGCTTGTCACTTCGTTTAGAACGCCCAGTTCACGCTCAAACGACCGGACTGATCCGTCGCGTGATCGCCAAACTGGCCGCTGTACGTTGCGTCCACCGTCACGTCCTTCGCCACCTTGAAGCTGATGCCACCGTTGACGGCTGCCGCGTTGCGAGCCGCCGGCACGCCGGCAACGTCGAACGACTGACTGCCCGATGCAAAGCGCAGGATGGTCGTCGGCGTCACGTCGCCCCACGCGTGCTGCCAGCCGAGGCTGACCACCGCACGCAGAGCACCGGTGTCGTCCAGCGCGAAGCTACCACGCACGCCGAGAGTGCCTGTCGTGATCGAGCTGCCCTCAGCATCGGACGCCAGCGCTGCGGCCGAGCCGGCCTCGCGCATGGCGTTGGTGTGGAGGTAGTCGTACGCGATGTTGGCAAACGGAGACACGGTGGAGTGGCCGACCTCGAAGGCATAGCTGCCATCGACGTAACCCTGCGCGGTGTTGCCGTGGTAACGCGCGTTGGCGGAGCCGGCGAACGAGCCAAACGACAGCGTGCGGTTCGTGTCGATCTTCTGCCAGCCGTACACAGCGCCAGCCTGCACGTTCACCTGGCCGAACGCGGCCGCACCGTACAAGCCGGCATAGGTGTTCACCTGATGCGAGGACTCGCTCGGCGAATCCGTGCGCGCCGTGCCTTCACCGGAGCCAATCAACGCGCCGACGCGATAGTCGGAGCCAACCGGAAGGTCCGCGCCTACCACCAAGCCGCTACCGTTGTTGCTCAGGTCGAACGCGTTGCCGTCCCCGTCGTGGCTGCCCCAGTGACCCCATGCCGAGGTCCACGCCGTCACGCCGCCATCGCTGGTTGCGCTCTTGCCGGTGGCGCTGCTGTCCACGCCCGACAGGTGCGCGGTCACTGCGTCACGGACATAACGATCGTTGTCCATGATCGCGGTACGCACGCTCACCTGGATCTGGCCCTGCAGCTGATTGAATGCGGACACCGCCGTCGGCTTGTCCAGCATCAGCACCGCGTCATACACGGCGTTGCCGGCGCCCAGGCTTTCGACAACGGCCGATGCGCCCTTGGCGTTCGGCGTCGTGGCTACGTCAGGGAAGCTCACCTGGTTGCGGACCAGCGAGAAGCCGACGTTCTCCGTGCCGTACACGAGGCTCGGGGTCACGAAGGCGAAGTTCGACTGCACCGTGGCGAACTGTCCGCTCACGCCGCCGGTCGCGTTCAACACCTGATAGTTGGTGTTGGGCTTCCAGTCGGACGACGGCAACAGCAGCATGGCTGCGCCGTCGATGGCGGCCTTGCCGTTGACCTTCAGGGCACTGCCCATGCCATCGGCCGTGGTGTCGATCAGCAGCGTACCCGCAGCGGTCTGCGTGTAGTTGCCGTTGATCGTCAGCGTGCCAACCGAACCACCCGGGCGCACGGTGCCACCGTTGACGACATCGCCGTCGATGGTGCCGTGACCGCGCAGCGTGCCGTCGGTCTGCACCGTGACGCCGCCACCCAGTTCTGCAGTGGCGTGATCAGCGTCGCCCACTTCAAGCGTGCCGCCAGCGATCGACGTCGTGCCTGCGAAGGCCGCGCTGTTGCCGTTGAGGATCAGCGTGCCCGCGCCCGTCTTGGCCAGACGCCCGTCACCCGACAGCGCGCCAGCGTAGATGCCATCGGCCGCCTGGTTGAACGTCACCAGTGCGTGGTCAACGATGTCGCCCTGCAGGCTGGTGGTGTCGCCGGTGAGCGAGCCACCGTAGACGACGGTGCCACCGGTGTAGGCGTTGGCGCCGGTCAGCGCGAGATCACCCGTGCCGTCCTTCACCACCGCGCCCGTGCCAGTGATCACACCGGCAAACGCCACGTCGTCCGCGCGCTTGAATTCCAGCGTGCCCTCGTTGTCCACGTCGCCGACGATCGAGCCCGACGTGTTGCCATCGCCGATCTGCAGCGTGCCGCCCTTGATGAGCGTGCCACCGGTGTAATCGCTCTCGCCCGTCAGCACCAGCGTGCCGGCGCCGCGCTGCGCAACAGCACCTGCGCCCGTGATGGTGCCCGCGTAAGCCACGTCATCGCTGCGGTTGAACGACAGGTTGGTCTCGACATCGATGTCGCCAGTCACCGAACCGGTGGTGCCACCATTGCCGACCTGCACCGTGCCGCCGACCACGAACAAGCCAGCATCGTTGCTGCTATTGCCGGTCAACGTCAGCATGCCAGCACCCTTCTTCGTCACCGCACCGGAGCCTGCGATGTTGCCGGCGTAGGTCACGTCATCGCTCCGGTTGAACAGGACCAGCGTGTTCACGAGGATGTCGCCCGCAACCGAGCCGCTCGTGCCGCCATTGCCGATCTGCAGGCTGCCATTGGCGACGGTCGTTCCGCCGTCCATGGCAATGTTGCCGGTGACGGTCAGACGGCCGCTGCCGTACTGGTTGAACGAACCCGTTCCGGTGACGTTGCCGCTGAACTCCAGGTCATCGGTACGCGCGAAGCCGAGCACACCGTTATCGACGACATCACCGGTGATCGAACCGGTGGTGCCACCCGCGCCGACTTGCAGGACGCCCGCCGAGATCGTCGTGCCACCCGTGTACGTGCTGTTTCCGGTCAGGACGAGCGTACCGGTGCCCTTCTGCTCCACCGAGCCCACGCCACTGATCGCGCCAGCGTAGCTGGTGACATCGCTGCGGTTGAACGCCAGTGCGGATTCGTCCGTGATGTCGCCCAGGATCGAACCGTGCGTTGCGCCATCACCCACGACGAGCGTGCCCGCCTTGATGTCGGTGCCGCCGGTGTAGAGCGCGCTGTTGGCCAGCGTCAGCGTACCGGTGCCGGTCTTGATCAGCTCGCCGGGGCCGCCAACGACGCCCTTGAGGGTGAGATCGCTGTCCGTCTGCACTGTGCTCGCACCGCGCACATCGAGTTCACCTGCGTAGCTGATCGCGGCGGTGCTCTCGAACGTCGTGCCGTCGTTGAGGACGATGGACGAGTTCACGCCGCCCACACTGTTCGATGCCGAAACGGCAAGCGTGCCCTGCAGGACCTGCCAGTGCGTGTCGGTACCGGCCACGCCGGTCAGCGTCCAGGTCGAGGCGCCATCCTTCTCAAAGTTCGCGAAGCCCTGGATCTCGTAGTCGTTGATGTCTTCGGCAGAGGGATCGATCGTCCCCACGACGTGGGTCATGTCGAAGGTGCCATTGGCGTCGCCGCCCAGCGCGAACGTATCGGCGCCAGGGCCGGAGTTGCTCACCACGTTGCCATGGAAAGTACCACCGGCGAGGAGCTCGACGACGTTGCCGCCACCACTGACGTCAATCGCGTCGGCGCGGCTGCTGCCATCGAACGACACACCGCCGGAGATCGTGCCCGCAATCTTGATCAGACTGCTGCCCGTCGAGACCCCGCCCACGCCGCCCGCGCCGACCGCGCCGTTGGCGCCAGCAGCGCCAGCATTGCCATCCGCGCCGTTCTCGCCGCTCCCGACGTCACCGGCGCCGCCAAGGCCGCCGCTGCCGCCGTTGCCTGCCGCGGCGAAGCCAGGGCCGCCGCCTTCGCCACCCTCGATGATCGCGCCTGCTGCGTTGTTGACGGTCAGGTCGAAGCCCTCAATACCCGAACCACCTTGGCCACCTGCACCACCCACGCCGCCGTTGCCGCCGTCACCGCCTTGGCTGCCAGGACCGCCGGGGATGCCGAGGCCCACGAAGTTAAGGCCCGCGCCGCCAGCGCCGCCGCTACCGCCGTTCGCCGAGCCGCCCGCGCCGCCCATACCGCCGTAGATGTAGCCGGTGTTAGTGATGGTGGCGTTGGTGGCGGCGATGCCGGCACCGCCCTTACCACCCACGCCTCCGATGCCGCCGTTGGAACCCTGGCTACCCGGGGCGTAAGGCATGTTGCCCAGACCGCCCATGCCGTTGGCCGAGCCGCCGACGCCACCGATGCCACCAACGATCATGCCGCCGTTGTTCACGACGACGTTATCGCCCATGACAGCACTCACGCCGGCACTACCTGCACCGCCGGTGTCGGTTGGGAGCGAAGCGGGGAAGTTCGTACCAGGGTCGCCCTGCGCCGCCAGTACCGAATTGCTCGTGCCGACGTTGAGCGTCGTGCCAGAGACCATGAACGCGGATGCGATCGATGCGGCGCCGGAGCTATTCGTGCCCAGCGTCAGCGTGCCGCCGTTGACGGCCCACGTGGCCAGTACATTGTTGTTGCCCTGCAGGATGACCGTGCCCGCGCCGACCTTGCTGAAGGTGTCGAAGCCCTCGAAATACGAGACAGTCGGATCGGTGACGTTCGACGTGACGCGCGAGAGATCGAACGCAAAGTTCTCGCCGGCATCAGCCTCCAGCTGCAGCGTGTCGCCGCCGTTGGAGATGACGTTGCCCACGAAGGTGCCGTCGATGCCGACCGTGAGGACGTTCGCGCCGCCGGTCAGGTAGACGGAGTCAGCGTGACTGCCGTCCGCATTGCGGCCGCCGGCAATTTGGCCGTCGTTGTAGATGCTCGCCGCGCCGGTCGACGTGACGCCGTAGCCCGCGGTCGACTGCATGCCGCCCTGACCGTCCGCCGCACCCCACATGCCGGCGTCGCCGCCGGCGATCGTGCCGCCTTGGCGGTTGAGCACGGCGAAGTTCGCGCCGGAGACACCGTTGCCGCCCGCGCCCGCGTAGCCCGGCGTGCCGGCGGGGCCGCCCACGTCGCTGTTGGCATCGCCGCCGGTACCGCCCGTGCCGCCGCGAACCGTGCCCACGTTGGTCAGCGTGAAGCCGTCGCCGTTGATACCGTCGCCGCCGTTGCCACCGTTGCCGCCCACGCCGCCGTTCGGGGACGAGGCTCCCGCGTTGCCGTTGGCGTCGCCACCGAGGCCGCCGGCGCCGCCGATGCTCTGGCCGTAGTTTTCGATGGAGCTACCGGTACCGGCCGAGACGCCAAGCGCGCCCGCGCCGCCGTTTCCGGCCGTGCCACCGATCGTGGAGGTGCCCCGGGTGCCGTCAGCGCCCTGCACCACCGAGCTGCTGTCCTGGATGTAGAGATCAGCGCCCGGATCAACCGTGATGGTTCCCGTGGTCGCGCCGAGCGCCAGGCCCAGCGTGCCCGACTGCACTTCCCACTTCGTCGCCACCGACGCGGGGCCGGTCAGCGTCCACGTCTCGCTGCCGGACTTCTTGTAGCTATCAAAGCCATAGAACGCCGTCGGCTGCCCGTACGCGTTATGCGAACCCGGATTGCTGCCGACGATCTGGCCGAGATTGAACGTGCCGTCGTCGGTGCCGCCCAGCACCAACGTATCGCCGCCGTTGCTGATGACACTGCCCTGGAAGCGGAAGCCCGCGCCGAGCGTGAGCGTATTGCCACCGTTGTAGAGGTCGATGGCGTCGGCCTGCGTGAAGTCACCGTTCTCGCCGCCGGCCACGAGGCCAGCCGTGAAGATGTTGGCGTTACCCAGCGAGACGATGCCCGCACCACCCTCGCCATCCATAGCGATACCGCCGCCATTGGAGGCTGCACCCCCCCAGATGGCGTAGCCGGACGTGTTGATCAGTGTGTCGCCGGTGTTGTCCAGCGCGACGCCTGCACCACCCGAGGCATTGCCGTGACCCATAATCTGACCAACGTTGGAGGCACCGCCTTTACCACCGGTGATCACGCCGTCATTGGTGAGCGTGGAGCCGGACATGCCGTCCGCGCCATCGCCGCCGCCGCCCGCGGTCGAGTTGCCGCCGCCACCCTGGCCGCCCGTCACCGTGTCGCCGACCGTGAGGTTCGCGCCGTTCTTGACCAACACACCGGCACCACCGCCGCCCGCGCCACCCACCGCCATACCGGATCCGGACGAAGCGCCATCGCCGCCCTGCCCGCCAACCGTGACACCCACGTTGCTGAGGGTCACGCCGTCGTAGACATAGCCAACGCCACCACCCTGGCCACCGCCGTTTCCGACGCCGGCCAGAATCGGGTCGACAGCGCTACCGCCGCCACCCGCACCTTCACCGTCGGTCGCGAGGCCACCACCCATGCCACCGCCGCCGGAATTGACCTGGCCAGTTCCACCTACAGCACCTTGGCCGATGCCCGCGTGGCCACCAGCGGCGTTCGCGCTGGTGGCGCTGCCGCCCTGGCCGCCCGCCCCAGCAGCGGGGCTCTGACCCGGGCTGCCATTACCACCCAAGGTATTGGCATCACCGCCTCCGTTGTCGGCACCAGGGGTCGTCGCGCCGGCGGCACCGGTGGCGCTCGCGCCGTTCGTCCCGGTGATGTCGGCCCACGCACCGGTGGCAGCGAGACTGAGCGCCAACGTGGTCGCGACGAGGAATGCTGCGCGGGCGCGTGGCTTCGTGGAATGGTCAGCGCCGTTGCCGGCGCCGCGCGAAGTGGAGAGTTCAGATGCGACCTGCAGCTTGCCGAGGCTGCGGTTGAAGACGAGGCGGTAGGTCTTGTTCAAGGATGTGAGTCCATTCGTGGATGCGAAACGCCCCTGCTCGCCCAGCGGCAAACGCGCTGTCGTCCAGGTATGAAAAATGTTGGATAGTTCCCCCTGATGCGCGATCAGGACGATGCTAGGTAGCATCGCGCGTCAGTTAGTGCTGGTCGCCTGGCGGCCATCGGAGGATGTCGGCCGAAACGACTCAAGCTTTAATGTCACCCCGTTGCGGGTGCTCGTGCGCGAGTTGATGCCCGGGTCGCGGACGGACATTCCAACAAAATGGAACTAGCCACCTCTATCCGCGATAACTATCCCTAATCGTCAGCACCAAGATTGGAAGCTCGCTGAGCACTGGGCACGGCATGTCTTTGTTTCACCGACGAGGTAAGACACAGGCATGTCCTACCCCGTGGCTTAGATCATCGCGATCTGGCATTGGAGCAAGTTTTCCAGTTCCAGTCTTCGGCGTTAACTCCCCATTCGATCGACTGGAAATGGTGCACAAAGACGGCGAAGTGAGGCATGCACGTGGCGCAGTTTTTGTGTGTGCGGCGATGGAGGAAAGTCATCCCACCATCGATCTGTAGCCGCCAAATATGCCACCGGAATAGTCTCAGGCCGGCACCTAGCGGGAAGCCCTGGAATCACCTGATCTGCGACCAGCCAAAGGGCCGCGCGCCGCCACGCAGGCTTCCCTATTCGCCGTACAGCGTCCCAAGGAATCCCGTGGAGCGGAGCCAGGGTGTCGCGCTTTCCGCCATCGAAAGCATCTGCACGCGAGCTTGGCCTAGACTGAACGGGTCGTCAGGACCCACGTCTTCCTATTCGACACCCCTCGGCAAGAATAAAGCTCAGCAACGTTGACTCTGTCGCTGCTCGTGATTGGAAGTACCGGTCCTATCGTGGTTTTCCAGCCACTCGTTGGCCTATTGCCTGCGCAACGACCTGAGCTTGCCTATCGATGCTGCCGACGTCGACCGAGGAAATGCCAAAAAGAAGGCCTGGACGCGCGCTCCCCAGGAAGAATGGTGACAGTGGCCGTACTCCGTATCCTTCATCCTGCAATGCCCTGGCAATCGAGACGTCATCGGCCTGCGGGTCGATGAACCAGGTCGTTAGCTGAAGGCCATCCCGACCATCACCAACACGAAGATACCCGCCGCAATGGGCCGTCAAAGCGCGAACAGTCGCCGCCATGCGCTCTGCGTAGAGCGGCCTCACTCGGCGTAAATGCGCGCGAGTTCTTCCATCTTTCATCATCGTCGAGAGGGCCGCTTGAACGTAAAGCGACACTGCCAATCCTTTCCGACGATGGCCGCTCGATACCAATTCGAGAATCGCCCTGGGGACGATCATGTATCCGACGCGAATGGCTGGCGCGAGGAGTTTGGAAAATGTCCCCAGATATACGACTGATCCACTCCGATCAATTCCCTGCAGCGAGGGCATGGCCTGCGGGCCTTGATGGAACTCACTGTCGTAATCGTCTTCGATAATGATGGCGCCCGTCCTCTCGGCCAGGGCAAGCAGGGAAAGTCGCCGCTCAAGGCTCATCGAAACACCGGTGGGATACTGGTGTGAGGGCGTTGTGTAGATCAGCTTGGGATGCCCCGCCGGTGCGGCCAAAGGATCTAACCCATCGGCGTCGCAAGGGACGGGAACCAATTTTGAAACGATCGACTTCAAGATGCCTTGCGCCGCCCAGTACCCTGGCTCCTCGATCCACGCTTCCTGCTGGTCAACGGGAATCGATTTGAAGATCTCTCCCGCAACCAGATCGATCGCGGCTCGTGCCGTAGGGACGATGACCACTTGATCGGGTTCTGCGTTGACACCGCGCGTTGCGGTGACGTGCTCAATGATGGCCTCCTTTAGCTCGGGCAGCCCTGTCTCATCGCGATAGTCCAGGTCGCCGTCCCGCAAGGATCTGGCTCTAGATGCCAGCGCCGAAGCCCACTCCGCGCGAGGAAAGGCCTCAAGATCCGGGGCACCAGGTTTGAGCAGCCGTGGGTCCGACAAAGTTCTTGTCGCGGGCACCTGCCGCTGGGCCTGCACTTTGACGGCCCCATTAATCGCGGGAGGAAGCATGCTGACCCGTGTTGCCGAGCCCTTGCGTGTTTCCAGGTACCCCTCGGCTTTCAGCCGATCAAATGCGCTCACGACCGTCGCGCGAGATATGCCAAGTGTAACTGCGAGTTCGCGCGTCGATGGCAGCTTGTGACCACCCGCTATCGTGCCAGCAAGTATTTGGTCACGAAGCCCTGCATACAGCTGACTCTCCAAACCGCCTTGGCTGCGTTCAAGGGCGATCCAAAAAGGCCGCGGCGCGTTCCTGGCCATAAAGGTGGTATGTCGAAATTCATGAAAGTGGATAGATACAGGCTACCACTTTCTTGGCATTTATCAGGGGCCAACCAATGGATACCCGCCATGACCCTGAACTGGAAGGGCGCTCCGCAGCCCGACAAACTCCCCCTGGAAGGCGCCTATGTGCACCTCGTACCCCTGGACATTGAGCAGCACGCTCAGGCCCTATTCGAGGCTTCCACCGCAGAAGGCCGCGAGGAGCGCTTTCGCTATCTTGCTGAGGAAGCGCCTCGCAGCATCGAAGAGCAGCATCAATGGATGGAGCGGGCGATCGCGAGGGCCGATCCGCTGTTCTTTGCGGTAGTGGACAAGACGACTGGCCGCGCGGAGGGCCGACAGGCATTCATGCGCATCGATACGGCCAATGGCGTCATCGAGATCGGGCACATCATGTGGGGGCCGGCCTTGGCTCGCACCCGCAAAGCCACCGAGGCCTTTTTCCTTTTCGCCGACTACGCCTTTCAGCTCGGGTATCGGCGCTTGGAATGGAAGTGCAATGACGAAAATGCCCCCTCTAAGCGCGCTGCCATCCGCTTCGGCTTCAGTCATGAGGGCCTGTTCCGTCAACACATGGTCGTGAAGGGGCTCAATCGAGACACCGCCTGGTACTCAATCATCGATCGCGATTGGCCGCGGCTGCGGCAGTCATTCCAGGCGTGGCTGGAGCCAGGCAACTTTGATGACGCCGGAAACCAGCTCCACAAGTTGACACTATCGCCATGAGCGCGGTACCGGCAGGCAGCTAACCCGTAATAATGCTTACCGTTTTTCCCAAGTGTCTGGTTTTATGTGGTTGAACGCCTCTGCCAGCTGCCGATTCGGACGCCCTCTCCTTATGTCACGCCTCCATTGAAGCACCTGCCCTTCCCCTCCCGCGGCATCCCATCTAGCCGCATGGCTTCTGTTTGATTCGCGTGCTCGGAAATGCGGACGTGGAGCGATCGGGATCCACCGGTGACTCCCTGGCCGACGAGGCCATTATCGACCTGCATAGCGGCATGGGTGTACCCGCATCCAGGCATGGCCATCGCCTCGTTCTCATGAGGGAAGCGCTGGCATGAGTGCGTCACGGCCATGCGGGATTCTCGCAGCGCCTGCCGGCGCCCCAGGGCGGCGCTCGCGGGTGCCGGCCGGCATCGCTTGCCATGAGCAACATGTGTCAATTATTGTTGACACATGACCAAGAGCTGTGTCTCCATAGATGCACTGGCCGGGCAACTGGCGGCGCTCGCAAGCCCCCAGCGACTGCGGATCGTGGGCGCCCTTACGGCGGACGAGCTACATGTCAGCGAGCTTGCGCGTCGGCTCGGCATGTCAAGGCCACTGCTCTACGCACATCTGGCCCGGCTGGAGGAAGCAGGAATCCTGGTTGGAAGACTGGAACTGTCGAAGGATGGAAAGGCGCTGAAGTACTTCAAGGTGGTGCCGTTCCAGCTGAAACTCGATGCGAAGACCATTCGCGAACTTGCACTCAAGGACTGATGGGGAGCGGGCATGAAAGCAGAAGCGCTTGGCGTGTTGATTCCGGTTGCGGCCATCGCAGGCTGGTACATCCACGGCATTTTTTCCGAGAAGTACCAGGCTCAGCGAGACATCGCGCAGGCCAAAGGCGGCCAGGTCGACCAAATGCTCGCCGCGCAGGCGACCAGCCAGCAAACGATCCAGGCCAGCCTCGACAGCATGGACAAGCGACTGGCCAGGATAGAAAAGCTGCTGGAGGAAATCCCCTCCTGATGACCTTACCGATGCACTGCCCGCCATTCCGGATTATCGCGTGCATCGCTTCATCGGCGCGGTCGCCATGGCCAGTGTATTCGAGGCCGTGCGCCTGTTGCCCGGCGGCCACGCAAGACCGTAGTACTGAAGCTGCTGCGCATCGACGTGCATGACGCCGCAGCACCCTGACGCCTCCTCGATCCATGCCTCCTGCGGGGCAACGGGAATCGATTTAAAGCCCCCCCCGCAAGCAGATCGATCTCGGCTCGTGCCGTAGGCACGATGAGCACCTGATCGGGTTCTGCGTTCACACCGCGCGTCGCGGTGACGTGCTCAATGATGGCCTCCTTTAGCTCAGGCAGCCCTGTCTCATCGCGATAGTCTAGGCCACCGCGCCGCAAGGACCTGGCTCTGGATGCCAGTGCCGAAGCCCACTGCGCGCGAGGAAACGCCTGAAGATCCGGCGCGCCTGGCTTGAGTAGCCTCGGGTCCGGCAAGGCCCGTGTCGCGGGCGGCTGCTGCCTGGCCTGCACTTTGGCGGTAGCCATAAATGGTTCCGAACCGGCAATGCCACGCATTGCTTGCAGGCATAGGCACCCACGACCACCGCAATCGCACACTTATCCCTGCGGACATAGGTCAGCAGTCCTCGGTGGCACGAACGCTAGCTCTTGTCGGCGCAAAGCTGTGCGTGCTTCGGAATCGAAGCAGTAAGTCTGGCGCGCACCGGAACGGAATCCCACTTTGGGTTTGCAGCCTGCGTGCCTCGCGCCGCCCCGCTCTTTGGCGCGCGCAATTTTTCACATACCCAATCAACATCGTACAAGCGATAAAAGTGGCGGTGCGCTAGCTTTAGCGTCGTCGTCACCACCGCGAAGCTTTTTGACTGCCGGGTTGCCGCGCGCGTCTTTGATTTCAGAAGCGCCCCAACCATAACGACGTCTTTGGCTTTTAGCGGGAGCCTGCGGGACACTGGAGAAAGAATCCATGCGCATCGTCCATTTTGAGAGGGCCGGGGTCCCTGGAATCGCCGCTGATGAAGGCTCGGGCTGGTACGGACTCATGGAAGGCGAGAGAGGCTTTCCGGGTACCCTGCCCGACCTGATCGCACAAGGCGCGGATCTCGGGCGCGCTGGTAGGGAGCTGCTGAGCATGCTCGCCATCGATCTGAGTAAGGCTCGAATACTGCCGCCGGTACCCAGACCCGGAAAAATCCTCTGCGTCGGCCTCAACTACGATGACCACCTCGAGGAAAGCGGACTCGAAAAACCCGTCTACCCCAAAATTTTCGGGAGGTTCGCAACAAGTCTGATCGCCCACGGTGATCCGATCCGGCTCCCGCCCGAGTCGGCAGCGCTCGACTATGAGGCCGAACTCGCCGTAGTGATCGGGCGCAGGGGGCGCCGCATCAGCCGCGAGCACGCCCTTGACCACGTTGCGGGTTACTCGCTGTTCAATGACGCCACGATCCGTGATTTTCAAATGCGTACGCCGCAATGGACGATCGGCAAGAATTTCGATGGCACGGGATCCTTCGGACCGTGGTTGGTGACCCCTGACACGTTGCCACCAGGAGCTTACGGGTTGCGCGTCCAGGGGCGGTTGAATGGCAAGGTCATGCAGGATTCGTCCACCGACAAGCTCATTTTCAGCGTCCCATCGCTGATCGAAATGATCAGCGTGGCGATGAGTCTTGAGCCGGGCGACGTGATCATCACCGGGACGCCCGGCGGCGTCGGGGCGGCCCGAAAGCCGCCTGTTTTTAAGAAGCCTGGCGACGTCTTTGAGGTGGAAATCGATGGAATCGGCGTCCTGAGCAACACCGTGCGAAGCGAGTCACAACAGGAGGCTTCACCCTGAGTAGAGGCACGCTTGCCGCACTGGCGGTAACAGGCTCGCCGATCAGCCAGTCTTGACCACCTTGTCGAGTACGAGATGCTCCGGATACTTGCGCCTTACCAACACCATCGCCTCGCGGCGATTGCTGGCACGGATCGCCTCGACAAAGCCCGGCGAGTCCTCGTCGGCGGGATCACCCGCTAGCGGACGCCCAGCGTGGCGCAGCTGCTTGTACTCACCCTCCCGCCCTTTGCGCACGACATCGACCAGGTAAACGGCCTTGCTCATGTGCCGGCCTTGTCCTGCGGAAGCGATACGGTGGCCGCTTCAGGTGCGGCATCTTCGTCACCGTAAAACTTCACGCCGAGGCGGATACGCTCACGGCCCTGGTCGCGGCGGTGGCGATTCGTGTCGCGCAACGAATATACGCAACCACAGTATTCCTGTTGGTAGAAATGCTCACGCTTGCTGATTTCGATCATCCGCTGGCTGCCGCCGCCTTTGCGCCAGTTGTAATCCCAGTACACCAGCCCCTCGTAGGGCTTCGCTGCGCGGTGGCCGCAGTCGTTGATCTGCGCCATGTTCTTCCAGCGCGAGATGCCGAGCGAACTGGTGATGACCGGGAAATCGTGCTCGTGCGCGTACAGCGCCGTGCGCTCGAAGCGCATGTCGAAACACATGGTGCAACGGATGCCGCGTTCCGGTTCGTTCTCCATGCCCTTGGCACGGGCGAACCAGTTGTCGGTGTCGTAATCCGCATCGATGAAAGGCACGCCATGCTTTTCGGCAAAACGGATGTTCTCGTCCTTGCGCAGCAGGTATTCCTTCAGCGGATGGATGTTGGGGTTGTAGAAGAAGATGGTGTATTCGATGCCCGACTCCAGGAACGCCTCCATCAGCTCACCGGAGCACGGAGCGCAACAGGAGTGCATCAGGAGCTTGTGGGCCCCATTCGGGAGTACCAGCTTTTCACGTACAGGGTCATTCATGGATCAGGTGCTACCAGCTTGATGACGCTCGAGAAGTCCAGGCCGCCGCGGCCGGCCTTGCTGTTGAGCGCGTAAAGATTGCGGGCCAGTTCACCCAGGGGAATGGAGGCGCCGACGCCCATCGCTGCCTCGGCGGCCAAGCCAAGATCCTTCAGCATCAGGTCGGTACCGAAGCCGCCGGCATAGCCACGCGATGCCGGTGCGTTTTCCAGCACGCCCGGCCAGGGGTTGCAGACCTCGGTGGCCCAGCTGCGCCCGGTGCTTACGGCCATCATCTGCGACAGCACCTTGGCGTCGAGTCCATGGGCCGCACCCAGCGCGAGCGCTTCGCCGGTCACCGCCATGATCACGCCCAGCGCCATGTTGTTGCACAGCTTGGCCACCTGGCCCGCGCCGCTGGCGCCCACGTGGAAGATGTTCTTGCCCATCGCCGCCAGTATCGGCCTGGCACGCTCGAGCACATGCTCATCGCCACCCACAATGAAGGTCAGCGTGCCTGCAGCGGCGCCCGCCGTGCCGCCGGAGACCGGTGCGTCGAGCATGGCCAGCCCGCGCTGCGTGGCGGCCTTGGCCACCTTCTGCGCCGCGGCCGGCGCAATGGTGCTGCAATCGATGACCAGTGCGCCGGCCGGGATATGCGGCAACAGGCCTGCCTCGCCGAGATACAGCCCTTCCACATGGCGGCTGGCGGGCAGCATGGAGATGACGATCTCGGCATGGGCAACCGCCTCGGTCGCATTGGCGGCCGCCTTGGCACCCTGCCCGACCGCCTGCTCCACCGCAGACGCCACCAGGTCGAACACGAGAAGCTCATGCCCCGCCTTGAGCAGGTTGGCCGCCATTGGGCCGCCCATGTGTCCCAGGCCAATGAACGCGATTCGACTCATGACTTGCTGACTCCGTAAGCTGTGTCGCCGAGATTGACCAGGGGGTGCTCCCCTTCGGGCCAGGGCGCGCGGAAGAAGGTGTCTGCCCAGGCCGGCGTGGCCTCGGCCAGGGTGGCGGGATGCCAGCGGGGCTGGCGATCCTTGTCGATCAGCAACGCGCGGATGCCCTCGGCAAAATCGCCGTGGGCCGCGCAGTGCAGCGAAACGATGTATTCCAGGCAAAACACCTCGGCCAGCGACAAGGATGCCGCGCGCTGCTGCAGCTCGTAGGCCAGTCGCGCCGAACCCAGCGAGCCGGCAGCCAGCGTGTCGCGCGCGGTGATCAGCCACGGGTCGTCCTGCGTGATGCCCGCGATAGCCTGCACGATCGCCGCGAGTCCATCCTGGCTGCACAGCTTGCCGATGAGTTCCCGGTGCGCCTGCAGCGGACCAGGCTTGGCCGGCGAAGCATGACCCTGCAGTAGCTCGGTCAGCAGGGTGCCATTGGCGTCGCCATGATCGGACCAGTTCGCTTGTGCCAGTGCGGCGAATACGTCCTGGCGATGACGTTCTTCGATGTGCACGTCCGCCATGCCGGCATACATGGCGTCGCCCGCATTCAAGGGTGCGCCGGTGAGGGCCAGGAACAGGCCACCCAGTGCAGGCACGCGATGCAGCAACCAGCTGCCGCCCACGTCCGGATACAAGCCAATGGTGATTTCCGGAAAGGCGAGTCGCGATCGTTCGGTGACCACGCGATGGCTGGCGCCGGCCATCAGGCCGATACCGCCCCCCATGACGATGCCATGCCCCCAGCACAGCACCGGCTTGGGATAGGTGTGGATGCGGTAATCGAGCCGGTATTCCACCGCGAAGAAATTGCTGGCGTAGGCGTTGTCGCGAATGTCGTGACGGCCGCCCGCACGGTACTCCAGCATCGAGCGATAAAGCCCGTGCAGGTCACCACCGGCGCAGAACGCCTTCTCGCCTGCACCCTGCAACACAACAACCGCGATGGCCTTGTCCTCGGCCCACGCATGCAGCTGGTTGTCCAGCAGACGCGCCATTTCTAGCGACAGGCCGTTGAGCGTCCTGGCCGCATTGAGCGTCGCTACGCCGATGCGCTTGCCGTTGGCGGCCGCCCGCTCCTCGAACAGTACCGGCGCCTCGCCCTGCACCTCGGCATTCACCGTGCTCATGCGTTCTTCCAGAGCGGCGCGCGCTTTTCGAGGAACGCCTGCACGCCCTCGCGCTGATCGGCGCTGTCGAACAGGTCGACGAAGGCCTCGCGCTCCTGCACCAGGGCAGTGGACTGAGTCTGCGAACGGGTGGCCTGCACCAGCTTTTTGCAGGCCGCAAGGCTCACCGGACTCTGCTTCTCCGCCTGGTGTGCCCAGGCCAGCGCACGGGCCTTGCCCTCTCCTTTGGGCACTACCGCTTCGACCAGGCCAATCTGCTGGGCCGTGGCGGCATCCACGCGCTCACCCAGCAGGATCATCCGCTTGGCCCAGCCCTCGCCCACCAGGCGCGCCAGGTTCTGGGTGCCACCGGCACAGGGCAGCAGGCCCACGCTCGCTTCCGGCAGCGCCATCTGGGCATGCTCTTCGGCGATGCGCAGGTCACAGGCCAGCGCGCACTCCAGGCCACCGCCCATGGCGTAGCCGTTGATCGCCGCGATACTCACGCCACGGAACGACGATAGCGTTTCGAAGGCCTCGCCGAAGCGGCGTGCAGCCTCGCGTGCTACCGACTTATCACCATCGGCGAACTGCTTGAGGTCAGCGCCCGCGGAGAAGAACTTCTCGCCATCGCCGGTAATGACCAGGGCATAGATGTCGCGATCGGCATCGAGGTCGCGCACCAGGTCGCGCAACGCCGTGAGGCTTTCGCGCGTCCACGTATGGGCAGGCGGGTTGGTCAGGGTCACTACGGCCACGTGGCCGTCGATGGCCAGATGCAGCCCGGTGTAATGCTTGCCCGCATGACTCATCGCAATTCCTCTTCGGTGTTGAGCAGATGGCGCGCCACGATGACGCGCATGATTTCGTTGGTGCCTTCCAGGATCTGGTGCACGCGGCAATCGCGAAGCAGGCGTTCCACCGGGTATTCGCGGATGTAGCCGTAGCCACCGTGGATCTGCAGCGCGTCATTGCAGATCGCGAAGCCGGCGTCGGTGGCGAAGCGCTTGGCCATCGCACACCACACGGTTGCATCGTGGCTGCCCGCATCGAGCTTGCGCGCGGCGGTATGCACCATCTGCCGCGAAGCGACGAGCTCGGTCACCATGTCGGCCAGCTTGAATTGCAACGCCTGGAACTCGGCCAGCTTCTTGCCGAACTGGCGACGTTCGCCCATGTAGCGGCGCGCCGCGTCCACCGCGCCCTGGGCGGCGCCGAGCGAACAGGCGGCGATATTCAGGCGGCCGCCGTCCAGGCCCTTCATGGCGATCTTGAATCCATCGCCCTCATTGCCCAGCAGGTGGTCCGCCGGCACGCACACGCCATCAAAGGTAATACTGCGCGTGGGCTGGCTGTGCCAGCCCAGCTTCTCTTCGTTGCGACCGTAGCCGATGCCCTGCAGGTGCGCGGGCACCGCAAAAGCAGAGATGCCGCGCGCGCCTTCGCCACCCGTGCGCGCCATCACCACCAGCATGTCGGTGGCACCCGCGCCGGAGATGAAGGCCTTGCTGCCGTGCAGGACGTAATGATCGCCGTCGCGATCGGCACGCGTGCGCAGGGAGGCCGCATCCGAACCGGCACCCGGCTCGGTCAGGCAGTACGACGCAAGACGCTCGGCCTGGGCCAGTGCAGGGCCCCAGGCATCGCGCACGGCAGGCGTGGCAAAGCTGGTCAGCATCCACGTGGCCATGTTGTGGATACTGATGAACGCGGCCGTCGACGGATCGACGGCGGCCAGTTCCTCGAACACGATCGCCGCGTCCAGCCGGGTCAGGCCAGAGCCGCCGGCCTGCTCATCGGTGTACAGGCCGCAAAAACCCAGCTCGCCAGCCTTGCGGATGGCTTCGCGCGGAAACTCGCTCTCCGCATCCCACTGGGCGGCAAATGGCGCGAGCTCCGCCTGGGCGAAGTCGCGCGCCGCTTCACGGAACGCCTGCTGCTCGTCCGTCAGCTCCGGCGATGCCCCCGGCATGGCTTTGATATCCATGGTGGCACCCCATCACTTGAGGTGGATGGTGGTGTTGACGCCACTGGCCAGGGTCTGGTCGTCGAACCAGCGCTGGGTCACCGTCTTGGTCTGCGTGTAGAACGTGACGACCTGCTTGCCGTACGGGCCAAGGTCCCCCAGCTTCGACGCGCGCGAACCGGTGAACGAGAACAGCGGTACCGGCACCGGGATCGGCACGTTGATGCCGACCTGGCCCACGTCGATGTCCTCCTGGAAGCGGCGCGCCGCGGCGCCACTCTGCGTGAACACCGCCGTGCCATTACCGTTGGGGTTGGCATTGACCAGCTCGATGGCCTCATCCAGCGAATCGGCCGAGAGAATCACCAGCACGGGGCCGAAGATTTCCTCGTCGTAGATGCGCATGCCCGGCTTCACGTTGGAGAAGATGGTGGGGCCGACGAAGTTGCCTTCTTCATAGCCAGCCACCTGCGGCGAGCGACCGTCGAGCTCCAGCGTGGCGCCCTGCTGCACGCCGGAAGCGATCAGGCCTTCCACGCGCTCGCGGGCGGCGCAGGAAATCAGCGGGCCCACGTCGGTGCCCGGCTCGACGCCGGCATTCACCTTGAGCGTGCGTGCCTTGGCGACCAGCTCGGGAATCCACGACTGCGCCTCGCCCACCAGCACGGCGGTCGAGGCAGCCATGCAACGCTGCCCGGCCGCGCCGAACGCGGCGCCGGCCAGCGCATTGAGCGTTTGCTCCTTGTTGGCGTCGGGCAGCACCACCGCGTGGTTCTTGGCGCCCATCATGCACTGCACGCGCTTGCCGGACTGCGAAGCACGGTGATAGACGTGCGTGCCGACGCGGGTGGAGCCCACGAACGACACCGCCTTGATGTCGGCGTGATCGCAGATCGCGTTGACCACTTCCTCGCCGCCATGCACCACGTTGAGCACGCCCTTGGGAATGCCCGCCTCCAGCGCCAGTTCCACCAGGCGCATGGTGACCATGGGGTCCTGCTCCGACGGCTTCAGCACGAAGGTGTTGCCGGTGGCGATCGCCATCGGGAACATCCACAGCGGAATCATCGCCGGGAAATTGAACGGCGTGATGCCAGCGCAAACGCCCAGCGGCTGCAGCAAGGTGTAGGTATCCACGCCGTTGGCCACGTTGTTGGCCAGCTCGCCCAGCTGCAGGTTGCCGATGGCCGCCGCATGCTCGACCACTTCCAGGCCACGGAACACGTCGCCTTCGGCGTCAGGCAGGGTCTTGCCCTGCTCCGCGGTCAGCAACGCTGCCAGCTCGCCCATGTGCTCGCGGATGAGCTGCTGGTACTTGAGGAAAATGCGCGCGCGCGTGCCAATGGGCGTCTTGCGCCAGGTCTTGAAGGCCTGCTTGGCTGCGGACACCGCCGCATCCACTTCGTCCCGGGTCGCGAACGGCACGCGGGCCAGCACCGCCTGCGTGGCCGGATTGACCACGTCGCGCCACTCGCGGGACTTCGATTCGACGAACTCGCCGTCGATCAACAACTTGACGGTTGCAACTTCGGTCGCAACGGCATCCAACTTATTCATTTGTACTGTCTCCGTATCGCACACCCGCGAGATGGGGTTACAGAGCAGACAAGGAGACGCAAGACGGCAGGCAGCCAGTTCCTGAATCAGCTCGCCTGGTTGCCCTCCGCAACGCCCGGGAACGACGCGCCAAGCGTCGACACAGGCCGGTCTCCGGGCTCACGAGCGAAGCGTCAGCTTCACCCCGGCACCTTCCCGCGCATAGCGCAGTGGTTTCATGCCGGGTTTTCTCGCCTACCGTTGCGGGGGCAGCGTCGGCATGGGGTGTTTCCACCCGCACCGACTTCCCGTTTCACCCTGCGCATCGACACCGACAGCAGGACACCTGTGATCTGCCGAGTGTACCGCGTGGGTCGTGTCCGGCAAGTTGCACCGCGGAATAAACGGCAGCCGGCGCGACCGCCTTGCGGAAGAAACCGGGCGTGGATGCACCACATGCCCTTGACCCTAAGGCCGGCAAAGTGGCGTTACGAACCACAGGAATACCGGCATGCACACCACGACCCGCTCACGGGACGTAGACATCCCCTGCGCTTCTCGCGCGCCGCGAGACGGCCTCAAGGACGGCCTCGCTGCGCACCGGGACGCTGGCGCGCCTCTCCACGCGCAAGCGATTTCATGAGTGCCGAACCGTGGGGCCTGGCCGGGATCGCGGTGGCACTGGTGCTGCTGATCGCCTGTGCATTTCGCGGCTGGAGCGTGCTGCTGCTGGCGCCGTTGTGCGCACTGGTGGCGGCGGCGTTCTCAGGCCAGCCGTTGCTGGCCAGCTGGACCCAGCGATTCATGCTGGGCACGGCCGATTTCCTTGCGCGGTTCTTTCCGCTGTTCTTGCTGGGCGCGGTGTTCGGAAAGCTGATGAACGACTCCGGCTCCATCCGAGTGATTGCCGATGCGATGATCCACCGCCTTGGCACGAAGCGGGCCCTGCTTGCCGTGGTGCTGGCGGGCGCCTTCGTCACCTATGGCGGCGTCAGCCGGTGCGTGGCGTTCTTCGTGCTGGTGCCGATGGCGCGCGAGGTATTCCGGGCCGCTGACATACCGCAGCACCTGATGCCGGCGACGATCGTGCTTGGCACGAGCACCTTCACCATGACCGCCTTGCCCGGCACGCCTTCGATACAGAACGCGATACCGATGCCGTTCTTCGGCACCACCGCGTTCGCCGCACCGGGCCTGGGACTGATATCCGCCGTGATCATGCTGGCGCTGGGCCTGCTTTGGCTGGCTTACGAGCGGCGATTGGCCACCCGAAAAGGCGAGGGTTTCGTGCCCGCCTCCCCCCAGGTGGCATCCGCGACACTGAAATCCGCGCGCGATCGCGCTGCCTTGGCCGATGAATTCGACCTCGCCGAGGCCGGGCATGGCCACCCCTTCGTGGCGCGACCTTCGACATGGGTCGCCTTTCTGCCACTGGCCGTGGTCACCGCCACCAACCTGCTGATGTCGCTGGTGGTGATCCCGCGCATGAATCTCGCCTATCTCGCCGAGCCGCACTGGGGAAATACCAGCCTTTCGGGAGTGGCCGGCGTGTGGTCGGTGATCGTCGCGCTCGCGGCCGCCATTGCGGTATTGCTACTGCTGCAGCACAGGCACATCGCACGGATACGCACCAGCATGGGCGAAGGCGCCGATGCCGCCGTGTTGCCGGCGCTCAGTGTCTCCAGCCTGGCGGGCTTCGGCTCCGTCATCGCCGCCCTGCCCGCGTTCCACCTGGTGCGCGAGCAGGTGCTGTCCACGCCGGGCGGCCCGGTTGTCTCGCTCGCGGTGGCCACGAACGTGCTCGCCGGCCTCACCGGCTCGGCGTCCGGCGGGCTGTCGATTGCGCTGGATGCCATGGGCAGCACCTACAAGGCCGCTGCCGATGCACTGGGCATCGACCCCTCGCTGCTGCATCGCGTCGCCGCCATCGGTTCGGGGACGCTGGACATACTTCCGCACACCGGTGCCATCGTGACGCTGCTGGCACTGTGCGGAGCGACGCATCGCGACAGCTATCGCTCCATCGCCATGGCCGGCATCGCACCCTCGCTGGTGGCACTGCTGGTGGTGATACCGCTGGGCATGCTGTTCGGTTCGTTCTGAGCGGTACTTCAAGGCTGGCCGGTCGACAACAACCGCTGCGCATGCGCGGCCATCACCAGGTTCTCCTGCGATGGCAGCACGCGCGTTGCCAGCCCGGGGAAGCAGGGGCGCAACAGTTGCTCGACGTGCTGCCGTGTCGGGGCATGGTGCTCGCCGATGCCGCCGGTGAACACCAGCAGGTCGATGCCACCCAGCACGATCGCCAGCGCAGCCGCCTGCTTGGCCACGGACTGCGCGAACTGGGCCAGCGCGAGCGCCGCCAGTGGCTGGTCGCTCGCCGCCAGCTCGCGCACGTCCGCGCTCAGCCCCGAAATACCGCGCAGCCCCGAGCGATGCTCCAGCAGCTCCTGCAACTCATGATTGGTGCAGTGCTGCTCGCGCAGCAGGAACAGCATCACGCCAGGATCCAGGTCGCCCGGACGCGTACCCATGATGATGCCGCCGGTCGGCGTCAGGCCCATGCTGGTATCGACCGAGCGCCCGTTGCGCACCGCGGTCAGGCTGGCGCCGCTACCCAGGTGGGCGATCACCAGCCGCTCTGGCGGGGACTCCAGCTGCCGCAGGATCGACTCGCACGACAGGCCATGGAACCCGAATCGCTCGACGCCCTTGGCTCGCAGCTCGTGCGGCACCGGCAACACGCGCGCCAGATCGGGCAGCGGATGGTGGAAGGCCGTATCGAAGCATGCCACTTGCGGCAACTCGGGCCATGCGTCGTGGGCGCGGCTTATCCAGCGCAGCGCGCCGGGCACATGCAGTGGCGCAAAGCTGGACGCCGCCTCGATGCGCGCCGCCACGTCGCGGTCGATCACGCAGTGCTCGCGCAGCCACGGGCCACCATGCACGATGCGGTGGGCCACCGCATCGAAGCGCCCGATGGTTTCCAGCGAGGGCAGCTCCAGCAGGGCCGGCAGGGGCGCAGCCTCGCCGTCGAGATGCAGCTCGCGCTGGATCGAGCCATCGGCTGTGCGGTAGTGCAAGGCATGCGCGCCTTCACCGGTTTCCACCGCCCCGTCGACCACCAGCACGGGCTCGTCACCGGAACTCCGGTAGATGCCGAACTTCAACGACGACGAGCCGACATTCAGCGTGAGGATGTTCATGCCGGCTGCCATTGCCAGTTGCGGATTTCGGGAAGGTCGATGCCGTGCTCGCTCACGTACAGGCGGTGCCGCTCGATCTCGGACCAGTAGCGCTGCTCGGCTTTCTCGCGCAGGTGCGCCAGCTTGGGCACCCGGTTGATCACGTCCAGCGCAAGCTGGTAGCGATCGAGGTTGTTGAGCACCATCATGTCGAACGGCGTGGTGGTGGTGCCCTCCTCCTTGTAGCCACGCACGTGGATGTTGTCGTGGTTGTGGCGGCGATAGGTGAGCCTGTGAATGATGCCGGGGTAGCCGTGGAAGGCGAAGATCACCGGCTTGTCACGGGTGAACAGGCGGTCGAACTCGTCGTGATCCATGCCATGCGGGTGCTCGTCGGAGGTCTGCAGGGTCAGCAGGTCCACCACGTTCACCACGCGTATGCGCAACTCCGACGCCGCCACGCGCAACAGCATCACCGCGGCCAGCGCCTCCACCGTGGGCGAGTCGCCGGCACAGGCCAGTACCACGTCGGGATTGCCCTTCTCGTTGCCGGCCCAGTCCCAGATGCCCGCGCCGGCCGTGCAATGCGCTACCGCGGCGTCGATATCCAGCCACTGCCAGTCCGGCTGCTTGCCGGAGATGATCAGGTTGACGTAATGACGGCTGCGCAGGCAGTGGTCGGCTACCGACAGCAGGCAGTTCGCATCCGGCGGAAGATAGATGCGCACGATCTCCGCCTTCTTGTTCGCCACATGGTCGATGAAACCCGGATCCTGGTGCGAGAAGCCGTTGTGGTCCTGGTGCCACACATGCGAGCTGAGCAGGTAGTTGAGCGATGCGATCGGCGGCCGCCACGGAATGGTGCGCGTCACCTTCAACCACTTCGCATGCTGGTTGAACATCGAATCGACGATATGGATGAACGCCTCGTAGCAGTTGAACAGGCCATGGCGGCCGGTGATCAGGTAGCCCTCCAGCCAACCCTGGCACTGGTGTTCGCTGAGCACCTCCATCACGCGCCCGTCCGGCGCGAGGTTCATGTCGGTATCCACCGTCTCGGCCAGCCAGGTCTTGGGGGTGACCTCGTACACGGCATCGAGCCGGTTGGATGCGGTTTCGTCGGGGCCGAACAGGCGAAAATTGGCCTGCTCCATGTTGAGCCTCATCACCTCGCGCAACCAGCGCCCCAGGTTGCGCGTGGCCTCGGCCTTGAGCGCACCGGGCAGATCGAAGCTCAATGCGAAGTCACGGAAATCCGGCATGCACAGCGACTTCAGCAGTGTGCCGCCGTTGGCGTGCGGATTGGCGCCCATGCGGCGATGGCCGGTGGGCGGCAACGTGGCCAGCTCTTCGATCAGCGTGCCCTGCTTGTCGAACAGCTGGTCCGGGCGATAGCTCTTCATCCATCGTTCGAGGATCTCTACGTGCCCGGGTTTGGCCATGTCCGACAACGGCACCTGATGCGCGCGCCAGGTGCCTTCGACCGGCAGCCCATCGACCACCGCCGGCCCGGTCCAGCCCTTGGGCGAACGCAGCACGATCATCGGCCAGCGCGGACGCTTCGCCTTGGCCGCACCACTGCGCCTTGCGGTGCGCTGGATGCGCTGGATACGCGCGATGCAGGCATCCAGCGCCGTGGCAAACGCCTTGTGCATCAGCTCCGGCTCATGGCCTTCGACGAAGATCGGCTCGTGCCCGAAGCCTTGCAGCAGGTACTTGAGTTCGCGATCGCCGATGCGTGCAAGCACCGTGGGGTTGGCGATCTTGTAACCGTTGAGGTGCAGGATGGGTAGCACCGCGCCATCGCGCGCCGGATTGACGAACTTGTTGGAATGCCAGCTGGTGGCCAGCGGCCCGGTTTCGGCTTCGCCATCACCCACGATGCAGGTGACGATGAGATCCGGGTTGTCGAATGCCGCGCCGTACGCGTGTGACAGTGCATAGCCAAGCTCGCCGCCCTCGTGGATCGAGCCCGGCGTTTCCGGAGCCACATGACTGGGCACGCCGTAAGGCCAGGAGAACTGCTTGAACAGCTGACGCATGCCCTCGCGGTCGCGGCTGATGTGCGGATAGGTCTCGGTGTACGAACCTTCCAGATAGGTATGCGCCACCAGCCCGGGCCCGCCATGCCCCGGACCGATCACGTAGATCATGTTCAGGTCCTGGTTGCGGATCACCCTGTTCAGGTGGGTGTAGATGAAGTTCAGTCCCGACGTGGTGCCCCAGTGCCCGAGCAGGCGCTGCTTCACGTGATCGAGCGTCAGCGGCTCTTCCAGCAGCGGATTGTCCCGCAGGTAGATCTGCCCCACGGCCAGGTAATTGGAAGCCTGCCAATAGCGGTGCATGCGATCGAGCAGGATGGGGTCGAGCAATGACATGGCGCGCGTCCTTCTCACCAGGGGCCGGCCCCGGATCGTGCACGGCGCCGCGTGCAGGCCCCGTCATAGCGGCGACGCCCCATGCCGGCCCAGCCCTGCGACGGACCTGCCGGCGGAACAGCGAAGCCATGCAAGCCTCACCGAATCACCTGCCGGCTTGAACGATAACGCGGTCATGCCGTTCAAGACTCCGTCGCGGCGACGTGGAACTCTTCGGTGCGGACGCCTCAGCCGCGGCGCTGCTCGATCCGTGACACCAGTTCCTCGAGATGGGAGAGGAACCTATGCAGGATGGGCGACTGATTGCTGCGGCTGTAACCCACCACCAGGTCCACGGTCGGCGGCTCCCCGGCAAGTGGCCGGCTGGTGACCGACCATGGCATCAGGTTTTGCGCGTACGCGGGAATCAACGTCACGCCACGCGTGGACGCCACCAGCGACATCACCATCGCCGGATTGTCCACCAGCTGTGCGGGCTCGATGGCGATGCCCGCCTCGCCAAGATAGGCGTCGATGGCAGCGCGCAACACCTTGGCCTTGTTGGCCATGGCGATGAACGGCTCGCCGACGAGATCGCGCGGACGTATGGCCGCACGCGCCGCCAGCGGATGGTCGCTGGGCATCAGCACCACCAGCGGCTCCTGCGATACGCGCCGGTAAGCCAGGTCGTAGTCCGGCTCGGCGCGCATGAAGGCAAGATCAAGCCGCCCGCGCGCCACCGCCTCGCCAAGATCGGGCGAGTAGTCGCTCGACACCGTGACGTCGATGCTCGGGAGGTCGGCGCGCAGCACATGCATGGACTCGGGCAGCCAGGTCATCTCCTGCCCGGTGAGGAAGCCCATGGCAAAGCGCTGCTTGGCCGGCTGGGCGGCTCGCCGCGCGGCTTCCACGGCCGCGTCGACCTGGTTGAGGGCCAGCTTCGCGTGATCGAGAAACGCCTTGCCGGCATCGGTCAGCTCCACCCCGCGCGCGCTGCGATTGAGCAAGGACGCACCCACCTGGTCTTCCAGGTCCTTGATCTGGCGGCTCAACGAGGGCTGCGAGGTAAACAGGCGCCGTTCGGCCGCCACCGTGAGGCTGCCGGTCTCGGCCACGGCGACGAAGTAGCGAAGATGGCGCAGCTCCATGGCAACCCCGCGGAAGGCATGCCTCGCAGGCATGGGGCCAAGCTTACAAAGTCTTTTTCATCCTCGCCACGGAAGCCTAGATTTCCCGCCAAGCCCCACCCGGCCAGGCCACGAAGCAATGCCTCGCAGGACTGGCACCACGCCACCCTTCCTTTCATTGATGAGGTTTCGCCATGAGCACCCACACCCACCAGACCGCCCCCACCCAGTACGTCGAGGCCAGCGGCATCCGCTTTGCCTATCGCCGTTTTGGCCGTCCGCAGGGCGTGCCGCTGGTTTTCAACATGCACTTCACCGGCACCATGGATCACTGGGACCCCGCCATCACCGATGGGCTGGCCCGTGACCGCGAAGTCATCCTGTTCGACAACGCCGGCATCGCCAGCAGCTCGGGCGAAGTGCCCACCACCATCGAGGGCATGGCGGCCAATGCCGCGGCTTTCATCAAGGCCCTCGGCCTGACGCAGGTCGACGTGCTCGGCTTCTCCCTTGGCGGACTGGTGGCACAGGCGCTCACGCAGGCCGAACCGCAACTCGTGCGCAAGCTGGTGCTGGTGGGGACCGGCCCGCGCAGCGGCGAAGGCATGGCCACGCTCACCCCGGAGGCCCAGGAGATCTTTGGCGCAACCTACGAGCAGCCCGACCACCTGTGGCTGAAGGTGTTCTTCACCGATTCACAGGCCAGCCAGGACGCGGGTCGCGCCTTCCTCCAGCGGTTTCGCCAGCGCACTCAGGATCGCGACACCGAGGTCAACGACAAGGTCGCACCCGCACAGATCGAGGCGCTGTCGAAGTGGGGCGCCCCGCGCGATAACCCGTACGACTACCTCAGGTCCATCACCCAGCCGACGCTGGTGCTCAACGGCAGCACCGACGTGATCATCTACACGATCAATTCATACCTGCTGCACCAGCACCTGCCCAATGCACAGCTGATCCTCTATCCGGACGGCAACCACGGCGCCCAGTACCAGTACCCGCAGCGCTTCGTGCAGCACGTGGGCAGCTTCCTGGCCGAGTAACGCGCAACCACCCTCACACAGGAGACATCGCCATGAACCAGCCTCAGGTCGCGCCGACGAGAACCGTGAAAATCCCTGGACCGGATCATCCCATCACGGTGACGACCAGCCCGCGACGCGTGGTGGTGACCGTCCACGGCAAGGTGATCGCGGACTCGCGCCGCACGCTCACCCTCAAGGAGGCGAGCTATCCCCCGGTGCACTACATACCCCGCGAGGACGTGGACATGTCGCAGCTCCAACGCAGCGAACATGTCACGTACTGCCCCTACAAGGGCGAGTGCCACTACTACGGCATTCCGCTCGGCGGCGAGCGCGCCATCAACGCGGCCTGGACCTACGAAGACCCTTACGCCGCGGTCGCCGGCATCAAGGACCACCTCGCCTTCTATCCCGACCGCGTCGACAGCATCGACGAACAAGCCTGAAAAACCCAACCCAAGGACATCGCATCATGTCAACGCTCACTGGCAAGACCGCACTCGTCACGGGTGCTTCGCGCGGCATCGGTCGCGCCGCCGCCCTCGCATTGGCCAAGGCCGGCGCGCAGGTACTGGTCCACTACGGCAGCGCGCAGAACGAGGCCGACGCCGTGGTGGCGGAAATCACCCAGGCGGGCGGTCGCGCCCAGAAGGTCGGCGCCGACCTCGGCAAGCCCGACGGCCCGCATGAACTGGCCCGGCAGGTGCGCGACATCGTCGGCGACCGACTGGACATCCTGGTCGCCAACGCCGGCGTATCCAGGGCCGCACCCATCGAGGAACTCACCGTGGAGGACTTCGACCAGTTGTTCGCGGTGAACGTGCGTGCGCCCTATTTTCTGGTGCAACAGTTGCTGCCCAGCCTGTGCAAGGGCAGCAGCATCGTCTTCACCTCGTCGCTGGCTGCGCGCGCGGCGGTGGGCACGCTGTCCGCCTATGCAGCCACCAAGGGCGCCATCGACACGATGGTCAAGCACTTCGCCGCGGCGCTGGGCGAGCGCGGCATACGTGTCAACGCGGTCGCGCCCGGCGTGGTGGAAACGGACATGTCCAACTTCACCAAGACCGAAGCCGGCCGCGACGTCACGCTCGGCATGCAGGCCCTCAAGCGCATCGCGAAGCCGGACGACATCGCCGGTGCCGTGGCCTTTCTTGCCTCCGACGATGCCCGCTGGATCACCGGCGACACGCTCCGCGTGGACGGCGGCTCCAAGTTGTGACCCCAGCACCCGGCTCCCCCGCCGGGCGCTTCACTCGCCACAGCACACTGCCCGGAAAGCCTTTGCCCGGCAAAGCGTGGCTCCACCTGCCGTCGCGTCATGTTCGCCCTAGTGGAATGTCTATGCGCCGCGCCCCTCGGGGATGGGATTCGACCGATCACTGTGGAGCACCCGCTTCGCGCCCAGTTCATTGACAGAAGATAATGGGCTCAAGTCTTTCATTCCGGCACAACCGGGGGCCTTGTGGCGCGCGAGAACTTCAATGACCTGCTGGCATTCGTCGCCGTGGCACGCGAGCAAAGCTTCACTCGCGCAGCCGCCAGGCTGGGCGTTTCCCAGTCGGCGCTCAGCCATACGCTGCGCGCACTGGAAACGCGACTCGGCGTACGGCTGCTCACCCGCACCACGCGTAGCGTTGCACCCACCGAGGCCGGCGAGCGCCTGCTGCAATACATCTCGCCACGCATCGACGAGATCGAGGCGGAAGTGGCCGCTGTGGCCGAGCTGCGCGACAAACCCGCAGGCACCCTTCGCATCACCGCCACCGAGCACGCGGCCGATACCGTGTTGTGGCCAAGGCTCGCGACGCTGCTGCCCCAGTACCCGGACATCAGGGTCGAGATCGCCATCGACTACGGCCTCACCGACATCGTGGCGCAACGCTACGACGCGGGCGTGCGACCGGGCGACCAGGTGGCCAAGGACATGATCGCCGTGCGCATTGCCCCCGACATGCCGATGGCCGTGGTCGGCGCGCCATCCTGTTTCGCCAGCCGGGCAACACCCAGGACGCCGCACGAGCTGACGACGCACAACTGCATCGGCCTGCGCCTGCCCACCCATGGCGGCGTCTATGCCTGGGAGTTCGAGAAAGGCCGGCGCGAACTGAAAGTGCGGATCGAAGGACAGCTGGTGCTCAACAGCATTTCGCAGATGCTGCATGCTGCCCTCGCCGGCCTGGGCCTGGCCTTCGTGCCCGAGGACATCGTGCGCGAGCATGTCGCCAAAGGGCGCCTGGTGCAGATACTCAAGGACTGGTCGCCGACCTTCCAGGGCTATCACCTGTACTACCCGAGCCGGCGGCAGTCGTCGCGCGCCATGTCCCTGCTGGTGGACGCACTGCGCTATCGGCCCTGACCGGTCCCGCGCGGTCATTGATGAATGAGGCTCATGGCCTCAATCAGGATCGGGCGCTTAATCACCGGCGGCTGCCGCCTTAGCATGGCTGCCGACACTCCTGGCCAGCCCCGGGCGGCCAGCTTCGCCGCGCCTCCACGCGGCGCGCGCCACACTTTCACGACTGCAGGCAGGCCATCGGCCGACCCTGCCCGTTCCCACGGAGAATCCCATGGATTACCGGTATCTCGGGCGCAGCGCCCTGAAGGTATCCCCCTTGTGCCTGGGCACCATGATGTTCGGCGGCGAGACCGACGAAGCCACCGCGCAGCGCATCATCGACAAGGCCCGTGAACAAGGCATCAATTTCATCGACACCGCGGACGTTTATCACGCGGGCCGCTCGGAGGAAGTGGTCGGTCGCGCTCTGCAGGCGCAGCGCGACCATTGGGTGATCGCCACCAAGTTCAGCCACCCCGCCGGCCAGGGACCCAACGGCCAGGGCCAGTCGCGCAAGTGGATCTACCAGGCGGTCGATGCCAGCCTGAAGCGGCTGGGAACCGATTACATCGACATCCTCTACTTTCATCGCACGGTGCTCGACGCCCCACTGGAGGAAGGCGTGCGCGCCATCGGCGACCTGATCCGCCAGGGCAAGCTGCGTTACTTCGGCCTCTCCAATTTCCGCGGATGGCGCATTGGCGAGGTGTGCCGCATCGCCGACCAGCTGGGCATGGAGCGCCCCGTGGTGAGCCAGCCGCTGTACAACATCGTTGACCGTACCGCCGAGGTGGAGCAGCTGCCCGCGGCCGGCTACTACGGCCTTGGCGTCGTGCCTTACAGCCCATTGGCCCGTGGCGTGCTGAGCGGCAAGTATGCGGTGGACGCCCCGCCGCCGGCCGACAGCCGCGCCGGCCGCGGCGACCGTCGCATCCAGCAGACCGAGTGGCGCCCGGAGTCGCTGAAGATCGCGCAGGCACTTGCCGCACATGCCGCCGCACGCGGAACCACGTCGGTGGCCTTTGCGATCGCCTGGGTACTGCGCAACCCGCTGGTCAGTGCCGCCATCACCGGCCCGCGCACCGAGGCGCAGTGGGACAGCTACATGGATGCGCTGGCATTCCAGCCCAACGAGGACGACGAGAACCTCGTCAACTCGCTGGTGCCCCCGGGCCATGCCTCGACACCCGGCTACACCGACCCGGCCTATCCGGTCGAGGGTCGCAAGCTCGCCTGATGAACCTGCCACCACGGAGTCCACTCATGACCGCATCAAGCACGCCCGCGGAACACCCGTTTGCCCGCGTGGCCCCGGCGCTGGCCGACTACACCCAGCACGTGTTGTTCGGCGAAGTGTGGGAGCGCCCGGGCCTCTCGCCACGCGACCGCAGCCTGATCACCGTGGCCAGCCTGATTTCGCTGTATCGCATCAACGAGCTGCCATTCCACCTGAAGAAGGCGCTGGACAACGGCATCACGCGGGATGAACTGGCCGAGGTCATCACCCACCTGGCCTTCTATGCGGGCTGGCCGTGCGCGAGTTCGGCCATCAGCATTGCGCAACGGGTGTTCGATGAGGCCGGCATCTGACGCCCCAGCCTGATCGACGCGCCCCTCCACTGGAATCACCCGACATGCAAACACGCACACTTGGCCGCAGTGGCCTCGAAGTCTCGGCCCTCGGACTGGGCTGCATGGGCCTCAGCTTCGGATATGGCCCCGCCACGGAAAAGCAGCAGGCCGTGGCACTGATCCGCTCGGCGTTCGACCAGGGCGTGACCTTTTTCGATACCGCGGAAGCTTATGGCCCCTTCACTAATGAGGAACTGCTCGGTGAGGCCCTGGCCCCCATGCGCGACCAGGTGGTGATCGCCACCAAGTTCGGCTTCCTCGACGGTGACGCGCAGAAGGGATTGGACAGCCGCCCTGAACGCATCCGCAGCGTGGCCGACGCCTCGCTCCGGCGCCTCCGCACCGATCGCATCGACTTGTTCTACCAGCATCGCGTCGACCCGAACGTGCCCATCGAGGATGTCGCCGGCACCGTTGCCGACCTCATCCGCGAGGGCAAGGTGAAGCACTTCGGACTGTCCGAAGCCGGCCCGCAGTCCATACGGCGCGCGCACGCCATCCAGCCCGTCACCGCACTGCAGAGCGAGTATTCGCTGTGGTGGCGCGAGCCGGAGGCCGAGATCCTGCCAACGCTCGAGGAGCTGGGCATCGGCTTCGTGCCCTTCAGCCCGCTGGGCAAGGGCTTCCTCACCGGCGCCATCAGCGAACAGACCACCTTCGACGCGACCGACTTCCGCAATATCGTGCCGCGCTTCTCGCAGGAGGCACGCAAGGCCAACCAGGCACTGGTCGACCTGCTCGGCGGTATCGCCACAAGCCATCACGCCACGCCCGCCCAGATCGCGCTGGCCTGGCTGCTGGCCCGCAAGCCGTGGATCGTGCCGATTCCCGGCACCACCAAACTGCATCGCCTGAAGGAGAACCTCGGGGCAGCCGCCATCGTCCTCGGCGGACAGGATCTCGCGGACATCGAGGCGGCGGTGGCACGCATTCCGGTACAGGGCGCGCGTTATCCCGAGCACCTGCAAAAACGCGTGGATCGCTAGGGCGTCAGGGCCGGTCAATCCGATGGAGGCTGCTGGCGCATGCGGGCCAGCAGCCAGCGTTGCTCCAGGTGATGGGCAATGGCAATTTCGGCGACGAGCGTACCTGCAGCAAGCAGACCAACCAGCACGGTTGTCATGGCAGACCCTTCCGTTCTCGTGTTGCGCGCAGGCCGCCTTGCCGCCCGCGCCGACCCTGCCAGTCAACTAGGCGCCTGGTGCAATCGTGTGACCCGCAGGTGGCGTTCTGGTTACCCGGCTGGACGTGGCCATGATCGTCATGTCGACTCATGGCCCCGGCATCGGCGATGACCAGCCGTCAACGCCTTGGATCGTGACAAGTCAACCCCATGAAGAGGTTTTCCGACACCAGCAGAGGGCTTCCCATGGAATATCGGCAATTGGGCGCATCCGGGTTCAAGGTACCCGTACTGAGCTTTGGCACCGGCACCTTCGGCGGCAAGGGCGAGCTGTTCAGCGCATGGGGCAACACCGGCGTGGCGGAAGCCAGGCGGCTGGTCGACATCTGCCTGGATGCCGGCCTCACCATGTTCGACAGCGCCGACATCTACTCCGACGGCGAGGCCGAATCGGTACTCGGCGAGGCCATCAAGGGTCGCCGCGACCGTGTGCTGATCTCCACCAAGGCCACCTTCCGCGCTGGAGAGGACGCCAATGACGTGGGGTCCTCGCGCTATCACCTGTTGAAGGCCTGCGATGCAGCACTCAAGCGCCTGGGCACCGATTACATCGACCTGTTCCAGCTGCACGGCTTCGACGCCATGACGCCGGTGGAAGAGACGCTCTCCACGCTGGACGACCTGGTGCGCGCAGGCAAGATCCGCTACACCGGTGTGTCCAACTTCTCCGGCTGGCACCTGATGAAGTCGCAGGCCGTCGCCGACCGCTACGGTTATCCGCGCTACGTGGCCAACCAGACCTACTACTCGTTGATCGGCCGTGACTACGAGTGGGAGCTGATGCCGCTCGGCCTCGACCAGGGCGTGGGCGCCGTGGTGTGGAGTCCGCTGGGCTGGGGCCGCCTCACCGGCAAGTTGCGCCGCGGTGCGCCGCTGCCGGCCACCAGCCGCCTGCACAAGACCGGCGACATTGGCCCGCAGGTGGACAACGAATACCTCTACCGCGTAGTGGATGCGCTGGACGAGGTAGCCCGGGAAACCGGCAAGAGCGTGCCGCAGATCGCGCTGAACTGGCTGCTGCAACGCCCCACCGTGTCGACCGTGGTGATCGGCGCACGCAACGAGGAACAGCTGCAGCAGAACCTGGGCGCGGTGGGCTGGAGCCTCACCAAGGAACAGGTGGCCAAGCTGGACAAGGCCAGCGAGTTGCCTCCGGTGTATCCGTACTGGCACCAGCGCGGCTTCGCCGAGCGCAATCCGCCGCCGGTGTGATTGGCACAGGCGACGGACGCGACCGCTGCTCCGTCGCCTTCGCGCATGCCCTCCCGTTGGCGCCGCCGCCAACGGGAGGGCGCAGGCTCAGGAGGCGTTGAGCGCCCCGTCGACCATGGCCTGGGCCTCTTCGAGCAGTCGCTGCAGGTGCGCCTCGTCCTTGAAGCTTTCGGCGTAGATCTTGTAGATGTCCTCGGTGCCCGACGGACGCGCCGCGAACCAGCCATGGGCCGACGCCACCTTGATGCCGCCAATCGCGGCTCCATTGCCGGGTGCGCGATCCAGCACCACCTCGATCTTCTCGCCAGCCAGCTCGGTGCTCTTCACCTGCTGCGGCGACAGCTTGGACAGCTTCGCCTTCTGCTCGCCATTGGCCGGCGCATCGACGCGCTCGGACAACGGCTGACCCAGTGCGGATGACAGCTCGCGATACAGCTCACCCGGATCGCGATCGGCGCGCGCGGTGATCTCGGCCGACAGCAGCGCAGCGGCAATGCCGTCCTTGTCGGTGCTCCACACGCCGCCGTCGCGGCGCAGGAACGAGGCACCCGCGCTTTCCTCTCCGCCGAAACCCAGCGAACCGTCGAACAGGCCGTCGACGAACCACTTGAAGCCCACCGGCACTTCGTACAACCGCCGCCCCAGGCGCTTGGCCACGCGGTCGATCAGCGCCGTGCTGACCAGGGTCTTGCCCACGGCCGCGTCGCCGCGCCACTCCGGGCGATGGCGATACAGGTAATCCACCATCACCGACAGGTAATGGTTGGGCAGCATCAGGCCACTGCTGCGCGTGACGATGCCGTGGCGGTCATGGTCGGTGTCGCAGGCAAAGGCCACGTCGTAGTGGTCCTTCAGGCCGATCAAGCGCTGCATGGCATGCGAGGAGGATGGATCCATGCGGATCTTGCCGTCCCAGTCCACGCTCATGAAGCGGAAGGTCGGATCGACCACGTCGCTGACCACGGTGAGGTCGATGCCGTAGCGTTCCGCGATCGGCGCCCAGTAGTGCACTCCGGCGCCACCGAGCGGATCCACGCCCAGGTGCACGCCGCTGCCGCGGATGGCGTCAAAGTCGATCACGTTGGCAAGGTCGGCCACGTAGGCAGCGATGAAATCGTGCTCGTGCGTGGTGGACGCACGCAGCGCCTGCGCATAGGGCACGCGTCGCACTTCGCGCAGGCCGCCTTCGATCAGCGCATTCGCGCGCTTCTGGATCCAGCCGGTGACATCGGTATCGGCCGGGCCGCCATTGGGCGGGTTGTACTTGAACCCGCCGCCATCGGGCGGGTTGTGCGACGGCGTCACCACGATGCCATCGGCCAGCCCGGCCGTGCGCCCTCGGTTGTAGGTGAGGATGGCGTGCGAGATCGCCGGCGTGGGCGTGTACTCGCCCCCCTTGGCGATGAGCGCCTGCACCCCGTTGGCGGCCAGCACCTCCAGCGCGCTTTCGAACGCCGGCTGCGACAAGGCGTGACTGTCGATGCCGATGTAGAGCGGGCCGTCGATACCCTGCTGGGCGCGGTACTCGCAGATCGCCTGGGTAATCGCCAGCACATGCCACTCGTTGAAGCTGCGGTCGAACGAGCTGCCGCGATGGCCTGACGTGCCGAACGAAACACGCTGGCCGGGCACAGCCGGATCGGGGCGAAGATCCACGTAGGCGTCGCGCAGGCGCTGCACATCCACCAGCTGTGCCTCGGGCGCCTGCTTGCCGGCCAGCGGACTCAGCCGGCCACTCATCGGCGCACCCCGGCATGGCGGGGCGACAGGAACGGGACACGGCAGTCGAACGGAATCATGCGAAGGCGCACTCTATGACGACGGAATGCGAAACCTTCGCTCCAGCACCGCGGGCCCGTCAATAGCAAGACGACCCGTGGTTGGGCGCGGTTATGCCTGGCTGCACCCAAACGCGGCTCAGCGCAGCTGGCTGTCCTTGCTGCCGCGACGGTTGTAGCCACTGAATGCGGCTTCCTCGCGATCGTGTGCGGCCTGGCAGGCCACGCACAGCCGCACACCCGGCACCGCCACCCGGCGCGCCTCGGGGATGAGGGCGTCACATTCCTCGCAGTGCGTGAGGCCCGGACCCTGCTTCAGCCGGCTGCGCGCACGCTTGACCGCGTCATCGACGGTCGCGTCGATCTGGTCTTGTACGGCGCCATCGCCAGCCCAGCCGGTTGCCATGCCCACCTCCGGATCATTGCGCCTTGCGACGCACGACGGCCCTCGATGGGCCGCCAGCCTTACGAGATATGGGCGGGCACCGATGATTCCAGTGCCGCGACAGGCCCCGGGATGCCTCGTTCAGCGAGGCGCCGGGCCCTGCTCAGAAGCGCTTGCGCAGGAAGTAGCGCGCACCGCCGCGCGGGTGATCGGGAATTTCGCCGAACACCGAATAACCGAGCTTTTCGTAGAACCCGCGTGCCTGAAACGCAAAGGTGTCAAGCCACGCGCCAACGCAGCCGCGGGCCCGGGCGATGGACTCGGCCTGCTGCATCATCGCCGTGCCCACGTCCTGGCCACGCAGGGACTGGGGCACCGCCAGCAGATCCACGTGCAGCCAGTCCAGAGCGGTTTCGCCCCACAGGCCGCCGATGGTCGCACCCTGCTCGTCGCGCAAGGCAATCACCAGCGGACGAATGTCCAGATCGGGCACCTGGCTGCGGTTGTACGCACGCAGCGGCGTAGCGATGGCTTCGCGGTCAGCCCCGGTGGGCTGGTCGATCTCCTGCAGCTCGAATTTCATGCATTCCCTTGAATATCAGCGCGGGCTGTCCTTGGCCGCCGCGGCCTGCTTGTCGCCGGCCGACTCGATTTGCGCCACATCGGCACTGCCATCGAAACCGCCGCCCAGCGACTCGATCAGGCGCACGGAAATGTCCGCCTGTTCGCTCTGCAGGGCTGCCAGGCGTTGCTGGGCCGTAAGCAGTTGCTGGCGGCTGGTGAGCGGCGTCAGCGGACCCTTGAGGCCGCCGCGATAGGCTTTCATCGCATCGTCCCAGCTCTTCTGCGCATCATCCACCGAACGCTGCTCCAGCACGATCTGCTGGCGCACCGAGTTGAGCGCCGACACCTGGTCGGAAACATCGTTGAGCGCAGCGATCAGCAGGCCGTTGTAGCGCGCCACCATGGCGTCGTATTCGGCATCGGCCACCGTGAGTTCGGCGCGTCGGCGGCCACCGTCGAACAACGGCAGGCTGAGCGCGGGACCAAACGCGTAGTTGCGCGCCGGCAGCTGCAGCACATTGGTGCTGCCGCCCACCGCTATGAAGCCGGCAATCGCCGACAGGCTGATGTTCGGCAGGAATTCGGTCTTGGCCGCCTTGATGTCCTTGTTGGCCGCCTCGATTTCCCACCGCGCCGCCACCAGGTCGGCGCGCCGGCCGATCAGGTCGACCGGCAGCTTGTCCGGCAGCACCGCCGGGCCAAGATCCGCCATGTGCGGACGTTCGATGGCAAGGCCGCGATCCGGGCCTGCGCCCAGCAACACGGAGAGGCTGCTGCGCGCGGCATCAATGGCGCGGTCGGCGGCCACCTTCTGCTGCTCGGCGCCCGCCACCTGCGAGTCGGCCAGGTGTTCCTGCTGCGGGGTATCGAGCCCGCCCGCCACCAGCTTGCGGGTGACATCGAGCGTGCTCGTGGCGCGCGCGAGCTCCTGCTCGGCCACATCCTTTTCGGCAAATGCATAACCCAGGCGCACATAAGCGCGGGCCACGTTCACCGACAGTTCGATACGCGCGGCGTGCACGTCGATCTCGGCTGCACGACTGCGGCCCAGCGCGCCCTCCCATGCGGCACGCTTGCCTCCCCACAGGTCCAGATCCCAGGAGAACCCGGTGCCGATCGACTTGCTCCACGCAAACGTGCCCAGCACGTACTCGGGATAGATCGGGTTCTTCTTCGACAGGTACGCCCCGGTGATCGAGGCATTGGCCTCCACCTGCGGCATGCGCCCGGCATTCACGCTTTCCGCCACCGCCTGCGCCTGGCGGGCGCGCGCCTGGGCCTGGTCCAGGCTCGGGTTGTTCTTCAGCGCCTCTTCGATCAGCGCGGTGAGCTGCGGATCGTTGTAGCCCACCCACCAATCCTGCGCCGGCCACGCGGCCGGGCTGAGCCGGGTATCCGCCAGGCTGCGCTCGGACGCCAGCTTGTCGGGGTCGGTCATGGTGCCCGTGGTGTGCAGGCCACGACTGGTCACGCAACCAGTGAGGACCAGGCAAAACGCAATGGTGGCGGAGAGTGCGGTAGAACGCATGATGGGGATCATCCGAATGGAAGGCGGGCCGGCGTGAGCAGGCAGCGAGGCTTGCCACCCCGGTGTGCGCTGCCGACAGGCGCGCAAGACGGGCGGAGAGTGGCGTCGCCGGGCCTTGGGCAGCCAGGCATGAAACGGGGAGTGTGCACGGAGACCAATTATATCGCTCCATCGCCTGAGACGCATCGCGCAGCACGGCGACAATGGGCCTACACACCCTCTACCTTTGTCCAATTGCAACCGGGCCGATTGACCGGGGTGGGCTTGGCGATCGGGACAACGCCCTCTAGGCTGCAACCCCATGCTTGCCATTCGAGGGAACGCCCATGCCACGCATCGCATCCGCCGCCGTCGTCTCGACCGACAGCAATTACCTGCACCACATCCAGGCCGGCCATTACGCCCTGGATACCGACGAACCCGTCAAGCTCGGCGGCCAGGGCGCGGCTCCGGCGCCATTCGACTATTACCTGGCCTCGCTCGCCGCCTGCACCGCGATCACGCTTCGCATGTATGCGCAGCACAAGGGCTGGAACCTGGGCGAGTTCCGTGCCGAACTCGAATTGACGCGCGACGAAAACGACAGGTTGCACGTGCATCGCACGCTGTACTCCGACCAACCCTTGAGCGAAGAGCAATGGCATCGATTGCTGGAGGTGGTGGCCAACACGCCGGTAACCCGCGCCATGCGCGAGGGCGTGGAGATCAGCAGCGATCGCGCACAGGCAGCGTGAAACAACCGCACTCCTTCGCAACGCGGCCCCACGCGAGGGTCACCACCCACCCGGCAAGCGCCAGCCGTTACGATTGACACGGGCCGGACATCCCGGCTCGATAAGAAAATGTAGCCCACGCCGAGCGATCCGGATGATCGAAGGCATGAATGGCATGCCACACACGAGCGCGACCCGATGCCGGTCGCCCATGGTTCCCGCGGCCACACAGCCACGAAACCGCGCAACCGATGGGGGAAGAAACACGATGGAGAAAGCGACCTGGCATCGCCATTGGGGCCGCCATCTTTTTGCCTGCATGTCCTACGCGATCGCCAACGCCATGCTGCGCGGAATGCCCTCCTCCCACTTGAGCCTTGCCGCTGGACTGCGCATGGCCTGCCTGCTGCTTGCACCTTACCGGTACTGGCCTGCGCTGATCCTGGGCGAAAGCCTGCCACTCGCCGGCTATGCATGGAGCAACGCCGACACCTTCGGATGGCGCTGGGCGCTCGCGTCAACCATGCCACCGATGGCACCCCTGGCAATCCTGGTCGCCCTCGCGCGGCGCCATGGCCGCCTGTTTCGCAGTGACGGCAGACTCGACATGCCGTCGCTATTGGGCTTGATGCTGGCCGGCGCCTTACTGATGTCGCTGGACGACGCCATCGTGCTGACCTCCGCGCAAACACCATCGATAGGCATGGCGACGGCCATCGATATGCGCATCCTGCTTGGCTTCGTTCTTGGCGATTACCTCGGTGCACTCACAGTGGTTCCGACAGTGATGGCGGCCTATCTGTGGCTGTTGAAGCCACCCAGCGCACCCGCATGGAACAGCGGACTGCTGCGGGACTGCGTCATCGGCGGCCTCGTGCCGCTGCTCGTGCTGCTGAGCCTGGCATTCAGTAGTCAGGGCGATGGCATGCAGGTGTTTCGCATAGCCATGTTCCTGCCCGTCGTATGGCTGACCTCACGCCACGGTTGGCCAGGCGCCGCCATCGGCGGCAGCCTGGCCAGCCTGGCCGTAACCTTCACTTCATCGGTCCTGCAGGACCCCGGCGTCATCCAGGCACAAGCGCTGATCGCCTTTGCCGCCAGCACCCTGCTGCTGCTCGGTTCGCGCATAGCCCACCAGGACCACTCGACCCAGGCCGATCACTCCGACACGTTGCGCGGCTTTCAATTGGCGCAGCAGGGCATGTACCTGGAGGAGCTGCGCCTGCGCCAGGCGGCCGACGCACTCGAACGCATCGGCCGCAGCATCCTTGACAACCATCAGCGCCTGCTCGAGCGCCTGCGCCACGCACTCCCCCCGAGCGAAGAGCGCACTTACAAGCACCAGGCGGCCATGGCGCAACATGAAATGCACCGACTCGCCAATGCACTGTATCCACGCGGCTGGCGTGAGCGCGGCGTGCCGGCCACGCTTCGCGACGGCCCCTTCGCGCAGGCCATCCACGCCAGCGGCGCCAGCTACCAGTGCGAACTCACCGGGCGCGGACTGAGCCAGCTCGCGCCCGATGTACATATGGCGCTGTATCGCCTGGCCTGCGAGGCGCTGGTACACGTCCTGTCGCAGGGTCCGATGCAACACGTCCAACTGCAACTCAGGGGCGGTCATACCCGGGGGAAGCGCTGGGTCGTGATGCGCCTCAGCGGGATGCATGCCACCGCCCCTGCGGGACCCGACCTCGCGCCTGAGCCGTGGCGGCAGGCCATGAGCCTGCTTGGAGCCAGCGGCCTGGGCATCGCCTCCATTCGCGATCGCGCGCAGATCTATGGCGGCCAGCTGCACCTGCGCGAGCACGAGGGAACGCTTGTCGTCACCCTGCTGCTGCATGATTCGCTGCGCGCCGCTGGCGGAACTCCGGGCGGCACCGCGATTCGCTAAGCCGCCTTCACACAACCGTCACAAAACGCCGCTAGCTTCGGAAGGCCCTGGACATCCTGCCGACGACCCACGTCGACGGCGATGCGAGTGCACGTGACCGTCGATTCCACCTCGGGGCTGGCGCGGCTGTTCCATGAACAGCACGACACGCTCAACCGCTATTTCCTCCGGCGCACGGCCCACGCCTGGGACGCGCAGGATCTCGTGCAAGAGCTGTATTTGCGCCTGTTGCGCACCGACCGCGGCAGTGGCGAGGCGATCCAGAACCCCGAGGCCTACCTGTTCACCGTGGCGGCCAACCTGCTGAAGGAGCATGCCGCGCGACGGCAGCGCCATCCGCTGGGCAGCGACGAGCTGGAGGAAGTGATCGAGCGACTGGCCACGCCCTGCGATGCAGCGGCGGGCGTCGATCGCAATCTGCGCCGGCAGCGCCTGGCAGAGATCATCGGGCGACTGACGCCCAAATGCCGAGCGGTCCTGGTGATGCATTACCGCGACGAACTCGGTTATCGCGAAATCGGCGAACGGCTCGACATATCCACCCACATGGTCAAGAAGTACATCGTCAAAGCCCTGGCAGCCTGCCGCAGCGGGATGGCCCGCTATGACTGAGTTCGCCCGCCACCGCGAAGCCGCCGAGCGCCAGCGCCGCGCCACCGAACAGGCTGCCACCTGGTATCTCGACCAGCACGACGGCCTCGACCCGGGGCAGCAGGAACAGTTCCTGGCGTGGCTGCGCCAATCACCTCTGCACGTCACTGAATATCTCGCCATCGCCCGCTTGCACGGGGACCTTGCCGCCGCCAGCGCCCTGGACCCCCTGAGCGGCGACCAGCTTTGCGAACTGGCCGTGCGCGAAAGCCCGGTCATTGAACTGCACCGCGGCCAGGAGCCCCGCTCCACGCCCATCGAGCCACTCCGCCGTCCGTGGCGCGCAGTGCTCGCCCAGGCCGCCGCGGCCGCGGTGGTACTGCTGCTCGGCGCCAGCGCCCAAGTCGGCGCACCGCTGCATGCATGGGATATCTACGCGACATCACCGGACGCGCTGCGCGCCGTATCCCTGCCCGACGGGACCGAGGTACAGCTGGATCGCGGCAGCCTGGTGGCGGTGAGCTTCGACAACCGCAACCGCAGGATCGATGTCCTGCAAGGCGGCGCGCTGTTCGATGCCGGCCACGACCCCGCGCGCCCGTTGCTCGTGCGTGCAGGGGCCAATGAGCTGCGCGACATCGGCACGGTGTTCGACGTCCATCGCGGCGACGACGACGGCGCACGTGTCACCGTCATCAGTGGACGCGTCCAGCTGAGCCAGGCGAACGACACCCTACCCCTGCTGCTGGCCGACCTCACCGCGGGTCAACAGGCGATCACGCACCGCGACGGTTCGCTGGATCTGGTCGACCCCAAGGCCGACCTGGCCGGCAGCACCGCATGGCTGCCTGCCGACATCCGCTTCGAGCGCGCCAGCGTGGCCGAGGTGGCACGGCGCTTCAATGCCTACAGCAGCTACCCGCTGCGCATCGAGGATGCCCGCATCGGCGCCACGCGCATCTCCGGCCGCTTTCATTCGCGCGACATGGAGGCGTTCATCGCCTACCTGCGCACGCTGCCCAACGTGCAGGTGATCCGGGGCAACGACGACATTCGCGTGGTCGACGCCACGCACACGGCCACGCACTCGGCCCGGCTGTAAGAAAAAATTCACGAAGAAAGCGGTACCCGCCGCAGGCGCCGCGCACTCGTAGAGGGTCATGCCACGGCGACAAGCGATTGCTGTCGCCGTCCGACCATCCTCTATCGAAGGCCAGATGCACCATGCGGAAACTGCTTCCCCTCCAGATCGCGCTGCTGCTCGGCAGCACCCTCTCGCCCCTCCTGGCAGCCCAGGGCACTTCGCCCGCCCCGGCCATCGCGCCGATGCCGCTGACTCAGGCGCTCGACCAGTTCTCGCGCAGCAGCGGGCTGCAGATCGTCTACGGCGCCGACATCGCCGACAGCCTGCGTAGCAGCGGCACCGCCGCCGGACTGGATGCCAGGCAGCAGCTGGCACAGCTGCTGAAGGGCACCGGCCTGGGCTACCGCTTCGTCACCCCGACCACGGTCACCATCGTGCGCGAGGCCGCCACGGGAAACGCGGCGGCCGCGGACGCGACGGCGTCGCGCGGCCTGCCGCCGATCAGCACGAATGACGGCACCCGTGACCTGGCGCCCATCAGCGTGCACGCCAATGCGGTGGATACGCTGGCACCCAGCGCGGCTCCCCTCGATGCAGTGCAGCCGACCTCAGTGATCGACGAACGCTTCATTCGCGACGGCCTGCGCTTCAACGCCAATTTCGACGACATCATCAAGTACGCCCCGAGCGTCACCGTCACCTCGCCGGAGGGTCCCGGCCTGGGCAAGAACGAGGGCATCAGCATCCGCGGCTTCCAGGATGGGCAATTCAACATCACCTTCGACGGCATCCCGTTCGGTGATGCCAGCGACCTGCACCACACCACATCCGCTTACTTCAACAACCACGTACTGGGCCAGGCTGAAATCGACCGCGGCCCGGGCGGCGGAGCCACCATCGGCAACGCGACCTTCGGCGGCACCGTGGCGCTGCGCTCGCGCGAACCCAGCGACACGCCAGGCATCACGCCCTACTTCACCATTGGCAGCTGGAATACGCGCGCAGGCGGCGTCAGTGCGGACGAGCAAATCGGCGAGCACACGCGTCTGTTCGCGGACATCTCCAAGGAGTCCAGCGACACTTACCTCAAGGGCACCGATGATCGCCGCGAGCACGTTTTCATCAAGACCATCACCCAGCTCGGCGAGGCGACCGAACTGACCTTCGTCACCAGCTACAACCGCGAACACCAGAACACCGTGCAGGGCGCCACCAAGCAGGAGATCGCCGAGTACGGCTGGCGCTACGGGCTTACCGACAACCCGGACCTGCAGTCCTACAAGGGCTACAACAACGCAGCCTACTATTCGAGCTTCACTTACCTGGGCCTGACCAGCAAGCTGGGCGACTGGGACGTGGACAACAAGGTCTATCTCAATACCTTCGACCACTGGGCGCGCAAGACCAGCGATGCCAGCGACAACAATCCGCTGGACAATGGGGTGACGTTCTACGACGCCAAGGGCAAGAAGCTGAAGAAAGTAGCCGCCGACGTGCCGGGCAAACTGTCCGACTCGGGCTTCCATGCTTTTGGCGACGTGCTGCGACTGGCGCGAGAGCTCGGCCCCGGTGAGTTCCAGACCGGCGTTTGGCTGGAGCGCAACCTCGATGCGCGTTACCAGTATCCGCTGGACCTCACCACCGGCCAGCAGAGCGGCACCAAGTACGGCCCGCTCTACAACTATCAGTTCAATGACCGCACCGACACCGTGCAGCCGTACGTGCAGTACGACTGGAACATCACCGACAGCTTCACGCTGAGCCCCGGCGTGCGCTATTCCGAAGTGACTCGCCAGCTCAACGCGCTGCTCAACAAGGTGTCGCCACCCACGCCTTCGTATGCCGAGGCAACCTACCATGCCACCCTGCCCTCGCTGAGCGCGCATGAGAAGCTGAGCGACCAATGGAGCGCCTATGCCCAGGTGGCCAAGGGCTTTCTGGCACCCCCGATCGACGTGATCGAGGTGAACGGCTCCAAGCCCTTGTCGCCCGAGCAGACCACCAACTACCAGCTGGGCACGGCCTACGCCACGCGCCAGTTCACCTTCGGCGCCGACGTCTATTACATCAACTTCAGCAACTACCTGGCGGAAACCCAGGTCGCCACATCCAACGGCAACGAGAACGCCTACATCAATGCTGGCGGCGCGATCTACAAGGGCGCCGAAGCCGAGGCCACCTACGCACTGACGCAGACGTTGAGCCTGTACGGCAACGCCAGCTACAACCGCGCCACCTACAAGAACTCCGACGTGCACGTCGCGGCCACACCCAGGGTCACGGCTGCGCTGGGCGTGCTGTACAGCAGCCCGCTCGGCTACTTCGGCTCGCTGATGGGCAAGTTCGCCGGTCGCCAATATGGCGTGGACAACACCACCGGTGCCAACGGCAACATCGTGTTCGCCAACAGCCAGCCGATCGGCAGCTATTTCAGTACCGACGCCGCCCTAGGCTACCGCTCCGACCACGGCCCCTGGGGCGCCAAGGGCTACTCGGTGAGCATGGACATCAACAACCTGTTCAACGTGCACAAGATCACCGGCTACGCAGGCACGCAGGCCGTCAGTGGCGCCCCCTTGTTCTTCGGCCTGCCAGGGCGCGGCGTGTTCCTCGACCTGTCGGTGAAGCTGTGATGCCGCCTCGCATGATCCGTCTCGGCATGCTGCTTGGCCTTGGTCTGACGCTACTGCCGGCGACCGGTTTCGCCCAGGCGGCCGACACGCCGGTGGCGCGCATCGTGGTGTTGCGCCACGGCGTGCGCTCGCCCACCGGTTCACCGGCCGAGCTGGCCCCCTATGCAAATCGCCCGTGGGTCGCATGGCCGGTGGCGCCCGGCATGCTCACCGAACATGGGGAACAGGGCCTGGTCGCGCTCGGCCGGCGCTACCGGGCATTGTTCGCGCGCGACGGCCTGTGGTCCGGGAGCTGCCAGACGCGCGACCAGATCGAGGTGATCGCCGACAGCACGCCGCGCAATCGCGCCAGCGGTGCCGCCCTGCTGCACGGACTGTCACCCGATTGCCCCGGCAGCTATCTCGCGCAGGAGCCGACACAGGCGAACCCGCTGTTTCATTTCGCCGAAAAGAACGGCGGCAAGGATGACGACGGTGCGGCACCCATCCCGACCGAGTGGCCGCCGGCCGCATTGACCGAACTGCAATCGTTGTTGCTCGGCTGCCAGGGCGAGGCCTGCATGGCCGATGCACGGGCCCACCAGCGAAAGCTGCTGCTCGACCCGGCGCATGACGACGATGCCACGCGCGCCAGGGCGCTCAAGCAGGCCGGCAGCCTCAGCGAGAACCTGATGCTCGAATACGCCCAGGGCTTTCCGCCACCACAGGTGGCCTGGGGCGCAGGCGACAACGCCACCATCGGTCGCCTGATCACCCTGCACAACGCGCAGTTCGCGCTGGCCAAGAAAAGCATGCCGGCCGCCGCGCAGGCCGGCTCCAACCTGCTGGCGCACATTCTCGCCACCCTGCAGCAGGCGGCCGGCGCTACGCCCAACGTTGCACCACTGGTGCCACGCAAGGTGCGGGCGGTGCTGCTGGTGGCGCACGACACCAATCTCGCCAACCTGGGCGGCCTGCTCGATATCGACTGGCACGATGCACGCCAGCCGGACGACTACCCACCTGGCGGCGCCCTGGTGTTCGACCTGCTCCGCACGCGCCAGGGTTATGCCGTACGCATCAGCAGCTGGATGCCAACGCTGGAAGCATTGCGGCAGGCCGACCTGCGCGCGGACGACAGCCTGGTGCAACACACCCTGCGCCTGCCACCCTGCGCCGATCGCGATGCCTGCCCCCTGGCCGATGTCGCGCATTGGCTGAGCCAACGGATGGACAGGGCCTTCGTCGACCCGTCGACGCCGGCCATGCCACCCAACCAACCCTGAACAGGGGTGGCCATCGCCGGACCGACCGCTTAAACCAAGCCCCGCACCTTCGCATCGGATGACCCAGACCGCATGGCGCCCCGGCGCCATGCCATCCCGTCCGAGATACCCGCGAGGCGAGCATGAGAATCCCCCTGATCCTGCTGTGGCTGATGCTTTTCGGGCTGGCTCCGCCGCTGCGGGCGCAACTGGCACCCGGCTCGATGGACGTTAAGTGGGATCCAGGCAGCACCGATTGCAAGGCCCACCCGACGCGCCCGCTGCAAGTCCACCGCTACAACGACCACACCTTCATCCTGCGCGAAGGCCTGTGCCAGACCTACGAGGCGCCATTCGTCTACCTGCTGATCGGCTCCTCGCGCGCCCTGCTGATCGATACCGGCGACGTGACCGACCCCGCCAAGGTGCCACTGGCCGCCACCGTCACCGGACTGCTGCCCTCGGTGCAGGGCAGGCGCATGCCGCTGCTCGTGGTGCATACCCACGGCCATCTCGATCATCGCGCCGGCGATGCACAGTTTGCCGCGCTGCCGGATACGCGCGTCACGGCGACCGATCTGCCCCACGTGATCGACGCGTTCGGTTTCCGCCACTGGCCCGACGACGTCGCCGAGATCGACCTGGGCGGCCGTGTGGTGGACGTCGTTCCCACGCCCGGACACTACCCGTCGCATGTCTCCTACTACGATCGCTCGACCGGCTTGCTGTTCACCGGTGACTTCTTCCTTCCTGGCAGACTGATCATCGACGATGCAGCAGCCGACCGGGCCAGTGCGCAACGCCTGCTCGAGTTCGTTCGCAACCGGCCGCTGAGCTACATACTCGGCGGACACATCGAGCTGGACCGCCACGGCCAGAGCGAGCCACTGGGCTCCAGCATCCACCCCGACGAACGCGCCCTGCCGCTCGGCAAGAGCGACCTCGAACAGCTTCCGGCCATGCTTGCGGGCTTCAACGGCATCTACAGCCAATCCGGCGCCTACGTGATGTACAGCCAGACGCGCATGCTGCAGATCGCCGGCATCGCCACCGTGCTGCTGTTGGCGGCCATCACATTCAGCCTGGTCTGGTGGTTCCGGCGCCGGCGGCGTCATCATGTGGCTCCCGTCCCCACCGGATAGCCCCAGGAGCCACCCATGTCGACACCGCTGCCCGACACGATGACCGAAATCCAGATCACGGAGTACGGCGACCCCGGCGTACTGCAGCCCCGCCAGGTGCGCACGCCACATCCTGGCCACGGCGAGGTGCTCATCAAGGTCGCCGCGGCCGGCGTCAACCGGCCTGACGCCTTGCAGCGCGCCGGCCATTACCCCATCCCGCCCGGCGCCAATCCCACGCCCGGCCTCGAGGTGGCGGGCACGGTGGTGGCGCTCGGTGATGGCGTAGACAGCCACGCCATGGGCGATGCGGTATGCGCGCTCACCAATGGCGGTGGCTATGCCGAGTACTGCGTCGTGCCCGCCGGCCAGGCGCTACCGGTTCCGGCCAACATGACCTTGCTGCAGGCCGCGGCTATCCCGGAAACCTTTTTCACCGTCTGGGCCAACCTGTTCCAGCTCGGGCGGGCCGCACCCGGCGATATCGCGCTGATCCACGGCGGCACCAGCGGCATCGGCACCACCGCGCTGATGCTTTGTCGTGAATTTGGCTTGCGCGCCTTCGCCACCGCCGGCAGCCCGGCCAAGTGCGCCGCGATCCGCGAGCTGGGTGGCGAAGCCATCGACTATCGGCAGGAGGCTTTTGCCGACGTGGTGCTGGCGCGCACCCATGGCCATGGCGCCGACATCATCCTGGACATCATGGGCGCCAGCTATTTCGAGCGGAACATGGCTGCGCTTGCGATGGACGGCCGCCTGCTGCTGGTCGGCTTCCTGGGCGGCAGCACGGCCGACCAGGTCAATCTCGCCAGCATCATGCACAAGCGCGCCATCATTACCGGCTCCGCCATGCGCCCGCGCACGTCACAGGAAAAGGCCGCCATTGCCGCCACCCTGCATGAGCGGGTATGGCCGGTGCTCGCGCAAGGCCGCTGCCGGCCACTGATCCACCAGGTCTACCCACTCGAACAGGCCGCCGAGGCCCACCGCGCACTGGAGCGCAGCGAGCATGTCGGCAAGATCATGCTGGCAATCGAGCAGGGCTAGACGGCCCGGGCTTCCTCACGGGCCATGGTGGGAAACGGCGTATGCCCATGCGCCGCTTCCAGCCACTCCTCCATCTGGCGACGGGCTTCACGGATCTGCAATTCACCTGCCGGGTGACGGCGTAGCTGGGCGCGAAGCAGCTCGATCTCCTGCTGCAACACCGAATTCTGTTCGAGCAACTCGTCGCAGGCGCGGGACAACAGGTCGTTTTCGCGTTCCCAGTCCATCATGACACCGCCTCTTCGCCGGTGGGGACAATCAAGCTGCCTCGACAGCCGTTAAGCCAGCGTGACCCTTTGGGTAAGACTTTCGCGGGATATTCATGCCACCCGGGAGTAGGCTCGCGCCATGTCCAAGTCGCACGCCGAACTCGACCAGATGCTGGATGCCGTGGACGCGGCCGTGCCACGCCTCGTGCGCGACAAACAAAAGCCCGAGGACTTCTGGGCGGCCTTCATGAGCCTGGCCGACAAGGTCCAGGCCAGTGCGGGTACCGGCGACCATGGCTGGGTATGCGATCGCCTCGACGCCATCCAGGTGAAATACCACCTGGTACCGCCTGCCGACCAGATCTGACCCGCCGCCGGGCTCAGTGGCAGACCAGCACCGGCACATCGCAGCTGAGCATCACCTTGTGCGTCTCGCTGCCGAGCAACATGCGCTCGAAGCCCTTGGTGCCACGCGAGGCCATGACGATGAGGTCGCACTGGTGCTTGACCGCCGCAGCGACGATCGCCACGTAGGGACGCAGGTCGAATACGTACTCGCCCTCGCAAGGCACGTTCACGGCCTTTGCACGCGTAGCCACCTCGTCCAGGTAGCGCTGCGCGCGCTCCCTGGCCACATCGGTGTAGCAAGCCTTCGACTGGATCAGTTCCGATACATAAGACACCGCCGACAAGGGCGGCAGCACGTGCAGCGCGAACACCTGCGCCTGCAGGCGGGCGGCGAGTGCAATACCGGTATTGACGGCGTTGAGTGCGTGCTCGGAACCATCAACCGGCAGCAGGATGCGCTGGAACATCGTGAATGCCTCCCATGGCGTCGCCTGCAAGCAGTGTAGCGCCCGAGTGTTTGCGCGGCGTGCACGACCAACCCTCCGGGCAGGATGCCGCGCGGCGGATTGACGCCCCGACCCCTGTCCGGGGCGCCATACCCCTACCCTGAATCCATGTTCGGCGGCCATGGCAATGACGGCCGTTGCACGTCTCCTGCGCGAGGCTTGCTGCCTTCACCGCAGGACCGGTCACCTCCCCGCCAAGGCGGCATCCAACGAGGAACTCCATGTTCAAGCACATACTCATCCCCATCGATGGCTCCGAACTGTCCACCCGCGCGGCGCGCACCGCCATCGAACTGGCCCAGCTGAGCAAGGCCAAGGTCTCGGCCATCCATGTGATCTCGCCGTTCCAGACCATCGCCTACATGGGCGCCATCCTTGCCGCGACGGAGTTCGCCTACAACGAAGAGGCCCAGGCCAACGCCGAACGCTACCTGGCCGACGTGCGCGCACTGGCCGACAAGGCCGGCGTACCCTTCGAGGGCTCGTCGGTATTCGGCGAGCAGCCCCACGAAACCATCGTGCAGGCCGCCAAGGACAAGCAGTGCGACCTCATCGTGATGGGCTCGCACGGCTGGCGCGGCATGACCCGCCTGCTGCTGGGAAGCGAGACGCAGAAGGTGCTGCTGCGCAGCGAGGTTCCGGTGCTGGTCTGCAATTGAGGCCTGCGACATTCGACGCCCGCCACGATTGATTTGGATCAAATCCGCGTCAGCCGGGCGGGCCTAGAAGTGTCAGCAGGTGCCACGCGGTCGATAGGCCATCGTCAGGCCAACCTATCGACCCTGGCCACCGTCATTCGTACGGAGGTCGTCATGTCACTGCTCCTTTCCTTGTCCGCCGGCCCTGGCGCCGCCCCTCAACCGATAGCTGCCGATCCTGGCTGGGAATGCCTGCATGATGGTTCGCGGGTGTTGATCCGCCCCCTGCAGGCACAGGACCGTGAACTGGAGACGGCCTTCCTGCTGAGCCTGTCTCCGCGCACGCGGCGGCAACGTTTCCTGTGTGACTTCAGGCAGCCCAGCCGCGCCCTGATCGACCAGCTGATGGATGTCGACCACGAAAGCCGCATCGCCCTCATCGCCGTGGCGGATACCGGCGACGGTCCTGTCGAAGTCGGCGTCAGCCGCTTCAGCGCCACCGATGAACCCGGGGTGTGCGAATGTGCGGTGACGGTGACCGACGACTGGCAGCACAAGGGACTGGGTGAACTGCTCATGCGCCGGCTGATCGATGAAGCGCGCCTGCATGGCTTCACCCGCATGATCTCGCTGGATGCCGCCTCGAACCACTCCATGCGCATCCTGGCGCGCCGGCTAGGCTTCGAACGCCGACTGGATCCGACCGATCCGTCGCAGGCCATCCACACCCTGGCGTTGTGACAACCATGAATGCACCGTCCGATGTGCTGGCCCTGATCACCTCCACCACGCCGTGGAGCCCCGCGGCCCACGTGGCCCTGAGCCTCGGCGCCAGCTTTGGCGCCGGGGTCAGCGGATGCTACATCGACAGTTCACTGCGCATGCTGCATGGAGGCGAGGAAGATGCCTCGGTGCTGGCCCTGCTGGTCGATCGCCCGCAATGCAATCCGGACGATCGCGACGCCTTCCTCGTACTCGCTCGCGAGCATGGCGTGGCCCACGCGCGCTGGCTGGTTGCCCGCGCAAGCATCGCCGCCATGCTGCGCCGGCTGTGCGCCTGGCACGACCTGGTGGTGATCGAGCGCAACCTGCTGGACGAGGGCGCACTGTTCGACGTACTCGGCGAGGCCCTGCTGCTGTGCAGGGCACCCAGCCTCATCCTGCCACCGGAACGCGCCGGACCGGCCCGTTTCGCACATGTGGCACTGGCCTGGAACGGATCGATCGAGTCGGTGCGCGCCATGCACGCCGCACTGCCCTTGCTGCGCATGGCCTCACAGGTCACCCTGATCGACGGCGACACGCCTCGCGACGACGAGGAGCAGGAATACACGCCGCGCTTCGACCCGCTGGAGTACCTGACGGCACACGGCATCCGGCCGACCTCCCGGCGGCTGCACGTCACGCCGCACGACGCGGGCCACGCCCTGCTGCACGAGGCCTCCGAGCTGCGCGCAGACCTGCTGGCCATGGGCGCCTACGGCCATTCCCGCGTGCGCGAACGCGTGCTTGGCGGCGCCACCCGCCAGGTACTGCAGCACTCGCCCATCCCAGTGCTGATGCAGCACTGAACGCAACCGCGACCTGGCGTTCACCCCGGCTTCCCCACCATCCATCGACGACACTGCACGGAGGCCGGAAGCATGCGTCCCCAGATGTTCTACAGCTGCCACGGCGCCGCCAAGCAGGTCACCGGCTCGTGCCACCTCATACGCTGCGGCGAGCACCAGGTGCTGGTCGACTGCGGCATGTTCCAGGGGCGTCGCGAAGAGGAAGCCGCCAATACCGAGCCTTTCGGTTTCGAACCAGCGCGCATCGATGCGCTGCTGCTGACCCACGCGCACCTGGACCACTGCGGGCGTATTCCCCGCCTCGTGCGCCAGGGTTTTCGCGGCCCGATCATTGCCACGTCGGCCACCCGGGACCTTGCGCGCATCGTGCTGCTCGATGCGGCCCGCCTGCAGGAGGAAGATGCCGCCCGCAGCGCGCGCAGCGACCGGCGCCGTGGAGACACGCCGCCCGAACCGCTGTCCACGCTCGATGACGCGTTCCGCGCACTCGACCAGTTCGCCGACCCCGTGGGCTATGACCAGCCCGTGGCGGTCGTACCCGGCATCGAGGCGCGATTCCAGGATGCCGGGCATATCCTGGGCTCGGCCAGCATCCAGCTGCGCCTGGACAACAACGGGCAGCAGCGCAGCATCGTGTTTTCGGGCGACCTCGGCAGCCCGGGGCGGCCGATCCTGCGCGATCCCACGCCGGCGCCGCCCGCCGACTACGTGGTGATGGAAAGCACCTACGGCGACCGCGACCACCGCGCGCTGCCCGACTCCATCGACGAACTCTACGAAGCAGTGAGCTACACGCTTGGCCGCGGCGGCAACGTGATCATCCCCACCTTTGCGCTCGAGCGCGCGCAGGAGGTGCTTTATTACCTGCACCAGGGCATCCGCCAGGGACGCATTCCGCCGCGCACGCCGGTATTCCTCGATTCGCCGATGGCCATCTCGGCCACCGAAGTGTTCCGGCGCCACCCGGAATGCTTCGACGAGGAGTTCGCCGAAGTGTTGCGCCACGAGGATCCGTTCTCCATGCCCAACCTGCGCTTTTCACGTGACACCAGCGACTCGATGGCGATCAACCGCATCGAGGGCGGCGCGATCATCATGGCCGGCTCGGGCATGTGCAACGGCGGCCGCGTGCGTCACCACCTGCGCCACAATCTATGGCGCGAGAAAAGCAGCGTCGTGTTCGTTGGCTATGCCGCCGAAGGTACGCTAGCCCGACGCATCATCAATGGCGCGCGCCGGGTGCAGATCTTCAACGAGGATATCGCGGTCAACGCACGCATCTGGACCATCAACGGCTTTTCGGCCCACGCCGGCCGCGACGAACTGCTGGCATGGCTGGGGCCACACCCGCGGCGCGGCGTTTTCCTGGTGCATGGCGAGTACGAGCGCGGCATGCACGCGATGGACGAATGCCTCGCCGGGCGCGGCGTGAACGTGCGCATGCCCGGCCGAAGCGAACCCATCCTGCTCGACTGAGGACGGCACCCGGCGGGTGCCGCCCCGCTCCGTCACAGGCTGAGCTTCAGGTCCGCCACGTAGGTGCGTTGGGGAAACGGGTGGTACAGGTAGTACTTCTCATTGTTGATGTTGTCGATACCGAACGACGCGGCCAGGTGGTCGTTGATCTGGTAGTGCGCGCGCACGTCGAACACGCGGAAGCTGTCGAACGCGCCGAACACATGGGGCGTGTTGTCGGTATTGTCCAGCGTGGAGTACTGCTTGCCGCTGTAGCGCCCGGCCAGCGTGAACGCCCAGGAGGCATTGGGACGATAGGTGGCCACGGCAGTGGCCCGCCAGCGCGGCACGTAGGGCGCATGCTTGCCCTCGGAGGTGGTGCCTGCGGCACTGACGAAACTGTCGTTGGACAGGATGGTGGAGTCCACGAAGGTCACGCTGCCCGAGAGCTCCAGCCCCTGGACGAGCACGTTGTCCTTCTGTGCCACCAGCTCCACACCACGATTGCGCAGCTCACCCACGTTCATGACATAAGTGACCGGCACCGCCACGTTGGGCAAGGTCGAGGTCTGCGAAATCAACGCCTGCTTCGTGTTCTCCTGGAACAGCGAGAGGCGCAGCAGGCCCTGGTCCAGCGCGTGCTCGACGGCCAGCTCGCCGCTGCGTACGGTCTCGGGCTTAAGGTCCGGGTTGGGCACGCTGTAGGTGGAGCCGGTGGCGACCAGCTGGTATAGCTCGCCCACGGTCGGGAAGCGAACCGCTCGGCCCAGCGACCCGGTCAGGCGCCAGTCCGGCGCCACGCTCCACTGCAACGTGGCCTTGGGCGAGAACGCATCCGCGGTTTCCCGGGGCTGCTGCACCGCCTTGTTGCCGCTGAAGTTGAAGCCGTCGCTGGCCTTCCACCATTCATAGCGGCCACCCAGGGTGAGCAGCCAGGCGGGCGTCAGCTGCCATGCGTCCTGCACCCACAGGGCCTGCGTCTGGGTCTTGCCGCTGCCGGCTGCATACAACGTGGTGACGGTGGAGGGGTCCTGCCAGCTGGCGAGGTTCCGGGTGGGGTTGGCCAGCTCGTACTGGTCGGCATGCGCGCCGAACGAAACCTCGTGCGCGCCGCCGTAGCCCTGCGGACGCCAGAACAGCGTGGCATCGGCCGTGGACCACTGGGTGCCGTCGTAACTGGCCAGGCGGCCATTGGTGGTGACCTCCGTGCCACTGGTGACGCCGGCGGGCGACCACTGGTGATCCTTGATGAAGTCGTAGTGGCTGACCACGAACGAGGCGTCGTAGTCGCCCTTGGTATCCGACTTCACCGACAGCGCCTGCATCAGGTGATGGGCGCTCAGCTGGTAGACATTGCTGGCGAAGCCGGACACCTTGCCATAGGTGGGATTACCGGAGGCATCGGTCAGGTAGGTGTCGGTATGCGACTGGCCGTGGTTGCTCCAGTAACCCACCATGTAGGTGGCGCGCCAGGTCGGCGTGATGTCGTAGACCAGCTTGCCATTGAGGTCGAGCATGCGGGTATGCAACAGGCCGCCCGCACCGTACACGTTGGCCACCTGCCCCAGCTTGTTGAGCGCCGGAATGGTGCCCGCAGTGCCGGTGGGCGTGGTGCTGCCGGTGATCATCGAAAGCGGCTGGCTGAAGCTGTTGGCGGCATTGGCGCCGAAGAACCAGCCCAGGCTGCCGCTGCGCCCGCTTGCCGTGAGGCTGGTCTGGCTGGTGCTGTAGTTGCCGTGGGTGCCATACAGGTCGAACGACTGCACCGCCTCGGTCTGCTTGATGGTGACCTCGGTCTTGTCGGGAATGCGCGTAACGATGCGCATCACCCCGCCCATCGAATTGCCGGCATAGGCCGCCGAAAACGGCCCATACAGCATGTCGATGTGGTCGATCGCCTCCGGCGAGGTCATGCCCCAGCGCGGCGCGCCGATGGTGTTGTTGTTGGCGATCAGCGCCGAGATCGGAATATCGTCGATGTACACCAGGGTCCGCGCGCTGGAATTGACGCCCCAGGTCCGCGTGGCGAGCACCGGCTGGGTATCGCCGTAGTTGCGCTTGCGGATGAAGATGCTGGGCAGGTACTTGGCCGCATCCTCCACGTCGACCGCGTTCACCGTGGCCTCGACCTGCTCCGCCGGCACGCTGGCCAACGTGCCGGGAAATCTCGGGGCCACGCCTTGCTGGGTGGCAGCGATCACCTTGACGGCGTCGAGACTGGTGATGCGCTTGTCCGTCGCGGTCGTTTGCTGGGGGTCGCCATCGGACCCGCCCTGGGCCAGGGCGATGGAGGAAGCGAGCAGCGTCAGCGGCAGGCCAAGGGCCGCACCGCGAAAGAAGGAAGAGCACATGTCCATGAATCCGTAGGTCGCCGCCCCGTCACGGGCGCGGCGCAAGCCCGAACAGCCGTCACGAGGGTGGGCATCGGCGCATGCGCGCGCCACGCTCCAACCCATGCCGGCTGTCGTCGATGAAGGGCGGCAGCGTGCTCATCCGGCACGACTGCTGCCCGCACACATCATGCGGGCAGGACTGACGGCGGACCGCGCGGATTCGTGCTGAGCAGCAGCCGCGCATGCCAGGGCGCAGACTCGACCGCAGGCAACGGCAACGAGGGCAACCACGCCACGACCCACAGCACGGGCGCGCCGCCACCGAGCAACGGACTATGGCCAAGCAGCACGCAGTAGCCGCATTGGTCGACGTGGCCGGCCGGGGCATCAGGACGGGATGGCTCGTCCGGATGGTGCTCGCTCAGGCCGTGCCCGGTACACCACGCACCCAGGTCGGGCCAGGCCCAGGCCGGGGGCAGCGCACGGGTCAGCGTTGGCGCGGCCACCAGCAGCCACAGGGCGGCGACAGCCAGCCATGCAGCAAATCTCCGTGGTGTCCGGCGTCGGTTCAACCGCTTCCCCAGCAAAGCCTAGAGTAGGCTCCAGACATCATCGCATGCGAAGCGGCCACGGGTCAGCCCGGGCAGCCTGCGACATGACGCCACGCTCAGTGGAAGTCGCGCGAACGGCTGTCCAGCGAGCCCAGCAGCTCGCTCAGGTCGAACAGGCGATGGGCGATGAGGTGGCTGACCCCATCCACCTGCTCCCAGCGTCCGTCCACGGCGAGCAGGCGTGACTCCAGGAAGATGCGCCGCTGGCGCGCCGCCACGTGGCTCCACACCACCACGTTGATCGGCCCGAACTCGTCTTCGATGGTGATGAAGGTGACGCCGCTGGCCGTCTGTGGCCGCTGCCGCTGGGTGACCAGGCCGGCAGCACGCACGTGACTGGCGTTCGGGCGGGCATGCAGGCTGCGCGAGTCCACGCAGTGCGCTGCACGCAGGCGGGGACGGATCTGCTGCAGAGGGTGCGGACCCAGGGTAAGCCCCATGCGTGCATAGTCTGCCAGCGTGTTCTCGCCCTGCGAGGGCGGTGGAAGCACCACGGCCTCCTCGACCGGACTGGCATGACCGAACAACGGCAGCTGCGGCTCGATGCCCGCCATGGCCCAGCGGGCCCGGTGGCGGTGTCCAGCCAGTCCACGCAGCGCATCGGCCTCGGCCAGCGCCTCCTGCTGATGGCGATTGAGCCCGGCGCGGGCGCACAGGTCGGCCACATCGTCGAAATCGCGCTGACTGCGCACCACCACCAGACGCTCCATCACTTCCTGCCGGCAACCACGCACCTGGCGAAAGCCCAGCCGCAGCGCATAGCCGCCACGCGAGGCGGCATCCGATTCCAGCGTGTTGTCCCAATCGCTGTGGCGCACGTCCACCGGCCGCACCTTGATGCCGTGGCGCTGGGCGTCCTGCACGATCTGGCTGGGCCCGTAGAAACCCATGGGCTGGGCGTTGAGCAGGGCGCACAGGAAGGCGGCGCGGTAATGGCATTTCAGCCAGCAGCTGGCATAGACCAGCAGGGCGAAGCTCGCCGCGTGGCTCTCGGGAAACCCGTAGGAGCCGAAGCCCTTGATCTGCTCGAACAGGCGCGCGGCAAAATCCGGGGTGAAACCGTTCTTGAGCATGCCATCCATCAGTCGCCGGCGATGGATCTCCATGTCGCCATTGCGCCGCCACGCCGCCATCGAGCGGCGCAACTGATCCGCCTCGCCCGCCGTGTAATCCGCGGCCTCGATGGCCAGCTTCATCACCTGCTCCTGGAACAGAGGCACACCCAGGGTGCGCTCGAACACGCCGCGCAGCTTCTCCGAGGGATAGGTGACCTCTTCCTCGCCGCGCTTGCGGCGCAGATAAGGGTGCACCATGTCGCCCTGGATCGGACCCGGCCGCACGATCGCCACCTGAATCACCAGGTCGTAGAAGTTCTCCGGGCGATGGCGCGGCAGCATGGCCATCTGCGCGCGCGATTCGATCTGGAACACGCCGATGGTGTCGGCACACTGGATCAACCCGTAGGTATCCGGATCTTCCGGCGGGATCGTCGCCAGGGTCATGTCGCGATCATGATGCGTGCGCAGCAGATCCAGGCATTTGCGGATGCAGGTCAGCATGCCCAGCGCCAGGCAGTCGACCTTGAGCAGGCGCATGGTGTCCAGGTCGTCCTTGTCCCACTGGATGATGGTGCGGTCGGGCATCGAGGCGTTTTCCACCGGCACCAGGTGCGACAGCGGCTGGTCGGAAATGACGAAGCCGCCCACGTGCTGGGAAAGATGCCGCGGGAAATTGCGCAACTCCGCCGTCAGGACGAGCACGCGGCGCAGCAGTGGGCTGTCCGGATCGAAGCCCCGCTCGCGCAGGCGATCCTCGACCGGGTCGTCGCCATCCTGCCACGCGAAGGTGCGCGACAGCAGGTCGATCTGGTCCGACGGCAAACCAAGTGCACGCGCCACGTCGCGCACGGCGCTGCGCCCGCGATAGCAGATCACCGTGGCGGCCAGTGCCGCCCGCTCGCGACCGTACTTGCGGTAGATGTGCTGGATGACCTCCTCGCGCCGCTCGTGCTCGAAGTCGATGTCGATGTCCGGCGGCTCGTCGCGCTCGGCCGAGATGAAGCGTTCGACCAGCAAGGTGGTCTTGTCCGGATCCACCGCGGTCACGCCCAGCGCGTAGCACACCGCCGAATTCGCCGCCGAACCGCGACCCTGGCAGAGGATGTCCTGGCTGCGCGCGAAGCCCACGATCTCCTGCACGGTGAGGAAGTACGACTCGTACTTGAGCTGCGCGATCAGTGCCAGTTCGTGCTCGATCTGCTCGCGCACCTTGGGTGGCACGCCGTGCGGCCAGCGCCACCGCGCACCCTCCTCGGTCAGCTGGCGCAACCAGGTGGTGGCGGTATGGCCCTCCGGCACCAGCTCGGAGGGATAGCGATACTGCAGGTCGGTCATGGCGAAGCGACAGCGCTCGGCGATGCGCACGCTCTCGGCCATCAGGCTGGCGGGATAGATCGCGGCCAGCGCCTCGCGCGTACGCAGGTGGCGCTCGCCATTGGGAAACAGGTGATCGCCCGCCTCGGCCACCGTGCAGTGGTGGCGCAGCGCGGTCATCACGTCCTGCAGGGCGCGCCGGCGGCGCACATGCATGTGCACATCGCCCGTCGCAACCATCGGCAAGCCCAGGGCCTCGGCCACGGACTGCAACTGCGCCAGGCGACGCGCATCGTCGGGGCCGCGATGCAGCTCGACGGCCAGCCACAATCGCCCGGGAAAAAGCGAACGCAGCCATTTGCCATGCGCGTGCTGCGGCTCGTCACCCGGCAACCACAAGGCCAGCGTGCCCGGCAGGCCATCGGCGAGATCGGCACGCAACAGGCGATACGAGCCCTTGTCGGCCATGCGCCGGCCACGCGTGATGAGCGCGCACAGCGCGGTATAGCCTTCCAGGCTTTCGCACAGCAGCACCAGCCTTGGGCCATCCTCCAGCTGGAATTCGGCGCCGACGATCAACGCCAGCCCGGTGTCGCGCGAGGCCTCGTAGGCACGCACGATGCCCGCCAGCGAGCACTCGTCGGTGATGGCCAGCGCGCGATAGCCGCACTGCTTCGCCCGCTCGAACAGTTCGCGCGCACTCGACGCCCCGCGCTGGAACGAGAAATTGGACAGGCAATGCAGCTCGGCGTAGTCGCTCATGCGAACCATCCGTGCAGCATCCAGTTGCCCTGCTCGCCCGGCGCGCAATACATCCACGCACGCTGACCCTGCGCGGTGCGCACCACGTAGTAGTCGCGACGCAGGTCGCCGCCATCCCACCAGCCACTCTCGATGCGCTCGGGGCCGGCCAGGATGTCGGGCGACGGACCACGCCACGGCCGGGGCACGTCAAGCAGCCAGGTCGGGCGCGGCAGCAGGGCCGTACGCGCCGGCGACGCACCGGGCGCACTGGTCTGCGAGCGTTCGGGACGTGGATCGACCGTGCGCCGCAAGTGCTGGATCGACGCCTCCCCCAGGCGCGCACGCAGGCGCTCGCGCAACTGCTCCAGTGGCACCGCATGCGTCGGTCGCGTATCGAACAGATCGCGCCCGGCCGGCACGAAGGGCGGCAGCTCGCGCGCCACCAGGCGCATCGCCACCACCGGCTGCCCCAGCGCCAGCCGCTCCAGGCGGCCACGCGCGCAATCGAACAGCAAGGTGGCATCGCGCCCAGCCGTGAGCATGCCGACCGCCACCCGCGTGGGCGCCCCGCTGCGATGCTCCAGCTCCAGCTCGAAGCGCTGCACGCCGCCATCGCGCCCCGCCAGGTAGGCGGCCAGGTCACCGGTCAATCGGCGCAGCGGAAAGACCAGCGCCTCGACGTGCTCGATCTCGTGCGTCCACTCCATGCGCTGCTCGAAGCTGTCCGGCGGACGATAGCTTTCCATCGGCGTGGGCTCGTCGCCGACAAGGCGACCCAGCCATGCCACCAGTTCGCCATCGAAGCGCCGCTGCAAGCCCGCGCGCGGCAACGCCAGCAGCTGCCCCAGCGTGCGCACGCCCATCGATGAAAGCGCCTGTGTTGCCTCCGGCGGCAGGCGCGCCTGCGCCAGGGGCACCGGCGACAACGCGCGACGCAAGGCATCCGGCGTCATCACCGCCATGCCATCGCGCACGCCCGCCAGCACATAGGCCGCATGCGGCGTGGGTGCCAGGGCAATGCGGTGGCGAAAACCCAGCCCCTGCAGGTCGTCGCGCAGCAGCGATTCAAAGCGGGGCCACGGCCCGAACAGGTTGAGGCTGCGACTGACCTCCAGCACCACCGCATGCGCAAACAACCCCACTTCGGCGCTGTAGCGATAGGCCCAGGCAGCCAGCAGGCGATGCCAGCCCGCCTCGTCGCCGGGGTCGTGCTCGACCATCACGAACTGGCTGAGCAAAGCCTGCGCCGCCACCAGGCGCTGCCCCCGGTAGAGCCCGGCCGCACGCGCCGGAGCATTGGCAGCATGCACCACGCGCGCCTGCGCAGGGCCACTCACCAGCACCAGAGGCTCGTCCGAAGGCGGCCTCCGCCGCAGGACACCGTCCAGCGCCAGACGCGGCAGCAGTACACAGGCCCACAACATGCGCCGCCCTCCTCACGACCAGCCGGCGACGAGCGGCACGGTTCCTGCCGGCGGATTGCCGCCCCGGCATTTGCGTATGCGCACCTGCAGGCCGGGCTCGCTTTCCAGTTCCAGCCGCAGGGCTGCCGGCGATGCCTGCATGGCATGGCGGCGATCGCGGAACACGAAGGCCAGCGCCTTGCCGGTGTCGGCCGCCACCTGCAGGCGACGCAATGCGCGATCGTCCGCCTGCGTCGGCCACGCCAGCACGGCCGCGCAGCTGCCCGAGCGCAGGCATTGCTCGGCGGCCCACAGCACGTCACGTTCGCCGGCCTGCACGATATCCACCTGCGACATCACCACGCCGCGCGCTTCCCAGCCAGCCACGCAAGGCACGTAAGGCGGTGCAATGACCATCACGCTGCGCGACTCGCGGGTAAGCCTGGCCAGCGTGGGCAGCACCAGCTGCAGCTCACCGACGCCATCGGCCGGCAACAGGATTTCGGTCATCGCGTGCTCGGGCCAACCACCGGCCGGCAAGGCTGCATCGAGCGCCGCCCACCCGGTGGGCTGGTGGCTGTCCGGCACCGGCGCGGCACGGCCATGCCAGACCTGGCGGGCATGAAGCAGTGCATCGAGGGCGACGACCTGGCCCATGCGCAACCTCAGCGCAGGGTGCGCAGGCAGCGCGTGACCACGCCCCAGACCGACAGGGTTTCGTCGTCACGAAAAACCAGGGGCTTGAAGTGCGCATTCTCCGGCAGCAGGGCCATATGGCCGTCCAGCCTGCCCAGCCGCTTGATGGTCAGCTCGTTGTTGACCAGCGCCACCACGATGTCGCCCTGTCGCGGCGACAGCGCGCGATCCACCAGCACCTCGTCGCCATCGAAGATGCCCGCCCCTATCATCGACCAGCCCGACACGCGGATGATGAAGGTGCTGGGCTCATGCCCCGGCAGCACCAGATGCGCGTTGAGGTCGACCACTTCGTCGACGTCATCCCCGGCCAGGGTGGGCACGCCAGCCGGCACGCGGCTGAGAAAGGCGGTAAGTGCCACCGTCGATGGCGTCAGCGACACCGGGCGTGGCGCATCCAGCGAGGCCTGGCTGCGATAGGCATCGAGGTAAGCCTGCACCGCCGGCACCTGGCTTTCAGGCACGCGGAGGCGCTGACTGGGCTCACCGGCAGGCCGGCCGGCACCCGGGCGACTTCCACCGTGATCGGAAGGGGGCATGGACGGGCCGCTTGATTATCGGGACAACAATCAAGATACCACCATCCTCATCTCACCGGTTGAGATATCACGCCTCCAGCCGACCTGATCCACCCCTTCCCCAAGCACGGCTCCGGCCATGCAAAACGACTTATCTCACACATGCGCCGTCCCAAACTGCCGTCCGCAATCACGGCAGCATGAGACGCTGGAACGAGGGGCGCCCAGCGACACCACTCGGGGCGAAAGACGATCGAGGACGATCGGAAGCATGGGCCAACGCGAGCACGAAGCACCCATTTACCGGGCGCCCTCACGGCTGGCCCTGGCACTGGCCTGCGCCATCGTCACGGGCTGCGTCTCCCAGCCACCCAAACCACCCGCCGGGACACCCTCGCCCACGCTGCCCTCGCCAGCGCCAGCCTCATCAACCCAGGCCCCAGCCGCGGACAGCACACCGCCCGAAGGCAGCCCGGCCGCCGAGGCGCTGCGCCGACTGTCGCTGATGCGCCCACTGGAAGGCGGCATCGACACGCCGATCATCCACACCCAGATCCACGGCTACCTGATGGTCGATGCCGCCGACTACTCCAGCAAGGGGTTCGGCAACACCCAGTTCTCCGTGCGCCGCGCCGACATCAATTTCCAGCGCCAGCTTTGGCTGGACTGGCTGTTCTATGCCGACAGCCAGTTGGTCGACGGGCACCTGGAATTCAAGGACATCTATGTCCGCAAGGAAACCAGCCACTTCGGCGTGGTCACCATCGGCAACCAGCAGGAACCGTTCGGCCTGGAACAGTACGGCAGCTTCCGCAACACCACCTTCCTCGAGCGCGCCACGACCAGCGCCCTGGCACCCAGCCGAAGCATCGGCGTCACCTCAAGCGACTTTCGTGGCCCCTGGATCTGGAGCTATGGATTGTTCACCGCCGGCACCCGCGACGAGGGGCGCCATCAGCGCGGCCTCGCGCTGACCGGCCGGCTGGCCTACATGCTGCCCACGGAAAACGGCCCTTACCACCTGGCGGTGGATTATTCGACGCGCCGCTACGGCCCCGACAACGACCAGCGCTTCGACTCCGCCCCGGAAGTCGCGCTCTCCAATGGCGTCGACTTCCTGGACACCGGCAACATCCAGGGCTCCAACAAAGTGCAGCGTTACGGACTGGAGGCCGCGCACGTCAGCGGCCCCTTCTCCTGGCAATCGGAATACATGGAGGCGCACCTGCAACGCGACGACGGCCTGCCCTCGCTGCGCTTCCGGGGCTGGTATGCCTACGCCAGCTTCATGCTCACCGGCGAAAGCCGACCCTACCGCGAGAGCAATGCCATCTTCGGCCCGGTGGTGCCCAGTTCGCCCTGGAACGGGCATGGCGGTGGCGCGCTGGAGGTGGCGGTGCGCCTGAGCCGCACCAACCTCAACGACGACGATGTCTTCGGCGGCCAGGAAACCAACCTGAGCGTGGGTGTGAACTGGTACCTGGACAAGTCGGTACGCCTGTCGGCCAACCTCGTGCACGCGATCGACCTGGACAAGCCCGGCAGCGACTACGACGGCAAGCATCCGTCGGCCATCGTCGGCCGCCTCCAGTACCAGTTCTGAGCAGGCTCTCCCGCCTGTTCGGGTTGACAGGTCCTGCGCCAGAAATAAGAATTGTTCGCAATAATTTTCGTCCGGCCAAGGCCTACGCCGGCCGACAAGGAACCCTTCACGTGATCACCCTCCTGGCGCTGCTGCTGACCCTGTCGGGCGCAACGCTGATCTATCTCGCCAGCAGCCGGCAGCAACTGCGCATGCAGCCCCTGCCCGCGCCCGCCCGCGGCGCGGGATGGCTGGCGATCGCGGCCGGCGTACTGTGCTGGTGGCACGTGGCCGGCGCAGGCGCAGGCATCAGCGCAGCCCTTACGGCCCTGATGCTGGCCTGGGTTTGCCTGCCCTACCTTGCCTGGTGGCGTATCACCTCTTCGGAATCCTCCACGCCATGATGGCCCGCTGCCTTGCCGGCACCCTGCTTGGCTTCCCGCTCGCCGCCGCCCTGCTCGCCCTGTTGCTGCACTGGCTGCCCGATCACGGGCGGGCGGTACTGATCCCCGCACTGATCCTGTTTTTCCCGCTATGGATCGCCTTCATGGCGGGCGCCTACATGTTCCGCAGTGGATCGCGCGCCTGGCTGGTGCTCGGGCTCGCCAACGCCGCTGCCTTCCTCGCCCTTTGGGCCGGACGCCTGATGGGTCACTGACGATGAAAGCCGCCACCCTCCGCACCTACCAGACGGTGCACACCTGGACCGGACTGATCGCCGGATTCGCGCTGTTCGTGGCGTTCTATGCCGGCGCGCTGATCGTCTTCCACGACGACATCGCCGCCTGGCAGAACCCACCCTGGCGCAGCGCCGCCGATGCCGGCGTCACCACCGACAGCCTGATCGAGCGCCTGCTCGCGCACCATCCGGCGGCACGCGAGGACTTCGGCGTCATCCTGCCCACGGACGGCTCGCACTCCGCCTACGCCTACTGGGTGGAACAGGGTTCAGCCCGCTTCGCCACCGCCAGCCAGGTCGAGGCGCCGCGCACGGAGGCGTCGGAGAACGAGCTGGCCGATTACATCTACGCCTTGCACGACTCGCTGGGCCTGCCGGTGATCGGCCTGTACCTGATGGGCATTGTCAGCGTGCTCTACGGACTGGCCCTGGTGTCGGGCATCCTGATCCACCTGCCGCAGCTGGTGTCCGACTTCTTCGCCATGCGTGTCGGCCGCAACCTCAAGCGGCTATGGCAGGACGCACACAACGCCATCGGCGTGCTGAGCCTGCCGTTCCACGTGATCTTCGCGGTGACCGGCGCCCTGTTCTGCCTGTTCACCATCACCCTGGCCGCGCTCAATACGGTGGCCTTCGACGGCAAGCTGTTCGACGCGTTCGCCAAGGCCACCCAGACCGCCCCGGTGGTCACGCCCAGTGGTACGCCGGCAAGCATGCTGCCAACCACCGTATTGATCGAGCGGGCGCGCACCGAGGCCCTGGCCAGCGGTGTCACCAGCTTCGATCCGGACTACCTGCACTTCTCCCACTACGGGGACAGCCATGCCGTCGCCGAGGTGCGCGGACGCTCGCAGCACACTCTGGGCACCTACGGCACGGTGGCGCTGTCCGCCCATGACGGCAGGGTGCTGGACAACCACGTGGGCGACCGCCTCAGCGCCAACGGCATCAGCTACGCGGCCCTGTTCGGCCTGCACTTCGGCAGCTTCGGCGGTCGCACGGTGCAGTGGCTGTACTTCATCCTCGGCCTGGCCGGCGCCTTCCTGTTCTACTCGGGCAACCTGCTGTGGATCGAGTCGCGCCGCAAGCGCCGCCACCTCGACCAGCCGCGCCGCACGCTGGTGATGGCGCGCGCCACCATCGGCGTCTGCATTGGCACCTGCCTGGGTATTTCTGGCGCCTTCGCGGCCACCTGGGTCGCCGTGAGGCTGGGCGTCGACGCAGGCATTCCGCAGCGGGTCGCCTGCTATGGACTGTTCCTGGGTGCCTGCGCCTACGCCTGCGTGCGCCCGATCGGCCGGGCCACTACGGAGCTGCTATGGGCTACCGCGCTGCTGACCGTAGCCATCGCCGTCATCGACCTGGCCAGCAATGCCTGCGCCATGGCGCAGGACTGGAGCTCGCTCGCGGGGCGCGTGCTCGGCGTGGACCTGACCGGCATCGCACTGGGCATCGGCTTTGCCCTGCTGGCGCGCGCAGCCTCGAGGCGCGCCAGGGCCGGCGACGCCAACAGCGTCTGGGCCCTGCAGCATGCGGCCGGCGCGCCGTCCTGAGTCATCGTCGGCCCGGCCGTCCGCCGGGCCGATCCGGGCAAGCGCACCTCAATAGGCCATGCGCGCGGCATTGAGCCGCGATGCCACCGGGGCCTCGCTCATCAGGGCAATTTCGTCCCAGACGGTATCGTCCTCGCCATCGGCGATCAGCTCGTAGGCGGTGCGGCCGCCGAAGGCGCTCTGGTGGCGGCACATCCAGCGCAAGGCGCGCTGCCGGTCGCCCAGGCTCTGCACCAGCATGGCCGCCAGCGTCGCATGACGCTGCTCCAGCATGGCGAACGCGCGCTCCATCACACCGTCCCGCTGGGCATTGATCTGGGCTAGCTCCGTGGCGACGTCCTGAAACCTGATCGTAGTCTTGCGCATACGTTCACTCCCTTTCCCCCACGCCGTCCGCTTACAAGGTCCGGGATTTCCCTGCCGGAAGCAGGAGCCCTCCAGGGCGATGCCTCCCTTCCATGGGCGCGCCTGGTGTTGCCTGCAACGCGCGATCCTTTCCGCGCGAGTCGATCATGCGAAAGCAAATGCTGAATTCGCGTGAATTCTCCAGCAGTTGCAGATAGGACTTTTGGATGGTGTCCAAAAGTCCATGCCATTCCGCGTCGCGCATTCCCCCATCGTCAACCTGCAACGCCCCGGCAACGATGACCGGAAGCCACCCAAGCAAAGACGCAAGCTGCGCGAGACGCAGGGAAATGACTGACGCATTCCCACATGCCCGCCGGAACACCCCGCAAGGTCATCCGGCTTTCACAAGCGCCATGCATGGTTCCAGCGACGCTGGCGCACCACGCCGGTGATGCGAGGATCTTGATGGAAGACATGGCGGTTTCCCTGGCGACCCTGGGCGCGTTACTGGCGGGCGCCTGGCTCGGACACGCACTGCGCCTGAGGCTTCCACCGATCCAGTGGTCAACGGAAGCCACGGCCACCATCAAGTTGATGGTCACCCTCCTCGCCTGCGTGGCCGGCCTGGCGCTGGCCTCGCTGCTCGCCTCGTCCAAGGCCGGCTTCGACGAGGTTCGCACCGAGGTCAATCAGAATGCATCACGCGTGCACCAGCTCGACCAGCTGCTGGGCGGCTACGGCCCGGAGGCCGCCCCACTGCGCACCGAACTCGCCGCCCAGTACGCTGCGTTCGTCCAGGTATTGCAGGACGGCCGTCGCGAAGACCTGCCCAGGCTGACCAGCCACGACACGGTGCGCGCCTGGGATGACTTGCAGCGCGGCATCGCTGCACTGCACGCCGCGAATGAGAAGCAGCGCCTGCTGCAGCGGGAGGCCATTGACGTTGCGGGTGCCATCGGCGAGTCGCACTGGAACATTGCACTGAAGAAGGAGGGCTACCTGTCGACGCCCCTGATGGTGACCTTGGTGGCGTGGCTGGTGGTGATGTTTGGCATGTTCGGACTGCTTGCGCCCTCTGACCCCCATCCCCGCGCAGCAATCGCGACGAGCGCCCTGCTCGTGGCGCTGGTGGTTCCGCTGATCCTCGAAATGAACCTGCCGCTCGCCGGCGCGATCCGGGTATCGGCTACGCCCCTGCTCGCAGTCCTTGCTCAGCTGGGGCATTGAGCCTCTTCAGAGCAGGCTCTCGATCGGCAGCAGGCCACCCATGTTCACCTTGAAGCGACGCCACCAGCTCGTCTCCGGCGCGTGGCCGTAGCGGATCATCGGGCCACCGGGCTGCTGCGCCTCCCAGTACATGCCACCGCTCGGATCTAGCAGCACCTGATAGCTGTGCACCGGCTTGATCGCATCGGCAAAGATCACCAGCAACGCCTTGGCCAGCGCGGGGGACTCGACGATCACGCCATCCTCGGTGTTGAGGTCGCGTGAACGCGGATCGAGGTTCATCGAGCCAACGAAGGCGTGCGCGTCGTCCACCACGATGGCCTTGGCATGCAGGCTGTTGCTGCCCGAGGACGAGCCAAAGAAATGACTGCCTCCGCCACTGCGATGCGCATCAGGCTTCAACTCGTAAAGGTGCACGCCCATTTTCAGCAGAGGCACGCGGTAGGAGGCATAGGCCACGTATACGTCACCGGCATCGGTCGAGGCGAGCGAGTTGGTCAGCACGCTCACCTCCACGCCACGGTCACGCATGCCCTGCAGGTAGGCCACGCCTTTGGTGCCCGGCACGAAGTAAGGCGTGATCAGGGTCAGCCGGTGTTTCGCGCCGTCGAGCCAGGCACGCAGCGCGGGCGCCATGTGCAGGTCCTTGCTGTCGGCCTGAGGGTCACTCTTGTCCGGATCATCGGCCAGATAAGTGGTCGCCCCCCATATCCATTCGGTATCCGGTGCCTCGTGCCCGATGTCACCGATGCGGGTCACCAGGTTCTGCGCGTAGCCGCTCTGGCTGAACTGGCGCGCATTGGCGGCCATCGACGTGCGCAGCTTCTCCACTTCACCAGGCCCGGGCACATGGTGATGGAAGGCGGCGATCGGGAACGACTGCGGACTGTTCCAGTAGCGGTCGAACACCTCTCCCACCTGGGCCACCACCGGCCCGATGGCCAGCACGTCCAGGTCGCGGAAATTCAGCTCGCTGTTGGCGTCGAAATATTCGTCACCGATATTGCGTCCGCCGACGATGGCCATCGCCCCGTCGGCGATGAAGGCCTTGTTGTGCATGCGCCGGTTGAGCCGGGAAAAATCACCGGCGAACTGCTTGCCCATGCCCCACAGCGAGGCGTCGCGCTCGAGAAACGGATTGAACAGCCGCACCTGGATATTGCGGTGGCCATCGAGGATGCGCAGCACGTCGTCGTTACCGGCCACGTGCAGGTCATCCAGCAACAGGCGCACGCGCACGCCGCGATCGGCCGCAGCCAGCAGGCGCTGGGCCAGCAGCTCGCCGGTCGAGTCACTGTTGAACATGTAGTACTGCAGGTCCAGCGAATGCACGGCGCGATCGGCCAGCGCGATGCGGGCCAGCAGGGCATCACCGGAATCGCTGATCAGGCGCAGGCCCGAATCGGTGCCGTGCAATGCAACGAGCCGTCGCGCATACGCCTCGAGCGGCGCATCTGCCTGGACCGGCAGCACCGTACTGGGTTCGCGGGGATAGTCGGGGCGCAGGTCCGAATGGGTGCAGGCCGCCAGCGCCAGCAGGCCGACCCAGGCAAGGTGACGCGGCGATATCCAAGCCATACCCCTCCTTCGCGGTCACTTTGATGTTGCAGCGCCCGTGCACGACTGCGATGGCGCGAGGCCATCGCTTCACGGGCTTTTCGCGCACGCCAACGCGTTACCGCAAAAGGCGGTGGGACGCGGTCAACGCCCGAAGGTGATTTCCTTGCCTTCGTGGTCGCGATCCCAGCCGCGCAGCTCGTCACGGATATGCGCCACGCGCTGGCGGCCGAGCGCGTTGCGCTCCTCGTCCAGCACTTGTCCGTCCAACAGCTCGGCAAGGCGTTGCGCGGTGGGCAGCATGGCGTCCCAGGCATCCAGCGCAGGAATGGGCGCCGGCAAGGTCATGAAGAAGCTCAGGCCCGGCGTATGCAGGGCATCGACCCGCCTAAGGTCGAAGTTGCCCGGCTTGAGCATGTTGGCCACGCTGAACACCGGACCCAGCTCGCGCTTGCCGTCAACCAGGCGGTGATAGATGCCCATGTCACCGAATTCCAGGCCGGCCTTCTCGGCCGCCACGATCAGGTCGGCGCCGTCGAAGACGCTGCCTTCGCGCGCTACCACGAACAACGTGACGATCCGCTCCACCGGCATGCGCTCGGGGCGACGCCCCACCTCGGAACGCGGCGGCACGCGTGGCGCGACCGGCTCAGGCGCAGCCGGGGCCGGCACGGGCGCCGCCGGCGCAGCCGCAGGAAGCGGGGCGGGATCAACCGGGCGGGCCGTCGCCGCGGCGTCGCCTGCCGCGGCCGTGGCCTGGGCCAGGCTTTGCTCGAACTGTTCCGGCGGCGCGCGCAAGGCGTCGACGATGGAAGCCGCGATGCCCTGCGGCTTGGCCAGCGGAGCAGGCTCCACTTTGTCCTTGCCGCCCGCCAGCGTGGCGCCCAGGCGCTCAAGCTCCTCGCGCAGGCCCATGTCGAGTTCGCCCTGATGCGGCTGGCGATCACCCAAGGGGTCGAGATCGAAGTCGTCGCGCGCACTGAACGACGGCGCGTCCAGCGCCTCGCCCTCGCCGCCGAAGGTCGGCTCGCGGCGCTCGCCGGACGGACCCGGCACGATGCGCCGCTTGCCCTGTTGCTCTTTCCTGGGCTGGCCGAACAGCCAGATCAGTGCCAGCACGATCAATCCGATGATCAGCATGGGTACGCCGATGGCGGGATCCCAGGCGAAGGCAAGCACGGGTTGTACGGTCATATCGAAAATCCTCAAGCTGCGCCCGCAAGTTTAGCTGCTTCTGCGAGATCCACCTGCACCAGTCGCGATACACCCGGTTCGCGCATGGTGACACCGCACAATTGCGAGGCCGCCTCCATGGTGGCCTTGTTGTGGCTGACGAAGATGAACTGCACCTTCTCGCTCATCTCCTTCACCATGTTGGAGAAGCGGCCCACGTTCGCCTCGTCCAGCGGCGCATCCACCTCGTCGAGCAGGCAGAACGGCGCGGGGTTGAGGCCGAAGATCGCGAATACCAGCGATACCGCAGTGAGGGCCTTCTCGCCACCGGACAGCAGCGAGATGTTGGACACGCGCTTGCCCGGCGGCCGCGCCATGATTGCCACGCCGGTGTCGAGCAGGTCGTCGCCGGTTAGTTCGAGGTAGGCGTGACCGCCGCCAAACAGGCGCGGGAACAGCTCCTGCACGCCCGCATTGACGCGGTCGAAGGTTTCCTTGAAGCGCTGGCGCGTCTCGCGATCGATCTTCTTGATCGCCGCCTCCAGCGTCTCCATGGCGCTACCGAGGTCGGCGAGCTGGTTGTCGAGGTAAGTCTTGCGCTCGCTCTGCTCGGCATGCTCCTGGATCGCCGCCAGGTTCACCGGCTCCAGGCGAACGATCTTCTGCCCGATATCGGTGAGCTGGCTGCGCCACTGGCTGGCATCGGCGTCCTGCGCCAACTCGGCCAGCAGCGGCTCCAGTTCCAGGCCGGAGGCGGCAATGGCTTCGGCCAGTTGCTCGGCACGCAACTGCAGCGCCTGCGCGGCGAGGCGCTTTTGCGACAGTTTCTCGCGCAGGCCGTTGAGGCCCTGCTCGATGCGCTGGCGCTCCTGCTCCAGGCGCCGGAATTCGGCGTCGCAGTCTTCCAGCCCCCGGCGGGCATCCACCAACTGCCGGTCCACCAGCAGGCGCTGGTCGAGATAGGTCTGCCGCTCGGCTTCCAGCTCGGCGATGGGATCGGAGCCGGCAGCCAGCTGTTCGGTAATTTCGCTGCGGCGCGCCTCGATCTGGCGCAGCTGGGTCTCCATGCGTGCCAGCGCCTGCTCCAGCGAGGTCAGCGAGGATCGCTTCGATTCCATCGACAAGGCCAGCGCGTGCGCCTGGTCGGCAGCCTCGCGCGCGTTCATGCGCGCCTCCTCGCGCGCCTCCAGCAGGGCCCGGCGTTCGTTCTCAAGCTCGCGGCGCTGGTCTTCCAGGTCGCCCATGTGACCGACCGACTCGTCCAGGCGCGCACGCGCCTCGCGCGTCTGCGTCTGCAGCTCGTCCAGCTGGTTGAGCAGGTCGTTGATCTCGCCGGCCACCTTCTCGGCACGGGCGCGTGCAGTTTCCATCTTGCCGCGATGGCTCTGCAGCTGGCCGGCCAACTCCGACTGACGGCGATGCGCGTTGTACAACTCGCGCTGGGCGTCATCACGGGCGCGCTCGGCCTCGAACTTGCGGGTGCGCAGGTCGTCCAGCGACTGGGTGGCCTCCTCGATGCGCTCTTCCAGCACCAGGATCTGCTCAGCCAGGGTGCGCATCTCACGCTCGCGCGCCAGCACGCCCACCTGGTTGCCCTGGGCGCGGCGCACGCGCGCCCAGCCCGGACCAATCCACTCGCCGCCGCGCGTCATCACCGACTGGTACGGCGCCAGGGCGGACAGCCCGGCCACAACCTGGTGTGCGTGCTCGATCGAATCGGCGGTGAGCACATGACCGAGGATCGCGATGGCCGCGGCAGGGCCGCGCACATGTGCCGCCAGCGTACCCGCGGTGTTGGCACCGCCCTCGGAAGCATCGAGCAGGGCGACGTCGGCGTTCTCCAGTGCCCCGAACTCCGCGGCCAGGCCGTGCGAGTCATCCACCAGCACCGCATCGAGGAAGCCCGCGAGCGCGGTTTCGACGGCGGTTTCCCAGCCCGCCTCCACCTGCAGCGACTCGCCCAGGCGGCGCGACCTGTCCAGGCCCAGCCGGCTCAGCCAGCCGCTGGCGGCGCTCTCCTCCTGGCCCAGTGCCGCGTGCTGCAGGGCCTCGAGTGACGCCTGGCGACCACGCGCCGTCTGCAACTGCTGGCGTGCCTCGTTGAGCGAGGCCTGCACCTGGCGCTCCTCGTCGAGCACCTTTTCGTAGCCGAGCTTGTGCTGGTCGAGCAGACCGCCCAGCGACTCCACCCGTTCGCGCTGGGTGTCGTGCTCGACGTGCAATTGTTCCGCGGCGGCGTCGAGCGCGGCGACGTCGGTGGCCTTCTGCTCGGCCTCCAGGGCTTCCCTGCGGCGCGACAGATCGACCGTCTGGCGGTCGAGATAGTTGAGCTTGGTGCGCTCCACCTCGGCGGCGCGACTGGATTCGCCCGCCGTGCGGGTGTAGCTGTCCCAGCGCTGCTGCCAATCGGCCAGCTTGGTTTCGGTATCGCGCAGCGAATCGGCGGTGTCGTCCTGCACCTGCTGCAACGCCTCCAGCTTGGGCTCGCCCTCGGCCAGCGCCATGCGCAGACTTTCCACCTGGGTGCGATCGTTGTCGATGTGCTCGGCCAGCTCGGCGTGCTCGCGCTCGGCATCGGCCTGGGCGCGCTGCAGGCGCTCGGCCGTTTCGCGATTGAAGCGCACCTGCTGTTCGACGCGGGCGATCTCTGCGCCCACCTTGTAGACCTCGGCCTGTACCGCATTGAGGTGCTCGCTGGCGCCGGTGTGGCGCTCACGCACGCTCTCCAGTTGAGCCTCGACGTGGCGCTGCGCGGCAACCTGCTTCTCGATCTCCACCTCCGCCGCCGACAGGCCGGAGCCCTCGTTGTCGTGCTGCCCCTTCAGCGCCCGGTATTCCAGCGCGCGCAGCTCGGCTTCCTTGCGGGTCTGCTCTTCCTTCAGCGCCTTCCAGCGCTCGGCGGCGCGGGCTTGGCGGTTGAGGTGCTCCAACTGCTTGTCCACTTCGTCGCGCACGTCGCGTACACGGTCGAGGTTTTCGCGGGTGGACTTGATGCGGCTCTCGGTTTCCTTGCGGCGCTCCTTGTACTTGGAGATGCCGGCGGCTTCTTCCAGGTGCGTGCGTAGGTCGTCGGGCGCGGCCTCGACGATCTGGCTGATCATGCCCTGCTCGATGATCGAGTAGCTGCGCGGACCCAGGCCCGTACCCAGGAACAGGTCGGTGATGTCGCGACGACGGCAGCGCGCGCCATTGAGGAAATAGGCCGACTGGCCGTCACGGCTGACCTGGCGCTTCACCGAGATTTCGGCGTACTGGCCGTACTCGCCCTGGATGGTGCCGTCGCCGTTGTCGAAGATCAGCTCGACCGTGGCCTGGCCCACCGGCTTGCGCGCATTGGAGCCGGAGAAGATCACGTCTGTCAGCGAGTCACCGCGCAGGCGGCTGGCCGCGCTCTCGCCCATCACCCAGCGGATGGCGTCGATGATGTTCGACTTGCCGCAACCATTGGGCCCCACCACGCCGGTCATGTTGGTCGGCAGGTGCAAGGTGGTCGGGTCCACGAAGGACTTGAAACCGGCGAGTTTGATCGTGGTCAGGCGCATGCGGGCATCCGCGGAAAAGATGAAAACCCGGCGCTCCGGGCGATGGGTCACTGTGCCAACCGCAGCCCCCAGCCGCAATGCATTCTGGCTGCAGGTTTCACTTTAGCACTGATGGCTATGTGCGCGTAGGTAAAGGGGAATCACGGCGGGACGGGGGTGCGTGGTGAGTGGCGGGGGCGCCAATGCCGGTCCCCGGCGACGGGGCCACGGGTCGCAACGAAAAGCGCGACGGGCGCCAACGTTGAAATGCCGGGTCTCGGCGGCTCCGCGCCTGGCGCCCCCATGACCCGCCCCACAC
>NZ_QIRF01000010.1 GCF_003332825.1 Dyella sp. C9 | reverse complement strand
GGTCTCGGAGATCGGTATAAGAGTCAGCCCTTATGACGCGCCCCGAGGTAATGCTGCGGACTTCGCCGCCGTGCTAGTGGGCATAATAGACATGTTTCGACGAATCGCGCGTGCCTCGAATCATTCGCAGAAATGTGCGCGGCGCAGGCAATAACCTAGGCTCGGGGAGTTGAATGAATTCGCGATTGCAGGGGCTTGCCCCAAACGCCGTCCAGCAGGTGATGATCGCAGGGCAGGCGCTTGATGCCGGCCGGGTAGACGAGGCCGATCGGCACCTGACGCAGGTTCTGGCCAGCTACCCCGGCCATCCCGAGGTCTTGCGCATGAAGGCCGGCGTTCTGAGCCTGCGTGGCCAGCATGGCCACGCCATCGGCACGATGCGCCAGGCTTTGTCACAGCGGCCCCAGGATCCCGCCTACCACAACACGCTGGGCAGCCTGCTGGCCACGGCGGGTGAATTCGAGGCAGCCATCACCGCGTTGCGCCGGGCCTGCGAGCTCCAGCCGGGCCTGGCGATGGCCTGGTACAACCTTGGTGTCATGCTGATCAAGTGCGTGCACAACGAAGAAGCCACCGAGGCGCTGCAGCGTGCCATCGCGCTCGCACCGGATCACACGCTCGCCCGCGCACAGCTCGCCGACATCCTGCGCACGCGCGGCCTGGTGAGCGAAGCCGCCGTGGAATACCGACGACTGATCGCTACCCATCCCACCGCAGGGCTGGCCTGGTGGGGACTGGCGGATCTGCGGACCCAACGCTTCAGCGAGCAAGATATCGATCACATGCGTTCTGCGCTCGTACGCCCGGAAGCCACCGAGCTCGACCGCATCACCATCGGCTTTGCACTGGCCAAGGCACTGGACGAATCCGACCGCTACGCCGAATCGCTGGGCGCCCTGGCTGCTGCCAAAACCATCGCGCAACGGAGCCAGCCCTGGAATGCCAGGGCGTTCTCGAGCAATGTGGCAGCCATATCCGATGCTTTTGCTACCCCGCCGGCAGCATCGCCAGCCGCGCTGGGCAGCGAAGTCATCTTCATCGTCAGCCTGCCCCGCTCGGGTTCGACGCTGGTAGAACAGATCCTTGCCTCCCATTCGCGGGTGGAAGGCTCGGGCGAGCTGGTCGACCTGCCACATGTCCTGGCGGAGGAGTCGAGGCGGCGAGGCAAGCCATTTCCCCAATGGGTTGGCGACATGCAGCCGACCGACTGGCAGCGCCTGGGCCAGCAGTACATGGATCGCACGGCCCAGTGGCGGCGCCAGCGCCCCGTATTCACCGACAAGCTGCCCAACAACTGGATCTACATCGGTGCAATCCGCGCGATGCTGCCGCAGGCGCGCATCGTGGTGTGCCGGCGCGACCCGCTGGAAACCTGCTTTTCCTGCTATCGCCAGCCACTGGACCCGAATAACGGCTATTCGCGCACGTTCGAAGACCTGGCCCAATTCTGGCGGGATTTCGATCGCAGCGTGACACGAAGTTCAGCATTGCATCCCGGACATGTCCGCGAAAACAGTTACGAGGCACTGGTAGCCAATCCCGAAGCGCAGATCCGTGAACTGCTGGCGTTTTGCCAGCTGCCGTACGAGGAAACCTGCCTGCACTTCCATGACACCGTTCGCCACGTACGGTCACCCAGTGCCACGCAAGTACGTGAGCCGCTGCGGCGCGACACCGCCCGCTCGCATCGCTACGGCGCCCTGCTCGATCCACTTCGCAAGGCGTTGGACCTCCCGCCCTTTTCGTCATGACCGGCGCCGCGGGCAACTCCAGACACGCAACCACCGGAGCCCAGGCCTTGTTAGCGGCCTACCGGCAAGCATCCGTACTCGGATCGGTGGCAGCTGCCCGTCGCCAGCTGCTTGACCAGCTGGCGACGGCAAACGAACAAGACTGCCTGGCTTGCGGGCGCGCATTGGTGCTGGACGGCCAGTTCGAAACAGCGCTCGAGGTCTTTGCGAGGGGCGCGACGCGCCATGTCGGCTCCGCAGAACTGCAGCTAGGGTTGGCCGGCCTGTGCTGGCAGATGCAACGCCCGGACGAGGCGGAGCACTTGCTGCGCCAGTGGCTTTCGAACCACCCCAGGGACATACCCGCCAGCTTCCTGCTGGCACGCCTGCTGCGCGAACAAGGCCGGGTCCAGGCGGCAGCGGAGGCCGTGCTGCGACCGTTCGAACCTGGTCCGCAGGACACGGATACGCTGATTCAGGCCATAGAACTGCTCGATGACTATGGCCGTCCGTCCGAGGCATCCCTCATCTGCGAAGCTGCCATTGCCGCGGGTGAAAAGGACCCTCGCGTCCACGCCTACGCGGGCATGCTCGGCATCCAGCTCGGCCAATTCCAGCGCGTGCGCGAACGTTACGAATTCGCCCTGGCCAATGATGCCAACGCACTGGAATGGAACATTCCCATCGGCCTTTCCGGCCTGCAGCGCTACAAGGAAGCAGAGCACCCGGACTTTGCGTTGTTTCGTGCCGCGCTGGCGCGCCCGGAGCTCAGCGACAAGGCGCGCACGACCACGCTGTTCGCGCTTGGCAAGGCCTACGACGACATCGGCGACTACGCCCGGGCGACACGCTACCTGCGCGATGCCAACGCACGGGCGCACGCGACGGGCAGCTGGTCACGCAAACACTGGAAGCGCCTGATAGAAGCCCGGCTTGCGGCGGCACCCTACCCGTTTGCATTGCCGGCGCCGGCTGGGTGGATCCCGGTCTTCGTTGTCGGGGTACCGCGCTCCGGCACCACCCTGCTCGCCGAACTGTTGGCACGACACCCCATGGTGTGCAACCGCGGCGAGCTGGGCTGGCTGAAGGTCATCGCGGAACGCCTGTCGACAGCGAGGTTCGACCAACGCAGTGCTTTCGAGGAGGCCGCCGCCCTCTATGCCACGCAACTCCGCCAGGACGATTCGAATGCTCGCTGGTTCATCGACAAACAGCCGCTGAACCTGCTGCATGTCGACCTGGTGCTGTCGCTCTGGCCCAACGCCAGGATCATCCATTGCGAGCGCGATGCGCGCGACACCGCGCTGTCGTTATGGACCCAATCATTCCACGACCAGGCGCATGACTATGCCTATGACTTCGACGACATCGCTGCCGTCATTCAAGGCTGTCGCCGCCTGATGGCCCACTGGGGCAAGCGCTATCCGGACTCCATTCGTACGGTCGGTTACGAAGCCTTGGTGACGGCGCCGGCGGAGACCATCAGCGCACTGGCGAGCTGGCTTGGCCTACCCGACCAGGAAGCGACGACCCCACCCGGCAAACATCACGGGATCAGCACGGCCAGTGCCTGGCAGGCCCGGCAACCGGTCTACACGCGATCCGCGGGCCGTTGGCGCGACTACGCGGGCTACCTGCCCGAACTGTCGCGCATTCCACGAGCGGGTGGATGAGGGCATCACACTGGTGCCGTCATCGCGGCACGCTGGGTTAGTCGCCCGCCGGAACCGAATAGCCCCAATGCCGCATGATGGGTTCGATGATCGGCAATATGGGGTCGATATCGGCGCGATACTTCTGCCAACGCCCCAGACCCTTGCGATTGACCGGCTCGATCACCTGCGAATAGCTGGGCGTGCCGATATAGCCCTTGTTCCGCGCATGCTGATCGAAGCTGAGCATGGGCGAGGCATCATCCAGCTCCAGGAACGTCGCGATACGCGCGACCTGCTGCGGGAAGTCGGTTACCAGCTCCTCGTAGCGTGACAGCATCACCGTCGGCTTGAGAATGGCCTCCTGGCTGAGCCAGCGCTCCATGGTCTCGACGTAGGCATGCGCCAGGCGCTCGAGCGTACCGCAGGCCGCCGCCAGGCCACTGGAACGGAAACACTGCATGTAACAACTCAGGATCACATCGCATGGATGACGCAGGGCGAGGATGAACTTCGCCTCCGGAAACAGGCGGTGGATCATCGGCAGCCACTGCATGTTCAACGGATTCTTGTCGATCAGGCGGGTGCCTGGGCGCCTGGAGATCCGCTCGGAAACCAGACGGTGATAGCGCTTGCGCAGCTCATCGCAATCGTATTGCCGTAAAACGCTGAGATCCTGGAGGATCCTTGGATCATGCTGGCGCAACAGGTGACCGAGGTTGTTGAAAAACGGGTTCTCGTCCATCGACTGCAGGCCGGGATGGGCATCCAGCATCTGTTCCAGCAAGGTGGTGCCTGAGCGCGGGAACCCCACTACGAAGATCGGCGAGTCATGCGCGTCCGGCGCGATCATCCGCGGCCATCGAGCGTATTGCTCGGCTGAGATACTCGGCGCTTCGACCGGCATGGCCGGCGATTCGGGCGAGAAAAATTCCGGCGAATCCAGATGCCTTTGCCGGGCGTCAAGCCGATGCGCCTCGTGCAGGGCCCTCATCGCGGCGGCAGTGTCACCCTGCTTGTCGTATAGCGCCCCCAACTGGAAATAGTGGGCGGCGTCATCGTCGTCTTGCGGCCCGCTGCGTTCCAACAGCGACGCAGCCGCGGCAAAATCGTTCCTGCGCAGCGCAAGCGTGGCCAACAGATGGTCGGCTTCATTGCGCTGACTGTCGTTGGCTCCGGAGTCCGCGCGAAGCAGCGGCGCCACCAGCCTGCCGGCGTCATCCAGCCGGTTGAGCCGCTCGTAAATGGCCGCCAGCAAGAGGCACGCGTCATGATGGCCCGGCTGCCGGGCGACCAGGTCTTCGAGTACCTCGCCGGCGTCGGGAACGTCGTTGCGCAACGTCAACACCTGCGCCAGATCCAGCTGGAAGGCGTCGTCGTTGAGCGGCATCCAGGTACGCCAGGGCTTGAGCAGCTCCTTGGCGCCCTCCGCATCCTGGCAAAGGCAACAGGCCCTCGCGGCACCGACCCGGATCCTTGGCGACTGCTTGTCCAGCATGCAGGCATCAAGCAGCAGGCTGCGGGCACCCAGGTAGTCCTGCTGGTCAATCAGCAGGAGCCCCAGCTGGAACTTGGGCATCGCATTGGCCGGATCGCAGCGGATCGCCTCCACCAACGCGGCATGCGCCTGCTCCGGCTTTCCGGTCGAAACCAGCGCGCCCCCATAGTTGTTCCAGTGCAAGCTGCTCGCCGGATACAGCCGCGTCAACTCCGCGTAGATCGGCAGCGCATCAGGCAGTCGTTGCTGCATCTGCAGGCTGACCGCCAACAACAACAGGAGATTTTCATCGCGGGGGTACTCGAGCAATGCCTGCCGGCATAGCTCTTCCGCGTAAACAGGCTGACCGGCTTGGATCGCCGTGGTGATCCGGGAAAAATCGCTAGCGCTCATGGCCACTCAAAAAAAGGGCCGCGTGAACATCACGCGGCCCTTCAAGGTTAACGCCAAATACAACCGGGTTAGAACTTGACCGTCACGCGAGCCCAGAAGTAGCGGCCCATCAGGTCGAAGTCGCTCGGGTCGGTGTTGGCGTTCAGCGTGTTGTTCGCGTACAGCAGCGGCGGCTGCTTGTCGAACAGGTTGTTCACGCCGAAGTCCAGACGGGTGTTGATCGGAGCGATGTTGTAGCCCAGCGAGATGTCGTTGTAGACCGTCGCGCCGTACTTGAGCACCGTGCCCGGGATGCCGTTCGGGGCCGTATCCTGGACCGTGTCGGCCGCACCGCCGTTCTGGAAGCGACCGATGTAGCGCATGCGCCACTGGGCACTCCAGCCACCCGCCTGCCAATCCACGAAGCCCTGGGCACGCCAGCGCGGGAACAAGCAGACGCCGACGTTATCCGGGCAAGCAGCCGCCTGGGCGGAACCGTAGGGCAGGAAGTGGCCAGCATCGTTGTACGTGATGTTGCCCGACACACCCGGCGCCGTTTCCTGCGTGTAGTACTTCAGGTAGGTCGCGTTCACGCCGATGTTGAACTGGCCAAACGAGAACTGCGGCAGCTTGTAGTTGGCCGACCAGTCGATACCGCTGCTGGCCAGGCTACCCAGGTTACCGGTGGGCTCGACCGTGGACTGCAGCAGCTGACCTGCGTTGACACCGGACGCCGTGCGCTGGATGTACTGGCAGTACACCGTCTGGCCGGCGGCGCAGAGGTTCAGCAGGCTCTGCAGGCCCACGCTCGTGATGGTGTCGTTCAGCACGACGCGCCACACGTCGACGGTGGTCGACAGGCCCGGCACATACGAGGGGCTGTACACCAGACCGAAGTCATACGACTTGCCGTGCTCCGGCTTGACGTCGAAGCCCGCCACGCGAGCACCCTGGGTGATCACCGAAGCCTGGGTCGCCGAGGCCACGTACACGTTCTCGAACGTGCCATTGGTCGGGACGTTCTTACAAGCCAGGGCCAGCGGCGAACCCGCCGGTGCACCCGTGTAACCGTCACACGGATCCGACTTCAGGTACGGAGCATCCGAACCGGAGGAATACAGCTCGGCCAGGTCCGGCGCACGGAAGACGTCTTCCATCGTGCCGCGCAGCAGCAGGTCGTCGATCGGCTTCCACTCCAGCGCGAACTTGAAGTTGTTCGTGCTGCCGAAGGTCTGGATCTGCGAGTAGCGATCGCCGATGGTCAGGTTCAGCGACTGCGCACCCGGCAGGCCCGAGAGAATCGGGATGAAGGTTTCAGCATACAGATCCTTGGTGCTGTAACCACCCTGGATCGCGCTGAGACACTGGCTGCCCAGCGTACAGGTACCGGTCTGCGGGTCGAGGACCAGCTGCGGGGCCGGGATCGAGTGCTCGTAATCCGTGCGGTACTCGTAGCCGACGGCCAGCTGCACGCCACCAGCCGGGAGGTTGAACACCTCGCCACTGATGCCGGCATGCCAGGTCTTCTCGATCTCGTAGCTGTTCGAAGGCGCCGTGACACTGGCAGCCCTGATCGCAGCGACCGAACCCGCCGAGTTGACGTCAAACGGATTGAACTGGCAAGCAACCTCGCTGATGCCGGACGGGCAGGTGGCGATGCCGTTCGCGCCCATGGTGGACGCACCGGTGTACAGCTGGGTCTGGTCGACCAGGCCGCCAGTGGTGGTGACGACGCTTTCGTGGCCGTAGTTGTAGCCGACGTCCCAGTTCCAGTTCTTGTCCCACACGGTGAAGTCACCGCGGAAGCCCGTGTTGATCTGGGCGTCCGTGCGGCCGAACGAAGCGGTACGGTTGCCGTTCGAGGTCAGACGCGAGCGGAAGGTGTTGCCGCTGGTGCCGAAGCTGACGCCGAACGGATTGAACGCGTTGTTCGCCGCAATGGAAGCGCCGGTGGTGTCGGTACCGTAGACCGCCGGGGCCAGCTGGAAGCTGGACGAGGTCTTCTGGTAGATCGCATCCGCATAAGCGGTGACGTGATCACCCAGGTGGTAGTCACCGTTGATGAAGCCGCCGGTGCGCTCCTGCGGGGTCATGATCAGGTTGACCGATGCATAGTTGTAACGGTCGGCGCTGGTAAAGCAGTGGTAATTCGACGAATTCACCGCCTGGCTATTGCCGCCCGGGTTCAGCGAGATGAAGCCGCTGGCGCAGCCGGGAAAGTTGCCGGCCAGGCTGGCCGGCAGCTGGATGAAGCCACCCGGCGTGGAGGACGAGCCGCCGATGAACGGACCGGTCGAGCCCAGGCTGATGGTGTTCTTGGAGAAGGCGCGATTGGCCGCCTCCACACCATCCTGCTTGTTGTAGTTCAGGCCGGCCATGATGCTGCCCTTGTCGGACGTCTGGCCGAAGGTGAACGTATAGCCGCTCTGGTCACCGTCGTTGTGGTCGGATTCGCCCACGTTCGCGGTGAAGGTCGCACCCTGGTAGTTCTTGCGCAGGATGAAGTTCACGACGCCGCCGATGGCGTCCGAACCGTAGGTCGCCGAGGCGCCGGTCGGCAGCACTTCGATACGTTCGATCGCGTCCGCCGGGATGGCGTTCGGGTCCTTGCTGAGCAGGCGCTGGCCGTCAACCAGGATCAGGGTACGGAACGAACCCAGACCGCGCAGGTTGATGGACGAACTACCGGTACCGCCACCGTTGTTGGTCTGCGGGTTGACGTTACCGCCGGTCATTGCCGGGAGCTGCTGCACCAGGTCGCCGAGCGTCTGCTTGCCGGTCGCCTGGATCTGCGCGCGGTCGATGGTGACGACCGGGCTGGACGTTTCGACGTCCACGCGGCGAATCAGCGAGCCGGTCACGGTGACCGTTTCAAGCGTCTTGCTCTTGGTCTGATCCGGTGCCGGTGCCGGCGTGGTGCTGGACTGCTGCGCGTCCTGCGCGAAAGCTGCGGTGCCGTAGGCGCTCGCAGCGAGCATGCCCAGCGAAAGCGCCAGGCGGACCGACGTGCACAGTTTATTTTCCCCGAACTTCATGAGAACACCCTCCCGTTATTTATTTATGACTGGGTTTGAAAGAATCCCCGCCTCAAACCCGCGCCCGAGTCACCCAAAGATTTAGGGGCAGACCTTCGGTCTACAGCGCTGCGCATTTATCACGCTTTACTTACAGATAGTCAATAAAATCTATACAGCAAGAAAACACTATGTCATGGCATTTATCGCATTAAGTTGCGACCCGCCTAAATAATCGAAAGAACTCCCCTCGGCGGCATCCCCGGCAGCGTTGGGCCGAACATCGTTTAAAGCCAGTGAAGCTATGGTGAAGAACGCCTGGCCCGGAACGGGTTTCCGGGGCCAGGCCATTGATCCGTCTAAATTTCAGTCGAACGAGCCATCGTCCTCGAAACGCAGGTGTTTCACGCTGCGTCCATTGCGCCGAACCAGCTTCAAAGCCTCAATACCAATGCGTATATGGCGTTCAACAAATTGCGCCGTGACGCTGCGGTCGCTTAATTCCGTCTTAACGCCCTCAGGGATCATGGGCTGGTCCGATACCAGCAGCAATGCGCCACTTGGAATCTTGTTGGCGAAGCCCGCCGCAAAAATCGTCGCCGTCTCCATGTCGACGGCCATGCAACGGGTGCGCCGCAGGTAATCCTTGAACGTCTCGTCGTGCTCCCACACGCGGCGATTGGTGGTGTACACCGTGCCGGTCCAGTAGTCGTAACCCAGGTCGCGGATGGTGGTGGACACGCCGCGCTGCAATTGGAACGCCGGCAGCGCCGGCACCTCCGGTGGCAGGTAGTCGTTGGAAGTGCCCTCGCCACGGATCGCCGCGATCGGCAGCACCAGGTCGCCGATGGCGTTCTTCTTCTTCACACCGCCGCACTTGCCGAGGAACAGCGCGGCCTTGGGATGGATGGCCGAGAGCAGGTCCATCACCGTGGCGGCGTTGGGGCTGCCCATGCCGAAGTTGATGAGGGTGATGCCGTCGGCAGTGGCGTTGGGCATGGGCTTGTCCCTGCCCTGCACCTCCACGCCGTGCCATTGGGCGAACAGGTCCACGTAATGGCCGAAATTGGTCAGCAGGATGTGCTCACCGAACTGCTCCAACGGCGTGCCGGTATAGCGCGGCAGCCAGTTGGAGACGATTTCCTTCTTTTCCTTCATAGGACCCCATGAGGTCGGCGCAGCGCGTATAGGTAGTGCTGCGCGTTACCGGCGACGCCACGCCGGCAAGATGCCAGATAAGTGCAGGCATCTTAGCCGGTGTCCGCCCTGGCGCGAGCGGGGTCGACTGCACGCCGTTGGCATTTCCTTGAACCCCGGGTTCGCACCATGGCCGGTACCCCTTTCCCGGCTCGGAGACCGCCATGCTTTGGTTCGGCTGCCTGCTCGCACTGTTCGCCCTGCTCGCCCTTGCCTTCATCGGACGCGGGTGGTTGGCCTGGGTCACGGCGGCAGCCGTGCTGCTGGTGGCGCTGGCCGTCGACGGTGCCGCGTCGCCACACCTTATATATGGACTGCTATTCGTCGTTGCGCTGGTTGCACTTGTAACCGGTTCCCCGACGATCCGGCGGACCTTGTTCGCCCGGGCTCTGCTGCCAAGGCTCGGCAAGGTGATGCCGCGACTGGGTGAAACCGAGCGCATCGCACTCGAAGCCGGCACGGTGTGGTGGGATGCACAGATCTTCTCCGGCACGCCAGACTGGGAGTCGCTGCGGCGTTTCCAGTGCAAGCCGCTCAGTGAACGCGAACTGGCCTTCCTGAATGGGCCGGTGACCGCCCTGTGCGCCATGCTCGACGACTGGCAGGTCGAACAGCAGCGCGACCTGCCGGCCGAGGCCTGGGACTTCATCAAGCGTGAGCGCTTCTTCGGCATGGTGCTGCCGGAGATCTATGGTGGATTGGGCATGTCCGAACTCGGCCACTCGCGCGTGGTCACGCGCATTGCCACGCGGTCGGTGGCGGCCGCAGTGACGGTGATGGTGCCCAACTCGCTGGGGCCCGGGGAGCTGCTGCTGCACTACGGTACCGAGGAACAGAAGCAACGCTATCTGCCCCGCCTGGCCGACGGGCGCGACATACCCTGCTTCGCCCTGACCGGCCCCGCGGCCGGGTCGGACGCTGCGGCCACCCAATCGGAAGGCGTGGTCGAGTGGGGGCGGTGGGAGGGGCAGGACGTGATCGGCCTCCGGCTGAACTGGAACAAGCGATACATCACGCTGGCTCCCGTGGCCACCTTGATCGGCCTGGCGTTCCGGCTCAAGGATCCCAACGGCCTGCTCGGCGGCCCGGTCGACCGGGGCATCACCTGCGCGCTGATTCCGCGCGATCTGCCCGGCGTGGTGATCGGCAAGCACCACGACCCGATGGGCGTGCCCTTTGCCAACGGCCCCATCGAGGGCCACGATGTGTTTGTCCCTATGGACGCGATCATCGGCGGCGTGCCGCAGGTTGGCCATGGCTGGCGCATGCTGATGGAAAGCCTCGCCGCCGGCCGCTCGATCTCGCTGCCCGCGCTTGCCGTCGGTGCCGCGCAGATGGCCACGCGCATCTGCGGCGCGTATGCCACCGTGCGTGAGCAGTTCGATACGCCGATCGGCCGCTTCGAAGGCATCGAAGAACCGCTGGCGCGCATCGCCGGTCTCACCTACCTGATGACCGCCACCCGCACGCTGACCTGCGGGGCGCTGGACGCCGGCGAGAAGCCCGCGGTACTCGGCTCCATCGCCAAGGCCTACCTGACCGAAGCCATGCGTGAGGTGGTAAGCGACGCCATGGATATCCGTGCCGGCGCAGCGATCCAGCGCGGTCCGCGCAATGCGTTGTCGCGCATGTGGATGTCGGTACCGATCGGCATCACCGTGGAGGGTGCCAACATCCTCACCCGCTCCATGATCATCTACGGGCAGGGCGCGATCCGCTGCCACCCCTGGGTGCAGAAGCTGATCGACGCGATCGCCGCCCGGGACCTGGTGGCCTTTGACCGCTGTACCTTCGGCTACATCAACTTCGTGTTTACCCGTGGCGTGCGGGCATGGCTGCTGGGCCTGAGCGGAGCACGGCTGGCCCGTGTGCCGGCCGACAGCGAGTTCCACCGCCAATACCAACACCTCACCCGCTTCGCGTCGGCGCTCGCGCTGGTCTCCGACCTGTGCATGGCCACGCTCGGCGGCTCACTGAAGCGCCGAGAGAAGATTTCCGGCCGCCTCGCCGATGCGCTGGCCTGGCAATACCTCGCCGCCGCAACGCTCAAGCGCTACCACGACGAAGCAAAGCTTGCCTCCCATTACGATCTCGCGCGCTGGGCCGTGGCGCTCGCGCTGTACCGCACCCAACAGGCCTTGCGCGGCGTGCTGGACAACCTGCCCTCCGGAGCGGCTGCGGGCCTTGCGCGCCTGCTGGTGTTCCCGTTGGGCGCGCGCTTCCGCCCGCCGTCGGACCTGCTGGGCCAGCGCGCCGCACGCGCCATCCTGGAAGACCGCGAGGCACGCCTGCACCTTACCGAGGACATCCATGTACCGGGTCCGGACGAACCGGGCCTGGGTGAACTGGAAGCGGCGCTCGACAAGGCGGTGCGTGCGTTGCCGGTGGAAACCAAGCTGCGCGACGCGGTGCGTGCCGGTCGACTGGACCGGGCGCCGAAGGATGAACTGGACGAACGCGCGCTGGCGGCAGGCATCATCACCCGCGAGGAATACGAAGCACTGCATGACGCCGATGCCGCGCGCGACGCCGTGGTTCAAGTCGATGCGTTCGATGCCGATACCTACCGTCAACTGCGCTGAGCATGCTGCAGTGCATGAAAGCGACTGATGCATCGCCCATGCGTCAGGGGTCCGCAGCCAGCACGCCGCATGCTATGTTGGCCGCGCCATTCACGGGGGGAGCTACACGATGCGGATGGGACTGGCCATCGACGCGGCCTGCGATGTGTCGCAGGCATTCCTGCAAAAGCACAACATCGCGGTGATGCCGATCACCATCCGCGTCGACGACGAAGTCTTCATGGACGACCGCAGCCAGGTGGAGCTGCATCGTTTCCTCGATCGCAACCTGGGTAACCGCAGCCACTCGGCCGAGACCATCCCGTGCTCGGTGGAGGACGTGCAAAAGCTATTCCTCGACAAGCTGGTGCTCGAGCAGGATTGCGTGTTCTGCCTCACCATCACCGCCACGCGCAGCGCCATCAACGACCACGTGATCAAGGCGAGCTTCGCGGTGTTGAAGAACTACCGCGAGGTGCGCGACCGCAACGGCATCGCCGGCCCGTTCCTGATGCGCGTGATCGACACGCGCAGCCTGTTCGCCGGTTCCGCGCCCGCCATCGTCGAGGCCGTGCGCCTGATCGAGGCCGGCGAAACGCCGGCCGCCATCCGCGAGCGGCTCACCTACATCGCCAACAATTCCTACGGCTACATGCTGCCGCGCGACCTCTACTACCTGCGCGCCCGCGCCAAGAAGAAGGGCGACCGCAGCGTAGGCCTGGTCAGCGCGATGCTTGGCTCGGCGCTCGACATCAAGCCGCTGTTGCGCGGCTACCGTGGCGAAACCGGCCCGGTAGGCAAGGTACGCGGCTTTGAACACGGCGCGGAGACCTTGTTCAACTATGCCGCCAAGCGCGTGCATGCAGGCCTACTGGTGCCGGTGGTCTCGGTCAGCTATGGCGGTGACCTCGCCGAGCTGCCCAAGCTGCCCGGTTATGGCGCCCTGCGCACGGCCTGCGAAGAATGCGGCGTTGAACTGATGGAAGCGCCGATGAGCATTACCGGCATGGTCAACGTAGGCGAAGGCGCGGTGACGCTTGGCTTCGCCGCCGAGGAGCATGTCGCCGACTTCTGAGTGAGCGCGGCGGCGACCGCCGCCTCGGGAGGTTCCGCATGATCCGCCGGCCCGCCCTGCTCCTGGCCGTCCTGCTCCCGCTATGGACCGCATGCCCGCCGGCCTCGGCAGGCACGGCCTATCAGTGCATCGCCGCGAACGGCAGGGTGTCCTATCAGGACAAGCCCTGCGCCGCCGGGCAACAACAGCAGGCACTGCAACTGGACGACTCGCAGCCGGGCTACGTGCCGCCATCCGCGCCGGCACCCGAGAAGCCCGCGAGCGAGCCGCCGCCACCGCCACCGGAGCCTGCCGAGCCGCTGCCTGTGATGTATGCCTGCATCAAGGCCACCGACGGCAAGCGCTACCTCAGCGAGAACGGCAATCCGCAGCCTTACCAGGTGCCTTACGGCATTCTCGGCGCGTCGCAGGCACCGCTGTCACAGGTCTATGGGGCGCCGAACAGCGCAGGTGCGTCGGCCCCTGAGCTGAATCGAGGACACATCAGCCCTGGCCTGGTCGCCGGCAACTACGTGTGGGTGCAGGACCAGTGCCGCCCGTTGACCCGCGCCGAGACCTGCAAGGCGCTGCGCGATGCCTACGACGACAACGAGTCAAAGCTGCAACGCGCGTTCAAGAGCGACCAGCCGCCGCTGGAAAAACGCGAGCACGAGCTGCGCCGGCAACTGCAGAACTGCTGAGGCCCTGCGCATTTTTTGCGCAAAGCCATGCAAGAGCAGGCCGCGCAAGGCGAAACGACGGTTGTCCACAGGCTTGCCACCAGGCTTTCCCCAGTGGCTGTGGAAAACAACCGGTGCGCTGGCGCAAAAGCCGCCAAAGCGATGAAAACCTCGAGGTGACAGGCACTTGGCCAATCCATCCACAGGCTTGTGCGCAGTCCATCCACACCGGCTGTGGAAAACCGGGGTGCCCCGGGCAAACCATCGCTACGCGCGCCAGGTCTTGCCGGTTGGGCTAGAAGCCGTAGTTGAGGAAGCCGCCATCCACGCCGAGCACCTGCCCGGTGACATAGCTGGCCGCCGGCAGGCACAGGAAGGCGATGGCCGCTGCCACTTCCTCGGGTTCGCCGATACGGCGCAATGGCGTACGGTCGAGTACCTCGTCGAGGTATTCGTCATTGGCCAGCGCTGGCTCGGAGCGCTGCGTGCGGATGTACCACGGCGCCACCGCGTTGACGCGAATGCCGTCGGCCGCCCACTCCGCTGCCAGGTTGCGTGTCAGCTGGTGCAGCGCCGCCTTGGTCATGCCATAGGGTGAGCCGGTGCGCACATGGGTGATGCCGGAGACCGAGCCCACGTTCACGATCGCCGCATTGGCGTGCTGCACCAATTGCGGATGCGCCAACCTGCACATTTCGAAGGCGGAGAACAGGTTCTGCTCGAAGATCGCCCTGTATTCGTCCTCGCGATAGGCCAGCGTGGGCGCTGGGCGATTGCCGCCGGCGTTGTTGACCAGCAGGGACAGCGGTGCACCCAGGTCGGCGATCCAGTCGAACACGGCCAGCCGTTCTTCCTGTTCGCCGAGGTCGGCGCCAAAGGCCAGTACCTCGATGCCGGGGAAGTCATCCAGCAGTTCAACGCGAGCCTGTTCGAGATAGTCCGCATCGCGCGCCACCAGCAACAGGTTGGCGCCGAGCCCAGCGAGCTCGCGGGCGGTGGCGTAACCGATGCCCTTGCTGGCGCCGGTGATCAAAGCGGTGTGGCCCTGCAACTGCCAGGCATCAATGCGCGTGTTCATGCGCCGAGCTTAGAGCCTGCGTCGGCCCCGCGCCAAGCTTGCCCGCCGCGGCGTCCCGCGTGACACTGGGAACATCCTGCTGCGAGAGCCCTCCATGAAACGGCTGATCACCTTGTCCTGCCTGCTTGCTCTGGGTGCCTGCTCGGGCAAGCCGCCTGCGCCGGTTTCCGCACCCGCCGCGGCAGGTACTGCGCGCGTGGCCACGCCATGGGACGATCTGCGCAAGGACGAGCAGCGTGCACGCGACGTGCAGAAGGCGGCGGATCAGCAGGCCGCCAAGCAGCAACAACAGCTGGATGCGACTGGGCAGTAGTCAATAGCCGTCCGAACACGGCACTTGGCAAATGGACGGCTAGACGTGCATCGTGTGTGGCCATGAACGCCACCTACTCCCCCATGCACGACGACGAACCGTTGCTGGAGATCGACGAAGCCAGCGTGATGCGCGGCGATCGCCTGATCCTCGACCGCTTCAGCCTGCGCATCGGCGCGGGCGAGCACACGGCCATCCTGGGCGCCAACGGCGCCGGCAAATCCACCTTGGTGCGACTGATCACGCGCGAGCTCTACCCGCTGGCGCGCGGTGACGGACGCGCCTCCATGCGCGTGTTCGGGCGCGATCGCTGGCAGGTATCGGAACTGCGCGGCCTGCTCGGCATCGTGTCGCCCTCGCTGCAGCAGGACTGCGCAGCCGATGCCTCGCTGGAAGTGAGCGAGGCGGTACTATCCAACTTCTTCGCCGCGCAACGGCTGGGGCTGGACCATCGGGTCACGCCGGCCATGCGCGAGCGGGCCGCCGAAGCGCTGGCCCACGCCGGCGCCTCCCATCTGGTCGGCCGCAGCCTCGCCAGCCTGTCCACCGGCGAGGCCAGGCGCGTGCTGATTGCCCGTGCGCTGGTGCACCGGCCACGGGCACTGCTGCTGGACGAACCCTGCGCCGGGCTGGACATGGCCAGCCGGCGGCGTTTCATGGAAAGCCTGCGTGGCCTTGCACGCCATGGCACCACCTTGGTGCTGGTGACCCACCACATTGACGAGATCCTGCCCGAAATCGACCGGGTGGTGCTGCTGCGCGATGGCCAGCTGCTGCGCCAGGGCGACAAGGCCGGGGTGCTCACCAGCGCTTCCCTGACCGAGACCTTTGGCATGCCGGTGACCGTGCAGCGCCACGGCGAGTACTACAGCGCCAGCCTCGACTGACCCTAAAACTTCCCGCAAGGCCGCTTGACGCCTTGGCTGGCGGGGGGTACCTTGCGCGGGTCGACGGTTTCCATCCTTTCATCGCGATGAAAGGATGGAATTAAAAGGGAAGCCGGTGCGACTCGCTCGCGAGCCAATTCCGGCGCTGCCCCGCAGCGGTGTGTGGAAACGACCTTCGCCATAAGCACTGGCCCTTGAGGCCGGGAAGCGGCGGACAGTAGGCGAGGCCCCGTGCCTCACGTCCACGAGCCCGAAGACCTGCCCCGGCCGGGAGGCCCCTGCCTCCCGCTTGACTTGGAGCCTCCGAGGGGAGGCGGCCGGGGCCTGCACCGCGTCTGCCAGCGCGGCGCGTGTCCGTACGCCTGCCCCGCGGAGGTTCCGGTTCGCCCGAGGGGGCGAAGGTCGCTGGCGTGACGCCTGGCTGCCCGATGCAGCCGGGCGGGCGCGGTTCCTTCGTTCCTCATTCATCACGAATCGAGGACACGCAAACATGACTACCGTTACCAACCTGGGCTTTCCCCGCATCGGTCCCCGCCGCGAACTGAAGCACGCGCTGGAGTCGTACTGGCGCGGCGAAAGCTCCGCCGAGCAGCTCCAGCAGACGGCGCGCAGCCTTCGACAGCGGCACTGGAAACTGCAGCGCGACGCGGGCGCCGACGTGGTGCCGAGCAACGATTTCTCGTACTACGACCAGGTGCTCGACACCGCCGTGCTGGTCGATGCCATCCCCGAGCGCTACCGCGCCCTGTACGACGCCAACCCGCTGGACGGCTATTTCGCCCTGGCCCGCGGTGTGCAGCGCGACGGCATTGACCTGCATGCGCTGGAAATGACCAAGTGGTTCGACACCAACTACCACTACCTGGTGCCGGAACTGCACGCGGACCAGCCGTTCCGCCTGCGCGGCGACAAGCCGGTGGCCGAATACCTCGAAGCCCGCGAACAGGGCCTGCAGGCACGTCCCGTGCTGCTGGGCCCGGTGAGCTTCCTGCTGTTGTCCAAAACGGTGGACGGCAGTGACCGCCTCGCCCTGCTCGACCGCCTGCTACCGGTGTATGCCGAGTTGCTGGCCAAGCTGAAGCAGGCAGGCGCGGAGTGGGTGCAGATCGACGAGCCTTGCCTGGTGCTCGACCAGGATGGCGACGACCACGCCGCCTATCGCAAGGCCTACACCACGCTTGCCGCGGGCGAGCGACCGAAGCTGCTGCTGGCGACCTACTTCGGCGCGCTGGGCGACAACCTCGCGCTGGTTGCCAGCCTGCCGGTGGACGGCCTGCACGTGGACCTGGTGCGCGCGCCGGGCCAGCTCGACGCCGTGCTCGATGCGCTGGGCGAGAGCAAGCTGCTGTCAGTCGGCGTGGTGGACGGCCGCAACGTGTGGCGCACTGATCTGGACCAGGCACTGAAGCTGGTGCGCCGCGCACACGAGCGCATCGGCAAGCGCCTGCTGCTGGCGCCGTCGTGTTCGCTGTTGCACGTGCCGGTGGACGCGTCGGTGGAAACCGCCCTGCCCGCCGAACTGCATGCATGGCTGGCCTTCGCCCGCCAGAAGCTGGAAGAACTGCGCCTGCTCGCCGATGCCGCGAAGGGCCTGGTGCACGCCTATGACGCGCTCGATGCCGCGCGCGCCACGTTCGACACGCGCCGCCATTCCGCGCAGGTGCATCGCCCTGCCGTGGCCACCCGTCTGGCCAGCGTCGACGCCAGGGCGCTTTCGCGCCAGTCGGCGTACCCTCAGCGCCGCACGGCGCAACAGCGTCGCCTGGGCCTGCCGCTGCTGCCCACCACCACCATCGGCTCGTTCCCGCAGACGCACGAAGTGCGCGAGGCGCGTGCACGCTTCAAGTCGGGCAAGCTGTCCGAGGCCGACTACGACGCCTTTCTCGCCGCCGAGACCGAGCGTTGCGTGCGCTTCCAGGAAGACATCGGCATCGACGTGCTGGTGCACGGCGAGTTCGAGCGCAACGACATGGTCGAGTACTTCGGCGAGCAGCTGGACGGTTTCGCCTTCACCAAGCTGGGCTGGGTACAGAGCTACGGCTCGCGCTGCGTGAAGCCGCCGATCATCTTCGGCGACGTGCAGCGCCCGGCCCCGATGACGGTGCGCTGGTCGCGCTACGCGCAGTCGCTCACCGATCGTCCGATGAAGGGCATGCTGACGGGCCCGGTCACGGTGCTGCAGTGGTCGTTCGTGCGCGACGACCAGCCGCGTTCGGTGACTTGCCGCCAGATCGCGCTCGCCCTGCGCGATGAGGTGCAGGACCTGGAAGCGGCCGGCATCGGCGTGATCCAGATCGACGAGCCGGCGCTGCGCGAAGGCCTGCCGCTGCGTCGAAGCGACTGGGCCGAGTACCTCGACTGGGCGGTGGAAAGCTTCCGCCTGGCCGCCTCCGGCGTGGCCGACCAGACGCAGATCCACACCCACATGTGCTACTCGGAGTTCAACGACATCATCGAGGCGGTCGCCGCGATGGATGCCGACGTGATCTCGATCGAGACCTCGCGTTCGCGCATGGAGCTGCTCGATGCCTTCGTGCGCTTCCACTACCCCAACGAGATTGGCCCCGGCGTGTACGACATCCACTCGCCGCGCGTGCCCGAACTCGGCGAGATGGCGGAGCTGCTGGAGAAGGCCGCCCGCGTGCTCAAGCCCGAGCAGCTGTGGGTCAACCCGGACTGCGGCCTGAAGACGCGTGGCTGGGCGGAAGTGCGTGCCGCACTCACCACCATGGTCGAGGCCGCGCAGCGCATGCGCGAGTCGCTCGCCGTGGAAGCCTGAAACGAAATCGCCAGCGGCGCAGGCCGCTGGCGATTTCGTGGAAAGCCGTTGTCAAAGAAGGGCGCCTCACGGCGCCCTTCTTTCGTGTGACTCAACGCGGCGAGCAGAAGCAGTAGGCGTAGACGTTGGGACGGCCCGACTGCGCCGTGCGCAACAGCTTCAGCTCCGGCGCCATGCTGTCGATGTGCGCCACCCATGCCGGCAGCGTAATGCCGTAAGCCTGTGCAACGCGCACCATCGCGTTCTCATTGAGGCCGAGCAGGAACTGCTGGAAACCGCCCAGCGGCTCCTCGATGTAGCGCACCGGATACTGCTTGCCGAGCTTGGCCCGCGACGCGGCTTCACTTACGGCATCACCCAGGCCGCCGAGCTGGTCCACCAGGCCACGTTCCAACGCCTGCTGGCCAGTCCACACGCGGCCCTGCGCGATGGTGTCGATGGCGTCATACGGCTTGCCGCGCGCCGTGGCCACCTGGCCGACGAAGTCACGGTAGCCCTTGTCGATGCTGGCCTGGATCACCGTGCCCACCTTGGGATCCAGCGGGCGCGTGATGTCGAACGCACCGGCCAGCGGGCTGGTACCCACGCCGTCGCTCTTCACGCCGAGCTTGTCCAGCGTACCCGGCACGGTGAGCACCATGCCGAAGATGCCGATGGAGCCGGTGATGGTGTTGGGCTCGGCGTAGATGCGATCGGCATTCATCGAGATCCAGTAACCGCCACTGGCCGCGACATTGCCCATCGACACGATCACCGGGATGCCCGCGGCACGGGTCAGCGCCACCTCGCGGCGGATCTGCTCGGCCGCATACACCTCGCCTCCGGGGGAGTTCACGCGCAGCACCAGCGCCTTGGTGCGCTTGTCCTCGCGGGCGGCGCGCACCAGCGCGGCGGTGGATTCACCGCCCACCGAGCCTTGCGGCTGCTTGCCACCGGAGATTTCGCCTTCGGCCACCACTACCGCGACGCCCGGCGCGACGCCATCGCTGTCGTCAGGCAGGGTGTCCCCATAGCGTTGCAAGGATACCTGGCGGAAACCCTCGCCCTTCTTGCCGGCAGGTACGCCTTCCTTGCGCATCATCGCGTCCAGCTCGGCGGGCGTGGCCAGGCCGTCGACCAGGTGCTCATCCAGCGAGAGCTGCCCGAGGTCGCCGCGGGCGCTGGCGATCTTCTCGGGCAGGCTGTCGATGTCGCCGCGCAACGTGGCCGGATCGAGCTTGCGCAGCTTGGCCACCTCATTGATGTAGCTGTCCCACAGGCCGCCCATCCAGAAGCTGTCGGCCTCCTTCGACTCGGGCGAGGCGTGGTCGAGGATGTAAGGCTCGGCGGCACTCTTGAACTGGCCCACGCGGAACAGGTGCACGTCCACGCCGAGTTTGTCCAGCAGATCCTTGTAGAACAGGCGGTAGTTGGCCAGGCCGGTGATCATCACGCCGCCCTGCGGATCGACCAGCACGCGATCGGCATGCGCGGCCAGGTAGTACTGCCCCTGGTCGTAGCTGGCGCCCCACACGATCACCGGCTTGCCGGCCGCGCGGAAACGATCCAGCGCCGCGCCCACCTCGCGCAGCGCGGCGAAGCCGCCACCCTGCAGTTCGTCGGGCAGCAGCAGGATGCGGGTGATGCGGGTGTCCTTGGCCGCCGCGTCGATCGCGCCGACCAGGTCGCGCAGCTGCACCTGCTTGGGCGGATTGCCCGACAGCTGCGCCAGTGCGCGCTGCATCGGATCGATGCTGTACTGCTCGACCAGGTCGCCCTTGGGCCGGATCACCAGCACGCTGTCGTTCTGCACCACGTGCTCGCCGCGGTTGCCGAGGTAACCGCCGAGCAACAGCAGGACGATGATGAAGAAGAAAAAGAAGAAGACCAGGTTGAGGACGACCAGCCTGACCACGTTGATGCCGCGCCCGAGGGTGCAGAGAAAAGCCCAGAAGCCGGTGGTGCGACGTTCCGTCATGCGAGATTCCTCAGAGTGTCCGGCACAGCGTAGCGGTTCGCGCGCCGCAGGTCATCGGGCGAAAGTAGGGGGTGAAGGCGGGGATGGGAGCGGTCTTGTCTGCGGGACGTGAAAGGTCCCGCGGCGCGCTACTTCGCCGGGCGCCACGACTCGCGCCACGCATTGCGCCAGAACCTTGCGAACAGCAGCACGGCGGCCATGGTGAGGCCGGCGATCAGGCCCATCCACATGCCGCGCGCACCCATGCCGTGGCGGAACGCCAGCCACCAGCCCACCGGCATGCCCACGCCCCAGTAGGCGAACAGCGTGATCACCATCGGCACGCGGGTGTCCTTGAGGCCGCGCAGCGCGCCGTTGGAGCTGACCTGGATGCCGTCGGAGAACTGGAACAGCCCGGCCAGCAGCATCAGCTGCGCCGCCAGCGCGATCACCCCGGCGTCATGCGTATACAGCCGGGCCAGCACATGCGGCATGCCCAGCATCACCGAGGACGAGACCACCTGCGTGCACAGCGCCAGCGCGATGCCGCAGAAACCGGCGTAACGCACGCCACGCGCATCGCCGCGGCCCACCGCGTTGCCCACGCGCACGGTGATCGCCATCGACAGGCCCAGCGGGATCATGAAAGCCACGGTGGCCACGCTCAGTGCCACCTGGTGGCTGGCCACCACCGTCTCGCCCAGGGTGGCGATGGCCAATGCCACCGCCACGAACAGGCCGCCCTCCGCCAGCAGGGTCACCGCCATCGGGCCACCGATCTTGACCAGTTCCAGCAGCATCTTCGGCCTGGGCCAGGCCAGCCCTTCGCGCAACCCAAGGTCGCGATAGGCCGGGTGCCTGGCCACGAACAGGGCAAAGCCCAGCATCTCCAGCCACAACACCGTGGCGGTGGCGATGCCGCTGCCCAGCGAGCCCAGCGCGGGCAGGCCGAACTTGCCGTACATCAGCACGTAGCCCAGCGGCGCCAGCAGCAACAGGCCGCCAAAGCTGAAGTACATCGAGGGGCGCGTCATCGACAGGCCCTCGGACAGACCGCGCAGCGCGAAATAGCTGGTGAGCGCCGGGCCTGCCCAGCTGATCGCATGCAGGAAATGCATCACGTCGGTGCGCAGCGTGGGCACCACGCCGATCCAGTCCAGCATCGGGGTGGCATGGCGTATCAGGAACCAGATCACGATGCCCATGCCCCAGGCCAGCCACAGCGCCTGGATGAACACGGCGCCCACTTCATGCCGCCGGCCGGCGCCATCGAGCTGCGCCACCGACGGCGGCACTGCCATCATCATGCCCAGGCCGCTCACCAGCGCCAGCGCCCAGATGCTGACCGCCGTGGTGACGGCGGCCTGCACATGGGCACTGAGGTGGCCGGCCAGCACGGCGTCGACAAAATTCGGGCCAACGGCGGCGAGCTGGGCGGCGATCAGGGGAAGGGCAAGGCGCACGGTGGCGCCGACCTCGTGCGCCACCCTGGCGCGATCGGGGCGGAAAGACAGCATATGGGAACTCCTGTGGCCCACAGTCTACAGGAGGCCCGTCCCTGCACCGGGGGTTCCGCCGCGCCGCCGGGGGCTGCCGCTGTCACGGGCTTGTGCCAAGATCGCGTGCTGATTCGCTCGGGGGAGACACATGAAGAAGGAACTGGTGTCGTTCGAAGGCGTGCACTGCGCCAATTGCGGAGCGCCCATGCAAGGCGAGTTCTGCCATGAGTGCGGGCAGTCCATCCACAGCGTGCTGCGCCCCATGCACCACATGGTCGAGGACACGCTCGACATGGTGCTGCACATCGACGGCCGCATCTTCAATACGCTGCCGCCGCTGCTGTACCGGCCCGGTTTCCTCACCATGGAGTACTTCAGCGGACGCCGGCAGCGCTACGTGGCGCCGTTCCGCCTGATGTTCGTGCTGTGCCTGCTGTCGTTCTTCGTCACCCGCATCGCGATCGACAACATCGGCTTCGCCGACACCAATCTCGAGGCCAGCGCCGGTACCGGCGACTTCGCCAGGGACACCACCCCCGAGGCGGTGCGTGCCCGCTTCGAGACGATGCGCAAGGACATCGACAAGGCGGCGGACAGTGCCGAACACGGCAAGAAGACCATCAGGAAGCTGATCAGCGTCGAGCGCGACCACGCCAACCACCGCCTTGAACAGCTGGGGGCCGCGCCGCTGCCGGTCCAGACCGAGGACGGCTGGGATTTCCACCAGAACAAGTTCGAAGCAAGCTGGCTGCCCAGCAGCATGGTCCGGAGCATCAACCGGTCCATCGAACACATGGGCGTCAACCTGAGAGGCGCGACGGCCGGCGGCGAGGAGGGCGCCGCGGCCCAGGAGCGGATCCTGGCCGGCGTCTTCGGCGTGCTAGCCCAGACCATGTTCGTCGTGATGCCGCTGTTCGCGCTGCTGCTGAAGCTGATGTACGTATTCAAGCGCCGCCTCTACATGGAGCACCTGATCGTGGCACTGCACAGCCACGCCTTTATATTCCTGGCGCTGCTGCTCGGCGTGCTGGTCGGCGGACTGCGCAGCTGGCTGGTTCCACATGCGGCCTGGACAAGCACGCCGCTGCTGCTGGTGATCTGGGCATTGGGGGTATGGGTGCCTATCTATCTGCTGATCATGCAAAAGCAGGTCTATCGCCAGGGCTGGTTCATGACCACGGTGAAGTACCTGTTCGTGGGCTGGGTGTATTGCTGGCTGATCGGTATCGCCCTGAGCATCGCCGCCCTGCTTGGCCTGGCGCACTGACGTCAACGCGACCACTGCATTTTCGTGACGCAGCTCACACATGAACCGTCGAGTGGCGCAGGTCGCCAGCGCCCGTGCGATGTCTCACGTAGGGGTTTTACACAGCGTCACATGGCTGTCAAGGCAAGTCCCGTGCCTATGGCAGTTGTATGAACGCTAGCCGAGCACGCCGTGTAAGTCATTGAATTCATGTTGTCTTTTTTCATGGTTAAAACTTGCACAGAGCGTCATGAAGGCCGTTTTCATGCGCCTGAGGGGCCTCCCTCAACGCACGATCCACAGACTTATCCACAGAGGCTGTGGATAAACGCAAAAACACCCTAGCCATAGCCACTTAGACCCGCTTCCTAGATGACGGGGCAGCAATCCCCGCCAAGCCCCCGCAGGCAGACCATTCGCCTCCGCACTGCAGGAACCGGGCCGGCCGCCGCTCGGCATAACAGGCCGGTTACACTGGGCTGCCACGAGGTATCCATGCCCGCCGTCCTACGCGTCGCCCTCCCGGTTCCCCTGCCGACCCTGTTCGACTACCTGCCCCCGGCCGACGGCCGCGTCGAGGCCGGCAGCCGCGTGCTGGTGCCGTTCGGCAAGGGCAAGGCGGTGGGCGTGGTGGTCGAGGCCGCCGCCGAGGCGGCGGTGGGCAGTGCCCGCCTCAAGCGGGTGCTGCGCGTGCTGGCTGACGGCCCGCTGCGCGACACGGAATTGATGGCCACCCTCGCCCGCGCCGCCGACTACTGGCGGGGCGCGCCCGGCGAGGCCTACGCCAACGCACTGCCGCTTGCCCTGCGCGAGGACCGGCCCCTGCCCGACCTGCGCGAGGAGGCCTGGGCGCTCACCACCACCGGCCGCAGCGCACTGGATGCCGGCAGCCGGCGGGGCGGCAGCCGCGCCCTGCTGGACGCGCTGTCGCGCGGCCCGCAAAGCGCCGAGCTGCTGCACGAGATGCTGCCGGGCTGGCGCGACGCCGCGCGCCGGCTGGACCAGGCCGGCCTGATCGAGCGCGTGGAAACCCGCAGCGCCGTGCCGGCCGCGGTCACCACTCCGCCGGTGCTGAGCGAGGAGCAAAGCAGCGCGGTGAGCGCGATCCGTGCGGCGCTGGGCAGCTTCCAGTCGTTCCTGCTCGACGGCGTCACCGGCAGCGGCAAGACCGAGGTCTACCTCGCCCTGATCGAACAGGTCATCGCACAGGGCAAGCAGGCCCTGCTGCTGGTTCCGGAGATCGGCCTGGCGCCGCAGACCGTGCGCCGCCTGCGCGACCGCCTCGGCGTGGCCGTGCAGGTGCTGCACTCCAACCTTGCCGAGGGCGATCGCGCACGCGCCTGGCTGCGCGCCCGATCGGGCGAGGCCAAGGTGATCCTGGGCACGCGCTCGGCCATCTTCACGCCGCTGCCGCATGCGGGCCTGATCGTCGTCGACGAGGAACACGACAGCGCCTACAAGCAGCAGGAAGGCTTCCGCTACCACGCCCGCGATCTCGCCCTGCTACGCGCGCGCGCGCTGGATGTGCCGGTGGTGCTGGGCTCGGCCACGCCCTCGCTGGAATCGCTGGCCAACGTTCAGGCCGGCCGCTATCGCGCGCTGCAACTGCGCGCGCGGCCCGGCGCGATCCGCCCGCCGCAGGTGCAGATCGTGGACATGCGCGCGCAGCGGCTGGAACACGGCCTGTCGCCCGCGTTGCTGGCGGCGGTGCGCGACACGGTGGCGCGCGGCGAGCAGGCGCTGGTGTTCCGCAATCGCCGAGGCTATGCACCGGTGCTGCTGTGCCATGCGTGCGGCTGGCATGCGGAATGCCCGCGCTGCGAACACCCGATGACACTGCACGCCGGGCGGCGCCAGCTGATCTGCCATCACTGCGACTACACCGCGCGCCTGCCCGCGCAATGTCCTGCCTGCAGCGGGCAGGAGCTCAAGCCGCAGGGCCAGGGCACCGAGCGCCTGGAAGAAGCACTGGCTGCGCAGTTCCCCGAGGTGCCGGTGCTGCGCATCGACCGCGAGACCACGCGCCGCCGCGATGCCTTCGAGCAACTGCTCGAAGGCCTGCACCAGGACAAGCCCGCCATCCTGGTCGGCACCCAGATGCTGGCCAAGGGCCACGACCTGCCCAACCTCACCCTGGTCGCCATCGTGGGCGTGGACGAAGGCCTGCACAGCGTGGATTTCCGCGCCAGCGAACGGCTCTCGCAACTGGTGGTGCAGGTGGCCGGTCGTGCCGGTCGCGCCGCCAAGCCCGGCCGCGTGTTGCTGCAGACGCATCACCCCGATCACCCGCTGCTGCGCCAGTTGCTCGCCCAGGGCTATGGCGCGGCCGCCGCCTCGCTGCTGGAGGAACGCCGCAGCGTGCAGCTCCCGCCTTATGGCCACCAGGTGCTGCTGCGCGCGGATGCGCACCAGCGCGAGCACGTGGATGCATTCCTGCACGAGGCGGCGAACGCGCTCGCCGGTGCACCACTGCAGCTGGCCGGCCCGATGCCGGCGCCGATGCCGCTGCGCGCGGGGCGCCATCGCGGCCAGCTGCTGATCGAGACCGACAGCCGCAGCTCGCTGCACCAGGCGCTGCGCCCATGGTTCCGCACCCTGTCCGCGTTGCCCACCGCGCGACGGGTACGCTGGTCACTCGACGTCGACCCCATCGACCTCTACTGAAGGCACGGGGCGCGGGTGACACCTTCAACGATTTCCCTTGTTACGAGGCAATCACATGGAAGGACACGATGCTCGCTCTCCTGACCCACGCCGCCACGTCGTCATCCTGGGCGGTGGCTTCGGCGGACTGGCCGTAGCCCACGGGCTGGCCGATACCGACGCCCGCATCACCCTGGTCGACCGGCGCAACCACCACCTGTTCCAGCCCCTGCTCTACCAGGTGGCCACGGCTGGCCTGTCCGCGCCGTCGATCGCCGCGCCGCTGCGGCAGATCCTGCGCAAGCAGGCCAACGTCACCGTGCTGATGGACGAGGCGCTGTCGGTGGACCTGGAGCTGCGCCGCGTGAAGCTCGCGCTGGGCGAACTGCACTACGACGTGCTGGTGGTGGCCACCGGCGCCACCCACGCCTACTTCGGCCACGACGCATGGGAACGCTACGCGCCGGGCCTGAAGACCCTGGACGACGCCTTCACCATCCGCCGCCGCGTGCTGCTCGCCTTCGAGCGTGCCGAGCGCGAGGACGATCCCGCGCAGCGGCAGGCCTGGCTCAACCTCGTCGTGGTCGGCGGCGGTGCCACCGGCGTGGAGCTGGCCGGCACGCTGGCCGAGATCGCGCGCCACACGCTGCCGCGCGAGTTCCGCCGCGCCGATCCGCGCCAGGCCAACGTGCTGCTGGTGGAAGCCGGTCCGCGCCTGTTGCCGGCGCTGGATCCCTCGCTGTCGGACAAGGCACGCCGGCAGCTGGAGAAACTCGGCGTGGAAGTACGCTTGAACACGCCCGTCACCGCCATCGACGACCAGGGCGTGATGCTGGGCGACACGCCGTATGCCGCGCGCACCGTGCTCTGGGGCGCCGGCGTGGCCGCCTCGCCACTGGGACGCACGCTGGGCGCCCCGGTGGATCGCGCGGGACGCGTATTGGTCGAACCCGACCTCAGTCTGCCCGGCCACCCGGAGGTTTTCGTGATCGGCGACCTGGCCAGCGTGACCCAGCCCGATGGCCGCCCCGTGCCCGGGGTGGCGCCAGCGGCCAAGCAGATGGGGCGCCAGGTGGCCGCCACGCTCAAGGCGCGCTGGCGCGGCGACACCACGCCCCGGCCGTTCCGCTACCGCGACGACGGTTCGCTGGCCACCATCGGCCGGATGGCCGCGGTGGCGCAATTTGGACGTCTAAAACTCTCCGGCCTGCTGGCCTGGTGGGTCTGGCTGATCGCGCACATCGCCTTCCTGATCGGTTTCCGCAACCGGCTGGTGGTGATGCTGGACTGGGCCTGGGCGTACTGGACCTACCAGCGCCACGCCCGCATCGTCACCGGCACCGACGCACCGCCCCAGGCAGCGTCGCGCTTGCCCCGCGACCCATAGCATGGACAATTGAGCCTTCACCCTGCCGGATACCGCTGTGTCTTCCCAACTCGAACAACTGCGCCAGTACACCACCGTGGTCGCCGACACCGGCGACATCGAGGCCATCGCCCGCTGGAAGCCGGTGGACGCCACCACCAACCCGTCGCTGCTGCTCAAGGCGGTCGAGAACCCGGCGTATGCGCCGCTGATCGAGGAGTCCATCGCCTGGGCCAAGGGCAAGAGCAACTCGCGCGAGCAGCAGCTGGCCGACGCCAGTGACCATCTCGCCGTGGCGGTGGGCCGCAAGATCGTGGAACTGGTGCCCGGCCGCGTGTCCACCGAAGTGGACGCGCGCCTGTCGTTCGACGTGAACGCCTCCATCGCCAAGGCCGAGCGCCTGGTCGCGCTGTACGAGGAAGCGGGTGTGAAGCGCGATCGCATCCTGATCAAGCTGGCCTCGACCTGGGAAGGCATCCGCGCCGCCGAGCAGTTGGAGAAGCGCGGCATCAACTGCAACCTCACCCTGCTGTTCTCGTTCGAGCAGGCGGTGGCCTGCGCCGAGGCCGGCGTGTTCCTGATCTCGCCGTTCGTCGGCCGCATCATGGACTGGTACGTGGCCAACACCTCGACCAAGAGCTACGCGCCGGAAGAAGACCCGGGCGTGAAGTCGGTGCGCCGCATCTATCAGTGGTACAAGGAGCACGGCTTCCACACCGTGGTGATGGGCGCCAGCTTCCGCAACATCGGCCAGATCCAGGCGTTGGCCGGCTGCGACCGCCTCACCATCAGCCCCGACCTGCTGGAAAAGCTGGACCAGGACAACAGCCCGCTGCCGCGTGCGCTCAACGACACCGGCGCCACCCAGGCCAAGCCCGCACCGATCACCGAGGCCGCATTCCGCTGGGGCCACAACGAAGACGCCATGGCGACCGACAAGCTCGCCGACGGCATCCGCAAATTCGCCGTCGACCAGCGCAAGCTGGAAGCCTTGCTGACGGCAAAGCTGTAAGCACCTTGAGAGCGGGTGAGGGGCCCTCGAAAGATCGGCCCCTCCCCCCAGCCCGCTCTCCCACGGGAACTCCCTTCGGTCGTCGGCGGCAAGGTGGCGGAGTCGCCGAGTACAGCGCAAATGACCGCCACGACATTTGGCAAAGACCGTGGCGAAAGGCCGTCGCGCACAGGTTGCGCTCCTACAGGGGGAGCTCGGTGACTGCAGCCCACCCCATCAAGCATGGACAAAAAAGGGGCCGCATCAGCGGCCCCTTCTCATTCGCGACACACCGCGAACCACCCTACTTCATCCCCATCGCCCTGGCGTCCTCCGCCAGATGCCTGGTCGAGATGTCATCCGCCTGCCAGCCACCACCCAACGCGCGCACCAGCTGCACGCTGGCCCGCAACTGGTTGGCCTGCAGCGACAGCAGCCCCAGGTGCGCGTTCAGGGAATCCACCTGCGCGGTGACCACGTCCAGGTAGCTGTTCGCGCCCTGCTTGTACAAGGCCAGCGCCAGCTTCAGCGTACGGTCCGCCGCGGTGGTCGCGTCCTGCTGGTCGACCATGGCGTTGCCGTAGTTCTTCAGCAGCGACTGGTTGTCCTCCACCTGCTGGAACGCTGTCAGCACCGTACCGCGGTAATTCGCGCTGGCCTCGTCGAAGGCGGCATGCGCCGCGGCCAGCTGCGCGCTATGGCGACCGCCGTCGAATATCGTCCCCAGCAAGCTCGGGCCCACGGCCCACAACGCACTGGGTGCGTTCAACAGGGTGCTCCACACACCGCTCTCGTAACCGCCACCCGCACTGAGCGTCAACGACGGGAAGAACGCGGAACGCGCCACGCCGATCTGTGCGTTCGCCTCCGCCGTACGCCGTTCCGCCGCGGCGATGTCCGGGCGACGCTCCAGCAACGTGGACGGCAGGCCCACCGGGATCACCGGCAGGTTGGGCAGGTCGGTCTTGGGATCGAGCGTGAAGCTCGACGCCGGCTGGCCGACCAGCACGGCGATGGCGTGCAGCAGTACTTCGCGCTGCGCCTGCGTCTGCGACAACTGCGAACGCGTGGACGACAGCTGCGTCTGCGCGCGATCCACGTCCAGGCCCGACACCGCGCCGCCTTCGTGCAGCGTCTTGGTCAGCTGCAGCGCACGCTGGTAGGCCTCCACGGTCTTCTGCAGCAGGTCGATCTGGCGATCCACGCCGAGCAGTTGCACGTAGCTGTCGGCCAGCGAGGCTTCGAGGCTCAGGCGCACTGAAGCCAAGTCCGCCGCCGAGGCCTGCATCGACGCGCGCCCGGCGGCGACGTTGTCGTGCACGCGGCCCCACAGGTCCACTTCATACGAGGCCTGCCCGGTCACCGAGTACTGGTTGTAGTACTCCGGCGAGGTGGCGCCATGCAGTGGTGCATTGAGCGACTGGCGGTTGCGCTCGGCGCCGATGCCGGCCGACACCTGCGGGAACAAGTCCGCGCGCACCTGCGCCAGGTAATCGCGCGACTGCTGGTAGCTGGCGAAGGCCGCGGCCAGATCGGCGTTGTGCGCGATCAGCTGCTGCTCGAGATCATCCAGGCGCGGATCGCCATACAGCTTCCACCAGCCCTCGCGCGGCAGCTGGTCCGCCGGCGCCGCCGTGGTCCAGGGGCCGGCCGGCTGGTAGTGCTCGGCCACCGGTGCGTCCGGTTGCTTGTAGGCAGGCGCCAGCGAACACGCCCCCAGCGCCAGCGTGGCGGCGAGCGTCGCGGCGAGGCTCTTAGGCTTTGTCATGGGGCTTCCCCGCCTGCGGACTCCGCGCGATGCGCACGGAATCGCCATCGGTCAGGCCGTCCGGCGGATTGATGATCACGCGGTCATCCGGCTGCAGGCCGGCGCCGATCTCCACCGTCTTGCCGTAGTCGCGGCGAATCACCACCTGCTTGAAATGCACGTGGTCGCCCGAGTCGAGCGTGGCCACGCGCATGCCCTTGTCGTCGAAGATCAGCGCCTCGGCCGGTACCCGCAGGCCCAGCGTATTGGAGGCGATGTTGAAGCTGATGTTGGCGTAGCTGCTCGGCAACAGCTTGCCATCGGGGTTGTCCACCAGCAGCTGCACCAGGGTGGTGCCCGAGGTCGGCGTGATCGCGCGCGCATCGGCCTCCACCTTCGCGGTGAAGGTCTTGCCCGGATACTCCGGCACGGTCAGCGTGGCTTCGTCACCACGGTGGATGCTCGGTGCATACACCTGCGGCACGCGCACGTAGGCGCGCAGCTTGCTGGTGTCGGACACCTGGAACAGCGGCGCCCCGCCCGCGCTGTCGGCGGTGACCAGCGCGCCCACGTCGGTGTTGCGCGCGGTGACGCGGCCATCGAACGGCGCCACGATACGCGCGTACGACTTCAGCGCCTTGAGGCGATCGAGGTTGGCCTGCGCGGCGTTGGCCTGCGCTTCCTTGGCGGCGTAGTCACCGTTGTACTGGTCCACCGACTGCTGCGACACGGAGTCCGGGTCGGTCGAACGCAGCACCTGCCAGCGCTTGGCAGTGGTGGCGGCGAGCGCGGCGTTGGCCTTGGCGCTGGCCAGGTCGGCCTGTGCCTGCAGCAGCTGCTGGTCGAGGTCGGGCGTGTCGATCTCGGCCAGCAGTTCGCCGGCCTTCACCGTGGCGCCGATGTCCTTGTTCCACGACTTCAGGTAGCCGCTGGTGCGTGCGTAGATCGGCGCATTGGTGAATGCGTCCATCTGCGCCGGCAGTTCGAGCGGCGCCTTGCCGTTGGCGGACTCGGGCTCGGATACCACCACGGTGGGAATGGCCTGCTCGTCGGTCCATTGGCGCAGGCTGTGCGCCTCGGTAAGACGGGTGGCGACACCGATGACCACGATCGCGCCGAACACGACCGCGCCGATCGCGGCGGCCAGGCGCAGGCGACGCGGCGAAGGCGTCGACTCGGGAAGCGAAGTGAGATGCTCAGACATGGACAGGTTCTCCGGCAGCGGGGGCCGAATCAGACGCGCGCTCGCGGCGCGCATGCACGATGGAAAACACGACGGGTACGAAGATCAGCGTGGCCGTGGTGGCGAACAGCAGGCCACCGATCACGGCGCGGCCCAGCGGGGCGTTCTGTTCGCCGCCATCGCCCAGGCCCAGCGCCATAGGCACCATGCCGATGATCATGGCCAGCGCCGTCATCAACACCGGGCGGAAGCGAACGAAGCCAGCCTCGCGCGCCGCCAGCGTGGGGTCGCCGTGGAAGGCCAGGCGCTCGCGGCAGAAGCTCACCACCAGCACCGAATTGGCCGTCGCCACGCCCATGCACATGATGGCGCCGGTCAGCGCGGGCACCGACAAGGTGGTATGGGTGACGAACAGCATCCACATGATGCCGGCCAGCGCGGCAGGCAACGCGGTGATGATCACGAACGGATCGGTCCACGACTGGAAGTTCACCACGATCAGCAGGTACACCAGCACGGCCGAACCGAGCAGGCCGAACAGCAGGCCCGAATAGGCATCGTGCATGGTCTGCACCTGGCCCAGCAGCGCCACGTTCGCGCCCTTGGGCTTGTCCTTGGAGGTATCGTCCAGCACCTTCTGCACGTCGGCGGCGACGGCGCCCAGGTCGCGACCCTGCGTGGCGGCATAGATCTCCACCATCGACTGGATGTTGTACTGGCTTACCACCGTGTTGCTGTGCGTGCGGGTGATGTCGGCCAGCGCACCCAGCACCTGCGCATTGCCGCCGCTCTTGGCGGTGATCGGCAGGTTGCTCAGCTGCGCCAGCGAATCGAGCGAGTATTGCGGCACCTGCGCCGAGATCGGATAGGTGACGTTGTTCTCTGGGTTAAGCCAGTAGGTCGGCGCCACCTGCGCGGTACCGGAAAGATCGGCCACCAGGCTGCTGGTCACGTCGTTCTCGGTCAGCCCCAGCAACTGCGCCCGCGTGCGATCCACGTCGATGCGGAAGGTGGGCTCGGCCTGCGACTGCTGGATGCGGGCATCCACCACGCCGGGGATCTGGCGGATCTTGTTCAGCAGTTCGTTGGCGTACTGGAAGTTCTTGTCGAGGTGGAAACCGCGGATCTGCAGGTCAATCGGCGCCGGCGAACCGAAGTTCAGGATCTGGCTGACGATGTCCGCGGGCGGGAACGAGAACACGGTGCCTGGGAACAGGCGCGGCAGCTTCTGGCGCAGCGCCTCCACGTACTCGGCACTGGGCCGGTGGCCTTCCTTCAGCGAGATCTGGATGTCGCCATCCTGCTCGCCCACCTCGCCGGTGTTGTTGTAGATGGTATTGATCGAGCTGGAGTACTGGCCGATGTTGTCGACCATCGCCTCCAGGTCGCTCGGCGGAATGACCCCGCGTACCGCCTTCTCGATGTCGGCGAACTCCGCGGCCGTCACTTCGACGCGGCTGCCCACCGGCGCACGCGCATGGATCAGGATCTGGCCACCGTCCACGTCGGGGAAGAAGTTGCTGCCCAGGCCCGGCAGCAGCATGAACGACAGCAGCACGAAGCCAAGGAAGCCGGCCACGAACACCTTGCGATGCTGCAGGGCCAGGTTGAGCATGCCACTGTAGCCGGCACGGAAGGTCTCGAAGCGCTCCACGAAGGCACGCTGGAACCTGCCCAGGATCGTCTTCGGCGGCGGCAGCGGCAGGTGCTGGCCATGCTCGTCCACCGTCGGCGGATGCGCCTGCAGCAGGTACTTGGCCATGGTCAGCACCAGCGTACGCGACAGGATGAAGGAGAAGATCATCGCGAAGATCACCGCCTCCGCCATCGGCACGAACAGGTAGCGCGCCACGCCAGGCAGGAAGAACATCGGCACGAACACGATGCAGATGCAGCACAGCGAGACGAACGCCGGCACGATGATCTGCGCCGAGCCGTCGATGATCGCGGTGATCACGTCCTTGCCCTGCTCCAGGTGCCAGTTGATGTTTTCGATGGTCACCGTCGCCTCGTCCACCAGGATGCCCACCGCCAGCGCCAGGCCGCCAAGGGTCATGATGTTGAGCGTCTGGCCGATCGCCGACAGGGTGAACACCGAACCCAGCACCGCCAGCGGGATCGAGGTGGTGATGATCAGGGTGGAGCGCCAGCTGCCCAGGAACAGCAGGATCATCAGGCTGGTCAGCGCTGCGGCGATCACGCCCTCGCGGACCACGCCGTCGATCGACGAACGCACGAACACCGATTGGTCGCCGATCGGCGTCACCGACAGGTTGTCCGGCAGCGCGTCCTTCATGCCGGCGAGTTTTTCGCGCACGCCGGCCACGATGGCGAGCGTGGAAGTGGAGCCGTTCTTGAGTACCGACAGCAGCGTGGAGCGCACGCCGTCGACGTGCACGATGTTGGTCTGCGGCGGGGCGCCGTCGCGCACATGGGCCACGTCGCGCACGTAGATGGTGGTGCCATTGACGCTCTTGATCGGCAGGTCTTCCAGCTCGTGCACGTACATGGCGGCGTTGTTCAACTCCATCACGTATTCGTACTTGCCGATCTTCTGCGTGCCGATCGGGCTGATCTGCTGCTGCGCCGCCAGCGCGTTGGCCACGTCCTGCGTCGACAGCCCGCGCGCCTGCAGCGCCGCCGGATCCACGTCCATCTGGACCTGGCGGGTCTTGCCGCCGAACGGATACGGGATCGCCGCGCCCGGCACCGTCACCAGCTGCGGACGCAGCAGGTTGAGGCCAAGGTCACCCAGCTGCTGTTCCGACAGCCCGTGGCCCGACAGCGCGAGCTGCAGGATCGGCACGGTGGCCGCGTTGTAGTTGACGATCAGCGGAGGCGTGGCACCCGGCGGCATCTGCTTGAGCAGGGTCTGCGCGATCGCCGTCACCTGGGCGTTGGCCACGGCGATGTTCACGCCCGGCTGGAAGAAGATCTTGGTGATGCCCATGCCGTTGAGCGAGGTCGACTCGATGTGCTCGATGTCGTTGACCGTGGTGGTCAGCGTGCGCTCGAACGGCGTGTTCATGCGTCCGGCCATCTGGTCGGGCGTCATGCCGGTGAACTGCCAGGACACCGCGATCACCGGAATGTTGATCTCCGGAAAGATGTCGGTGGGCGTGCGTAGGGCTGCCATCACGCCGAAGATGAAAATCAGCAGTGCGAAGACGATGAAAGTGTAGGGCCGCGTGAGCGCGATCCGGACGATGCCAAGCATGCGGGGGGATTCCGTGCGCGAAATGATGCGTCGCGACAAATTTTCGCACGGGCCTGATCCGAACGGACGCCCGGACGCATGAAGATAATTTCATGTTGCCGCGAGGGCGGCGATCACGCCGTGGCGGTCGTGACTTCCGGCACGGTGCGCGACAGGCAGGTGCCAGGTTTCTCGCCCGGCGCCAGCGCATAGCAATACAAGGTGAGACGCGCGCCGGCGCTGGCCTCGCCGATGTCCAGCGCATAGCCGTGCAGTCGCACGATGGCGCTGACGATGCTCAGGCCCAGGCCGGAGCCCGTCGTGCTGCGCGTATTGTCTCCGCGGTAGAAGCGACGGGTGACCGCGTCGCGCTCGTCGGCGGGGATACCCGGGCCGCTGTCGATGATGTCCACGCGCGGACCACGCTTGTCCATGCTGGCGCGAAGACTCACCGTACCGCCGGGCGGGGTGAACTTGATGGCGTTGCCGACCAGGTTGGCCAGCGCCTCGAACAACAGATGGGCATCCGCGCGGATCGGCGACAGCGGCTGCACCTCCAGCTCGAACGGCTGGCCCCTATCCTCAGCCACCGGCGCATAGAACTCGTGCACCTGGCGCAGCACCTGGCCGACGTCCACTTCGTCGAAGCAGGCGGCGCGATTGCGGTCCTCCAGCTCCGACACGCGCAGCAGCGCGCGGAAGCGCGTCAGCACGGCGTCGATGTCCACCATGCACGATTCCACCAGCGCCGCCTCGGGTGCACCCTCTAGCTGCTGCTGGGTGCGATACAGGCGGGCGCGCAACCGCGTCAGCGGCGTGCGCAGGTCGTGCGCAATGTTGTCGCATACACCCTTCACCTCGCTCATCAGGCGCTCGATCTCGCCCAGCATGGTGTTGACGATTGCCGCCAGTTGGTCCAGTTCGTCGCCCCGGCGGCTTACCGGCAGGCGCTTGGAGAGATCGCCCTGGCGGATCGGGTCGGTCGCCTCCTGCAGCTCGCGGATGCGCTTGGCCGGCCCGCGCCGCAGCAGGAAACCACCCAGCAGGCCCGGGATGACGGTGAGCGAGACACCCCACAGCAGCGCGCGCCGGATGATCGCGCCGATGCCGTCGATGGTGCTGGTGTCCTTTGCGATCACCAGGATGTCGCCATTGGGCAGCATGCTGGCCAGGCCACGGGCACGCACGCGCTCGGCATCGCGATCGGGCCGCGGCAGGCCATGCTTGAGCAGGTGCACCTGGCCGTCGCGGGGCAGCGAAACCGGCAGGTGGTCGATGTTGCCCGCCACCGGCCGGTGATCACGGTCGAACAGGCCCACCGACATGATGCCGTGCGGGTCGATGGCGCTGGCCGCGTCCACCGTCGTCGGCAGGCGCTCGGGATCGGTCGATGCAATGTAGTGCATGCGCTGCATCAGCATCTGGTCGATCACGCTGTTGAGGTAGCGCGTGGTTTCCCACTGGATCACGCAGACCAGCACGAAGCCCCACAGCGCGAACAGCACGCCGTAGATGAGGATCAGCCGCGAGGTGGCCGAATGCCACGCGTTGGGACGTGCGTTCATGACACCACCGATGCCGCTTCGTTGGCCGCGGCGATCATGTAGCCGGTACCGCGGACGGTGTGGATCAGCGCCGATTGCCCGGTGCCGTCGATCTTGCGCCGCAGCCGGCCGATGTGCACATCGATCACGTTGGTACCGGGGTCGAAGTGAAAGCCCCATACCGTTTCGAAAATCATGCTGCGGGTGAGCACCTGTCCCGAATTGCGCATCAGGAATTCGAGCAGGCGGTATTCGGTGGGCAGCAGCGTCAGCGGCTGGCCGCCTCGATAGGCGACATGGCTGACCAGGTCCAGCTCCAGGTCCGCCACGCGCAGGCGCTGCGCCACGGTCGGCTGGCGTCGGCGCAGCAGCACTTCCACGCGCGCAGCCATCTCGTCCGGCGCGAACGGCTTGGTCAGATAGTCGTCGCCGCCGGCACGCAGGCCGCGCACGCGTTCGTCGACGTCGCTGAGCGCGCTGATCATCAGCACCGGCGTGTCGACCTGGGCGCGGCGCAAGGCCGCCACCACGTCGATGCCGTCCATGCCGGGCAGCATGCGGTCCAGTGTCACCAGGTCGTAATCGCCCTGGCTGGCGCGTTCCAGCCCCGCGCGACCATCGGCCACCCACTCGGTGCTCATGCCGTGTACGCCAAGCTCCGCGACGATTTCTCGCGCGGTGGTTTCGTCGTCTTCGATGACCAGCACTCGGGGCATGGCGGATTGAGAGCGGGGGTTCCAGTCCAGGGGTGCGGAGCCTGCCATGTCCCCGCAAAGCCAAACGGCCCCGGAAGGGGCCGTTGGCATGTTACGCCGATCGGAAAGCTTACGCCGCGAACAGGCTGCGCATCTTCTTCATGGCATTGGCCTCGACCTGGCGGATGCGCTCGGCGGAGACGCCGTACTCATCGGCCAGATCCTGCAGCGTGGCCTTGTCTTCGTTGAGCCAGCGGCGCTGGATGATGTCGCGCGAACGCTCGTCCAGCTTCTCCAGCGCGTTGGACAAGGTATCCAGTTGGTTGTCGGCCTGGTCGGCGTCGGCCACATTCTCGTACGGGTCCGCGCCGTCGTCGATCAGGAACGCTTCCGGAGCCGGCTTGGCGTCTTCCTCGGCGTCGGCCGGAGCCTCGAAACCGATGTCACGGCCCGACAGGCGCGATTCCATCTCGCGCACGGTCGCTTCCGGCACGCCCAGGTCCTTGGCCACAGTGCGCACTTCCTCGGCGTTCATCCAGCCCAGGCGCTTCTTGCTCTTGCGCAGGTTGAAGAACAGCTTGCGCTGCGCTTTGGTGGTGGCGACCTTCACGATGCGCCAGTTGCGCAGGATGAACTCGTGCATTTCGGCACGAATCCAGTGCACCGCGAAGCTGACCAGTCGCACGCCCTGGTCGGGGTCGAAGCGCTTGACGGCCTTCATCAGGCCAATGTTGCCTTCCTGGATCAGGTCGGACAGCTGCAGGCCGTAGCCGCTGTAGCCACGGGCCACGTGCACCACGAAACGCAGGTGCGACATCACCAGCTGGCGGGCCGAGTCCAGATCGTTCTGTTCGTTGTAGCGGCGCGACAGCGCCTGCTCCTCATCCTGGCTGAGCACCGGAATCCGATGGACCGCCGCGATATAGGCATCCAGACTGCCGACGACACTCGGCACCGGCAGGTTGGCGGTCACCAAAGCTTGAGACATGTTGGACCTCCTGAATGGGGGATCAGCTTAGCACTCGTATGGTGAGAGTGCTAAAGGCCCCGGCGAGTTCCGGCGCCTTTGATGAACTGAATAGTACAGGAATTTAGGACACCCGTCCAGTGGGGCATCCCAGGGGAGGCTCCACTATGCCTGCCGGGCGGTTCAGGAGGAGTGAAAGGCCCGTTCAGCCTAATTCGGCGCGCTTTGGCAGGGACCAGTCGATGGGGGCCACCCCGCGGCTTTCCAGATACCGGTTCGCCGCCGAAAAGTGGCCACAGCCCAGGAATCCCCGGTGCGCCGACAAGGGAGATGGGTGCACCGAACGCAGAATGCAATGCCGGCGCCCGTCGATCAGCTGGCCCTTCTTCTGGGCGTAGGAGCCCCAGAGCATGAACACCAGCCCTTCCCGCTCCCGGTTCAGGGCGTCGATGGCGGCATCGGTGAAGCCCTCCCAGCCCTTGCCCTGGTGGGAGGCGGCCATCCCCTGCTGCACGGTCAGCGAGGCGTTGAGCAGCAGCACGCCGCGATCGGCCCAGGGCGTCAGGCAGCCGTGGTCCGGCGGGGCGATGCCCAGGTCCCGCAGGATCTCCTTGAAGATGTTCTGCAGCGACGGCGGCGCCGGCACGCCGGGACGCACGGAGAAGCACAGGCCATGCGCCTGGTTGGGCCCGTGGTAGGGGTCCTGGCCCAGGATGACCACCCGCACGGCATCGAACGGGGTGTGGTCGAAGGCGGCGAAGATCTCCGGGCCGGGCGGATAGATCACCTTGCCGGCGTGCTTCTCGGCGCGCAGGAAATCACCCAGCGCCTGCATGTCCGGTCGCTGCAGGTAGTCGCCAATGCGGGCTTTCCAGGACGGCTCCAGCCGGACGCGATCCTCGGTCATGCCGCTTCGTCGTGTTCGCGCAGGTGCTGCGAAACGCGCAGCTGGAACAGCAGCTTGGTGATCAAAAGCTTCTCCTCGATGGGCTTCTCGACCAGGTCGTTCGCCCCGGCGCGCAGCAGCGCGGCCTGGTTGACGGGGTTTTCGTCGCCGGTCATCACCAGCACCGGCAGGCGGCCCTTGCCGTAGCCGTAGTCGCGGCGCACCCGTTCAAGCAGGTCGCCGCCGGTGAGCTCGCCCTTGAGGCTGACATCAGTGAGCACGATGTCGGCCCCCACCCTGCCCTGCGCCTTGGCCGTCTCCAGCAGGGCCAGCGCATCCTCGGCGCTGATCACGTGGTGCACGGTCAGGCCGTGCTTTTCCAGGATGCGGCGGGTGGCCAGCGCAACCACGCGACTGTCCTCCACGTACAACACCTCGCCCTCGGCCGAGTCGGCCGGGCGCACATAGCCACGGATGAAATCCGCCAGCGCCTGGAAGCCCAGCGATTTGTCGAAATAATCGGTGACGTGCTCGCCCAGGGTGCGGTTGTGCAGGCGGTCATCCACGTCACCGGAGACCACCACGATGGGCACATAGGCCTGGGCCGCCGATTCGCGCACATGGCGCGCCAGCTCCAGCCCGTCCATGTCGGGCAGGCGCAGCGCAATGGTGATGAAATCGAAGGCGCCGCCTTCGAGCATCTCGCGCGCCTCGGCACCGGTGCCGGCGCCGACCACCTCCGATTCGGGCAGCTCGGCCTTCAGCACCCGCGCGATCAGCTGGCGCACCACCTTGGAGCCATCCACCACCAGCACCCTTGGCGCGCTCCCCATCACTCGACTGCTGAAACTTCCGCTCATCCCCTGTCTTCCACGTATTGGCCGGCGTTCCGTGTCGGCGCTGTATCGGCGCATCCTCCTCGCGCCTTGATGCCCGGTGCCGAAGCCCGGCGCCAGCCACGCAACCCTCGCATTACGCCCCCGGCACGGCCGTGAGCCCGCGCACGGTTCAGGCGGCCTTGCGCAACTGCCATGCACTGACCAGGCGCGCGCCCAGCCAACCCAGGACTGCCGCGGCCACCGGCACCGCGGCCAGCAGCCACACCGGCAGTACGTCGACCTGCAGCTTGCCAGCGTACACCTGGCCAAGCCTTTGCACCGGCTCGGCCAGCGCCAGCTCCACCAGCACGGCGAAACCGGCCGCCAGCACGCCGGCGAACAGGCCGTACCAGATGCCGGCATAGAGATAGGGGCGGCGGACGAAGGCGCGGCTTGCGCCCACCAGCATCAGCACGCCGATTTCCTCGCTGCGGCTGGCAATGTCCACGCGCACCGTGTTGCCCACCACCAGCAGCACGGCCACCGCCAGCAAGGCCGCAAGAATCAGCACGACGCGCTGGCCCACGCCGAGCAGGGCTTCCAGCCGCTGGCGCCAGGTGCCACCGTCCTGCACCTGGTCCACGCCCTGCATGTCGCGCATTTCGCCGACCAGGTGATCGACGCTGTCGGCGCTGGCATCCGGCCTGGGCAGCACTTCCAGCACGAAGGGCAGCGGATTCGCGTCCAGCGCGTGCAGCGCACCGGAGAAACCCTGCATCTTGGCCAGCTCGTCCATGCCCTGGTCCGGCGACTTGACCGTGACCGCGGCCACTTCGCCGCGCTCGCGCAACTTCTTGGCCAGCATGTCGGCCGAGGCCACGCCCTGGCCCGGCTGCAGGAACACGCTGATGGTCTGGTTCTGGCCGAGCGCGTCGCCCATCTTCTGCAGGTTGCCCAGCAGCAGGTAGAAGGTGAGCGGCAGGGCCAGCGCAATGGCCATCACGGCGACCGTGAGCAGGGTGCCCACCGGTCGCGACATCAGGCGGCGCAGGCTGGCTGCCGCACTCCAGCCATGGTGTTCGCGCCAGCTCGCCACCGGACGGGCGCGCGAACGGCCACCACGCGCATGGGTCTCGGCCAGCAGCGGGCTCTCGTTGAGCGGAATGTCCGGTTGCGTGCTCACAGCACCTCCTGCGCGGCCACATCGGCCACCAAGCGGCCATGGTCGAGAACGATCACCCGCTTCCTCATGCGCTTGATCAGGGGCAGGTCGTGGCTGGCCACCAGCACGGTGGTGCCCACCTGCTGGAATTCGGCGAACAGGCCCATGATCTCCACCGCGAGGGTGGGGTCGAGGTTGCCGGTGGGCTCGTCGGCAATCAGCAGCATGGGCTTGGCCACGATGGCGCGGGCAATGCCCACGCGCTGCTGCTCGCCCGCGGAAAGGGTTTCAGGCAGCTGGCGCTCATAGGCCAGCAGGCCGACCTTTTCCAGCGCGGCACGCACGCGCTTGCTGCGCTCGTTCGGCGCCATGCCGCCAATCATCAGCGGCAGCTCGACGTTGGCGAACACGGTGCGGTCCATCAGCAGGCGGTGATCCTGGAACACCATGCCCACGCGGCGGCGCAACTTGGGAATGCCGCTGCGGCCGACCTTGGCCAGGTTCTGGCCATCGAGCGTGATCATGCCGTGCGAAGGCCGCTCGATCAGGCCGAGCAGCTTGAGGAGAGTGCTCTTGCCGGCGCCGGAGTGGCCGGTGACAAAGGCCATCTCGCCTGCCGCCACCTCAAAGGAAAGCTGCGACAGGGCCTCATGGCCACCTTCATAGCGCTTGCTGACTTGGTCGAAGCGGATCACCGCGCGTCCCCGATCCTGGATGCCGCAAGGATAAGGGATGCTCGCGCGAAGGTCAGGGCCTTTGTGCGGGTTTGCTGCCGCGGGTTCAGGCCGTGGCGACAACCAACGCCACGGCCTGCCTGTTCGTCATTCCGGCGAAAGCCGGAATCCAGTGCCCCGGGACGCGCCACGAAGGCGCTGGACCCCAGCCTTCGCTGGGATGACGGGACATCAGCGGCCGGTGAAGAACTTGCTCAGGCGACGGAAGAAGCCGACCTTCTGCGGCGGCACATGCTCGGCCGACTTGGCCGAGGTGATGGTCACCTGGCGCGACGGACGTGCATGGCCATTGCCACCCTCGGCAGCACCACGCTCACGCGGCGGGCGACGCTCGCCACGCGGCGCGCGTGCGGCGGCTTCGTTGCCGGCATGCGCGGCGACGTCCATCGCCGGAGCCTCGCCGTCGCGACGACGGTTGCGGCCACCACGACGGCGACGACGCTTGCGCGCCACGCCATCGGCGGACTCGTCCGCCGGCGCAGTGGCGGGCGCGGCAGCGCTCTCGACCGGCGAGGCAACGGCCTCGCCGTGCTCCGCACGCGGCTTGCGCGGCTCGCGTGGCTTGTCGCTGCGGGGGCGATCGCCATCGCGACCACCACGGCTGCGCTCACGCGGCTTGCGCGAGCCGCCGTCCTTCTCGCGGGACTCCACCTTGTCGCCGAAGGCGGCGCTGTCGGCGGCGGAGTCGGCCATGAACTGGGCGTCCTGTTCGCGCGGCTTGGGCATCACCAGCATGTCCGGCTCGATATTGGCCACCGGGATGCGCTGGCCGATATAGGTCTCGATGTCCGGCAGGCTCATCGCATACAGGTCGCAGGCGAAGCTGATGGCGTCGCCCTCGGCGCCCAGGCGCGCGGTGCGGCCGATGCGATGCACGTAGTCCTCGGCATCCTGCGGCAGGTCGTAGTTGAACACGTGGCTGACCGCCGGGATGTGCAGGCCGCGCGCGGCCACGTCGGTGCACACCAGGATGTCGAGCTGGCCTTCCTGGAAGCGCTGCAGCAGCTTCTGGCGCTTGAGCTGCGGCACGTCGCCGGACAGCGCACCCACGCGGTAGCCCTGGCGCTTGAGGCGATCGGTGATCTTCTCGGCGGCGGCCTTGGTGTTGACGAAGATGATGCTGCGGGTCGGGCTGGTGCGCTCAATCAGGTTGAGCAGCAGCGGCATCTTCTCTTCCTTGGCGGGGAAGTAGACCACCTGGCGCACGCGGTCGGCGGTGACGTTCTCGGTCTCCACCTCGAGCTTTTCGGCGTTGTGCATGTGCTCGTAGGCCAGCTCCAGTACGCGATGGCTCAGCGTGGCCGAGAACAGCAGCACCTGGCGCTGCTCGCGCGCCGGCAGGCGGCGGAAGATGAAGCGCACGTCCTTGATGAAGCCGAGGTCGAACATGCGGTCCGCCTCGTCGATCACCATCACTTCCACGCCCTCGAAGCCGAACACGTGCTGCTTGTAGTAGTCGAGCAGGCGGCCGGGGGTGGCGATGATGATGTCGCAGCCGTCCTTGAGCTGCTGGCGCTGCTTGTCGTAGTCCACGCCGCCGTAGATCAGCGCGGTGCGCAGGCCGGTGTAGCGGCCGATGGACTTGGCGTCCTTCTCGATCTGGATGGCCAGCTCGCGGGTCGGCGCGATCACCAGGGCACGCGGATCGCTGTCCTTGCGCTCGGCCACGGCCGGCGTGGTGAGCAGGCGATTCATCATCGCCACCAGGAAGGCGCAGGTCTTGCCGGTGCCGGTCTGGGCCTGGCCTGCCACGTCACGCCCGGTGAGCGCGACTGGCAGGGTCAGCGCCTGGATCGGCGTGCAGCGCGTGAAGCCGGCCTCGTCGAGGCCCTTCTGGAGCAGCGGATGGAGATCGAAGTTGGTGAAAAAGGTATCGGTGAGTACGGTTTGAGACATTCGCTTATATGGGAACACTGGGCAGGCGGCGCCGCGAGGCGACCGCCTGGCTCCTTGCCGGTGAGACGCTACAAGGAACGGGTGGATGATCGGCGCGACCCGAACATGGCGCGGCAGGCGAAATCCCGAGGAATCTCACGTGCCGGCGACACGCTGCATTGGCTGGCGCCGGAGGGAGCGGTGGTCCGCGACAGCTCCGCTGGCATAGGTCAAAGGACTACGGGCGATAACACCCTGTTCCTCAAGGAAAACCCTTTCACCTATGTCAACGGAACCGTCCGGGGACACCCTTGAATCGCTTGAATCGTGCCCCGAGTTACGCTGGAATGGAGGCCTGCCGCAACGGCATCAAGACTTCCTTCCGGTACGACCCCGCGCTTCATGGGCACCCCAGTGTAGCCGATGCTGGGCGCGCGGTCGTGAAAGCCCTATCCCGCCTACCTTCGGAGACCCCGGTGAGCGACCTGATTACCCATGTGAGCGACGACGCCTTCGAGCAGGAAGTGCTGAAGTCCGATACCCCCGTCCTGCTGGACTTCTGGGCGGAGTGGTGCGGCCCCTGCAAGGCCATCGCCCCGATCCTCGACGAGCTTGCCCAGCAGTACCAGGGCAAGCTGCGCATCGCCAAGATCAATATCGACCACAACCAGAAGACGCCCCGCGACTACGGCGTGCGTGGCATTCCCACCCTGATGGTTTTCAAGAACGGCAAGGTCGAGGCCACCCAGATCGGCGCGGTCAACAAAGGCAAGCTGGCCGAGATGATCGACAAGGCCATCTGAAGTTTTCTGAATTTTGCGGCACGCGGCGCTTTACGGCGCCGCGGAGCCGGTGCTAGATTCCAATGCGTCCGTCGGGACTGTCCTGTCCCCCGCGCCGTCCGCGCAACGCAACCCTTCCCTCCTGTCATCAACGGCGCCCCGCAGAGGTTTGCCCGTGTCTGATATCGAAAGCAAAGAAACCAACGACGCCAAGAGCGCCGACGCCAAGCCTGTGGCTGAACCCCGCCCGCGCGCACCCCGCAAGTCCGCCGCCGCTGCGGCCGCCGCCGCGGCCAAGGCCGAAAAGCAGGCGCAGCTGGACATGCCGCCTCCGCCGCCGGTGGAGCGCGCCGCCCCTCCCGCCGACCCTCCCGCTTCCGTCGCAGAATCCGCTCCGCAGGCCGAAGGCGGCCAACGTCCGCAGCAGGAAGCCCGCGAAGGCGGCCAGCAGCAAGGTGGCGGCAATGGCAATCAGCAGCAGTTCAACCGCAATGACCGTGATGGTCGCGGTCGCCGCCGTCGCCACGAGCGCAACCAGCAGCGTGGCCAGGGTGGCGGCAACCAGCAGCATCCGCGCAATCCCAACGGCCTGCCGGTGGACGACGACTACGCCGATGCCGGCAGCAACGACCGCCTGATCAACCTCACCGAGCTCAAGCGCAAGAACGCGATCCAGCTGCTGGAGTTCGCCGAGTCGCTGGGCATCCAGGAAGGCGTCGCCCGCGCCCGCAAGCAGGACGTGATCTTCTCCATCCTCAAGGCCCACGCCCGCTCCGGCGGTGGCATCTGGGCCGAGGGCGTGCTGGAAATCCTGCAGGACGGCTTCGGCTTCCTGCGCTCGGCGGACGAGTCCTACCTGGCCGGCCCGGACGACATCTACGTCTCGCCCAGCCAGATCCGCCGCTTCAACCTGCGTACCGGCGACTACATCACCGGACGCGTGCGCCATCCGAAGGAAGGCGAGCGTTACTTCGCGATGCTCAAGGTCGACGACATCAACGGCGATCCGCCGGAGGCGTCGAAGAACAAGATGCTGTTCGAGAACCTGACGCCGCTGTTCCCGCGCAAGGCGTTCAAGCTCGAGCGTGGCAATGGTTCGACCGAGGACATCACCGGCCGCATCCTGGACCTGGTGGCGCCGATCGGCCGCGGCCAGCGTGGCCTCATCGTGTCCCAGCCGAAGTCCGGCAAGACGATGATGCTGCAGAACATCGCGCAGGCCATCCAGTACAACCACCCCGACGTCCATCTGATCATGCTGCTGATCGATGAGCGTCCGGAAGAAGTGACGGAAATCGCCCGCACCGTGCGTGCGGAAGTGATCTCCTCGACCTTCGACGAGCCGGCCGTGCGCCACGTGCAGGTGGCCGAAATGGTCATCGAGCGCGCCAAGCGCCTGGTCGAGCACAAGAAGGACGTGGTGATCCTGCTCGACTCCATCACCCGCCTGGCCCGTGCCTACAACACCGTGGTGCCCAGCTCCGGCAAGGTGCTCACCGGTGGTGTGGATGCCAACGCGCTGCAGCGCCCGAAGCGCTTCTTCGGCGCCGCGCGCAACGTGGAGGAAGGCGGCAGCCTGACCATCATCGCCACCGCGCTGACCGACACCGGCAGCAAGATGGACGAGGTGATCTACGAAGAGTTCAAGGGCACCGGCAACATGGAAGTGCACCTGAGCCGCCGCATCTCCGAGAAGCGCGTCTACCCGGCCATCGACATCAACCGCTCCGGCACCCGCCGCGAGGACCTGCTGATCGAGCCGGACCTGCTCTCCAAGATCTGGATCCTGCGCAAGCTGCTGCATCCGATGGACGAGCTGGCCGCGATGGAGTTCATGCTCGACAAGATGAAGAACACAAAGTCCAACGACGAGTTCTTCAATTCGATGAAGCGCTGATCCCAGCCGCTTGCGTCACACGCGAAGGCCGCCCAGGGCGGCCTTCGCCGTTTCAGCCGGCCCGCCAGCGGCGAACATCGCCCGACTAGGCTGTTTGGCCTATAGTCCGCCACCGCCGAACAGGCACCATCCGCGCTACCGCCCGTTACGTCCAAGCCGATACGTTGCGTGAGCACATGCTTCGGCGTGCCCCACCACGGTCCGGCCTGGCCAGCCCACCGGAGCGGACAGCATGCGCCCTGCATTTCCCCATTTCCGCATCGCCTTGCATCCCGGGCGCCCGCTGCCAATGCCGGTCGACAACTGCGCGATCACTCCGGGTTCCGGATGTTGCAAGCCGGCTATCGCCGGTGGTTGCGCCGCGCGTGTCGTTGTTCACCCCATACAGGCGGGGCTTTCGCCCCCATGGAGAGCACCATGAAGCACACTTTGCTTTGGCTGGCATGGGCTGCAGCCATCACATGGACCACCGGCACCCGCGCGGCGGATGCGCCCCCAACCCTCGTAATGAGGGACTTCACGGACATCGTGTCGCCACCTGACCAGAACGCTTATGAAGCGGGCATCAAGTCCTACAACCAGTGCCTGGCACAACATGGGTTCAAGTACACCTGGACGGCGTGGGTGCACGAAACCGGGGACACCTACGCATACTCCTACACCACCGACCCGCTTCCATGGTCGGAGTACGACGCCATGCAAGCCGCCGCCAAGGCCTGCGACAGTACCTCGCGCTCCAGCATCAATCCGCGTCTCAAGAGCGAGACCAGCGCCTTCATGGAAGTCCATCCGGAGCTGAGCCACCTGCCGAAGAGCCCGGGCAGCAATCAGCCCCTGATCGACATGACACATTTCATCGAGGTGATCTATTTCAAGCTCAAGCCCGGCCACCAGGCGCACGAAACCTTCGTCAGCGTGGCGAAGAAGATCGCGGACGCAGCCGAGAAGTCAAAATGGCCCAACTACTACGCCATCAACGAAATACGTGATGGTGGCAGCGACGCCCCGGACTTCATCGTCGTGATTCCGTCCGCCTCATGGGCCGAGCTGGGCAAGGAGCCGGCTACGCCGCTGTGGACCATGATGGAGAGCGTATACGGCAAGGCCGATGCGGCGGCCACGCGCAAGTCGTTCAACGATGCCTTGCAGGACGAGAGTGCGCACATCGACAGCTACAGCGCCGAACTAAGCTACAAAGCCACAGGAAAGTGATACCTGCGGACATGCAAAGGCCGCCCATGGGCGGCCTTTGCAATTCGACCGATGCTGCCGGCTTGCGGCTCAGGTGCTGCCGGCAAAGTCGGTGACCAGCGACACGCGGCGATTGGGTTGCCCCTGTTCGCCCGTCGCCCCCTTCACCACCTGGCGATTCGCCACCTTGCCATAGCCCACGGCGCGCACCTGACCGGCATTCAAGCCGCCCGATTGCACGAGGTAGTCACGCACCGCCTGTGCGCGCCTGAGCGCAAGGCGTTGGTTGAGTGCTGCCGAACCGGATGGATCGGCGAAGCCCTCGGCCGTGATGACCGCATTGGCGTGGTGCTCACGCATCACCTTGGCGAAGTCGTCGAGGCGTTGCTTGTCCTCGTCGCGCAAGGTGGATTGGTTGGTGTCGAAATGGGCAATCGTGTCGACGCTGATGCGCCCCTGCATCGCGGTTATCTGCGTATCGTACTGCGCGAACTTCTGGTGCATCTCCTGCGTGATCGCGTCGATCTCCTGCTGTTGCTTCTGATCGTTCGCACGCAGCTCCGCGATGGCGGCATTGAAATCGCTCTGTTTGACGTATCCGGTACAGCCACAAAGCGCGACGACGAACATGCCGATACATCCCCGAGCGATTCGAGAGCTTGCAATTGCCATGGTCTGTCTCCTCTCGTTGGCGGCGCGCACACGCCAACCGCCCCTGCACGGAACGGGTACGCCATCGGGAGTATCCGTCCAAAGCGTCAAGCAAACGCAAAGGGCTTGAGACCTCGACCCGCGCGAATCACCACGCACGGACACGACAAAAGCGCCGCCTGTGGAAAACCGGCCGCGTCACTCCTCGAACATGCGCCGAAGGGATGAAACCGAGCGTGAACACAGGCACTGTTCAGGCTTAAAGGTAGCGGCGCGGACTTTACGCTTGTGGTGAAAATGGCGCTGACTCGCCCCGAAGCCGGGGCTATATCACGGGCCCTTTTCGGTAGCTGCAGCCTTTGCGCCTGTGCCGCTTGAGATGGTGGAGTCCAACTCACCATTGAAATCGAGGCGTGCCGCCGAATACAGCGCATGCCTCAAAGCATCGGAAGACTGCGCCGGTGCCGGCGAATCGATGAGCGCTTGACCGGCGGCGTGGGCTACTGACAAATAAGGGCTGTCCTTCAATCCCGCCGCTCGAAGCACCTCGTCCGGTAGCATCCAGGCATAGATCTGCTTGCGGGGGGATGCCGTCACATCACTGCCAAGCATGATCCATGGCGTTCCATGCACGCTGGCTGCACGGCCATCGCGAAACGTGGCCTCCCGGTAGACATCCTGGAAAGGAGGCAGATGATCGCCATAGAAGACCAGAACGAATGGGCGTTGCCGTTGCCGCAAGTATGACCAAAGGCGCCCGAGCTCCTGATCTGCATTCGCAATGTGATACGCGTAACGCGAGTACTCGTCGCGAGCATCCGGCGAGAATGCGGCGGGTGCCGCAGGTGAACGATGCAGCATGCCCTCGCTACGGGGCGCGCCGAGATAGGGGCCGTGAGCCTCGATGCTGATGGCAAAAATGAAGTGCGGCCTATCCCCGTGCCCGAGCTGACCGATGATTTCATCGGTCATGGAGTGGTCGGATAGATACCAACCATCGCGATATGCCTTTTTATCGAATTCCGAAGCCGTAACGAATCGGTCAAACCCGAGCGCATGGATGGCCTGTCTTCGATTCCAGAAGGTACCGCTGTTACCGTGAACGACGACGGTCTCGTAACCATTGCCAGAGAACAATCGGGCAAGGCCGGGAATGTCCGAACCGCCAAATTGCAGATATGGAAACTGCACTCTCGCGTAAGCGGCGAGCGGTATGCCGGTCAGCACCTCGAACTCCGTGCGAATGGTTCCACCGCCGAAGGTGGGAACCAGCAGGGTTCCTCCGGCACCTGTTCGTTCCGCCTCGCGCAAATTGGGCAGCAACGCTTGCGTATCGGAAACCTGGCTAATCACGTCCGGATTGAAGAAGGACTCGCTTTGAATGACGATCACATCCGGGCGCGATGCTGATGCATGTTCACTTGTTGGCAGTTCACTTCCACCAAAACGAACAAAAAGCTCGTTGGCCGCATGCCGATCGATGGGTTCGTCAAAAGCCCGGCCAATGACATGTGCAGCCTGGACCAGGCCGGCTATGAGGCCAGCCTGATATTGCGTGACCCGGGACTGGCCTGGAACGACCTTCAGGCGCTCGACGGAATAGATCCGTTCGCTCCACGGGGAGACGAGCGAGACATATCCCGCGGCTAGCGTAGCTATCAGCATGAACGCGCGAAGATAGCGGTGGCCAGAGAATACGGGGCGATCCCAGCGAGCCAGGCCGACCAACAGTGCGACCACCGCGATGGCGCCCATCACCCCGGCAGGGTTGTTGAGATACCGGGTAAACAGCGCGATCGTACTTTCATCCAGATCTCTCAAAAGAAAGTAGTCGGCCGGCATCAACGTCACCGCGAGATAGCGGATCTTGAGGTAGTTGGCCAGGAAGAGCATCGCGAGCAGCGACAGCATAATCGCGGCTGACAGCAGCACACGCCGACTCAGCAGGATCATCGCGGCCAGCAAGATCAGTACAGGCAGACTGCTGAGCCAATAGGTCGTCGAGAACAGGTTGCTGTCCAGCGTCACCCCGAGCGAGAGGCGATCCATGACCCACGCAGCAACCGGGAGCAGTAGGAAAGCAGATGCGATCTTGAGGATCGCCTTGCCTTGTGAAGTGGTCATATCACCCCTGATTCGTCACGCTGTCGGCACGTTTGGCTTCCGGTCGCCGTTCAGCGCCCCATACGCGGTAACGCGCGTGAGTCAGATGTGCTTACGCCAGGCAGCCCCCACGTCCCTGGCCAATCTTCACAAAAGTGTCAGCCTCAAGCAAGATTCCCCACGCTGTCCGCGCACGGCGCTTCAGCCCCGCCATCGGGGGCTGATGCGCCAGCAGGCAAACACCAACCGCATGATCTCGCGTCGCTCAGGCGCGGCCAGCCACCTTGCGGAAACGCCGCTCCTGCACCATCCACATGCCGATGCCGTAGCCGGCGCCAGCCAGGGCCCAGAGGGCGACGGACTGGGCGGTGGAGATGCGCGGATGGGGGATCAGGTAGGTCATCACCATGAACATGGGGATTCCGTAGAACAGCACGCCCCTCAGCAGCACATACCGGAGCATGCCCTGTCCACGGATTTTCGCCCAATGATCGTATTCTTTGGCCTGCCTGGCTTCCCCGAGCTCGAACCGCGTCTTCATTGACGTAGAAACCCATGGAACGCATGAGCGCCCCATGGGTTGAACGACACGTGGGCTAGCGTCAGAACTCGGTCCAGGCGTCCCCGGCCGTGGTCAGCGTGGGCTCGGGCCGCGGCCGTGCTGCCGGCGTCGCAGGCGGTACCGCCGCCTTGGCGGGCATGGCGCGAGGCGCTGCGGCATGGGCGGCCACAACGTGCGGGCGCTCCGTCGCGACTTCACCCTGCAGAGTGAAGTAGGCCACTTCGTTCATCAGCACCTGCGACAGGTCCAGCGTATTGCGGCTGGCGGCGCTGGCTTCCTCGACCAGCGCGGCATTCTGCTGGGTCACTTCGTCCAGCGTCACCACCGCGTTGTTGACCTGGCCGATGCCGGCGGACTGCTCCTCCGATGCTGCCGCGATCACTTCGATGATCGTGCTGACCTCCCGCACGTCGCCGGCGATGTCGTTGAGCGCGGTGCCGGTGCGCTGCACCAGCGAGGCGCCTTCGGCGACCTTGTCGGTGGTGTCCTGGATCAGCGCCTTGATGCTCTTGGCTGCGCTGCCGCTGCGCTGGGCGAGATTGCGCACTTCGGTGGCGACCACCGCAAAGCCGCGTCCCTGTTCGCCGGCGCGTGCTGCTTCCACCGCGGCGTTGAGTGCGAGCAGGTTCGTCTGGAAAGCGATCTCGTCGATCATGCCCACGATCTCGCCGACTTCGCGGCTGGCATCGGTGATCGCCTGCATCGCGCCCACGGCCGAACCTGCAATGTCGCGACCCTCTTCGGCACGCTTGCGCATGCGCAACGCCATCTCGCGCGCCTGTCCGGCGCCTTCGGCGTTCTGCTTCACCGTGGCCGACAGCTCCTCCATCGAAGCGGCGGTTTCCTCAAGCGAGCTGGCCTGTTCCTGCGTGCGCTGCGAAAGGTCATCGTTGCCCTGCGACAGGTCGCGCGCCGCAGCGGTGACCTGCTCGGCCACGTCGCGCACCTGGGTGACGATGGTGGTGAGCTGGCGATCCATTTCGTCCAGCGAGCGCAAGGTGTCACTGAACTCGTCGTTGCCGGTAATGGCCGTGCCGTTGTTGAGCCGTCCCTGCTGGATCGCGCCGGCCAGTTCGCGTGCCTGGTTCAAGGGGCGCGTCACCGCGCGGATCAACGCGATCGCCACCACCAGCAGCACCAGCACGGCCAGCACGAGGATGGCCAGCGAGAGCTTCCAGGTGTGCGCAAAGCGCTGCGCAGCCTCGGCTGCGGAGCCTTCGGACTGCTTCTCGTTGATGGTGATCAGCTGGTCGATCGCCGCGGTCGCACGCGTCATGCCATCGGCCACCTCACCGACGTGCAGCACACGTGCCTCATCGGTCTTGCCGGCATCGAGCAATTCCGCTTCGTGCTGCACCAGCGGCCCCACCTGCACGCGCAGCGACTCGAAATCCTGCGCGACCTTGCGCTCCGCATCCGAAGAAACCATGGCCGGGTAGTAGCGCTTCCATGCCGCCATCAGCTTCACTTGGTCTGCCGTGGTCTTCTTGACCACGTCACGCTGCTTCGGATCGATCAGCGAGCGATTGAGGGCGAGCCTGTCATCCACGATGGCCGAGCGCACGTCGCTTACCGCGACGATGGCCAGCACGTTGGTGCGGTACATGTCGTCGACCAGCCGGTAGGTGGCACGCACCCCGAACAAGCCAACCAGCCCCACGACCAGGGCAATGGCCAAGGCAATGCCCATGGCCGATACGATCTTCAGACGAACGGTAAAACGCATGATGATTCCCCTACCGAGGGTGATCACCCCCCATGGGGAGGTATCGGCTCGGCAGGGGCTTCCTTTATGAGCAATATCTTGCGCTTACGTGATGCAGTGCGCTTTTTTTACAGTCGAATGACGCCGCTCGCTGTCGCACGCGCGCAGACACGCGTGTCTGCGCGACAGCGGCATCAATACACGTGCTCGATGCCGTCGGGCAGTCGTATCCAGGGCTGCATGCATTCCTCGAACACCGAGACTTCCGGTGCATCGAAATCCTGCCGGACGAACGCACCGACCGGAACGCCGATCAGTCCAGGCGCCTCTTCGAGCTGGTAATAGAGCGTCGCGCCGCACACGGGGCAGAAATGAAACGTGGCCGAACCGCCCGAATCGCCCATGCGCACGTACTGCGTGGCCTTGCCACGGATCACCACGCGATCTTCATGAAACCGTGCCTGCACGCCGAATGCGCTGCCGGTGCGTCGCTGGCAGGCACGGCAATGGCAGATGGAGATGCGCAACGGCTCCTCGTCGGTGCGCAACATCAATTGTCGGCAGCTGCAGGTGGCGACGCGCTGGGTCATGTGCAAAGGCTCCGCGAAACGCGAAAGGGAATCGGACTCATGCCTCAGGCAGCTCCAGCCTGAAGCCGAACACCGGCAGGGCCGACTGCATGAAATCCAGGTCGGGCGCACGCTGGAAACCCATGCGCTCGTACATGCCCCACGCCACGCGCATGGCTTCAGTGCTGTGCAACACCACATGCGCACGGCCTTGCTCGCGGGCGAACCCAATGCAGGCTTCGGTGAGCTTGCGGCCCAGGCCCCGGCCGCGCGCCCATGGCGCGACGCCAAGCAAGCGCAAACCCGACGCATTGGTCAACGTCGTGGCCATACCGCCTGATCCGTATTCGGCCATGTCGCCGAAATAGACCACACCGCCAAACAGGAGGTCCTCGTCCACCGCCACCAGCACGCGTGCGTGCTTCCGGGTGGTGAACTCACCGATGCGTGCCAGCATCTCGTAGTAGCGCGGCTGTTCCTGCGGCGACGGGAAGCCTTCCAGCCCTGCATACACCTGGACCAGCAACTGGCCCAACGCATCGAACTCGTCAGGGCGGATGTCTCGAATGGTCAGTGTCACCGTGGTCTGTCCCGTTGGTCATGGCGCGGCAGCGCCAACGCTTGCAACGGCCACGCTAGTGTACGGGGTTGTCGCGAATCCTTCGTGATACGGCGTCGCGAAACGGGCAGGACGACCCGCGCTAGGCTGCCTCGAACACCGCATCCGGAACAGGCTCGGCGGTGCCCAGGCACCATTGGCGCAGCTCGGGCGTCTCCATGACCCAGGCACCAGCAGGCGATGGCAGCATGCCGCGCAGCATCGCCGCCCGTGGGGCATCCCCCGCCGGACCCAGCACGCGACGCATGACCAGCGAGCGCCCGGCGCTGGCGGTGCCGACGAACGCCACGGTAAGGCCGGGCAGCAGCCAGGGCGCCAGGTCCGACAGGCCTTCAGACGAGCCCGAAGGTGCATGCACCACCGCGAGCGAAGGCAGCAAGCCGCGCGCGGCCGTGGCCAACTGCTCGGCGCGTCCCGCGCGATCGACGCCCGTGGCCACCACCACCGGCGTGACGCCCGAACCATTGGCGAGGGCGAGGTAGCGCAGCAGTCGTGCGGGCTGGAACTCGGCCTGGCAGGACCACACGATGAACAACACGTCGAGGTTGGCGGCGGCCGGGGGCCGGCGATGGCCGCCCTGGACATGCACGCGGGCCACCCGCGAGTGGCGTGCCAGCACGCGCAGCACGCCATCGGTGGCATCGTCCAGCCAGATCCAGTCACCCACGACCACATCGTTGCCCACCGGCTCCGCAGGGAACGGCAGGCTGGCCGAACCGCGCGAGGACAACACGTCTAGCCGGCCGCCATGCGCGGCCATGACACGTGCCGGATAGCCGGTCTCGAAATCCGCCAGCGTCAGTTGTTGCGCGTACGCGGAACGCCAGCCGAGCTGGTGCAGCGAAAACGTCCTGTAAGACATGAAGACACCCTGGGAAGCATGGGAAGCGACGGCCCTCCGGAGCGGAGGCCGGGCAGGACGCCAGGGTGCGTTGCGAAAAGCGGAGGCGCGCCAGCGAGGTGCTGGCAAAGCGGTCAGGCGCGCGACGACCCGGCGAAGGATGCGGCTACAACAACAATCATGGGTCGTTTCCTCCTCTTGGCTGGGTTACAGGGACGCGCAGGGTAACCATGCCGGCACAGGCATGCAAGTGCTGGATCATGCCGATGCGGGCAGATGGCCGCGCGCAGTGCGACCGAGCCTGCGAACACCGGCGGCCTGCCTCAGATGGGTTCGCGCAAAGCCTTGAGCGACTCGCCCATGAGCTTGCCATGCTCCACCGGCGAGCCGTGCTCCATCTCCAACTGGCCCAGTCGCACCGAGTTGCGGATGATGCCGGCGCAGCGCTCGTAGCGCCGCTCCTGGAAGGCGAACAATGCCTCGCCCACCGATGGGTGACGTTGCAGCTCCTCGGTGAGCACGATGCCATCCTCGATGGCCATGCCCGCGCCGGAAGCAAGATGCGGGGTCGTGGCGTGGACCGTGTCGCCGATCAGCACCACGCGCCCGCGGAACCAGGGGCGCGGCACCAGCATCACTTCCAGCGGGCGGTAGTTGATGGAGGCGGCGTTCTCGCCCAGCACGGTGGCGCGGACCTCGGGCACGATGCCGCCATAGCCTTCCATCAGCGCGTGCAGGCGGGCCGGCTGGTCCTTGGGGTCAACCCAGGGCTTGTCCGGAGCCGGGTGCAACAGGAACATGTACATGTGCGTGGCGGAGACCGGATTGAAGCCGATCTTGATGTCGCGCCCCATGTAGAAATGGCTGCACTCGAAGCCCTCGGGCCGTCGCGCCAGCAGGCGATAGATCACCTGGCCGGTGAAGGTCGGCCGCGGTGCGTCCGGCAGGATCATTCCGCGCAGGGCGGAGTGGATGCCGTCGGCGCCCACCACCAGGTCGTAGCGTCCACGGGTACCGTCGCTGAAGCTGGCCTCGGCAGGTTCATCCGTGATGGTGACCTCGGTGACCGTGGTGCCCAGTCGCACGTTCACGCCCACGGCGCGGGTGCGCTCGGCCAGCACCTTGTGCAGCAGCGGGCGCAGGATGCCGCCCGTCGCCGGCAATTCGGGCGACAGCGCCTCGACCTGGATTTCGGTGATCAGCCGGCCTTGCTGGTCGTGTACCTTGCCGCCGGTCCAGGTAGCGCCCAGCGCCTTGACCTCGTCGAGCACACCCACCACATGCAGCGCCCGCAGCGTGGGCCCGGTAATGGTCAGGCCGGCGCCGAGCACGCCCCAGTGCGGGTCGATCTCGACCAGGTCGACCTCTACCCCTGCCTTGCGAAGCTGGATGGCACAGCAGGTTCCCGCAATGCCACCACCGACCACCAACGCGCGCTTCAACATCGTCAACTCCACCCCTTGTTACCCGGGCAGCCCCCGCTGCCCCATGCAATCGTTCGCGGGATCATCACCCGCCCCTGCTCGATCCGTATCGGCAATGCCTCAAGTGACTCCCCGGCGCAGGGGCCGTACGTGCAGTAGCCCGTCGCGACGTCGAAGTGCGCCCCGTGCGCATAACAGACGATGTCCGTGCCGGCGGCATTGAGGAACATGTCCTTGCGGTACTCCAGTGCCACGCCATTGTGCGGACAGCAGTTGCGATAGCCAACCACGGTATCGCCACGACGCACCACAAAGAAATCGTCGCTGCCCTGCCCGCTGCTGCAGAACCCGCGTGCGCCGCCATCGGGCAGCTCGTCGAGTCCGCACAGCGGGCGGTAGGCCTCGGGCGCGTCGGTGCAAGATTCGTTCGCGCCGGCCATGGTCCCGCCTAGTGATCCTTGCCGCCGGGCGACCACAGCGGGCGGTAGTCGAACAGGAAGGTCTGCGAGGTTTCCGCGTTCGCGTCCACCGCGCGCGGTACCCAGGTGTCGTCGTGCAGGTCCATGTCGGCGTCGAACTCGATGGCGCCGCCGAACGGACTGTTGAAATACCAGAAATAGTTGGAGCCCATGATGTGCCGCCCCGGACCCCAGAACCCCTTCCAGCCCTTGTTCTGGAAGCGCCAGCCGGCCAGCATCAGCTCGTTGGCGTCGGCCATGTGGAAGGTGAAGTGGTTGAGGCCGAACATGTGCGCCGGTGCCTGGATCAGGAACAGGCAGTGGTGCTCCAGCGTGCCGGCCGGGCGCAGGAACGGTCCGGCATTGGTAAAGCGGTCGGTCACCCGGAAGCCGAGGCGTTCGGTGTAGAAGCGCTCGGCCTTGGCCACGTCGGGCACGAAGAACACCACATGGGAAAGCGAGCGCGGCGTGCACACCATGGCGGGGTCCGCGGCCACCTGGTTCACCGGACGCTGCGGCTTCATTCCCGGCACGTTGATCAGCACCGGCGGCGCATCGATGGGCCGCCGGCAGGTGACGCGAAAGCCGATCGGGATGCCCGAGTCGTCCTTGCAGCGCAGCACGCCGTCGCTGCCCAGCGTGACCGGCCGATCCTTGCCCAGTTCCGCGCCGATCTGCTCGAGCGTGGCCTGGTCCGCTACGCCGTAGATCGTCTCGCGGATGTTCGGCGACGGCGCAAACGCCTCGGCGAGCCCGCCGTCCGATGCATGCCGCACCACCGCGGAGGTGCCATCGAGCGCCTCGAACACGGCACCCGAAGGCGTGCGTTCCACGCAGGTCAGGCCATAGTCGGCCAGGCAACGGATCGACGCGTCCAGGTCATCGACGCCAAACACCAGTGAGTCCAGTCCAACGATATTCACCCAGCACACTCCAACGTCTTTGGAAAGCCACCCGCCCGATCTTGCCAGCGGGGTAGTCACACCACCAACGGTCAAGAGGGCCCGACGCCTACATCCACTATCCCGGCGCCGGGCCGCCCAGCGGTAAAGCCGATCTGTCCGCTCAGAAGTTCACGTTGAGGCGCAGGCCGAAATAGCGCTGCGAATCGCGTGCACGCTGCACGATCACCGCATTGGCCGGGGTGAAACCGCCCCCCGCGTTGGGGATGGCCCACAGGCCGGCCCACCAGTCGGTCATGTCGGTGTAGTAGTTCTTGTTGGTCACGTTGTTGACGAACAGCGACACCGAGTAGTCGGCCGATTCGCCATGCTTGGTGAGCGTGGTCGACAGGTTCAGCAGACCGAACGCACCCATCTGGGTCATCGGGTTCTGGTCGGGCAGGAACTGCTGCTTGGTGCGATAGGCGTAGTCGCCCGCCAGGGTCAGGTCGTAGCCGTTGCTGAAGGGAATGCGGTGCTGCGCGCCCAGCGTGGCCTTGAACTTGGGTGCCAGCGGCATGGTGTCGCCGGACACATCCTGTACCTGCACCGCGGTACCGCCCACGTAGGTGGTGGTGCAGCCCTCGGCCGCGGTCTGCGTCGAGTAGCAGGTTGCGTTCTTGTACGAGGTGAACTTGGCGTCGGTGTACGCCATGTTGAAGTCCAGCCGCGTCATCGGCGTGATGCTGTATTGCGTGGTTAGCTCGAAGCCCTGCGTCTTGGCGCCACCGGCGTTGTCCAGGTGCAGCACCGGGCCGTAGCTGGTCGCGGCGTACTCCTGCACCTGGTAGTTCTGGTACTTGGTGTAGTACAGCGCCGCGTTGACCACCAGCTTGTTGTCGAAGTACACGCCCTTGCTGCCGAGCTCGAAGCTGTTGATGTGCTCCTGCTTCACCGGCGTCAGCGGGTCGGACGAAGTCAGCTGCTGCGCCGTGTTGTACGCCTTGGGCTTGTAGCCACGCGAGTAGGTGAAGTACAGCATCGACGATTCGTCGAGCTTCTGCTGCAGGGTCAGGTCGCCCACCACCGCCGAGGACCAGTTGGCCGCATCGCTGATGTAGGGACCGGAGCTGCTGTAGGCGGTCTGGTTGATGTCGTAGGCGATCTTGTCGCGGTTGTAGCGCAGGCCGGCGATCAGCGAGGTGGAATCGCTGAACTTCCAGGTGCCGCGACCGTACCAGTCGTAGGTGCTGGTGATCGACTCGGCGGTGGACAGGTACAGGTTGGGCAGGAAGTAGCGCGTGGTGGTACCGGTCACGTCGCTGCGCGAGAAGAACACGCCGGTGACGTAGCTGAAGGTTTCGTCGGCCGGCGACACCAGCTTGATTTCCTCGGTGCTCTGGTTCATGTCCAGGTGCACCTGCTGCCAGTTGTAGAACGCCGGCGGGCTGGGCGTGCCATAGGGCACGCCGATGATGTCGTTCCAGAAATACGTCGCCGTCAGGAAGTTCGGCTGGACGTTGGTCAGCTTTTCGCTCTGGAAATCGGTGGTCGAGGTGAGCACGTTGCCGTTGGCGAACGTGTAGTTCATGGTCAGCGTGGCCTGCCGGTCGCGCGCATCGGAGTACAGCTGCGGCGCCGTGTTGTAGTCGCGGTTGTCCGCGCCCAGCTGGATGCCCGGGAAGCTCTGGGCCTGCGTCGCGCCCACGCCGTTGACATAGGGAAACAGGTTGGCGCCGGGCGTCACATAGCTGTACACCCAGTTCGAGCCGCTGGTGTTCTGCTTGGATGCGCGCAGGGCCAGGGTGGCGTCGAAGTTGTCGGTCGGCTTGAACTCCAGCTTGCCGCGGCCGCCGAACTTGCTGGTACGCGTGGCCTGCCCGGTCGCCGTGTTGAAGATCGGGTAATCGGTATGACCGCCCCAGGTCGCCAGGCTGAAGTCCAGCACCTTGCTGAGCGGGCCGGAGATATAGCCCTGGAAACGCTTTTCGCCGTCGTTGGTGACCGTGGTGCTGGCGCCGCCGGTCCAGAAATCGGTCGGCGAGCGGGTGACCACGTTGATCACGCCAGCCGAGGCGGCACGGCCGCCCAGGGTGGACTGCGGGCCGGTCAGCACCTCGACGCGCTCGACGTCCTGCAGGTCATTGGCCGCCACCGAGTCCGAGGGCACCGGCACGCCGTCGATCATCATCGCCACGCCGGACTCGATGCCGACGGCCGCCTCGTTGCTGACGGTGGAGATGCCGCGGATCGACAGCGGCGTTCGACCGTTCATGGTGTCGTTGATGTTGACCGACGGCACCACGTTGTTGAGATCGGCGGCGTTTGAAATGTTCTTCTGCGCCAGCGTGTCGGCCGAAACCACCGACACCGACACCGGCGCGGACTCGATGTTCTCGCTGCGCTTCTGGGCGGTGACCGTCACCTGGGACAGGTTCTTGATGTTGTCGGTCGACGGGCGCTTGTCGTTCTTGGCGTCCTGGCCGGCCGGCGCGGCTTGCGCCTGTTCCGGCTGGGCGGCATCGGTACTGCCCGTTTGCGCGATCGCCGGCTGGCTGGCCGTCGCGGCAAGCGCGGCGAGTATGCACATGGCGAGCGTCGGTGAACCCTTTACTTTCATTGCTTCCTCCCCCAATGACTTGCGGCCGGCTCCCGACACTTCGATTCGACCCAGTCGGTGCGGGCGAACTCAGGGCAGGCCATGGATTTTTTTTGATTCCAGGCTGTCCCGTCCCTCGTCAGGACAGCCCCCGATGTCGAACACCGCCCGGATCTTAGGTGTGTGGCGAAAACATTGAGAAATTGGTAATTCCGATGCGCGTCATCCGCTGGAAAAATTGATGCGACGCATCACGTTGACGATGCGCGACGTGATGCGGGTTCAGCGGCAAAAGCGGCCTCGTCATCGTCACGCCTTGCCAGCCGTTTCCAGCTCGTCGGCCCCGCTATCAGCGTTCTTCATGCGGGCGATCACGACACGCCATGCATAAGCGTCGGGACGATTGGCTACCATGCCGGGACATCCGTCGGGCGATCCATGCCGGCGACCTGTACCAGCGCGGGGGAGCGCATGACCAAGGCAGTATCACCAGCAACACCCGCCGGAACGGATGCCGGCGCAACCGACCGGGTAGCACTGAAGCACCATCACGGCGGCATCAGCGTGCCCGACATCGAGGCATCCATCGCCTGGTACCGCGACATGCTGGGTTTCGAAGTGGAGAAGCGCTTCGATATCGACAAGATCCCCGCCCGCGTGGCGATGCTGCGGCGCGGCGAGCTGCGGCTGGAATTGTTCGAGGTGCCAGGGGCAGCCCCGCTGCCAGAAGATCGCCGCCATCCCGACCGCGATGTGCATACGCACGGAAACAAGCATGTCGCCTTTGCGGTGCGCGACGTCGAGCCGATGGCTGCCGAGCTGCGCGCACGCGGTGCCGACATCGTATTCGTGATGCGCGCCAGCTTCGGCGCCAACATCTTCATCCGCGACAACGCCGGCAACCTGCTGGAGTTCGTCGAAGCGCCCGAGATGTGGGTCGACTGACCCTGCCCGCGCATTGCCGCCGTACATCACCCGCCGGCCCGGCCGGTCGAGAGAGGATTCACCCATGCTTTCCAACCGCCTTGCAGGCAAGGTCGCCATCGTCACCGGCTTTGGCAGCGGCATCGGCCAGGGCTGCGCCATGATGTTCGCCCGCCATGGCGCCCGCGTGGTCACCTGTGACCTCGACGCCGCCAACGCCGAGGAGGCCCTGTCGCGCGCACGCGCCGAAGGGCTGGCCATCGACAGCCTGCACCCCTGCGACCTCAGCCGCCCCGACGACGTCCGGCGCCTGGTCGACACCACGCTGGCCCTGCACGGGGGTGTGGACATCCTGGTCAATGCGGCCGCCTTCGGCGCGTTCGCCTGGATCGAGGAGATGGACTATGAAACGCAGTGGAAGAAAACCCTGGTCGGCGAGCTCGACGTGGTGTTCCTCGCCTGCAAGGCCGTGTGGCCGCACATGATCGCCCGCGGGGGCGGCTCGATCATCAACTTCTCGTCCGCCAACGCGTACGTGGCGCTGGAAGGTTCGGGCGCCGTCGCGCATTGCGCCGGCAAGGGCGGCGTGATGGCCATGACGCGGCAGCTGGCGATGGAAGGCGGGCCGCACGGCATCCGCGCCAACAGCATCGCACCGGCGATGGTGGTCACCGGCGCAACCCGGCCGGTGCTGGACCAGCCCGGCTTCAAGGAACACGTCCTCAGCAAGATGATGATCAAGCGCCTGGGCACGCCCGACGACATCGCGTGGTGTGCCACCTACCTCGCCTCCGACGAGTCGACGTGGGTCACCGGAGCGGACTTCAACATCGACGGCGGCGCCACCGCCTGGTGAATCACGCTCTTGGGGAGGGGCAACATGACGATACAACTGCATACCTGCGGCAACGGCTGCGCGGACGGATGCGCGGCCCCTGAGCTTGCCCGCACCGCGGTGGCCCGGCGCGATCCATCGCTCACCACCATCGACGTGCACTGCCACGCCTTCGTGCCGGCAGTGGAGGACCTGGTCACCGACCATCCCGGCAAACAGCAGGAAATGGCCGCCTTCGCCGCAGGCCAGGGCCGTGTCTCGGGGGAACACAACCGCACGGTGATGTTGCCGCAGGCGTTCCCGCGCATGACCAACCCGTCCGTGCGGCTGGCCGACATGGACGCCATGGGCGTGGACGTGCAGGTGATCGGCCCATCGCCCAGCCAGAATTACTACTGGGCCGATCCCGAACTGGCCAGGCGCATAGTCAGCGTGCAGAACGAGGGCATCGCCGCACTGTGCGCCGCCTATCCCTCGCGCATGCTCGGCTTCGCCAATGTCGCCCTGCAGCATCCGGAGCTGGCCGCTGCCCAGCTCGATCACGCGGTGCGCGAACTGGGTTTTCGCGGCGTGCAGATCTCCAGCGCCGTGGCCGGCGTGGAACTCAGCGACCCGCGTTTCGCACCGTTCTGGGCACGCGCCGAATCGCTGGACTGCGTGGTCTTCATCCATCCGTTCGGCACCACGCTGGGCTCACGGCTGGAGCCGTGGTACCTCTCCAACATCATCGGACAGCCGCTGGAAACGACCATCGCGCTGTCCCACCTCATCTTCAGCGGCGTGCTTGACCGGCACCCGCGCCTGAAACTCCTGGGCGCACACGGCGGCGGCTACCTGCCGTCCTACCCCGGCCGCTCGGACCACGGGTACCGCGTACGTCCCGAGGCGGGTCAGGCCTCGCGCGCACCCAGCAGCTACCTGCGCCAGATCTGGTTCGACACCCTGGTGGCCGACCCTTCGGTGCTGCGTGGCCTGATCGCGCGCTATGGCGCGTCGCAGCTGGTGGTGGGCACCGACTATCCGTTCGACATGGGTGCCTATGACATCCACGCGATGCTGGACGAGGTGCCCGGGCTCGATGCCGACCGGCGTCGGCAGATCCTCGGCGGCAACGCGGCACGCCTGCTGGGCCTGCACCAGGACGCCTGACGATGCGCTGCGCGCGTTGCAGTGCAGCCATCGGCAACGCCAATAGCCCGCATTCCGACAATCCATTTCCCGACTCCGGCCACGGCTGCGCATACTCGATTCAGGCGCTGCCAGAGCCGCCACTTTTCCGCTTGTGACAGCAGACCACCGATGCCTTCAGCCTCCCTGCCTTCGCGTTTCTCCTTCGGACGTTTCTCCATCGCCGGCGCCCAGCCCTTCGTGGGCGTAGTGGTCGACGAGCGCGTGGTATCCGTCCATGCACTGGAGCCGCGCTGGCGTCGCCATGGCCATCGCCTGCCCGCCAGCGCGACTTTGTTCGAACTGCTGCAGGACTGGGACGCCGCGCTCGCCGCGGTGGGCGACGCCATCGCGCCGTCGCCGGGCGCCACCGGCGTGGACGAGAACCTGCCGTGGGTGCCGGTCACGGCGCTGGGCGTGCATGCGCCGCTGCCCGATCCGGGCACGATCTACTGCTCGGGCGCGAACTACAAGAAGCATGTGATCGACATCATCCTCGCCGGCGGTGGCGAGCCCGGCACCGAACACATGAGCCGCGACGAGCTGCGCGCGCATGGCATCCGGATGATGGACGAGCGCGCCGCGCACGGTAAGCCGTTCGTGTTCTTCAAATCGCGCAGCAGCATCGTCGGCCCGTACGACAACGTGGTGCTGCCGCACGACGTGGTGAAGCCCGACTGGGAGCTGGAGCTTGGCGTGGTGATCGGCAAGCCGACGCGGCGCGTGCGCCGGGCCCAGGCGCTGGACCATGTCGCTGGCTACATGGTGGTGAACGACATCACCAGCCGCGAACTGGTCAACCGCCCGGACATCCCGCAGATGGGCATGGACTGGATGGCGAGCAAGAGCACGCCGACCTTTCTGCCACAGGGCCCCTACCTGGTGCCTGCCGCCTTCGTGGGCAACCCGCAGGACCTGCAGATCACCCTGCGTCTCAATGGTCAGGTGATGCAGGACGAGTCCACCGCCGACATGATCTTCGACGTCGCACGCCTGATCGAATTCATTTCCGCGCACGTGCAGCTGCAGCCCGGCGATCTGATCGCCACCGGCTCGCCGGCCGGCAACGGCATCCATCACGGGCGCCTGCTGCGCGCGGGCGACGTGATGGAAAGCACCATCACCGGCCTCGGCGTGCAGCGCAATCGCTGCATCGCCGAAAGCTAGCCCGCGGCACCCACGCGCAAGCACCCGCAGCCACCTCCCTTCCCGCCAGCCAAGAGCGACATGACAGCCAGCATTCACGCCGCATCCTCGAAGGTCCGCCAGCCCGGCCCGCTGCAGGGCGTGCTGCTGGTGGCGATCGGCCTGCTTTCGACCATGGCCGTGGTGTTGCTGGCACCGTCGGTGCCGGCGATGGCCCACCATTTCGGCGACGACCCGCACACGCTGGCCTGGGTCACCAATGCGCTGACTTTTCCGGCGCTGTGCGTGGCCCTGCTGTCCCCATTCGCCGGCGCCATCGTCGACCGCTTCGGCCGCCGTCGCGCCCTGATTGCCAGCCTCGTGCTTTATGTGGTGGCCGGCACCGCGCCGCTCTACCTCGCCACGCTGCCGCAGATCGTCGCCAGCCGCCTGTGCGTGGGCATCGCGGAGACGGTGCTCATGACCGCGTCGATCACCATGCTCGGCGACCTATTCCAGGGCCGCGACCGCGAGCGCTATCTCGCGCTGAACACGGCGATTGCCTCGCTGTCGGCCACGGTGTTCTTCGCGCTCGGCGGCATACTGGCCCAGACCAGCTGGCGCCTCCCTTATGCGGTGTATTTCTCCGCACTGCTGTTCCTGTTCGCGGTGCTGGCCTTTACCTGGGAACCGGAACGCCGGGCGCCCACGCAGCGGGCCGAGGAAAACGGCGACAGCCGTTTCAGCCTGGGTGCGCTGCTCGCGGTCGGCGTGGTGACCGTGGCTGGTGGCATCACCTTCATGACACCGCAGATCCAGCTTGGCGTGATCGCCGCGGCGCATGGTTTCACCGAGCCGCGTACCGCCGGCATGATCGGCGCCATCGGCAGCCTGGCCATGCCCGTGGGAGCCTTCGTGTTCAACCTGCTGCGCAAGCGGCGCGTCGGCACGCCGTGGCTGGTGATCCTGGCCTTCGAGCTTGCCGGTTGCGGCCTGCTGTTGATGGCACATGCCGGCGACCTCACCACGCTGACGCTCAGCATGGTGCTCCACGAGTTCGGCTGCGGCTTCATGCTGTCGGGCCTGATGACCTGGATGCTCGGCCTGCTGCCTTACTCGCTGCGCGGCAAAGGCACCGGCACCTACATGAGCAGCTTCTTCATCTCGCAACCCATCTGCGGCTTCCTGTTTGGCCACGTGCAGGGCGGACTCGGCGGCGACGTGCTGCATACCACGGCGCTGTTCGGCGTCGGTGCACTGATCGTCGGTGTCCTGCTGCTGTGCATCGGCAGCCTCACCGGAGCACTACGGAACGGCGACGCCGCCGGCCTGCCCTCGGCCCAGGGCTCGCACTGACACCCAACGCGCACCCAGAAAATCCTCATGAAACTTGCGACTTACCTGCATCAGGGCGCCCCCCGGATCGGCATCGTTCACGCCGAAGACAGCCAGATGTTCGACCTGGCCGCGGCCGCAGAGCGTGCCGGCACGCCGTCGGCGGCTTTCGCCTCCATGCTAGACCTGATCGACGGCGACACGGCCGCCCTCGATCTGGCCCACAGCGTGTTCGCCCGCCGACGCGACGAACAGGACCTCAGCCAGGACCTCGCTGCGGTGAAACTGCTTTCGCCGGTGCCGGTGCCACGGCAGATGCGTGGCTTCACCAACTTCGACGGGCACCTGCGCCATGCGCCGGTCGGCGTGCAGCGCCTGCTGGCCCGCCTCAAGGGGCTGCCGCCACCGAACCTGCCCGAGCATGCTGACGTGCCGGCGATCAACCGCCAGCGACCGATCTACTTCAAGACCAACCGTTACAGCGTGATCGGCACCGACACCGACATCCGCTGGCCGAGTTTCGCCCATTACATGGACTACGAGCTCGAATGCGGTTTCTTCCTCGTCCGCCGGGGCGTCAACATCAAGCCCGAACGCGCCCACGAGCACATCTTCGGCTACACCATCTTCAACGACATCTCCGCCCGCGACGAGCAGGTAGTGGAGATGCAGGGGCACCTTGGCCCGGCCAAGGGCAAGGATTTCGATACCGGCAACGTGATCGGCCCGTGGATCGTCACGCGCGACGAACTGCCGGACATCCGCTCCCGCCGCATGACCGCACGCGTCAACGGCGAGCTGCGTACCGACACCACCATGGAGGACGGGGTATTCACCTTCGAGGAGATGATTGCCTTCGTCTCCCGCGACGAAACCCTGCATGCCGGCGAATTCATCAGTGCCGGTACGGTGACGGGTGGCAGCGGTCTGGAGCGCGACAGTTACCTCAGCGACGGCGACCTGTTCGAATTCAGCATCGACGGCATCGGCACGCTGCGCAACCGCCTGGTGAAGCCCGTCGATGACTGAGCCATTGCACATCCTGGTGACCGGTGCCGGCGGCTTTGTCGGTCAGCGGCTGGTGCGTGCCCTGCTTGCGCAGGGCCACCTTGGCGAACGCGCCATCGGCACGATCACCGCCCTCGACCAGGTACGCGGCGAGCTTGCCGATGACCCGCGCCTGCGTTTCGTCGAAGGCAGCATGGGTGACGCCGCCGTGCGCGATCGCGCACTGCAACCGGGCGTCGATGTGGTTTTCCATCTGGCTGCGGTGCCGGGCGGGGCAGCCGAGCGCGACTATGCGCTGGGGCACGCCGTGAACGTGCAGGCCACGCAGGCGCTGTTCGAGGCCTTGCGCGAGCAGCCGCGACCGCCGGTGGTGGTCTACACCAGCACCATCGGCGTGTATGGCGTGCCTCTGCCGCGCTCGCCGGTCGACGACCGCACGCCAACCCATCCGACCATGAGCTACGGCACGCAGAAGCTGATGATGGAAGCCACGCTCAGCGACTTCAGCCGTCGCGGCTGGCTGGATGGCCGCGCGGTACGCCTGCCCGGCGTGCTCGCGCGACCGCGCCAGCCGAACGGACTGCTGTCGGCTTACCTCAGCGACGTGTTCAGTGCACTGCGCGCCGGCGAGCGCTTCACCCTGCCGGTGGCCGCGCATTCCACCAGCTGGGTGATGTCGGTGTCCTGCGTGGTGCGCAACCTGATCCACGCAGCCAGTCTTTCGCCCGACACGCTGCCGGCATGGCGCGCCTGGAATCTTCCGGCCCTGTGCCTGCGCGCGGACGCGCTGGTCGATGCACTGGCCGACGTGCTCGGCGACCACGTTCGCGAGCTCGTCTCCTATGCACCGAACGAGGCGCTCGAAGCGCAGTTCGGCCGCTACCCACCCCTGCTTGCCGAAACCGCCGACCGGCTCGGCTTTCAGCACGATGGCGACGCCGTGACGCTGGTACGCAACGTACTGGCGCAACTGGGTCCCACCTGAGCCTTTACCCACGCATCCATTGAGGAACCACGCATGACTGTCGTCGTATTCGCCAGCTTCTATCCCAAACCCGGCCATGAGGCGGACGCCGAGGCCGAGCTGCGCGGCATGATCGCTCCCACCCGCGACGAGCCGGGCAACCTGCGCTATGACCTGTACCGTATCGCCGAAGGACCGGTGAACTTCCACCTGTTCGAGGTCTACACCGACCAGTCGGCGCTGGAGGCACACCGCGCCAGCGCACACTACAAGGCGTACCGGGCGAAGATCCCCGACTACCTGGCCGAACCGATCGGCGTGAAGGTACTCGCCAACGTCGACGTCATCGGCTAAGCCGCCATGTCGCACTACGCCAGCATCAACCCGGTGGATGGCACGCCCGGCGCCCGTTTCGCCAGCCTCGCCGCCAGCGGCATCGAGGCGGCCCTGGCGACTTCCGCATCGGCCTTCGCCTCGTGGCGCCACACCAGCGTGGCCCATCGCGCCGAACTGCTCGATCGCATAGCCGACTGCATGCTGGCGGAGAAGCACGCGCTGGCCGAGCTGGCGGTGGCCGAGATGGGCAAGATCCTCCCGCAGGCGCTGGCCGAAGTGGAAAAGTGCGCCAGCATCTGCCGCCACTACGCGCAACACGGCGAGGCGTTGCTGGCTACCGCTCCGGTGGCCATGCCCCAGGGCAAGGCATCGGTGCGCCTGCTGCCGCTGGGTGCGGTACTGGCAGTGATGCCGTGGAACTTCCCGTTCCTGCAGATCATGCGCTTCGTTGCACCGGCCCTGCTCGGCGGCAACGTTGGGCTGGTGAAGCCCGCCGGCAATACCCCGCAATGCGCGCTGGCGCTGGAGCGGATCATGCGCCAGGCGGGCTTGCCGGCCGGCGTGTGCCAGGTGGTGCTGCTGCGCACCGAGGATATCGCTGGCGTGATCGCGGATCCTCGTGTCGCGGCTGTCACGCTGACCGGCAGCGAGCGCGCCGGCCAGGCGGTGGCCAGTGCCGCCGGCCTGCAGCTGAAAAAGTGCGTGCTGGAGCTGGGCGGCAGCGACGCGTTCGTGGTGATGCCCAGCGCCGACATCGAGAAAGCCGCCGGCCAGGCTGTCATCGCCCGACTCAACAACAATGGCCAGTCGTGCGTGTGCGCCAAGCGCTTCATCGTGCACGAGAAGGTGTACGACCGCTTCGCGACGGCCTTTGTCGCCGCCATGCAGGCCGCCAGGGTCGGCGACCCGATGGCCGAAGGCGTGCAGCTGGGCCCCTTGTCCAGCGAGCGTGCACGCCACGACCTGCACGCGCAGGTCGAGCATGCGAAGGCCCAGGGTGCCCGTGTGCTGCTGGGTGGCGAGCTGCCTGACGGCACCGGCTATTTCTACCCGGCCACCGTGCTGGCCGACATCCCGGAACACGCGCCGATCCGCCAGGAGGAGTTCTTCGGTCCGGTGGCGATGTTGTTCAAGGTGCGCAGCCTGGACGAGGCCATTGCCGTCAGCAACGAAACGCCGTTCGGCCTGGGCAGCGCCATCTGGACCGGCGACGAGCACGAAGCGGAAGCCTACGTGCGGCAAGCCGATGCGGGCATCACCGCGGTCAATGCACTGGTGGTCTCCGACGCACGCCTTCCGTTCGGTGGTGTGAAGCGCTCCGGCTACGGCCGCGAGCTGTCGAGCGCGGGTCTGCTGGAGTTCCTCAACATGAAGTCGGTGATCGGCGCCTGAGCACCTGACGGGTGTCGCGACCGGCCGCGTTGCATGGCCGGTCTTGTCCTGCTGCAGCTTTCGTATCGGTATTCAACAGCCATGAGAGATGCCATGCCCCGTATTCATCGCCCGAAAGCCCTATGTGCCGCCTGCGTGCTGGCCTTGTCCCTGAGCGCACTGGCCGACCCCAGCATTGGCGAGAGCCTTTCCGTGTCGGCGGGCAAGACGCAGACCATCGCACAGACCACCACCCTCGCCCGCCTCACCCTTGGCGACAAGGCAGCGCTGGTGGCACCCGTCGGACACAGCCTCTCGCTGACCGTCGACGGCGTCGGCATGCCCATGCTCCCCGGCACCTATCGCGGGCACGTGGTGCTCAGCGTCACCGAGGACATACCGGTGGCCTTTGGCGACCGCAAGGACCCCTACCTCTACCGGGCAGCGGTGTATATCGACGGCGGCGCCAAGGTGCCGGCAAGGTCGGTATCGGCCATGACAGGCAAGGAGTCGCGCATCACCGATACGCAGGCCGATCACGTGTCGATCGATTCGCGCGAAGAGAACGTCAACGGCATCATCGTCGCCGGCGATTCGCGCTACACCATCAACCAGCCGACTATCCAGATGACCGGCAACGGTGGCAACGACTTCGCCGGCTACGGTGCTGCGATCATGACCACCGGCAAGGCCAAGGTCACCGTCAACAAGGCCAGGATCACCACGCAGGGCGCCGTGCGTACCGCGTTCTTCATCGGCGGCGACAGCACGCTCACGGTGAACGACTCCTTCGTCGAAGTAAAGAACGGCCAGCTGCCGCCCGACTACAAGTTCTCCATCCGCCCTGGCGAGATGCGCGAGGTGCCCTACGGCCTGGGCATCACCGGCAATGTGCGCGCCACCAACCTGATGGATCACGGCACGGTCTACTACAACCATGACCATATCCGTGCCCAGGGCTGGGGTGCGTTGTCGTCCGATGGCGACGGCCCCACCTACATGTACGCCACCGACACGCTGATCGAAACCATCGACAGCGGCTACGGCGCCTACGCCAATGGCCATGCGCACGACCATTTCAGCCACTGCACGTTCAAGGTGGTCGATGTCGGACTGATCATCGGCGGACCGGGTTCAGGCACCTTCACCGATGGCTCGGTGGTCAACTCGGGCCGTTACGGCGTGATGATGCACCAGGGTACCGGTGGCGGCACGCTCACCATCGAGAAGGGTTCAGTGTTCAACACCGGCTCCACGCTCATCGAGGTGAAAGGTCGCGGCACCCACATCGTGGTGGACGATGCGAGCCTCCATCCGGGCAATGGCGTGATCCTGCAGGGCATGGACAACGATGACCCGATCATGGTCGAGATGGCCAAGCACCCGGGCGCCCTGCCCGGACCACCTGCAGGCACGCCCACCTTCAGCGGCGACATCGTGGCCGATTTTCATCGCGTGCACCTGCATGGCGACCTGCTCAACGGCATGACCGACGTCGGTGACATGATCATCACCCTGCAGGATGCCACCGTCGAAGGCGCCATCAGCACGTCGACCACGTCGCCCTGTTCGGGCAAGCCGCCCACCCGCGAAACACTGCACGACATCGGCTGCGTCGCCAACGCGCTGGGCAGCAACACCGGCCCGCATGGCGCCCGGCTTTCGCTGGACGGCACTTCGCGCTGGGTCGTCGACAAGACCTCCTACCTCAACGAGTTGACGCTCGCGCCGGGCGCAGTGGTGAGTGGTGCACAAGGCCAGCCGCTGACCCTGCTGGTGAACGGCGTGAAGACACCGCTCAAGCCGGGCAGCTACAAGGGCAAGCTCGTCATCAAGCTCTCCTGAGCGGCCCACGGCGACAAGGCACCGGCGACATCACGCATGCCGCCGGTGCCTTGCCGCGTGCATGCGTTTCACAGCGTTTCGAACGCAACAGCTATTGCGCCGCATCAATTGCCGCCACGAATGACATGGATTGCCATTGTCCATTGGTCTGCGCGAAACGCGCGTGCTTTGATCCGCGGACCAACCCGGATGGGGGTGCGGGTTGCTGCGTTCTTCGGATGCTGGGCCGGAGTGCCTGGCACTAACGAATCGCCTGCACTTCCGGAGCCCGGAAGGCCCGGGTGCAGCAGACTCTTCGGAGGGGGGAGTCCATGCGCAGTTTGCCGGCACGTCGTTCCATCTGTGTTTCCATCTGGCTTGCATGTTCGCTTTGCACGCCTGCTTTTGCACAATCCAGTCCACCCGCGCCGGGCAATGGCCCGGCAACGAATGGCAGCGATGCCACGGACAGCAACAACTCGGGCAAGGACCGGGCGCAGGCCAAGACGCTTGGCGTGGTCACGGTAACCGCTGAGAAGAAGGAAACCGACCTGCAGAAGACACCGGTTACCGTGAGCACGGTGGACGGTGAAACCATGACCCAGCAAGGCATCACCACCGTCACCCAGGCCGCCGTACTCATGCCTGGCGTGGAGTTGCAAAACGCCAACAGCGGGCCCAGCTTCTACATACGCGGCATCGGCACCAAGGTGGCGGCGTTCGGTTCTCCGTCGCCGATCGCCACCTATATCGATGGCGTATACCAGGCCGAACCGCCGGTGATCGCCGGATCGATGCTCGACGTGAACCGCGTGGAAGTCCTGCGTGGTCCGCAGGGCACCATCTACGGCCGCAACGCCACCGGCGGCGCGGTGAACATCGTCACCAACGATCCCCAGCTCAACGAACTGTCCGATCAGCTCACCGTGGGCCTGGGCAACTACAACTCGGTGCAGGCCACCAACGTGCTCAACCTGCCGCTGAGCGATTGGGCCGCGCTGCGCGTGGCAGTGGACAAGGACCGACACAGCGGCTACCTCACCAACGGCCTCGACGACGCCGACCAGACCAACGGCCGGGTCAAGCTGTTGCTGCAACCCTCGGACAACCTGCGCGTCGTGCTGTCGGCAGCCGAATACCACCAGGACAACCTGGGCACCGGCAACGTCACCATCCCGCTGGATGGCCGCGGCGCCTGGACGGCCGAGCCGTACAACACGGCCGATGCCTCGTGCAGCCCCAATTGCCAGCCGTACAACCACCTCACCGACAAGGAGTACACCGGCCAGCTGGACTGGGATCTGGGCCCGGCCAAGCTCACCTACATCATCAACCACCAGGATTACCTGTATACCTACCAGCAGCAGTTCTCCGGCCTGTGGGAATACAAGACCTCGCCGCGCTCGCAGGACTCGGACGAGCTTCGCCTGGCCTCGACCGGTGATGGCTGGTTCCACTGGCTGACCGGCCTGTACTACTTCGACGCCAACACCGGCGGCGGCATCGACCACATCTATACGTTCGACTCGGTACAGACCACCAACGTGGCCACCGATCGCTCCAAGGCGGCTTTCGGCCAGCTCACCTTTGATCTCGCCGACACCGTTCACCTCACCACCGGCCTGCGCTACACCCACGACGCGGTTCGCCAGTGGGACTACATCGGCACCTCGGAAGACCCGACGCCGGCCAGCGGACTCAGCGGCATCGCGGCGAACTTCCATTACTGGTCGTACAAGGTCGGCCTGGACTGGAGCTACACGCCCAGCGGCATGCTCTACACGGACTACTCCACCGCGAGCAGCGAAGGCGGCAGCAACCCTTATACCGGGCCTTACGCGCCCGAGCATATCCGCGCCTTCGAGATCGGCAGCAAGAACCGTTGGCTGGACGACCGCCTGCAGCTCAACTCCGCGGCCTATTACTACTGGTACACCAATTACCAGCTGAGCTACCCGCACTACCTGTCCGACGGCGACATCAACGTCTACACCACCGATGTCAGTGGCACGACGACGGTGGCCGGCCTGGAAAGCGAACTGGACTACCTGTTCACGCCCACCGACCGCCTGGGCGGATGGATCAACTACAACCACACGTCGTTCGGCGAAGCGTCCATCACCGAGAACTGCCCGGTGGGGCCACCCACCTGCCTGGTCGACATCAACCTGAAGGGCGAACCGCTGCCGCAGGCGCCCAAGCGCAGTGCAAGCCTGTCGTACGAGCACTATTTCAACTTCGGTGACGGCTCCAATATCACCGCGCACTTCGACGGCAAGTACAAGTCGGGCTCGTTTATCGACATCTACCACTTCGAAGGCTCGTACGCCGCAGGCGCCACCGTGTGGAATGCCCGGCTCACCTACTACAGCGCGGACAACAAGTGGTCGCTGGGCGCCTACATCAACAACATCAGCAACAAGGCGCTGCTGCAGCAGTCCAACCCTGCCGGGCCGGCCTTCAAGGCGATGTTCGGCGACCCACGTACGTTCGGCGTGGTGTTCAACATCAAGCTGTTCTGACCCTGCGCCGGCGGCGGGATGGCGGCACCGGCCGTCATCCCGCCTGCGCGCTCAGATCGAGTGCAGTTCCCTCGCCGCATCCACGATGCACTGGCGTAGCCAGATGCTGCCGGGATCCATGTCGCGATACTTGTGCCATTGCAGCAATTCCACCAGCCGCGGCGTGTCGAAGCCCGGCGTGATCAGCCGCACCGGCAGCTGGCCGATGTACTTCTCGGCCAGCCGGGTATGCATGGTGGCCAGCCGGGTCGTGCCCACCACCAGGTGCGGCATCAGGTGGAAGTTGTGGTTGTACACCTCGATGCGCCGTGCATCGCCATGCGTCTGCAGAAACCAGTTCTCGTACATGGACAGGCCGGTGGAGCCGCTCTTGAAGCCCACGTGGCTCCAGCTGAGGTATTCGTCCAGCGACATGGTCGAACCAGCGTGGGGATGGTTCGCGTCGACCACGATGGTATAGGTGTCCTCGAACAGCACCTCGCCCGGTTGCGACGTCGACGACTGGTGCTGCGGATGGATGATGAAGTCCACGTCGCCCGATTCCAGCTCGAACGCCGCGGCATCGCTGGGCGTGCGCAGCTCCACCGAAATGCCCGGTGCCTCGTTGTGCACGCGCCGCAGCACATCGATCAACAGCACGCTGGTGGTGTAGTCCGAGGCCACCAGCGAGAAATGCCGCTCCGCCGTGGCCGGCGTGAAGCTGGGCCGGGTGGCGATGGTGGTGTTGATGCGCAACAGGATGTCGCTGACCGGCACCAGCAGGCTTTCCGCCAGCGGCGTCAGTTCCATCTTGCGACCGACCTGAACGATCAGCGGATCATCGAAATATTCGCGCAGGCGCGAGAGGATGCCGCTCATGGCGGACTGCGTGACGTGCAGTTGCTCGCCAGCGCGGGTGACGTTGCGCTCGGTGAGCAAGGCCTTCAGCGCGGCCAGCAGATTCAGGTCGAGTTTCTGGTAACGCACGTCTTCGCAATCTCCTGCTGTCAGATCGGGCCCGGCGAAGCTTGCCGCCGGTGTCCATGAAACGCCGTGATGGTCGACATCGGGAGATTCGATTTTTGCACCGAAACGGACTGCCTCACCATGGCTCCACTTTCGAAGATCCCGTAGTGGAGCCCGCAGTATGCCCCAATCCCCCAATCCACTTGTTGGCTGGACGGTCGATCGCGCGTCGATCCGCACCGTTGGCCAAGGCCTCCAGCGGCCCGAATGCATCCTGGCCGAACCGGACGGCACCCTGTGGACGGCGGACGCCCGGGGCGGCGTGATGCGCATTGCGCCGGACGGCGCCCAGCAGCTGATCGCGCAGACGGTGGACAGCGGCCTGGGCGCGGATGGTTCGGCCGAGCGCCTGTTGCTGCATGGCACCTTGCCCAACGGGCTGGCTTTCGACCGCGACGGCAACATCCTGATCGCCAACTTCGGTACCGACGCGATCGAGCTGATGACGCGCGACGGCCATAGCCGCACGCTCTATACCGAGATCGACGGCGAGCCGCTGGGCAAGACCAACTTCGTGCTCACCGACAGCCGCGGCCGCATCTGGTTCACCGTGACCACGCGCCTTCGCCCGTGGACACGCGCCATCAACGAGAAGACGCCCGACGGCTATGTCGGGCTGATCGACGAAAAGGGCATACGCATCGTCGCCGACGGCTTTGTCGGCACCAACGAGATCCGCCTCGATGCGAAGGAAGAGTGGCTGTACGTGGTGGAGTCCAACGCCCGCCGCATCTCGCGCCTGCGCGTGCAGGCCGACGGTTCGCTCAGCGGCCGCGAAGTGTTCGGCCCCGGCAACCTCGGCGGCACGCCGGACGGCTTTGCCTTCGATGCGTACGGCAACCTGTGGATTACCCTGATCATGGCCGAACGGCTGGTGGCGCTGACGCCGGAGGGTGAGCTGCTTACCCTGCTCGACGACGGCCGCCCCGAGCAGATCGCCATCTACGACGAGCATTTCTACGCCGGCACCATCACGCCCGAGCTGATGCGCATTGCGCAGGGCACGGTCGCCCCATTGATGGCCAGCCTCACCTTTGGCGGGCCGGACCTGAAGACGGTGTACCTGGGCAGCCTGCTCGGCACCACCCTGTCGTGTTTTCGCTCGCCGGTGGCGGGCTTGCCGTTGCCGCACTGGCGGCCGGCGTCCATCGCGGCCTGAGCGACGCCATTCTCCGTTTCGTCCCCACGGTGGTGGGTCACACAGTGGTGCGCTGGCGCGCCACCGCGTGGCCCGATCGCGCCCGCATGGGCCGCGGTCGCCTTCAGTAGCCGACGGTAAAGCGCTGCCGCAGGTGCAGTGGCGACTCCAGTTCGTCGACCAGGGCCATCGCATAGTCTTCCAGCGAAATGCTGGCCGGCTTGCTGCCGTCGGCGGTCGTCATCAGCTGGTCCTTGCCATAACGGAATTCGCCGGTGCGCTCGCCGGGCACCAGGAACAGCGATGGCGAAAAGAAGGTCCAATCCAGGCGGCTGGCGCGCAGCTGGTCCAGGAACTCGCCGCCGAGCAGGGCTTCCGGGCGCACGTGGGTGGGGAAGCCGGGCGTGTCCATGACGCGTACTCCCGGCGCCACCTCCAGCGAGCCGGCACCACCGACCACGATGTAGCGCCGGGTGCCGGCCGCCTCGACACTGTCGATGAGTTGCTGCGTGTCGCAGTCCTTGAACTTCACCGCGCTGACCACGGCATCGTGCCCGCTCAGCAGTCCGACCAGGCCGGGCTGGTCCATCACATCGCCGCGTCGCCGCGTCAGCCCGGGACGAATCGGCAAGTGCTCGACACCACGCACGATACCGGTGACCCGGTGCCCGCGCGAAAGCAGTTCGTCCAGTACACGTGACCCCACCTGCCCCGTAGCCCCAATCAGCGCAACATGCATAGGCACACCTCCCCGCAGGTCAAGACGTCGCAAACATCTCCGAGAACTGGGCAAAACCGGGTACATGGGACGAGGTACCGCCATCGACCACCAGGTTCTGGCCGGTGACATAGCGGGCCTCGTCGGAAGCGAGATAGGCTGCCGCGTAAGCGATATCCAGCGGCTCGCCGAGCTGCGGCGTGAGCGTTTCGCTCGCCACGATCTCCAACAGGCGAGGTGGCAGGTTCTGGCGCGCGGCAGGCGACAACACCAGGCCGGGCGAGACCATGTTGCAGCGGATGCCACGGCGGCCATGCGAGGTGGCGATGGATCGGGTGAGCTGCAGGATCGCCGCCTTCGACGCCGAGTAGGCGCACTGGATCAGCTGGCCCTGCAAGCCGAGATTGGAGCCGGTATTGATGATCGATCCGCTTCCCTGCTTCACCATGTGCGGCAGGGCGTAGTGGCAGCACAACATGGTGCCCCGCAGGTTCACCTGCATGATGCGGTCCCACACTGCTGTTTCCATGGTCTCCACGTCGCGGTCACGCGGACCGAGCTCGGGCGACTGGTCCGCCGCATTGTTGTGCAGCACGTCCAGGCGGCCGTGCCGCTGCATGGTCTGCCCGACCAGCTCACGGATGCTTTCCTCGTCCGCGAGGTCGACATACACCGCCTCGGCGCGGCCACCCGCCTGGCGAACATCCTCGGCCGCGCGACGCGCGCCATCGAGGTGTACGTCCGCCAGTACCACGATGGCTCCGCGCGCCGCCATCACCTGCGCCGTGGCGGCGCCGATGCCGCCGCCGGCCCCCGTGATGATGGCAACCTTGTCATGCAGCGGCCGGGTAGTCATGCCTGGTGTCATTTGCCTGTACGCCTTCGGTGTCACGGGGTCTTGCTGCGACGGAACAGCATGCTGAGCAGGAACCACAGCGTGCGCAGGTTCAGCAGCTTGAAGATGCGGCGCGCCTCTTCCGGGCGCAGCTTGGCCACCAGCGGCATCGCGCCAAAGGCCTGCCCCTTCACCACCAGCTCGTCGCCCTCGCGCGCCACCGAGCGAATGGTCATGAGGTCTTCGTCACCGGGGCCGAACAAGGTAGCTGTGGCAGGCGCCGCCTGCTCGCGCGGCGGCATGCGCGGGTTGTCGCCACTGGTGGTGGTGCGCGTGGTGACCATGCTGCTTTCGGTACCGATCAGCTTGTCGAAGTCCATGCCGAGGTCGCTGAACATGTTGATGGCGGTGGCACGGCCACCGCCGAACACGCCGCCACCCGGATGCATGAAGGGCCCGACCAGGTACAGGCCATCGATCTTCGGCACGCGGTACTGCGCCAGCTCCTGCAACGGCCGGTAGCCACCGGTCTGGTAGAACAACGGCGCCGCGCCGTGGATGTCGCCATCGACGAAACTGTTCGGCGAGCTGCGCTCCATGTCCAGCGGGCTGTACACCTTGCGGGCAACGATGTTGGAGGCGTCGAGGTTGGAGATGTAGCGGCTCATCTGGCCGAGCACCTTGTCCTCCATCTCCTCCTTGATGCGATCCCAGTGCTGCGGGCCTTCGGCCAGCCGGTACGGCGCAAAGCACACCGAATAGAAGATGCCCTTGCCGTCAGGCACGCGAGTGGGATCGGCGTGGCTCATGTCGCCGCCGGAAAGCAGCAGGTTCTGCGGCAGCCGGCCATGACGGATGGGGTCGAAGTCCGCGAGGAATTCGTCGAGCTTGCTGGTCTGCACGTACTCCAGCAGGGTCGCCTCGCTGATATGCGCGCCGGCCTTGTAGCGGGTGCGCTCGTTCAAGGCGTAATGGCCCAGCAGCAGGCTGAACGAGGACGGCTTCACGCGTGAGGCGCGCAGCAGCAGCTCGTCATCCAGGCCCTCCACGTAGCGGCCGAGCACGCGCGGGTGCAACGCGGCGATCACCGCATCCTTGGCCAGGATCTCCTGCCCGTCGGCGGTCTGCACGCCCACCGCGCGTCCGCCACGGGTGAGCACCTTGGTCACCTCGCAGTTCAGCCGCACTTCGCCGCCATGATGCTCGATGCAGCGCACGGTCGCCTCGGTGAGCTTGCCGCTGCCGCCGATCGGCATGCCCGGCGGCACGCTGTGGATCAGGCCCGGCCATACATACAGCCCCAACCCGGTGCCCAGCTCGTCGGGCATCTGCAGGTTCTCGGTCAAGAGCTTCATGAAATGAATCTTGACCTTGTCGTTCTCGTACAGCTCGTTGACCATGTCCAGCGTGCTGCGGTGCATGGCGGCACCGATCATGCGCCCTTCGGGCGTCTGGTCCAGCATGGTCAGGAACGGCCCCACCGGCGGCGGCGGCGCATACATGCCCGACAGCAGCATGGGCAGGAACTTGATGCTCTGCTCGGCAAAGCGCCGGTAGGTGTCGGCATCCTTCTGCGAGTACTGCGCGATCTCGTCACAGGTGCGGTCGATGCTCGCATAGGTGCACATCGTCGAGTTGTCCTCGAAGATGGTTCCGTGCGGCACCTTGGAATAGTTGTACTTGAGGCCGAACTTGCCGAGCAGGCCGAGTTCGTCGCGCGTGATCAACGGGTTGCCCTGGATCATGATGTGCACGTTGGAGTGCTCGTCATGCTTGTAACCCGGCACGGTCAGCTCGCGCGTCACCACGCCGCCGCCGGCCCAGCTCTTGCGCTCCAGCACCAGCACCTTCTTGCCCGCCTTGGCGAGATAGGCCGCCGTGGTCAGGCCATTATGGCCACCGCCCAACGCAATGATGTCGTATGTCTTGTCCACGGGAACCCTGTACGCCGCCCACAAAATGACGCCGGCCGTGGAGCCACGGCCGGCGCCGTCAACGCGGGCCCGGCCACGTCCTTCCCGAGGGTGAAGGGAGGGTCGGCCGGCCCCGGTGACCGACTCTATAGGAGCGTCAGGATCGCCAGAAATGGCATCTCGCGATCAAGCGCATCGGCAGGAGCGATACCAGGGATCATGCGTATTGATGCGCTGCAAAACGCAGCACCGGACCAGACGCAAGCCCGCTCGGTGCTACGCAGCGTCGCCCGGTACGTTGGCGTCGATCCAGCCGACGATGAACACGTCGAGCGTGGTGCGCTCCGGCACATCGATGCCCGCATCGCGGACAAAGGCCGCGGCGGCCTTGATCAGGGATTGCCGTGACAGGTTGCTGGCCTGGCGAGCCCCGGCCTGCTTCTGCCGCAGCTGGATGATGTGCGCCGATGGGCGTCCCGGCTTGGCGAACTTCTGGTAGCGCCGCAGCTCGTCAGCGGCGAGCGCGGTATCGAAAGCCGCCTGCAACGTCGCCTCGCGCGCCCTCAGCAGCTCGCCCAAAAGACTGGCGGCTCCCGTCCACTGGGCGGCTTCGGTCCGGGCCAGCAACAGCTCGCGCAACGAAGGAGAAAGGCGTGCCATCACGCCTGCGGGCGCCTGTTCGGCAGGCTGGTCCAACAGCGCAAGAAAGCCCGCTTGAGGAAAGTGCATGGTGTTCGACATGGGAAACCGGTAGCCCCGCGAGAGCCTGCGCTCAGCCCGCCTCACTGCCAAGGCGCAGGTGGATGCCCAGCTCCGTCGACAGTTCGCGCATCGGCTCCACGTCGCGCGACAGCGTCATCCAGCCGGCGATGCTGTCGTCCTCGGTATCGAGCAGCCACAAGGTATAACCGTGCGGCGCCAGGTTGTCATAGGCCAGGGCGAGCAGCTCGGACACATCCACATCGGCGTGGAATTCGTCGTCATCCGGGTCGCCGTCCCAGTCGATCGACAGGTTCCAGCGCGAGGCCAGTTCGTCGATCGCCTGGACCAGGGCACGACTGTCGCCGCCATCCACGTGGAAGCTCGACCGCCAGTCGGCCACCTCCCCCACTACCTGCGCCACGTCCACGTCGTCCTCGGGCGTGTCGCCCACCGCGTCGCGAAACGCCGTGAACTGCTGGAACGCCGCATCGTCGTCGCCCGGATTGATCAGCAGGAACAGCTGCCAGACATAGGCATCCAACGAATTGTCGTCATCATCGAACGCGTGCTCGGTGTCGAAGTCGTCGCTGGACGGGCTCATGCGTAGTACCACCATGGATCGGACTGGGATGATCGGCCCCGCGAGCGGGGTGGGTACATTGTCGGTCGCGGTGGCGCGCCAGGCAACGGAGCGCCAACACGGGAACCACCGCATGAATCACCGACCCGCGCCTCAGGCGTCATGTTCATGTGACAGGCGTGCCTCCAACTGCCTTTCGACTTCCGCCACCGGGGGCATGGCTCCCTTGAATCCGGTCGCACCCAAGCGGCGCAGGGTGGGATGACGGAGGCAGACGCCCAGGTCCATGTCGGCAGGCTTGCTATCAATGAGAGCCAGGCCGTGCAGGCGCTTATTGCCCTCGATGAACGAAAGCGATGGCAAGCTGCCGAACCGTTTCAGCAGCAGGAATTCCAGCGCCGGCAGACTGCCCAGCACCTCCGGCTGCACGATGTTTCTGCACGACTCGAACTCCACGCGCCGCAAGCGCGGCAGTGAAGCCAGCGCGGTGATGTCGCGCAGGCCCCTCGCGTAGGAAACGGAAAGCTCCTCGAGCTCGGTGGCCGCCTCCATCCCCTGGCACGAAACCAGCGAGGTCTGGATCAGCGTCAGTGACGCCAAGTTGGCCAGTCGTGGCAAGCCCTCCAGCGTCTTGCGCCGGAAGGCGGAAACATGCAGCGACCGTAGCGCGCTGCAGTATTCCAACCCCGTCCATTGCTCCGACCAGACGCCTCCAAGCTCCTCCAGCTCCACCATGCCGCTGAAATCGAAAGCGACCGCGGAGTCCGCGGAAAGCGTGCGCAACTGGTGCAGCACCGAAAGCCGCGTTGGCGCCTGCAGTCCCTTGGTCTGTAGGTGGATGCGCCTTATGTCCTCCACTCCGCTGCAACCCAGCAACTCGCCAACCGCGTCGCGTCCAGGCATGGCGCGCAGCCAGAGGATGAGCTGGTCGCTGGCCATCTGGCGAATGAAGTCGATGCAGGCCTGGTAGTCGTCACCCGCCGGCATTACGAACTGGATGCCGTCCCTGCCCGCGAGCAGTTGCACGCCGGCACGCGTGATCGCTGCGAAATCCGTTTCCAAACTGTCCCCCTCGGGTTTCCTGCAACCACGGGCCAAGCCCAATCAAGACTCCGTGCGCTGGATCCGCCACGCACGCCCATCGCGAACAAGCCACGCGGCTGGACCGCCGTGCGACTTGCCTGAAGCTGGCCATGCTATGACATTGAACCAGGCGCCGCTCCCGCATGCTCATGACGACAGCACCCTCGGGCATCTACGCACGAGGCCGTTCATTATCGCGCAGGCACCTGGCATCGAGGTCCGCCAGCAGCAGGGGCTTCACACGTGACGCGGGCTCGACCGTGCCCAGAAGATGTTTTCTTCACCCGCCCCGGTGGACTCTTTAGGCCTTTGCGGAGCTGTTCCGCATCATTGCGCCCATGGGAGTATCCGCCGATGCTGCATGTCGACATTCCGCGTCTCTCCGAGATCAAGAAGCTGATCCACGTGCGGGCAGATGCCTGTGTGTCCATCTATCTTCCCACCACGCCCAAGACTGCCAGGATCGGTGCTTCGCGGATCGCCTTCGGCAACGTGGTCAAGCGTACGCTTGAGCAGCTCGACGCCATTGGCGTGGACAAGCGCGGGCGCGTCCCGTTCGAGGAGGAGCTGGCCGCCATCGCCGATGACGACGACTTCTGGGCGCTGCAGGCCAATACGCTTGCCGTGCTGCTCACCGCCAGCAACGCACGCATCTACCGGTTGGCCACCAGTGTTCCGGAAACGCTGGAAGTCAGTGATCGCTTCCTGGTGAAGCCGCTGCTGCGCGCCATAGCCTTTCCGCAGACCGCCTTCGTGCTGGCGCTCTCCGAGAACGCGGTGCAACTGGTCGAGATCTTCCCAGACATCCCGCCGGTGAAGGTGCGCGTGCCAGGCCTGCCCAAGGATGCGGCGAGCGCGGTGGGCCGCGCCTCGGTGAACAACCTGACGCAGAACACCCGCATCGCAAATGCCGAAGGACAAACCGTCCTGCTGCGCCAGTACGCGCGCAAGGTCGACACCGCCATTCACGGCGTGCTGGCCGGCCACGAGTTGCCGCTGATACTTGCCGCCACGCAGCCGCTGGCCGGCATCTACCGCAACCTCAACAGCTATCCGCACCTGCTGCCCGAGGGCATCGCGGGAAGTCCCGATCGCCTGACCAAGGGCGAGCTGGCCAGCGCCGCCCGGCCGGTGCTGGATGATTACTACCGCGCCGAGGTGCAGGCAGCCGTGCAGCAGTTCAACGAGGCCCGCAACGATCGCCGCGCCACCCCCGACATCGACGAGGTGGCGCGCGGGGCCACCCGTGGTGCGGTGGAGCTGCTGCTGGTCGACATCGACAACGTATTGCGTGGCGCGGTGAGCAGGACCGGGGCGGTCGAGTTGTCCAGCCGGCCGGCCCCGGGTGACTACGACGTGATCGACGAGATCACCGGACGCGCCATCGACACCGGTGCGCGTTTCCTCGCGGTGCGCCAGGAGGATTTGCCGGACCCCTCGCCACTGGCGGCGATACTTCGCTATCCCATCTGAGAACCGTCTTGCGGGCGCGACGACCTGCGAGGCTCGCCAGGACCATCGGTATACCCGCCCAGCTTGCCCGAAGGCAGGCGATCGATTCCAACGGTCGCCATGCACCTGTCGCCACCATCCTCACGATGCGGTGCAATATTGCACGCCTCATGGGGCGGGGCGCAGGCGCCACGCCAGCCGCCGTCCTCGCGCTACGCGCCCAGGTTGGCCAGGGCGTTGTCGATCACCACGCGCTCCAGCTCGCTCAGTGCGGCGCTCGGCGCGCCTTGCCCCGAGTGAAGGCACAGCTCAACGACCGGCAGCGGCGGCAAGCCATGCCTTTCATCGAGCCGCATGAGGGAAGGCGGGATGCCCACCGCCGTTCTCAACGTAATGCCGAGGCCGGCTGCCACGCCCGCCCACAGGCTCTGCAAGCTCCCCGTTGCATAGGCCTGCCGCCAGGAAATGGATGCCTTGTCGAGCGCTTCGATGCCCGCCCGCCGGAAAAAACATGGTGCGTTGAACAAGGCCAGTTCGAGCGGCACACCGGGCCCCAGCACCACGTCGCGACCCGCCGGGCCGATCCACGTCATCGGCAAGGTCGCCAGCTGCCTCGCATCCGGCCGGCTGGCATACCCCATGGCGAGCACGAGATCGAATTCACCCCGGTCCAGGCGCTCCAGCAGCAGTCCATTGCGCTCCACTTCCACATCCACCCGTACCGCCGGATGCGCCTTCTTGAACTGCCCCAATGCTGCAGGCAGCCATGTCTCCGCGAAGTCGCCCGGCAGGCCAAAGCGCACCATGCCTTCCACCGATATCCCCGCTGCGCTGCGGACCGCTTCGTCGTTGAGGTCAAGGATGCGACGCGCATACGAGTGCACCAGCTCACCGATATCGGTCAGGACCATCCCACGCCCCTGCTTGCGGAACAGGGGCTGGCCAAGCTGGCTTTCGAGTTTCCGGATCTGCTGGCTCGCTGCCGATTGCGAGCGCCCCACTCGTTCGGCCGCTCGCCCCAGGCTACCCAGCTGGAGGATCGCGACCAGCGTTCGCATGGCGTCCATATCCAGGTTTGGCAGGGACATTACTTTCGTTTTCCCGATGGAATGGTTTGGGATTATCGAATTTTCCAAAGTCCGCCAAGAGCCTAGCATCGGCGGCACCCTTGCCGGACAGGTTCCGGCGTGTACCGAACCCCTTTGCGGAGCCACTCGCATGAATGTCTGTACGAAAAACGCGCGTCGCCTTATGGCGCTGCTTCTGTCCGCATGTGCGTTCTGGGCCGCGGCTGCCGGCGCCGACTCGGCACAGGACATCTCATCGCTTGCCGGCAGCTGGACGCTGGTGGCAGCTGACGTCCAGCACCCTGATGGTTCACGCGCGCCAGATTTCGGCGCGCAGCCGAAAGGGTTGCTGCTGGTGGACCGTCAAGGGCACTACTCGCTGCAGATCTACAAGTCCGAGCGCCCCGCATTTCACTCGGGCGACAAGGCCAAGGGAACGCCTGAAGAGTACGAGGCTGCCGTGATGGGATCGAGCACCCACTTCGGCACGCTCAGCATCGAGCAAGGTCATGGTGTCCTGGTTTTCCATATCCAGGGCGCCTCCTTTCCCAACTGGGAGGGCCAGGACCAGCGCCGGCAGTACCAGCTCAACGACAACACCCTCAGCTATCGGGTGGCGCCACGCCCCAATGGCGACGTGCCGATTTCGGTATGGAAGAGGATCGATTGAGCCTACTTCGGTTGCTGCCAGCAACGGCAGGCGCTGGGTGCGCGCCCTACGGTGCGATCCCACCTGCCGAATGGCCCCTAGAAATTCAGTCCCAACGGCCGGTTGCACTGGTATTTTTCGGCCGCCTTCGCCACGTCTTGTGCATCGAGGTGCCGCGCACTCAACTCCTCCGGCGTGAGCTGTTGCCAGGCCTCGACATCGATGCATTGGCGACTCGTAACGCCGAACAGGCGCTGCGCATTGCGCACCACGGAGCCGATGCCCTGGTCCATGGGATTGGCCAACTCGATGCCAGGAGCGACGCGTTGATCCGAACCGGGCACGCCATGGATGTTCTGGCCATGCTGGGCATTGAGCACCCGCTCGCGAAATCCGCCGTCTCCGGTGGCCGTTGGGTGGTCCGTGGATTGCCCGGATACCACAGGCTCGCCGGAAACTACCGGCGGTAGCGACCCACTGACGGAATCCGGCTCGACCGGCCTGGCCGCAACATGCGGGACGACGGCTGCGGAAGACTGCACGCGCGCTTTCACCGGTACCCGAGCGGGACCGCCATACGCGGCAGCGGCGGGCCGGGGTTCGGGCGATGCCGACGGCATGGCCGCAGGGCGAGGCCGCGGAAGGAAGCGCAGCTTGAGTGCCACCTCGCCGTCTTGCGCACGCAGACTCCGGTCAGCAGATGGACCCGCCGGCCGCAGCAAGCCGACCAGCAGGACAAGATGGCAAACCAGGGTCACGACCCATGCCGCGACCCGGCGCATCGACATGACAAGGCCTTGGGACTTCATTCCCTTCCTTCCCATCAGCGAACTCCCTTTGGCGCAACCCGCCAGGCGGTAGTGCGCTGCCGATCCACTTCGGTCCGATGCGTGTGCTACCGAAGGCATGCCGTGCACCACCGACCGCCACTGCGGCGGGTGCCCGAACCGTGTTTCCGACGAGCGGAGGCGCTCCCCACCAGCCTGGCGACGCCCTCCCCTTTCCATGCCTCATGCGCAGCAATCAGGGTTGAGGCGCGCCACCGGCTTGGGGGCAACGGCCATTCGGACACCGCGAATGGGACCGCGTCGTTCCGGCAAAGTTCTGGCGAAGTCGGTGCGTCGTTGGCGCGACACCTCTGCCATGAGGCAGAAGCGGTCCATCCACGAGCATGGGAAGGGACTGCACCTCCTGCATCAATGCATCACCAGGATCGCCGCGAATGGCTTGATGAGCGATCCGATGCGAGGCCCGCGCCCGCCCATTACGCATGGCAAACATGCGGTAGCACTTGCACGCCACCATGACTAGGCGCAGCGTAGGCTTCCCTGGATGCGATGCACGCATGTCTGTCGCCGTGGTCAGGCGTCAGCTGCGCCTCCAGTGCCGTTGTCGGAATGGCACGCCACCGTTGCGGAGACCTGAGATGAACGAGCAGAACATCCGGGCGGCCATCGATCGACATTGGGCCGCATCCGCTGCAGGTGACCAAGTAGCCGAACACGAGATCTATCACGACGATGCCGTGTGCGAGTACCCGCAGTCGGGCGAGGTCATTCACGGCAGGCGCAACCTTCAGTTGCTTCGCAGCCATCACCCGGGAAAGCCCTCGGGCTTCGTGATACGCCGTATCGTTGGGGCCGACAACCTGTGGGTCACCGAATACGTGATCGACTATGAAAGCAAACCTGCCTACACCGTAAGCATCATGGAATTCCGCGACGGAAAGGTATCGCACGAGACCCAGTATTTCGCCGATGCGTTCCCCGCGCCTGCCTGGCGTAGCCAGTGGGTCGAACACCGCAGCTGATCCGAACAGGCTGGCACCGCCCCTGAAACACCGGCTCCGGATGCAAAATGCGCAGCGAGGAGGATATATGGACTATCGATCCTGCCTGTCGAAGGTACAGCCATGAGCCGCGCCTTCGATGCGATCATCATCGGCGCCGGACAGGCAGGTCCGCCCCTGGCCGGCCGGCTCACCGCCGCTGGCATGACGGTGGCACTGGTGGAACGCCACTTCCTTGGGGGCACCTGCGTCAACACCGGCTGCATGCCCACCAAAACCCTGGTCGCCAGTGCACGTGTCGCGCACCAGGCGAGGTGCGCCGCCGATTACGGCGTCGTGCTGGACGGCGAGGTAGCGATCGATCTGCCGCGCGTCATGGCCCGGGCGCACAAGGTGACGGAAACATCCCGCGGCAACCTGGAGAGCTGGCTCGCAGGCATGGACCGCCTGACCCTGCTGCGAGGGCACGCCCGCTTCGAAGGCCCCGGCACCTTGAGCGTCAATGGTGACGCCATCACGGCACCGCGAATCTTCCTCAACGTGGGCGGTCGAGCCCGGGTTCCTGAAGACATGCCCGGCGTGGGCAACGTCGACTATCTCACCAACACCTCGATACTTCAGCTCACCCGGCTGCCGGAGCACCTCGCCATCATCGGCGGCAGCTACATCGGGCTGGAATACGCACAGATGTTTCGCCGCTTCGGCAGCGACATCACCATCGTCGAACGCCAGCCACACCTGATTTCCCGCGAAGATGAAGACATCTCGGAAGCGCTCCGGAACCTGCTGGAGGCCGAGGGCATCAACATCCGGACGAACGCCGAGTGCATTGCATTCGCACGTGACGGCAACGGCGTCAGGGTCAGTGTGGACTGCAGCGCCGGTGACAGGGAGATCGCGGCCAGCCATGTGCTGCTTGCCGTTGGCCGCCGCCCCAACACCGATGACCTCGGACTGGAGCGGGCCGGGGTCAGGACCGACGGGCATGGCTATATCGTCGTTGACGACACGCTTGCGACCAACGTGCCCGGCATCTGGGCCATGGGCGACTGCAATGGCCGCGGCGCGTTCACGCATACCGCCTACAACGACTTCGAAATCATTGCCGCAAACCTGCTCGATGGCGCGCAGCGACGCGTCTCGGCGCGCGTACCCTGCTATGGCCTGTTTACCGACCCTCCGCTTGGTCGCGTTGGCATGAGTGACACGCAGGCACTGGCCAGCGGCAAACGGCTATCGGTATCCAAGCGCCCCATGACCCGTGTCGGCCGGGCCGTTGAGCGCGGGGAAACACAAGGCTTCATGAAGGTCGTTGCGGACGCTGATACGCACCGCATTCTTGGTGCCGCCATCCTTGGCGTTGGTGGGGACGAAGCCATCCACGGCCTGATCGACCTGATCAACGCCGACCAGCCCTTCGACACCTTGAAATGGGCAGTCCCCATTCATCCCACCGTGTCGGAGTTGCTGCCAACCCTGGTGGGCGACCTGAAACCAAGATGATGCCCCACATGCGTAAGGGCAACGATTGCCCCAGGCGGCCATCGACTGCTTAAGCCCGGTCGTGTCCCGTCAGCAACACCGGGGACGTCCGGGCCCCGTGAAGGATCTACTGGACATCCTCACCGGCCGCCTGCGCCTCCGCCACCGGGCCCAGGCGTAACCGTGAAGCTTCCGGTTTCATCCCGAACAGCAGGCGAAGCAGGGCAAACCTCCGCACGCACCCTTCATAGAGGGCAAGGCACGCAACCATGCTGAGAACAAGGATGACGAAGTACTTGGTCCACGGCGCCCACGCGTACTGGATGACGTAGTAGCCGATCACGACGATCACCGTCTGATGCAGGATATAGAACGGGTAGCTGGCCTCCCTTGCCCAGGCGAGCAACGGGTTCACGAAGGACAGGTAACGGTAGCCGTACCCAAGAAATACCATCATCCAGAGCCAGGTAAAGATGTTGGCGCCGACGGCGTCGGCTATCGAGTCATGCTCGATCACGCCCGCATTGAACAACGAAATCAGCAGCGCGAACGACACCAGGCCAGCGCCAAGCGACCATGTGCGGAAGTCGGCCAACCATCGCCAGATGCCAGGCATGGATGCCATGAAATATCCGTAGGCCGTCAGAAGCAGGTAGTGATTGAAGATATACCAATCGCTCACCAGGTTATGCGACTCCGGATAGGCATGCTTCAGGAGCGCCTCGTTGATACCGAGCGGAATCCCCAGCAGGCACAGCCAGGTCCCTGGCGAAACCGGCTTGCCGCGTCGCCTCCACCAAAGCATCGCAGGCAACAGCAACAGTACGTACACATAGAGATACAGGATGAACCATAGGTGATGCCAGCCGAAATCACCGGATGGATACGGTGAAAACTGCAACACCCGCGTCGCGTAGAACTCCAGGTAGCCACCCTGCCATTGGCCGCGAAGCAGGCGCTCGCAGTAGATCTGCGGTGGCACGATGATGAACATGCCGGCTACAAACGGTAGGAGCAACTTGATCGTTCTTTCCTTCAGCAACATCCCCGCGGTACGTCGCTGCAGTGCGAACCACATGCCCGCGCCGGCAATGACGAACAGCAGCGGCATGCGCAAGCGATGGGCGATGTCCATGGGCCACTGCAGGCCAGGTATGGTCTGGCTGTTGACGACATGCCAACCCCAGCCGACGAAGATCATTCCGGTGTGAAAGAAAAACAATACGAAGATGGCGATGACTCGCAGCCAGTCCAGGAAGTCATAACGACTCTCCCGCTCATCGGCAGCACGCATGGTTCAGGTCTCCTGTAGCGGCGATGGGAAGGAGCCTGCCCCCTCGGTGACCGGTGGGCATCCCAATTGGGGTGAACGGGGACGTCGCCGTGGCAAGGCGGCTTTCAGCGCCCCATGCGGGCGAACAGGGCGTCGCGGAACCGCCGGCTCAGCCTGAGCGTGTGCCCATTGCGCAGGTGGATTTCGTAGTCACCCTTGAAGAGCGGGGTGAGCGACTCGATGCAGGCCAGGTTGACCGCTGCCGACCGGTGTATCCGAATGAAGCGCTGCTCGCCCAGCTGGGAAAGGAGGTCCTGCAGCGTTCGGCGTAAAAGGTAAGTGCGACCGGCCGTGTGCACGTGAACATAATTGTCGTCGGCCTCCAGCCATTCGACGGCCGCGGCGTCGATGAGCTGCAGCCGCTCGCGATCCGGCACCAGCAGGCGGTCGCAGGACGGCTCCCGTGTCCGGCTCACGGTGACGGCCGCCGTGCCGGTCTCATGGTCGTTCAGCCGCACCCGGACCCGCTGCACCGTTCTTTCGAAACGTTCCAGGTCATAAGGCTTGAGCAGGTAGTCGACCGCATTGAGGTCAAACGCCCTCACCGCGTGCGCGTCATAGGCAGTGACGAACACAATCAGCGGTGCCCTCGAAGGTTCGAGCTGCGCGGCCACCTGCAGTCCGGACAATGCCGGCATCTGCACATCGAGAAAGGCCACGTCCGGACGGAACTGCTCGATGCAGCGCGCCGCGGAAAGTCCATCCTCGACCGAACCCACCACCGCCACGTCCGCTTGATCCGCCAGCCAGCGTTCGAGCTTCTCGCGGGCAGGCGCCTCGTCGTCGGCGATCATCGCGCGAATCACCGGACCGCCTCGCCCAGCGGTAGCGAAACGCGCGCGGCCACGCCGTCGCCTTCGTTCTGTACATGCAACCATGCCAAGTCGCCGTAGATGATGCCCAATCGCTCCCTGCAGTTGCGGAATCCCAGCCCGGCATGGGGCTCGTCAGCGAGCCGGGAACCGGAGTTGCTCACGACGATCTCCAGCGAATGGTCTCGCCGACTTGCACAGACATCGATGCATACGCGCGCCACTGTCCGCTCGACGCCATGCTTGAAGGCGTTCTCAAGCAAGGGCTGCAACAGCAGGGCCGGGACGGGAATGTCGAGCACGGCCGGTTCTGTCTGCCAGCTCAGGGTGACCCGGTCGCGGAACCGCTCGCTCATCACCGTTGCGTACAACTCCAGCGTCCGCAGCTCCTCACCCAGCGGCGTCATCTCGTTGTCGGTGGAGCGAAGACTGATGCGCAGCAGGTCCCCGAGCGTCGCGACCAGTCGATCGGCCCGCTCCACATCGGTGTGCATCAAGGCAGAGACGGTATTGAGCGCGTTGAACAGGAAATGCGGCCGCAGCTGGCCCTGGAGCTGTGCAAGCTGCGCTTCGGCCAGCGCCCTTTGCGTCTGCAACAGGCGCTGCCGCTGGATCTGCCATTGCCCGTGGGAATCGATGCCAAACAGCACCCCAAGCCACAGCCCCGTAAAGATCACCAGCTTGAAGCTCTCGTACACAACGATATAGCCCCAGCCCGGGTGATCATAGGTTCTCCCAACGGCCGCATAGACGCCATGCCGTATGGCGTAGACCGCCGCAATCCAAAGCAGGATGGCCAACGGCAACCAGCGCAGGTAGGCACCAAACCAGGCCAGGGGTTTATCGAGATACGATGCATAACGCCCGCGAATCCGCACTGCGAGCAATAACCAACCCGTCAGGACCAGCCCGGAACTGCCTTCCCACAGGATCGGCTCCCACCATTGGACGTGGGGGTTACGAAGCGATTCCTGGAAGGCGATGCAGATCATGAGCAGCCAGAATGCCGTCCACGACACCGCCAACGTTATCGGCGCAAATGGCGCACCGTAGCCGCCATGGGAGATTTCGTGGGAATGGCGGGATGGCACGTTCATGCCGTCGACTATAGCCGGCCCGTGGCGACGGACGTCATCTATGTGGCGAGCGGGACAGGGCTGGGGCGAAATGTCGGCAAGGAATGCCCGGGGCATGGGCGGCGTGCCCTGTCCATCGCGCGCCGTTGTCCCAGCACCCGCTTCCGCTCCAAGGTGCCCCAGGTTGGCGATGCCCCTCCCGGCAGGCTCGCCTTCGAACCGCCTCAATCGCGACGCTGTAAAGCCAGCCATCGCGTGTCCAATACCACGCCACTCTTTGGACCACATGGCGACTATGCTCACTTCATGGATTCAACACCCACTGGTTCTCAAAGGCAGCCGGGTTGAACTTCGCCCCGTGGAAGAAGAACACCTGGATGCACTCTTCGACGTCGGTCGCGATCGAGAGCTATGGCGCCTGACATCCGTGGACTACTCCGATCCCGCCATCTTCTACCCGAACTTCAGAACCGCGCTGCGCGACAGGGATCTGGGCAAGGCCTATCCGTTCCTCGTGTGCCTTCGCGACAGTGGCCAGATCATTGGTACCACGCGACTCCTCGACATCCATCGCGATGATCAAAAGGTCGAGATCGGCGTCACCTGGATCGCGAGCGAATTCTGGGGCACAGGCATCAACACGGAATGCAAACAGCTCCTGCTTGCTTTCTGCTTCGATACGCTGGGTGTGGGTCGCGTCCAGTTCCGGGCCAAGGCCGACAACGCCAGATCACGGCGCGCGCTCGAAAACATCGGGGCGACGTTCGAGGGCATCCTGCGAAAGGACAAGATCGAGCCCAATGGCAAGCCAAGGAATACCGCCTTCTACAGCGTCGTGAGCGAAGAATGGCCATCCGTAAAAGCCCTGCTCGCACATCGACTCGGCACGTCCTGACAGCGCGCCCTTGTCTAACGCTCGTCATGGGACGGAAATGGACACCGGCCTCTTCGCAAGGAATATTCGGTAGCGATACGGCGAAGTGCACAACGGGTGGCACCCGCAGAAACCAACAACGCGTTGTCACACGCATGGCCTGCCGCCCGCGGGTCCATGTCCTGCGCGTGCTGAATGCGCCGATTGCCCATGGCCTGATGCCTCATGAGCGAAAGCCACCGCTCGACATGCGAGCCGTAGGCCTGAACATCATGGTTCTTCGCACAGCCAGGGGACGGTTACCGCCCCGCGTACATGCAGCGCTGGCAGTCATAGCCTGCGATTGACCGACCTGTGTAAGCGTCCACCAGGGGCAGCGAACCTTCGGGAGCACGCTTACCACTATCCGGGCTTTTGAGGAGACCTTCCAGCTAGGCATTCAAATGGTGACCGCCGCGCCCTTCTACCTCCGCGTCTTGCGGAACCAGATACCTTGCCCGGTTGCCCCGTGAGCCTGGAGCGCCCCGCGCCAGACAGGCGAAACCGCCCAGACCCAAGCCTAAGAAATGACGCGGGAGGGCCGAGATGGCGTCAGTTGCTAGGGTATGAGGCGAGGGAGTAGCCTTCCGCGGAATGTTTCCCTGCGCAGACAATGGACGGATTGCCATGGCCCTGCAGAAGCACGCGACGTTGCCCTTGTTGTGCCTTGCCGCTGGATTCGCCTTCTGGCCCGTTGCGGGCATCGCCGGCGACCAGGACGCGCTCAAGACAATCCCCATCGATGCCCAGACGCCAGCGGCGGCCCCGGTAGCCACGACTACTACCGACACCGGCGAAGACAACAGCAAGGCCTTCAACACCCCGCTCGACGATGCCCGGCCTGGCGAGTACTTCTTCGCGCTCGGCGCGCAGGCAGCCAGGAAAGGTGACTACACGCACGCCATTGCGATGTACAAGGTTGCGGCCTCGTGGGCGTACAAGCCCGCCGAATACAATCTTGGCGTGATGTACCTGAGCGGCCAGGGTTCGGCGGTGGACCTGCCACAAGCGATGGCGTGGATGGCCTTGGCCGCCGAACGCAACGACCCACAATACGTGCGCGCCCGCCAACTGGTCTACGCGCATTTGACGCCCGAACAATTCGCCAAGGCCAACGAGATCTGGCGCGACCTGTTACCCACCTATGGCGACGAAGCGGCGTTGCCTCGCGCCAAGGCGCGCTGGCGCGAGGTGAGACAGAACGCCACCGGTTCGCGGGTGGGTTCCTCAGCGGCCCATGTGGAAGTGGGCGGCATCGCAGGCGTGGGCAATCACATGAGTTCTCCCATCTACGATATCAGCGGCGGTGGTGCCGTCACGCAAACGGGCCTGCAACGTCCCGGTGGCGGCCCCAACACAAGCGACCCCGCGCAAGTGGTCGGCGCGCACCAGACCGATGGTGCGGTGGCTTACCAAGAGCTGCGCTCTACCGACAATCCATATGACCCAAGGCTCCCGACCACGATCACCGGCACTGTCAGCGTCGGTCCGCTAAGCCCAGTCAAGCCGCCCGAAGGCGACGACGCCAAGGACAAAAACGAGCCGACGACGGGTAGCAGCGACCAGGGACATCCCTGAGAACCGGCAGAGAAACACCAAGCCCACGACATGCGCTTGCCGCACCGTGACGGATCCGCTTCGGATCGCAGACAGACGCTACCGCAACGCAGCCCGAAGAGTGGCCGCCAGCTCAATTCGTTCCTCGGTGACGTAGGGCACTTTGCGCCCCGCATTCAATCCGTCATTTGAATAGCGAGGGAATACATGAAGATGGTAGTGCCATACATCTTGATTACCGGCCGGACCGTTGTGTTGGCGAGTGGATATGCCCTCACACCCGAACGCATTTCGCATGGCCTGCGCCAGGCGACGCGTGGCACAAAAGAAGTCGCTGCCGAGGTCGTCCGGAATGTCCAATACGTTTTCATAGTGGCCCCGAGGCACTACCAAGCAGTTGCCTTTGATCCCCGCATAGTGGTGCGTCGGAACCAAAGCGAACACGTTGGCATCGACCAGGACAACGGCTGATTCTGGAGCAGGTGACGGAAGCGTCTCCGCAATACCGCAAAACGGACACTCGTACCCGGGTGGAGCGTTCTTCATTAGGACAATCTCCCTGAAAACCCTGTTATGCCGTCCTGGTCATGTCCGTTTTGGGTTAGAAGCGGACCATTCAGCGAAGATACTTCCAGACTACCGGCGCGCACACTAGATATAGCGGCAGAAACAAATATCCTCGCCCTTCGAAGGGAAGATCAAAAAGGCTATAGCCAACAAACGGCATTGCTACGAGGGCGACAAGCATCCAGAGTGCAAAACCTGCTGCTTGGCACGCAAAGAAGAATTTGACGTACCACCACAGGCTTCTTCGACCGCTAAATGTCACTTCCATTGCCTCTCCGAGCTCCCTTGAGCGGTCCGACAAGCGCCCTTCTTTGAGGTCCGCTCTGGGTCGGAAGCGAACATCCCTAGCTTGCCGGGCGGCCGTTGTACCCGCAAGATCACGGCTCCGCCATCGACAGGCTGAGCTTTTCAATGCACGAAGCGAACGGATTCCTCTTCCCCCTGGTTGGCCGCATGGCCCCGTGGCTCTATGGCGATTCTTGGGTATGGACGCTCATCGGCCTCGCCGGTGCGGGGCTCTTTAGCTCGCGGTTCGTTATTCAATGGCTGCACTCGGAGAGGAAGAAGCAACTCGTAGTGCCGCCGATCTTCTGGCAGCTCAGTTTTTGGGGTAGCGCCTTGCAGCTTGTATATGCCCTGCACATAGACAAGCTCCCCATTATCTTGAGCTATGCCTTTCTTCCTTTCCTATACGCCCGCAACCTTTGGCTTCTAAAGAGAACGCCAGGCGAAAACGAGAGCCCACTGCACCATCCATCGGAGTGACCGGTGCCTGCTTCGTGCAGTGAGCCCAAAGGGCCGACGCAACACCCCGGCGTTGCTTCAACAAAGGGGGACTTGTTGCGCCGACCTGCTGGGACCACAGTCGGACGCGAACATTTTTCCCAGGAGGAAATCGCCACGCCCGATGCCATCAGGTTCGACTAACGCGAACCAAATCGCTTCTTGGCTGCTTCGGTCATGGGTGTGTACAAGCCAACGATGGTGCCCTCGGGGTCCCGAAACTGCACTGCAAGATTGCCCCAGGGCATCATTTTCGGCTCAAGGACGACCTCAAGCTCATCTTTGAGTCGCGAGAACTGTGCTTCCACATCGTCGACCTGAAACTCGATGATGGCCGTGCGGTTGGCGGCTGGCTCGACCGAGCCTTCCTTGAAGAGCGCAACGGTTTCAACGCTGCCTATCGCAAGCGTGGCGCCCGTCGTTACGATCTCGGCAAATACAGGCGCCAGCCACTCCGCCTTTCGGTTGGTCAACTTCTCGTAGAAGCCGACGACCGCATGAATGTCGCGGACGATCAGCCGGGTGGATGCAAACTTCATGGAACCTCTCCTTGTCGAGCTCGGTGGGAATTTCGGAGAGGATTTGTACAAAAAGGTTACTGCCAACGTGCTGTCAGCAGTCGCCGGCTGATATGGCTAGTCGACAGGCAAAACGCCAGACCGATTCGCAAGCTATGCATGACACGGAAGCGGGCCTTTCCATGAATCAGAAACTGATCGCAATTCGAGCCGACGGCCATTCGCCATCCTTCGATGAAGGCGATGGTGACCTCTTCGGCACTTGGGCCAACTTCTCGAACCTGCCCGATAGGTAACCGCACGGTAGGTTGCGACATTACTCGCCACCGGCTCTGGCGGTTTGCCCTGACGACGCATTTGTCCGTTCCAGAGAACGAAACGCGACACGCCCTGGCCGGCTTCTTCAACGCACCCTGCCAAACCCACGAAATTGCCGGAATGCCGCGCTGAAATAGCCGGCTTCGACATTCGGGCCCGAAGCATCGGCTTCGGCTCGGGCGAGCGCCGGCAGCGCTGTCCATGGCAGCGTGGGATGCTGGTGATGCAGGCGGTGAAGATGATGATTCATCAACACCGGCCGCCAGAAGGCCGACACCCGGAAGTTGCGGGCCCGCGCCTTTTCTTCGAGCAAAACGTCATAGTGCGGCAGGTTGTCGGCCAGCGAGATCCACAGCCCCCGGAGGAACATTGTCGCGGCAAGCGCAGGCCACCACGCCCCATAGAAATAGAACGCGCAGGCATGCAGGGTGACCGACAGCATCCAGTCCCGGCGTATACGACCACGCCGGTCCGCGTTCCCGGCAAAGGCGACAAACAGCCGCTGGATGTCCCGGTCGATTGAATTGTCGCTGTGAAGCTTGCGCTCAACGAGCCGGCGCACCACGGGCGTCGGCAGAAACGTGAGCAACGGCAGTGCGATCTCCGCCAGGTAGAAGCCGCCGAGCAAATGCAGGTAATAACCGATGCGCGCGAGCATCGTAGGCGTCACGCCATCATGCACATCCGGCCGGTCATACGTTTCGCGGGTAAATCGGTGATGCATCAGATGGCCAAAGCGCACGGCGTCGAATGGCAACATGAAAGCGATCGCCAGCGATCGCCCGAGCCACTCGTTCGACCGCCGCTGGGCCAGCAGACGCCCATGGATGGACTCATGGATCAGCCCCCAATGCATTGGCGCCAGCACCACGAGCGGCACTGCAATCCACAGCGCGGGCATCCCCCACTGCCGCAGCAGGAATGGCCATGCGGCGAGCTGAACCAGAATCGCGATCGCAATGAGTCCAAGCAACGCCAGATTGGCACGCTGGTCGATGGAAGCACGACGGGCCGTTCGCTGCTCGGCCGATGCCTGGTCACCATCCATCCCTACCGCTACCTGCAGGTCCATCTTTCCCCCATCAGCACGGATTGGTCGCCACTTAACCTAGCAGCACATTTTTACAGCGGAAAGAGTGCACTGGCGATCAAGACCCGCCCTCTGGACGAGGCCTGCTCCCACCGGAACCACGGGGCCTATAATTGGGGCCGACAACCTCCTGGCAACACCAATGACCGAACCCGTACGCCTCGCCAAACGTGTCGCCGCCCTGGCCCAGTGCTCGCGACGCGAAGCTGAAATGTATATCGAGGGCGGCTGGGTGCGCGTGGATGGCACGGTCGTCGAGGAACCGCAGTTCAAAGTGCTGGAGCAGCACATCGAGATCGATCCCCAGGCGCGGCTCGAACCGGTGGAGCCAGCCACGCTGGTGCTCCACAAGCCCGCCGGCATGACGATCGACGAGGCACGCGCACTGATCCGGGTGGAGAACCATGCCGAGGACGACAGCTCCGGCGTGCGCGTGCTGAGGCGTCACTTTGCCCGCCTGGAGTCGCCGCTGCCCCTGCCCGACAAGGCCGAAGGCCTGCTGGTCTTCACCCAGGACTGGCGGGTCAGGCGTCGCCTGGAAGAAGATTTCGACCGCATCGAGCAGGAGCTCGTGGTCCAGGTCACGGGCAAGCTCGCACCCGATGGCCTGGCCCTGCTCAACCATGGCCTCAGCTTCGACAACTATGCGCTGCCACCGATCAAGGTGAGCTGGCAGAACGAAAACCACCTGCGCTTCGCCCTGAAGCGGATCGCCCCCGACAAGATCGAGCGCATGTGCCATGCCGTCGGCTTGAAGGTCATCGCCATCAAGCGCATCCGCATCGGCCGCATCCCCATGTCCCGGCTCCCACCGGGTCAATGGCGTTACCTGGCCAGCACGGATCGGTTCTGATGCCCTGCCTCGGCGCTGCCGTGAGGCATCTGCGGTAATTCGGGGCGGGTGGGAACGACGCGCGGCTAGATGCCCGCATACCATTCGTAGCCTTGATCCTCCCAATAGCCGCCCTGGCCATCGCCGATATCCTCGAATGAACTGACCAGTTCGATGCGGGCCAGGTATTTCGCCTGCTTGTAGCCAAGCTGGCGACCGATCCGCAGGCGCAGGGGCGCCCCGTTGGGAACCGGCAATGGCTTGTCGTTCAATGCGAAGGCCAGCAAGGTCTGTGGATGCCTGGCTTCGGTGAGATCGATGCTCTCGTAGTAAGGCGTGTCCTGCTCCATTTCGTCAAAGCAATGGAACACCACGAAGCGTGCGCGCGGGTCCACGCCAACGTGATCGAGCACGGCGGAAAGCCGGGTGCCCCGCCACTTTCCGATCGCGCTCCAGCCCTCCACGCAGTCATGCCGGGTGATCTGCGTGCATACGTCGAGCCGTTGAAGCTCGTCTATCGAAAGCCTGGCCGGCCGCCTTACCAGCCCATCCACCTGAAGCCGGTAATCGCGAAAACCGTTGGCCAACAGCGCCTGATAGGCGGGCGTGCCCGGCATGGTGGTTCCATTAGGGTGGAACACCGGCGAGATGTCGGCTTCACCATACTCCCTGGCCATGCTGCTGGACGGCGACAACAAGGCTTGCACACGGCGATTCAAGCCTTCCGCCTTGCCAAGCACATTGGGGCCCCATGCGGACTGCGAAATGCGGTCGCACGCAGCAACGAGGATGCCGGCTGCCCCCACGATGGCCATGCGCACGAACGATCGACGGTCAGTCATGCGGGCGTTCCTCTGGCGGAGCCGGCTCCACGGGATCGTCCGGGCTCGGTGGAGCCGGTTCGGCGGGATCGACCGGGCCCGGTGAGACCGCCTCGGCGGGTGGCGCCCCGGCGGGCGCCGCATCGATCGCGTAGTAGCCGGTGATCATGCCCCTCAGCTGGTTGAATACGCCGCTGATCAACACTTCGAATACATGGATCAGCACGAAGGCGACGAACGCCCAGGCGATGATGAAATGAATGGTCCGCGCCGACTGTCGACCGCCGACGGCTTCGACCATGGGCGAAAGCACGGCGTCCATGCGGGGCGACATCGCCAGTCCCATCAGGACGATGCCCACGCCGAAGACGAAGATCACCACCAGGTACGCAAGCCGTTGCAGGATGTTGTAGCGCAGCGCCTCGTCGCCATGGGGGTGCTTGAAGCGCAGGTGCTCGATGATGGATCGCCCGATGCCACGCCAGTCCGACCCGGTGGGCCACAGGTCGCGCTGCAGGTGTCGCGTGGCCAGGGCGTAGCCCACGTAGCACAGCCCGTTCAGCACAAACACCCAGGCAAAGAAGAAGTGCCAGCGTCGCCCCATCGACAACCATTGCGGACCGGGCACGGTGAGCCACGATGGAAACCCGCGCACCTGAGGGCTGCCATCGCTTCCATTGGACACCCCCAGCACGCCGGTCGTGGTGAACTCATGCCGCCCCACGCGGGTGATGCCCACCAGCTTTCCCGTCGCATCCTGGCGGGCACCCAGGGTGAGCAGCTCGGTCCCCGCATCGGATCGGTTGCCCCAGTAGAGGCTTGGGTGCGCGTTGAATATCTGCAGACCGCTGAAGAGCATCAGGGTCAACGCGACGACATTGATCCAGTGCATGACCCGGATCGGCAGCGGGTGCCGATACACCAGCCTGCGGGACTCCGCCACCGGCTCGGGAATTGCAGGGGGTACGCCAGCATCGAGGTCTTGCGCACTCATGGCCATACTCCAGGGAAGCAGGGCACGCCGAACGGTACGCGCTCCAGTTTACTCGCGCCCGCGCCCGGTGCACCGGCTTCGCTGCAGGATCGGGGAGAGACCCGCCGGTGCTCGCCTGGACACTCGCCTCGGCGGCATCCGCCCCAGGCGCTGCCCTCGGACTCGCGTCACGGAACCTCGATCACCGGACTGCCCTTCTTCACCGTGTAGGCCACGATGAAACGCAATGGCTTGCGGTCATCCGCGTTCTCGAACACGGTGTGCGGAATGCCGGCCTTGTCGTGGAATGACTGGCCCGCGATCAGCGTCACGGGCGGCTCTTGGCCAAACGCCGAGCGCGCTGCGCCTTCCACGATGTAACCGATACCTTCCACCGGATGATGGTGGACCGGCGCGGCAGCACCGGGTGGCAGGACAATCAGATAGAGCCTGGTTTCCAGATCGGTGCCCGGCACGTCGCTGTGTTCCAGTTCGGTGCGGGTGATGACGGCAGGCACAGGCCGGCCGTCATCGGTCGCCCCCAGCACGCCGGGCATGGCTCCCAGCCACCCCAGCGCCATCAAGGCCCGGATGGCTCGCCATGAGGACAGGGTTTTCATCGGCGTGCTCCTTCGCATGGCGACGACATCGGGAAAGCATCACGGCGTAGCGGCAGGATCGATCAGGCTGCCGCTTGCTGGATGGCCGCGCCCAACTCCTCGTTGGTATAGGCCTTGCCGCCGATACCCCACGCGCCGTCGACGGCGTAGGTGACATTGACGAAGGTGCGCTGGCGCGGATGGTCCCCGGCCTTCAGCCGGTCGATGATGTCGGTGACTTCGGCCACGAACGCCTGTTTGACGCCGGCATCGGGGAAGGTCGCGGCCGGCACCTTCACCTCGATCACCGCAAGCGAGTGGCAGCCGCCATCGACATAGCTTTCCGATGGCGGGTTCACCAGCAGATGCCCGATGACATTGGGCGTCATGAAGGTGTTGCCGGTGAGGCCGTGCACCCGCAGCAGGGCTTCGGCGACCTGCGGCAGCACCTGGCGTTCGCCCTCGTGGGAGAGCAGTCCCTTGGTGACCTGCACTGAAATAGGCATAGCAATAACTCCTTGATCCTGTGGTGGGTTCGGACAGAGCTCTTGTTCATGCTTCACGGTCGCCATATAACGATCGTGATGCTTCGATCGTTCCATAACGATCGTTATGTCGTCAAGCACCAAATAGTGATCGTTATGTGGAGATGTCACATGGCCCATCGACCCGGTCAGAAAGAAGAAAGCAGGGCACGAATTCTCCAGAGCGCGGGGCGCGGCTTTCGCAGCCGGGGCTTTGGCGGCTCCGGCGTAGACGGACTGGCCAAGGACGCCGAGGTCACCTCGGGCGCGTTCTATGCCCATTTCAAATCCAAGGCGGATGCCTTCCGCGAAGCCGTGGTGGTCGGCATGCAGGACCTCCAACGCGGCGTGGAACAGATGCGCGCGCAACTGGGCACGCGCTGGCGCAAGGGCTTCATCGACTTCTACCTGGGCGACCGGCGCACCTGCGAGTTGGCCGACAGCTGCGCCCTGCAAAGCCTCTCCGGCGAAGTGGCGCGTGCCGATGAGGCAACCCGCCGGGCCTACGAAATCGAGCTGCGCGCCATCATCGATGCGGTGGCAGCCGGCCTCGATGGCACGCCCAAGGCCAGGCGAGAGGAGGCCATCAGCCTGCTCGCCCTGCTTGTCGGCAGCGTGACCCTGGCGCGAGCCGTGGACGATCCGGCCATCAGCAGCGAGATTGCCGCGGCGGCGCGCAAGGCGGCCTTGGCCTTGAACGCCTAGCGCCGCCACGCCCGGCCGGGCTATCCGTCGAGCGTCCCATCCAGGATGTCGATGATGCCCCGGCGTGCGGCAAGCACCACGGCCTGCGTCCGGTCGCGTGCCCCGAGCTTGGACAGGATGTTGCTCACATGGGATTTCGTGGTCTCTTCGCTGATATGCATGGCGTTGGCGATCTCCTTGTTGGAGTAGCCGCGCGACACCAGCTTGAGCACTTCCAGCTCCCGGCACGAGAGCACGTCGTCCATCATGTGCGCAGCGATGATGCCGGCGACTTCGCTGGGCAGGTAATGCTTGCCCTCGTGAAGCCGGCGAATGGTGTTGAGCAAATCGCTTCGCAGCATGTTCTTGAGCAGGTACGCCGATGCACCGCACTTCATCGCGCGGATGACCTGCGCATCACCACTGTAGTTCGTCAGCACGATGATGCGTGAACCGGGAAACTCGCCAACGATGGCGCGGATGGCGTCCTCGCCACCCATGCCCGGCATCTGCAGGTCCATCAGGGTGATGTCCGGCCGATGCTGGCGGAACTTCGCTATGGCCTCGATGCCGCTGGAGGCCTCCGCGACGATGGACATGTCGTCCTGCGCGTCGATCACCGCCGCCACGCCTTCCCGCAGTAGCGGGTGGTCGTCGACCATCAGTATGCGCATCACGTTCACCACTTCACCCACTGGAGCGTGCGCTCGAGCAACCGGCTGTAGAGGCCAGGCTGGCGAACGTAGGCAAGCCGTGCAGGCACCATGACTTCGATCTCGCAGCCCTCTCTCTCGCGGGACAGGATACGGAAACTCGCAAGGATCTTGTCTGCACGCTCGCGCATCCCGGTCAGCCCCCAATGGTTGGAACGTCCGTCCTGCAGCAAGGCCTCGGAGAGGCCGATGCCGTCATCGCGCAGGCGTACGCGCAGCCCGCTGGCCAGATAGGCGATCTCAGACTCGATCAGCGTGCCGTTGGAGTGCTGGAACGCATTGAACATGGCCTCCTTGGCGATGGCCAGCACCTCCCAGTACACGCGCGCGCTGAGTTCGCGCGGCCTTCCCTCGATCAGCGCCCTGAAACGCATCGGCTGCCCTGCCGTCAATTCCATGCCGGTCTTCCTCAGCACCTCGTGCAACTCGCCCTGTGCGTCGCTGCGCAGGTCGAGCACGCGGCCTCGCGCCTCCGCGACTACCTTGTCCGCCCGGTCGAGAGCGCCGTCCATGGCCTTGCGCGCTTCCGGTTCGCTGCTGATCCTTTCGGCCACCGACTGGAAGTGCATGACCAGTCCCTGCACGCTCTGCAGCAAGGTGTCATGGAGATCGCGCGCAATGCGCTCGCGCTCGGCATGCTGCACCTCGAGCCGGTCGCGCATGCTCCGCTCCAGGTAGAGAAAGCGGGCACGGTACGCCAGCCAGACCAGTGGAATGAACGCCGCCACGCACAGCAGCTTGAACCACAACGTCTGGTAGAACAGCGGCAGCGCCTCGATGCCGAGCGCCACGCCCTGGTTGTTCCACACGCCGTCGTTGTTGGAAGCACGCACCACGAAGCGGTAGCTGCCCGGCGTCAGCCGGCCGTAGTAGGCCGTGCGGCGCGTGCCGACATCCTGCCAGTCCTGATCCCAGCCGACGAGCTTGTACATGAACTTCACCCGCTCGGGCATCGTCAGGCTCAATGCGCTGAAATCGATTTCCAGGTTGGCCGCGCCCCTGGGCAACACCAGCTTCTCGCCCAGCGCCACGTCTTTTCCGTCGATCCGGGCTGCGGTGATGCTCAACGGTGGCGGCAGCGGGTTGTACGGTATGCGGCCAGGATCGATGAAGGCCACCCCATTGCTGGTCGCAAACCACAGCTTTCCGTCATCCGTCCTGACCGCCCCGGGAATCGGCGTGATGAGCGACGGACGACCGGGCAATCCATCCAGGTAGTTGTAGCTCGTGAAGTCGCCGATGACTGCATCCGGACTGGCCAGCACACGCGACACCTCGGCGGCGGGCACATGGAAGATCGCCGGCACCGCGTCGATCCACAGGTCGCCCTCGGGCGTTTCGATGATGGCGGCGATGCCCCAGATCTGCTCGCCCCTGCTGTGGATGGCCCTGACGTTCTTTCCGTCGAACACGCCCCAGCCCACCTGGCCGCCGATCCATGTGTGGCTGCCGTGGATACTGAGGATGGTCGGGTCGAACAGCTTCAGTGACGACAGGTCGATGGTCCTGCTCAGCACGCCCTTGTCGTAGACCATCAATCCGTCGCGGCCCAGCGCCAACAGCTGCCCGGCGGAAGGGGCGGCCAGTGCGAACGCATACACGTCCGACACCTTTGTCCAGGTGCCGTCATGCCAATGCCACAGGCCATGTTTCCAGATGGAGACCCACGCGCCGCCGGCATGGTCGCTGGCGATGCCCTGCACGCGGATGCGCTTCATGCCGGGCACGGCAGGCACTGCCGCCACGCGGGCGAGCGTGCCGTCCTGCCAACGCCAAAGTGCGTCGTCGCTGCCGAGCCAGACAGTTCCCCGTTCGTCCCGCAAGGCAGCCCGGAACGGCGTGACCGGCCCATCGCCACCGTCACCCAGCGTGGTCAGCCTGTCGCCATCGAGGCGCATGAGCGGAAGATTGGTGGTTCCTGCAATCACGCCAGCCTGCGTGTCCGGCGCCAGCACGAAGTCGTGGCCATTGGAGGGAAAGGGAGCCCGTGCCAGCGCGCTGGGTCGCAGGCGGTCCAGCCCTGCGCTGGTGCCTACCCAGATGTTGCCCTCGCGGTCCTGCAGAATCGGCCAGGTGTAGTCGGCGCTCAAGCCATCCTCGGCAGTGAACGTCTCCGTGGCCTGCCCCGCCACCGGTTCGCCGTGGGCATCCAGGTAGATCCTCTTGAGTCCGTCACCCAGGGTGCTCAGCCACAGGGTGCCGTCGCGCGCGAACACGGCGCCGGCCGAGTCCCAGGTGAATCGCACGGTGCCCTCATAAGGCCGGCCATCGGCCGTTGCCAGCGGACCGACAAGGTTTCGCTGCGCCGCCCAGATCTTGCCGTCAGGCGCCTGGAACAGGCTGTAGACAAGCGAAACCTTGATACCCGTGTCGACAAAGGACTTGTCGCCGCGCGCCTTGCGCAGCAGCGATGTTTCGGTGGTTGCCCACAACGTGCCGTCGCGATCGACCAGCAGCGCCGAGCAGTTCCCACCCGGATAGCCAACGGCCGCATCGGCCTTCTTCCATCGCTCCCCATCGAGGTAATGCAGCGTGTCGTTGCTCGCCGCCCACACCCGCCCATTGGGATCGACGGCAATGTAGCTGACCGTGCCATACGGAGCGTCCTGCGCTTTCGCGTAGCGCACGGCATGCCTGCCCTGCAGGTGCACGATGCCACCGGTGGTCAACCCTATCCAGAGGCTGCCGTCGGGGGCGTCGATCATCGTTCGCGTGGCGCTGATGGGTTGGTTGTCGTCGGCGAGGAAACGCTCGAACCTCACGCCGTCGAAACGATAGAGCGACTGCGCGGCGCTCAGCCAAAGGAAGCCATCGGGCGACTGGTGCAGCATGGACACCTGCCCCGGAGCACCACGCTCGAAGGTCCAGGACGTGTCCAGCCATTGATGCATCCCCAGCGGCGCCGGGATGCCATCGGCACGCGCGCACACGGCCAGCACCAGGCTGGCGGCGAAAACCAGAAAAGCCACGCCCATGCCGCCGGCAGCGCGGTGAACACGGCCTTGCATGTCCCCGTTCACAACCATGCACACCACCTTCCCAAGGGTGACCTACATGCACGCCCCACGGCAGCCGGTAGAGCCGGGCCAACCGCCTGGCGCCCTACGCTCTTCCCTGGTGCTTTGGCCTGAGTGCATTCACCGGGCAGAGCGCACGAACCACCGAGGCCGCTCCCTGCCCGCTTGCGCGCACGCTCATCGCACTGCAACAACGCCTGCCTGACATCCCCTGATCGGGGGATGCCCCTTTCCGACTATTGCGGGTGCCGGTTCAAGTTGCGCCTGACTACGCTTGGGTATCGCTCCGATTTCGCCGTTGCTTCTCGCTCCTGCCAAGGCAGGACTGACGGGTCATCCAGAGGTGCCATCGCGGTGCAGCGACTCTACTCCATGTTTCCGCAAGGGTTACCGGGTCTGGGCCTGATTATGCTCCGCTTGGCGATCGCACTGGAGATGGCTGCCCGCCAGCCATGGCATGTCGACGACTGGCAGCTGGCGCTGGTCGTGCTGCTCGGCCTGGCCATCGTCCTCGGCGTCATGACCTCGATTGCCGGCATGGTCCTGCTCGGCCTGTTCGCCTGGAGCGGCCTGACAACCGCGGCGCTGTCGCCGGCCATGCTGGGTCCATGCCTGCAGATCGTCGCGCTGATCCTGCTTGGCCCCGGTGCCTACTCGCTGGATGCCCGACTCTTCGGCCGCCGCACCATCGAACTGCCTCCGCCATAGATCGAGCCACGGGGTGTGCAGCGCAACAGCGCCGCTGCTCACCTTCATCGCCGCGCTGTAGGAGCCTTCTCTATGAACTTCAGTAAATACATCGCGGCCGGCCTGATCGGCGGCGCGGCACTGACGCCCATTGGACCGGCACACGCACAAGACGCCAAGCCGGCTGTTGTCCTCGTCCATGGCGGTTTCGTCGACGGATCGGGCTGGGAAGGGGTGTACGACATCCTCAAGCACGACGGCTATGACGTCACCATCGTGCAGAACCCGACCACCACCCTCGCCGACGACGTCGCCTTTGCCAAGCGCGCGATCGAATCCCACAACGGCCCGGTCGTGCTGGTGGGCCACTCCTACGGTGGCGCTGTCATCACCGAGTCGGGCAACGAACCGAACGTCAAGGCGCTGGTCTACATCACCGCGTTCGCACTCGATAACGGCGAATCGGTGGATACCATCATCAAGAGCGCACCACCGGGCGCACCGCAGCCGCCGATCCTGCCGCCGAAGGACGGCTTCCTGATGCTGGACAGCGCGAAGTTCGCGGCATCGTTTGCCGGCGACCTGCCGCCACAGAAAGCGCAGTTCATGGCCAACTCGCAGGTGCCGTGGGGCGTGGCCGCGTTGTCGGGAACCATCACCCAGGCCGCCTGGAAGACCAAGCCGAGCTGGTACCTGCTGGTGACCGACGACAAGATGATCCCCATCGGCGCCCAGCGCATGATGGCCAAGCGCGCCAACGCCACTACCAAGGAAGTACCCGGCAGCCATGCCATCTACGTATCCAACCCCAAGGCCGTGGCAGCACTGATCGAGCAGGCCGCGAAGAAGGTCCAGTCGTCGTCGGCCGTGGCGTCGAAATAGCACAGCCCCCAAGAATGGCCCCGACCGGGGCCATTCTTCCGGAAGTCCGGCAACAACCCACCGACGCCAAGCGAAAACGGGCGCTCAGTGCGTTGAGTACGCAAGCGCTGTGCACCGTGCGTGTGCCACCTTGCGGTCTATGGCTTTCGTCAAATGGAACGCCGCCCTCCCTGCGGATATTAAACACTGCGCACGAGGGCGCTCAGGCCTTCACCAGCCATCTCGATCACTACCCCGCATGCATCACTGATCTTCTCGTTCGGGAGGGGCGTACCCATGTTCCTGATCACCTTTCACGGCAGCGACTCGGACACGGACTCGGGCAAGGGAAAGAGCAAGGACAAGACCAACAACATCTACGCCTTCGACGATGCCGGCAACCAGGTCAAGGACAAGGTGCTGACCATCAAGAGCAAGGACCTCGCCGAGCTGCGCGGCTTCTGCTTCCAGAACCTCTATCTCTACGTGGCCAGCGGCGGCACGCGGGTCGATGACATCCGCTGTTTCCAGGGCCTGGTCGCCACCTACGAAGAGGTGTCCGACTTCGTGAAGGAGGGGACCATCAACTCCATCGATCATCCCTTCAACCTGGTGTTCGACGGCCAGGGACATTGCTTCGTGTCCAACCAGGACAGCAACGTGGTCGCGCGACTCGATGTGTCCGCCGATGGCCAGAGTGCTACGGCTTCGGCCTTGCCGACCTACCTTACCCAGCCGCCGTTCGAGGACGGTACGTTTCTGGCGGGGACGTTCGTGGCGTCGTCCAAGAGCGGGCTTCCCGGCGTAGACCCTACGACGCCCGTGCCGACTACGCTGGGTGGGCTGGATGTAACGGAGCAGGACAGCAAGGTGCACAAGTCCGTGCGTGACGTGGCCCTCTCCGGCGGCATCCTTTTCGTGGCCGACGAACCGGCTGGCCTCATTCGCCTCTACGACGCGAACACCGCCACGCCGCTGGGCATCAGCACCGCGCTCACGGAGCCGACGCACATCCTCATCAACAACGGCATCATCTACGTCAGCGCCAGCAACGGAGTATGGAGCGCGCCCTGCCCGGCCGTATTGCCAACGCCGCCCTCTCCCACCACGGTGACCCTCAACCTCACCCAGCTGCTCTCCCATCTTCCCGGCGACGCCTCGGGCATGACCTTTGACCCCGATGGCAATTTCTACGTGGCGATACGCACCAGTGCGCCGCAGGTACTCAAATACACCAGTCTGCCGGGCCAAGCCTCCGTGTTCATCGATACGAGCGCGATGCCAGACCAACCCGAGTTCATCGCGTACGTGCTGAGCGACTAGGGATCAGATGGCCGCCGGCGACGACCAAGGCTGCGCCAGAATGCCTCCGCATCCTCACTCGGGTGCGCTTTGACGCGCATGTCGCGCAAGCGCTGCTCCAGCAGTATCTCGTGGGTAAGTTGCAACAGAAGCCAGTAGTGCGGGGAGGTACCCAGCACCTTCGCGAGACGGAACGCGGTATTGGCCCGTATCGGATGCGTTCCCGTCAGCACCGTGCTGATGCGCCACGCATCCAGGCCCGATTGCTCGGCCAGCAAGGGGATGGTGAGCTGCCTCGGCTTCATGAAGTCTTCCTTCAACACCTTCCCCGGATGACGGACGGGAAGTGGCTGCGCAATCTCGATGTTCGGATGCAACTGGATGATGTCCGTCATGGCTGTCCGTGTAGTGGTTTATGGCATTGGCAGCATTCGACCCAAAGCAAAACAGGCTCTCCCCCTGTGGGAGCGCACCTCGTGCGCGACCGCCCTTCGCCACGGACGGTCACCCACAAGGTGCGCTCCTGCACACAACAAATCACTGATCCGCACCCGGAAATCCTTGGACTCCCGCTCGCACCCCGACCACCCACCCCAAACGCAGCCTCTATCCCTGTAGGAGCGCACCCTGTGCGCGACCGCCCTTCGCCACACCCCATCGCGCACGAGGTGTGCCCCTACAGACACAGCGAACCACTTACCCCTGCCTTGTAGCCTGCGTATTGCGACCACCCGGCAACGCGCTCTCCAGGTCGTAACGTGCCTGCAGTACCAGCCAATAGAGCGCGGTGGTCGGCAGCACGGCCGCCAACCGCATCGCGTTGCGGGGTGTGACCGGACGGACACCCGCCAGCAGCGCCCGAAGATGTCGCGCCGGAATGCCGGTGCGGCGCGCCAGCTGCGGCAGGCTCATGGCATCCGGCAGCATGTAGTCGTTCAGCAGCACCTCCGCGGGAGAGCGCAGGCGCAGCGAAGGATCCACGCCGAGGTCCGGCGAGAGTTTGATCAGCTCCATGGGCTCCCTTTACCGTCGGAGACGACGGCAGAATGGCTAAGGGACTACAGCCATCCGTGTCAGTGAATGCCTAGTGGCACCGTCAGTGATCGTCAGGTTGCGGCGCATCGCCGTGCCGGCGGATGCGCCGCGGGAACAATCATCGGTCGGGTGGAACGTTCACTTCGGACTCGTGACCGAGCCGCCTGGCGTAATCCTGCAGATGGTGAATGGCCATGCCCAGGCGATCGGATTCCACCTCGGAAAGCCGCCACAGCCGCGATCTGACGGGGAAACCAAGGGCCCGCGCCTTGTGGCATCGCTCGCTGTCGTAACGCAGGCGATTGAGGGTGAGTAGCGCCAGCGCAATGTCAGCGCGAAGGCTTGGATGGACAGACGACGGCCACGTCGCACCCACATGACGCAGGTAGCCAGGAGGAGAAGTGAGGGTGCCGTCAGGGGGAACTGACGGGCGAGTGCGTACCGTATGATCGCGGACAGCCATGATCAACTCGTGCTTAGTTGGTGATGGTCAGCGGGTCGTGAGTGTTGGACGCACTCGCGGCTCGCGCCTCATGACATCACTGCCATGGCCACCCGCGAGGCCCTTCGGAAGACAGCGCGGGTGACCCACAGACGCTAGCAAAGGGGTCTGGCATCGTCTGTCAGGTTTCAGTGAGGCGAGTGTCCGCCTGATGGGGATGGGGGCGGTGGGCGAATTGCCCCCTTGGAAGCGGTCGATGTGCCGGCTTACTCTTGTCAACACAAGGGGAGAGCTATGGATAAGGCGACACTGACCTTCGCTGCATTGAATGCGCGCGTCGACGCACTACCTGACCACGAAAGCTTGTCGATTACGCCGACCGCGCGTCAGCGCTGGGGCTACATCGTTGGCTTTGGCGCAGGCTTCATCGCCCTGCTCGCGGCAAACTTGTTACCAAGCTCAAAACTGACATCCATTATCGTGACCACCATGATGGTCGTGGAAATCGCAGGACTGGTCTTCGCACTTCTCCCACGACGACCATGGAAGCTTCCCGGCTTTGCCTCAGAGCGCCGCGATTTCGCCGACCAACTCGACTTTGATCTTCACCACCATGAAGACCTTACGGCCTGGTTAAGCACATTCCCTAGGGAGCGGCTTGAAGCTATGGCCCAATATGCTTCTCAGCGCCATGAACGCCTCAAGGACAAGCACCCACTTGTCAGCGGAGGCATCGAAAAACTCGGAGCCCTACCCATCGCAGTAGCGCTCTTTCTTCAATTCAAGGACTTTCATTGGCCACCGCACCCGACGTGGCCTGAGTTCATTCTCGGCTTCGCCATCATCGGGCTTTATTGGTCAGCCCTTCTGGTCGTAAGCATTCGCTTCCGTGCCCAGCATTTTGCGACGCTGCTAGCGCAGGCAGCGGCCACGGCACAGGGGGCTAAACACGAAAAGGAGCCAGCAGGGTCTACGCTTCTGACGAGTGCATCTTGACTCCCCGTCGATGTAACCAAGAGGCATGCAGGCTACCTTCACGTCACTCAGTCGTCCTTGAAATGCACCGCCGCATGCGACCCATCGCAGAACGGCTTGTTCTTCGACTGCCCGCAGCGGCACAGCGTGACCCGGTTGCGCACCTCGTACTTGAAGCCATCAGCCGCGATCACGGGAATGCCCCCGCGCAACCACAGCGGGCCGCTGCACTCCTCCACCGGGTCCTCGACAAGGCCAATGGACACCGGCAACGCGTTCTCCACCTGCTCCCCCGTCGTCCTGTCCCAGGCCACCAGCCGTCCGGACGGGCACTGGTTGACCTGCCGGAGAAACGCCTTCCTCACCTGCGGATCGTCCGTCTCGGCCACCTGGTTCCAGACCTGACCGTTGGGATCGCAGAACCGCGCAAACGCGCAGAGGCTCTCCACATCGGTAAGCGCATGCAGCGGACCATTCATCGCCTGGGCCTGATGGAGATACGGCTGCCGACTGGCCGTCTCCGTCCCGTCAAAGCCCACCTTCTGGTGCGAACCATCGCAGAAGGGCTTTGTCTTCGACGCACCGCAACGGCATAGCGCATACGTCGCCGGGTGATCGATCGCCGGCCCCTCCTTCCAGTTCTCCGAACCACCCTCGGCATCGGCCACCACCGTCTGCTTCGCCAGCGCGATGTCGCCAACCACGAGGTACGGACCATTCTTGGAAACGGTGACCTGGACGTGCGTTCTGGTCGATGCCATGCGACTCGCTCCTTTCGCCCCTGGGGTGCCGTGGCTCGTAACCATGGGCCAAGGCCTGGGGTGGTGGTGTGAAAGCGACCGTTATGGCCCCGGGGCGCTGGCGCAATTTCTCACGCAACGATAGCCTTCGGGGCCTACCGGCCGCCCGGCAAGCGGGGGCTGCCGTTCCACAGGGGGATACATGGGAAAGCGCAAGGAAGGCGGTTTCGAACTCGTAGCGGCCATGCCCTGGCCGGCAGGCCTGGCACTTGGATTGGTCACCTTCGTTGGCGTCCAGTACGGCATCGGCTGGCTATTGGCATCCAGCAGCAACCCGATCTTGTCGGGTTTGGCCAAGCTGGCATCGTCGGGCTTCTACACGCCTCTGGCGTGGCTTGCCCTGATCATATTCTGCATCGCGGCACTGGCTTCGTTCCTCCGCCGGCGCAAGCGACGCCACCTGCTGGAATCCCAGACCGGCATGGACAGCCTCCGCAGCATGGACTGGCGGACCTTCGAACGGCTGGTCGGTGAAGCCTTTCGGCGCCAGGGCTACGCAGTGGAGGAAACCGGACAGGGCGGTGCCGATGGCGGCATCGACCTGGTGCTGCGCAAAGACGGCCAGACCACCCTGGTCCAATGCAAACAGTGGCGTTCGCAGCGAGTAGGCGTGCAGGTGGTCCGGGAGATGTACGGCGTGCTCGTCGATCGTGGCGCTGTCGCCGTAAAGATCGTCGCTCTCGGCGACTTCACGACCGAAGCCGCGGCATTCGCTCGCGGCAAACGCATCGAACTGGTCGACGGCCGCACGTTGCTCGCTACGGTCAAGACCATTCAGGCGAAGAAGGAGCCCGAAGGAGCGCAGGAACAGCCCGTGTACTTCGTTGTCAGCGTACTTGCCTGCCTGTTGATCGCATTCGTGCTGTCCACCCGGCAACAGGCCCAACTTGCGAACGCACCACGCGCGCCCTCAGTACCCGCGCAACCGCCCTTCCAACGCTCAACTGCCACGCCAAGCATTCCAGTGATTCAACCCGCCACCGCGCCCACCCCGCCTACTGCATCAACGAAGCCCGAGGTCTACAAAGCAGATTCACCCATGTCGGATGACGAGCTACGCGAATGGGAAAAGCGGAACCGCGAGGCGATGAAGATCCTGGAAAAGACCACGCCGGAACTGGAAACGGCGCCGGCACCGGCACCGGCACCGGCACCGGCACCGGCAACGTATTGAGCGTTATGGGCAAGCACAACGAAAAGTGCACTCTTTCCTGCGTATTTGTCGACTCAAGAACTCGCCTATGGTTCGGTGGCTCAAGTTTCCTAACTCCCGGCCGGTAACCGTGCGGGACCATAGGGCCGTCACTTCCTGTCTGGAACGGAAGCACTCCATGAACGACACAAACGACTCGCTTAACGCTCAGGTTGAGCGGGAAAAGCTCACTATCGAACACGAAAAAACGCGTATCGCGAGGAACTCTTTTCGAGTCGATGTCGTCGCAAAAATCGTCGTGCCTCTAGTCGTCGCGACCTTGGCGCTATACGGCGTTCTGCACCGTAAAGATGATGATAGGACCGCCTTGCCAGCGGCAAACCCCAAGCCACAGGTCGTCCCGGAGAGTCAGCACAGCACATCAGGCCCGTCCGCCAGGCAGGAGCCGGATATGGAGCACACCAAGCTACCATTCATTCAGGGCAATCTCGCGGTAATCACCAACGGAACTGATCAGGAGGTCGCCTCACTTAAGGCCAACGCTGCTACGCGCTTTACACGCAGCGATGACCTCAACGAAGTGATCTCCATGATCGATAATCTTCGCCAAAGTTCAGCGACACGTCATACACAGATCGACACGCAACTCGCCGAGCCGGAGGTTCAAAACCAGCCGAGCATGACTAGAGCATCTCCCCAAGAAGCAGACCGAAGCGCGAAAGTCATGATCGACTATGCAGTAGATGGCCAAAAAGAGTTGGTCGCTGGAAATTTTGAACAGGCAGTCGTCAACTACCTGCTCGCTGCAAAGTCCACTCCCTCCGACCCGTCCCTTTGGAATTCGCTCGCCTATGCTCAGCTGCGCGCAGGGCAGGCCAAAGAAGCCTACGACAGCATCGTCAGAGCAGCGGCCCTGCACCCCACTAGCCCCAGGACACAGAACTACGTTGCCATCAATGCCACCAAGATCCTCTGCGCGCTTGGTCGCAAGCAAGAAGCCCTTGGATACCTGAACCAACAACTGAGCCAGCTCCCGACATTGCAGGAACGAGTAACTGGTGACGCCGAAATCAATCGCTATTGCGGATAACGCACCACCAAGAATTTACAGAGGTGATGACCGGAAAGCTCCGATCCTATAGCACAGGGAAAGAAGCAAGTGAAACAGCGTGCCGTGCACTGTCAACTTAAGCGACGGATAATCGGTCCAATCTAGAATAATTTCTCGCCTACCTTTAGGTGAAAGAACATCACCTACCTGACTTAGGCAAAAGATAGAGACTGCGATAGTCACCACCACAGGAAACACCAGCCGGAGTGCACTTTCACAGAAAGTCGACTCAGAACCTGGTTTTCCCAGATCCGAAAACGGCGCCGGTACAGTAAATGCCATCAAAGCGCGTGTAGCCTGCCTGAAGAAACTGCGGCGCCCTCCCCCGAACCTAAGGCTGTGCCTACGGATCAGTCGTGGACAATCTCAAAATTCACGACTCTGCCGCCCACAACGGTCACGATAATCGTCCTCCCGTCCTGCAGGTATTGCCATTCTTCGCCGTTGGCAAGCTGGGTATCTGGCATCCCACCAACCTGGACCCTTACTGCCGCCAGCACCCGCTCTCTCGCGTTTGGCACCTGGGTCACCCATCGCAGGCTTGGTACCGTCACGAATCTTGTCGCCCACAGACACAGGTAAATCCGCGACCGCGTTCTGAATAACCTTGTGCAATCGCCCAGCGGCACCCTCTGATAGCACTCGCGTTGGCAATCCGACAGACGCCTTAACTCAACGTGCCACCGATCGTTGCAGCCGCGGCTATCTTACCGATGCTCGGCTTGGAACCATTCACTGCGCTATCCGCAACAGAACGAGCGGGCTAGGTTCAGTTCTCGTCAGCTCTGGAGTGAATCTGACCCTGTTTTGGAAGTGAACCTGCCCCTGTTTTGCAGGGGGTTATTACACTCGTGGCGGCCATGCCCTGGCCGGCAGGCCTGGCACTTGGATTGGTCGCCTTCGTCGGCATCCAATACGGCACCGGCTGGCTCCGGGAATCCAGCAGCAACCCGATCTTGTCGGGCTTCGCCAAGTTGGTGTCATCGGGCTTCTACACGCCTCTGGCGCGGCTTACTCTGATCATGTTCTGCATCGCGGCACTGGCTTCGTTCCTCGGCCGGCGCAAGCGACTCACTCAGCGCAAACGCGACAGTTCAATGGGGCGGAGGTAGTTAGACGGGCTTAACTACCTCCGTCCCCTTTGTTCACCTCCGCAGCGGATTCTCGCCCCTCGCCCCTGGCTCATCTGCGGCAGGATAGCGCCGAAAGATCGATCTCAAATTTACGATTTGTCTGATTGTTTTAAAGACACTTCGTGTGGCTCTCTCTATCCATGGCGTAGCGCGTTGGGGATAACAGAGAGTGACAGGGAAGTCGCTATTCAGATCGGAAGCATTGAACCGCCAACGCGGTGAGTCCCTGGGAACGATCCTAGTGGCGGCACCGTTGTCGCGCTGGGTACACAGCTCCTTGGTTGCCGCGCTTAGCGGCAGCCTTCTGCTGTTTCTTTGGATGGGGCAGTACACGCGAAGGGAAGCGGTGACCGGACAGCTTGTGCCAAGCACCGGGTTACTCACACTCACGGCACCCAGCAGCGGAACAGTCACACAGCTTCACGTTCAGGACGGCCATACAGTCAAGCGAGGTGACGTCCTTCTGGAGCTGTCCACGGAGCAGGACAGCTCCGCGCTGGGCCAAACCCATGCTGTGGTGAGCGAGGCGCTTGAAACTCAGCGGCAGCGGTTGCATTCCGACCTCGTCAACCAAGCGACCGTCACTCAGCAGCAAGGTGAAGCATTGCGCACGAAAGCTAGTCTGCTGCGCGCCCAGCGGGAGCAGATTGAGCAACAATTGGCGCTGCAACAGCAACAGGTCGCCAGTAACCAATCCCTCCTGGATCGCATCCAGCCCCTGGCCGGCAAGGGCTATGTCTCCGTCTTCCAGATCGAACAACAGCGCGTCGCTTTGCTGGAAGCGCGGGCTCAATACAAGACCCTGATTCGCCAGCAGCTGGATACCCAGCAGCAGTTGGAGGCGACCCAAGAGCAACTGGCACAGTTGCCACTGGACGACGCAAACAAACGCAACGATACAGAACGTCAACTGGCCTCCGTGACGCAGTCGTTGGCGGAGAATGAAATAGGCCGCGCCATTGTCCTGCGAGCGCCCAGCGATGGCATTGTGGCTACGGTGTTTCTGAAGCCTGGGCAGACGGCAAGCGCAGGGCAATCCCTCGTGGCAATCGTGCCCGCGGGCGCCGTCTTGCAAGCGCAACTGCTCGTACCGAGCCGCGCCGTCGGCTTTATTGAGCCTGGCCATCGCGTGGTCCTGCGCTATCAGGCCTTTCCCTACCAGAAGTTCGGTCAACAGTACGGCCGCGTGATCGATATCTCACGCAGCGCGCTGGCCCCGGCCGAGGTATCAGCTCTAATCGGGCAATCGTCACAAGAGCCGCTTTATCGCGTGCATGTCGCGCTGGACCGCCAAGAGGTGATGGCCTACGGCAAGCCCGAGCCGATTAAACCAGGCATGGCCCTGGATGCCGACATACTGATGGAGCGGCGGCGCCTGATTGAATGGGTGTTCGAACCGCTGTACGGCTTTGGCCACCGACTGAACGGGGGCACCGCCCATGACTGAGGAGGTATCCAGCGCCCCAGGCACCAAGCCGTTGCAGGAGCGCGTGCAGTTCGGCTGGCGCCGACGCCTTCCGATGCTTCTGCAAACCGAAGCAGCCGAATGCGCGGTGGCGTGCCTTGCCATGATCGCCGCCTATCACGGGCATGATGTGGACGTCGCCGGCTTACGACGTCGCTACTCCACCTCCCTCAAGGGCACCACGCTCGCGCGCCTGATGGAAATGGCCGCGGGCCTGGGCTTCACCACGCGCCCGTTAAAGCTCGACATGGGCCACCTCCCGCAGCTTAAAACACCTTGCGTGCTGCATTGGGACATGAACCACTTTGTGGTGTTGGATCGAACCAATGCAAAGCAGGCGGTCATCCATGACCCATCGCTTGGCATCCGTAAGCTATCGCTCGCAGAGGTGGCTACTCACTTCACCGGAATCGCACTAGAACTTACGCCGAGCGCGGACTTTCAGCTGACACAGGCACGTCAGGCGATTTCCCTACGCGCACTGACCGGACAAGTGCAGGGATGGGTGCCGGCCGTCGTGCAGATCCTCTCGCTCGCACTGGGCCTCGAGGTGTTCGGCCTGGCAGGGCCGTTCTACCTTCAATGGGTCATGGATCAAGTGCTGGTATCGGCCGACCATGACTTACTCACCCTGTTAGGGCTGGGGTTCCTCGGTGTCGCGATCTTCTCGGCCGCGATCACAGCCGCGCGGTCGTGGGCCGTCGTCTGGCTTGGCGCAACCATTAACGCACAGTGGGCCAACCACCTCTTCCGCCATCTTGTACGCTTGCCACTGGACTGGTTTGAGAAACGCCATATTGGCGATGTGGTGTCGCGCTTTGGCTCAATACAGTCTATTCAACGCACCATGACCACTCAAGCCATCGGCACGTTGCTAGATGGCGTGATGTCATTGATGACATTGGTCGTCATGGGTTTATACAGCGCAGGTTTGACCCTCTTTGTCGCAGCGCTATTCCTGGTCTACGGCATGGGCCGGTGGCTCTATTTCGCCCCACTACGTCGCGCGAACGAGGCACAGATCGTCGCCGCTGCCCGCCAGCAAAGCGAGTTGCTGGAATCCATCCGCGGCGTAATGCCGATCAAGCTGGCGAATAAGCAGAACGAGCGATTGGTGCGCTACGCCAATGCCACCGTCGCAGCCGCCAACCGTGACGTAGCGATTCAGCGCCTGACGATCGGCTTTCAGTTCGGCAATCAATCGCTGTTCGGAACCGGGCGGGTGGCCTTGATTTGGCTCGCAGCGAAGCTAGCACTCGACAATCAACTATCAGCCGGCATGTTGATTGCCTTCATGTCCTACGCAGATCAGTTCATCAATCGCGCGACAGGCCTTATCGATAAGCTGACGGACTTCCGTATGTTGCGGCTGCACGCCGAGCGCCTGGCAGATATTGCGCTGACTACACCCGAAGACGCAGGGAAGGTCGCATGGACTGGACCGATTCCCGAGGCGAGTATTGAGCTCTGCAACGTCAGCTTTCGCTATGCCGACAACGAGCCGTGGGTGCTCAAGGATTGCACCCTACGCATTTGCGCGGGGGAATCCGTTGGCATCGTAGGGCCAAGCGGTGGCGGCAAGACCACACTAGCCAAACTGATGCTGGGCCTGATGGACCCGACCGAAGGCGAGATACGTTTCGGTGGGATCAATATTCGCAAGCTAGGGGTTGGCACCTACCGCCAGTGGGTGAGCGCGGTGATGCAGGATGATCAGCTGTTCGCCGGGTCCATCGCTGACAACATCGCGTTTTTTGATGCCGCTTTGTCCATGGAGCAGGTGGTGGATGCGGCCAAGTTAGCGGCCATTCACGACGACATCATGGCCATGCCGATGGGTTATCAAAGTCTCGTAGGCGACATGGGATCTTCACTTTCCGGCGGCCAGCGCCAACGCGTCGTTCTCGCGCGAGCGCTGTATCGACACCCGAAACTTATGGTCTTGGATGAGGCGACCAGCCACCTTGATGCCCAGCGCGATCACCACATCAATACCGCCATCGCGCAACTGAACGTCACCCGTATTCTCATCGCGCATCGTATGGAAACGATACGGTCCGCGCAGCGAGTGATCGAGTTGCGGAACGGGGCTCTCTTCTACCGCCCCGGGGATCAGTCCTAGCTCATCCGGGCTGATAGAGGCTTGGCATGAGCAAGTGGCATCTCATGCTGCTGTGGTCCATCGCCACAACTAAATGGAGTTGACCAATGCGCGAAATATCAATTCTGGAAATCGATCTGGTGAGCGGCGGTTCGAATAACGTCGGAATCTGTCAGGGCGTCACCACCATTGCTGGCGGTGTGATTGGCGGCGTTATCGGTGCGTACGGCACGTTTGGTTTTGGCACCGGCGTCGGCGCAGGCTGGGGTGCTACAGCTGGGGGAATTGCCGGCTCCTTCTTTTGCTCTGCTTTCTTTGCAGACTAAGGAGTAAACGATGTCCGTCCCCTTTTGGTTGGTGCTAGCCATGCTGCTAGGCGTCATTTGCGGAATGTCAAAGAGGCCCTTAGTGCGTTATGTAGCTTTGGCACTGATTTTGGTGGTCTGCGTTTGGGGTATGGTCTACGGAGGCCGCCCCCAAACTTAGGTCGTCAAGGAGAGGGGTGATGTTACGTTGCGGCTTGAGTGGCGCTTGTTAATGCAAGCGCCACTTTCATATGGGCTCACTTGACCTGTCACCGGTCGCGAACACGGCACCTAGGCGGCATATTGAAGTGAGTGCGCTTTTCGTCCCCTTTTAGCCGTTACTTGTATTCGGCTTCCAAGGTCTCTCGGAGCTTGCCAGATGCGGCCAACCGCTGGGCGAGATCTTTAGCGGCTTGTATTTGTTCCGGCGACATGTTGCCCTGAATCTTCTCGAGATTGCCCGGAGCGTAGAGTTCGTCCGAACTGTGCTTGGATGCCGACACGGAATAGAGCGCGTAAGCGACAACGTTGCTTTGGCGTACACCTTCCCCCTTCTGATAAAGGATGGCGAGGTTGTTCATGGCCTGGGCATGTCCCTGTTCGGCGGCCTTCAGGTACCAGTTGGCTGCTATTGCGGGGTCGTGAGGCACGCAGAGCCCTTCGACGTACAGATGCCCAAGTTCGTACTCCGCCGTCGTGGAGCCGTTGTTCACTGCCGTGTGGTACCAAGCCAAACCCTTGGCACAGTCCCGAGGGATCTCCTCGCCCCGCACGTACCTCGCGCCGAGGTTCTCCTGAGACGTCAGGTACCCGAGCGCCGCGGCCTTCTCATACATGGCATTGGCCTTGGCTTCATCCCACTCGACGCCAAGGCCATTGGCATACATCACACCGATGTTGTTCCAGGCTGCGGCGTAGCCGTGGTCCGCTGACTTGTTGTACCAGGCGAGAGCCTGGGAGTAATCCTTCAGGACACCCTGACCCAGGTAGTACATCAAGCCAATGCCGTTCTCGGCGCGACCATCGCCCTGCGCCGCCGCCTTGAGGTACAGCGCCATCGCGCGATCGGGGTCGGTCGCAACGCCATGACCATCGAGATAGAGTTCGGCGAGAAACGTTTGCGCCGGCGAGAACCCCTGATCCACCAGCGGCTGGACGGTCCGTAACGCAGCCGCGAAATCGCCGCGGGAGGCTTCCGCTCGTGCTTCGGTGACCTGAGCCTCGTCGACGCGCCGGGAGGCCACGGAACTACAGCCGCTGATGACAATGGCTGCCAGCAGTAAAAGACGACGCATCAATCCGCCCCCCTGTAAAAGGCCCCCTATGGCCTGGACTCGACGGCACCCGGGGCATAGCCGGATGCAGTGCAGTCACTTTAACCGCACTTGCTATACCCACAATTCAGACAAGTCTGGCACCCATCCATCAGCACCAGCGCCTGCGTGTTGCACTTGGCGCATAGCGTGGCGCCGGGCGGGAAGCCGTTGGAGGCTTCGGCGGGGGCATCGGTGGTGGCGGGCGCGGCCTTCTTGCCGGCAGCAGCAGCTTCGTAAGCGGCGCGCTTCTCGGCGACCAGCTTGCGGGTGGATTCGTCCATCTCCGGGTCATGGATCAAGCCGATGGTCTTCATGTGCTGCTCGATCACCGCGCCGATCTCGGCGACGATGCTGGGCATGTAGACGCCGCCGGCCTTGAAGTAGCCGCCGCGGGGGTCGAACACGGCTTTCATCTCCTCCACCAGAAAGGTGACGTCGCCGCCCTTGCGGAACACGGCGGAGATGATGCGGGTGAGCGCCACGATCCACTGGAAGTGGTCCATGTTCTTCGAGTTGATGAAGATCTCGAAGGGGCGGCGCTGTTCGTACTGGGTACCGGCGTTGAGCACGATGTCGTTGACGGTGACGTACAACGCGTGCTCGAACAGCGGCGACTTGATCTTGTAGGTGGAGCCAACGAGCGTCTCGGGACGCTCCAGGCTCTCGTGCATCTGGATGACTTCGGCGGCCTTGGGCGCCTCTTTGGCGGCGGCCGGGGCAGCAGGTGGGGCGACCGGGCCGGCGGCCTTGTCCTCGGGCTTCACCACGTTGTAGCCCTTGATCTTCTGGTCGATCTTGATCGCCATGGCGTGAGCTTCTTTTCGAGTCGTTGGCGGCGCGGGACGGCCAGCTGGCCGGCAGGACCTTCGTTATCTCGATGGAGGCGGGAACCCGGGCTTTGAAGGCGCTGGATTCCGGCTTCCGCCGGAATGACGGGACGGAAGGCGTCGGGTCTTGAAGGACGGACTGTCCGGTCCTGGCGGTACGGCGGGAACGATCCGGCCCGGCGGGTAAGCGCCGGGCCGGACCGGTTTACGACTTACTTACGGCGGGCGGTTTTCTTGGCGACCTTGCGGACCGCCTTCTTCACGCCTGCCTTCTTGCTGGCAGTGGACCTCTTGACCGCCTTGGCGGCGATCTTCTTACCGGCGGCCTTCTTGGCCACCTTGCGAACGGCGGCCTTCTTGACCGTCTTCTTTGCAACCTTGCGTGCCACCTTCTTGGCGACGGCCTTCTTGACCGCGCGCTTGGCGACCTTCTTGGCCACGCGCTTGGCGACAGCCTTCTTCACCGCCTTGCGCACCGCCTTCTTGGCCACGGCCTTCTTGACCGCCTTCTTGGCGACCTTCTTGGCAGCAGCCTTCTTCACCGTCTACTTGGCGACCTTCTTGGCATCGGCCTTCTTCACCGCCTTCTTGGCGACCTTCTTGGCTGCGGCCTTCTTGACCGGAGCCTTCTTGACGGCCTTGGCTGCCTTCTTGGCCGGAGCAGCCTTCTTGGCTGCGGCCGACTTCTTCTTGGCACGAGCCTTCTTGGGGGCTGCGGCCTGGGTCACTTCGACCGCGGCAACTTCCACCGGCGCGTCAACAACCAGTACGGCGTCTTCTTTCACATCAAACTCGGTATCGATGGACATGCGTGTAATCCCCTCCGACGTGGATTCTGGAACTTTGTATTGAGCCTTGCTGCTAGGCACCCGGGCCGCTCTTGCAAGCGAGCCGGCACCTGGAAGCCAGGCGCCGGGCGCTATATTAGAACTTTCCGTAATACCCTTCCTTCAAGGCATCGAACAAATTGGCGGCGGTGTGCATTTCGCCGTCGTATTCCACTTCTTCGTTGCCTTTCAGTTCCACAACACTACCGTCCTCCAATTCGAAGCGGTAGAGGGTGTTCTCAAGATCCGCCTCTTTTACCAGCACGCCCTGGAAGGCGGCGGGGTTGAAGCGGAAGGTGGTACAGCCCTTGAGGCCCTGCTTGTAAGCGTAGAAGTAGATGTCCTTGAAGTCATCGTACGGGTAGTCGGTGGGGACGTTCGCCGTCTTGGAGATGGAGGAATCGACCCAGCGCTGTGCCGCGGCCTGGATGTCGACGTGCTCCCTGGGCGTGATGTCGTCGGCGGCCACGAAGTAGTCGGGCAGCCTGGACTTGGGGTCGTCGGTGAAGGGCAGCGCGTCGGCGTTGATCAGGGCGCGGTAGGCCAGCAGCTCGTAGCTGTAGACCTCGACCTTTTCCTTGGTCTTGCGGCCCTCGCGGATCACGTTGCGCGAATAGTGGTGGGCAAAGCTCGGCTCGATGCCGTTGCTGGCGTTGTTGGCCAGGGACAGCGAGATGGTGCCGGTGGGCGCGATCGAGCTGTGGTGGGTGAAGCGGGCGCCGGTTTCGGCCAGCTCGGCCACCAGGTTGGGGGCCACTTCGGCCACGCGCTGCATGTAGCGGCTGTACCTGGCGTGCAGCACGCGGCCCGGGATGGTGTCGCCCACCTTGTAGCCGTCGGCGGCCATTTCCGGACGCTTGCGCAGCATGTCGCCGGTGACGGTGTAGTCGCGCGCCAGCACCGGGGCCACGCCCTTTTCCCTGGCCAGGTCGAGGGCGACCTCCCAGCCAGCCACGGCCATTTCGCGGGAGACGTCCTCGGTGAAGCCCACGGCCTCCGCACTGCCGTAGCGCATCTTGAGCATGGTGAGCGTGCTGCCCAGGCCCAGGAAGCCCATGCCGTGGCGGCGCTTGGAGAGGATCTCGTTGCGCTGCTGCTCCAGCGGCAGGCCGTTCACCTCCACCACGTTGTCCAGCATGCGGGTGAACACCCGCACCACCTCGCGGTATTCGTCCCAGTCGAAGCGGGCCTTGGGGCCGAACGGGTCGCGCACGAAGGTGGTGAGGTTCACCGAGCCCAGCAGGCACGAGCCGTAGGGCGGCAGGGGCTGTTCGCCGCAGTTGTGGGCGTGCAGGCCGTTGCCGTCGAAGGTGTTGATGCCCGGCACCTGCACGTCGTAGACGTCTTCCACGCCGTCGTCGTCCAGGCGGGCGACGGTGGCGATGTAGCGACTGCGGTTGAGCGTGCGGCGGTAGGACGACAGCAGGGTCTTCAGGCGCAGGGCCTTGTCGCCGTCGGCAAAGCCGATGAGCTCCTGGAAGCACAGCAGCGCCTCGCCGGCCACCACCAGCTCGTGCTGTGCCTGGGTGGCGTAGTGCGCCTGGCCGCCCTTGCCGTCCGGCAACAGGGCGCTGCCGGCGTCGCATCGCTGGCGGTAGATGTGCGAGGGGATGCCCAGGCGCAGCAGCATGCGCTGCACGGCCTCCAGGCGGGTGAGGTCGGACTGGGCCAGACGCACCGACACGCCCTTGGCCTGGCTGCCCTGCACGGAACCGTCCGCGTCGAAGAAGCCACGCAGGAAGCCCCGATAGCCTTCGCTGGAGGCCTGCTCGAGCGCGGCCGTGATGGCCTTGTCGCCCACGCGCATGCCCAGCTCGAAGGCCAGGTCGCGCAGCGCGGCGGACTTCATGCGCCACTCGTTGCGGCCGGCCACGGCGGACCAGCCCGCGAAATCGGCGCGATGCGGCAGGCTCTGCGCGCAGCGCAGGGCTTCGTCCATCAGGGCACGGGCACCGCCATGGCCGGGGCCGTTGGCGGCGATGGCCTGCGGCCACACGGAGAGCACCGCGGCCTCGTGCTTGAGGGTGCCGTCGCCCACCAGCAGACCAAGCAGGTATCCCTGCTCCTGCGTGAGCGCGCCGGCCCACGTGGCGTTGGCGCGGTGGTCGTTCAACAGCAGCTTGTCGCCTGCGCGCAGCTGGGCGGCTTCGCACCATTCGGTGTCCACGCTCCAGCGCGTCATGCGCGATACGCGGCGCACGCGATGGTCGGCGGTGAGGCGCAGGCGATGGCCTTCCTCGGTCTGCAGCGCCAGCACGGGCTTGGTGGCGGTGCGGAAGAAACCCTCGGGACCGGTGGCGTGGTCGCGACCGTCCACGCGGGCCAGGAAGGGCTGGCCGAGCAGGCTCTGCACCTGGCGCGGGCCGGCGGCGGTCTGCACCCAGGTGTCGCCGGTGACGCAGGGGTTGGTGGCGCGGATGTGCTCGCACCACCAGTTGTTGTTCATCTCGTTGACCTTGTCGATCAGGATGAAACCCGGCTCGGCAAAGTCGTAGGTGGACACCATGATCATGTCCCACAGGTGCCGCGCCCGGATGTGGCCGTAGATCTTGCAGGCCACCAGGCCGTCCTCGCGCTCCACGTAGTTCTCGTGGGTGGGCCATTCGCGCCACACCACCTTGGTGGCGTCGTCGAGGTCGATCTCGTGCTGTTCCTTCACGTGCACGGGGAACACCAGCGGCCAGTCCTGGTCGTGCTCCACCGCCTGCATGAAGCCGTCGGTGACCAGCAGGGACAGGTTGAACTGGCGCAGCCGGCCGTTCTCGCGCTTGGCGCGGATGAACTCCTTCACGTCGGGATGGCTGACGTCGAAGGTGCCCATCTGCGCACCGCGGCGACCGCCAGCGGACGACACGGTGAAGCACATCTTGTCGTAGATATCCATGAAGGACAGCGGGCCGGAGGTGTAGGCACCCGCGCCCGACACGTACGCGCCGCGCGGACGCAGCGTGGAGAACTCGTAGCCGATGCCGCAGCCGGCCTTCAGCGTGAGGCCCGCCTCGTGCACCTTCTCCAGGATGTCGTCCATGGAGTCGTGGATGGTGCCGGACACGGTGCAGTTGATGGTGGAGGTGGCCGGCTTGTGCGCCAGCGCGCCTGCGTTGGAGGTAATGCGGCCAGCGGGAATGGCACCGCGGCGCAGCGCCCACAGGAAACGCTCGTGCCAGTGCTCGCGCAGCTCGGGCGTGGCTTCCACTTCGGACAGGGCGCGGGCAACGCGCTGGTAGGTTTCGTCCACGCTGCCGTCGACGGGCTCGCCCGACTTGGTTTTCAGCCGGTACTTCTTGTCCCAGATGTCGTACGACGCTGGCTGTAGCGGAATCACAGCGTTATCTCGGTGGACGGCTGGTGCACGCGCGGTGCTCATCGGCTTCCTGACCTCCGGTACGACCTTGCGGCCCCGTGTTGGATCCAGTCCTGCCCGGCTATACCGCCTGTTTCAGGCCTTGCACCGGTCAAAAGAAGCCTGTGCGCTGAGCCCGAACCGACGCTCCCTGCCCGACGTTGGCATCTCCCCCCAGAGATGCGCCCGACACCAGCTCTTGGGTGAACCTATGGCGCTTTCACACAAGATGTTGTGGTCGTAAGTGAGGGCCAACGTTACCCCCCACCTGCTTCGATGTAAAGTGCTTTCGTCAGTGCGCGCGCCATGGAACCGTGGTCGCCGTGGCGAGTCGAAACTGCGCCGATAGACCTGCAAAAAAGGAGCTTGCATGTTCACCCGACTCGTCCGCCGACTGGCCTCGCTGGGCCTTGTCGCCATGGCCGCCGTGCCGCTTGCCAGCCATGCCGGCTTGCCTACCGCCGTCGATGGCCAGCCGCTGCCTTCACTGGCGCCGATGCTGGAGAAGGTGACCCCGGCGGTGGTGAACATCTCCACCAAGACGCGCGTGCAGGTGCGCGATCCGTTCTTCGACGACCCGGTGTTCCGCCAGATCTTCGGGCTGTCGGGCTCGCCGCGCGAGCGCGTGGAGCAGAGCCTGGGTTCGGGCGTGATCGTGGATGCGGCCAAGGGCTACATCCTCACCAACAACCATGTGGTGGGTGGCGCCGACGACATCACGGTGACCCTGCAGGATGGGCGTGACTTCAAGGGCAAGCTGGTGGGCACCGACCCGGATACCGACGTGGCGGTGGTGCAGATCACCGCGACCGGGCTGCAGGCCTTGCCGATGGCCGACTCGTCCAAGCTGCGCGTGGGCGACTTCGTGGTGGCGGTGGGCGACCCGTTCGGCCTGGGCCAGACGGTGACGTCGGGCATCGTGTCGGCGCTGGGTCGTAATGGCCTCGGCGGCACCGGCTTCCAGAACTTCATCCAGACCGATGCCTCGATCAACCCGGGCAACTCCGGCGGCGCGCTGGTGAACCTGCGCGGCGAGCTGGTGGGCATCAACACCATGATCTTCTCGCCCTCGGGCGGCAACGTGGGCATCGGCTTTGCCATTCCCACCAACCTCAGCGGCGAGGTGATGCAGCAGCTGATCGCCAACGGCAAGGTCAACCGCGGCAACCTTGGCATCGACACCCAGGACATTACCCCACGTATCGCCAAGGCGCTCAACCTCAAGGACAACAACGGCGCGGTGGTTACCCGCGTGAGCACGGGCTCGGCAGCCGAGGGCGCCGATATCCAGGTGGGCGACGTCATCACCGCCATCGACGGCAAGCCGCTGCGCAACGCGCAGGAGCTGCGCAATGCCGAAGGCCTGCTGCCGCTGGGCAGCACGGTGAAGCTGAGCGTGCTGCGCAACGGCAGCACGCGCGACGTCACCGCCAGGCTTGTGCCAGAGAAGCTGGCCACGATCGACGGCGCCAAGCTCGATGCGCGACTGGCCGGCGTCACCTTCAGCGAACTCTCACAGAACCTGCGTGGCCAGGGCATCGGCGGCGTGGGCGTGAGTGCGGTGCGCCCGGGCAGTCGCGCGGCACAGGCCGGCCTGCAGACCAGCGACATCGTGATCGGCGTGGGCAACCTGCGCGTGCCCGACCTGCGCACGCTGCAGCGCCTGGCCGGCGTCAATCCGCGCCAGCTGGTGCTGGTGGTCTCCAACGACGACGGCGTGCGCTACGTCGAGATCCGCTGAGTGCCTTTGCACGCCGTTCCGGCCGCGGCTGGAACGGCGTGCAGGTCATCACCTGTTCGTCGCATGGTGGCTGCGACCGTATAGGTCGGGGTGAGACCGGTAACCACTGATGAACAGTGGCGCCACGCCGTGCGCGGCATCGCGTTTTTCTCGATGCAAACACATGAAAGCGCTTGATGTTTGCGCTTGTGCTGGATGAAATACCCGGGTTCCACCTTTCTTGCACGCGCGCCCGGTTAAGGCGGCTCGCGAACACCATCATCATCATCCGGGGTTCCTCACCGCCATGTCCCTTCGTATTTCCCGCCTGCTATTCGTTGCGCTGCTCACGGCATGCGCGGCCTCCGGTGCCCTCGCCGCCACGGGCAAGACCACCAAGAAGGCGCCTGCCAAGCCGGCCGCCTCGACGCTTCCCGCCCTGGTGTGGCGTGGCGACTACGCCACCGCCCGCGCCGTGGTGGACGACGTGGCCAAGGCCTACGAAAAGAGCGGCAAGGGCCGCATCGACGTGCAGCCGTTCAACACCGCCTCGGGCCTCGACGCGGTCGAGCACGGCCTGGCCGACCTGGCCGGCAGCGCCCGCGGCAGCGCCGGCGGCAACGAGAGCGACCTGGTGTTCACGCCGGTGGCGTTCGACGCGCTGGTGATGATCACCCACCCGTCGAACAACGTGCCCAACCTCACGGTGAAGCAGCTGCACGACATCTACTTCGGCAAGATCACCAACTGGAAGGACGTGGGCGGCAAGGACGCGCCGATCGACCTGTACGCGGTGGCCAGCCCCGGTGACGGCGTGGAATACAGCCTGCGTCGCCTGGTGTTCGGCCGCGGCAACCAGCCGGTGGCGGCACCGCGCCTGTACGTGAACACGACCAAGCTGGAAGAGGCCGTGACGCTCGATCCGAACGCACTGGGCGTGACCACCCTGTCGGGCGTGGCCAGCAACAGCAAGGTGCGCATGATCAACATCGATAACGTGCACCCGAGCCTGGCCACCATCAGCGACGGCAGCTACCTGCTGTACACCCCGCTGTACCTGGTGACCAACAGCAACAGCCCGAAGGCTGCGCAGATCCAGGCTTTCATGGAATTCCTGCACACCGACGAAGTGAAGGCGCTGGCCCGTTCGCACCAGCTGGTGCCGTACAGCGATGCTCCGCAGCTGGCCGAGAACGACAAGGCCCGCCGCCAGAAGCTGCTGGCCGAGAACAACATCCCGATGCCGGACGAGCCGGCCCAGGCTCCGGCGCCGACGCCGGTGGCCGCCCCGGCCGCTGCCGTGGCCTCCGCGGCGCCGGCTGACGGCGCTGCCGCCAAGAGCGCCGACCTGCCCGACACGAAGGCCTCCGCCAGCACCAGCGCGCAGACCAGCGCCGGCCAGACCCACACCGTGGTGAAGGGCGACACGCTGTCGACCATCGCGCAGAAGTACTCGGTGACCGTGGCCCAGCTCAAGAGCTGGAACCACCTCACCAGCGACACCCTGAAGCTGGACCAGGTGCTGCAGGTCAGCGGCAACTGAGGATGGATCGCGGTGTGCGCATACGCGCCCTGACACTGGATCTGGACGACACCCTGTGGCCGGTGCTGCCGGCCCTGGAACGCGCAGACCGCGACCTCGATGCCTACCTGAAGGCGTACTACCCTGACGTGGCGCGCGCATGGCCCATCCCGGCCATGCGCGCACTGCGTGCCGAGGTCGCTGCCGAGCGCACCGACCTCGCCCACGATTTCACCACCCAGCGCTACATCACCATGCAGCGCGCGTTTGCCACCTGCGGCATCGACGAGGCGCCGCTGGAAACGCTGTGGGAAATCTATTTCTCGGCGCGCAACAGCGTCGACCTCTACCCCGACAGCCTGCCTGCGCTGCAACGCCTGGCCGAACGCTGGCCGGTGGTCAGCCTCACCAACGGCAACGCCGACCTCGAACGCATCGGCATCCGCGCGCTTTTCGCGCATCACGTCTGCGCCCGCGATACCGGCGTGGCCAAGCCCGACCCGCGCATCTTCACCGCCGCCGCCGAGCGGCTGGGCCTGCAGCCGGGCGAGATCCTGCACGTGGGCGACGACCCGGAACTGGATGTCGTAGGTGCCCGCGACGCGGGACTGCGCACGGCGTGGATCAATCGCGCCGGACATCCCTGGCCCGGCGCGCTGGGTACGGCGCCAGACCTTGATCTGCGTGACATGAGCGCGCTGGCGGATTGGCTGGAAGCGCGCGGCTGAGGCTGTGCCGAAGCCCGGCTTGCACCGGGATGACGGCATCTGCGAAACGGCAAGGCCAGCTTGGCCCCTCACCCCAACCCTCTCCCCGGAGGGGAGAGGGAGCAGAAGCACGCACGTTGCGCGTACCCACGCCCTCGCCCCTCGCCGCAAAAGCGCGCATCATTGGCGGAATCCCCGTCGTATCGCGGCCTGCGCACGCGCCGCGCAAAGGAAATCCATGTCTGTCCTGATCGAACGCAAGTCCGGCGACCGCAGCGTCGCCATCGAGACCACCGACGCCGCCCATTTCGCCGCCACCAAGCGCCGCCTCACGGCTGCGCAGCGCCAGTGGCTGGCCGCCTTCGGCTTCGAGGCCGCCCCGGGCACCTTCGCCCTGCTTCCCGACGAAGCCGGCAAGCTGGCGCGCGTGCTGGTGGGCGTGGATGCCTCCGACACGCTGGGCGCGCTCGGTGCGCTGCCGCGCGTGCTGCCCGAGGCGACCTATCACCTCGCCAGCGAGGGCGTGCTGAAGGACACCGTGCAGGCAGCGCTGGGCTGGGCGCTCGGCGCCTACGAGTTCACCCGCTATCGCAAGGCGCGTCGCGCGCCGGCGAAGCTGGCCATCCCAGCGGCCGACATCGCCGTGCTCGAACCGCTGGTGGAAGCCACCACCCTGGTGCGCGACCTGGTCAACACGCCTACCGAGGACATGGGCCCCAAGCAGCTGGCCGAGGCGGTCAAGCAGCTGGGCAAGACGCACAAGGCCAAGGTGCGCGAATGGGTCGGCGATGAACTGCTGGAAGCGAACTTCCCCACCATCCACAGCGTCGGCCGCGGCAGCCATCGCTCGCCGCGCCTGGTCGAGCTGACCTGGGGCAAGGCCAGCGATCCCAAGCTTGCCCTGGTCGGCAAGGGCGTGTGCTTCGACACCGGCGGCCTGGATCTCAAGCCTGCCGACGGCATGCGCTGGATGAAGAAGGACATGGGCGGCGCCGCGCACGCCATCGCCTTGGCCGGCCTTATCATGCAGGCCAAGCTGCCGGTGCGACTGCAGCTGCTGATTCCCGCGGTGGAAAACGCCGTCTCGGGCGAGTCGATGCGTCCGGGTGAGGTCATCACCACCCGCGCCGGCATCACGGTGGAGGTGGACAACACCGACGCCGAAGGCCGCCTGGTGCTGTGCGACGCGCTGACCTACGCCAGCGAGCAGAAGCCCGAACTGATCATCGACTTCGCCACGCTGACCGGTGCCGCGCGCATCGCGCTGGGCCCGGACCTGCCGGCACTGTTCGCCAACCGCGACGATGTCGCCGACAAGGTGCTGGCCGCCGGCCGTACCGTGAGCGATCCGCTGTGGCGCCTGCCGCTGTGGCGCCCGTACCGCAAGATGCTCGAGTCGTACCTGGCCGACATGGCCAATTCCGGCACCTCGCGCCACGCCGGTGCGATCACCGCCGCGCTGTACCTGGAGCGCTTCGTGCCGGAAGACACGCCGTGGCTGCACCTGGACACCTATGCCTGGAACGACGCCGACCGCCCGGGCCGTCCGCGCGGCGGCGAAGCGCTGGGCCTGCGCGCGTTCTTCGCGTTCCTGCAGAAGCGCTACGCGCGCTGAGCCATTCCCTCTCCCTCCGGGAGAGGGAGAGGGTTCGGGTCTTGCGTGGCCCGTCATGAGGCAAGGCCAGTCGCGCACAGGTTGCGCTCCTACAGGTGGGGAGCGGCCCCGACGGGCGTGCTACGCCTGCGCCGTCGGTGTTCCCTTCCCGCGCAACCGCCGCGCCAGCGCGCGCAAGCCGCGCACGATCTTCGGCACCAGCCATAGCAGGAACAGCACGAAGATCCCCAGCAGCACCAGGAACACCGCCGGGTGGGCCCACATCAGGTACATGCCGCCCAGCCACGAGATGTCTTCGCCCGCGCTCGCGCCCCAGTTGCTGAAGGGCTCGGGTGAGGTGTTGATCAGGGCACGTCCGCCGGTCTTGGCCAGATGCGTGCCCGAAGCCAGCGTGCCACCCAGCAGCGCCGCCGCGAATTGCGTGCCGGCGCCGGCATCGCGGAACACGCCCCAGGCGAGCAACGCGCCTGCAGGCACGCGCACGAAGGTGTGGATGGCATCCCACACGCTGTCGAAGGCGGGCACCTTGTCGGCCACGAATTCGCCTAGCGCCAGCAGGCCGGCGATCACCAGCACCCAGGTGTCGGTGAGCACGTGCAGGCCTTCGGGCAGGGGCACCACGCCAAGGCGCCCCAGCAGGCCCGCGATGAACACGGTGGCGTAAAGGCGAAAGCCGCTGGCCCAGGACAAGCCGCCAGCCAGCGCGATGTTTTGCAGCGTGTCCATGAGCACTCCCCAAGGCATGAGGCGAGTCGGCCGTCCAAAGCATGCGCGCAGCGGCGGCACTCGAACAAGGCATTGCCCTGCCCGACCATGACTTTCGGCGATGCCGCGCGCCCGCAGGGGCTGTCATCCTCAGGGTTTGACCAGAACAGGGACCCGCCCATGACCACCCCGCGCCTGCGCCTGCTCACCTTGGCCCTGTGCGTCGCGCTCGGCAGCGTGGCCCACGCCGACGAGGCCAAGCCCGCCAGCCAGCCGCCGCTTACCGAGCAGACCCAGCGTTCGGGCGGCACCCTGCCGGCCGAGCAGGCACGCCTGCACTTCGAGCACGCCGAACTGCATTTCAGCATGGACCCGGCGCAGCAGACGCTGGACGCCATGGCACGGCTCACCTTCAGCGCGCGCGAGGCCACCGGCGTGCTGCTGCTGGACCTGGACCACAACCTCGCCATCAGCAAGCTGGCGGTGGACGGCAAGACGCTGGATGCCTCGCAGTGGAGCAACCCGGATGGACGTCTGCGCATCCAGCTGCCCAAGCCGCTGGCCAAGGGCGGCAAGGCAACGGTGGAGATCCACTACGGCGGCAAGCCGCATGTGGCGAAGAAGGCACCGTGGGACGGTGGTTTCGTGTGGGCCAAGACCGACGATGGCCAGCCGTGGATTGCCACCGCGGTGGAAGGCGAAGGCTGCGACCTGTTCTGGCCGTGCATCGACCATCCGCAGGGCAAGCCGGACCTGGTGGACACCTACATCACGGTGCCCAAGTCGCTGGCCGCACCCGGCAACGGCGTGCTGGTGGACATCAAGGACGAGGGCAACACCCATACCTACCACTGGCGCGCCAAGCATCCCACCACCTACGCCATTTCGATCAACATCGGTCCGTTCGAGGTGATCAAGGGCGATTACCACAGCCGCTACGGCAACACGATCCCGATGCAGATGTGGTACCTGCGCGGCCACGAGGCGCAGGCCAAGCAGCTGTTCGGCGAATTCCCGCGCATGCTCGATTTCTTCGAGCAGGAAATCGGCCCCTACCCGTTCGGCGACGAGAAGATGGGCGTGGTGGAAACGCCCCACCTGGGCATGGAGCACCAGACCATCAACGCCTACGGCAACGGCTACCCGCGCAGCGAGTACGGCTTCGACTGGCTGCTGCAGCACGAGTTCTCCCACGAGTGGTTCGGCAACCAGGTGACCAATGCCGACTGGGACGACATGTGGATCCATGAGGGCTTCGGCACCTACATGCAGCCGCTGTACGGCCAGTACCTGTATGGCGACATGCCGTACTTCTCGATGCTGCAGAACGAGCGCTCGATGGTGAAGAACGCCTATCCCATCGTGGCCGGGCGCAGCCAGTACGAAGAGGAGGTGTACGACGCCCAGCACGGCCCGGGCAACGACATCTACTACAAGGGCTCGCTGATGCTGCACACGCTGCGCCAGCTGATCGGCGACCAGGCGTTCTTCGAAAGCACGCGCCGCCTCGTGTACGGCCGCCCCGATCCCAAGCCGGGCAACTTCACGCCGCACTACGCCACCACGCACGACTTCATCGACATCGTGAACCAGGTGACCGGCCGCAACCTCAACTGGTTCTTCGACGTCTACCTGTACGAGTCCGCGCTGCCGGCCCTGGAGACGCGCCAGGACGGCAACACGCTGCACGTGCAGTGGCGCGTGCCGCACGACAAGCCGTTCCCGCTGCCGGTGGACGTGCAGGTGGGCGACAAGGTGATCACCCTGCCCATGACCAACGGCGAAGGCAGCGTGGAGGCCCCGGCCGGCACGCTGGTCATCCTCGACCCCCGCAGCAAGCTGCTGCGCGACCTCCCGCATTTCGCCGAATACCAGCAGTGGAAGAAGGAACAGGCCGAGAAGAAGGCCAAGGCCGCGAAGTAAGCCTCATACGGCCGGGCGCGGTGGTTTGCGCATCCGGCCCCAGCCTTCTGTAGGAGCGCACCCTGTGCGCGAACACCGGGCGGGGCGATGACCCCGGGGGGACGGTCTCGCACAGGGTGCGCTCCTACCGGGGATACAGGCATAAAAAAAGGCGGCACGATGTGCCGCCTTTTTTCTTGTGCAGGCCGAAGCCTCAGTGCGCGGCCGGCGCCTGCTGGGGCTTCTCCGCGGCAGCAGCCGCGGTGGTCACGGTGGAGTAGCGGCCGCCGTAGGGCAGCACTTCCGCCGCCAGCTTGGCGTCGCCCTTGATCAGGCCCACGGCGTCGAACAGGATGTGCGCGGTCTCGTCGAGCTGCGGGTCGGCGGCCTTCTTGGCGTCCTTCTCCTGCTTCAGCTCGGTGTTGAGGCTGCGCTCGTTGGCGTTGAGGCCGTCATCCAGCGCGGCTTCGTCATCGCCGCCCACGTCGCCGTCGATGGCCTTGTGGCGCGCACGGAAGTCGGCCTGGATGGCGTCCTGTTCCTTGCGCTCGGCCTGGCGCTGGGCGAGGTTGAGCGAGATGGTGGTCTTGTCGCGCATCTTCTTGTACTGCGCCAGCTCGTCGAGCATCAGCTTCCACGCCGGCGAGGTCGCCACGCGGGTGTCGTGCTTGGACTGCAGCTGGCCCAGGTAGGCCTTCAGGTCGGCGACCGGCTTGTAGTCGGCCGGCTGGATCTGCGTCCACGGCAGCGCGTTGTCGTAGGTCGACTCGCCGAAATCCTTCTCGTCGCCGTTCTTCGGGAACTGGATGTCAGGCGTCACGCCCTTGAGCTGGGTGGAGCCGCCGTTGATGCGGAAGAATTCCTGGATGGTCATCTTCAGCTCGCCGTACTGCGGCTTCTCGCTGGTGCTGCGGGTGAAGCGGTCCAGGTCGACCAGGTTCTGTACGGTGCCCTTGCCGAAGGTCGGCTGGCCGATGATCAGGCCACGGCCGTAATCCTGGATGGCCGCCGCGAAGATCTCGGAGGCCGAGGCCGAACCACGGTTGACCAGCACCGCCATCGGGCCGCTCCAGGACATGCCCGGATCGTCGTCGCCCTGCACCTGCACTTCGCCGCGCGCATCGCGCACCTGCACCACCGGGCCCTGGTCGATGAACAGACCGGTGAGCTCGTTGGCTTCGGCCAGCGAACCGCCGCCGTTGTTGCGCAGGTCCATCACCACGCCTTCCACGCCCTCGGCCTTCAGCTCGCCGAGCAGCTTGGCCACGTCGCGGGTGGCGCTCTTGAAGTCCTTGTCGCCTTCGCGGCGCGCACCGAAGTCGGAGTAGAAGCTGGGCAGGTCGATCACGCCGATCTTGCGGGTGACGCCGGCGTCCTTGATCTCGATGACCTTCTTCTTGGCCGCCTGCTCCTCGATGCTCACCTTCTGGCGCACCAGGGTGACCACTTCGTGCTTGCCGTCCACGCCGGCATCGGCCGGGAGGATCTCCAGGCGCACCGTCGTGTCCTTCTTGCCACGGATGTGCTTGACCACGTCATCCAGGCGCCAGCCGATCACGTCGACCATCGGGCCGTTGGTGCCCTCGCCGATCGCCACGATGCGGTCGCCCACGTGCACCTTGCCGGACTTGGCCGCCGGGCCGGCCGGCACGATCTCGCGGATCTGGGTGTATTCGTCACGCGCCTGCAGCACTGCGCCGATGCCTTCCAGCGACAGCTTCATGGAGATGTCGAAGTTCTCCGCCGCGCGGGGACCGAGGTAGTCGGTGTGCGGGTCGGTGGATTCGGCATAGGCGTTCATGAAGGACTGGAACGCGTCCTCGCCGTCGAGCTGCTTCACGCGGTCGATGTAGCCGGCGTAGCGCTTGTCCAGCGTCTTGCGGATCTCGTCATCGGCCTTGCCGGCGAGCTTGAGGCGCAGCCAGTCGTTCATGGTGCGCTCGCGCCACAGCGTGTCGAGCTCGGTCTGGTCCTTCGGCCATGCCGCATTCTTGCGGTCGTAGTTGTAGTTCTCGTTGGCCGAGAAATCGAAGCCCTTGGCGAGCAGGCCGCGCGCATAGGTCATGCGCTCGATGGCACGCTGCACGTAGAAGTTGAACATCGAGAACGGACCGGACAGGTCCTGGTTCCAGATGGCGTCGTCGAACTGCGTCTTCAGCGGCTCGAACTTGGCCAGGTCAGCCTGGGTGAAGAACACCTTCTCGCCGTCGAGGCTGTCGAGGTAGGCCTTGTAGATCTTCTGCGACATCGCATCGTCGAGCGGCTGCGCGTCGTAGTGGAAGCGGGTCAGGAAGCGCGCGGACAGCTGCGCCGCCTGCGCCTGCGTGACGGTGGGTTTCAGCGGCAGGGTGGAGAATTTGCGCGGCGCGTTGTCGTCCGTGAGGTCCGCGGCGGACTGCGCGTGGACACCGACTCCGGTGACGGCAAGGGCAAGCAGCAGGGCTAGCGAAGGGCGCAGTTTCATAGATTCTCTGTGAGCTCTCAGGCGTGCTCGGTAACACCCGCGGCATGTGCCTGCAGGTCGGCGTGGTAGGACGAACGCACCAGCGGACCGGAAGCGACGTGATGGAAACCCATCGCCTCGCCCGCTTCGCGCAGCGTCTCGAATTCTTCCGGGGTCCAGTAACGGATCACCGGGTGGTGATGCGGCGTGGGCTGCAGGTACTGGCCGATGGTGATCATTTCCACGTCATGCGCGCGCAGGTCGCGCATGGTTTCCAGCACCTGCTCCATGGTCTCGCCCAGGCCCAGCATGATGCCGGACTTGGTCGGAACGTCCGGATGCTGCGCCTTGAAGCGCTTGAGCAGGTCCAGCGACCACTGGTAATCGGCGCCCGGACGCACTTCGCGATACAGGTGCGGCACGGTTTCCAGGTTGTGGTTGAACACGTCCGGCGGGAAGTCCTTGAGCACTTCCAGCGCGCGCTCCATGCGACCCTTGCCGCGGAAGTCCGGCGTGAGGATCTCGATCTTGATGTTCGGGCTGGCGTGGCGCACCGCGCGGATGCACGAGGCGAAATGCTCGGCGCCGCCGTCGCGCAGGTCGTCGCGGTCGACCGAGGTGATCACCACGTACTTCAGGCGCATGTCGTGGATGGTCTCGGCCAGGCGTGCCGGTTCCAGCGGATCGGGCGCGGCCGGTCGGCCGTGGGCCACGTCGCAGAACGAGCAGCGACGCGTGCACACCTCGCCGAGGATCATGAAGGTGGCGGTGCCCTTGCTGAAGCACTCGTGGATGTTCGGGCAGGAGGCTTCCTCGCACACCGTCACCAGCGAGTTCTCGCGCAGGCGCGACTTCAGCTGCTGCACGGCGTTGCCCTGCGGCAGTCGCACGCGGATCCAGCTCGGCTTGCGCAGCGTCGGCACGCTGGTGTCGAAGCCGGCGCGGTTCATGCCAACCTTGTCGTTGCCCAGCTGCTTTTCGGGAGCGCCGGCGACGACACTGATCGGGATGACCTTGGAGGTAGACATTTCGCTCATGTAGGCAGACTCAGACCGCTACGCGAGCGGGTAGTTCAGGGAGGATGGGGGCGGCCGCTTCGGCGTCGAACCCGAACTGGCGGCAGAACTCCTCCACCAGGGCGTCCTCGACGTCCGACAGACGCGACGGACCGCCCAAGTCTAGCACTTGCGTGACCGCCAAGCCCTTGTAGCCACAAGGATTGATGCGGTGGTAGGGCTCCAGGTCCATGTCCACGTTGAAGGCCAGGCCGTGGAAACTGCAGCCCCGGCGCACCCGCAGGCCCAGCGCGGCCACCTTGGCGCCAGCTACGTACACGCCCGGAGCGCCGTCCAGGCGGTCGCCGCCGATGTTCCAGTGCGCCAGCGTATCGATGATGGCCTGCTCGATCTTGTGGACCAGCTCGCGCACGCCCACGCCGGCGCGGCGCAGGTCGATCATCGGGTAGCCGACGATCTGGCCCGGGCCGTGATAGGTGACCTGGCCGCCCCGGTCCACGTGGATCACCGGAATATCGCCCGGCGCCAGCACGTGCTCCTCCTTGCCGGCCTGGCCCAGGGTGAACACCGGGTCGTGCTCAAGCAGCCACAGCTCGTCCGGGGTATCGGGGCCACGGTTGTTGGTGAACTGGCTCATCGCCTCCCAGGTCGCCTCGTAGGGCTGGCGACCGAGACGACGGACTTTGAGCGGGAGGGACATGGGGGAAAGCCTGGGGATGGAGCCAAGTATTTGCGGCCGTGAGCCGACCCTTGCAAGGGCCGGAAGTCACCGCCTGGCGGGCGCGGTCGGCCCGCCAGGCCTGGACGTATTACAGGGTGTAGCGGATATCCGGGTCAGCGCGCAGCGCCGAATGGGCCAGGTCGTACTGCTCGCGGGTATCGCAACGGAAGCTCACCGTCACCGAGAGGAAGTTGCCCTCGCGCGAGTGGCGGTGCTTCACCGTCTCATGCAGCACGTGCAGGCCGATGCCCTCAAGGATCTGCGGCACGCGGGTCTTGAGGTCCGCCGTGGCATGGCCCATGGCGGTGATCTCGAACTCACCGGGAAACTGGAAACCCTGGCCTTCCTGCTGGGCCTGGATGGTATCGATATCGCGCATCACGCCACCTCCATCACTTCGCGTCAGGCTTCTTGTCGCTATGGAACCACAGCATGATGCTGTCCCACAGGCGTCCGAAGAAGCCGGCCTGCGGAGCATCTTCCAGGGCCACCAGCGGCACGTTCTGCACCGGCTGGCCGTCCAGCGTGATGCGCAGCGTACCCACCTGCTGGCCCTTGGTGAACGGGGCGATCAGCGTGGCCGGGACGTCCATGGTGGCCTTGAGCTTGTCGTAGTCGCCGCGCTTGACGGTGACCAGCACGTTGTCGGCGACGCCCAGCGACAGCTGGTTGGCCGCGCCCTTCCACAGCTTGGGCGTGGCCAGCGGCTTGCCGCCGTCGTACAGCTTGTGGGTCTCGTAGAAGCGGAAACCGTAGTTCATCAGCGCCAGCGCGGAGTCCGCGCGCGCCTTTTCGTTGGTGGCGCCCATCACGATGGCGATCATGCGCGAGTCACCCTGCTTGGCCGAGGCGGCCAGGCAGTAGCCGGCGGCCGCGGTATGGCCGGTCTTGATGCCGTCCACGGTCGGGTCGCGCCACAGCAGCAGGTTGCGGTTGTGCTGCTTGATGCCGTTCCACTCGAAATCCTTGATCGCCGAGATCGCATAGTCCTCGGGGAAGTCGTGGATCAGCGCGCGCGAGAGGATCGCGATGTCGCGCGCGGTGGTGTAGTGGTTGGCGATCGGGTAGCCGGAGGCGTTCTCGAAGTTCGAGTTGGTCATGCCCAGCTGCTTGGCGTAGGCATTCATCAGGTTGGCGAAGGCGGGCTCGGAACCGGCGGTGTGCTCGGCCAGCGCGATCGCGGCGTCGTTGCCGGACTGGATGATCAGGCCGTACAGCAGGTCCTTCAGCGGCACCTGGCTGTTGAGCTTGAGGAAGCTGGTGGAGCCGTCGGTAGCCGCGCCGCCGCCGCGCCAGGCGTTTTCGCTGATGGTCACCGGGTCGGTCATCTTGACCTTGCCGTTGGCGATCTCGGCCGAGACCACGTAGTCGGTCATGATCTTGGTGATCGAGGCCGGCTCCACGCGTACGTCCGGATCCTTCGAGGCCAGCACCTGGCCGGTCGCGTAATCCATCAGCACCCAGGTCTTGCCGTCCACGTCCGGCGGCGGCGGCACCGGTGCCTCGGGCATCACCGGGCGCGGCACCGGGGCGGGCTTGGGCGGCGTGGGCGGGTTCTGCTGGGCAAAGGCGGTACCGACGACCAGGGCGGCGACGGCGAGCGAAGACAGGGTACGGCGGATCAGCTTCATCGTTCGGTTCTATCCAATGCTGTATGGCGGCGCGTGAGACGCCGCCTGAATTTCAATACGTCAGTCTACCGCGACCTGCGGCCGTGGCAGCCCCATACCCTCGATACGTGAGGTGACATCGTCGGCCTGGTCGACGCTGGCCAGGGGCCCAACGCGCACGCGACGGATGTTGCGACCGTTGATTTGGGCATCCACCACCTGTACTGGCGCAAAATTGGCCGCGCGCAGCTGCTGGGCCACCCGTTCGGCGTTGCTCACGTCGGAGAATGCACCGACCTGCAGGTAGATTCCTGGCCCCGGACTGGCAGGTTTGGGCGGCGGCGGTGGCGGCGGCAGGGTCTGGGCGTTGAGCGGCTGGCTGGGGTCGATCGCGCGCACCTCGACCAGGCCGGTGCCCTTGGGCCACACGCCGATCTTCACGGCGGCGGCGTAGGACAGGTCGATCAGGCGGTTGTCGTGGAAGGGGCCGCGGTCGTTGATGCGGACGATCACGCTCTTGCCATTCTCCAGGTTGGTCACCCGTGCGTAGCTCGGCAGCGGCAGCGTCTTGTGCGCGGCGGTGAACTGGTACATGTCGTAGTCCTCCAGGCTGGAGGTCTTGTACCCGTGGAACTTGTTGCCATAGAACGAGGCGATGCCCCGCTCCACGTAGCCGCCGGGGCTGGACAGCACGTTGTAGGTCTGGCCCAGCACGGTGTACGGCGTCTTGTTGCCGTACAGCGCGCGCGGCTCCAGCTTCGGCACCGGCTCGGGGATCTTGTCGACGACTTCCGGCGGCAGCGGGTCGGGCACGCTGTCGCTGCTGTCGCGATAGCGGCTGCTCTGCGGCCGGCTGGTGTCGTCGTAGATACCACCGCCACTGCTGCCGCTGGACGAGGACGTGCCGCCGCGTGAAGTGGAGCCGCCGTGTGGGCTGGAGGGACGGGGCTTGCTGCCGCTGCAGCCGGCCAGCAGTGCGATAAGCAGGAGCGGCAGCGCACGCTGCCACTTCATTGCATGGCTTCCGTCACACCTGCCCCCTCGGCAATCGCTTGCGCCAGCTGGTGCACCGCCAGCGCGTACAGCGGACTACGGTTGTACGTGGTGATCACGTAGAAATTCTGGAAGGTGGCCCAGTATTCCGTGCCATCGGCCCCCTGCAACGACTGCAGGCTGCTGGGCTGGCCAGGACTGAGCCCCGGCGCCAGCGTATAGCCCCAGGCCTGCAATTGCTCGATCGGCCACTGCGGGCGCGAGTCCTTCACGCTGATCGGCCGTGCCGCGCCATCGGCCTGCGCCGGTACGGCCACCGGGCCACCGGCCTGCCAGCCGTGCTTGGCGAAATAGTTGGCGATGCTGGCGAAGATGTCGGGCAGCGAATTCTTCAGGTCGATGCGGCCATCGCCGTCGGCGTCCACGCCGAAGTCGCGGATGCTGGAGGGCATGAACTGTCCCCAGCCCTGCGCGCCGGCGTAGGAGCCGGTGAGCGTGTTCACCGGGCCGGCGAGATGGTTGTCGGGCAACTCCAGCAGCGTCTTGAGCTGGTCGCGGAAGAACGTGGCGCGCGGCGGGTAGTACAGGCCCAGCGTGACCAGCGCGTCGAGCACCTTGTACTTGCCGGTGTTGCGGCCGTAGTAGGTCTCCACGCCGATGATGGCCACGATGTATTCGGGCGCCACGCCGTACTGCCGGCCGGTGCTCTCCAGCAGTGCGCGATGGGCGCGGTAGAAGGCAATGCCGTCGTTGATGCGCTGGGGCGTGAGGAAGATCGGTCGATAGTCCTTCCACGGCTTGGCCTCGGCGGGACGACTGATCGCATCGAGGATGCTCTGCTGCTTCACCGCGCCGTCGAGCAGGGCGTTGAGCGCCTGCGGGTCCTTGCCGGTGTCGCGCGCCACTTCGCTGACCAGTTGGTCCTGGCCGGGATGGGTTTCTGCAAGGGCTGGCAGGCTTGCCGCGGCGAAGAGCAGGCCCAGCGTGGCGACGAGGCGACGAATGGGGAGCGACGCGGGAATCAAGCGCATGTAGGACTTCGCTGTCGTGAACGGCTTCGGCGCAAAGCCTAGCACGCGGGCGCGGCGAAAACCGGTGTTTTTGCGGGATACCGGGGCACGCGCGCGACGCGCCCCACTCGCTTCAGTCGTGCATCTTGCGGTTGGCGTAGATGGACATCAGCACGCCGAAGCCGGTCAGCAAGGACACCGCCGAGGTGCCGCCGTAGCTGACCAGCGGCATCGGCACACCCACCACCGGCAGCATGCCGGCGACCATGCCGCCGTTGACGAACACGTATACGAAGAAGCTCATGCCGATCGCACCGGCCAGCAGGCGCGAATAGGTGTCGCGCGCCTCCATCGCGATCCACAGGCAGCGGCCGATGATGAAGGCATACAGCAGCATCAGCGCGATCACGCCGACCAGGCCGAATTCCTCGGAGAACACCGCGAAGATGAAGTCGGTGGTGTGCTCGGGCAGGAAATCCAGGCGCGACTGCGTGCCTTGCTGCCAGCCCTTGCCGAACATGCCGCCCGAGCCCACCGCGATCTGCGACTGGATGATGTGCCAGCCGTTGCCCAATGGATCGGACTCGGGGTTGAGCAGGGTGAGCACGCGATTGCGCTGGTAGTCGTGCATGAAGTGCCAGGCCACCGGCACCATCGAGCCCACCACCGCCAGCAGGCTGCCGATCTTCCACCAGGCCATGCCGGACAGGAACAGCGCGAACGCGCCCGCGGCCGAGACCAGCAGCGCGGTGCCCAGGTCGGGCTGCTCGGCAATCAGGCCGGCGGGAATGCCGATCAGGATGCCGACCACGAGGATGTCCTTCCAGCGCGGCGGCAGCTGCCGTGGATGCAGGTACCAGGCCACCATCATCGGCATGGTGAGCTTGAGCAGCTCCGACGGCTGGAACGACAGCACACCCAGGTTCAACCAGCGCTTGGAACCGCTGCGGATCTCACCCAGCCCCGCCACCACCAGCAGCAGGGCCACGCTGCCGGCGTACAGCCAGGGCGTCCAGCTGCGTAGCACCGGCGGCGGGATGCGCGAAATCAGCAGCACCAGGATCGCGCCCATCACGAAGCGGCCGGCCTGGCCGCCGATCATCGACATGTTGCCGCCACTGGCGCTGTACAGCGTCACCAGTCCCGTGGCCGACAGCAGCAACAAACCAAAGGCCAGCGGCAGGTCGATGCGCGGCCGCGTCATCACGCGGCGCAGGAAGCGCCCGAGGCGGGCCTGGAGGGCGTCGATCATGGGGTGCCTCCGTCATCGGGTGCGACGCTGGAATTGTCTGCGGGCATGGCGGACATGTCGGCCGGGATGGCGACCGGAGTGTCCTCAGGCACCTCCGGCACGCTGGACGCGGGACTCGGCCCGCCCTCGGGCGTGTTCTTCGGCGGCACCGGGCCACCGGTGGATGCCAGCCAGGCCTCCATCACCTTGCGCACGATCGGACCGGCGTCCTGCGCACCCCAGGCGCCGGCTTCCAGCATGGCGACCACGGCAATGCGCGGCGACTCGGCCGGCGTATAACCCATGAACCACGCGCGGTGGCGCGCAGCCAGGTACGCGGTGTTCTTGTTGGTGTCGTAGTCGTTGCTGCGGCGGGAGAAACGTTCCGCGGTACCGCTCTTGCCGGCCACCAGGTAAGGGAATCCGGTGAACTGGCCCTTGGCCGTACCGCCCACCTCGTTGACCACCGCCAGCATGCCCTGGTTCACCACGTCCCAGTCATGGGCCTTGTGGATCAGCGTCGGCCCGGTGGGCGGGTTCGGCATGGGAACCGGCCGTTCCTTCACCGCCGAGGTTGCCATCACCAGCCGTGGCGCGTAGGGAGTGCCGCGACCCGCAAACGTGGCGATGGCATGCGCCAGCTGCAGCGCGGTGACGTTCCAGTAACCCTGGCCGATACCCGCGATCACCGTCTCGCCCTGGAACCACGGGTACTTGCTGCGCGTGGCTTTCCACTCGCGCGACGGCAGGATGCCCTCGGCCTCGCCCAGCAGGTCGATACCGGTCTTCTTGCCGAAGCCCAGGCTTCCCATCCACGAGCTGAGGCGGTCGATGCCCATGTCCAGCGCGAGCTTGTAGAAGTAGGTGTTGGTGGAGAGCTGGATGGCTCGCACCATGTTCACCGTACCGTTGCCCCCGCGGACGTCGTCGCGGTAGCAACGCTGCTGCCCCGGAATGCAGAACTCGCCGGTGGACAGCACCGTGTCCTCGGGCCGGCGTATGCCCATCTCCAGGCCACCCAGCGCCAGGAACGGCTTCACCGTCGAGCCCGGCGGATAGGCACTCTTCAGCGCGCGGTTGAGCAGCGGCTTGTCCTCGGCACTCATATAGCCGGTGTAGTCGGCCTTGCTGATGCCGTTGACGAACAGGTTGGGGTCGAAGCTGGGCACGCTGACCATGGCCAGCACCTGGCCGTTGCGCGGATCGATCGCCACCGCCGAGCCCGGGCGCCCCTGGAACGCCTCGGTGGCAGCCTTCTGCACGCGCACATCGATGCTCAGGTACAGGTTCTTGCCCGGCACCGGCGCATGGGTTTCCAGCACGCGCTGCACGCGGCCGTCGGCGTTGACCTCGACCAGCTCGTAGCCGGGCTCGCCGTGCAGCATGTCCTCGTAGGAGCGCTCCAGCCCGCTGCGGCCCACGTGGCTGGTGCCCTTGTAGCGGTCGGCATCGAGACGGGTCAGGTCATCGGCATCGATGCGGCCCACGTAGCCGACCACGTGCGCGAACAGCGGACCATAGGGGTAGCGCCGGGTGAGGTACGGCACCACGTCCACGCCCGGGAAACGCCAGCGGTTGATGGCGAAACGGGCGATCTCATCCTCGGTGAGGTGCAGTTTCAGCGGCACGCTGTCGAAGCGGCGGTTCTGCTTGAGCTGCTTCCTGAAGGCATCCATGTCGTCGTCGCCCAGCGGCACCACTTCGCGCAGCTGGTCGAGCATGGCGGACATGTCCTTCACCTGCTCCGGCACCACTTCGAGACGGAACGCCGGCACGTTGTCGGCCAGCAGCACGCCGTTGCGGTCGTAGATCAGGCCGCGGGCTGGCGCGATCGCGCGCGGCTTCACGCGGTTGTTCTCCGAGCGCAGCGCGAACTCGTCGTGGCGCTGCACCTGCAGGTAGTAGTAGCGCGCCACCAGCACGCCCAGGCCCATCAGGATCAGCGTAAAGCCGACCAGCGCGCGCACGCGGAACAGCGTGCTTTCGCCGCGGGAATCCTTGATCGAGCGTCGCTTCAGGGCCATGGGCGCTACTGCAGCCGCAGGCGCATGCGCAGGTCGTCCATGAGCAGGAACAGGAACGGCCACAACGCGGCGCCAACGAACGGCGAGATCCACCAGCTGGCCGGCGGCAGCGACTCACCGGCGAAGGTGCGCACGATCAGCTGCAGCACGCGGTCGTTGAGCAGCAGGGCCAGCACGGCCAGGGTCTGCTGCCACATCGGGAAGAAGCGCAGGCGCGAGCGGAAGCGCAGCGCGATGAATACCAGCGCGCACAGGCGCATGGCCTGCTCGCCCAGCAGCACGCCGTCGAGCAGGTCGGCACAAAGGCCGATGCAGAACGCCAGGCCCAGGTTCACCCGCTGGTCGCCCGATTCCAGCGCCCAGTAGAGCAGGAACAGCGCCGGCCAATACGGCTTGAACGGCTGCAGCGGCGCCGGCAGCGGCACCAGCATGGACATCAGCGCGAACACCAGCGAACCGATGAACCACAGCAGGCCGATACGTTGCTTGTTCATGGCTGCACTCCCGCGCTGCTGGAAGCCGGCGCCACCGCGGCGGGCGTCAACGCCTTCGGCGCCGTCGCTGCACTGGAGGCCGGCGCAGGGGCCGGCGCCAGGTCAGCCGGGGGACCCGCGGGCGTGGCCGGTTCCGGCGGACCCACCGGCTCGGCAAGGTCGTGCAACACCAGCACGTCGTCGCTGCGGTCCAGGTCGGCGGCCGGGCGTGCACGCCCTTCTAGGAACATGCCCGAGGCAGCCGGTTCCACGCTGCGGATCTCGCCCACCGGGAAGCCTGGCGGGAAGCGCCCGCCCAGGCCCGAGCTGAGCAGCTTGTCGCCCGGATGCACGTCCGACGCCATGGAAATGTTGGGCAGGCTCAACGTGTCGCCTTCGCGGGTGCCGTAGGCCACCGTGCGCAGGCCGGTACGCTCGATCACCACCGGCACGGCATGGTCGGGATCGGTCACCAGCATCACCTGCGAGGTGCGCGGCATCACTTCGACCACCTGGCCCATGATGCCGTGGGCATCGATGACCACCTGGCCGGTCTTCACGCCGTCACGTGCACCGACGTTGATCAGCATGCGATGGCGGGTATTGCCCAGGTCCACGTCGATCACGCGGGCCAGCTGCACGTTGAGGTCCAGGCTGTGCTGGGTATCCAGCAGCTCCTTCAGGCGCTGGTTCTGCTCGGCCACGGCCGCCATGCGGTTGAGCTTGGCGTTGGCCAGCAGCAGGTCTTCGCGCAGGCGCTGGTTCTGCTCGGTGAGCATGTTGCGGTCGGCAAAGGCCACGCTGACCGCGCGCATGCCGTTGGCCGGCATGCTGGCCAGCCGGTAGACCGGCTCGACCAGCACCGAGGTGGTGTAGCGCAGGCGCCAGATCCAGCCGTTGCGATGGTCGAGCACCATCAGCACCATGGCCAGCGCGAGATAAAGGATGAGCCTGAGCGTTCCGGCGGCAGTGCCGGCAAACAGGGGCGAGGATTCCTCGCGCGCAAGCGCCATGGTCTACCCGACCCCTGTCGTATGGATTATTCGGGAGCGAAGAAGTCGCTGCCGTGCTGATCGATCAGCTCCAGCGCCTTGCCGCCGCCACGGGCCACGCAGGTCAGCGGCTCGTCGGCCACCTGCACGTGCAGGCCGGTTTCCTCGGAGATCAGGCGATCGAGGTCGCGCAGCAGGGCGCCGCCGCCGGTGAGCACGATGCCGCGCTCGGCCACGTCGGAGCACAGCTCCGGCGGGGTCTGCTCCAGCGCCGACTTCACCGCGGCCACGATGCCCGACAGCGGCTCGTGCAGCGCTTCCAGCACCTCGTTGGAGTTGATGGTGAACATGCGCGGCACGCCTTCCGCCAGGTTACGGCCGGAGATCTCGATCTCCTTGACGTTGGCCTGCGGGAACGCGCAACCGATTTCCAGCTTGATGCGCTCGGCGGTGGACTCACCGATCAGGGTGCCGTGGTTGCGGCGCACGTAGTTGATGATGGCCTCGTCGAAGCGATCACCGCCCACGCGCACGGACTGCGAGTAGACGATCCCGTTCAGCGAGATCACCGCCACTTCGGAGGTACCGCCGCCGATGTCCAGCACCATGGAGCCGCGCGCCTCGTGCACCGGGATGCCGGCGCCGATCGCAGCGGCCATGGGCTCCTCGATCAGGAACACGTCGCGGGCGCCGGCGCCTTCGGCCGATTCCTTGATGGCGCGGCGTTCCACCTGGGTGGAGCCGCAGGGCACACACACCAGCACGCGCGGGCTGGGGCGCAGCATGCGCGACTTGTGCACCTGCTTGATGAAGTGCTGCAGCATCGCCTCGGTCATGGAGAAGTTGGCGATCACGCCGTCCTTCATCGGACGCACGGTGGCGATGTTGCCCGGGGTACGACCCAGCATCTTCTTGGCGTCGCTGCCCACGGCGGCAACCGCGCGCGGGCCGCCCGGACCACGGTCCTGGCGGATCGCCACCACCGACGGTTCGTTCAGGACGATGCCCTGACCCCGTACGTAAATGAGGGTGTTGGCCGTGCCGAGGTCGATCGAAATGTCGTTGGAGAAAAATCCGCGAAACTTCTTGAACATGGGTCCGCCGCGCGCCGGCTCTGGCTAAAAAGTAAGCGCGCCAGTCTAGTCAGCAAACCCCCGGATCGCAAGGACAATCTCGTTAAGAAAGCCTTTGTCTACGCGATGATATGCGCGTTTTCGGCCCTTGCCCGGGTAGCGCCCGCTCGCAAGAAAGTCGCAGGCCGACGCGGATGCCGGTATGATCTGGAACTTTGAGCCGGGCGGGGACCTGTCGTGCCCGGCCTGTCCGTCCAACTGCCAGGGAAACTCCTCGCACCATGTCTGCCGTCATCTGCGGATCGCTCGCCTACGACACCATCATGGTGTTCCAGGACCAGTTCAAGAACCATATCCTGCCCGACCAGGTGCACATCCTGAACGTGTCGTTCCTGGTGCCACGGATGCGGCGCGAGTTCGGCGGCTGCGCCGGCAACATCGCGTACAACCTGCGCCTGCTGGGCGCCGATCCGCTGCCGGTGGCCACCGTCGGCCAGGACTTCGCACCGTACCGTGCCCACATGCAGAAGTTCGGCATCCGCCTGGACTACGTGCGCGAGTTCGAAGACCAGTTCACCCCGCAGTGCTTCATCACCACTGACCTGGACAACAACCAGATCACCGCCTTCCATCCGGGTGCGATGCTCAGCGCGCATACCAACCACGTGCGCGACATCCCCGAGATCAGCTTCGCCATCGTGGCACCGGACAGCCGTGACGCCATGCTGCAGCACGTGGACGAGTTCGCCGCGCGCGGCGTGCCCTTCATCTTCGATCCGGGCCAGGCCATGCCGCTGTTCGACGGCGCCGAGTTCCGCTCGATGATCGAGAAGGCCACCTACGTCATCGTCAACGACTACGAGTCGCAGCTGCTGCAGCAGCGCACCGGCTGGAGCGCGCAGGAGATCGCCTCGCGCGTGAAGGCCTACATCGTGACCCAGGGTCCGCGTGGCTCGCTGATCTACACCGACGGCATCACCCACGAGATCCCGGCCGCTCGCGAGCGCCAGGTGATCGACCCGACCGGTTGCGGCGACGCTTATCGCGCCGGCCTGATCTTCGGCATCATGGGTGGCAAGGACTGGCCGACCGTCGGCCGCATGGCATCGCTGATGGGCGCGCTCAAGGTCGAGCACCCGGGCACGCAGAACCAGCACTTCGACTACGCGCAGTTCGCCGCGGAGTTCAAGGAACAGTTCGGCTACGCGCTGGGCTGACGGCTTGCCGGCAGGGCGACGGCGCGCAGGCCCCTCAGGCATGCGCGCCCGTCCTTGCTCCAGTCCGCTCCACCATCCCGGCCTCCGCCGGGATGACGCCCTCGAGGGGCCCCGCAATCACGGCACCCTGAAGCCCATCGTGGCATTCACCGCGTCCTGCCAGCCGGCATAGAGCCGGTCTCGCTCCTCGGCCGGCATCTGCGGCACGAAGCGACGATCCACCTGCCACAGGCGGCCGATTTCCTCGCAGTCCTTCCAGAAGCCCACAGCCAGGCCCGCCAGATACGCCGCACCCAGCGCAGTGGTTTCCTGCACGCGCGGGCGCAATACGGGCACGCCCAGCATGTCGCTCTGGAACTGCGCCATGAAGTCATTGGCGATGGCACCGCCATCGGCGCGCAGTTCCTTCAGCGCAATGCCGGCGTCCGCTTCCATCGCCGTAAGCACATCGCGCGACTGGTAGGCCATGGATTCCAGCGCCGCGCGCACGAAGTGTTCCTTGCTTGTTCCGCGGCTCAGGCCGAACACGGCGCCACGTACGTCGCTGCGCCAGTAAGGTGCGCCCAGGCCGACGAACGCCGGCACCACGTACACGCCGTCGCTGGACGCCACGCGTTCGGCATAGGCTTGCGAGTCGCTCGCCCGATCGAGCATGCGCAGGCCGTCGCGCAACCACTGGATGACCGAGCCGGCGACGAAGATGCTGCCCTCCAGCGCGTACTCCACGCGATCGCCCAATTGCCAGGCGATGGTGGTCAACAAGCCATGGCGGGACGGCACGGCCTTGCTGCCGGTATGCATCAGCATGAAGCAGCCGGTGCCGTACGTATTCTTGGCCATGCCGGGCGCAAAGCAGCCCTGTCCGAACAGCGCCGCCTGCTGGTCACCGGCCACACCGGCGATCGGCACGCGTGCACCGAAGAACTGGGCCGGCGCCGTATGCGCGTACACCTCGCTGCTTGAACGCACCTCCGGCAGCATCGCGCGTGGAATGCGCAGCATGTGCAGCAGGTCGTCGTCCCACCGCCGACGATGGATGTCGTAGAGCAAGGTGCGCGCCGCGTTGCTGACGTCGGTGACGTGTGCGGTGCCGCCGCTGAGATTCCAGATCAGCCAGCTGTCGATGGTGCCGAACAGCAGTTCGCCACGCGCGGCACGCTGCTGTGCGCCGTCGACGTGATCGAGGATCCAGCGCAGCTTGGTGGCGGAGAAATACGCATCGATCAGCAGACCGGTACGTTCGCGTACCAGGGCCTCGTGACCGTCACGCTGCAATTGCTCGCAAATGCCGACGCTCTGCCGCGACTGCCACACGATGGCGTTGTGGATGGGTTGGCCGGTGGCCTTGTCCCATACCACGGTGGTCTCGCGCTGGTTGGTGATGCCGATCGCAGCGATCTCAGCCAGCTCGACCTGGGTATTGGCCAGCAGCTCGGTCACCGTCACCAGTACGCTGGTCAGGATCTCTCGCGGGTTGTGCTCCACCCAGCCCGGCTCGGGAAAGATCTGGGCGAATTCGCGCTGTGCCGTGCCGACCACCGAGCCTGCGTGGTCGAACAGGATCGCGCGGGAACTGGTGGTGCCCTGGTCCAGGGCGAGGATATAGCGCCGCTCCACGCGAGGCTCCGTTCACAGGCTGGCGAGAGCGCCAAGCGTAGCAATAACCCGCCGGGAGGCAACGACGCGCGGCCCGCGTCGTTGCCTTCGCATCAGTGCGGCTGCGCCTTGCCGGCCGGCTGCATGATGCGATCGATGAAGGCCAGGGCCAGCGCCGAAACCACGAAGGCCAGGTGCAACAGCACCTGCCACTTGATGGTTTCCGAATCCAGCGAGGCCGCCTTGATGAAAGTGGCCAGCAGGTGGATCGAGGAGATGCCGATGATCGCCATCGCCAGCTTCACCTTCAGCACCGTGGCATTCACGTGCGACAGCCACTCAGGCTGATCCGGATGGTTCTCCAGCTTCAGGCGCGACACGAAAGTCTCGTAGCCACCGACGATCACCATCACCAGCAGGTTGGAAATCATCACCACGTCGATCAGGCCCAACACCGTGAGCATGATGGTGGTTTCGGCGCTTTCGGTCGCACCTTCGGCCACGTGGCCAAGCAAGGTGGTGTCCACCAGGTGCCAGAGCTCCTTGAGGAACTGCACCACGTAGATGGCCTGGGCAACGATGAGGCCCAGGTACAGCGGCAGCTGCAACCAGCGCGAGGAAAAGATCAGGTAGGGAAGCGGACCGAGGCGGCTCTTGGACGGAGTCGTCATGTACATCACAACAGCAATGGGTGGCCGTTGATCATCGCAAATTATTGCGCCAAACAGCACGACGGGTGCGACGCGTGTTCAGCGGCGGTCATGGCGGGGCGACATCTCTGGCGGGTCGCAGCGGCTTCGGTGGATGCGCATGCAAGTGCACGGAGAGATTCCGGCCAAAAGCGGTCGCACACCGGGAGGGCTGCCACCGTGTGGTTCGCGGTGTAGGAGCGCCGCCGGTGCGCGCCCCGCGGCAGCGACGGGGCCTGGGTGTTTTTGGATCGCG